>JBBCKG010000005.1:0-370905 GCA_037190905.1 Agriterribacter sp. | reverse complement strand
GTATCGGGGTGACGTTTGTGTAGTGTGTCGCGCCGGGGTCTTCATTGTATGGCTAGGCGGTGCAGCGCTAGACCCTGGCGCCTTCATTCGATATAGCCTGTTGTTCTGCCTGGAAACCAGCACGACAACCCGCAGCTCCCTTCCCGCAAAGAGCTTCGACGACATGTGGAATTTGAGGTATATTCCGCGGACCCTCCAATGGTTCGTGAGAGCCCTCTCCACCTGCGGCGTATCGGGTTTACGTTTGTGTAGCGTGTCGCGCCGGGGTCTTCGTCGTGTGGTCAAGCGGCGCAGCGCGAGACCCTGGCGCCTTCATTCGATATAGCCTGTTGTTGTGCCAGAATAACTGCCGGGAGCCCTCAGCACGACAACCCGCACCTCCCTTCCCGCCAATAGACTTCGACGACATGTGGTGTTTGAGGAATATTGAGGGCTCTCCCATGGTTAGTGAGACCCCTCTCCAACTCCGGCGTATCGGGGTGACGACACACTTGACATGAGACCTTTCATTACATTTTTTGGGCGATTTTATGCATTTTTCTCTTCGCGTATATTCCTGATTTCGGATTCCATTTTCAGGTGGTTGATGCTCACATTCAGTTCAAAACCGATGAGCAGTATGAGCGAATTGAAGAAAAACGAAGACATGAGGATGATAACCGTACCTATGGAACCATATACTTTGTTGTACGTACCAAAGTTGTTGACCCAGTAGCCGAACAGCATAGTGATAAGGATAATCAGCACGGTAGCCAGTATGGTGCCCGGTGAATTGATACTCCACTTGCGTTTTACGGCAGGAGCAAACCGGTATATGACGCCAATGGCATAATAAATGAGTCCCAGTACCACTACCCACCGCAGCGAGCCTACCCATATCCGGGTGTTTTCATTCTCAATATTAAGCCATTGCAATACCGTGGTCAGAATATTTCCCTGCATGATCAGCAGCAGAATGGAGGCGATAAAAATCATAGCCAGAAACAGCGTTAGTTGCAACGCGGTGCCTCTTTCCTGCAGAAAATTTCTTTTTTTACGGTAATGCTTGTGTAAAGACCGGTTAAAGGAGCTCATGATACCCAGTACTGCATTCGAGGCGAAGAAGCCGGCAAACAGAAAACCCAGCGATAACAGGCCGCTGCGTGGTTTGGTAAAGTCTATGATAAAATCATGTACCCATATATAGGTTTCCCGGTTAGGGGTAAGGTCTTCAATGAGGGTGAGCAGTTCCTGTGTAAAATGGCGTTGTCCGGGTATGTAGGGCACCAGTGTAAACAGGAATATCAGAAAGGGCGGAATGGCCATCAGCAGGTTGAAGGAGATGGCGGCAGCGCGGATATTGATGCCTTCTTTGCTGATCTGCTTCAGCAAAAACAACACCACGTCGTACAAGGGAAGTCCCTGAAAACCCGGCAGTATAATATGCTTCGACCGGTTGATTACAAAGGCGATGGGTTTCCAGTTGAGTATTTTCCGCTCGAGCTTGGTCATGTAGCTTTAAAAGTACTTATTTTATATTTAATCGGTTGAGCGCCCGCTGGTAGGCCCGTGCGTTTACCATATGCTCCTGATAAGTACTGGCGAAAGAATGGTAACCGGAAAAATCGTCTTTGGCGCAAAAATAGAGGTAGTTGGTAGTGGCTGCATTGAGTACAGCTTCGATGGTTTTGATGGCAGGCGTACAAATGGGGCCGGGAGGCAGTCCTTTGTTGCGGTACGTATTGTACGGGTTACCGGCGGTTTCTTCTATCATTTTAAAAGTTACCCGTTTGGCAGCAAAGTTGCGTGTGGCGAACTTGATAGTAGGATCGGCACCAAGTGGCATTCCCATTTTGAGGCGGTTGATATACACACTGGCCATCAATGGCATTTCGTCGTATTTGTTGGTTTCTTCGTTGATGATGGAAGCCAGCGTGTATACTTCCAGGGGTGTCATAGAAAGGGCACTGCTTTTTTGGCGTCTTTCTGCATTCCAGAATTTTTCCTGCTCTTCGTGGAGCCGTTTGATGATGCGGGGGGCAGATGTATTCCAGAAAAATGTGTAGGTATTGGGTACAACAGCCGTCAACACCGTATGGGAGTCCAGACCGAGGGTTCGGAGTGAGTCGGCATTGCTGAGCCAGTTGATCAGTTGAAGAGAGTCGGCTTCCAGGTTTTTGGATGCCAGTTTTGCGAGGTCTTCCACGGTACGGAGCTTATTGATGACCAGGTTTACCGGTGTTTGTGCACCGTTTTTCAGTTTCCGTACAATACTGAGTATGGAAGCGCCGTGGTCGATCTGGTATTTGCCCGCCCTCACAGATTGGGGGAGTTGCATCCGTTGGGCCAGTTTAGCAAACAAAGCAGGGTTTTTCAATACGCTGTCCTGTTCCAGCGTTGCCATTACATCGTTGAAGTTGCTGCCGGTTTTGATGTACAGGAAGTATTTTTTCTCAGTAAAACGGGTGCCTTTGCCGGTTATTTTCCAGGCAAGGTAGCCCCCGGTCATGAGGCCGATCAGCAGCAAGAAAGATACAAGAAGTACTATTTTTTTGAGCATGGCGTATGATTGGGTTACCAACCCGACAAAAATAAAAAACCCCGTCGCTATACAACAGGGTTTACAACTATTTATACAATCATTTATTGTGCGGCAGGCACTTCAGCAGGCAATTCGTCTGTTGTTGCGGGCGTCAGGGGTTCCTGCGGAGCAACCGGAATGGTTTGCTGTGGCTGGCCACTGGTGTTGATATCCCGGATGAAACGGTCGCCACTGTCAGCACCCATAAAGAAAGTAGATACCAGGCATAAAACACCTACCAGGCCGGAAAATATCCAGGTACCTTTTTCGAGAAAATCATTGGTTTGTTTCACTCCCATGAATTGGTTGTTGAAACCGCCGATCGTACCGGCTAAACCACCGCCTTTGGGATTCTGGATCAGGATAACAGCCCCCAGCAAAACGCACAGCAGAACAATCAATATCAAAAACAAAAGCGGCATATCAGGATTCGTTTAATTTAGAAATTTTGGCTGCAAAGTAAGCGCTTTTATCGGGATTCTGCAAACTTAATTTTTCGTACACATTGATGGCTTTTTGCATTAAACCCTGTCTGGCAAACACTTCTGCAATGGATTCTGTAAGCACTTCCTCCTGTTTGTTGGAGTTTTCTGCAATGTGCTGAATCACGGTCTGAATTTGTTCGGGCGATGATTCCAGCTTTTCCGGATGAATGCGCTTCATGGTTTTCAGCCACTCCGTAAAACTTTTCAGTTTCAGGCTTAGTTTGTCTTGCCCGGCATTTTCGGTTTGGCTGAGCTTTATACCCTGGGAAGCAAAATAGTCGATGGTATACAGTGGCTCCACCGGTATGATGTTCTGGCTCTGGCTGAGGTCTGCAGGCTGCTTCCATATGTCTGAGAGCTTTGTGCGGCCTTCCAGCGAACCTGTGGTATATGCAGGGGCTTCGGGTGTTGCGTCGATTTCAGCTTCGTCTGCGTCCGGCTCCGCTTCGTCTGCCACCTGTGCGGGTTCTCCGTGCAGCGGAGTTTGTTCCTGCGGTGTACCTGCGGGCGCTACAGCAGGGGTAACTTGTGCTTCGGGCAATACTTCCGCCGTGGCAGATTCCTCTGCTGTTGCTATAGGCGGCGTTGTAGATGGTATTGCATTTTGCTGATCGGCTGTATTGTTGGGGTACGCTGTTGGGAGCGCCTGGTCTGTAGCGGCTGTATCCTGCGTTTCGGGCAGTGGTTCAGCTACAACCGGTTCTGCTGTAGCTGTTTGAGCGATCACTGCTGTTGGCGGTAAAGGGTCTATATGATCTTCTGTGTGGTATTGCTCCGGCGCTGCGGCCGTTTGCGCGGCATCATTTTCCGCTGTGGTCACAGGTAACTCTTCCGCAATTTTTTCTTCCGATACCTCCTGCAACAGGGCGGCAGTACCGGTTTCGATGTTGGTTGTATCCTGTTTTGCAGCGGTGGCATCATTCGCAGCATTTCGAAGGTTTTCCTGTAAGGTGGCGATCAGTTCCTCTGCTGCGCTTCTTGTATCGGCGGCCGATTGTTCTGTGGATAGGTGTTCGGTGGTGGTTGCAGCAGGAAAGGCGGCTGCAACATCCGTTGCCTGTACTGTTTCGTGCGCTTGTTCGGCTGAACTGGTGGAAGCGGTTGCATGCTCCGGCTCGTCCTGAAGCAGCAGGTTTAACCAGTAAGGGTTGTTGAAATATAAGGCTGTTTTCGCGGCCTGTGCATTGAAGCCCGCATGACGCAATTGCCTGTATTTTTTTGCCAGCAAAAGCTGAAGAAGGGTATGGTAGGGGTATTCACCGGCCATCCGTTCTATATCTTCCACCCCGGTATCTTCCAGCGAAGCAGTATTGAAATATTGCCGTAATATATTATTGAATGAAAGGTTCATTGGTATGAAGGTACAATGTTTACCAGTCAGAGAATATTTTATTGAATATATCTTCGGATACGTTTTTCAGGATTTCTTCCATGAGATTGTTTTGTGCATCGGTAAAACTCATGGTGCCGGGAAAAGGAAAATTACGGGTAATATCGGTTTCAAAATCTTTCTTCGGATTCAGCCGGTTTTTGAAAACCAAATGAACGGTTACGTTAAGGTTATTGCTCGATACCTGGTTGCCTGAGATACCCGATGTGCTTACCGAAAAATCAGATATATGCCCTCCCACATCATAATCCGCCTCTTCGTTGTTGATGATGGTAAGGCGGGTCTGGCTGATGATTTTCTGCCGCAGTTTATCGGTAAGCTGCGGGCTGAGCTGGGGGTTAATATACCGGGCTTTGTTATCGATATAATTCACGCGAACGGTTTTTACTTCCGCCGGCACACTTATATCCTTAAAAGAGTACGAACAGGTAGCCTGAATGGAAATGATGGCCAGGATAATGATAAAAAAACGAGGTTTCATAGTGATGTTATTCGTTGATATCGTATTCTTTTAATTTCCGGTACAGGGTTCTTTCGCTGATGCCCAGATCTGATGCGGCATCCTTTCTTTTTCCCTTGTGTTTTTTGAGCGCCTTCACAATCAGCTCCTTTTCCTTGTCCATGATATTCAGCGATTCTTCTATTTCTTCGTGCTCCTGAATATCGTTGTGGCCTAGCAAAACGGGCTGTGTAGATTTGCCCATAACCGATGGCGTTACCACTGTTTCCAGTTCATCTTCTCCTTCAAAATCGTTCAGCAGGTTTTCTTTGGTATAGGCAGCGGCGGCAGCCGTGCGCTGCGGGTTTTGCAGAATATCTACAAACATTCTTTTCAGTTCGGTCACATCCTTTTTCATGTCGAAGAACAGTTTGTATAATATTTCTCTTTCACTTGCAAATTCTGCGTGCGATACATTTCCGTTGGCGGAGGCCAGTACCGGCATCATGGAATGTTTTACTTCCGGTAAAAAGCGGGCCAACTGCGCCGGGGTAATCAGTTTGTCGGTCGAGAGCACCGATACCTGCTCGGCAATATTCTTCAATTCCCGCACATTTCCCGGCCAGGGATAGTTAATTAACAGCTCTTTCGCATCGTCTTCCAGTACAATAGAGGGGGTTTTATATCGCTCCGAGAAATCGGCCGTAAACTTCCGGAACAAGAGTGTAATATCTTCTTTCCGTTCTTTCAGCGATGGTACCCGTATGGGAACGGTATTCAACCGGTAATACAGGTCTTCCCGAAATTTTCCTTTGTGGGTATAATCCAGCAGGTCTTTGTTGGTGGCAGCTATAACCCTTACATCTGTTTTTTGCACTTTCGAAGAGCCTACACGAATATATTCGCCGGTCTCCAATACGCGCAGGAGCCGTGCCTGCGTGCCGAGAGGCATTTCGCCGATCTCGTCCAGGAAAATGGTGCCGCCGTTCACTGTTTCAAAATAGCCTTTACGACTGTCTACTGCTCCTGTAAAAGAACCTTTTTCGTGTCCGAACAGTTCAGAGTCGATGGTGCCTTCGGGAATAGCCCCGCAGTTTACTGCGATAAACGGGTTGTGTTTTCTGGCCGAGAGCGCGTGTATCACCTGCGAAAACACCTCCTTGCCCACACCGCTTTCTCCAAAAATAAGCACCGTAAGATCGGTATTGGCTACCTGTGCGGCTACCTGCAACGCGTAGTTGAGCGCCGGTGCGTTTCCGATAATGCCAAACCTGTTTTTTATTGATTGAATATCCATTGTCAAACGTATGTTTTATGGGTGGTCAAACCACGGTTCCCAATAGGGTGGCTTTTGTACAATCGGTTACCTGTACCGTTACGTAATCGCCCGCTTTCAACGCCCGGTTTTGTTTGGGAAATACAATCACTTTGTTTTGTGAATTTCTTCCCATCCAGTCGGCGCTGCTTTTTTTGCTGTCGCCTTCTATCAGCACTGTATAGGTTTTGCCCAGGTCTTTTTGGTTACTGAGCCTCGACAGGCGGTTTTGCAGGTCCACAATTTCCTGGAGCCTTCTTCTTTTTACGTCTTCCGGCACATCGTCGGTATAACGTCGTTGTGCCAGGGTGCCCGGTCGTTCGCTGTAAAAAAACATATAGCTGTAATCGTAGGCGCTGTATTCCATCAACGAGAGTGTATCCCGATGGTCTGCTTCGGTTTCGGTGCAAAACCCGGCTATGATATCGCTGCTAATGCCGCAGTCGGGGATGATCTGTCGGATGCGATCTATTTTGCCCATATACCATTCCCGTGTATAGGTTCGGTTCATCAGTTGCAACACCCGGCTCGAACCACTCTGCACCGGCAGGTGAATATACTTGCAGATATTGTCGTGCCTGGCCATGGTATGCAGTACGTCGTCTGTGATATCCTTCGGGTGCGATGTAGAAAACCGAACACGCAGTGCTGGCGAAATAGCTGCTACCTGTTCCAGCAGCATTGCGAAAGTAACAGGTGCTTCCTGCTCCCTTGTGTAATGGTAGCTGTCTACATTCTGCCCCAGCAGGGTTACTTCCCGAAAGCCCTTGTTGAACAATTCGCGGCATTCGGCAATGATCGATTCCGCATCGCGGCTTCTTTCTCTTCCCCTGGTAAAAGGCACTACGCAGAATGAGCACATATTGTTGCAACCCCGCATGATGCTTACGAAAGCGGTAACGCCATTGCTGTTGAGCCGAACCGGGGCTATATCGGCATAGGTTTCTTCGCGGCTCAGCAACACGTTTACAGACCTTTGTCCTGTTTCTGCTTCTTCTACCAGGCCGGGCAAACTCCTGTATGCATCCGGACCTACTACTATATCTACCAGCTTTTCTTCTTCCAGGAATTTCGACTTTAGCCGTTCGGCCATACAACCCAGTACGCCCACCAGCATGCCTGGCTTCTGATCCTTTGTTTTCCTGAACTCACTCAGCCGTTTTCTAACGGTTTGTTCGGCTTTTTCTCTGATGGAACAGGTATTGATCAACACCAGATCGGCCTCTTCGTGATTGCGGGTAGCGCCATACCCTGAACTTTGTAAAATGGAAGCTACTATTTCACTGTCGGAAAAATTCATCTGACAGCCATAGCTTTCTATATAAAATTTTTTTGCATAATGATTCGGATCCCCTTCAAATGGAGCATAAGCTTCTCCCTGCCGCTGTTCATCCGTGTGCTTATGAGTGCTGGTATGAGCATTTTCTCCGTTTACCGAAAGCCCGGGTTGCTCCGTTCCATGCTGTACTGTACGGGTCATCGAATCCACCATTCTTGTAATTTTTAAGATCAGCAAAGATAGCTAAAAGGCGTAGAAAAAATGCCAGTTTGGCAGGGGTGAATTGGTTTTCATTCACCGGGCCGCATAAAAATATGCACTATCGTTGCAGCGCCTGTGCAACCAGGGTAGTTTTGTTCGGTATTTTGTACTGATTGAACGAAAGTTCGTATAAATAGCCGAACATTATTTCACCCATAAACCGGTAACAAGGGCAATGGCAATGCTGAGCAAAGTACCAATTACAAGGTATTCTGTTTTAGACTCCTGGCGATTTTTCTCGGAGAAACGGATGATGCTTTTGGAGGTAACCAATAAGCCGATGGCTGCATACTGATCATGTAGTACAAAAATCAGTACGATGATCCGCTCTGCTATGCCAATCCATTTGCCTGCATTGATCAGCCCCTCCGTATTTTCTGCTGCTGACTCCTGCAACTTCTGACTCCATTGCCGTGTAAACTGGCCGATGATAATACCGGCCGGAAAAGTTACAAATACAAATCCTGTAATGAGTTTCCAGGCAGGCAGGTGCTGGTTAAACTGTTGCCAGCCTGCCCGTGTTTCTTCCCATCCGACAAAGGAAAAATACCAGCAGCCTGTTATCACTAAAAAATGCAGCAGTTGATCAATAACAAAGCTACCGTTTGTATAGGGCTGATAAGATTTCCAGCCGTCGATGAGCACATGTGAAATCAGTATCACCAGCGCTACCAGCCAGTATTGCCAGCCGATCACTGCCCACGCCAGTAAAGCCGTTATAAGTCCATGCCAGTAAAGCTTCGGCGAAGCGAATTTCTTTTGTTTTCTATCCTCCACCCAGGATGCAGGCTGTAGTATAAAGTCTGTAACCAAATGGGCGAAAACCAACTTAATCAACCAGATTTCCTGTATGAGCATTCGAGTAATTTAATGATGCGTTCATATCGGTCGCAAAGTTTCTCAATGTCGGGCCATTTTGCCGAACTGACAAACTGCGAAACCGTACTTTTCGACTTCCTGATTTTGTCGGCTGCTTCCTGTTGTGTTTTTCCCAATAATAACTCCAGGATCACTTCCGCCTGTTTAGGGGTCATTTCTTTGAAAATAGCGTCTATATGGTCTGCCACCAATGCCAGGGCAATACTATAAATCTCCGTTTCGGTGCCGGAAATGCTGAAGATCGTTCTTTCGCCGCTTTTTGGAAAATCATCAAAAGCGCGGCCCGATAATACAAATGCTTCTCCCTTTGCAGCAGACAGTTTTCCGATGGGCATAGATGCCGTTCCCAGTCCGATGCTGGTTCTTATATCGCATTGGGTTGTTTCGCTTATGCCTATAGCCGCAGCTCTGCATAGTAAAACAGTCTTCAACGCCTTGCCGGCGTCTTTTATAAAAGCCTGAAAACTGTCGCCCCGGTAAAACTCGTGTTTATCAGCAGCCAGCAACTCCCCGAGGGCGGCCATCAGTTGACGCTCTTCCGCAGGTTGTAATTTTGTTGAATTGACGATATCGCCCGTAACTACCGCATATATATCCATAAAGTGGCTTAGCAGGTTAAATATACAAATGTTTTAGTTCGTAAAAATATACGAATTTTTACAAAGTTCGTAAAAATATACGAACTAAATGAGTGCCCGTGTTTTGTAAGCGAGAAAAAAGTACATAGACTTTCCCTGCGTCTTGTATTTCAACCGTTTATCGGCAAAAACAGTAAGATAAACCCAATGCCATAAACGATAATGAAGAAGTCCTGTGTTGCCTGACGGGCGGAAAAATATAGAAGATAAAATATTTGCAACAATGTTGCATTGTTGTGAAAAACCTTTATTTTTGAACAAATTTTTAAACAATGGTACCCATACAGGCTTTGCAATCGTTTGGAGTGAAAGTTTTTATTACGAATATTTCAACTGAGCGGCAAGCAAAAGCTGCGTTAGAACAGCTCGAAAAGCTTTTCCCGGAACTCAGGATGAATACTGATGTAAACGATACGCCGCATCCTTACCCCTGTGGACACACCATTTTGCGCGTGGAGGGGCAGGCGATCCCTTCCGGGAAGCTGATGGAGGCCGTAAAACAGCTAGGATTTGCCTGTGATATGTTAGAAGATAAAGTGTGTCGTTAGCAATTTGCCGGCAATGGAAAATTTTTGGGAAAAAGCATTTAAAGATAAACAAGAGATGTGGGGGCTTGCGCCTGCCCGTTCGGCTGTATTGACAAAGGACTTGTTCGCAGCAAAGAAAGTACAGACGGTACTTGTTCCTGGTATGGGGTATGGACGAAACGCAAAAATTTTTTATGATGCCGGTATGGTGGTTACCGGAATTGAAGTGTCAGGAACTGCTGTTGCCTTGGCTGAAAAAAACTTTGGTAAAACCATGCGTATTCATCATGGTTCAGTGATCGACATGCCTTTTGACAACCGCTTGTTCGATGGTATCTATTGTCATGCGCTGATTCACCTGCTGGATATCGAAGAGCGCGTTAAGTTGATTGCAGATTGTTACAGCCAGCTTTCAGACAATGGGTATATGGTATTTACCGCCATTACCAGGGAAGCAAAAACCTACGGGCAGGGGCAGCCCATAGGCAAACACCGTTTCGAAATGTTTGGCGGTGTGAAGATGTTTTTTTATGACCGGTATACCATACGCGAAGAGTTTGGAGAAGCAGGACTTGTTGAGATCACCACAGTGGAGGAAAACTATCCATTCTATATGATACAATGCCGGAAAACGGGAAAATAGTGGGCGGCCGGTTTCTGACACCGTTTTTCGTGGATACAGAGGCGGGTAAGTTATTTTTTAAACGCTTTTTTTCGGCAGGCTATACAGGCATTATGTTACAAAAAAACCACATCAAAAAAATCACCAGACGGGAAGTAGTTCAGCAATGTGCACTTGCGGTTTCGGTCTGGGCAGGCTTGTATCCGTTTAATGTATTTTCAACAATCAGGAATATGACAGATAGTAAAAGTTTCGACGCAATTATTGTAGGCGGCAGCTATGCCGGCCTTTCTGCAGCTATGGCCCTGGGCAGATCGCTCAGGCGTGTAGCTATTATAGACAGTGGTAAACCCTGCAACCGTTATACACCCCACTCGCATAATTTCATTACACACGACGGTGCCGTACCTGCTGATATTGCAGCCAAAGCCAGGGAACAGGTGTTGCAATACGGTACTGTGCAGTTTTACAGGGGCATAGCTACTGCCGGTAAGAAAACTTCTGCAGGGTTCGAAATCAGCACAGAGGCGGGAGAAACTTTTGTTGCTTCCAGGCTGGTTTTTGCCACAGGTGTACAGGATGTGCTACCCTCCATCGAAGGCTTCGAAGAATGCTGGGGCAAAACGGTGATACATTGTCCGTACTGTCACGGCTACGAGTACAGAGGAAAAAAAACAGCCATTCTTGCCAACGGAGACAGGGCATTGCATGTGGCGGGTCTGGTCAGCAATCTTACGCCTGACATCACGATAATCACACAGGAAAAACATGGTTTTAGCGGTGAGCAAATGACAAAACTCAAAAAACATCATATCCGCGTTGTGGAAAAGGAAGTAGCAGCCATGCAACATCAAAATGGGGAGCTGAAGAATCTGGTATTTAAAGACGGTACAGGCGAAAAGTTCGATACGGTATATGCAGCCATCCCTTCAGAGCAGCATTGTAGTATTCCGGAAAAATTGGGGTGTGAGTTGAACGAACAGGGGCTGATACGCGTGGATATGTTTCAAAAGACGACCATGGATGGGATATATGCCTGCGGGGATAATGCCAGCCCGATGCGTTCGGTTGCCAATGCAGTAGCCGCGGGCAATCTGGCGGGGGCTATGGTGAACAACGACCTTACCATGGAGCAGTTTTAACTGCAATAATAAGATCGGGATGCTGCATGCTTCCAATAAAAAATCGTGTTGCTATCGACTATTGCGTGTAAATTAGTGACAGATTATACTGTCTGAGAAGTTTATGCAGGGAGGGGGAATACGAGGATATCAGCGGTTATTTGGAGCATCACCCGTTTAAATCTGGCAATATTGTTGCATCGTTTCACGGCAAGGCTGGGCATTATAGGAATCAATCCTTTTGTGTTTGTTCCTCCGGCAATATTGAAAGAACTTTTTATTGCCAGTGGAAAAGAAAAAGGGCATATCCCGGTTGGTGGATATATCAACGATCGTCAATACCGGCAAACACTGCTTCGTTACAAAGGAGAATGGCGGTTGTACATTAATACCACCATGTTGAAAGACTCACCGAAACGGATAGGGGAGGAGATCCACATTGCCATTGGGTACGACCCGGCGCCCAGGCTTATACCACCGCATCCACTGCTAAAAAAAGCGCTTCGCGCTAATCCTCAGGCCAATGCTGCATTTAAAAAACTTTCACCCTCGCGCCAACAGGAAATGATTCGTTATATTTCATTATTGAAATCGGAAGCAGGCATAGCCGGTAATGTAGAAAAACTGGTGGGGTTTTTGTTGGGTAAAAATGCTTTTCTGGGACGTAGCATGCCAGACCAGGCATGAACGTAAATGCACAAAATATGTTAAAGAAAATAGCAGACAGTCAGAAAGCAGGCAATGCTCACATCAGGATATTGTATCCCGGACTGGTCATGGAAAATAGTACAGACAGCGGGTTGGGGGCTATAGGCAGGATAGACCATGCTATTATTCCGGGAGATACGACCATCAAAATGCATCCCCACGCCAACGATGAGATATTGTCCTATTTCCGGACCGGATATGCTATTCACACAGATTCAGAAGGGTTTACGGCGAAGATAGACCGGCATAAGCTGATTCTCATGAAAGCTGGTAATTTGTTTTACCACGAAGAAACCATGCCCGGGCCTTTGGAAGGGCTGCAGATATTCATCCGCCCTCAAACAAAAGACCGTACTCCGGAAGTTGTTTTTCACGATTTGAAAGAAGCAGAAAGTATTAACCAATGGCGCTTGCTTGCATCTCCCTTTGGCACAACGCCCCTACAGTTTTCGAGCCAGGTTTGGATATACGATACCAGCCTGTTGCAAGCGCATACGATGGAGCTTCCGGATGCCGGAAAAGACAGACTCACCGGTCTGCTGTATGTGTTTCAGGGGACTATTGTTGTAAATGACGATATAGTGCTGGAAAAGGGATCGTCTGTTATATGCAGGGATGAGCCGGTACTCATCCGGGCGCTGCAACCCTCGGAGTTGGTGTTGTTCATGACAGATGAAACCGCTCCATGTTACGATCAGGGAATGTTCAGCGGCAACCGTAGAGGAGACGTATCGAAGTAGCAGGATGATTGGTTGAAATGTTGTATCTTAGAGAAGCATTTTCTGTCATGACCGCTAACCTTATCAACTATGACCGAACGTCTGCTTCAATTCATCTGGCAGCTCCAGTATTTCAACAAACAGCATCTGCAAACCACCACCGGAGAACCCATTCAGGTGCTCCATCCCGGACAACTCAATACCAATCAGGGACCTGATTTTCTTCAGGCGCGCATCAGACTGGCCGATACTACCTGGGTGGGCAATATTGAACTGCATACCCGATCGTCGCTCTGGAACGTACACAGGCACCACGAAGACAGCAATTATACAAACGTTATTCTGCATGTAGTATGGGAAGATGATGCTACGGTTCACAATGCCTGGAACATACCTGTATTGTCGCTACAGGATAAAACCCCAAAGTTGTTGCTGCGGAAATACGAAGAGCTGATGCACAATACGGCTTTTATACCCTGCGAAAAAAGTCTGCGGGGTGTTCCGGATCTGGTTTGGATATCGTGGAAAGAAAGATTGGCGGTGGAAAGGCTGGAGCGCAAAGTAATGACTATACGGAAGCATCTTTCCGAAACGAAGAACCATTGGGAGGAAGTGTTTTGGTGGATGCTGGCACGTAATTTCGGCATACATGTCAATAGCGACACTTTTGAGGCAATCGCCCGGTCTGTATCCATCCGAATACTGGCCCGGCATAAAAAACAAATCCATCAACTGGAAAGTATTTTGTTCGGTCAGGCCGGGTTGTTGTACAAACCTTTTGCTGAGAATTACCCGAATATGTTGCGGCGGGAATACGATTTTCTTCGCAAAAAATACCGGTTACAGCCGGTAAGCTATCCGCTGCATTATTTGCGGATGCGTCCGCGGAATTTTCCTACCATACGACTGGCTCAACTGGCCCAACTGATATACCAGTCCAGCCACCTGTTTTCAAAAATAAAAGATGCCGGCAAACTTTCAGCGCTACAACAATTGCTACAGGTTACTGCGAACGATTACTGGCATTATCACTACCGTTTCGACGAAACGTCCTCTTATGTTGAAAAAACGCTGGGAAAACAGATGATCAATAATATTGTGATTAACACCATCGTGCCCGTAGTATTTGCCTACGGGTATGTTATGAGCGAAAGCTGTTATATAGAGAAAGCTTTGCAGTGGCTTGAAGAAACGCCGGCTGAAACGAATACCCTTACCCGAAAATGGGTGCGGATCGGAATTTGTAACAGGTCGGCACTCGACTCACAGGCACTGACGGAACTGACCAGGGCCTATTGCTTTTGCAAAAACTGTCTTTCCTGCGCTGTAGGAAACGCCATACTAAAGGGCCATAAATGACTGGAGGGAGGCGCGTGTTTCCGGAAAATCTCAAATGTCAAAAACACCTAAATTGATAAGGGGGATTTTGTTACTTAGATTCCAATTTCTTACCTTTCACGCTCAAAAAGTTAACAAGTGAGGAAAAAAGGATTTCAGGTGCTGGCGTCGATAGCTGTTTGTGCGCTAACCATGCAGCAGGTTGCCGGCCAGGATTTCAGTCCCTATGAGCAGAAGGTGCCCGGCTCTTCATACAGTATAAAAATGGTACCTGTTAAAGCAGGTTCTTTCACCATGGGGGCGGTTGCTGCCGATAAGGCAAAAAAAACAGATGAAACCCCAACGCGCCAATTGAATGTGGATGCATTCTGGATGGGTGCTTTTGAAATTACTCATGATATTTTTGATGTATTTTTCAGAGATGAGAAAGTATCAGTAGGTTCTGAGGTAGATGCGGTTACGCGTCCAACACCGCAGTATATAGACCTGAGCTGGGGCATGGGGAAAACCGGAGGTTATCCGGTAAACAGTATGAGCCAGGATGCGGCGCTGATGTTTTGTCGCTGGCTCTATCAGAAAACAGGTGTTTTTTATCGCCTGCCGTCAGAAGCTGAGTGGGAGTATGCCTGCCGTGCCGGCGCCACCACCATTTATCCTTTTGGAAATGATGCGAAGGAGCTGGGAAAATATGCCTGGTTTAAAGGCAATAGCAAGAACAAATATCAAAAAGTAGGGCAAAAGCAGCCGAATGCCTGGGGACTATACGATATGCTCGGCAACGTGTCGGAATGGACGCTCGATCAATACGACGAAAAATATCTGGAAAAACAGAAAAACAACGGGAAACCGGTAGTGATTGCTCCCGGAAAGCGGTATCCCAGAAGTGTACGCGGCGGTAGCTTTCAGGACGATCCCGACATGCTGAGAAGCTCGGCGCGGCAGCATTCGGAACCGAACTGGAACAGAAGAGACCCTCAGATACCCCGGAGCCGGTGGTGGCTGACGGATGCGATGTTTGTGGGGTTCAGGGTTGTGCGCCCCTTGCAACAGCCCACACCCGAAGAAGCTGCGGCTTTTTTCGATAAATACCTGAAGGATTAACAGATTGCTTACAATAAAAAATAAAATATGAATAAAGACAAGAAGGGAGCTTCATCCCGTCGTCAGTTTGTAAAAGATACGTCACTCATCGCAGGTAGTTTGCTGGCCGCTCCTTTGCTGAGCAGGGCCAATTATTTTTCCGGTGCCGACGATACCATTAAAGTAGCGTTGATAGGAAGCGGTGGCCGGGGAACCGGCGCAGCTATACAGGCGCTCAAAAGCCGGCAGAATGTGAAACTGGTGGCGATCGCCGATGCTTTTAAAGACCGGCTTGACCAATCATTGCGATCCATGAAAAAAGTGGAAGACATTGACAGTACCCGTATAGATGTACCTGAAGACCGGCAGTTTGTTGGGTTCGATGCTTACCTCAAAGCCATTCCGCTGGCAGATGTAGTGATTCTTGCTACACCGCCCGGTTTCCGCCCCCTGCATTTTGAAGCGGCTATTAAGATGGGTAAGCACGTATTTATGGAAAAACCCGTTGCCACAGACCCGGCCGGAATTAATAAAGTACTGGCAACTGCCAAACTTGCCAAGGCACGCAAGCTGAATGTAGTGGTAGGTTTACAGCGCCACTACCAAAACTCATACCGGGAGCTTTTCAAAAGAAAAGACCTTATCGGGGATATCACTTCTGCCCAGTGTTGGTGGAATGGCGATGGTGTATGGGTGCGTCCAAGGCAGGAAGGGCAAACCGAAATGGAATACCAGATGCGCAACTGGTACTATTTTAACTGGCTGTGTGGTGATCATATTACAGAACAACATGTGCATAACATAGATGTGATCAACTGGTTCAAAGGTAGCTATCCCGTAAAAGCACAGGGGATGGGCGGCCGTGAAGTAAGAACCGGTAAAGAATACGGAGAGATTTTTGATCATCATTTCGTGGAGTTTCATTACGCAGATGGTACTATTCTGAACAGCCAGTGTCGTCATCAGCCCAAAACCATGAGTAAGGTAGACGAGTTCCTCGTTGGTACCAAGGGCAAGATATTTGCAGGTGCTGCCAACATTGTAGATCATAAGGGGAGGGTAATGTATCAGTTCGACAGAAATACAGAAAATGATCCTTATCAAACTGAACATGATGAACTGTTTGCTGCGATTGCAAAAGGCGAATACAAATTCGAAGATGCGGAGAACGGAGCACGCAGCACCATGTCGTCTATTTTGGGGCGAATGGCTACCTACAGCGGTCAGGTGATAGAGCTGGATAAAGCCCTGGCTTCCAATATAGACCTGCAGCCTAAAGAATATAGCTGGACCGCTTCTCCTTCTATATTGCCGAATGCAGACGGGTTTTATCCCGTAGCTGTTCCAGGTACTACCGTGTACGTATAATCGCAGATGATCTGCTGACAATATAAATGGGTGTCCCGAATGGGATGCCCATTTTCTGTGTATAGCGGTTTTAATCATTCATAACCAGCTTAATAGCAAAGTAGCTGCAGCCGGTGGAAGAATGCACCGGTATTTATTGATGTTTGTCAAACAAAAACACGCAATAAAATGCACTGTTTACCGTGTATTCGACTACTTTTGTTTTATCAAAGCAACGCAAGGTTGCCTTCTCCAACAACTCCTCGTTAAACCAACTACAACTTTAGTACATCTTCCAATTCTTTTAAAACCTTCACCTGCTAACACCACACGTTTCATTAAGCAACTGAAGCAACCGGCATATTGCCAGGTTGTATGAATAAAAAGGAAGAAGATGAAGAAAGTACCTGCCTATTTGTTTATTGGACTGGCTACTGTATTATTCGGATACGCAATGCCCGCAAACGAAGCGGAACGGTTCGGTAATACAGCAACAACCGCCACCGTGTCGTCTGCTCCCGGCAATATAAAGGCGCTCTCTGTGGAGTATATCAACAAAGCGATAGAAATCAGATGGGAAGCCGATACGGAACAGAACAGCAAACAATTTGAAGTACAGCGTAGTGAAGACGGAAAGATATTTAAAACCGTAGGCCTGGTGTTTACGATGGAAGACGACGATTTTCCGTTGAAATACAATTTCAAAGACCCATTGAAAGGTGTAAGCACGCAAAAGCTGTTTTACAGAATCAAGCAAACCAGTATAGACGAGCAACATCAATACAGTGATGTGGTGGCAACAGCGTTGCAAAAAAAGAAAGTTTAATGTTTTATATAGAGGTTGTGAATTCCTAAATGGAAAAGGCCCCTTGTCTAGGGGGCCTTTATTTAAAACAATCTCAATCCTCCCCTTATAGAAAGTATTGCCTATCTCCTCTGATGTAACCGTTATTTCACAAGCCTCATTGTCCATTATTATTCATCATTAAAAGTTTAGGCAATGAACCTCCATTTTTTTAAAGCAGCCGCGTTAATCGGGGCATGGATCACCGCGCCGTTTGTTTCGGGCGCCTCTGAAGGAATCAAAAAGGAAAACGGCCATCCCAACCGGCCGAAGATCGAAATTGTACAATTTAAAAGCAGCTACAATGCCGATAATACCATAGACCTGTCTTGCGTGGTGAAAAGCAATTGTTGCTATAACCTGATCGTAGAGCGAAGCAAAAACGGGAAAAAATTTTCCAGCATCGGCTCTTTCTCAGATAACAAGCAACTGGCTGAATACCTGATGGTAGACAACAATCCCAACAGAACCAATTATTACAGGTTGAAGATCATCGATAACGAAGGAAACATCAGTTATTCCAATGTAATGGTAGCCCAATTATACAATACGGATGTATTGTCTATGGTAAATATTACACCGATCACCAGGGACAAAAATCTCGAAGTGGGGTTTGAACTGAAAAATCGTGCATTTGTAGTGGTAAGCGTTACAGATGAAAAGGGAAACGAAGTGTTTCAAAAAAGGATGCGCTCGGAAACCGGCAGCAACTACCTGGAAGTAGAGGGCAGTAAAGACCTGGCTCCGGGCAATTACAATATGGAACTCAGGGTAAACAATACCAGGCAACTGACGGTTCCGCTGATAAAAGAATAAAGAGAATATCGAAAGACCCCTTGTTATAATCCACGAAGCGCAGGCAACTGCGCTTTTTATATTTAACCTGCTTTCGGGCGAAAGGGACATGATTTTATTATATCGCAACAACAGCACACCGTACATAGAGTGCCGAAAGTGTTGCTGTGTATACAAACGATATCAAACTCCCGAAAGGTTATCTGACTGGTATGTGTACCCGGGTAGGGCAGGCGATCCGCTGCTGCTAATGCTGCACGAAATGTTTGTGGTCAGCTATTTGGCGGGGCCATTGATTATTTTCTACGGAAAAATATGCGCACCGGTACACCGGAAAAATCGAAATTTTTACGCAACTGGTTTTCGAGGTAATTTTTATAGCCCTCCTTGATATCGTCCGGGTAATTGGTGAAAAAAGCAAAACTGGGCACAGCGGTAGGCAATTGGGTCACGTATTTTATTTTTACTGTATTCCCGCGTACTACCGGTGCGCGGTAGGCTTCCACGGCCTTCAACATTACTTCATTGAGTTTGGAAGTGGGCACTTTGCGCCGGCGGTTTTCAAAGACCTGCAAGGCCGTTTCTACCACTTTAAATACCCTGGTTTTTTCCCGGGCTGATATGAACAATACGGGCACGTCTGTAAAAGGCGCCGTTCTTTCCTTGAGTTCCTTTTCATAGTCCCGTGCGGTATTGGTTTCTTTGCTCAGAAGATCCCATTTGTTTACCAGTATTACCATGCCTTTCCCTTTCCGAACGGCCAGTGAAAAAATATTCACATCCTGTGCGGAGATGCCTTTTTCCGCATCGATCAGCAACAGGCAAACGTCTGCTTCATCTACGGCTTTGATAGCGCGGATCACCGAATAGAATTCAAGGTCTTCCTCCACTTTTTTCTTTCGGCGTATGCCGGCGGTATCAATAAGAATAAACTCTTTCTGAAAAAGATTGTAATGCGTATGAATTGTATCGCGGGTGGTGCCGGCTATATCGCTTACGATGGTGCGTTCTTCTCCGATCAATGCGTTCAGCAGGGAAGATTTGCCAACATTAGGCTGTCCGATGATGGCAAAACGGGGCAGAGGATCCTTCTCTTCTTCATCCTGTGCGGCATCAGGTATCAGACGAACGATTTCGTCCAGCAGTTCGCCGGTACCGCTGCCACTGATACTGGATACAAAAAAAACATGTTCGAATCCCATGCTGTAAAACTCAGTCGCATCCAGCATTCTGGCTGCATTGTCTACTTTATTTACTACCAGAAACACCGGCTTCTGCACTTCCCGCAAGATCTCGGCAAAGGCTTCGTCGAGCAGGGTGATGCCTGTAGTAACATCTACCATAAAGATGACGGCATTGGCTTCGTTGAGTGCTATCTTTACCTGTTTGCGTATTTCGGCTTCAAACACATCATCGCTGCCGGCTACAAACCCGCCGGTATCCACTACGTTGAAGTTTTTGCCATTCCATTCCGAAATGCCATATTGCCGGTCGCGGGTTACACCGCTCACGTCGTCCACAATGGCGCGGCGCTCTTCCAGCATCCGGTTGAAAAACGTGCTCTTCCCTACATTGGGTCTTCCTGTGATTGCTACTGTAAAACTCATTTTCTTTAGTTGTAAGTAGTAGGTAACAGGCGGTAAGTGACAAAAGAATGACGACTTACCACTGGCCACTTACCACTCAATATCCATATTCTTTTAAATGCAGGTCATTGTCGCGCCATTTCGGTCGTACTTTCACAAACAACTCCAGGAATACTTTGCTGCCAAGAAATTGTTCGATTTCCTGCCGTGCATTTGTTCCGATCTGTTTGATCATTTTACCCTTTTCTCCTATGATGATCGCTTTCTGCGTTTCGCGGTGTACAATGATCTCTGCTGTTATCTTTATCAGTCCTGTTTTTTCCTTGAACTCCGTTACCATCACTGCCGTATGATAGGGGATTTCGTCTTCAAAATATTCAAAAATTCGCTCCCGGATCATTTCGCCCACGAAAAACCGGGTAGGCAGGTCGGTCAGGTCTTCATTGTCATAAAAAGGATCGCCTTCCGGAAGCATCGCAATGATCTGTTCGAGTAAGGTATCGGTATGCACCCCTTTGAGCGCCGATATCGCCATCAGTTGCCTGCAGTACTTTTTATCACTGAAAAAGGCCTTTACTGCCTCCAGCTTTTGAGACGAAACCTTGTCGATTTTATTAACTACCACAAACGAGGGAACTTTCAGCTTCAGGCCGGAGAACACCGCATCCGCTTCTTCGAGGTTGTCGTTCACATCCACCAGCAACAGCGCCAGGTCGGCATCTTCGAGACTGCTTTTAACAGACTGCATCATTTTTTCGTGCAGTTTATACCGGGGTTCGATGATGCCGGGCGTATCTGAAAAGATGATCTGGTAATCTTCTGTGTTCAAAAAGCCCTTTATTCTGTGACGGGTGGTTTGCACTTTCGGCGATACAATTGCCAGCTTTTCACCGACCAACGCATTGAGGAGCGTGCTTTTACCCGCATTTGGCTTTCCGAAAATATTTACAAACCCAACTTTCATGCAAACTGTTAAACTATCGCACAAAGGTAGTTCAACAAAAATTGTTTGGCTGATAAATTACTAAGTATTACCTTTGCACTCCCGTCGCAATGAGAGGGGCAACAGATCTTATCAAATTCGAAACATTATATCGCGAGGTAGAGCAGCGGTAGCTCGTCGGGCTCATAACCCGAAGGTCGGAAGTTCGATCCTTCCCCTCGCAACATTTAAGCCCCTTTGTTGGGGCTTTTTTTATGTGGGTGATGAAAGGGCTCATATCCGCCGCGGCGGACGGAAGTTCCTCCGAAGCTTCGGAGCTTCCCCTCGCAACAGATGAAGCCCCTTTGTTGGGGCTTTTTTTATGTGGGTAGATGAAAGGGCTCATATCCGCCGCGGCGGACGGAAGTTCGATCCTTTACAACCATAGCGGTGTCCATCACCCTATGTTAGGTAATGTGTGTAGCGTTTTCACAAGTAAGGCGACCAGAATGATTCGGTCGCCTTACCTGGCTTTCATTCCGTTCTTAATCGTTTGAAAGAATGATTTTTAAAGCTTTTTCTTTGGCGCCATTTAAAAAGACCTCATAGGCATGCTCTATCTCCTCTAATTTGAAGCGATGTGTGATTAATTTTTGTAAGGGCAACTTATTGGATGAAGCCGTTTTGAGTAGCATAGGTGTTGTGTTTGTATTCACCAATCCTGTGGTAATGGTCAGGTTTTTGATCCACAGCTTCTCGATTTCAAAATCAACTTTTACTCCATGCACCCCAACATTGGCAATGTGCGCACCAGGTTTCACTATTTTTTGACAAATGTCCCAAGTTGCCGGTATTCCAACAGCCTCAATGGCTACATCTACCCCATCTTCGCCTGCTATGCCTTTTATGGTTTCCAATACATTTGCTTTAGCGGAATTGATGGTATGTGTAGCGCCTAATTCTTTGGCCAATTCCAACCTGTTATCATCCATGTCTATCATGATAATGATGGAGGGCGAATAGAATTGAGCAGTTAACAGCACAGACATTCCCACGGGCCCTGCGCCAACAATCGCAATGACATCTCCGGGCTTTACGGCACCATATTGCACCCCGATTTCGTGTCCTGTAGGTAGGATATCGCTTAATAAAACAGCCGTCTCGTCCGAGATGGTTTCGGGTATTTTATATAAACTATTATCCGCATACGGAATTCTTACATATTCCGCCTGAACGCCGTCAATCATGTATCCCAGTATCCAGCCACCGTCTTTGCAGTGGGCATACAACTGTTTTTTACAATACTCACAAGCGCCACAAGAAGTAACGCAGGAAATCAACACTTTGTCTCCTTTTTTAAACTGAGATACACTTTCGCCCACTTCTTCAATAATACCTACACCTTCATGTCCTAAAATGCGCCCACTTTCAACTTCGGGATTTTTACCCTTGAAAATACCCAGATCTGTTCCGCAAATAGTGGTTTTGGTTACTCTTACTATAACATCTGTAGGTTTTATAATAGCCGGTCGCGGTTTTTCCTCTAAGGCTATTTCATGATCACCTTTAAATACAAGTGCTTTCATTTCTTTATGGTTTTAATTAATTATGATAGGAGCATTATTGGTGTAATTTACGGCTTCCCCCTTACATGAAATGTTACTTTTAGTGCATACTATTGATTTTCTGCTTCCTATTTGTTCGTGTGGCTGTTTTTCTTTAACAATCACAGCAGCAACAGGGTAGTACTTTGTTGCAGGGTTCCCCGTATGACAATATTCAGCAGTGGAGCTGTGTTTGAAAAAAATGTTACCAGACTACAGCGCCAGACTTTGATATTGTTAATAACAGCGCGAATGCTTTTTGTCTGGCAGCGCTGCCCAATCGGGTATTAGCATCGGGGGAAAAATGAAACAGCGATACCGTCTGGCTATCGCCGTATATGGCTTGTAGCATGGAGCAGTATAGGTTCTGTTTTTAATGCTCACCATACCCTACATCATCCATTTTACCATTAAATACAAGAAACTGGATAGCGAAGTAAACGGCAACCAAAATAGCAGCAATAATAAACCAGTTTCAGCCTGAAAACCGTCTTTTTTAGTAATAGGTTGGAATAATGCGTTCATGCCTTATTGTTGATGTTGATGCGATGGTTATGCGGGTTAGCTTTTCCAACAACATATAGACATATTCATTCACTCATGGAGGTATGCTGTTTTTGCAGTTTGCCATTTAGCCAGTATTTTTGCCCTGCAATGCAGGACGGCATTTCATCTGCAGGCCGCCTGCCATCATTCTTTTAAAACCAGAAATCTTTTATGGCATACGACGTAATTGTAATAGGAAGCGGTCCCGGTGGATATCCCGCGGCCATCAGGGCATCGCAGCTCGGCTTTAAGGTAGCTATTGTTGAAAAAGAAAGTTTGGGTGGTATCTGCCTCAACTGGGGTTGTATCCCTACCAAGGCTTTGTTGAAAAGCGCCCAAACGTATGAATCGCTGAAGCATGCCAAAGATTATGGACTGGAAGCCGCTGACGTAAAGCATAATTTTGAAGCGGTGATTAAACGAAGCCGCGGTGTGGCGGATAAGATGAGCAAAGGTGTTCAGTTCCTCATGAAAAAGAACAAGATCGACGTAATCATGGGGTATGGCAAGGTGAAGTCGAAAGGAAAGGTGGAGGTAACCGGTGCCGATGGTAAAGCACAGGTGGTGGATGCGAAATATATTGTAATAGCTACAGGTGCCCGTTCGCGGCAACTTCCTTCTCTGCCGATCGACGGTAAAAAGGTGATCGGGTATCGCGAGGCGATGGTATTGCCCCAGCAGCCGACATCGATGATCGTGGTGGGTAGCGGCGCTATAGGTGTGGAATTTGCCTACTTCTACAACAGCATGGGCACCAAAGTAACCATTGTGGAGTTTTTGCCGAAAATAGTGCCCGTAGAAGATGACGATGTGTCGAAAGAACTGGAAAAGCAGTATAAGAAACAAGGCATAGATATTATGACCAGCAGCGAGGTGTTGAGTGTAGATACTTCGGGCAACGGCGTAAAAGCAAAAGTGAAAACTCCGAACGGAGAAGTAACCCTGGAAGCAGATATCGTGCTGAGCGCAGCCGGTATTGTAGCAAATATTGAAAAAATAGGATTGGAAGAAAACGGCATCAAAACCGAAAAAGGAAAAATTGTAGTAGACAAATACCAGCAAACCAGCGTACCGGGTATCTATGCCATTGGTGATTGCTCGCCCGGGCAGGCGCTCGCGCACGTGGCCAGCAAGGAAGGGATCAATGCAGCAGAGCACATGGCCTACCTTGAGAAAAAGCTATCGCACCAGCCCGAACCGCTGGACTATAATAATATACCCGGCTGCACCTATTGTACACCCGAAGTAGCTTCTGTTGGCTATACCGAGAAGGCCGCCAAAGAAGCTGGTTACGAAATCAAAATAGGCAAATTTCCTTTTGTTGCTTCCGGTAAAGCGAGCGCCGCCGGGGCCACCGAAGGGTTTGTAAAAGTGATATACGACGCCAAGTATGGGGAGTTTCTCGGAGCGCATATGATCGGCTACAATGTGACCGAGATGATTGCAGAAGTATCGGTAGCCCGTAAGCTCGAAACAACTTACCACGAGATACTGAACGCTTCGCATCCGCATCCTACCATGAGCGAGGCGGTGAAAGAAGCCACTGCCGCAGCATATGGTGAGGCCATTGATATTTAGCGAACAAACAACTTAAGTATAGTTAAAGCCCTGGTGTAAACCGGGGCTTTGTTTTACTGATCGGCGTTGCATTGCTAATAATCTCAGGCGGGGCATCATCTTTTGCCTGCTTTGCGTGAAATGTACACCTGCCTGTCCTCCGGTACTTATGAACAGTTTGCCGGGAAGTAATGGAAGAAGCCTGGTTATCAGGTGAGAAGAGCCGGGCATCGTCTTTTGCGCGCTTTGCGCTTCTTCGCGTGCTTTGCGTGAAAAGTACACCTGCCTGTCCTCCGGCACTTATGAACAGTTTGCCGGGAAGTAATGGAAGAAGCCTGGTTATCAGGTGAGAAGAGCCGGGCATCGTTTTTTGCCTGCTTTGCGCTTCTTCGCGTGCTTTGCGTGAAAACTACACCTGCCTGTCCTCCGGCATTTATGAACAGTTTGCCGGGAAGCAATGAAGAAGCCTGGCTATCAGTTGAGAAGAACGGGGCGTCGTCTTTTGTGTGCTTTACGTGAAATGTATACCTGCCTGTTATCCAGCACTTATCAACAGTTTGGGGAGAACCAGCGAAAACGCCCGCTCCTGCGCAGGATAGTAACAGATTAATTGATTTTTTCAGCCCGAAACCCCTATTTTTGCCCCCCAAACAAAATATACCTGAATTCAAACATTATGGACATTCTGTTCTACCTGGTTCCTGCCATAGGTCTTTTAGGATTGATTTACACTTTTGTAAAGTTTAACTGGGTTTCGCGTCAGGATGCTGGCTCGGACCGTATGAAAGAAATCAGCAACTATATCGCAGAAGGTGCTATGGCCTTTCTGAAAGCTGAATGGAAAATATTGGGTTATTTCGTAGTGATTGTAGCCATACTGCTGGGTGTGATGGCCTCCTCCAATCCTCATTCGCATTGGTCTATCGCTATTGCGTTTGTGGTGGGCGCCGTATTCAGCGCAGTAGCCGGTTACATAGGCATGCGTATTGCCACCAAGAGTAATGTCAGAACCGCCCAGGCTGCCAAAACCAGTTTGAGCAAGGCCTTATCTGTTTCTTTTACGGGTGGTACCGTAATGGGGCTGGGCGTTGCCGGTTTGGCGGTACTCGGACTCGGCGGTGTTTTCATTCTGCTGTACATGCAGTTTGTAAGTGGTATAGCTCCCAATACACCGGAATACGCTTCTGCAATGCTGACCGCCATAGAGGTATTGACCGGTTTTTCACTGGGCGCTGAAAGTATCGCGCTTTTTGCCCGTGTGGGTGGGGGTATTTACACCAAGGCTGCCGATGTGGGCGCCGACCTGGTAGGCAAGGTAGAAGCCGGTATCCCGGAAGACGATCCCCGCAACCCTGCTACTATTGCCGACAATGTAGGCGATAATGTGGGGGATGTGGCCGGTATGGGTGCCGACCTGTTTGGTTCGTATGTCGCTACTGTGCTGGCTACAATGGTACTGGGTCAGGAAACCATTGCTACGGATAGTTTCGGCGGATTGTCGCCGGTACTGCTGCCGATGCTGATTGCTGCCGCCGGTATTATCTTTTCTATTGTAGGCACCTGGATGGTGAAAGTGAGTGATGCTGCCGGTATCAATACCGACAATGTGCAGAAGGCCCTGAACCTGGGCAACTGGGGTTCCATTGTTCTTACTGCACTGGTATCGGTAGCATTGGTATATTATATATTGCCCGAAACCATGGTATTACGTGGTGAAGAGTTCACCAAATGGGGTGTACTGGGCGCTATCGGAGTAGGACTGGCTGTAGGGGCCCTCATGAGCATTATTACTGAGTTCTACACGGCTATGGGCAAACGCCCTGTCATGTCTATCATTAAACAATCTTCTACCGGACATGCTACCAACGTGATTGGCGGTCTTGCTGTCGGTATGGAATCTACCTTCCTGCCCATTCTGGTACTGGCAGGCGGCATATGGGGTTCTTATGAATTTGCCGGGTTGTACGGAGTGGCGATAGCTGCTGCCGGTATGATGGCAACCACTGCTATGCAGCTCGCTATTGATGCTTTCGGACCTATCGCCGACAATGCCGGAGGTATAGCTGAAATGAGTGAATTACCTAAAGAAGTGCGCGAAAAAACGGATGTGCTGGATGCTGTGGGCAATACAACTGCTGCAACGGGCAAAGGATTTGCTATTGCTTCGGCTGCCTTAACGGCGCTGGCACTGTTTGCTGCTTTTGTAGGGGTGGCCGGCATTGATGGTATAGATATATACAAAGCAGACGTGTTGGCCTGTTTATTCGTAGGTGGTATGATACCGTTTATTTTCTCTTCACTGGCCATTCGGGCAGTAGGAGAAGCTGCCATGGCGATGGTGGAAGAAGTGCGTCGTCAGTTCCGCAGTATTCCCGGCATTATGGAAGGGACTGCAAAGCCGGAATACGATAAATGTGTGGCGATTTCTACAGAGGCTTCGATCAAAAAAATGATGTTGCCGGGCGCTATTTCGATCATATCGCCGATCATCATCGGTTTCCTGATGGGCCCCGAAGCGCTGGGCGGATTCCTGGCAGGCGCTACCGTGAGCGGTGTATTGATGGGTATGTTTCAGAACAACGCGGGTGGTGCATGGGATAATGCCAAAAAATCATTCGAAAAAGGAGTGGAGATCAACGGTGAAATGTATTATAAAAAATCAGAGCCGCATAAAGCTTCTGTAACCGGCGATACCGTAGGAGATCCGTTCAAGGATACGTCCGGACCTTCTATGAACATCCTTATCAAACTCATGTCTATCGTATCCCTGGTGATAGCGCCAACGCTGGCACAGGTATTCGGCACCAAAGATGTGAGCCGTTCGCAGGCAGAAAAAGCAAAAACAGAGCAGGTGGTTACCATACACAAGTAATCTCCTCGCTATACAACATAGCGGAGCGGCTGCCTGAAAAGAGGCAGCCGTTTTTTGTTACCGCTCATACATAACCTGGTGTTTTCTCTCAAATTTAATGGTTACCTTGAATGCATTATTGTAACTGTTACTCACCAAAAACTCCTTCATTGTATGCACAGGCATTTTTTGATACTGCTGTTTAGCATCTGCTCGTTTACCGCTTACACACAGCAAAAGGCTGATACCACTGCCCCCGGACCTATAGGCTGGAAAGATATTGCTGGCTGGAAATCCATCGGCAGTTATAATGTAGCTCTCTCTCCCGATGGTAAATGGGTGGCTTATCCGCTGCTGGCAAGGGAGGTAGACGGAGAGTTGATTGTACAGCACACCAGCGATACTACGCGGTACAGGTACAATACGGGACATACTTCGTACGTAGAGTACAAGTTTTCCGAAGATGGTAAATGGCTGGCTTTTAAAGAGTACAGCTCCTTCAACGACCAGAAGGCTGCCCGGAAAAACCCGGGTAAACAATTGTTCAATAAACTGCACCTGATAGAACTGGCGGGTGGCAAAAAGACCACCATAGAAAAAGCGGGCGATTTCAGCTTCAATGGAAAAACAGCCACCCTGCTGGCGGTTGCTGTTTCGAAAGACAACAGCAATAAAGCGCCTGGTGCTGATCTTCTGCTGATAGCGCTCGCCAGCGGACGCATTCAAAACATCGGCAATGCGGGAGCGTACGCGTTCAATAAAAAAGGCGACTTACTGGTCTATGCCACCGAAGCTGCCGACAAAGCCGGCAATGGATTGCAGTTGCTGGATATAGGCTCTCATAAAACAACGGTACTGGATAATGATACCGTTTCGTACAAATCGATCTCGTGGATAGAAGACGGAAATGCCTTTACAGCATTGAAACTAAAAAAAGACGACAAGTTTAAAACAGAAAAGGGCGCCGTAATCGGTGTAAAAATAAAAGCCGGTGTTCCCTCGGTGTTTGCGTACGCTCCTCAGAACGACTCCCTGCATTTTCCCAAAGGGTATACCATCAGCGCTCACCGTGCGCCGTTCTGGTCGGAAGACCAAACCCGTATTTTCTTTGGTATATGCCGGCTGGAACCGGTAGATAAACCAGCTGACAGCGCAGCCAAAGACACTGCCAAAACCATACCGCTGTCTGATTCGGCGAAACTGGCCAGTCTGAAAAAAGATACGGCCATCAAATCGGTGGCCGATCTGAAAAAAGCGCTCGAAAAGCTGGAAGTTGACCCCAAACCTGCTGCTCCGAAAAAAAATGAAGCAGACAAACCTGATATGGCCATCTGGCACTGGAACGATAAACGGCTGCAAAGCCGTCAACAGGTGCAGGAACAGGCAGATAAAAACTTCAGCTATCTGGGTGTTTATCATATAACCGGCGAGAAGTTTCTGCAGTTGAATGATAGCAGTGCCAGACAGATAACCGTATTGCCTAAACAGCGGTATGCCCTGGCGGTAGACGCACGGGAGTATGAACTGGACATGAACCTGGATGGACAGGAATACCAGGATATTTACATTGTAGACGCCAGCACTGGAGTGAAACAACTTTTTGCAAAAAAAATGTACCTGCCCGGGTATAGCTCGGCGCCAAAACCTTCGCCCGACGGTACGAAATTCCTGTATGGAAAAGACGGACATTTTCACGTGTATGATATAGTGGCTGCCACCAGCCGTAATATCACAGGCAAGCTTCCCGTAAGTTTCATAGATACGGAAGATGACCACAATGTGGATAAACCCCTGACCCATGTGTTGGGATGGAGCAACGACAGCAGGTATGTAATGATCAACGACCTGTGGGATATATGGCAGATACCCGTGAATAATCCTACGGCTGCTGTAAACATTACACAAAATGGACGGCGTGAGAAAATTCGCTACCAATTCCGTTATGTAACAGATCCCGAGGAAAAAGGGTACGATTTGAAAAAAACGGCCTACATCAATATGTATGGCGAAAACACAAAAAAAATGGGTGTTGCCCGCGTAAGCCCCGGTAAAAACGGGTTGCAGGCTGGTGTATACCCCTTGCTGTGGGAGGATGTTATGATACGAAGCTTCAGCAAAGCCAGGCATGCCAACCTGTTTATGTATGCAAAGGAAAAATTCAACCAGCCTACCGAGTTTTTTGTAGCCGGTGAAAAATTAGACAATGCCCGTCAGGTAACGGAGAATACACCTGATTTGAAAAAATATACATGGAGCACGGGGGTACAACTGGTGGATTATGTGTCAGACAAAGGCGATTCTTTACAGGGGGCGCTCTTTCTGCCCGCGGGATACGAGAAAGGAAAAAAATATCCCACCATTGTATACTATTACGAAAAAATGTCACAGTCGCTGCATCAATACAGCAGCCCCGATTATCCTGGCGGCGCCTGGCACCCCAATGTATACACCAGTAATGGTTATGCGGTATTTATGCCCGACATTGTATATACCCTCGATGATCCGGGTATGAGCGCGGTATGGTGCGTATTGCCTGCGGTAAAAGCCGCCATACAAACCGGTGTGATCGACGAAAAAGCCATCGGTATACAGGGGCATAGCTGGGGCGGCTACCAGACCTGCTTTTTGGCTACCCAAACCAATATGTTCAAAGCCGCGGCCGCCGGCGCACCGTTGACCAACCTCGTGAGCATGTATGACCTGATCTACTGGAATGCGGGCATTGGCAACATGCCCATTTTTGAGTCTTCCCAGGGAAGATTCAGGGGCGGTCCCTGGGAGAATTGGGATGCCTACCTGAGGAACTCGCCGGTATACCATGTTAAAAAAGTGACCACCCCTATATTGCTCATGCACAATGATAAAGACGGAGCGGTAGACTTTACACAAGGCATTGAGTTTTACAGTGCGCTGCGGCGTTTGAAAAAGCCAGTGATCTTGCTGCAGTACAAGGGGGAAAACCATGGGCTTATGAAGATGGAGAACCGGAAAGACTATGCCGTACGCATGATGCAGTTCTTCGATCACCATCTGAAAGCGAAGCCGGCGCCTGTATGGTTGAAAGATGGGGTGGAAAAACTGAAACTGGAAGATCATCTGGAAGAAACAGCCTTTTAGCATCGTTTGATCTTTGCTTTTGGTTATTCACCTGCAGGCATTGCCAGTCAGCAACCATTGTTTTCATACACACAGAATGAATACCTTTCCGATCTAATACCTGGTCATTGAAAAGCGTTTTATTTTTTGTTTTACTGTTGTGCTTACTGTCGTCTTCTTATGCGCAGAAGAAGAATGCAGCCTTTCAGTTGCCGGTTAAGAGAGCAGTTTCGCCCATCGTAATAGATGGAATACTGAACGAGCCCGCATGGGAAGCGGCTGCTGTTGCGTCTGATTTCTACATGATGCTGCCAATGGATACCAGCAAAGCGAATGTTAAGACCGATGTACGTATGACATACGACAACGATCATCTTTACCTGCTGGTGGAATGCTGGAACTATGGCACGGGTTCACATATGGTGGAATCGCTGCGTCGGGATTTCTCTTTCCTGAAAAATGACAATTTTCTGTTGTTCATGGATACTTTCGACGACCTCACCACGGGCTTTTCTTTCGGTGTAAATGCTTACGGAGCACAGTGGGACGGTATCATGTACGAGGGCGGCAGGGTAGACCTGAACTGGGACAGCAAATGGACATCGGTAGTAAAAAACTATGAAGACAAATGGATATTCGAGGCGGCGATTCCTTTCAAAACCATTCGTTATAAAAAAGATGCCAGGATATGGGGAATCAATTTCGGACGAAACGACCTGAAAACAACGGAAAAATCCAGTTGGACGCCCATTCCCCGGCAATTCCCCAGCGCTGCGCTGGCATATACAGGATCATTGGTGTGGGATGAGCCACCGCCTGCACCCAGAAGCAATATTTCCATTATACCTTATGCACTCGGTGGCATCAGCAAGAATTATGGTGAAGACAGTAAGCCTGGCTATACCACAGATATAGGCGGCGATATGAAAATTTCGATCGGTCCCTCCCTCAATCTGGATATGACGGTTCGTCCGGATTTTTCACAGGTGGAAGTAGATAAACAGGTGACCAATCTGAGCCGTTTCGAATTGTTCTTTCCCGAGCGCAGGCAGTTTTTTCTTGAAAACGGCGATCTTTTTGCCAACTTCGGATATGCTGATATACGTCCTTTTTTCTCGCGGCGCATAGGGTTGGGTGTTCCTATCGATGTTGGCGCACGGCTCAGCGGTAAGCTGGATAAAAACTGGCGCATTGGTGTAATGGATATGAAAACGGCCAAAATGAGCGATCGCGCCCTGCCGGCCCAGAACTATGCAGTGCTGTCGTTGCAGCGGAAGATATTGAAACGCTCCAATGTAGGAGTCATGTATATCGACAAAACTTCCTTGCAATACCACCCCACCGCCGAAGACAGTTTGAAGGGTATTTACTCGAAATACAACCGCAACTTGGGGTTTGAATACAACCTGGCATCTGCCAGTAATCAATGGACAGGGAAAGCGATGGTGGTGAAAACTTTTCAGCCCGGCGTGCAAAAAAAAGACTGGACCTATGCCGGACATCTGCAATACAGTAGCCGGAAATGGCTTCTCTACGGACAAATGCAGTATGTGGGCGAACGCTTTAATCCTGAAGTAGGATATACGCCACGGAGGGGTTACATCAAGTTCAACCCCCAACTGTCTTATTTCTTTTTCCCGAAAGCGGGTAATATCCTCAGTCATGGTCCGGTGATCAGCAGCAATTATTTTTTTAACACCTCTTTCAGGGAAACAGACCATACGAATCTCTTTTCCTACCTGTTTACTTTCCGCTCTAAAGCAACCTTGACCCCGTTGGTGCAGCAAGATTATGTGCAACTGCTTACGCCCTTCGACCCTACCAATACAGGCAAGGATTCGCTGGAAACAGGTACACGTCACCGTTGGTGGACGGCGGGCTTCGATTACGTATCTGCGCCGCAACACCTGTTTACTTATGCCGGTTCGCTTCGGTTCGGCGGCTATTATGCAGGCGGGCGGTTGCTGACCATGAGTACAGAACTGGGATACCGGTTTCAGCCCTATGTAAACATTACCCTCAACGGCAGCTACAATCACCTGCAGCTACCCCGCCCCTGGGGCCGCAATAGTTTTCTGCTGGTAGGGCCGCGAATTGACGTAACTTTTACCAATACCCTGTTCCTTACCACCTATATACAATACAACCAGCAGATGGATAATATGAATATCAATGCCCGGTTTCAGTGGCGTTATAAACCGGCGTCTGACTTATTTCTGGTATATACAGACAACTACCTGCCGGGCCCCTGGGCCGTTAAAACAAGGGCCGTGGTGCTGAAGTTTAATTACTGGTGGAGTATATAATACGCCGGAAGACCCATCACTGCCAACTGGCACGATGCCTGTTTTACACGCGTTTGGTTTTACCATACCCGTTTTTAAGCAGCCATTGCAACACTTTTTCGCGGTGATCGCCCTGTATAATGATGTCGCCTTCTTTAACCGCACCGCCTGTGCCACAGTGTGTTTTCAGTTGTTTGCCCAGGGCATCCAGGTCGGTGGAAGATCCCTGAAAGCCATATACAACGGTTACGGCCTTGCCGCCGCGGTGTTTTGTTTCCAGAACGATCCGCAGCGCCTGTTTTTCTTTTGGCGGCGTATCGGGCTCATCCGGGGTTTCGTATTTCAGGAAACCCGGATCGGTGCTGTATACGTATCCCCGGCTGTCGGGCTTGTTTTTTTTTGACATAGTGCGAATGTTTATATAACAACTGCCTTGAGACTCAGATCGGCGCTGACTGCCTGGTGAATTACAGCGCCGGCGCTGATAAAATCCACGCCTGTGGCAGCATACGCCTCAATATTATGCAGATTAATGCCGCCGCTGGCTTCTGTTTCAAATTTTCCGTCAATGAGTTGCAGCGCTACTGTTATCTGCTCAGGTGTAAAGTTATCCAGCATCACCCGGTCGGCTCTGCCGAAGGCCAGTACTTCTTTTACGTCATCTATAGTGCGGGTTTCAATTTCCACGAGTAACCCTGGTTTTTTTTCAGCTACATATTGGTAAGCTTTCGATAATGCATTCCGGATGCCACCACAGTAATCTATGTGGTTATCTTTCAGCATGATCATATCGTACAGCCCCATCCTGTGGTTAAGTCCTCCGCCGATTCTTACCGCTTCTTTTTCCAGCAAACGAAAATTGGGGGTGGTTTTACGGGTATCCAGCAAACGGGTATGGTAGCCTTTCAACCTGCTGGTGTAGGTACGGGTGAGTGAAGCAATGCCGCTCATCCGCTGCATACAGTTCAGCACCAGCCGTTCGCATTGCAATATGGTATGTACGTTGGCGGCAACCTCGAAGGCTGTTTCGCCTGCATGCATCTCATCTCCGTCTTTTTTAAAAGCAGTGAATGTGCTATCCGGCTGCATAAACCGGAAGATACGTTCTGCCACCAAAACGCCTGCCAGCACGCCGTCGTCTTTGATTCGCAATACAGCTTTTCCCTTTGCTTTCGGATCAATGCACGATAAGGTAGCGTGGTCGCCATCGCCGATGTCTTCTATCAACGCATTCTTTATCAGCTGGTGCAATGCATCATCATAACTCATACAGGAATAATTAAAGGGTGAAAGCGGTGCGTTGGTCAATCTTTTCTTCGCAATGTGTAATCAAGATTCGTTTGAATGATCCGCTGCTCTTTATCCAGCATCAGAATATCCTGTCCGGTCTGTAAAAAATACCGGGCGTCTTCCGGTTCATTGTAGTTGAGAAAGAATATCGTAGCGGTATCATTGTTTTCGATGCCTTTTAATATATCCCATTTTCCCTGGGAGGTAAACGCGGTATCTCCGAGTTTATTGGTCATATAGGTTTCGTTCAGGATGTATATATTGTTTTCAGTGTTGGTAATATCCTGGTACAACACGAGTTCCGTTCTGATGCCTTCGCAATCGGCACAGGGCAATACGCCTTCGTATTTACCAATAAGCCTCAGTAGTGAAGAGTCGAACTCGCGACCGCCTCTCAGGCGAAAAGTAGTGTCAGTGGGCGTTTCATCCAGTGGGTCGTTTTCTGGTCTGCTGTTGCAGGCTACCAGTACAGCGGCTGCAAGCAAAACTACCAAAGCATTTTTCATCCAATTCAATCTTTCGATAAAGTTAATCAAACTACCCAGAGTTCCGATAGCTGTAAGCGGTTTTTTAGCAATTATTGTGATAAGGGGTTTGTTTATCCGAAGATGTCGTTTAGTATTTTGGCTAATCTCACACCGCTTTTTAGCAACTGGCGGTTCATATCTTCTACAAACAGGTAATTGTATTCATACCTGAGGTTGGTGTTTTCCGCGGTGGCGGCATATACTTTATTGGCGAGGGTATACGATTCATAAAACCAGTCTTCCAGCGGTACACGCTGCCACTCCTTTACTTGTTTTCCGGACGCTACGTTCAGGGCCGTGGCATATTCTGTATAGCTCCATTGCTGAAAATCTACCAGGTGCTCATCCCATACCCTGTGCAGGTTGCTGCGGTTGCCGAACCATTGTACGCTGATGCGGTTGCCGCCCAGGTCTTCTTCGCGGCCTACATGCAGCGGTTGCCCCAGGTCGCCCACCATATGAATCAGGAAACGCAGGGCTGTGTTTTTATCGGCGGTTGTAGTGTTTTTATCCCTGAGCTGATCCTGCAAAACCCGGATTTGTGAATAAAGGTTTTCCACCTGTATGTTCGGCAGGGTATGTAAAAAATCTTCTTTGGACAGTTGGCCATTGATATTCACGTAGTGCCATTTACCGGCGTGCTGCCACGCAGTATCCGATTTGATGAAGTCGGCCCAATTGGCCCAGAAAGCCAAAGGCTCATTGCCCATGAGTTTTTTGATGGATCGTTTAGCCTTTTTAGTGAGGTGACGCTCGGCTATTTCAGCCACCACACGATGTCCGGTAACGCCCCAGGCGAGGGTTCGGTGTGTGGTAAATAAAGCTGCAAAAAACAGGAAGCCGGCTATCAGCAATGTATTTCTCATGTATCCAATTTGGACAAAAATAGTTTTCGAATCTTAATCCCCCGTTAAGTATCTGTGTAAAAAATAATTCCCGGCAGCATATACCGGGAATTACAATAACGATTATGATGAACTGATCAATATTTGAACGGCTTGCCGCCAGCTATTACTTCCTGTGTTTTGGTATCAAACGTCACTTTTTGTCCGGAACGGAAGGCCGCATTGGTCATAATAGAAGCGATCGAATGGTTATATCCTGCCTCAATGGAGGCGTTGGGCGTTTTTCTGCTGCGTACGCACTCCATCCAGTTTTTAACGTGGGCCAGGGTAAGGCTGTCTCCGCCGGTATTTGCATCGGTGGTTACTTTGGCGGCCAGTTCATTCAGCGACATTTCGGGCAACTGGTTTTTCTGCATACCCATGGCTTTTGCGTGGTTTTCGCCCAGTCCGCCTTCCGGGCTGATCATATTGGTATCCAGGTTGAGGGTACCTCCGTTGGAATAATAAATTTCCTTAACACCGCCTGCAGCATTCGTCATCCTGGAGCTGAAGATCACCTGAAATCCTTTGGAGGGATCGTTCAGTGGGCCGTAGTCGAACACAGCGGTCATGGTATCCGCATTTTTCCGTCCGTCTTTCCAAAGGTATATACCGCCATTAACCGCTACACTGCGGGGATGGGGGAGGTTGGCAAACCAGTGCACCGTATCGATCTGGTGACACATCCATTGACCCGGAATGCCGGAAGAGTAGGGCCAGAAGAGCCGGAATTCGAGGTATTTCCGGGGATCGAACGCCTCCATCGGACGATTCATGAGGTAGCGCTTCCAGTCGGTATCGGCCTCTTTCAGCAGCGGTACCTCTTTCGGCCGGCGCCAGCGTCCGGGCTGGTTTACATTCCAGATAAGTTCTACCGCCACAATATCGCCAAATTTTCCCTGGTTGATAAAGTCGTACGCCGATTTGTAGGCCTCGCCGCTTCTTCTCTGCGAACCGATTTGTACAATCTTTTTACTATCGTTTACTGCTTTTAGTACAGCTCTGGCATCATCCATGGTTTCGGCCAGCGGCTTTTCGGTATAAGCATCCCGCCCGGCCTTTACAGCTTCCACGGTATGCAGGGCATGCTGGAAATCTGCAGTACTGATGATGACTGCATCCACGTCTTTCATTGCGTAGAGTGCATCGTTGTTTACGCAGGCGGTAATGTTGTGCCCGATTTTATCTTTAATAACAGCCTGCCCCTGTTCTCTGCGGAGTTTCCAGATATCGGATACAGCAACGATATCAAAATTGTGTTCCTTTTGCAAATCCAGAAAAGACGGCAACAGCGAACTTTTGAACCGGTCTGAGTAGCCCACTACACCCACATTCACCCGATCGTTGGCGCCGATAATCCTTTTATAACTTTGTGCACTGAGCCCCATCGTGCCCATATACGTGGCAAGCCCCGCCATGGAGCCTTTTTTTATAAATTCCCTGCGTGAACCTTTCATGTTATGTACTACTTTGATATTAACATTAAATGTAAGAATAGTTTTTTTAAAAAAAGGTGCAAATCACCAGTTTATCGTATTTTGCGAACGCCCTGCGAAGGCTGTTACGACTGATAAAAGAGCGCGCATTGTTACTGCGATACTGAGTTTTAAATAATTAAATCGTTAAATACGCCACTGGCCCGGGTGCTGTTGCAGGGAGTGATAAAGGGCAATCTGCATGTGGCAACTGACAATAATAAAAGATGAAACACATGAAACAAAAAAGTCTTTTTTTCTTTATTTTATTCATATCCGGTTACGGTATCAGTGGTATGGCCCAGTCAAAAAAAGAAGCATTGAAGATTGACATTGTAACCGCACCGGATGCTAAAAAAGCTACGATAACAGTAGATGGCAAACCCTTTACCGAGCTTATTTTTACCGATACGCTGGAAAAGCATTTTCTATACCCCATCCATGCACCCAACGGTGCGATCATTACCCGCGGCTTTCCCTATGCGCCGCGCCCGAATGAAGCCACCGACCATCCGCACCACGTGGGGCTGTGGCTCAATTACGAGAATGTAAACGGATTGGATTTCTGGAACAACTCTCCGGCAATACCGGAAGAAAAAAAAGACAAATACGGTTCTATTAAATCCGGTAAAATATTAAAGGCAAAAGGAGGAAAGAAAAAAGGGGAGATTAAAGTGAATGCTGCATGGGTTAATAATCGCAATCAGGTGTTGCTCGACGAAAATACTACCTTTTACTTCAGCGCAGAGCAGGATAAGCGGATCATAGACCGCGTTACCACGCTTACAGCCAAAACAGATGTAACCATGGCAGATGTAAAAGACGGTATGCTGGGCTTGCGGCTGGGGCGCGAACTGGAGATGCCTTCCAAAAAGAAGCAGGAGTTTACAGACGATAAAGGCAACGTTACGATTGTAGAAGGCAATGTTGGCGCTACCGGCAATTACATCACCAGCGAAGGAAAAGAAGGAGACGCCGCCTGGGGTACGCGTGCGCAGTGGTGCATGTTGTATGGAAAAGTAGGCAACGATTCTACGAGCGTGCTGATTATTGACCATCCGCGGAATGTGGGATACCCCACTTACTGGCATGCCAGAGGATATGGGCTGTTTTCGGCCAATCCGCTCGGGCAGAAAGCTTTCAGCGACGGGAGAGAAGTGCTGAATTTCAGCCTTAAGCAGGGGCAGTCTGTAACTTTCCGCTACCGTGTAGTGGTAGCCTCCGGTGAGCAACCCTTGCAAAAAGAAGAGATCAGCTTGTTGGCAGGTGATTTTTACCAGAAAGTTCGGTAGTAAGCCCCGGTTTATACGTGGTAAAGCAAGGCTGTTGCTGCAGGATCGCGGGGCGGTTCAAAATGATTTCTGAACAAATTAGCCCGATACCATATTTTTGCACCGATAAATTTTCAACATGTTGCCATACGCTATCATAACCATACCAGACGGAGTATATGGTTTTCGCCGGCGGAAAGCATGTGATAAACAATAAAACCTAAAAAAGCATATACATGAAAAAAGGTACACTTACTTTAATTATTATATTGGGCGCTATACTATTGCTGGGAGGCTGCGGTTGCGGCAGGTACAATGGAATGGTAACGGCAGATCAGGAAGTAAAAACGGCAACAGCCAATATAGAGGCGCAGTATCAGCGCCGGATGGACCTTTATAACAGCGTGGTAAAAACCATTGAGGGGTCTGCTAATTTCGAAAAAAGCACGCTTGCAGAAGTGATGGAAGCCCGCTCCAGAGCTACGAGTGTAAAACTGGACCTGGACGATCCTGCTTCACTGGAACGTTATCAGCAGGCACAGGCGCAACTGCAAGGGTCTTTCAGCCGGTTGATGGCCGTGGCAGAAAACTACCCCGACCTGAAAACCACGCAGGCCTTCCGCGATTTCCAAACCCAGCAGGAGGGAACGGAAAACCGTATTAACACGGCCAGGATAGACTTTAACAATAAAGTGCAGGCTTATAACCTGCTGGTGAGGACATTTCCGGGCAATATTTTTGCCGGCATCTTTGGCTTCAAGGAAAAAGCGGCCTTCCAGGCAGATCCCGGAGCCAGCAGTGTTCCAGACATCAACTTCGATATCAAATAGCCATGTTTTCGTTTTTCAGAAAAAAAGTGCAGGACTTTTTCTCTAAAGAAGAAAATGAGCGCATTGTAGCTGCTATCAAAGCAGCGGAAATGAAAACCAGTGGCGAAATACGTATTTACATGGAAAGCCACTGCCGTTTTGTAAATCCTGTAGATCGGGCAGTGGAAGTTTTCTATGGTTTAAAAATGGAGCAAACCGCCCAGCGAAATGGGGTGCTGCTCTACATTGCCCTGAAGGACCACCAGTTGGCCATCTACGGCGATGAAGGCATTCATCAAAAAGTAGGAGAGCAGTTCTGGAACGAGGAGGTAAAGCATATTTTGAGCGAATTCAACGCTAACCATTTCGCCGATGGGATCATCTTGGTGGTTAAAGAAATCGGAGAAGCGCTGCAATACCATTTCCCCTACGATGGCGACACCGATGTTAACGAACTTCCCGATGAGATTGTATTTGGGAAATAAGTGCTGCCCCGCAGACAGCAGAAAGGATATAATCTAATGAAGCAATTTTTTTTCGCCATACTGGTATTCCTCTGTCAGGGCGTTGCAGCCCAGGTGGAGAAAGCCATTCCCAACCCGCCGAGTCCGCCCAGGCTGGTGAACGACTTTACCAATACCCTGACTGAGTTACAGATTCAGGCGCTGGAAAACAAGCTGGTTCGGTACGACGATACCACTTCGAACCAGGTTGTTGTCGCTATTGTAGATAATCTGGGGGGGTATTCCGACTATGAGTATGCTACTGCACTCGGACGTAAATGGGGGGTGGGAAACCAGGAGTTCAACAACGGTGTGGTATTGCTGGTGGCAGTGGGCGAAAGAAAAGTATTTATTGCGCCTGGATATGGGTTGGAGGGCGCGCTGCCAGACCTCTTGTGCAAACAGATTATAGAGTACGAGATACTGCCCAACTTCAGGGGGAATGATTATTTTGCCGGCATAGACAGGGGCACCACTGCCATTGCAAAAGCGGCGGCGGGCGAATATACGCCTCCGAAAGGATATGCTAACCGAGGCGATAAAGGTGGTGGAGTGCCCGTATTGCTGATCATCATCATCGTCATTGTGCTCGTGGTATTTCTTTCCGGAGGTAGGGGCGGCGGCGGCACCATGAGCCGCAGAGGCTATTCCGATACCAGTGTTCCCCCCATCATGTGGTTTCCCGGTGGTGGTGGCGGTAGCCGGGGTGGTGGTTTTGGTGGCGGCGGTGGTGGCTTCGGTGGTTTTGGCGGGGGCGGTTTTGGTGGTGGTGGCGCCGGTGGAAGCTGGTAACCGTCCATACCATATACCCTACACAATAGGGCTGGTTTTTGTACTTTTATACTTCATCAAAGGATTTCCCCTTTTTATTTAGCATTTTTTTAATGAAAAATAGCAGGCAGTTAAGCGCCTGCCCGCTAAGTTGCAGCTTGCCTGCTTTTCTGCATATGTTGCAGTAGGATATTGATGTAGCCCCGTCGTAAGCTGCATGCTGGTGGTAGGGAATACAAGCAATGTCCATATAAAATCGTGCAGGCAAAAATATATGCTGCCATGTGCAGGTGTTGATATAAGGGGGCTTTTATATAGGTGGGTATGGTATAGAAAAACAACAGATAAACCAATGAAAAGACTTGTATGCACTGCCCTGGTGGCGTGCCTGGTGCTCACGCTGCCCGCTCAGGAGCGGTTTTCCATAAGCGGCACTATTACTTCAAAAAAAACAGGAGAAACGCTTATTGGCGCTGCGATTACAGCCGGGTCGGCAGGTACGGTAAGTAACGAATACGGCTTTTATTCGCTTTCGTTAGCCGCCGGTGAATATCTTCTGGAGGCTTCAGCAGTAGGAAAAGAAATATTCAGCAGGCAGATTGTACTTGATAAAAACATGGTGCTCAATATAGCCCTGGAGGAAGAAGTTATTTCGATGGAACAGATTACCATCACAGCGGCTCCGAGAAACAGAAGTCTTTCCTCGCCGCAAATGGGTGTGGAAAAAGTTACCACCAAAGAGGTGCGCAATATACCTGTACTGCTCGGCGAAAGAGATATATTAAAAACCATTCAGCTACTGCCCGGCATCAAATCGGCAGGCGATGGCAACAGTGGCTTTTTTGTAAGAGGCGGTTCGGCAGATCAGAACCTGATATTGCTTGATGAAGCCAATGTATACAATGCCTCGCACCTGCTGGGTTTTTTCTCCACATTCAACTCAGATGCTATCAAAGATATTACCGTTTACAAAGGCGGTATGCCGGCGCAGTATGGCGGACGGCTTTCTTCCGTACTGGATATTAAAATGAACGATGGCAACAACCAGGATTACCAGGTAAGCGGCGGCATAGGGTTGATTTCTGCGAAACTCAACGTGGAGGGCCCCTTAAAAAAAGACAAGTCTTCCTTTCTTGTCACCGGTCGCAGAACCTACGCCGATATGTTCCTTAAGTTGTCCAGTGACTCAGTATTACAAAAAAGCCGTTTGTTTTTTTACGATCTCAATGCGAAAGTGAATTATACACTGGGAGAAAAAGACAGGTTGTATGTATCGGGTTATTTCGGGCAGGATGTACTGGGCGCCAGCGACCGCTTTGGCATCAACTGGGGAAATGCTACCGGTACTATCCGCTGGAACCATATTTACAACAGCAAGTTGTTTTCCAATACCTCCCTGATACTAAGCAATTACAAATACAAAATAACCATTAACAGCGATGGGGCGAATTTTGACATTTTTTCACAGATCAACGACTGGAACCTGAAACATGAGTTTCAGTGGTTTTTAAATAATAAAAACAATATCCGCATAGGCGTCAACAGCATCTACCATACTGTACGCCCGGGCGAAGTACGGCCCAGTTCCGACAAGTCTTCCATTAATATGCGGCTGCTCCAGCGACGTTATTCCTGGGAAAATTCCGTTTACGCCAGCAACACCTGGAAGGCAACGGACCGTTTGAACCTCACCTATGGGTTACGACTTACCAGTTTCAGCGTTTTGGGAGAGGGCGACTATTTTGTGCTGGATGAAAACAGAGAGGTAACCGATACGCTTCGTTACCGGAAAGGTGAATTTGTAAAAACCTATATCAACCCGGAACCCAGGCTGTCGTTGAGTTACCGATTAAATGCCTCTTCGTCTGTAAAAGGAGCCTACGCCAGAAACGTGCAAAACCTGCACCTGCTCGCCAACTCTACTACTTCCAACCCTACCGATAAATGGATAGCGAGTACCAATATTATCAAACCAGAAATGTCAGACATGGTATCGGTGGGATATTATAAAGACCTGTGGGATGATGTGGAACTGAATACCGAAGTGTATTATAAAACCATGCAAAACCAGATCGACTATAAAGACGGAGCGGATATTTTTATCAATACCGATGCGGTGGAAACGCAATTGCTTTTCGGCCGGGGAAGGGCCTATGGCTGGGAGTTTCAGTTGAAGAAAAAAGCGGGTAAACTAACAGGCTGGTTCAGCTATACCCTTTCCAAAACAGAAAAACAAATAGATGGCATCAATAACAACCAGTGGTACAATGCGCGGCAGGACAGAACCCACGATCTTGCTATTGTGGCTTCATACGAACTCAATAAAAAATGGAGTATTTCCGCCAACTGGGTATACAATACCGGTAATGCGGTTTCCTTTCCTACCGGAAAATACCGCATAGACGGGCAAGTGGCTTTTTACTACACCGAGCGCAACGGCTACAGAATGCCCTCTTACCACCGGCTGGATATCGGCGCCAACTGGATACTCAAGCAACGAAAGCGTTTGTCTTCCGAACTGAGCTTTAGTCTGTACAACGCCTATGGCAGGCAGAATGCTTATACCATATCCTTCCGGCAAAGCGAAAAAGATCCGGAGCGGACAGAAGCCGTGCAACTGGCCCTGTTTCGTTTTATTCCATCGGTTGCTTATAACTTCAAATTTTAGCCAGTCATGAAACAATTGATAACATATACAGCATGCATAGGCGTATTATTGCTGAGCGCCTGCGAAAAAGTGATTGACGTGGATGTAAAGGATGCTGAAACGAAATACGTGATTGAAGGGTGGGTGGCGGATTCGCCCTGGCATAGCTTTGTGAAAATAACCACCACCCGACACCTCTCGGATAACAACGATTTTCAGGCAGTAACCAATGCCGCGGTGCGTGTGGCAGATGAGAATGGGAATGAGATCAGCTTCAGTGAAGAAGACGGTATTTATACACCAGATGTTCCTTCTTTTGCTGGTGTAGTGGGCTCCACCTATACCCTCACCGTTGATATAGAGGGAGAGCAGTTTACAGCCAGCTCTACCATGCCGAAAAAAGTAAAAATGGACACGTTGTACATCACGCAGGATTTTATATTCGGCGAAGTTCGGAAAACGGCGAATATTGCCTACAAAGATCCCCCGGGAGAACGCAATTATTACCGGTTTATACAATTCATAGATGGTGTACAATATAACCGTGTATTTATCAGCAACGACGAATACAGCGATGGAAAACAGGTTACAGACAAATTGAGAACACCTTCGGAAGATGAAGAGCACCAGATAGAAACCGGCAGCAGCGTAATGGTGCAGGCACTGTGCATAGACAAAGCCAATAATGACTACTGGACCAGCTTTCTAACCTCAGGCGCTACGGGAGGCAGCGCTACCGCTTCGCCGGCTAACCCCACCACCAATATACGCGGGGGCGCGTTGGGGTACTTCAGCGCACATACCATCGAGGTATTAGTGGCAGAAGCTCCGTAGTGAATAACACAGGTTGTGAAGAGGCATGCAGATAAGGATCATCGTATCATCTGCTGCCTGCTTTTTAATTTGCCGGAGCACCGTGGGCGACAACGGCCTTGCTGCTAATGAGCTGCTGCTACTTCCACATCTTTCACACAACGGAAACCCACGTGACTCATACCGCTTTCGGGGCTGCTTGCCTGCCGCGCAGAAGGGCGATAACGCTGGCAGTAGGAGTCGTGACACAAAAACGAACCCCCTTTCTGTACCCTTAGCGGCAGGTAGGGCTGGTCGGGATCATAGCTTTTAGCAGGGCCTTGTGGATTGTCCTGTATTGATTTTTTATCGTAAGACTGATACAGGTGTTTGTGGTACCAGTCGTTGCACCATTCCCATACATTGCCTGCCATATCGTATAATCCATAACCGTTTGGCGTAAACGATTTTACCGGCGCTGTGCCCGTAAAGCCGTCTGCTGCTTTGTTTTCCGATGGAAATGCTCCCTGCCAGGTATTGGCAAACACTTTGGTATCGGTAGGGGCCTCATCGCCCCACACAAACGTTTTTTGGTTGAGTCCGCCCCTGGCGGCAAATTCCCACTCGGCTTCGGTGGGCAGCCGTTTACCTGCCCACGCGCAATATGCCTGTGCATCATTCCAGCTTACATGTACCACCGGATGCTGTTCCCTTCCACGAAGATCAGTGTCTGGTCCTTCCGGGTGCTTCCAGTTGGCGCCATGCACCCAGTTCCACCACTGGGTATAGTTGTTCAGTGCGACGGTCGCTGCCGGTACGGTAAATACCATCGATCCGGCCACCAGATCTGCCGGATCGGGTGGTGGTGTACCCGGTGGCACCTGCGCCATGATTTCTTCCAGTAGCGGCGCTTTTTCAGCGTCTGTTATATATCCCGTGGCTTCCACAAATGCTGCGAACTGTTCGTTGGTGACCTCGTGTTCGTCCATCCAGAAACCTTTCACCTTTACTTTATGCGCCGGTTTTTCTTCCTCCCAGGCCATTGTATTATCATCATTGGCTCCCATAACAAAAGTTCCGCCGGGCACCCATACCATACCCACCGGTGCCTGGCCGGGTGGAGGGGGTGTTGTTTGCCGGGTATCTCCACAGGAAAAAAGGAATGCAATGAAAACTACATAGCAAAGGTTGCTTAAAATTGTATTGCTCACTGTATATGTTTGTTGACTGATAAAAAAACGGAGATCATTGCAAGGCAGGGTCAAAAATAAGAAAGTTTATGGTTTTGACGCGCTATTCCGGGTACAGCCGGCGATGCTGTCCGGCAACAACCCCGTTTTATTCGTAATTTGCATCATTAAACTTTCAGGGATGAACAGGATGGTAGCCAGTATACTGATGATGTTGCCTTTTTTTCTACAGGCACAGGACCCAAGGCCTTTTACGATATCTGGTAAAGTGAAAAAGGTAAAAGACAGCATAGCCTGGGTATACCTGTCGTACATGAGTGGGGGCTCCCCGGTTACCGACACAGCCCGCGTTGAGAAAGGCAAATACCGGTTCAGCGGCGAACTTACGGAGCCAACTTTCTTTCGTTTGCAGGCAATACCTGCGGATAGTTCTGCCAACACCACTTCAAAGCATACACTCATCACCTTTTTAGAATCGGGCAGGATATCGGTTGCCAGTAAAGATTCTTTTTCCAATGCAAGGCTGCGGGGCTCTAAAGAAGTGAAAGTGTATAAAAGGTTCGAAGATATCCTGAAACCATATGGCGATACCATGCAGCATTTGATCAGTACTTATACCGCAGCGCGCGACAGCAACGATATTACTGCTATGCGCAATATAGAGATACGGGCAGTAGCGCTGGAACGAACAATAAAGGACTCTGTAATAGCGCCGTTTATAAAAGCCAATCCCTCCTCGGCGGTATCCCTGTTCGCCCTGCAACAATATACGGGCAACCAGCCCGAAATTGACATTGAAAAAGTAGAACCGTTGTTGCTGGCCCTTTCTCCGGAAGTACTGGCCTATCCTTCTGCGGTGAGCCTCAGGGAAAGAGTAGATGTGGTGGGCAGAACCACCATCGGGAGAATGGCGACTGATTTCACGCAAAATGATACGATTGGTAATCCTGTATCGTTGTCGTCGTTCAGAGGAAGGTACGTATTGGTAGATTTCTGGGCAAGCTGGTGCCGCCCCTGCCGGGTTGAAAACCCCAACGTGGTAGCGGCCTACCGGAAATACAAAGACAAAGGTTTTGATGTGCTGGGCGTATCGCTCGACAGGCCCAATGCCAGAGATATGTGGCTGAAAGCCATTCATGATGATCAGCTTAGCTGGACGCAAGTCAGTGATCTTCAATACTGGAACAACGATGTTGCCAAACTATATGGCATACAATCCATTCCTCAAAACCTGCTCCTGGATCCCGAAGGGAAAATCATCGCCAAAAACCTGCGTGGTCCCGCATTGCATGAAAAACTGGAAGAAATATTTGGGAACTAACGTTTCTTTTCACACGAAGAAATACTGCTACAGGAAGTCTCTGTATATTGCTATAGGAAGTCTCCGACTTCCTATCCTTTATGTTCTTCCTTGTCTCCGACAAGGTGCTGCAAGCCCGTTTTAACCGGAAAAAAGCATAATAGACTCCAAGTCGGAGCCTCAGGATAGAGATTGATATAGTGATGAGAGTATACTACTGGATCACCACATCCTGCACCAGTTTTTCTCCCAGGGCTTCGTTCACGCGTTGTATGATTTTGTCTTTCTGGTAGAGGAGTTCGTGTTTCAGGGGCGCGACGGATGTGGTAATAAACAGGGTGTGTCCGATGAGTTGTATTTTATCGGTATAGCGGGCAATGGTTTTGCCCATGACCTCTTCCCATACATCAGTAATCTGCAGCGAACGTATACTGCCGCGAAGCCTGCTTTTTTGCAGGAAAACTTTCAGCGCATCTCCCATTGAATACTCACCCATACGGCTGCTAAGATAAGCATAGAATCGTTTACAAAGGAATGATATCGTATTCGCTGGTCAGCTTTTGCAACGCATCCCTGAGTCGTCCGCTGTGGGTGTCGGAAATCAGCACCTGGCCGGTATTGTTAATGCAAACCCTTGTGAGGAGGTTGTGCATGCGTTCTTCGTCCAGTTTTTCAAAAACATCGTCCAGTAACAGTAAAGGAGCAAACCCCTTATGCCGGAGCAGCATGTCAAACTCTGCCAGTTTTAACGCAAACAACAGGCTTTTTCGTTGTCCCTGCGAGGCCACTGTTTTGAATGTCAGCCCTTCGAGTTCAAATTCCAGGTCATCGCGGTGAACGCCCTGGGTGGTACGCTGCAACAGGTGGTCTTTTTGCTGGTTTTGGTGCAATATCGTTTCAAAGCTGGTTTGTTGCAGGGCGCTGGTATAGCGTACCGTCAACCGTTCGTTGTTGCCGGCTATGTCGTTGTACAGGGTGATCGCCACCGGAATGAATTCGTTCAGAAAAGCAGTTCTTTTATTAAAAACAATGTTCCCGGCTGCTGTGAGTTGACTGCTGATGATCTGCAGCAGCGCTTCGTCTGTACTGCCATGCTCGGCCAGTTGTTTCAGCAGGCTGTTTCGCTGCTGCAATAATTTGTTGTAGGTGATCAGGGTTTGCAGGTAAACAGCATCTATCTGCGAAATGGTGTAATCGATGAATTTTCGCCGTTCTTCGCTGCCTGCTGTGATAATAGCTACATCATCAGGCGCTATCATGACGCAGGGAAACCTGCCGATATGCGCTGCCATCCGGCTATAGGTTTCGTTGTTAACACTAAATTCCTTTTTCCCTGTTTCTCTTACCACGCACACCGTTTCGCAAGCCTGACTGCCCTGCATAAATGTGCCGGCCAGCCGGAATCCTTTGGTGCCGTACCGGGCATTTTGTGCATCTGTTTTTCCAAAATAGCTTTTGGTGAAACACAGGTAGTAGATCGCATCCAGCAGGTTGGTTTTGCCGCATCCGTTTTTCCCGGCGATACCCGTAATCCGCTGCCCGAAGGTGAGTTGTACGTTCTCGTAGTTCCTGAACTGAACCAATGATATGTTTTGTAAACGAAGCAAGCTGCAAATGTACCGCATGCAGTGAAAACTCATGCATAATTGTGAAGTCGTTCCAGGGGAACAATAAGTCCTTCTTATTCTGTTACCAGAGTTTGTACCCTACAGAAAGTCCAAATCCTACGTGTTTCAATTTGTCGTGGGTAACCATACCATCCACTTTCGGCGCCAGGTTGGCGATACCCAATTGCCCGCTCAATTGAAGGGTGAATCGTTGAAGCGTATAGCCCATCAGTACGTTGGCGCCCCAGTCGAATGGCCGGCCAAAGGTGAAGGTATCGCCGGGAGTTATATAGTAAAAGTTGTACGTATTGGTATCATCGGTAAACTGCAACTTCCCGCTGGTAGCACGGCGGGAATTAAATCCATCCTGGTGTTCGGGCATATTCCATTTACCGCCCAATGCGTACGCAATATAAGGACCGGCCCCTATGAAAAAATGACCGGTTTGCACCGGATAGTGGTACACTATGTTTACAGGCATCTCTATATAGTGCGCGGTGGCGGTAATGCGAACGGCATCGGCATCCTTATAGCCCCGGCTGCCATACACGATACCCGGTTGTACGAATACCCGTTCCGTGAGCGGGATATCCGCTGTTACACCCGCATGAAGCCCGGATTTAAAGCGGCTTGGCACATCGTTGCCGTTTTTATGCTGCTCAAGATTCGAAACCTGGAATCCTGCCTTTATACCCAGCCTTACCTGGGCAGCAGCAACTGCACTCAATGCAGTGAGCGCCAATATCAAGCTTACTTTTTTCAATACCTGATTGTTTACTGTACGTGTGTAATCAGTCCCTATAGGTTTCCAGTGCCTTCTCCAGGCAGTCCATCGCTTTGTTGATATCGTCCGTATTCAACACATATGCCAGTCGCACTTCATCGAGTCCCAGCCCGGGTGTGGTATAAAAGCCGGAACCCGGTGCCAGCATCAGGGTCTGGTTTTCGTAGGAGAACGACTCCAGCAGCCACTGGCAAAAAGCATCGGCATTTTTTACCGGCAGTTTGGCCATAGCATAGAAGGCGCCGCCGGGGTTGGGACACACCACGCCCGGGATCTTGTTCAGTCGGGCAACCAGGGTATCCCTGCGCAACCTGTATTCAGCTTTGGTGGCATCGAAATAATCGCGCGGAAGATCCAGCGCAGCTTCGCCTATCATTTGTCCGAAAGCTGGTGGGCTGAGCCTTACCTGTGCAAACTTCAACGCCGCATCCAGCACCTGGCGGTTTTTGGTCACCAGTGCGCCAATCCTGGCGCCGCAGGCGCTGTATCTTTTGGAAATCGTATCGATCAACAATACATTTTGTTCCACACCGGCCAGTTGCATGGCACTCACATGTTCCCCGGCGTAACAGAATTCGCGGTAAGCTTCGTCGGAGAACAGGTACAGGTTGTGTTTTTTCACAATCCCCGCCAGGGCTTCCAGTTCTTCCCGGCTGTACAGGTAGCCGGTAGGATTGTTGGGGTTGCAGATGATCACCGCACGGGTACGGGGCGTAACTTTATTTTCAATATCTGCTATCGATGGTAGGGCAAAGCCGGCATCGATGCCCGACGTAACCGGCACAATGGTAACACCTGCTTCTACGGCAAAGCCATTGTAGTTCGCATAGAAGGGCTCCGGTACAATCACCTCGTCTCCTGCATCCAGACAGCTCATCATACCGAAAAAAATAGCTTCCGAACCGCCGGTGGTGATCATGATCTCTGTATGATCAACCTGTATACCGAGCGCCGAATAAAAAGCAGCCAGTTTGCGGCGATAGCTTTCATTACCGGCGCTGTGGCTGTATTCCAGCACCTTGAACGAAGAATGCCGAACGGCATCGAGCGCGGCAGGCGGCGTTTCTATATCCGGTTGTCCGATATTCAGGTGATACACTTTCACCCCCTTTTTCCGGGCGTTTTCTGCATAGGGAACCAGCTTCCGTATAGGCGAAGCCGGCATGATTTCCCCTCTTTTGCTGATAGATAACATATTACAAAGATATACAGAAGCCGGTTTCCGTGATGGCCTTGTAAAAAAGTTATCAATTTTTATTGCATAGCCGCGCTTTGCATTTTGAGGTTTCAATTCTTGCTCTACCTTTGCCGCATGAATATTTTAGACGGAAAACTGGTGGCCCAGGCGGTAAAAGACGAGCTGAAAGCCAAAACGGAACTGCTGAAAGCATCCGGAAAACCAGCCCCTCATCTTGCCGCCATACTGGTGGGCAACAACGGCGCCAGTGAAACCTATGTAGCCGCGAAAGTAAAAACCTGCGAAGAAATCGGATACATCTCCACGCTCATACGGTTTGCGGCAGACGTAGCAGAAACCGTGTTGCTGGATAAAATCAGGGAACTGAACGATACCCCCGGTGTGCATGGCATTTTGGTGCAGTTGCCCCTGCCCCCACATATATCTGAAGAAAAAGTAATCAATACCATTGCCGCCGAAAAGGATGTAGACGGGTTTCACCCCTCCAACATCGGAAAAATGGTACAGGGGCAGCCTTCTTATATCCCCGCCACTCCATACGGCGTACTGCTGCTGCTGGAGCATTACCATATTCAAACCAAAGGAAAACATGCCGTAGTGATCGGGCGCAGCAATATCGTGGGCCGCCCCATGAGCATTTTGCTGAGCCAGAATACATCTACCGGCAACTGTACCGTTACTACCTGCCATTCGCATACACACAACCTGAAAGAGATTACCCTACAGGCTGATATCATTGTGGCAGCCCTGGGCAGACCGGCTTTCCTGACCGCCGATATGGTGAAAGAAGGCGCGGTGGTGATCGATGTGGGCATTACGCGCGTGGAGGATGCTTCCAAAAAGAAAGGGTACGCCATCAAAGGCGATGTGGCATTCGATGAAGTGGCGCCCAAATGCAGCTATATTACCCCGGTACCCGGCGGTGTAGGCGCTATGACTATTGCCGCCCTGATGAAGAATACCTATCTGGCCGCTTCTCTGCAGGGTTAGTTTTTCCATTTTTTTTTGAAAAAGATAGCATAGCTGCAATCAAGCCAATAAAGAGTAGCTTACAAGAACCGAAAGTGGTATCGGTAACGATGTAGCAATGGGGCCTTTGTAACTGTAGTAATATGCTGCCTGGCGTTGGCAAAAAACAACGCAAAAAATATGACAGTTGCAAACGTCGGCAATGCCATAGAAGACAGACGAAGCGTTGGCTTTGTGCGGTTGGTGCCTGGCTAAAGCCGTATTTTTTGGGTGTGTTGGCTGGGTGAGTTAAATTATTATCCTTTATTCATTAAAAATAAAATGAGAAATATCGTTGTTGATATTTTCATCATCGTTTACAATTGCAACACTGTGTCTTGCCCTTGTAATTGCTACGTAAAATTTGGAACGGCTTGTTTCTGCCAATTGAGTGGTATTGTCTTTAATCCAATCTAAAAAAGGTTTAGTTGGGTAAATAAGAACTCTGTCGAACGATAGCCCTTTAGCCTCTCCGAAATTCATTACACTGTAATTCTCTTTTACATTAGTCCTCCTGCTATCTCTTAATTGCATAGGGTAGAATTTTTGTAAGTAGTTTTCAATGTCCTGCTTCTTTATAAAAAAAATACCACTATGTTCTGTTTCTGTATTGTTGCCTGATGTGGTTGCTTGAAAATCTGTAAACAATTTATTTGATAAATCGCAAATTGGTTTATTACACCTGTAATTTGTTAATAGTGAATTTTGGTCGGTTTCAATGTTTATGGATTTATCGTGAAAAAAGTAATTGACAACTTTTGCTTTTTTGAATTGTTTATTTTTAGGTGCACTATTGGTTGAGTAAGTTCCTTGTCTTGGGTCGCCTACTAATAATATTGTAGAATTACAATTAAAAAGTAGTTTCAGTAATTCTAAATCATAGCCTGCCAAATCCTGAACCTCGTCAATGTATATGTGTGAATAGATTCTTGAAATTCGGTCAATTACAGAACCGTCTGATTTTTCGTTGCAACGAAAAACAAATTTTGAGAGTTTATCAGAATAAATTTTTAAGCCTTTTGTGAAATAATGCTGTTCAAAATCTTTTTCTCCAAAATAGATTGGATTTTTACATTTGCGACAATTTCCATTAACCACATTTTCTTGCTTACATTCTTGACAGGGATTTCTGTACGCTTTCAATCCTGATTGACTGTTTACCAAAATCAACCCGTTGATTTTTTTTTCAAAAAAATTTCCCTGAAATGGTCTTACTCCGTGTTTCAACAAAAATGAAAACCAAGTTTGAACAGTTACGTTTTCAGGAATACAATTGTTCTTTTCAATGATTTTCTTTTTTATTTCAGCCTCGTTGGCTTGTGTATATGTAGTAATAAGAACTTTGCCCTCTTTTTGCTTTAGAGCTTCCTCCACAAGAAATGTTGTTTTTCCTGAACCTGCGGCTGCTATGATTAGTTTATTGTTAGTTTGTTTTGATTGCATCTAAAATGTATCGAGGAAAATTCAACGTTTCTTGTGTTTCAAAAACTTTTAAAGCACATTCGGTTTTGTGACCTAACATATAACTAACCAAATCAGAATCATTATTCTTATTCATACCTAGAACTTTATTCAAAACGTCAAGGCTATTAACCTTTAGTATTTGAGGTTCAAGCGTTGAATAATCTGTATCAGAATCAAAACAGATGTCTATGTTCTCTTTAGTATTATCTCCCAAGTAATTTTCATACTTCTTATTCAATGCTTCAATACTTCCGTCATTATCTGTAACAACAGCAACCTTTGTCCCTATTTTTTCAGCTATTTCTAAAAATCTTAAAAATGAAGTTCCAACAGAAATTACATCAACACCTTTTTCAATAGGAAGTGCACCACCATTACTAACCATAAATGCTTTCTGTACAATTAACTCATCGGAATCGCCCTCAACCAAAATGGCTTTCTTGCATAAAATCAACCGCAAAGTGTCATAACCCGATAGTTTTTCAAAAAACTTGTAAGTATCTGGGGATAGCTCGTTTAATCTTACTGTTTTCTTTTCGTTTAGTAATATCAAATGTTCAAGACCTAATTTATTAGCAACGAAACTGCTATGTGTGGAAATTAGAACTTGTTTTTCTCCACTATCATTTTTTATATCGTTGATTAACTGATTAAGTTTAGTATAAGATAAATGATTTTCAGGTTCTTCCAACAAAATGATGTTAGCTTCTTTTGCTTTTTTATGACCTAACGCTAATTTAGTTTTTACTAAACATTGCTCGCCCTTGCCAATGTAGTGAAACGGAATATCTTCTAAATAAGTCATTAAACTACTTTCCCAAGCATTTTTAGAAGATAGTTCAACGGATAACTCTACTTTTTTATCCGATATTTTTGAAGCCGTTTTTATTTTTTCATTTATCTTTTTTATGGCTTCTTCTCCCATAAAAGATTCTTTCATCTTCCTATGAGCTTGCGATATTTCCACTATTTCGTTTGAGTCTAAAAACTCTTTTACTATTCGGGAAATATAAATATCTGAACCATTTTGAAGTTTATTGTTTGATGAATCAATTAAAGCTGATTTTATAGGTATTGTTCTTGGTGTAATTCCTTCATCACGAGCAAAACTTGACCACGAAACGTTATAATATTCAATTGGCAATGTTTTTATTCCACCAAGTTTTACTAAATCTTCATATTCTTTTTGATACTTGTCATCAAAAGCAACCTTTAATGAAAATCCGCTAACTTTTGCTTTCTCACTATTTCCGTCCCCTTCAAATTCTGCAATATTTTCTCCCTCCATAAATACCTCTATGAGAATATGAGGCAAAGTATGTATAGTATTTCCTTCTTCCAACCCCTGAATGTATTCTGCGATGACTTCGCTGTTGAACACATACTGTGATAATTCATTTCTTAAATATCTACCATTATGTAAACCTGTTAAAGCAAGATGAATAGCTTCAATGATTGTAGATTTACCTGCCTCATTATCGCCTACAAGAATATTTACTCCTTTGTTTAAAGAAAGTTTAAAAGAACCTTTAAAGGTTTTAAAATTCTCTATATGGATTTTGGTAATGTTCATTTAACTTATATTTCATTTGGGGTTTCTCTTTCTTCAAAACTCTCCAACTCTTTATTTACTTCTTCCAATAATTGTTGTTCCGTTGGCAGATACAATTCGTATTGGCTGGCGATAATCTGTTGTTGATTTTCGGGTAATGTGAAGCGTACAACAGCATCATTTTTATTAGCACAAAGCAAAATCCCAATGGCCGGGTTTTCGTGTGGCAGTTTTTCTATGCGGTCGTAGTAATTTACGTACATCTGTAGCTGCCCAATGTCCTGGTGTGTTAGTTTCGTTGTTTTGATTTCAATGATTACAAAGCATTGCAAAATGCGGTTGTAGAAAACCAAATCAACAAAAAACTCATCGCCCTCAATGTGTATTCTTTTCTGCCTTGCTACAAAAGAAAATCCGTTACCTAACTCCAATAAGAACTCCTGTAAGTGTGTGATAATAGCACTTTCCAAATCTCTTTCGTAATATGATGCTTCTCGCTTCAAGTCCAAAAACTCCAAATACATTGGGTCTTTAATGATCTCTTTCGCATCGGATGGTTGCTTTTCGTTGCGAGCAACTGCCAATACGCTTTCTTTATCGTTACTCAACAAAAGACGTTCATATAAACTGCTGTAAATCTGCCGTTCCAATTGTCGTGAAGTCCAATTGTTTTTAATGGTTTCTGCGATGTAGAACTCTCTTTTGTCTTGGTTATCAACGCTTAACAATAGCTTGTACTGTGTCCAGCTCAATTGTGCACGCAGTGCGTGCACATTCTCAAATGTGCGGTAAAACTGTCTATACAGGTTGATTTGTCTTATAGAAAAACCACTTCCGAACTCGGGTTGCAGTTGTTCTGAAAGATATTTGATAAGAAACGTTCCGTAATCTGCACGTTCTTTTCCCTCTTGTTCTTCTTCAAAAATACGTTTGCCGATATGCCAATACATCAGCGTTCGCTGATGGTCAACGGCACGTATAGCTTTGTCTTTGGATCGGGCTATAATAGCTTTGATATCTGTTATTATGGATTGGTTTATAGGCATTATTTTAGGGATGATCTAAGAAAGTAAATATAACAAATTATATAAATATCCACTTCGTTTTACACATGATTAATAGGATAACTAAACTTACGGTTGTTGTAATCTGCGGATTTGTTACGGGCAATGGATAAGGTTTGCCAGTCTTTATTTTTCAGCATTTTGGCGATGAAAACCATTTGTTAGGCATGGACTTGATGGTTATCGATGTTCAATACAGCGTTCAGGTGATGGTCATCGTGTTCCGCTACGAAGTACATCAGGTCTATTATCCGCATGGGCTGGTTTAATCTTGGATGAAACAGACTGTGTTGAAAATATTCCCCTCTCGATAGGTTTGTGGGCGTTACTGGTGCGGATTCATTTACGGTTAAAAAAATTGTTTCAATGTTCCAACCCATTCAATCCCGACATCCGGTACCTTGTGAAATGAATGGTCAGCCTCCGTGAGATGGTGGAAGATACAGGGACGTAATATAATTAGACGGAGGGTCCCGGCTGATACCACAATAACTGCCAATATCTGGTGGTTTACCGGTATTTTTGTGGCCGTTGAAATAGTGGTAGATATCCGGCCGGCGATGGCTTTCTAATGGAGCCATCCGATCCGGTAGCCGGCATACCCATTATCAACCATATAATATTCAGGCATTTTGCAGACAGTTGACATACATATCACCCATAGCTTACCGGTCATGGAGGCCTTCTACACCCTGCAGGGTGAGGGTGCTTACCAGGGCCGCGCTGCTTACTTTATACGGCTCGGCGGCTGCGATGTGGGTTGCGTATGGTGCGATGTTAAAGAAAGCTGGGATGTTGATGCTCATCCGCAATATTCCATCGATGCCATCATAAAGGAAGCGCTGACCGCCATACCCGCTGCTGCGGCTCCGGATACGGTACTGGCCGTGGTAACCGGGGGCGAGCCGCTGATGCATAACCTGGATGCATTGACAGATGCACTGAAGAAAGCAGGCTTTCGTACCCATATAGAAACATCCGCCAGCAACCCAATGAGTGGTCGGTGGGACTGGATCACCCTGTCGCCCAAAAAGTTCAAAGCCCCGCTGCCGGAAAACCTGCCACTGGCAGACGAGCTGAAGATCATCGTATACAACCGGTCGGATTTCGCCTGGGCAGAACAATATGCCGCTCAGACTAAAAAAGAGTGCAAGCTCTACCTGCAGCCGGAGTGGAGCAAGGCGGCGCAGATGACGCCCCTAATCCTCGACTACATCAAGGCACACCCACAATGGCAACTCAGCCTGCAGGTGCATAAGTACCTGGATATTCCGTAATGATGGAGTTGGAAGCCTGGTGTCTCTTACATTTTTTAAATCTGCCACTAAAAGGCAGAACCCCATTTCCCCTTACTTAATATACCCCAGTATTTTCAGCATGCTCTGGGCAGATTGCTCTTTTGCATACAGCCAGTCCACCAGCTTGCCGTTTTTATCGTGTTCCACAATTACGTGCTTGGGAGAAGGAATCAGGCAATGTTTTATACCGCCGTAGCCACTGATCTGATCCTGGTAAGCGCCGGTATGGAAAAAGCCGAGTATTAATGGCTCTCCGTTGTTTATTTTAGGAAGAAAGACCTCGTTGATGTGTTCTTCGGAATCGTAGTAATCATGGCTGTCGCAGGTTATACCGCCGAGTACCACCCGCTGGTATTCCTGGTCCCACTTGTTGATGGGCAGCAGCAGGAAACGTTCTCCTATGCCCCAGGTATCGGGTAGGGTAGTGATAAAAGAAGAATCGATCATGTACCAGGTTTCGCGGTCGTTTTGCACTTTCTGCGCCACTACGCTGTAGATGTGTGCCATGCTTTCACCCACGGTAAAACTACCGAATTCGGTATAGATATTCGGCATGGGCACTTTGGCTTTCTTACAGGCGTTCTTAATATTGCGCACGATCTCGTTGATCATGAACTGGTAGTCGTATTCAAAGCCCAGTGAATGCTTGATGGGGAAACCGCCGCCGATATTGATAGAATCGAGTTCCGGACAGATTTTCTTCAACTGGCAATACTGGTGTATGATCTTGTTCAGCTCACTCCAGTAGTAAATATCGTCTTTGATGCCTTTGTTCAGGAAAATATGCAGCATCTTTAACTGGAACTTATCTTCATTACCCTCTATGTTATCCACGTAAAACTCCAATATGTCTTTGGAGCGTATACCCAGGCGGGAGGTATAGAAAGGAAAGTTGGGCTCCTCTTCTGCAGCCACCCGTATACCGAGTTTGAAAGGCACTTTTACCGACTTGCGGTAAGCGTCCAGCTCTTCCTTATTGTCGAGTACCGGGGTTACATTTTTGAAGCCGCTGTTCAGCAGCCTTGCAATGCGTGAAGTGTAATTTTTCTGCTTGAAGCCATTGCAGATGATATGGACATCTTTGTTGATCTTTTTTTTCTCGTACAGCTTGTTGATGATTTCGATATCGTAAGCATAGGAGGTTTCCAGGTGAATCTCGTGTTTCAGCGCTTCTTCCACCACGAAAGAGAAGTGGGAACTTTTGGTGCAGTAGCAGTAAAAATACTCCCCCTCGTATTTATGCTTTTTAAAAGCATTCCTGAACATATCCTTCGCCCGGTTAATCTGCATGCCGATCTTGGGCAGGTACGTGAGCTTCATGGGCGTACCATATTTGTCGATCAGCGCTTTCAGGTCGAGCCCGTTAAAACGAAGGTATCCTTCCTGTACATCAAACCCTTCCTGCGGAAAATAGAAAGTCTGTTTAACAAGGTCGGTATATGTGTTGTTCATTTCTAAATAGGGGATAATCGGTCATTAATAACTTGCAAAATAAGCAATGAAATAAGATCAGGCGCAATAAAAAACCGGCTGCGATTTTAAATCGCCACCGGTATGTAATATCAAATGCTGGATTTGTTTCAACCCTTACAGAATTAACGTGGTTCTATTTAACGGAAGCGACCAGCTTCCGGAAACTCTCAGGTTCATTCATAGCCAGATCGGCCAGTACTTTTCTGTCCAGCCCTATGTTTTTCTGGTTCAGCTTATGAATGAATTCAGAGTAGGTAAGCCCTTCTTCACGAACAGCCGCATTAATACGGGTGATCCACAGCGAGCGGTAATCTCTCTTTTTGAGCTTACGGCCTACATACGCATATGTTTGACCTTTTTCTACAACATTTTTGGCAACGGTGAATACATTTTTACGTTTGCCATAAAAGCCTTTGGCGGCTTTCAGCACTTTTTTTCTGCGCGCTTTGGAGGCGACTGCATTTACGGAACGAGGCATAATGATTGGGTTTAAAACGGACGGCTGTCCGCTACTGTTTTTAAATTAATTACTTCAAACGCAACAGGCGCTTTACGAAATCCATGTTGGATTGGTGCACAACGCCGTCTATTCTCATTCCGCGTTTGCGCTTGTTGGATTTTTTTGTCAGTATGTGACGGCGGAAAGATTTCTGATGGGTGATCTTTCCGGTGGCAGTCACTTTAAACCGCTTCTTGGCACTTGAATTCGTTTTTACCTTTGGCATGGTAATGATTCGTATTTTAGTTATACCCGTGGGGCGATCCTGAACCGTCAGGATACTTATGGAGCCTTTGGGGCAATAATACCTGCTAAACAGGTATCCTTTAAAAAGGAGCGCAAAGATAGGAATTATTTATTGGCAAACATAAGTTTACAGAAAAAAAGAACCCATCCGCACCGATGGTTGCAAAAATATATTTAAATATTATTAATTATTGATAATCAGTATGTTATTAATGGCTTGTGGCTGGGTGTCAAAACGGGTAGACAGGTTGCAGGAGGTAGGGCATCCTGTAAAACTGCATTGTTGAGGTTTCAGGACAGTAGCAGCAACTGCTGCAACACCCGGCTTACGGGTAAGCCCATTACATTGTAGAAATCTCCTTCAATCCGCCGGATACCGGTTACGCCGATCCATTCCTGTATGGCGTAAGCGCCTGCTTTGTCGTAAGGCTGGTATTGTTCGATATAGAAATCGATCTGTTCGGTGGTGAGCGGGTGAAACCATACTGAGGTGGTATCTTCAAATAATATTTCCCTGCCTTTATAGAGTATGCATACACCGGTGATCACCTCGTGTTTTCTACCCGATAACAACGAAAGCGTTGCTTTTGCATCCGCCTTGTCTTTTGGTTTGCCAATCACGCGATCGTCGCATACCACTATGGTGTCGGCCGCCAGTATGGGCAAAGAAGGATCGAAATGGCCATATCGTTCGTCTTGTAAAACGGCCATCGCCTTCTGTTGTGCAATGTGGGTGGCCACTTTTTCCACAGGGGTATCCGGAGGGTAGGTTTCGTCTGTTACCGGAACGAGGATGTCAAAATCCAATGCAGCCCATTCCAGCAATTGGCGGCGGCGTGGCGACTGGGAAGCAAGTATCAGTTTTTTCATGCCTGGTAAATTTTGAAAAACACCATGGAGATAATGCCGGTGAGCATGACCAGTTTTACAGAGCGGCTCAGCCTTGAAAAGTCTGCGGCATTGGTGGCCTCGTATAGATTTTTTGTGACAGCGATCAGCGGCGCCACGATCAATGCCATACAATACAGAATACTCCACCACCAGCCCAGGTACATGGCATAGAACTGTATGGACAGCAGGGCGCCGATCAGCACCATCAGCCATACGCCGATGAATACCTTTGCCACCGGAATGCCCCATTCCAGGGGCATGGTTTTGCACCCGTATTTCGCATCGCCTTCCATATCTTCCATATCTTTTATCACTTCCCGAACCAGTGATATGACAAAGGCAAAACCCGCATACAGAAAGGAAATACGAATCAGCCGGCGGTGAATATTATTGTTGAGGTTTTCGTGTACCCGCCAGTCGGGAAGCAACCCCGGTGAAAAGTAGTCCGTAAAAAAAAATACCACCATAATAACCCAGGCGGTGAGCGCGGAAATGATGATGTTACCGGAGAGCAGTTTCTTTTTGAACGTGGTGGAATACAACCACAATAATATGACGCATACAATATTCGACAGTACGATCAGCCAGTTGTGGGTAAACCAGGAGATGTAACCACCTATCAATATGCCGGCGGCAGACAGCAGTAAATGCCACAATATAGCCCAGCGGCGCGGAATCACCCGGTCTATGATCACTTCGCCCGGTTTGTTGACGAGATCTATTTTTACATCGAAATAATCGTTGATGATATAACCGCCGGCAGCAATCAGTACGGTAGACAATGACAGCAGCGTGAGGAGATAAAACTCAGCGCGGAAAAAGGAACCGGGATGAATGGCGGGCGACAGCACACAGAAATAAAAAAGAAACTGGGTAGCGATCATGAATAACAGGTTGGGATACCTGATAAGCTTGCAAAAAGAACTGACCAGTTTCATGTTGCTAAGGTAAAAGCAGAAACGGGAATATTAAAATACCGGTATGCAATTTTTCACCAATAGTAAGTTGGCGGAGGACGGAAAGTGAATGGATAACAGGGGCTTTTCCCGTAAATGTTGTATGGAACCGTAGAAAAAAGCAAGCTGAATCTATGTATTCCCGTTTGCGGCTACCCCGTGGCTGCGCTGTATATTTTCGGTCATTTGCCGGTACAGGGTATGCAGCGCGGGGTGCTGTTGCAGCATGTTCAGGTGTTTCCGTATCACGCTTTCATCGCCTCTCACAGCCGGACCGGTTTGCATGGAAGCGGGGTGGTATTGTTCCAGTCTTTGCACGGTTTCTTCCAAAAGGGGCTGCAGCATCGAAAAATCTACTTTTTCTGCCACGCAGAAATCTTTTGCCAGGGCGAATAAATGGTTGGCGAAATTGCTGGTTACTACTGCAGCCAGGTGCAGCCGGGTGCGGGTGGCATCGTCGGCAATCTGTACTTTATCCGATAGGGTATGGGCAAAAGCCAGTAGTTGATCCCGGGCGTAATCATCGTTTCCGTTTACCAGAAAGGGAATATTGGGTAGAGCATCGCGGTCGCTTCTGAGGCTTTGCAAGGGGTAGAGGGTGCCATAATGTGTTGCCGTTGGCTGTAGCACCTCAGCAGCCACGGATCCTGCTGTATGGGCTACCAGGTGTTGGCGGATGGGCAGCCATTGATCGATATGGAGCAGCGCCTCGTCTGATACAGCCACCAGGTAGAGGTCTGCGCCCGGTTGTATTTTACCGAAATTCGTACAGGGTATTGCAGCAAGCTCCCGCGCCAAACCCGTTACAGCCTTTTCATTCCGCCCTGCTACCTGTAGTATGTGATGCCCGGCGCTTTTTATTTTTCTGCCCAATACGGTGGCTGCGTTTCCGCTGCCGATGATCACTATTTTCCAATGCATGGCGGTGAGATGATGTTAAGAATGTTAGAACCATACAAAACAAACGAAAAAGCGGTTTATTCCCAGGATGATTTTATATTCATGAATAGGGGAGGTATCTTCCCTGCTTTCCATGGGGGCGGAACGAGATCGGTTTTTTGGCTCACTTTCGGCTCAACCCGAGCTTGTATATTGTTGCCCAATGCGTATATCAGACGGATGCCAGCCATGCTGTACCGTAATTGAAAAATATATTATTATATGTTAACTGCGGAATAACAGCAGAATAGTAAATTTGCTGCAATTTGCACCTTAACACAACATCTGTGGCTTATATTAAATTGTTGCGTCCCAAAGACTGGGCGAAGAATTTCTTTCTTTTTATCCCCTTGTTTTTTGCGGGCGAATTGTTTGAATGGTCGAAAGTACTGCTGGCAGCGGCGGGTGTGTTTTGTTTTTGTTGTGCGGCAAGCAGCATTTATATCATCAATGATTATCGCGACCGTGACGACGACCGGAAACACCCCGTTAAAAAATTCAGGCCGCTGGCCTCCGGCGCTGCTTCGCCCACTGTGGCATTGCTCCTGTTTGGTTTACTGGTGATCACAGCCTTTGGGGTGGCTTTTTACCTGAATCCCACATTTGCCGTGCTCATGGGCGCCTATTTTGTGATGAATATGGGGTATTCATTCGGACTCAAAAACGTTTCCATACTTGATATTTTTATAGTGGCAGCCGGCTTTGCCATACGGGTGAAAGCCGGCGGGGTACTGGTGAATGTGGAAGTGACTACCTGGCTGAACATGATGGTGTTTCTGTTGGCGCTGTTTATGGCCATCGGTAAACGGCGCGACGATGTGATACTGAGCGATACATCGGGTGTGCGTATGCGTAAAGTAATGAAAGGATACACCCTCGAATTTCTGAACTCCCTGCTGTCGCTGATATCGGGTATCATCATAGTAGCCTATTTTATGTATACCCTTTCCGACCGGATGATTGAGCGGCACCAGACCGCACGTTTGTTCTATACCGGTGTATTTGTAATGGCGGGTATCATGCGGTACCTGCAGATCATCTATGTACAGCAGGATGCCGGCTCTCCTACCAAAATATTATTCAAAGACCGTTTCATACAGGCGGTCATTCTGTTGTGGATCATCAGTTTTTATTTCATACTTTATATAAAACACATCGAGCTTTAATGCATTTAGGCGTTTTGCTGTTATCTTAGCCTCTCCTTAAAGCAATCATTTCACTATGGCCACAGTATTGGTGTTAGGCGCCACTTCAGATATCGGACAGGCAATTGCCGCTGCATTTGCAAAAGACAAATGCGATCTTCAGCTTACCGCAAGAAACAAGGATCAGTTGTTGCCGGTACAGTCTGATATGCGCATACGATACGGTGTGGGTTGCGAAGTATACCAGTTCGATGCCGCCGATTTTACATCGCACCAGCGGTTTTACGCTTCGCTGCCTGTAAAACCGGATGTGACGGTATGTGTGTTTGGCTATATGAACGACAACGAACTGGTGATCCGAAGTCAGAAAGAATCCCTGCATACCATAGCGGTAAATTTTGCAGGTGCTGTGAGCATACTCAACATTGTTGCAGCCGATTATGCGTCCAGGAAGCAGGGGTGGATCATCGGCATCAGTTCCGTTGCCGGAGAGAGAGGCCGGTACAGCAATTATATATACGGCAGTGCCAAGGCCGGTTTTACGGCATACCTGTCGGGGTTGCGTAACAGAATGTATCACGAAAACGTACATGTGATGACCGTACTGCCCGGTTTTGTATATACCCGGATGACGGAACACCTGAACCTGCCTAAGCTGCTTACCGCCACGCCGCAGGAAGTAGGAAATGCGGTGTTCAGGGCTGCTCACAAGAAAAAGAACGTGATTTATGTGAAGTGGTTCTGGCGATGGATTATGCTGATCATAAAACTCATTCCGGAGTTTATCTTCAAAAAGAAAAAACTGTGAGGCAGATAGCTTTTTTTGATTTTGATGGTACCGTTACTTACAAAGATACCCTCCTCGAAATTGCAAAATATTACAAAGGAAAGGCAGCCTGGCTGGCGGGAATGCTGCAGTTGTCGCCCGGTCTGGTAGCAATGAAGCTGCGGTTGTTGTCGAATACGGCGGTGAAGGAGCAATACCTTCGTCGTTTTTTTGGCGGCATGCGGCTGAACGACTTTCAGCAGATGTGCGATGCCTTTCAAAGCGACTGTTACGGCAGGCTTATCCGCCCTGCTGCACTGGAAGCTATCCAACGTCACCAGCGGCACAATACCCCGGTGGTACTGGTATCGGCTTCGCCGGAAAACTGGCTGAAAGGATGGTGCGCAAACAACAATATTACCTGTATTGCCACGCGGCTGGAAATAAATGAAGGAATAGTAACGGGAAAAATTGCGGGGCAGAATTGTTATGGGCCTGAAAAAGTAAGGAGAATACAGGAGTTGTACCGTCTGGAGGAATACGACCGGGTATATTGTTACGGTGATTCGTCTGGCGACCGCGAATTGCTACAGATAGCCCATGAACCTCACTACAAACCATTCAGACCGTAAAGTGTATTGTATATTGATTGTTCAGTAAAACAAATGTGCGATGGAGAAGAAAACCCCTACCATAAAAGAAATTGCGCGTAAGCTGAATGTTTCCATATCTACCGTGTCCCGCGCGTTGCACGATCATCCGAGCATAGGGCTACGCACCAAAATGCAGGTGCAGCAACTGGCCGCCGAAATGAACTACGAACCCAATCAGGCAGCGATACAGTTCAAGCGGGGCAAAACCAACACCATAGGACTGATCGTACCCAACCTGCGCGAAGAGTACTTTTCGCTGGCCATCAACGGTGTGGAGGAAGTAGCTTTTACCCAAAATTATAATGTGCTGATCAGCCAGTCGCACGATGAACTGGTTCGGGAGGAACGGATTGTGGATATATTCCGGCGAAACCGGATAGACGGAGTGCTGGTATCCATCTCCAAACAAACGGCGAACATCGATCATTTTGAACAGCTCAGCCGGTTAAATATTCCGGTGGTGTTTTTCGACCGCGTGCCTGATGTGCCCGGCATTCATTCTGTATGGTGCAGTTTGTATCACAGTACCATCGAAGCGATCCGTTTTTTGTTTGATAAGGGGCATAAACGCATCGCTTATATACAGGGGCCGCAAACCATGAATATCAAGAACGAGCGGCTGGAAGGATATTATGCAGCACATGCTGCTTTGGGAATACCAGTAAAAGAATCGCTGATTGTAACCACCGATCTGTTGAAAAGCAGTACGGAAGCAGCCATGCAGCAATTGCTCTCGCAAAAGAGTAAACCCACTGCTATACTGGCCTTCAATGATAATGTAGCGCTGGATGCACTCCAGTATTGCAAGAAGAGAAATATGAAGATCAACGAAGATATCAGCGTAGTGAGCTATGCCAACTGGCCCATTACCAGCTACCTTGATTTTCCGCCCATTGCATCAGTGGAACAATTTCCTTTCAAACAAGGCGTACGGGCTACAGAAATGCTTTTTAAACTCATGGAGAAACCCGGCGAACTGGAACCCCGGGAAAATGTAGTGATCGAAAGTGAGTTGATTGTGTATTGATGGGGAGAAAGTTTGAACGCCTGGTATGTACGTTTGTAATGATAAGCGCCGGTAAACAACCGGCGCTTATCGACTATAACTTTTCTGTTTGTGCTATTTATTCTTCCGGCATTTCCGTTAAAGGAGCAACGTTTTTTTCAGCACCGTCATAACCGATGTTCTGGTTGATATTTCCTAAAACATTATTGTTGATGGCTGCCTGGGGTATGGGCCATAATACGTGATAAGGACTCATCGTATAGCGGTCGCCATGGTTGGTGACAACTCCTTTGTTGTAAAAATCTGTTTTTTCCATAATCCTGTCGTAGAAAAAATTATCCTGCGAAAAATTGTCCAGCGAATAGGTTTTTCCATTATAGGCTGCCTGACCTGTTTGCGCGAAAATATAGGCTATTCGGGTGAGTTCCACTTTTCGGGGTTCTTCGTAATAAAGTTCCCTCGCCCGCTCATCCAGGATAACGCCGATATTGATTTCGCCGGCTGTCATTGGTTGACAACCAGCTCTTTCTCTCACTTTATTCAGGTCGTTTACCGCGAGTTGCATTTCTTCTTTCCAGTAGTACGCTTCGGCCCGCAGTAAATACGTTTCTGCCAGCCGGAATACATACCAATCGCTGTGTCCTCCGCTGGGGTTTGAGTTTTGATTATCTTCTACGAATAATTTGTAGTGAGGCCAGTTGAACCAGCTTCGGATGGTATCGGCACATAATATACCGCCGGCTGCATTGTATTTCTGCAGGTTTTTGCCGTACCAGGGATCGTCTTTTATAAGATAGTTGTTATACACCAGGTCTTCCATACGCATCCAGTTGCCGGGCGCATGCCGGAGATCTCCGGGGTCGTTCCAGATTTCATGTGTGCTGTACCAGGTTCCCCTACAGCGTCCTATTCCCCTTCCGTACATATTTGCCTGGTCCCAGTCAATCAACGGCTGGTTTCTCTTTTGGGCGTCGGAAGTTCCTTTTTGCCCGGAAGGTGTATTGATATTCGAGAACCAAAAAGGTACCGCCTGACGCATGGTAGAACTTCCGCCAGAGAAATCACCATTGTCAATAAAACCGTCACGATCAATCACCAGCATGAGTGCTTCGGTGTTGACGGCAAGCGCTTTGTTCAGCGGACGGTGTAAATCCCATATTACGTTTTTGCCGGTGTTGGATGCATCTACACCAAACCGGTTGGTCATAAGCGTATGCATCCCGCCCTCTATGACCCGGCTGGCCGAAGCGATGGCATCGTCGAACAACCCCAGGGCTAGGTTTACTTTTGTAAGCAAATGGCTTACGGCTCCTTTTGTAACTTGACCGCCATTGGCTTTCGCCGGTACCCATTGTTCGGCAAACTCCAGGTCTTCTTTTATTTTCCGAAGAATGGTTTCCCTTTTTACCGTGTGAAAGTCGAGTTTGGGTGCATCCAGTATTTTCATAGATACGGGTATATCGCCAAATTCATGTGTCAGCATGTAGTATCGGTATGCCCTGTGAAAATACCCTGCGCCGAGCACAGCATTTCGTTCTTCTTCCGACGCCCATTCCGGCTGATCAATAAAGGTAATTACGGTATTGGCATATTTTATACCCTTATACCCCTCGTACCAATACCAGCCTATGCGGTTATAGTCGGTATGATTTAGTTGCGCTGTGGGGGTGATCAACAGGTTCAGGTCTTGCGCGGGGCCGGATTTATCGGTCGTGCCTTCCACTGCAACTTCTGAAAATATGTTTTGGGTAATAATAGGCGCTCCGTCGCCGAACCATTCATAACGCAGGTTTCTTTCGCAGGCGATCAGTGTGCTTCTTAATCCATCTGCTGTATTGAACGTTAGCTCGGGCGTGTAAAATGACCTTGGTTCGGGGTGTAAAAAGCTTTTTTTGCATGCCCCTAAAATCAGCATTACCGCCAGCAGTAATGGCCATATAGTGTTATTAGTTCGTTTCATTATTCAATGTTTTTAATAAACAAAAGCCTGTAATTTATCAGCGTCAAGCTATAAGTTCAGGTTTAAGCCGAGGGTGTATATCCTGGGTGTAGGTCCGGGATTTGATCCTGAAGCCCATTCCGGATCCCAGAAGTCCCATTCCGGAGCAAGTACATAAGCATTTTTTACTGTTGCAAACAGACTGAGGTTTTGAATTTTCAATCGCGTCAATACGGATTGCGGTATATTGTAAGCCAGTGAAACATTATCGAGCCTTACAAACGAGCGGTTGCGATAAATGCTGTAGCTGGCACCGCCATCGTTGGAGGCAAGGCGAGCATAATCATTGATGGGGTTTTCGGGTGTCCAGAATGGAAAAGCATAAGAGTTCACCCGGTCGGGAAAAGCATTGCTTCTGTTCTTTGCCTGGTTGTAGGCAGCTTTGTGGCCCCAGTATGAGTAAAACATGAAGGAGAAACTGAAGTTTTTATAAAAGGTGAACTCATTTCGCAGGGTCCATCTGAAGCGAGGATCGGTGAAGCCCAAGTATTCCCTGTCATCATCTGTATATTTTTTATCGTTGTTCACGTCTTTTATTTTAAAATCGCCCGGATAAACGCCGTATTCCGCAGCCTGATCAGCTTCGTTTGTTTGCCAAACTCCGAGGGCGCGCTGATCCCAGATAACGTCCAGTGGCTGTCCTATAAACCAACGATTGGCTTTGTCATCCGGCTCTTTCTTCCCGATCACATTGCCATTGGCGTCTTTCAGGTCTACCTCGATTCCATACAGGCTGACAATCTTATTTCGATTCAGCGAGAAATTTACCGTGGTATTCCAGGTGAAATTGGGATTCGTGATGTTTTTGGATCTCAGGCTTATTTCCAGTCCCTTATTATCCACCTGGCCCAGGTTGTCGTAGATGAAATCAAATCCGATGACGTCGGCTAAAGCCCGTTTTACCAGCAGGTCACTGGTGGAGCTTTTGTATACATCGATGCTGCCATCCAGCCTGTTGTTGAGTACCGAAAAGTCGAGCCCCAGGTTAAATGCCTTTGTGGTTTCCCATTTGAGGAGTTTGTTTTGCATGTTGTTTACATACAACTGCGAAACCTGCTCTATGCTTCCATCTGGTAATGCGTGCAGGTACTTGCCTGTTTGAAGATCGCCTAAGGCCACATACCGGCCGATATCGCGGTTTCCGTTGAGGCCGTAGCTTGCTCTTAATTTTCCGTAGTTCAGCCAGTCTGCAGATTGCATGAAGTTTTCATCGCTGAAAATCCATCCAAAGGCAGCCGAGGGAAAGGTGGCCCTGGGATTGCTTTGTCCAAACGCAGAGTAGCCATCTCGCCTAACGGTCAGCGTAAGCATGTACCGTTCCCGGAAAGTATAATGCAGTCTGCCCATCAGCGCATCTGCGGTACTTACTTCGTCTCCCAACGTTCCGCTTTCATCGCTGAAGTCGCCAACATTGGTGATGACCGGATTGGTACCTGCTCCCATATTGTGATAGCTGAGTATATCGCTGGGCTGGAACCCGGTGTTGGTCATTTTGCTTCGCCATACCTGGAATTTTTCAGCGTTGGCCAGCAGCGTTACATCTATGTGATGGTCCCTTCCAAAGTCCTGCGACCATGTAAGCAGGTTATCGACCTGCCAATGATAAAGATTCCGGTTTTCGCGTGTAGCCCGTCCGCCGATGTTTGTCCATTCCTGCCAGAGAGCAGACTCCCCGTTAAAGTAGTTGTACCACTGAAACCGGGGTGTGAAGTTCACCTGGTACCGGATATTAAAGGGTAATGTAACTTTAGCATACAGGCTTGCATTTAGTTCGTAGTATTTTCTCAGCCTGTTGGTATATGTTGGCACACCATAGGGGTTGTTTCCCCCGCTTACTTCATCATTGGGGTTGAAGCGCAAACGAGTAGAGTCGTCGGTATAAAATGATCCCCAGGGAGAGTTCGCAGTGATGAGCGTCCAGTTTACCGGCACGGCGCCCTCATCCCTGATGCTGAATTGTGTATTGGTACCGACATTAAGAAAGTTGGTTACTTTGGCATCCAGGTTCAGCCGGTTGCGCACTACCTGGTATTCGTCGAGGTCTACAATGCCTTGATTTTTCATGTATCCCACAGACCAGTAGTAGTTGATGCCTTCCCGTCTTCCAGACAAACTAACGTTGTGATCTTGCCGAAATCCGTTTCTAAAAACCATGTCGTACCAGTCTATGGTTTGTCCTTTAAAATAGTTTTCTATTTCAACTGGTTGTAGGTTGAGTCGTTGCAGCCAAACCCGTACAGGATCTGCAGAGGGATTCGAATTATCGTACTCAAGCCAGTCGGCCATAGATATACTTGAAGGAATTGTTCTGGGGTCATCGAACTGGTAAGGTTTTGCGTTGATGTTGGTGCTGTATTTTCCCTGCCTTCTCCATACGTTCAGAAAATCCTGGGCATTGTAAACTCTTTCATGAACGCTCATGGTGGCCAGCCCCACGCTTGAGTTCAGATTGATACTCGGTTTACCGGATTTTCCTTTTTTAGTGGTAATCTGAATAACGCCACTGGCTGCTTTGGCCCCGTAAACCGCGGCGCTGCTCGCATCTTTAAGCACATCAACCGTCTCAATGTCGTTCGGGTTGATGTCTGCTAATGCGCCGTAATAGATGATGCCGTCCAGTACAATCAGTGGGCTGGAACTTGCAGTGAGCGTATTCCGGCCACGTACCTGCAAATCAGCATCTCCTTTAGGGGAAGGTGTAAATCCAACAGTCAGTCCGGCAATATTGCCTCTCAGGATATCTTGTATGGAGGCAGGGTTTTCTTTTGTTAACTGTGTAGCATCGATCGAAGAAACAGCGCCGGTGAGGTCTTTCTTCTTTGTAGTTCCGTAACCGATAACCACAATCTGGTCGAGGTTAGATGCCTCGGATGCCTCAAGGGTGAGGTTGATGGACGTCCGATTACTGACTGCTATGGTTTGAGTGGTAAAGCCGATAGCAGAAAATACAAGACTGGCATTTGCCGGAACATTGTTGAGCGTAAAAATACCGTTGTCGTCTGTCACGGTTCCATTGGAGGAACCATGCACCGTTACAGATACGCCCGGCATGCCATTGGGGTGGTCAACTGTGGTTACCTTTCCGGTAACCGTGATTTGCTGTGCAGCAGCCATTCCATATAGGCATAACAGCATGAGGATTGGCACAAGCATTCGAATAGCATTTCGCTTCATAATAGCAAGTTTTTGGTGAATGAATAAAACCCTGTTCGCTCCTTGGAGCGATTCATCTTTCCTTAGGGGAGGACTGCACAATAGATACCACACCTATTGTAGCTATAGGGAAAATGAATAGGTTTAGAAGGATTGGAGAATATATTTGGGGTACCAGATACTTCGGAGAATGGGCATTGTCTAAAACCCAACTGCATTTCCTCCATCTACCGGAAGCACAACGCCTGTTATAAAAGCGGCTGCTTCTGATGAAAGGAATACTGCTGCGTTGCCGATGTCGGCCGGCTTGCCCAGTTTGGCCATAGGGGTTCTGGATAATACTTTTTGCTTTCTTTCAGGGTCGGAGTTCAATGCTTTCGAAGACATGTCTGTTTCAATAAATCCGGGAGCTATACAGTTTACGCGTATGCCTTTGGGCGAAAGCTCTACGGCCATTGCGCGGGTCATACCTTCCACGGCCGATTTGGCGGCGCTGTAGGCAATTACTTTAGGTATGCCGTATTGTGATGCCATGGAACTGATCAGCAATATGGAACCGGATTGCCTTGCTGCCATTGTTTTGGCAAATTCCCTGCTGAGTGCAAAAACGGCCTGCTGATTCGTTCTTATAATAGCGGCATACTCTTCGTCTGTTACTTCGAGTATGTCTTTCTTCATGTTGATGCCTGCATTGTTTACCAGTATGTCAATCGGGCCGTAGTTTTTTTCTGTTGCTGCTGCGAACGATGCAATACTGTCAAGCTGGTTTACATCCAGCAGCGTGGTCTTACACGCAGAACCCAATGTTGTTTGGGAATCGTTCAGTCCTTCCGGGGTTCTGCCGGTAATGATTACTTCGGCGCCGGCGGTGATAAAGGCTTTTGCTATAGCCTGTCCCAGCCCCCTGGTGCCTCCGGTAATCAATGCCCTTTTTCCTGATAAACTGAACATGCTCATCGTTGAATAATAAGATGGTTATAAGACTGACTGGTTTCTGCCTCACCGATTAATAGTAGCACATAAGCGTCCGCCACGCGGGGCATAAGAGCGCCGGTTTTGAAAATAACTTCGCGTTGCTGTTCCTTATTTAGCGGTAGCCAGCTCCAATGCTTTTGTAGTGGTATAATACTTTGCTATCATATTAGGTACTTCCCAATCTGGCAGCCTGCCTTGTTTCAGAAACGCGAGGTATCGGGTCATTACTTCACCAAAATGTGCTTCATGTCCTACATCGTATTTTGCAGGTATGACTACTTTCCAGTTGTTGCCTGATTTTTCAACGGTTACACCTTCATACCGCGTGTGTATTTGTTCCACTGCCGCTTGTACCGCTGCATCAAAATCGGGGCCTCCTTTTCCGTCGGCGGGGTTGATATAGAGTGCGGGTTTAAAATTTTCAGCTTTGGTTTGTTTGATTTCCAGGTGGGCTTTGGTGCCTTTCAGGATGGCATAATGTACGTCTCCGCCCTCTTCTGCTTTATAGTCCCACCGGGCAATGATTTTTACGTGCACATCTTTGATGGTATAGTTCATTTCTCCATTGGCATGGGTGTGGAGGATTGAATCGTTTAGGATATAGGGCGAAAGAAAATCAGGATAGGAAGTTTTGCCGGTGATGGAAGCAAACTGGCCCGGTGTTAATGGAGTGGGCCATATGCGTCCGCCGTATACATTCAGGTCTTTACGGTAGTCCAGCGCCTGCTCCGGGAAGCATTGCCATTGTACGAGGTCTACCAGGTGTGTGCCCACATCAGCAATCGCGTCTCCCTGTTGGGTGGGATCAAAAAACCAATCCGGACGCACCAGCGGTTTGCCGGATACGTGTTTGTAGAAATAGTGGATACTCTCTATAAAAACGGCCGGATCCTTTTCTGATCCTTTTTTCAATTCTCCAAAAAGGCCGGGTATGTGCATGAACTCTTTCTGCAATATATTGGTGATTTCCGAGCGTTCGGTCATGATATCGTACAGCAATACTTTTTTAGCCGCTGCATCGTCAAATGCTGCTGTAAGGCTGGTGAAGTTCGGCTGGTCTATTGCCATTGGCTTATCGGCCAGCACATTTAATCCAGCACCTATGGATCGTTGTATATAATCTGTTTTAAGGCGATTGTTTCCGGAGAGCACAACGACATTGCCTTTTTTCTCTTCCAGCATTTTTTCTGCAAAATCATCGCCGGTATATACAATCTCATTCCAGTTGGTGGGATCGGTTTCACGGGTGTTGTACTGTTCAATCAATGCCAGGTAAGCGTTCAGTCCGGACCCTTCCGGTGCATATACCTGTACGTTGGTGTCAATATCCGGGTAACTGATTTTTTGCACCAGTGCAGCATGAAAATGCCCTGGATCCAGGGTTAGGAGTCGTACCGGCGCCTTATCGGACGACTGATCGTTTGTTTTCTGCCCCTGTTGGCATCCTGCTATAATGGCCATGATAATAACAATTAAAACCGATCCGGATTTGTTCATAACAACTGTAATTAATGCTGAAAAGGCGAAGATATAGAGCTTGTAGAATTTGAAAACTTTTATGGTGGGTTAATTTTGGCCAGGCAGGCGGTATCAGGAAGCAACGGTGGTTTTAATATTAAAGCCTGGTGTTATTTCATAAGGCCAGCGCTGCGAGCGTACCAGCATACGGTTGGCTTCATCATCGTTTTTAAATCTTTCCGCTACGGGATCCCAATACAGTTTTCGTTTGAGCTTCATCACGGTATGGTTCAGCAGGCAAATGCTGCAGGCCCGGTGTCCTGCTTCTACAGGGGCTATGTTTTGTTCGCCGGTGGTGATAGCGTTCAACCAGTCGAGGTGATGGCCTTTGCTTTCAATAAGGTGAATTTCGTTGGGGCCGATTTCCGAGTTCAGTATTTTGGGATTGCTGGCATCCAGCGCTTTGGCGTTATTGCCTTTTGCTACCGGATCGCTGGCGGTTACAGCATAGTTGCCGCGGGTTACGAAAATCCAACCTTCGGATCCTTCAAATTTTACACCGTTGGGGTATTGATTACTGGCCAGTATTTTTACGCCATTCGCAAACAGTGTTTCTGTTTTGAAATTCCCATGTACATCCCAAAGTGCTTCCGGGTTGGGCCATTCCGCAGCGCCTGAGATTTCTATGGGTCCGGTGTTTTCGGTTCCCATGCCCCAGTTGGCGATGTCGAAGTGGTGCGATCCCCATCCGGTGATCATGCCGGCGCCAAATTGTTCGCAGCGCAGCCAGCCGGGACGCGAATAGTCGTGTTGTGGATGCACGAGTTTTTCGGTATAGGGAACGTAGGGAGTGGGACCCAGCCATTTATCAAAGTTCAGGTTGCCGGGTACCGGCATAGCTTTTTCTACGGTGCTTTCCTCAGATTTATCTACCGGAAGTCCTACGTAAATGGTATGGAGTTGTCCTATGCGGCCGTTACGTACGAGCTCGCAGGCCCGCTTGAACTGCGGCATACTTCTTTGCTGGCTGCCTATCTGCATTACTTTTCCGCTCCGCTGCACGATATCGCTTAGTATCCTTCCCTCGCTGATGCAGAGAGAGGCCGGTTTTTCCATGTATATGTGTTTGCCTGCCCTTACCGCCTGTATGGCCGGCAATACATGCCAGTGATCCGGCGTGGCAAGTATGATGGCGTCTATGTCTTTATCAGCCAGCAAATCTTCGTAGTCGGCATAGGTCTTTGTACTGTTATACCCCGACTGTCCTTTTTTGATATAATAATCGTCCACCAGTTTTTTTCCGGCTGCCATTCTTTTGCTGTCTACATCGCTTACCGCTAGTACCCTGGCTATATCGTGTTGTATCGTACCGGGTATGTCCCAGTCTCTGGCAATCCTCCCCACACCAATCACGCCTACGTTGATACGATTGCTGGGGGAGTGCTTGCCCAGCACCTGAGCAGGAACGATAGAAGGGATACCCAGTATAGCAGCGCCTGCTGTTCCTTTGAGCGAGTTTTTAATGAATTTCCGTCGTCCGGTTTCTTTATTGGCCATGATGGTAACTTTTATTGATGGTTCTTGTCATCCATTTTATTCATAGGAAAAAGCGTAGTAGCATCCTCCCGACTGGTTCTGCAGTACAAAGACGATACAGGGAGAGAAATCCAGTCTGGCTATTTCCGCGTTCTTCAATCTTCTTCAATCTGCCATATCGACTACCTATTTTCTGCCAGTGTGATCTTAGTAAGGCAACGGATCGTTCGGACTTTTTGCCCTTGCTTTCGAATAGTCCAGCGCCTTGCTTTCAGACACCACCCATTGGATACCGCCCAGCAGGTGCTTTTTAAATTCTTCCGTCAGGTAGGTTTTCGCGTCGTGGCCCAATGATGTGTACCATTGTGCGCCACCATCGAAGTTGTGACACCATACAGAAGGAAAACTGCTTCCGAAAAAATCGGGTTTGTCTTTGTCTTCAACGCTTGAGAGTTCGTGCACCACCAGCACCCGGATATCCGGGTTCATTTCTTTCACGTAATAGCATTCATCGCTTCTTTCCCATATACGAGGCAGAAACGAAGTGGAGGGATGCTGGTGATCAATTACAATTTCCCGGAACGTCTGGTAGTTGGCGTGTCGTACAAAAGTTCCGCCTACCAGTCTTTTGAACCAGGGCCAGTTTCTTTCCGTACCCGTTGCGGAGTGTATGCCGATGAATCCGCCGCCCGCCTGTATATAACGCATAAAAGCCACTCTTTGTGCATCGTTGTCAAATACATTATTGTTGGTATTGTTGAAGATGACCAGTGTATATTTTTTAAGGTTGGCTTCGTTGAAGTCTGCGGGACTGTCTGAAACGGTTACTGAAAATCCGTTCTGTTCTCCCAGTTGCTTCAGCGCCATGGATGCAGTATCTATATTTTTGTGTACATAGCCCTCACCGTTTTTGGTATACACCAGCACATTTACTTTTTTCCAGTTCACCTTCGCTGTTTTCTTTTGTGCTAAACCGGGCAATACTGTACAGAGGTATATAAGCAGTATAGTTATTCTTTTTATGATCATGCGTTAATTGAAAATTAAAATGGTGAACGAGTAATGCAGTCGCTTCCGTCTACTGTAAGCGAAATAATGCAACCATACCGGGGAGAATTATTGCTTTTCATCAGCACCGCGCAATCTGTTGAGTAAAAGTAACGATATAGTGTGTGCAAACCAACAGCCGTTTGCAGGTATTTGAACACTGCTGTAGTGCACTCGTTACCGGCAACGTTTGCATTGATAATTATCTATCAAAGTATACTAAAAATTTAAAAATTTTCATACCAATACGGCCTCCTTTACGGTCTGTTTCGCTGTGTGGGTTTGGTCTTTAGGGCATAAATTAGTACCTTTGCACACATATCTTCTTAGAGTATTCTGAATACTCCTGTTATTGAAAGACAATTGATCCTCTTTCGGGTTCGTATCAGCCATTGTATATAGATCTGCTTTGTTGTAGCTGTTATGCAGTGCTGCAATTATTATTAACCGGTTCGTGAGAACGCAAAATGAATGAATATATGTTACTGGCAACAGATTTGGATGGAACATTTCTGGGCGGGCGGCAATCAGACCGTCTCCGGCTCTATCGGCTTATCAGAGAACAAGAGAATATACGACTGGTGTTTGTAACCGGCCGTGGCGTGGAGAGCGTTTTGCCTTTACTGGATAATCCGGTGATACCGGATCCTGATTATATCATATGCGATGTGGGCGCTACGGTGTTGCATGGGAAAACACTGGAACCTATTCAGCCTATACAATCTGAAATAGAGCAACGCTGGCCCGGCACCCTGGCTATCCGGCGGCGAATGAGAAAAATTAAAGGGCTGAAGCCACAGCCTGTGGCGCAGGAACGCAGGTGTTCTTTTTACTACGATCAGGATACAGACATTGCAGCGGTGGAAAAAACTGCCGCTGATATGGGACTGGATGTGCTGTTGTCTGCAGGAAAATTTCTCGATGTGCTGCCCAAAGATGTGAATAAGGGATATGCACTGAAACGACTTACAGAAGAGTTGGATATTCCCACGGCATCCATTCTGGTGGCCGGAGATACCATGAACGACCGGTCTTTATACGATACGGGCTATAAAGGAGTGGTAGTAGGCGGAGCCGAAGAGAATTTGTTGAAGCATACCAGGGGCATGCCGAATGTATTACAGGCAAAACGGACGGGCGCGGGTGGTATATTGGAGAGTCTTCGTCATTTTCAATCTTTTAACAAGTATGTGGTGAATGAAGATGAGCAGAGTGAAACCACATCGGGCGATACGCAATTGCTGATGATATACCATCGGCTGCCATATGAAATAAAAGAAGTGGAAGGCCGCCGGCAAAAAGCTGCTCCCAAAAGTCCCAATGGCATCATCCCCTCTCTGCTGGGCTTTTTCAGCAATGGAAGAAGTGGTTCCTGGATTGCATGGGAGGAAAAGCGGTCGGATGCAAAGCCTGCCGGCGTAGAATTAATAGATGCAGAGAAGTATCCCAACCTGCTGGCATCCAGTATAGCTTTGACCAAAAAGGAGATAGATGTGTTTTACAAATTGTTTTCCAAAGAAGCCTTCTGGCCGATCATATTCTCCTTTACCGACCGGGTGAAGTTCGATCACAGCCATTGGGATCAATATGTGAAGATCAACCGGATGTTTGCAGAGAAGGCTGCAGAAGAAGCCGACCTGAATGCGATTGTATGGATACACGAATACAACCTATGGCTGGTGCCGGGTATGCTGCGGCAGATGCGCCCAGATGTGCAGATCGGTTTTTTTCATCACACTGCTTTTCCGCCCGCAGATATTTTCAATATTATTCCCTGGAGAAGAGAAATTGTAGGCAGCATGCTGCACTGCGATTATATAGGGTTTCATATTCCGCGGTATGTGGAAAATTTTGTGGATGTGGTGAAAAGTCATACGCCTGTGAGGGTGGTTTCTGAACAGTCGAGTGCCGAGCGCTTCCTCACTTTTAGTTGTGCGCTGGGAGTAGATGCGTGGACGAGGGAGATTGCAACAGACGACCGCACCATTCGGTTGGGGGCACATCCGGTAGGTATCAACCTGAAAAATATTCGACGCTTGTTCGACAGCGAAACATTCACCAACCGCCTTCGGCAGTTGAAGGAACAAACCGTTGGAAAAAAAATAGTGCTGTCGGTAGAACGCCTGGATTATGTAAAAGGTCCCCTGGAAAAAATACTGGCTTTCGAGACTTTTCTGGACGAAAATCCGGAATACCAGGGCAAGGTGGAGTTGATCAACATCTGCACGCCACCCGCTTCCGGAATGAAAATTTATGATAAGGTATTGGCTGAAATGGAGCAGGCTATAGGACGCATTAACGGAAAATACAGCCGGCTGGATTGGCACCCTATTCATTTTTTCTTCCGGGCCGTTCCTTTCGATGAGGTACTGGCGTACTATGCAGTAGCAGATGTAGCCTGGATCACTCCCCTCAGAGATGGTCTGAACCTGGTAGCCAAGGAATATGTAGCAGTGCAGGGGATGACGGAAAATGCAGATGGCGTATTGGTAATATCGGAGTTCGCGGGTGTATCGGTGGAACTGCCCTATGCCATTCGTACCAATCCCTACGATGCGAAAGACCTGGCGGCCAGCCTCGCTACTGCTTTTTCCCTGGAGGAAGACGACCGTAAATTAAGGATGAAGCGGCTAAACGATATTGTAACCCATTACGATATAGACCATTGGGGAAGAACCTTTATGCAGGAACTGGAAGAAATGAAACAGGTTAATACGAGCAAACGAACATCGGTTGGCATTGGGTGATCATTCGGGCTGTTGAAAATTTTTAAACGTGGGGGGAAGATAGTAACACCGTAGGAGGGTAAGATAGTAAAAGGGTAAAATAGTAAGATTGCAATACAGTTTTAAATTCAATCGTTTCGCATCTTACCATTTTTACCATTTTCCCATACTGTCTTGTTAATCGTCCGCAAAGCGGTAATATGTTGTAGATTTAGCTGCTGAACAGCTTATTATGCAGGCTACCACGATTAAAGATATAGCACGACGACTGGGTATATCCGCATCTACGGTTTCGAGGGCGCTTCGAAACAGTACAGATGTGAGTGCGCATACCCGTCAACAAATACTGGCGCTGGCCAGGGAGCTCAATTATTCGCCGAATCCGATTGCGCTTTCTCTGAAGGAAAAAAAATCGAAAGTCATAGGAGTAGTTGTTCCCAAAATTGCGAATTTTTTTTGCTCTGCGGTGATTGCCGGCATAGAAGATATTGCCAACAGCAAAGGGTATCATGTGATGATATTTCAAAGCCATGAAAACTACGAGCGGGAGCTGGCGAATATACAGTTGCTGAAGGCAAGAAGGGTAGACGGTGTGTTGATCTCTGTATCGAACGAAACCAAAAATGGCGATCACCTGCAACGCCTGATAACCGGTGGCATACCGGTTGTGATGTTCGACAGGGTTTGCGATGAGGTAGATACGCCCCGGGTGGTAACAGACGACACAGATGGCGCGTATCAGGCTGCTGCCCACCTGGCAGAACAGGGCTATAAGCGACTGGCCCATATTACCATGGCGCCGCATTTATCCGTAACGCAAAACCGGATGAAAGGATACCTGCAGGCGTTGAAGAAGCATGGGCTGCCTTACCACAAGAAATGGGTACTTCACTGCGATTTCGATTACGATGAAATGAAACAGGCTGTGCTGGGGCTGCTGAAAGCCAGGCCCAGACCGGATGCAATCCTGGTATCTGGTGAGCGCATTGCCCTGAGTTGTTTTGAGGTGTTGAAGGAACTCAGGCTGCGTATACCCGAAGATATTGCCCTGGCCGGTTTTTTCGACAACCCCATCAGCCGGTTTATGAACCCGTCCCTGACGGCGGTACGCCAGCCGACTTTTGATATGGGACAATCTGCTGCTACCGTTCTTATCAGAATGATTGAGAACAATACCCTGCAGCATTCGTATAAAAAAATAGAACTGAAAACGACCCTGGAAATAGGGCAGTCTTCGGTGCGGGTGAGATAGTAGTAGGGGTCTCTGCGTTAATTTTCCCCGGGTCCGCTATTGCAGAGCCGGGGAAAACTCAGGTGGACGGGCCTCCGCGTCACTGGCCGTGCACAGCGTCCGCTGCATTGGTGTGTGTAATCTGAACAAACAGCCACAGGGGGTGTCTCCTGACTAAAAGGTATACCCCACAGAAACAGCGAAAACCCGGTTTTTCAGCGACCAGTATTTTCGGTGTTCATCTGCCTGGTACTCTGTTTTGTTCACGTTCATTAAACCTATTCCGAAATTCAACCCAACGTTAATATGATCGGTTATCTGGTATCCGGCCATAATGTTAGCGCCCGCGTCCAGTCGTTTTCTGTAAGCGTTCTCTCCACTAAAAACGATTTTTCCGGACTCATCGTCACTGATTACCTCGCCGTCTTCTTCGTATTCATCATACCACTCTTTCCATTTTCCGGAAAGGGCATAACCCAGGTATGGACCAGCACCCGCGTAGAATTTCCCTATTTTGTAAACTGCATTCACCGGTATCTCAAGATACAGCGTGTGTTCTCTCACACCTCCCTTACTGTCATTACCCGAGAACGGGTCTTCTCCGGCCCAATTCTCCTTGCCACCTTTGCCTGTTAATAGCAGGCCACCCTGTATTGAAATAGCGTTTGTGAGCATATAATCCACATATCCCCCCGCGTGGAATGATACTACAGGCCGGTTGGAGTATCCGTCGTCCTTTGCATCTTTTTTATATGCATTGCTGAAACCATGGTAGGCAGCATTAACACCTGCTCTGACGCCATATTTTATTTTTCCAGCATCCGATTGTGCAAAAATATCATTACTCCCTGCCAGGGTGATGATGACTAGTAATGCGAGAATCCGTTTCATTTTTTTGGTTTTGGGTTATAAATAATCAATTAATTGTATTCCTATCGCCGTACTGGAGAAAAGGTAAACAGCCGCGGCGATTTTTTACCATCAGCCACTGCTCGTTGCTCATCGCTGCCGACCCGTGCTTTGTTGTTGTGGAGGTTGGCCGAAGGTGGAGGCAGCTATTATCCGGAGTGTTTTTAAACCTGCGCGCGCCAGCAGTGAATACCCTTTGGCAGAATTACCTATTTCGTAAGTGGTTTTCCCGATTTTGAAAGTCAGCCCTTTTATCGGGGTTTAATATTGCAATCGCTGCGGCAGATGTTGCAGCGATCAATTAATGAACCAGCGTATTAAATCAAAACTACATGAATTGTAAAGCTTTTAAAAGAACTCGTACAGGATGGACCGGACTTTTTCTATTGACAATGATCAGCACAGTCGGTTTTGCGCAGGAAGACACCAGCAGCATCATGCCGGAGATTCAGGTAATCGGTAAAAGAAATGACCGGATATTCAAATCAGTTCCCGGTTCGGTAGATATTTTATCTTCAAAAACCATACATGACCTTGCGCCCGTTAATAGCAGTGATGTGATGCGGCGGGTACCCGGACTGAACATTGTTGATGAAGATGGGGCAGGCTTGCGCCTCAACATCGGTGTACGCGGACTGAATCCCATCCGTTCGGCCAAGGTACTGGTACTGGAAGATGGCATTCCTATCACCCTGAATCCATATGGAGAACCGCAAATGTATTTCAGTCCCCTGATCGACAAAATGCAGGAAGTGGAAGTGTTGAAGGGGAGTGGTCAGTTGTTGTTTGGGCCTCAGACGATCGGCGGGGTTGTAAACTTTATTACAGCACAACCGCCCGCAAAGCTCACCAATAGGGTCAAATTGAGCGCCGGCGGCGATGGATTTTTTTCCGGATACCTTAGTCATGGAAATACCATAGGCAATGTAGGGTATCTGGTAACCTACAACCATAAGCGCGCAGACAACCTGAATCGTCTGGGTTTCAAAGTACACGATATATCGGGAAAAGTGCGCATCAAGATCAACGAAAAATCAGAGCTGGGTATTAAGCTGGGGTTGTATGACGAGGTGTCTAACGCTACCTATCTGGGTATGACCCAGGCAATGTATGATGCAGGAGGATATGATAAAACCGTACTTACCCCCAACGATCATATGCCGGTAAGGAAAGTGAATTTCAGCGCCACGCATGTATATCGGATCAATGAAAAAACCAGCCTGCAAACTACGGCTTTTGTGTACGACATCATCCGCAACTGGCGCAGGCAGCAGTTCACCAGAAACGGCCCTGATGCCAGTTTTTCCGGCGTAGCATGGGGCGATGCGGCCAGTACCGATGGCGGCGCTATTTTTATGAGCAACAAAACCGACTGGCGCAACCGTCAGTACATCGTTCGGGGCCTGGAACCCAGGCTCAGCATGGATCACCAGCTTTTTTCTGTAAAAAACACCCTGAAGACCGGTGTAAGAGCGCTTTGGGAAACGGCTACCGAACAATTTGTACAAGGCAATAAACCAGATTCATGGGGCGGCAATATGCGCGACAACGAAATCAGAAATGGGGTAGCTTTTAGTGCTTATGCCACGAACGATATCAAAATATCAGAGAATTGGTCGGCCAATATTGGGGTACGCGTCGAAAATTTCGACTTCAACCGTCGTATTTACCGCGGGAGGTTTCCCATTGGCGTAGACGGTGCTAATGTAGTGGCAGATACCAATGTAGTATACAGCCGGAATACGTTTGCCGTACTGCCTGGCGGAGGTGTCAACTTTACAGCCAGCGAAAACATCACTTTGTTTGCCGGCGTACATCGCGGGTTTGCACCGCCCGTTGTTAAAAGCGCTATAACCGCTACCGGTATTGCAGAACAGATTGATAAGGAATTAAGCACGAATTACGAATTGGGCGCCAGGTTTTCTCCTTCTGATTTTATACAGGTATCTGCTACGGTATTCCATATGGATTTTCAGAATCAGGTTATTCCCGTTACCGTGGCAACAGGCGCTTCGGGGCTGGCAGATGGTGGTCGCACCAGACACACAGGGCTGGAGATCAGCGCAGATGCCGACATCCTGCAATCGCTGGGGGCTGAACATTTTCTACCCGTGGGCGTAAACTATACCTATACCAATGCCCGCTTTGCAGGTAAGGACAATGTAGTGGATAATTTTCTGCCTTATTCTCCCGAACACCTGTTCAATGCCAATATCGGTTTCGAACTCAAATCGGGACTGGGGCTGCGGGTGTTCAGCAATTATGTAAGCAGTCAGTTCAATGATGCAAACAATACCGTTACACCCGGCCCTGATGGTCTGGTAGGAAAAATAGATGCCAGGAATATTATTGACGGAAGTATTTTTTATAAATTCCCGGGTAAAAAGCTTTCACTGAACATATCTGCCAAAAATATTACCAATGAAAGGTATATCGCGTCCCGCAATCCGCAGGGGATCAGGGTGGGCATGCCAAGATTTATTACGGCAGGTATCGACTTTACATTTTGATAAAGCGGGTATTCGTCGATACGGCGTTACCCGTTGCAAAAAAATAAAAAGATTCCCGGAACACGTTTTAAAAAAAATAAGCAAAAGGAAATGCGCGGCTTTAATGACGCGCATTTCCTTTTATACGAAGATCCGGCACTCTTTGTTGTTTGCATGTTTAACCGCTTACCCCCGTCATCCGGCCTTTTTCGGGATTCCAAACTTTCAGACGGAAACAGGCTACTATTTCTGCAGGCTTCAGAGAAGTGGTTTTGCAATGCTGCAATTCAGGAATCTGCTGCATGGCTTCGGGCAGCCGGTAGAATGGAATTTTGGCGTTCAGGTGATGAATATGGTGGTAGCCGATATTGGCCGTAAACCAGGCCATCACAGGATGCATGACCATATAACTCGAAGATTCAAGGGCGGCCTTATCGTAAGCCCAGTCTTTATTACTGGCAAACGTTACGCCGGGAAAGTTATGTTGTGCGTAAAAAAGGTAGGAGCCAATGGCGCAGGCAACGAGGAAAGGTATGAAAAACAGGAGCAGCCAGGCTTGCCATCCCAGGAAAACAACCACACAAACAGCCGCAGCGATATGCAGTACCAATGCCACCAGGGCGTCTGCATGCCTTTTGGGGCTGCTTAGAAATGAAGAGCAACACATACCTACTATGAAGATGGTGATATACCCCATCGCAATATTAAGCGGGTGCCTGACAGCCAGGTAGCCCAATTTTTCAGCACGGGTCATTTTATTGAATTTGCCGACTGTTGCGACGGGATACGATCCGATGCTGGCGCTGAACAACTTGGAGTTATGATTGTGATGATGGTCGTGCGATCGTTTCCAGATACTCGGAGGTGTGAGGATATAGATACCGAATGCGGTCATGATACAGTTGGCGAGGCGCGACCGGGTAAGGATGGTATGGTGCTGGTAGTCGTGATAGATCACAAACATGCGTACGATCAGTAATCCAGAAAGCATACTGCACAATATTTTCAGTACAATATGGGGCAATACAAGTGTGCCTGTTAAAGCTGTTATCAGGAGAAATAAGGTAGACAGGGTGTATAGCCAGCTTTTGCTACGCACCTCTTTGGCGAAAGGCTTGGTGGCCAGTATCAATTCTTTACCAGAGCGCATTATTTATTTGTTGATTTGAAGTTGATCATATTCAGCGGGGCGTTTGTGCTTCCACCGCCGGTGCGACCACAACCATGTTTCGGGCTGCCGGATGATATCGGCTTCCAGTTGACGGGTATGGAGCGCTGTAATTTCGCCCGGGGCACCGGTGTAGGGTGGTGAAGCCAGCAGGTGCGCAAACACCTCATAGTAACCGCGTTTTCGTTTCTCCATACTCACATATACCACCGGATATTCCAGCTTCTCCGCTATTTTTTCCACACCCAGAAATACCGGTGTATCCTGGTTGAGAAACTGCATCCAGTGTGCCCGGTTGGGAGATGGAGTTTGGTCGGCTATAAAAGCGGTTGCCGTTAGTTCTGCCCTGTTTTTTACCATCTCTTTAAAAGTCTCTTTCATAGCAATCAGTCCCGTGCCGAAACGGGTACGCATACGGTACATCAAACGGTCAAAGTATGGGTTACTCAGGGGATGGTAGATAACGTATAAATGGTGCTTGCCTGCGAGACTAAATGAATTACCCGCCCATTCCCAGTTGCCTTTGTGTCCCATTACAATGATAAAGCTTTTGTTTTCGCTGGCCAATGCGTCGAATAAAGATTGTGTTGACGGATGGATGCGACAGCGTTTCAGCATATGTCGGGGGGTGATGGTCAGGGTCTTAAACGTTTCCAGGAAAAGATCGCAGAAATACCGGAAAAATTGTTTCTCCAATCGGGCAATCTGGGTAGCATCCTTTTCAGGGAAAGCATTCTGAAGATTATTCCTGACCACTTTTCTCCGGTATCGCAAGCCATAAAACAACAACACAAATACACCGTCAGAAAGCAGATACAATAACGGAAAAGGCAGTAATGATAAAAAGTATATAAAAGGAACTGCGATATAGTAAACAATTCTTGCTCCCAAGGGTCACAGGGTTTTGCTAAAGATATAGTATAAAATCAGAATGCGTGAAAATAAGGATTTTCATCCAAATATCTCTATTTATAAGACAATCGGGAAGAATTTAACCCTTATGATATGGTGAAATAATTCGTAGAGTTAACGAAAGTATATAAACCTCCTTTTTATGATTTTTAAATCAGTTTCGGCTATAGGGGCTTTCGATGGAATGATGGATGGAATGCAGCAACCATCGAGAACCAATCACTACAACAGATTTACCAGGGCGTTGGCACCTGAAAGGAGAGGCAGCGCCTGACCGATGAAGCCGGTGCAATCTTCTAGTAACATAGGCGCCTACCAGGGCTCCTCATCGTCCAAACCTATAGCATTGGGCCAGTCGGTTGTCTTTTCCCTCCAGCAGATCCGTGATGATTTTTCTGCCCTGCACAGAAAAAGTGATGCCATTGCCTCCGAATCCCAATACAAACAGCGCATTTTTGTATTCAGGGCTTACTCCTATATACGGTAATCCGTCTTTGGTAGATCCGAACGTTCCCGACCAGCTAAAGTCTTCTATAAACCGGGTGCCGGGTATTGTTTTCTCCAGTTTTTTTTGCAACCGGCGGGCGGCGGCTTCTTTTTTTTGCTGCTGTCCTGCTTCCACATGCTCTTCAGTATCCTCGCCACCTATGATGAGCCTGCCTTCTCCTGTGGTACGCATGTACAGGTAAGGATCGTCTGTGTTCCAGATAAGGGTGTCATCCACCTTTTTTTTGAGTTGAATACCCGGCTCGCTGATGCTGGCGTAAGTAAAAAACAAGTCGGCCACTTTTTCCTTTAATATTTCCGTGCTTTCAAATCCGGAACAAAAAACCAGTTTTTCGGCACGTATGGTATAGCCTCCTGCAGTGGTAAGTACGGGCAACCGTCCCTTGCAGTTGATGTTGGTGATAGTGGTTTGATCGTATACCTGCATGCCTTTTTTGACGTTACGCTTAATCAGTTCGTGTGCCAGCTTGTATGCGTCTACCGAGGCGGCTGTATCAGAAAGGATGGCGCCTTCGCTTACGATGCCGTATATAGATTTTACTTTGGCTGGCGTGAGCCATTGTACGCCGAGTTCGTGTTTATCCCGGATGGCAAATTCTTTTTGCAGTTTGGCGGCGGCTTTTTTGTTGTGTGCAAAATACAGCGACTGCTTTCTTTCAAAATCGCAGCGTATGCGATACTGCCTTATTAGCTTGTCGAGATCTTCTATGGCGGTAATCCCTTCTTTGTAGCAGTAGGCCGCATCATCTTCCCCTATCTTATCAGCAAGGTCTGTTAGTTGCGTGTCTACTTCGTACTGAAGCATGCTGGTGGTGGCGGCGGTGCTGCCCTGTCCTATATCCCGTTTGTCTACCAATACCACCTTATAGCCTTTCCGTACAAGCGCGTCGCTGATAAGCGCACCAGTAATACCGCCGCCTATCACTACAATGGAGGTACGAATGTTTTTCTGAAGCAGGGGATAGTTATCCAGCAATCCGTTTTTCAAGAGCCAGAAGGACTCATAGGTTCTCAGTCGCATTTTTTATTTGAATATACAAATTATATGTTATCGAACACCATCTGTTGCGCATAGAGCGTTCATTCAGCTTTTAGACCATGCGCATTAACATATTTTTATAGCAGTTTTATTAGGAAATTAGTAGCACAGCCGGTCAGGCAACGGAAGGAAAAACTTAAAACAAGTATAAAAAAGCCAGCTTGTAATGATCACCAGCTTGTATTTTCTCAGGTTTCATTATCATTGTGGTCAATATATATGCGTATAAAAACACTGCTGCTGCTTATTTTGGTGATAGTATCTGCCGGTTCAACCGCGCAGGACAGTACGAAAATAAGTTCTCCCCCGAAATCGTCGTGGGCAAGAGATGTACTTTACCGATGGGTGATTGACACGAGCGATGTTGAGAAACGCAGCTTTCGCGTTTACCCCACCATCGGCTATTCCCCCGAAACCAGTTTTGAATTTGGTTTTTCTTCACTGTTTCTGTTCCGGGCAAAAGAAGATCCAGCCAACCGGTTGAGCGAAATCAGCGCACAGGCATTTGTAACGCTCGAAAAACAATATGGGCTATGGGCAGACAATGCCATTTATACCCACGAAGACAAATGGTTTTTTCTTGGCAGAACGCGCTTACAGCATTTTCCGCTGCTGTATTATGGCATAGGGCCGCGTACCAGCGGGCACGATCCTGCGGTACTGAATGCTAACTATGTGTTGTTGCGCCAGAGAGCCATGCGTAAACTGGTGCCCAACCTTTTTCTGGGACCTGAATTGGATTACCAGTTACTTGCCGGTGCGGACTTTAAACAGCCTGATGGACATGTATACCCTTTGCCGGCGGGTAGTGGCGGCACTTCTAACCTGGGTGCCGGACTGGCGCTTGTGTACGACAACCGGCATAATGTGTTAAACGTCCGGAAAGGTTTTTTTTCGGAATTGTCATTCCTTAAATATCACCCATCCTGGGGTAGCGACTACAATTTTCGGAATGTGTATGCAGATATCCGCGGCTATCACCCGGTGGGAAAAAGAGATGTGCTGGCCTGGCAGGTGATCGGTAATTTTTTAGCTGGTGAAGTGCCCTTTAACCAGTTGTCGATGATAGGCGGCGAAATGATGATGCGGGGTTATTATCAGGGGCGTTATCGCGATAAACACATGCTCGCGGCGCAAACAGAATATCGGTTACTTCCGTTTGCTTTCAGCAGCAGGGTGGGTGGTTCCCTGTTTGCCTCGGCGGCTGTTGTAGCGCCCCGTACCAATGCGTTTACATTCAAAGATATCCGGTATGCGGCGGGCGGTGGACTGCGATACCTGTTATTTCCAAAGAAAGACATTTATTTGCGATTTGATGTTGGCTTTACACGCGAGGGACCTGGTTTTTACATCGTAACCGGCGAAGCGTTTTAGATGGCTGTCCGCAAAATAATATCAGCTCTTGCGGAGGCTTATTTATTGATGTATGAATTTGCCTTTATACGGTGCCCCTGTCTGGTGCCGTTCGCATAGTTGTACCACATAAGGAATGCAGTTGGCTCACTGATTTCGTATTCACCTGTAGCGCTGTTTAAGCAGATGTTGAGCTCAGTCTGAAGGAATACGATTACCAGCGCAAAACCAAAGTTTCCACTAAGCTTTTTCCTCATTCTACTTCGACGCGCGAGCCTTTTTTTCGGGTGAAATAAAACCATATCTCCTCATTTCTCATGCAGGTTATTAGTAGGGATAGCTGGTATGTTTTGCTATGTATACCCTGGTGTTGGATGAAAATAGTGCTACGTTATAAGCCGGAAAATGATTATATTGGTATACCCGGTCTGGTTAGCCGGGCATACCGTATTTGTTAATCAATTTTTTGCCTATGGCTGTCACTTTCAACCTGCTGCCGGATGGCACGCAGTCACTGACACTCATGCCGGGGCTTCCGGCCGATTTTAGGGGGCCTTTTTTAACCGGTGCGGATTGTACATATGGAATCAGCCGATCTTCGCAATTGGTGCTTCAGGAGCTAAGGGGTGAAGGATATGGCGTCCGGTTTGTGATCGGCAGGTTGTTGAAAAGCCTGCACATGACAGGTTGGATACACGCAGAAGGCTTGTACAGCCGCCTGGTGTATAAAGGCGGAACACGTAGCCAGTCAATTAATCCTGACGGAAAGTATACCCGGGAGGGGCAATATTGCTGCTTTTACGCCCAACCTTCGGATTGCCAGATCATTTTCGAAGAAGAAAAGGAATGCAGTATGCTGGACCTGTTTTATGCTCCTCACCTCTTAAGTGAGCTGGTTCCTTATTTTCCCCAACTTGAAACTGAAATTAAGAAGGGTATCCCTACTTTTATTACTCCGGAGTCTTATTCCATGCCTGTAGCTATAAGGGAATCCGTTAATCAATTATTGAATTGTCCTTACGACGTCAATACCCGTCAGTTTTATTTCGATCTGAAAATAAGAGAAATATTATACCAGATACTGGAAAATATATTCCGCAGAGATAGCGCGCAACTTTCTTTCACGCCCTGGGAAGTAAGCCGCATACAGGAAGTGGCAGAAATACTGAAGCAGCATATTACCACCAAGCCGCCGTCTGTTCGAAAGTTGTCAAGGCTTGTATCGCTGAACGAATACAAATTAAAACAGGGCTTTCGTAAATATTTCAGTACCAGTATAGGAAAATGGATGTACGAACAAAAAATGCAGTACAGCAGGGAACTGCTGTTGCATACCAATAAGCCTATCAAAGAAATCTCGCGGGATGTCGGCTATCCGTTAACCACCAACTTCATCACGGCTTTCCGCAGACGATTTGGGATTACCCCAGGTGAATTGCGGAGAAAATAATACCGATTGCAAAACTTTTCACCTTCCGTTCAAACAGAATTGGTATTATTATCCCGATAACATTTTGGACTTTTGTACTAACAGGCAAATGCTTAGCCAAAGGTATTCCGGTATGTAAATAAGCGGACCGGCCTTGCCTTCGAAGGGCTGATATCATCCAGTCAGGTGCCTGGGCATGCGTTGTTCTGCAGTTATACATCCGGTAGAGATACTTAGCCGTAGCCTTATCCTTTATCGTATGAGCGGAGCGAAGAGGCTTACTCCTGTGAAGGGGTGGCCTCTTTTTGTACCAACAGGTGAACCCTACCTGTGCATCTCTATTACCCCTGAACGGAACGTGTGCAGGCTTTGGATAAGGGGGGAGACCGCAGCAGCCCTGCGTGCAAGTAACTGATACAACTGCCGCGACTCCACACCCATGCAGATAACCTGATCTTTATTTCACCAGGCCTGCGTACCATCAGGATAAAAAGATTAAAAGCGGCTGCGGAACAGACATTCCTGTTTTACAGATTGCTTGTATATAAAAGTACGCATATTAGCTGATATAAGGAAGGTTTATGTATATTATAGTATACATTTATTTCTCTTCCCCATTTTGTGAATGTCAGGCAGCTTAGGCACTGCCGGGCATGTATCACTATAGCCGGGGCAGCGGCCACCCGCCGGAACCGGAGCAATAAACTGAAGGCTGGTATACTATAAGCGTAGCGGCCGGGTCTGCTATGCTATTTTGCTGTGGTTCAACAGCGTCATCAATCAAGGCCCGACCCGGGAACTTGGAGATATATCCGGATAGCCGTTACGGGAAAGGTCATGAAGGCACGGTAACGCTCAAAAGCATGGAAGTGGCTTCAGACCTTATCGGGTGAGGCAATAACAAGTGTACTCAACCGCTCCAAACGTTCACCCGGTTGATAGAAGCCCAGCTATAAAAGCTGATCTGATGGCTATCTGTGCTAGCCGGTCAGCCCGGCTCTGCGCAACAAGGCTTCCGGATTAGGTTTCCGACCCCTGAAAGACACATACAGATCCATAGGGTCTTCCGTACCTCCCTTGCTCAGCAAGGACTTAAATTTTTCGGCGGTGCCCCTGTCAAAAATTCCGTTTTCCCTGAATGCTTCAAAAGCATCTGCATCAAGCACCTCCGACCATTTGTAACTATAATATCCGGCAGAATAGCCGCCTGCAAATATGTGCGAGAAAGAAGGGCTTACGGCCGTGCCTGCAATATCGGGGTATAGCATGGTGTTGCTGATGGCGGCCTTTTCAAAGGCTTCCAATGCATCCGCTTCATTGAATCTGTTGGTGTGGTATGCCATGTCCAGTATACCAAACGACAGTTGCCGGAGTGTTTGGTATCCTTCCATGAAATTGGCAGAGTCTACGATCCTGTTTATTTTTTCTTCCGGCAGCGATTCCCCGGTTTGGTAATGCCGCGCAAAAGTAGACAAAAACGCTTTTTCGTAACAGTAATTTTCCATGAACTGCGAGGGTAGTTCTACAAAATCCCAGTAAACATTGGTACCGCTCAGGCTTTCAAAAACAGTGTCGGCCATTATGCCGTGCAGTGCATGTCCAAATTCGTGAAACAGGGTGGTCACTTCATTGAACGTCAGCAGAGAGGGAGTCTCACCATCCGGCCGGGAAAAATTACCTACCATGCTGATATGCGGGCGGTGATTTACGCCGTTTTCCAGCGATTGTCCCCGGAAGGAAGTCATCCAGGCGCCCGCGCGTTTTCCCTTGCGGGGAAACCAGTCTGTGTATAGCAGCGCTTTATGCCGTCCTTCTTCCAGCACTTCATACACTTCCACCTCCTCCTGGTAAACTTCTATATCTTCCCGCTTTACAAAGTCGAGGCCATAGAGTTGGCGTGCTGCTTCGAAAGCTGCTTGTTGTACGCCGGGCAGGGAAAAATAGGGTTTGATTTCTTCTTCGGAATAATGGTAGCGTAACTCGCGCAGTTTTTCGGCATAATAGCTGTGATCGTATGCCATCATTTCATCAATGCCGTCTCCGGCGGCCATTTCTCTGAGTGTTGCTACATCCTTCAGCGCAGAAGGACGCGCTTTTTCCAGCAGGTCGGCCAGGAAGTCTTTTACAATGGCGGGTGAGGATGCCATTCTTTCCTGTAGTACAAAATCGGCGTGGGTATCGAATCCAAGTAATTGAGCCCGTTGCTGGCGGAGGGTCACGATCTTTTTCACCACAGGTTCATTATTCCTTTCGTTGTTGCTGTAAGCTTTTCGGGCATTGGCCATATACAGTTCCTTTCTGCGTTCACGGTTGGCGGCATAGGTCATAAACGGCACGTAGCTGGGGTACTGAAGGGTGAATACCCAACCTGTCAGGTTGCGGGTTTCGGCTGCTGCCTTTGCCATGCTGCGAACAGAGAGGGGGAGGCCTTCCAGTTCCTGTTCCTCTGTTATGTGCAGAAAATAAAGATTGGTTTCCTGCAATACATGTTGAGAAAATGTAACGGTGGCAGCGGCCAACTCCTGGTCGATGTGCCGCAGTTTTTCTTTGTCCTCCGGCGATAGCAGAGCACCGTTGCGCGTAAAGCGCTGGTATGTTTTGTCGAGCAGGCGTGCTTCCTCTGTTGTGAGGGTGTACTGATTGCGTTGGTCGTACACTTCTTTTATGCGGCGAAACAGGTTTTCATTCAGCGTAACATCGTTACTGAAAGCGGCCAGCCAGGGCGATACCACTTCTTTGGTTTTCTCCAGTACATCGTTGGTCTCGGCGGAGGTAAGGTTGAAAAAAACGGAGGTAACCAGGTTCAGCGGTTTGCCCAGTCTTTCCAATGCGGCGATGGTATTGTTGAAATCGGCCGCTTCGCGGCTGTTGGCGATGGCGTCTACTTCATTCCGTGCTGCTGCCAGCGCCTTTTCTATGGTTACCTGATAACTGTCGGCAGGTATTTTCGAAAACGGAACGGATTCAAAAGGTGTGTTGAATGGCTGAAAAAATATATTGCTCATCTTGTATTCGTGGATGTTGAAACCGCAAATATAGGGCAAGTTGGAGGTTTCAGGTGGCGGTGCCTTTCGAACGCCGGTTTTACATATTATTTTGTACAATCATATCAATACTATATTTTTAATATGCTTATCAGCAATCACCAAAACAAAATGAACATGAAACACCTTCTCCTTATTTTCGGCATCTTCGCCGCTATACTGCTTTTTTCGTGTCAAAAAGAGCAAGAAAATACTGACAATAGCAAAAAAGAGCTTTTGACTTCAGCCGCCTGGAAACTGGTTTCTTTCAAGGTAACTGTCGGGTCTGTTACAGAAGAAGTATTTGATACTTTCGAACCCTGTTCTACGGATGGCCTCATGACTTTTCAGCCGGACAATACTGTTCTTTTAAATGAGGGCCCAACTAAATGCGAGCCGGATGATCCCCAAATCACTACAACCACCTGGAGTTTTTCTGACAATGAAACGGAGCTGACCATTGATGGTGAGATCGGCACCATTATCGTATTGAATGAAGCTGAATTACAAATAAACAGAACAGTTGTCGCTGAAAATGTACAGGAGAAAAGGCTCATTACTTTCCGCCACTGATGGAATAGGAAGGATCAGCCATTCGTATAAGTGAGTGGACGATCCGTGGGGCGTATCACAAGAAGGATATGTAATGGAGCAGGAAAACCTTACGTGTGGCGGAAAATATTTTACAGTTGTTCCAGCGTGCTGGTTGCGAACCCCATGTCGTATTATATCTAAAAGACGAGCGCTTTATTCAGTAGTCGTACGCTGGAAAATAGCATGTTGCAGCAGCGACTGATACAACTTTTAAATACGAAACAGCCAGTTGTGAATGTCAGGTATGTCGCCATCGCGGATGGCAGTAAGCCGTTGTTTGACAGAGGCACTGAGCGACCAGTCTTTTTCAGAGAAATCCATTACATAGTCGCCATAGGCGAGCGTTTGTATATAAGCAATAGTAGCTGCCGTGCCGGTACCAAACACTTCTTTCAGATTGCCGGCTTTATGTGCGGAAACGATTTCGTCTACATGCACTGGTCTTTCCTCGGCTTGTATGCCCATGTCTTTTAGTACCTGTAGTACGCTTTTGCGGGTTACACCATTGAGGATGGTACCGTCTTCGAGTGAAGGGGTTACCACCCTGTCACCCAGTACAAAGAAAACATTCATCATGCCCACTTCCTGCAGCCATTTGTGTTCAACAGCGTCGGTCCACAAAACCTGATCGTATCCCTTGGCCTGTGCTTCGGTGGCTGCCAGCAGACTGCCTCCGTAATTGCCGGCATTTTTCGCAAAACCTACTCCTCCTTTCACTGCCCGGGTGTATTTTTCCTCCACCAGTATTTTCATCGGTCGGGGGAAATAGGGGCCGGCAGGACTGAGAATGATCAGGAAAGTATAGGTTTCCGAAGGACGTACGCCCAGCATACAGTCGGTAGCAAACATAAAGGGGCGTATGTACAGGGAATGCTCTTTTTTGCCCGGTATCCACTCTTTATCTGTTTCGATCAGCCGGCGCATTCCGTCTATAAAGATTTCTTCCGGCACCTGGGGCATATTCATGCGCAACGCCGAAAGATTGAAACGTTCAAAATTGTCGTACGGGCGAAATATAAATGCATTGCCTGCTTCGTCTTTATAGGCTTTGATGCCTTCAAAGATGGATTGCCCGTAATGGAGGGCTGCCAACGCGGGGTCGAACTGGAGCGGCTGGTAAGGACGGATCCGGACACTTGTCCATTTTCCATTTTCATACCTGGCTTCCAGCATATGATCTGTAAAACTTTTTCCAAAAACCAAATCATCCAGGTTCAATTCGCTCAGCCTGCTTCTTTCTACTTTTGTAACCTGAATATCCCGTGCGGCAACCATAAAAGACTATTTTTGTTACAAAGAAACGAAAAAACCCGGTGCCAACTACCGGCACTTATAAGAATAGTGTTATGAGTTTAAAAGGTTTGCAGTTGCCTCCGGAGGCCCTGATAGGGTTGTACAGGCAGCCTTTGCTTCCGCAGGCGTACCGCGACGCGCCGGCTACTGCTCCCGTGGCGGCAGTTGCCGAATCCGCCGCTAAAAACTATATGGGTGACAATGCAGGGAAGATAACCATACTGGTACAAGCCGTGGACGCTCCCTATCTCAACGACCAGTTGTTTGCTTTTTTGGCGGGTATACTGAACGCCTGCAAACTTTCCATGAAAGACGTAGCGCTGTTCAACCTGCATCGTACCCCGGGAGACTACCGTACTATTATCGGGCAGACACAGCCCGCCGTATTGCTGATGCTGGGGGTGGCACCCGCAGACATCAGCCTACCGATGCAGTTTCCACAGTTTAGTATATACCGGCATGATAATATCAGCTACCTTTACGCCCCTTCTCTGGAAGAGCTGCAAGACGATAAGGCGCTCAAGGCCGCCTTGTGGAAATGTCTTAAAACCCTGTTCGAACTTTAAGATACTGTATGCAAAAACTGATTTTCGCTACCAATAATCAACACAAAATTCAGGAGATCAAGCCTTTACTTGAAGGAAAGTTTGAATTGATTACCTTACAGGATGCTGGTATTGGCGTTGATATTCCCGAACCGCACGATACACTGGAGGAGAATGCGCGGGAAAAATCCATTACCATTTACCGGTTAACCGGGTTGAATTGCTTTGGGGAGGATACAGGACTGGAAGTAGATGCGCTGAACGGCGAACCAGGGGTAAAAAGCGCCCGTTACGCAGGAGAAGGAAGGTCGTTTGACCAAAACATCCGCAAATTGCTGAGCCGGCTACAGGGCGAAACCCGCAGAACGGCCAGATTCAAAACCGTTATATCGTTGATGCTCAATGAAAGAGAACACATATTTACCGGTGTTTGTGAGGGTGAAATTGTAACCGCGCCCAGGGGACGGGATGGTTTTGGATACGATCCGGTATTTGTGCCGCAGGGCGACCATCGTAGTTTTGCTGAAATGTCGCTTGCCGACAAAAACAAATACAGTCACAGGAGCAAAGCAGTAGCGCAGTTGGTGCAATTTCTGTTGACATAAGAAAATTTTACATAAATTTCACAGCATTTATTTAAAAATTGTTAGAACAAAGCAACCATATCATACCCGAGAGCGACTTAATAAGGGGATGCCTGGAGGGAGACAGAAGAATGCAGGAGGAAATGTACAAACGTTTCTCACCCAAAATGTACGCTGTTTGTCTTCGATATGCCGGAAATAACGACGACGCACAGGATATTCTGCAGGATGGATTTGTAAAAGTATTCAGAAACCTGGATATGTACCGGGGTGATGGTTCGTTTGAAGGGTGGACACGGCGTATTTTCGTCAATACTGCTATTGAGCATTACCGCAGGAAGGCTAATACTCACCCGGTAACCGAAACACACGAAAATATACTCGAAGCCAGAGATATATCGGCATTAGACAGGTTAAGTGCGAAGGACTTGCATGCCATCATCCAGCAATTATCTCCTGGATACAAAACTATCTTCAACCTGTATGTGGTAGAAGGATATACCCATAAGGAAATTGCGGATATGATGGGCATCAGCGAAGGAACCAGCAAATCGCAACTGGCAAGAGCGAAAGCTATTTTGCAAAACATCGTAAAAACCTACAGAGAACACCGGTAACAACCGTATCTGACATAAACCCCATGAAATGGAAGAATAAAATATATGACCACGAAGTGACGCCTCCGGAGCATATTTGGGGGAAAATATCCCATGACCTGGATAATGGTGATTTTGTGGTATTTAAAGAAAAACTCTTCCACGCCGGCGAAACACCGCCCGGCGATGCATGGGAACAAATATCCCGGAATCTTGATAACGAACCATTCGTAGTTTTTAAAGACAAGCTGTTTCATAGAGAGGTAATGCCTCCCGCGGATGCCTGGCAGCATATACAGGAACAGCTTTCTGGTGCAAAGGTGGTACCTATACGCCGTGGCCGCCTGCTTGTAAGAGTAATGGCTGCCGCCGCTCTGGTGGGTATCATGTTTTTTGCCGTCAACCGGCTGATGGTGGGCAACGGACAGCTTGAAACGGCTGTATCCGGCCGTTCGCATACTTCCCCCGGAGAAAGTGTGCGTAGTGAGCACGGGGGGCATAGCGATGCCGTGAAAGCTATTACAGACAGCCAGGAGCAAGTAGCCGGAGCGCCTTATACTACTATTATAGCCGACAACAGTGCTGCATCGCGCAGCAGGGTAGATGGAACGCCCGAAACTGAACATACATCTTCTTTTACGTACCGCGAGGTTGAAAAAGCGGCTCCCGTGGCAACAACTGCCACACCGTTTACCGATCGGATGGACCTCAGTGCCGGAATCAGCAGAAAACTCCGTAACCAGTACGGCGAAATTAAAGAAGACGTGAGCCTGCTCGACCTTCCCAACAGTTATTTCATGACTACCGGCCCCAACGGTCAGTCTGTGCGCGTATCGTCCAAATTCAGAAACACTATCCAGTACCTCAATGCAGAAGGAAAAGAGGAGCCGCTGGATATTATACTGCGCGAAAGCAGGTACTGGAAATCTGTTTTCAGTACCTGGAAAAACAAGGTGGGCCATTCTTCCTTTGTGCCTGCCATCGACAACTTCATGGATATTGCAGAGCTAATGAATCTCATCCGTGAGGAAGAGGGTAAATAGCTTTAACCGCCTGTTTTCTCCATGTGCTATGCAATATCACCCTGTGCATTTGCTATCTTTGGCAGCTCCTAATCAAATGATATGGCAAGAATTAAAATCAGTTTACCGGATAGTTTTTCCTTCACTGCCACCATACCGGTACGCATAACCGATATCAATTATGGAGGGCATGTAGGCAATGACAGTATACTTTCCATATTACATGAAGCCAGGGTGCGGTTGCTGGAACATTTCGGATACACAGAAAAGCGGATAGCCGACAATGTTGGGCTGATCATGGGCAGTGTGGCTATTGAATTTAAAAGGGAATCGTTTTACGGCGATGTATTGGAAATATCTATAGCAGCTTCCGGCTTTGAACGCGTGAGTTTTGAACTGCTGTACAAACTGGTGGCAAAGCGCGCAGCAGGAGATGTACATATTGCGAGCGCGCAGACCACTATGGTATGTTATAACTACCATACCGGAAAAGTAGCATCAGTGCCCGAAGACCTGAAGCGTAGTATAAATAATTAATTGGGAAGTACCGGACCGTAATGCAGCTTTTTTCCAAAGTCTGCATCGTCCGGGTATAGTACGTCGGTGGCGGTTTCGTAACCGTGATCGGCTATTTCCTTCAGTTTTTTCCGGCTGGTGTATTCTCGTTTTGCCAGTCTAACCGCAAATACCAATAGTCCGGCCGCAATACCCGAAGCGGCTGCAATCAATACATCATTTTTTCTTCTGGATTTCATACAAAGTCTTTTCTGAATAACAATTCTCTGATGCAAAACAAATGCCACGAATCGCTCGTTAGCATAATCCTTAAAAATAAGAAAATAATTCTTTTCTGCCTATTGCTTCAGCGAATATTAACAGGCTTTTAGTGGCGTCTGCGGAAGCAATGTCAATCTACCATGCGCAATAAATGACGGGTGTACATCACTGGAGTATTTGCTCCCTGCTTTGGTAAAATGGAACCTGTTTTTGAGCCCATAAAACGATCGGATTCAAAAAGCATCTTTTCTTACACTATTTTTGCACCCGAATTCAGACAGTAGTATTATGGAATGAGCTGCTTCGCCCTGGAAGTGTCGCCCCCATTCCTCCTGTAAACATATGATAATCGGATGAATACAAAGCTGGAAGCCCTTTCCGGAGAAATGGAAGGCGAACTATACTATGATGACGTGATGAGGACGCTATACGCCACCGATGCATCAGCCTATCGTGAGCTGCCGCTGGCTGTGGCCATACCACGGTCTGACGACGATATAAGAAAACTCATTCATTTTGCCCGGAAAAATGCTACTTCGCTGATTCCCCGAACGGCCGGCACTTCGCTTGCGGGGCAGGTGGTGGGCAATGGTATAGTAGTAGATGTATCTAAGCATTTTACAAAGATACTCGAGTTGAATACGGAGGAGCAATGGGTGAGGGTACAGCCCGGTGTGATCAGAGATGAACTGAATATGTACCTGAAACCCCATGGTTTATTGTTTGGCCCCGAAACTTCCACCGCCAACCGGGCCATGATCGGCGGTATGGTGGGCAACAACTCCTGTGGTTCGAACTCTATCGTGTACAGAAGCACCCGCGAGCACCTGCTGGAGGTGAAAACATTGCTGAGCGATGGTACAGAAGTGGTTTTTTCGGCACTGGATCTTGACAGTTTTCATCGAAAATGTGAGCAAACCGATCTGGAGGGCAGTATTTACCGCAATATCCGCAGCCTGCTCAGCAATTACGAACACCAGGAGGAGATCAGAAGAGAGTTTCCCAAGCCTTCCGTTGAACGGCGAAATACCGGTTATGCGGTAGACTTGTTGCTTGATTCTGCCCCATTTAATGCCGGATCGCCCGACTTTAATTTCTGCAAGCTTATAGCGGGTTCTGAGGGTACGCTGGCATTCATCACAGAAATCAAACTCCACGTTTCTCCATTGCCCCCGAAAGAATCCGGACTGCTTTGCGTGCATTTTCATTCAGTGGAAGAGTCGTTGAAGGCCAATCTGATAGGGCTGAAATACGGCCCCAGCGCCAGCGAACTGATCGACCACTACATACTGGAGTGTACCAAGGAAAATATAGAACACCGCAATAACCGTTTTTTTGTGCAGGGCGATCCCGGCGCTATTCTGGTGATTGAATACCGGGCTGAAACCAGAGAGGAGATTGTGGCGGTGGCACAACAGGTGGAAACCGAGATGCGGGCGGCAGGGTTAGGGTATCATTTTCCGTTATTATTCGGGAACGATACCAAAAAAATATGGGCGTTGCGCAAAGCCGGATTGGGGTTGCTGAGCAACCTGCCTGGCGATGAAAAAGCCGTTCCGGTGATTGAAGACACCGCGGTGGATGTAAATGATTTGCCCGACTTTATCCGCGATTTCAACGATATCCTCCGGCAGCACGGACTGTATGCCGTGCACTATGCCCATGCAGGCAGCGGAGAAATACACCTGCGTCCTATTCTAAACCTTAAAACGGAAGAAGGAAACCGCATGTTTCGCGTGATCGCAGAAGAGATAGCCACCCTGGTTAAAAAATACGGCGGATCGCTTAGCGGTGAGCACGGCGATGGCAGACTGCGGGGAGAGTTCATACAACAAATGGTAGGCGAAAAGAATTACCGTCTGCTGAAGGAGATCAAAGCCACCTGGGATCCGCAAAATATCTTCAATCCCAACAAAATAGTGGATACTCCTCCCATGCACACCATGCTGCGGTACGAACCGGGGCAGCAGACACCCCCTTTTAAAACGGTGTTCCGGTTCTATAACCAGGATATTCTACAGCATGCAGAGCAATGCAACGGATCGGGCGATTGCCGTAAAACGCATTTGTCTGGCGGCTCCATGTGTCCTTCTTATATGGCTACCAAAAATGAGAAAGACACAACCAGAGCCCGGGCGAATATACTGCGGGAGTTTCTTACCCACTCCCGGAAAATCAACCGGTTTGATCATAAGGAGATATATGAAGTGATGGATCTCTGCCTGAGTTGCAAAGGATGCAAATCGGAATGTCCCTCCAATGTAGATATGGCCAAGTTGAAAGCAGAATTTCTGCAGCATTATTATGATGACAATGGCGTGCCGTTTCGCAGTAAGCTGATTGCCAACTTTAGCACCATGTCCCGGCTCGGCGCCCTGGTGCCCGGCTTGTATAACTTTGCCGTAACCAATAACCTGCTCAGTGCACCCATCAAAAAAATAGCAGGGTTTGCCGCCGGCAGGTCTATGCCTACCCTTCATCGTACCACGCTTAAAAGTTGGTACGGTAAACATACCCGTTTGAAAAATCCGGCTCGTAAAGTACACCTGTTTTGCGATGAATTTACCAACTACAACGATACAGAGATAGGCATCAAAGCCATTACCCTGCTCGAAAAGCTGGGATACGAAGTCGTTATTCCCGATCATATCGAAAGTGGGCGCCCCTGGTTGTCGAAAGGCTTGCTCAGGAAAGCGAAAAAAATAGCCAATACCAATATTCAACTGCTGCATCCGGTGATTACCGACGAGGCTCCGCTGATCGGCATCGAGCCCTCTGCTATACTGACTTTCCGGGACGAGTACATAGACCTGGCAGATGATGAATGGCTGGATGCCGCCCGTGAACTGTCGCGCAGGGTATTTACTATAGAAGAGTTTCTGGCCGGTGAGGTACAAAAAGGACATATTGCCCCGGCACTGTTTACCTCGGAAAAAAGAAAAGTTATGCTGCACGGGCATTGTCAGCAAAAAGCTTCCTCGTCGTTGGCACATTCCCTTAAAATATTGTCGCTGCCCGAGAATTATGAAGTGCAGCATATCCCTTCAGGATGCTGCGGTATGGCCGGATCGTTCGGATATGAAAAAGAACACTACGATATCTCGATGAAAGTAGGAGAGCTGGTATTGTTGCCTGCTGTGCGCAAACAGCCGGAGGAGGTGTTAATTGCGGCCGCGGGTACCAGTTGCCGTCACCAGATAAAAGACGGGGCCGCCCGAAGGGCATATCATCCGGTAGAAATATTGCTGGATGCACTGAATTAAAGGCTCTTCGGGCGATCAACATGACAGCACATGACAGCAGAAGCCAGAGATATTCTACATTTGGGAAACGATTGACTTTACCATATCGAATATAGAAAGGCATGCAGGTTATACTGGGAATATTGTATCATTTTATAGGAGGATTTGCTTCAGGCAGCTTCTACATTCCTTATAAAAAAGTAAAAGGCTGGGCCTGGGAAACCTACTGGATCATCGGTGGCTTGTTTTCCTGGCTGATTGTTCCACCTCTGGCTGCTTTTTTAACCATCCCGGACTTTACCACCATTATCCGCGAAACCGATGGTGCTGTTATAGGATACACTTACCTGTTTGGACTGTTATGGGGCATCGGAGGGCTGACTTACGGACTGGGCGTGCGTTATCTCGGTGTATCATTGGGCAGCAGTATCATTCTTGGGCTTACAATGGTGCTCGGGGCATTGCTGCCTTCGGTTTATTATCATTTTGTTCCGAAAGAGGGGAAAGATACATTCGGCATGCTGATCAGTGAACCCTGGGGGCAAACCGTACTGGCGGGGCTGGCGATTTGTGTATTAGGCATTGTGTTGTGTGGCAGAGCGGGTACCATGAAAGAAAAGGAGTTGACAACAACCGGTACAGATCCGCATGGCGTTGAAGTAAAAACAGAATATAAGTTTGGATTGGGATTGATGGTGGCTATTGTATCTGGTGTATTAAGTGCCTGCTTCAATTATGCCATAGAAGCCGGTAAATCTATGGCCGATGTGGCGAATACAGCCTGGAAAGCCACTCACCCCGGACAGGGGGAGTTTCTGTTTCAAAACAATGTAACCTACGTAGTTATATTATGGGGGGGGCTGACAACCAACCTGATCTGGTGTATGTTTCTGAACCGCCGCAATAAAACTTTTGGTGACTATACGAATAAAAAAACACCGCTTCGGGCCAATTACCTGTTTTCGGCCCTCGCCGGCACTACCTGGTTTCTGCAGTTTTTTTTCTATGGGATGGGAGAAAGTAAACTGGGCAATGGGGCCAGCTCCTGGATACTGCATATGGCGTTTATCATACTGGTGGCCAACGTATGGGGTATATTGTTACGGGAATGGAAGGGCGTAAGCTCAAAAACGGTCATGACTGTTGCGGCCGGAATTATTGCCATTATATTGGCTGTGCTGGTAGTAGGATATGGAAATTCATTAAAATAATAATAGCTTTAAAAATAAAATTCAAACTATGTCTTCAACTGCAAAAACGTATAAACATGTTAGCTACCTATGGGATGATGCAGCCGCCGCTGCGCTGAAAGGAGATGAAGTAGCCCTGCTCATATACCGCTCCAACCTGCTGGGAGCCGATCTGCGGCTTACCAACTACGGAGGCGGAAACACTTCCTGCAAGGTAACGGCCAGCGACCCCCTGACAGGAAAAGATACAGAAGTAATGTGGGTAAAAGGGTCGGGTGGCGACCTGGGTACGCTGAAAAAAAGCGGACTGGCTGCCTTGTATGTAGACCGTCTGCGCAGCCTGAAAAATGTGTACCGCGGTGTGGAGCACGAAGACGAAATGGTAGAGCTGTTTAACCACTGTATTTTCGATCTGGCTTCCAAAGCGCCTTCTATTGATACCCCCCTGCACGGATTTCTACCGTTCAAACACATAGACCACCTGCATCCCGATGCAGCCATAGCCATCGCTGCTGCGAAAGATGGTAAGAAAATCACGCAGGAGTTGTTCAACGGTGCCATCGGATGGGTGGAATGGAGACGTCCGGGGTTTGAACTCGGGCTGGAACTGAAAAAATGCCTGGACGAAAATCCGGGTATCAAAGGCATCATGCTCGGCTCCCATGGTTTGTTTACCTGGGGTGATACTGCATACGAAAGCTATGTGAATACCCTCGATGTAATAGAAGCCTGCGCTGCTTATATAGAAGAAAAATCGAAAGGAAAAGATAATTTTGGCGGTGCGAAAATACAATCGCTGCCGAAAGAACAACGCCTCTCCCAGGTGGTGGCGCTTGCGCCGGTACTGCGCGGACTTTGTTCTTCCAATGTACAAATGGTAGGCCATTTTTCCGACGATGAACGCGTTTTGGAGTTCATCAACTCGAACGACCTGGACCGCCTGGCCCCGCTGGGTACAAGCTGTCCCGACCACTTCTTAAGAACCAAAATCAGTCCGCTGGTACTCAACCTTACACCAGACGAAGATCTTTCTGATACCCTTGCGGTAAAGGAAAAAATAACCGGACAGTTTGTAGCCTACAGGAAAATGTATGAAGAATACTACAATACCTGTAAGCACCCCAACAGTCCTGCCATGCGCGATGCCAACCCCGTGGTGATTCTCTACCCGGGTGTAGGTATGTTTACTTTTGCCAAGGACAAACAAACCGCTCGTGTGGCGGCGGAGTTTTATACCAATGCCATCAATGTAATGCGTGGCGCTGAAGCCATATCGGAGTATACCTCTCTTCCACGCCAGGAAGCTTTCAATATAGAGTATTGGTTGCTGGAAGAAGCCAAATTGCAGCGCATGCCAAAGCCGAAAGCATTGTCTGGCCGCATAGCCCTTATCACAGGCAGCGCAGGCGGTATCGGTAAAGCAATCGCCAAAAGATTCGCGGCAGAAGGCGCCTGTGTGGTGATCAACGATATTAACCAGGAGCGGATGGACAGCGCCATCGAAGAATTTAAAAAACAATTTGGAAGAGATACCGCTACTGCTACCTTGCTGGATGTAACCAACGCGTCGACCATAGACAAAGCTTTTGCGGATACCGTGCTGGCTTTTGGTGGGGTGGATATTGTGGTAAATAATGCAGGCATCAGCATATCCAAATCTATTGCCGATCATAGCATAGAAGAATGGGATAAGCTATACGATATACTGGTGAAAGGCCAGTTCCTGGTATCCAAAGCCGGCGCAGCCATCATGCGTAAGCAGGGAACCGGAGGCGATATCATCAACATCGTATCCAAGAACAGCGTAGTGGCTGGCCCCAACAATGCTGGTTATGGTTCAGCCAAAGCAGCGCAAGCGCATCTCTCCCGGTTGCTGGCAGCAGAACTCGGCGGCGATAAAGTCAGAGTAAATGCCGTAAACCCCGATGCTGTGATAGCCGATAGCAATATATGGGCCGGCGGATGGGCAGAAGGCCGTGCAAAAGCCTATGGCATCAAAGTAGAAGAACTGCCTGCATATTATGCCAAACGTACATTGTTAAACGAAGTGATATTGCCGGACGATATCGCCAATGCATGCTTTGCATTCGCAGGCGGACTGCTGAGCAAATCAACCGGTAATACACTCAATGTAGACGGTGGGGTGGCAATGGCATTTTTACGGTAAGAGTTTGATATGGTAAGACTGGAAGATGGTAAAATGTAAAATTGTAAGACCGTAAGATGGTACTTCTCCTTTTCTTACCATTTTACGGTCTTACTATTTTTTATAAAGAACGCACTGCTCATGAAACGTCGTGCTTTTAAAATGAAGCTGTACCCCGGAAAAGAAGCCGAGTACAGGAAAAGACATGATGCCATATGGCCCGAGTTGCAACTGCTGCTCAAAGCGGCGGGGATTGCTGAGTACTCACTATTTCTGGACGAATCCAGTCACGAACTTTTTGGGTACATGCAACTGACAGATGAAAAAGCTGTGGATGCATTGCCCGGGCAAGAAGTAATGCAACGTTGGTGGGCATACATGAAGGACATTATGGATACCAATGAAGACCACTCTCCCATAAGTACTCCCCTGACCGAAGTTTTTTATATGCCATAAAATCACAAGAGCATGCAGATGGATCAATCGCTGATAGATGCACATAACGAAGGATTGTTGAAAGAACATACAAAACGGCTGGAATATACCCGGTCGGTGGTGACAGATGCGGAGGGCATTATTGAAAAACTGATGCGGTTTCAGGTAGCCATTCCGAGTTGGGCATTGGGCACGGGCGGTACCCGTTTCGGCAGGTTTGCCGGAGGCGGTGAGCCGCGGAACCTGGAAGAAAAGATAGAAGACATCGGATTGCTGCATGCCCTGAACCGTTCCAGTGGCGCTATATCCCTGCATATTCCCTGGGATATACCCGAAAACGCTGCGCATATTAAAGCGCTGGCCGCCCAGAATGGCCTTGCGTTCGATGCCATGAATTCCAACACCTTCCAGGATCAACCCGGACAGCCGCTCAGCTACAAATACGGTTCTTTGCAAAATGTAGACAAAGCCATCCGACAACAGGCAATAGATCATAACATCGAAGTAATACAATACGGCCAGGCGTTAGGCTCCCAGTCGCTGACGGTATGGCTCTCTGACGGCTCCTGCTTTCCGGGGCAGTTGAATTTCAGGGAAGCATTTCAACGTACCCTGGAAGGATTGCAGGAAATTTATGCCGCACTTCCGGACGACTGGAAAATGTTTGTTGAATACAAAGCTTTCGAACCCAATTTTTATTCCACTACGGTAGGAGACTGGGGACAATCATATCTGTATGCCAGCAAGCTTGGCCCCAAAGCCTATACGTTGGTAGACCTGGGGCACCATCTGCCAAATGCCAATATCGAGCAGATCGTAGCGCTGCTGTTGATGGAAGGCAAGCTGGGTGGGTTTCATTTCAACGACTCTAAATACGGCGACGACGACCTCACTGCCGGTAGCATCAAGCCTTACCAGTTGTACCTGATATTCAATGAACTCGTTGAGGGGATGAACAGCAGGGGAATGAATCACCATACCGACCTTGGCTGGATGATCGATGCTTCTCACAATGTAAAAGATCCGCTGGAAGACCTGTTGCAGTCTGTTGAAGCTATACTGCTGGCTTATGCGCAGGCATTATCAACAGACAGAAGCCGCTTAAAAACGGCGCAGCAGGAGAGTGATGTGACAACAGCCCAGGAAATATTGCAGAACGCCTTCAGAACCGATATGCGACCTTTAGCGGCAGAGGCAAGGTTGAGAAGCGGCGGTGCGCTGGATCCGCTGGCATTATTCAGAAAGGCAACGGTAAGAGAGGAACTGATCAAAACACGCGGCAGCAAAACGGTGGCCACCGGCCTGTAGCGGGTATCCTTGAGCGTTACTTCTAATCCGTTATGAGCAGAGAGAAAGCTTCCTGTATTATATTCCCGTCAGAACCAGGTTGTGTTCCTGCTAGCCTCTGCGTAGCCGTTGCTGTTTTCCGTTGCGGAAGGTGGTGACTATATGCTATCTGTGTGCCGGAGGCTTCCGACAGTATATCTTACAAAGGATGGCAGCGCACGACTCACTTCCTTAGCGCATGCACACAATTATTAAGCGAACGAAACGTGTGATAGGTGGCCTTCCAGATATGTCCTTTCAGCGCTGTTTTCAGTTCAGGTTGTTTGTCCAGCCCGCCTTCATACCAGTCGCCGTATTGGTGATCGATCAGGTAGGTGTTGGTATACTGCCAGAGTTGTTTGAATTTGTGGTAGTAGTGCATACGGTCCCGGGGGAATTTTTCGGCCATCAGTAATAGTGTATTCAGCCCTTCTGCCTGTGCCCACCAGTTCTTGGTATTTTTTATGATGGAGATATTTTTTTCGTCTTTAAAATAGTATCCTTCATCATAAAAGCCGCCCTTTTCATTGTCCCATCCGTTTTGCAGGGCATGATCCACCATTCGTTTACCGGTTACCAGGGTAATGCTGTCATTTTTATTACCCAGTACATGAGAAGCTTCCAGCATCAGGTAGGCTGTTTCCACGTCGTGCCCGAAAGACACATGATCCAGCCTGCGGTGTTGTATGATGGTTTCCCTGTCTTTATCCCCGAAAGAGACCGGTGTCCAGTCTGGCTCAAAATACAGCACCAGGTTTCCCCTGGGTGCAGTGATCCGATCCCTTACCAGCAAAAGCATTTCGTTTAGCCGTTCCCGTACCAGGGAGTCTTTCCATACCTGGTAGAGTTCGGTAAAAGCTTCCAGCAAATGAATGGAACTGTTTTGATCCTTATAACCAAGGTCTGAGGTGGAAGGTGTTTCGGCCGTTCTCTTCACCGGGGTGCCATCTCTTTGCATATGCTGGAAATAACCTTTGTGAACCGGATCGTGGCTGTGTTTTTCCAGCCATAAGAAAGCCTGTTTAACAAATGCCAGCGCTTCCGGATCCGCCGTAGCATGGTAGTAAGCAGCTACTGCGTAAATACCGAATGCATTGCCATAGGCTTCTTTTTGTACGGTGCTGTTGGTAACAGGTGTTCCTTTTTGATCCACCAGGGTATGAAAGCCTCCATAAGTACTGTCCCACATAACATCTTTCAGGAACCGGAATCCGTGACGGGCACCGATGCGGTAATGCCCTACTTCGGGGTACCGTTCCATTGCTTTGGCATTCACCCAGGTATGCCGTGCCTGCGAGACGATCATTTTATTTTGATTGTCCGCCGGTTGAAAATCGTGCGTCCATGCAGTTACAAAACCTCCGTATACCGTATCGAAGCTTTTGGGATACCAGGTATCCAGTTGCAGCGCTTTCAGGGCGTGCTCCATAGCAGTAGCTATTTCCAGCTTTTCTTTTTTTACCGTATCGGGTTGTTTCGGCTGTGCAAAAGAGGAACTGGGGGTAAGGGTTAGCAGCCATGTAACCAACCATAGTATAACATGCAGAACAATCGTCTTTTTACTATATGGGAAGCAGGTGTGCATAGCGACAAGTTAAGCAAAAACAGACAATGGCAGCATAGAAATACTGGTGCAACCACCTTCCGCGGGAGGGTGTAGCGATCCTGAGGATCATCGATATGTGCAGTGTGTGCCGGCCCGGAAGTATTGCAGAAGGTGAAGAACATCGTTGATCCGAAGCGGGATACATGCTGGTATCGCATAAAGGGAAATACCTGCAACTTTAGTAGCACAGGTGTTCTGAAATATTTTTTACCTTTCCTGCTTCATGTTTTCTATTCTACAAATCTTCAAATATTGAATACTATGTCTTCCGCCAAAAAAGGAATGGCTGTTTCAGAAGACTGGACAGTTGTTGTTCTCGGTTTTGCTATTATATTTCTGGCCATAGCCGGCGTTCGGTTTGCCCAGCCCTCTTTTAATTGGGATGGCTTTGCAGAACTGACGCAGATATTTGCTGCCGCCAACGTGATGTCGATTGCGTCTATGTTGCTGATCACATTTCTGGTGGCCATTGGCGCATTCTGGCTAACAGGCCGTCCGGTAAAGTATGTATTGATTGTTTTTCCGGTGGTTTTCGCGCTTACGCTCCTTGCGTTGATACTGTCTGGCAATAAAATGGTTAAAGAAACCAATTTTGAAACGGTGATATTTGCCCTGGCGCTGGGGCTGCTGGTGAGCAATACACTCAGGCTGCCTGCGTGGTTTAAGGAAAGCCTCACTACCGAGTTGTTCGTAAAAATCGGACTGGTGTTGTTGGGTACATCGGTTATTTTCGGAGATGTACTCAAGGCTGGATCAAAAGGTTTGCTGCAGGCGGTGGTAGTGGTGGTTTCTGTATGGTATTTTGCCTACTGGATCTGTAAAAAGCTGAAGGTAGATGAGGAGTTGAGCATGATGTTGGCCAGTGCGGTGTCTATCTGCGGCGTATCGGCGGCAATCGCTACGGCCGGCGCCATCAAAGGCGATTCCAAAAAACTGTCGTATGTGGTATCGGTGGTATTGCTCACGGCAGTGCCTATGATGATTGTTATGCCCTGGATAGCCCATTATTTTGATTTTCCCCAAGCGGTAACGGGTGCCTGGCTGGGTGGTACCATCGACACCACGGGAGCCGTGGTAGCTTCGGGATCGCTGGTAGGCGACGAGGCGCTGAAGATCAGTACCATCGTTAAGTTTTCCCAGAACGTGTTGCTGGGGATTGCTGCTTTTGCCATTTCGGTATATTGGACCTACACTAAAAAAGAAGGGCTGGATCCCGACGCAAAGCCCACGCTGGGTATGATCTGGGAAAGATTCCCGAAGTTTGTGGTCGGGTTTGTGGCCGCATCGCTGCTGTTTTCTTTTGTGCTCTCCGCCGACACCATACAGGCCGTAAAAGGCCCGCTCAAGCAGGTACAATCGGTTTGGTTTGCCCTGGCTTTTACGAGCATAGGATTGGAAACCAATTTCAGGGAATTGCTGCAGTTGAACAACCAGAAGCCGCTGTATGCTTTTTTAATAGCGCAGTTGTTTAATATACTGGTAACCCTGGTAATAGCTATGATATTGTTCGGTTAATACGGTCGGAACGGCGTAAAGCAAACGATTGCTCAAAATTGGCGCTATTGCCGGTTATTGGCTTAAATTACTGATCTTAGCAAAGCAAAGAATCAGATTTTTCAATTATAAAAAACTGTACGTATGAGTACTTCTCGCAGAAAATTCATCAGAAACGTTGCTTTGGGATCGGGCGCTATTGCCAGCGGGCTGCCTGCTGTATCAGGCGAAAGAAGTGAACGGTATAGCAATGCAGAAACGCAATCCGGTACATTCAATATGTGCGGGTACGCGGCTCCTAAAATAGATAAAGTACGCGTGGCCTTCATTGGTGTAGGAAACAGGGGAATGGGAGCGGTGAAAAGAATGTCTTTCATAGAAGGTGCCGAAATAAAAGCCATCTGCGACAAACGTCCGGAACAAATCGCGAAAGCGCAGAAGTTACTCACAGATATGGGGCTTCCCAAAGCAAAGGAATACACCGGAGAAAACGGATGGAAAGCCCTGTGCGAAAGTAAAGATATAGACCTGGTGTATATTGCCACGCCCTGGCATCTGCACGCTCCCATGGCGGTATATGGTATGAAACAGGGCAAGCATGCAGCGTCGGAAGTGCCCGTAGCTGTATCGGTAGAGGAGTGTTGGGAACTGGTGGAAACCTCCGAAAAAACCAAAAGGCATTGTATGATGCTGGAGAACACCTGTTACGATTTTTTTGAACTGCTGACGCTGAATATGGCCCGCAACGGAATGTTTGGTGAAATTGTGCATGCGGAAGGCGCTTATATACACGATCTGCTGAATCAGAATTTCGAAAAAACAAGCTACTCCGATATGTGGCGGCTAAAGGCCAATATAGGACACAACGGTAACCTGTACCCCACCCACGGACTTGGCCCTATTGCACAATGCATGGACATTAACCGCGGTGATAAAATGGATCATATGGTAGCCATGTCGTCTAATGATTTTATGATGAATGCCCTGGCTAAGGAAAAAGCGGCTACCGACTCATTTTACAGTCAATACGTGGATAAGCCGTACAGGGGAAATATGAATACCAGCCTGATAAAAACCAACAAGGGAAAAACCCTGATGATCCAGCACGACGTTACTACCCCTCGTCCGTATTCCCGTATTCACCTGCTGAGCGGCACTAAGGGCTGTGCGAGCAAATACCCCGGGCCGGAAAAGATTGCCTTCGGACACGACTGGATCAAGCCCGAAGAACTGAAGGCGCTGTACGAAAAATATACCCCTGCCATTGTAAAGCACGTGGGAGAAATAGCAAAAAAAGTGGGCGGCCATGGAGGAATGGATTTTATGATGGACTGGCGCCTGATCGATTGCCTGAGAAACGGTTTGCCGCTTGACCAGGATGTGTACGATGCCGCTTCGTGGACTGTGGTTGGACCGCTCAGCGAAAAATCCGTTGCCGCCAACTCCCGGACGGTGGATATTCCGGATTTTACCCGCGGTAACTGGAAAACGAATAAGCAGATGAGCATTACCCTGGAGGGCGGCGGAAATACCACCGTAAGGCCGGTGCCTGCAGCACATAAAGAGTAGGGGCGCGAGTAGCAAGTTACAGATTTAAGGTCGCAGGATACTACTTTCGACCTTAAACCTGTGACCCAAACTTTCTTTCCACATGCACCTTGTTTTTTTGTGCAATTCAAATACCTTTGCGGTCATTTTACGAAGCATTGATTTTCGCAAATAATTGTTTTTCAGTCTACTAATTAATTTATAATCATATGCCAGCCGCATTAAAAGAGGTCAGAAACCGCATAAAATCGGTGCAAAGCACACAGCAGATTACCAAAGCGATGAAAATGGTGAGCGCAGCCAAGTTGAGGCGGGCCCAGGACGCTATCCTGCAAATGCGCCCTTATGCCAGAAAGCTGCAGGAAATGCTGAGTAATATTGTAAGCAGTACCGAAGGCGATGTGAGTGCAGACTTGTCGGTAGAACGACCGGTAGAGAAAGTGCTGCTTATTGCCATTACCTCCGACAGGGGACTTTGCGGCGCTTATAATGCAAATGTTATAAAACTTACCCGTTCGCTGGCCACTGAAAAATACGGTGCCCAACTGGCCAAGGGAAATGTGACGGTATGGCCTATAGGCAAAAAGGCTTTTGATGCGATGCAAAAATTGCCGGTGGTCAATCAGCCAACCTACCGCGATGTGTTGCAACAGCTTTCTTTTGAAAATGTACAGGAAGTGGCACAGCAGGCCATAGCAGCCTTCGCCAAACACGAGTTTGACGTAGTTGAAATTATATACAGCGAATTCAGGAATGCCGCCACCCAGAATTTTGTGGTGGAAAGATTTCTGCCCATTCCGAAAGTGGAAAATACGGAGGGAAAGGCGACAAGGGCAGACTTTATCTTTGAGCCCGATCAGGAAACCCTCATTGCAGAGCTGATGCCCAAGATATTGAATACACAGTTGTACAAGGCCGTACTGGATGCCAATGCCAGTGAGCATGGCGCCCGTATGACCGCAATGGATAAAGCCAGCGAAAACGCGAACGAGCTGTTGAAAGACCTGCGTATTTCATATAACCGCGCCCGTCAGGCCGCCATTACTACCGAGTTGACGGAAATAGTGAGTGGTGCTGCGGCTCTGCAGGGATAGCATTCGTACCCGCTCAATCCAACAGACACGAGAAGCCAATGGAAATATCGCAGATCATACCACACGTTGAGGCACTGATATTTGCAAGTGAAAAACCTTTAACCAGCATTGAGCTGGTAGACCTGCTCAATAATGCCCTGGGTTTTATAGAAGACCGGGCCACACTGGAACAGGTAGAATCTGCCATAGACGGTATAAGAGAAAAGTACGCAACGGAATTTTACCCGTTTGAAGTGCGGCAGAGCGGGGGAGGCTGGCAATTCCTTACCAAAGGAATGTATCACAAAACCATCGCCCAGTTGAATGGCGACAAATTTTTAAAACGGTTGTCGGCTGCAGCCATGGAAACACTGGCTATCGTAGCCTATAAACAGCCCATTACCAAAGGCGAAATAGAATCTATCCGCGGGGTAAACTGCGATTACGTAATTCAGAAACTGTTGGAAAAGGAACTCGTGGTGATCAGCGGCAGAGATGAAACACTCCCTGGTAAACCCCTTATCTATAATACCTCTAAATCTTTCATGGATTATTTCGGGATTAATTCACCGGAAGACCTTCCCAAAATAAAAGATGTACTGGCAGACCAGATAGTACAGCCCACACTGGTGAATGCGAGTCATTTTGAAATAGAAAAAGAAACCAACCTGGTGGTGGCCGAAAACGGAGAACTGCTGCAACAAACAACCCTCACTATTGAAGAGCTGGGGGATAGTGAACATACAGAGGAAAAAAACACCGCAGCATCCGAAATACATCCGCCGGATGAGCATGGTGAAGAAACAAAGGATGCTATCAGAGAAGAAGCATCCCCCTCCGCGTCTGCACCTGATGATGAGCATGACGATTCCAATAACGATACCACAATAGCAGACGATACCTATCCGACAGCCTCTGATGATGGATCGGCCGATGACGAGGAAGCCGCATCACCAGATGCAAACACCGATCAGGATGATGACGGAAACTAAACCTGTTCCGTTTTTTACATGTAAGGATGCTGCCAGGGTTCCCTGTATGGGCGCTTCAATAGCCGGGTGGCTTCTGTATCTCCTTTTATTACTTTATTGACAGGATCGTATGCCAGCGGGCGCCCCAGTTGCATAGAAAGATTGGCGATGATGCAACTGGCGGTGGAGATGTGGCCTTCTTCCACATCGGCAACCGGTCTGCTGTTGTTGTCGATGGCTTTCAGAAAATCCTGCATCTGGCGTCGGGTAGCCGGGGCAGCGTGTATCTCAATATCCGGTTCATGGAGGTCTTCCGGGTATTGCTCTTTTTCAAGTACCACGTCTTTGTGTATTGTCTGTCCTTTCCCTGCCGGAATAAAATCATACTGCATGGGGCTGCCGCAGAGGGTGCCTTTATCACCGTACAGTTTGAAAGCCCAGGGGTACTGAGGATCTGGTGTTGTTCCCCAGGTTCGGTGCTCCCACACGCAGTTTAACGTATCGTATTCAAAAATAGCTGTTTGTGTATCTGCAATATTGCTTTTACCGGATTTGTCTACATAAATGCCGCCTACAGAGGATATGCGATGGGGCCAGCCCAGTTGCAGCATCCATCTTACGGCATCGAACATATGCACGCACATATCGCCCATGATGCCATTGCTGTATTCCATGAAGGTGCGCCACCATCCCCGGTGTGGCATGCCGTCAAAAGGGCGCAGCGGAGCCGGCCCCGTCCACATATCATAGTCGAAATAATCGGGTACCGGCTGAACGGGCGGATTGCCGTTTCGCCGCATATGGTAGTAACAACACATGTCTACGTGCGATACGTTTCCCAGCAAGCCGGCATCCACTATATTTTTCTTCGCTTCAATCAGGTGAGGTGTGCTCCTTCGTTGTGTGCCGATCTGTACTACCCGGTTGTGTTTGCGTGCAGCAGCGAGTATAGCCTCTCCTTCCAGTACGTCTACACTGATGGGTTTTTGAAGATATACGTGCGCCCCCGATTGAATGGCAGCTATGGCTTGCAGGGCGTGCCAGTGGTCTGGCGATCCTATGAGCACGATCTCGGGACGTTGTTCGGAGAGTAGCCGGCGATAATCGTTATAAAGAGCGGGCTTTTTTTTCCCGGGCAATCGCTCGCCGATCATTAGCGCAGCGTTTTCCAGCATCTGTTTATCAGGGTCGCATATACCTACCACGTTCACCCGCGTTACCTGCATCAGCCTGAACAGATCGCTTTTTCCGTACCAGCCGCAGCCAATCAACGCTACCCGTCGCACTGTGCCCTGGTCAAAAATAGCCATTCCGTTGGCTTTCAGCGCCGCCATGGCAAGGACAGCCGAGCTGCCTTTAATGAAATCACGACGATTGAATCGTAAGCTGGTCATATAGCAATGTATTAGATGATACCTTGCTTAAAGATAGGAAATTTGAAAAAGAGCAGATCAATATCCTTGTATTGTGAAGTCGTACGGTTGTTATCTGTGCTATAGTGGACTTGTGGTGTTCGGATGGTGAATTGGTAAGATGGTAAAATAGTAAGATGGTAAAATGGTAAAATGGTAAGATGTGTATACGCTACTTCTTACAGTCTTACTATTTTACTCACTTCCCCCCGTTCTCTCCATCCACTCTCTTCGTCCGATGCCTTCAAATACATGCTTCTCGCTATGGTACGACGAACGAACCAGTGGTCCGCTTTCTACATAATCGAACCCCATTTCGTATCCGGCTGCTGTGTACTCAGCAAATTCATCGGGATGTACAAATCGTTCTACCGGCAGGTGTTTGGGAGTAGGTTGCAGGTACTGCCCGATGGTAATTACATCCACACCGTTCGACTGCAGATCGCGCATGGTTTGCAGTACTTCTTCTTTAGTCTCGCCCAATCCGAGCATAATGCCGGACTTGGTGCGCATGCCGTTTTCTTTCAGGTATTTCAGTACCTCCATGCTTCGCTGGTAGCGAGCCTGGATGCGTACCTTGCGGGTCATGCGCTCTACCGTTTCTATATTATGCGAAACCACTTCGGGCGCCGCTTGAACGATACGTTGTATGTTTTCTTTATCGCCTTTAAAATCAGGAACCAGTGTTTCGAGCGTGGTGTGGGGCGTAAGTGCTTTAACTGCCTTGATGGTATTGTGCCAGATGATACTGCCCCCATCTTTTAATTCATCACGGTCTACCGAAGTGATTACCGCATGTTTTACTTTCATCAGGTAAATGGCTTCGGCAACGCGCTGCGGTTCGTCCCAGTCTACCGCCTGGGGCCTGCCGGTGGCTACCGCGCAGAATCCGCAGCTACGTGTGCAGATATTGCCCAGAATCATAAACGTGGCCGTACCGGCTCCCCAGCATTCACCCATATTCGGGCAGTTGCCACTTTCGCATATGGTGTGAAGCTTATGGGTATCTACAAGGTTTCTAACGTTTCTGTAGCTCTCGCCAATCGGCAGTTTTACCCTTAACCAATCCGGTTTTTTTTGCCTGGGCGCTGCGGGCTGATAGGTTGTCGCACATCCACTCATATCGGGTCGCTTTTAATGGCAAAATTAACCGTCTTATCTCCGTTTACCAAATAACAGGGAAATATAGGCATTGATGAAAAACTGTCTGCCGGGATTGTGTACCATTTGTTCTATTTTTTTGAAATAAAACTCACCGTTTACGCCGGCTTCTATGGCTGATATATTTGTATTGAACCGGTTGTAATCGAAACGAAGCGCTGCTTTGGCATGCAAACCCGGTCTCATCTTCAGTTCATTCCACCCCTTGGTCAAACCGCCGCCGCCCTGAATAGCTAACTCGTCCAGAAACAACACGCTGTCGGGAGAGTCGTATTTGATATATCGTATCTGACCATTTCGAAACTCGTCGATTTCCACATAATAAGGGCGTTCCAGTCCCATGCTAACCCCGCCGGAGGTAATCCCGTATACAGCCACACCGTTCTTATTACCCTTGCCTCCAATCATTACCTGCTGTCCCATAGCTAGTTTTAACTGGTAGAAAGAGTTTTGCTTACCGTATACGAATGGGTTGCCCCAAAATACAAACCCACCACCACTCATGGGCTTGGAATTTCGGCTTTCTTTTCGATGGCGTTTATCGTTAAATTCAACCTGGTATATCCAGGCCCTTCTCGGCGTTTTCGCCCTCCCGAATTCGTACGAAAGACCCCACCCATCCGTGTTCAGCTTGGCGCCAAATACATGTTGTTTGAAAAATGGGGGAACGCCTTCTTCCTCCAGTTTCATCAGTTCGCTGATTCTTTCTCTTTTTTCCAGCTTTCTCTCCTGTCGTTTGCTAACTTTGGGCGCGTCGTCCTGTGCAAAAGCAGGGAAAATCAAACTCAATAGTATGCCGCTTATGAACAAATGTTTCACTGGAGTGTTTTATCTTTAAACGTAAATTTAGTAAAAATAATACAATGACGTCAACGATCGTATACGAAGGAAGCTTGAGAACGGTTTGCACACATCTTAAATCCGGTACCAGTATAGAGACCGATGCCCCCACCGACAACCAGGGAAAGGGCGAACACTTTTCTCCTACTGATCTGGTGGCAACCGCGCTGGGCAGTTGTATGCTTACCATTATGGGCATCAAGGCAAGAGATATGGAAGTAGACCTGAGAGGCACCAAGATACAGGTAGATAAGATCATGGGCGCCGATCCGCGGCGCATCAGTGGCGTAAATTTAACATTTCATTTTCCTGCGGGCTTGAAATTGGAAGACAAAGATAAAACCATTTTGGAGCGCGCTGCACATACCTGTCCGGTTATGGAGAGTATTCATCCGGATATTGCAGTAAAGACCGAGTTCAACTGGTAATTGGAACCCTGCCGGTAATACCAGGCTGCTACAAGTTTTTCTTCTGGAAAGCTGATAGTAACGGTAATGGATAGCCGATTTTATAGGTCGGGGAATGTGCAGCATCTTCTTTAAAAGAAATGTTTTATTTATTGCCCCGGATTGTTTTACTTTAAGGCCTAAACTCATCATGAATATGCAACGTAGAAATTTTTTACAGAAGGGACTTCTGGCAGGTGGTGGAATGTTGGTGGGAACGAACGCGATCGCTGCCGGAGATGGACTGGAAACCCAACCTTCACCCGAACAAAAGACATTTAATCTGGATTACGCACCGCACGACGGGATGTTTCGTCATAATGGCGGCGAAGATTTTATCGACCAGATCAAGTATATGTATGACCAGGGATTCCGCTCTATAGAAGACAACGGGCTTTCCGGACGTACCAAAGAAGTGCAGACCAAAATAGGAGAAACCCTTGTTAAGCTGGGCATGAAAATGGGGGTGTTTGTGGTTCCCAAGGGAGGCAACTCTGAGAATTCACTGGCTGCCGGCAAAAAGGAATATGTAGACATTTTCGTGAATGCCTGCCGGCAATCGGTTGAGATTGCTAAAAGAGTGAATGCAAAATGGGTAACCGTAGTACCAGGAGATTATGAAAGACACCTTCCAATAGGCGTACAGACAGGCCACGTAATTGACGCCCTCAAAAGAGGTGCAGAAATACTGGAGCCTCATGGCATCGTAATGGTATTGGAACCGCTGAGTGATACGCCCAACTTGTTCCTGCGTTACTCCGATCAAACCTATGAAATATGCCGGGCAGTGAATAGCCCTTCGTGTAAAATACTGTTCGATATATACCATATGCAGAAAAACGAGGGGAACATTATCAAAAATATAGAGCTCACATGGAATGAAATTGCTTACTTCCAGATAGGAGACAACCCTGGCAGAAAAGAGCCTACCACCGGAGAAATCAATTACAAAAACGTATTCAAATACATCTACGATAGAGGATACAGAGGTATCATGGGTATGGAGCATGGAAATGCCAAACCCGGTAAAGACGGTGAGCTGGCTTTGATAAAAGCCTACCGTGAAAGCGATAGCTTTCTGTAGAAATGGCTCATCAGAAGGTAAAGATATATGCAGCCGCCCCGCTTCAGGAAGCGGGGCGGCTGCATACTGAATAGTAACCTGCAGCACCTATGCCATTCTCGCCATTGCATGTTTTTTCTTCGTCAGTGCTTACCTTCGTATTGCATAACATAGTTGGCAGTAGCATGAAAATATTACAAACCGCAGAACGCGTATCGCAGCAAGACCAGTCTGATAATTATGTGTACCAGCGTTCGCTGCTGGCATATCTGGAAGCAGCCAAAATAGTGTCCGGACAAGTGCTGGAAATCGGTACGGGCAGTGGATACGGAGTAGAGATTATAGCCCCGCAGGCAGTGCGTTTCGTGACTATCGATAAATATCAGACCGATACACTGGACAACGCACCCGCCAACGTACAGTTTCTGCAAATAAATGTGCCTCCGCTGGAAGGCATTCCTTCCGGTGCCTTTGATTATGTAATTACCTTTCAGGTAATTGAGCACATACAAAAGGATAGCATTTTCCTGCAGGAGATACACAGAGTGCTAAAAGAAGGCGGGAAGCTGATTGTGACCACCCCCAATAAAAAAATGTCCATCACGCGCAATCCCTGGCACGTAAGAGAATATACCGTAGAGGAATTGAAACAGCTTGTACTGAAGTATTTTAAGTCGGTGGAAGCACTCGGCGTTTTTGGTAATGAACGCATAATGGACTACTACGATAAGAACAAAGCCTCCGTTAGAAAGATTACCCGCTTCGATATATTTGACCTGCAACATCGCCTGCCGCGCCAGTTGCTCCAGATACCCTACGATATCCTTAACAGGATGAACCGAAAAAAGCTGCTGAATAACAACCAGGGGCTGGTAACAGGCATCACCCACGAAGACTATTTTATCGAAAATGCTACCGATACCTGTTTCGATCTGCTTTATATAGCAGAGAAATAAGCGTGCCTCTGGCACAGGAGCGACGCAACGCTGCTTCCACTGTTTTGAACGCTGCGCAGCAAGTAACAGCCACGCAAACCATTTGATAATCATTAACATTAGACCAATGGGTGCGAACAAATCCGGCTATTGTTGCTATACCGGATACGCATTGTAGTTTGCTAAGCCCGTTTTTCGTTAGCCAGGAATCCCATCAATCAGAAAATACCAGTACCTTTGCGCCGCCATACGGGGATGTATAACATATAAAATATTGATTTTTTCATGATTACAGTCAACAATGTATCATTATCCTTTGGAAAGAGGGTATTGTTTGATGAAGTAAACCTGAGTTTCAGCAAGGGGAATTGTTATGGTGTGATAGGCGCCAACGGAGCAGGGAAATCCACTTTTCTTAAAATACTGTCTGGTGAAATAGATCCCAGTAAGGGTACTGTTGATATCACCCCTGGCGAACGCATGGCTGTACTGAACCAAAACCACTTTGCGTTTGACGATAAAACGGCGCTGCAAACCGTGATGATGGGGCATAAAAAGCTCTGGGATATCATGCACGAGCGGGATGCCATTTACGCCAAGGAAGATTTTACGGAAGAAGATGGCATGCGTGCCGGTGAGCTCGAGGGGGAGTTTGGCGAAATGGGAGGATATACTGCCGAAAGCGACGCTGCCACATTGCTGGGAGAGCTGGGAGTGAGAGAGGAAGCACACCAGACGTTGATGAAAGACCTGCCGGGTAGTACCAAGGTGCGGGTGTTGCTGGCGCAGGCTTTGTTTGGTAATCCGGATATATTGATATTGGATGAGCCTACCAACGACCTGGACGTGGAAACCATAGGATGGCTGGAGAATTTCCTGGCTGATTACCAAAACATCGTGATTGTGGTGAGCCACGACAGACACTTTCTGGATGCGGTATGTACCCATGTAGCTGATGTAGACAGGCAAAAAATCAAGATATATACAGGTAACTATACTTTCTGGTACGAAACCAGCCAGTTAGCCGCCCGCCAGATGAGCGACAAAAACAAAAAGATGGAGGAGAAGCGGAAAGACCTTATGGACTTCATTGCCCGCTTCAGTGCCAACGCTTCCAAGAGCAAACAGGCTACCTCCCGTAAAAAAGCGCTGGAAAAACTGGTGATTGAGGATATAGAACCTTCGAACAGGCGTTATCCCGGCATTATATTCAAACAGGACCGTGAAGTAGGCAATCAGGTGCTGAATGTGGAAAAACTCCGGAAGACAACAGACGATGGACGCGTACTATTCAGTGATGTAACATTTTCTGTTGGGAAAGGCGACAAAATTGCCTTCGTTTCAAAAGATCACCTGGCACTTACTACCTTTTTCGAAATTATCAACGAAGCGCAGCAGGCAGATGGCGGTACCTACGAATGGGGTACTACTATCACCAAAGCTTATCTGCCCAATGACAACAGTAAATACTTCACGGAAAAAGATATCAATCTCATGGACTGGCTGCGCCAGTTTGTACCCCCAAATGTTACCGACGTGGATGAGCCCTTCCTGCGAGGTTTTCTGGGAAAAATGTTGTTTAGCGGCGACGAAATTCTGAAAAAAACCAGTGTGCTCAGCGGGGGCGAAAAAGTGAGATGCATGATCAGCCGCATGATGATTCAAAACCCCAACCTGGTAATATTAGACGAACCCACCAACCATCTCGACCTGGAGAGCATTCAGTCTTTCAACGAAGGCATGGTCAATTTCAAGGGCGTGGTGCTGATGACATCGCACGACCATACGTTTATGCAAACGGTGGCCAACCGAGTGATAGAAATCACTCCCAAAGGGGTTATCGACCGCTTGTCTACTTTCGATGAGTACCTGGCAGATCCGAGGGTGAAAGAACTGCGTGAAAACATGTATAACACAAAGCCGGTAACTGCCTAGAGCACACGTTGTTGCTGAAACCATTCAATCTGCATACAGCATGAGCCGTAAAAGGAAAACCAGCAGCAGCACCAGGCGATTGATGCTGCTGTTGGTTGTGTTTGGCGTTATGGCCGCCTCGCTCTACGGATATCTGAAGTGGCAGGAATACCACGTTAATTTTGTTCGATACAACGCCTTTGGCATTGAAATCCCGTCGGGCTATATGGTGCATGGCATCGATGTATCGCACCATCAGGATGTGATCGACTGGAAGGCGGTGCGCAACACGAACGTCCGGGGACTTACACTTGACTTTGTATTTATCAAGGCTACGGAAGGCCTGACCAACGTAGACCGGTTGTTCAAACGAAATTGGTATCGTGCCAGGGAACAGGGAATTCCGCGGGGAGCATACCATTTTTTTATTGCCACGAAAAGCGGCCGCAGGCAGGCGGAGAACTTTATTGCGCAGGTGAATATGGAGCCAGGAGATCTGCCACCTGTGCTTGATGTGGAACAATTGTATGGTGTAAAACCGAAAGACCTGCGCCCGCGGGTGAAGGAATGGCTCGATGTAATTGAGAAATACTATAAGGTAAAGCCTGTTATTTATACCAATGTAGATTTTTACGAAAAATACCTGGGAGAAGCGTTCGACGAGTATCCGCTATGGGTGGCGCATTACCTGCAACCCACCAAACCCCGTATTAAACGAGAATGGACCTTCTGGCAGCATAGTGAGACCGGAAAGGTGAACGGTATCAAGCCAAAAGTAGATTTCAACGTTTTTAATGGCGATTCGCTCGAATTCAGGAAACTGTTGCTCAAGTAGTGGGAGAGTAGCGTACAGAAAAACGGTTCTTGCCATCTTGCCATTTCCCACACCTACCCCGAGTATCTTTCTTTCTTGATGCGCTCTACCAGATAAAATATTTATCTTTCCAACCTTTGTCGATAAAAAAGATAATCACTGAAATATGAAACCGATTGTACAAATATCCCTGGATCTGACCAATATAGATGAAGCACTTGAAACTGCAGCCCTTGCTATGCGGGCAGGAGTAGACTGGTTGGAAGCCGGTACGCCGCTTATATTGGCAGAAGGCCTGCATGGTGTGAGGAAGCTTCGGGAGGCTTTTCCGGGGGTTCCTATAGTAGCAGATTTGAAAACGATGGATGGGGGATACCTCGAGGCAGAGATGATGGCCAAAGCCGGCGCTACACATGTGGTGGTAATGGCACGGGCCCATGAGGAAACTATAAAATGTGTAGTGCAGGCGGGCAGAGACTTTGGTGCAAAAGTTATGGGCGATAACCTGGGTTGCCCCGATATGGTGGCCGGCGCCCGCTTACTTGAAGACCTGGGATGTGATTATGTAATCCATCATATAGGATACGATGAACGAAGGGGAATTGCTGCCCGCGGTGAACGTATGCCCAGCCCGCTGGATCAGTTGAAAGAAGTGGTGAATGCCGTTAAGATCCCCGTCCAGGCAGTAGGGGGGCTTACCCTGGAGCAGGCGGTGAAATGCCCTGAGTATGGAGCCCCGTTGGTAGTACTAGGTGCTCCGCTCACCATTGATGCCGATGCTTTTAAAACCGCCGACGGTGATCTGGAAAGCTCATTGCGGTTGATATGCGAAAAAGTGCATGCATACGGCAATGTCGGCAATTTCTAGCAACACAATAGTAACGGAGGGCCACTTAGGCATACAGAACTACAGCAGTTGTAAAGTACGCCTGAAAAGCTATTGTATCAGCTTTCTGAATGCAATGAGCGGACAGGCTACGGAGGTAAGGTATACGGGGTTTTGTACGTATCCGTCTTTGTTGAAGCACTCATAGGGGGCGCCAAAAGCATCTCCTTTGCGGAAATCATGCGCTCTTAATTCCTCTATGTATTCACTGGCAAGCCTTGCGGCAGACGGCTGATCCACCTGGCGTATGGCATAGCATACCCAGCCCGTGGGGGTGCCCCAGTAGGCTCCGTTCTGGTACCTGTTTTTAGGGGAAAGTGAAATTTCCCAGGCGGTGTGTTCATTGAAGTCGTCGGTGGTAAGAATGTGTCTGATATTGCCCTGGTAGCTGAGGGTGCCGGCTTTGTAAGCGCTGGCCAGCATCGTACACGCCTTAGTACGGTCTTCCTCCTCCAGTATGCCGGTATATACGGCCAGCGCCGTAGCCCATACATCCGGTTGTCTGCTCCTCTCTGTAGCGGCCAGCAGCATTCCCCTTTTGTCCATAAAAACACCGGGAAGGGTTCGCTTGATTTTGTCAGCTATCTGCATATATTTTCCGGACTCTTCGTTTCTGAGCAAATGCAGTAGTTGCGCCAGTTCAGTGGCAGCCTGGTATTTCAGTATAGATGCGAAGCACAGCGCCCCGGTAATGGTTTGTGCATCTCTGAAGCCGAAATCAACCCCTCTGATGGCTTCGGTGGTATATACCATATGGTTATCGTCTGCAGGGGGCGCGTGAAAAGCCATTTTAAGTCTGTCTATCAGCCTGAATCCATTGATATCCTGAAGCAGGATGCTGTGATTGCCTGTATGTGTAACATAGTAGTGTGCCATGTGTATAAAATAGAATTGATCGCAGAAAGGCGGGAGGGTGCCCCACTCGGGCGTGCCTTGTTCCTCCACATCATATGTTCCGGGGAAATAAACAGGGCGGCTGTCATCGATGCGTATGTGATCGGCAACAGCGCCGACCGGAATCAGGCTGCCTCCTTTCGTAATCCTGGTCTGATTACACTGTGTAGCGGCGGTAAGCAGAAGCATATGCTCCTGCTCTTTTGCAGATATAAATCCTGTTTCGAGCGACATTGCATAATCACGTATCCAGAAAGAAGGATATGCATTTCTTCCCCCCGGTCTGATAAGGGTTCCTCCGGTTGCGTTGGCGCCGAAATTTTTTGAGGCAAACTGATCAGGATATATGCGGGAAGCCTCCAATACATCGCGGGTGATGTTTTCCAGAAAAAGCAGGTCGTGATCCCCCAGCAGCCGGGCGCTCGTTTGCTGGGCAACCCCGGTTGCCAGCCACAACATGCATATCCAACCCAGAAAGTACTTCCTGCCCCTGCCCGAAAATCCATACGTTTTGTGCATCATGCTGTACGCTGTTATTTAGCTGAAAAAAACGTAAATGTAAATATTTTCAGGACCGGAGCAAGATCTCTTAGACTTTGGAATACCTGTTTTTACCGGAGATCCAGCGCATGGTAGTATTCAAATAAAACAGGCGGGGGATACCCGCCTGCCTGGCTTATCAAAAGCACGCTTTTGGATGAGTGTTTTAAAAAATACCAGGATGTAGGATCTGAATATCAAGCGGGGTTAGGGAGCAGGTTGCAAACGAACCTGAAAATCTTCTACAGGACCAGCTATCGTCTCAAGCCGAAGCAATACATCATTTTGAACCTTACTGCCATTTTTCAGGGAGACGGGTAGAATGAGTTGCTTATTTTTTTTCAGTACCAGGGGAAACTCCGGCAGTTTCACCACGAACTGATCAATGTTTTTTCCCAGCAGTTCCACCGCAATAATTTCCACTTCATCCCCACTGTTGGAGATTACAATATGCTGAGGCGATGCGGAAACGGCAAATATGCTGTCGTTGCTGCTGAGCAGGGGTTTTTTGGAGGTGAACTGTAGCGGCCGGATATCGATTCTCCGGAAAAAATGTTCTGCACCTTCACTTTGAAACTGCAGCTTGCCGCTGGTGGATTGTCGTTTGGTGTCTTCCCGGAAAATATTAAAAAGACGGTTTACAACAAATCCGTTTACTATAAAAACAGCATCGGCATGCCTGGCTATCAGTTCACTGCGCGTCCATTCGCCGTGTGGACTTTCGAAATTCCCCGACCGGTGTACGCGCCACAATCCTTCTCTTTTTAGCGGTGCCAATGCATCGTACTGTTCTACCTTTTCGTTGAGCGGAGATCGTCCTTCACTCACCGGTATTTCAGGCTTTCCGCCTTGTACATCGAAATAGTCGCCTGTATTGCTTTCTTCTATTTGAAATTCCACACTTCTCATCCATGCCTTGAAAGCGAAATCAAGCGGTCCGGTGCAGTGAAACAATAGCCCCGCATCGCGCAAAGCAGTGTCTTTAGGAAAGTATTTCAGGTCGCCCCATTTTGTTTCAAAACGAAGGTGGTAATTGCTGTATGATTTTTTGGAGGTAATGGCCCCCCATACCTCGCCTGTTATTCTTAAAATGCCGTTTTCTATGGTGAATATATTCAAGGGGTCCTTATTAAGCCCGATGGGTTCCTGCCCGGCACTGTCTATATAACCGACCATATCGGTGGGTCTCAGCCAGGTATCCCAGCCTGTAAGGTCTTTTCCGTTAAACAGCGGGGTCCATTTTTTTTGTGCGCCGGCATCTGCCTGCAGGATAATACAAAAGGCGACGATGGCGGCAATGCGTTGTAATATTCCGGTTTTGTTTACAGTCATAGCAAATCATTTATAGTTTACACGTTGTACGAACGTAAGTCTTTAGTTTTTTTGCAGGTAGGCGATCAGATCCGCCATTTCCTGGTGGTTCAGCTGCTGTGAAAAAGACGGCATCAGAGAAATATCCAGGGTATTGAAAGAAGCGATGTCCTGTCGGTTGATGGTCTTCTCAAACCCGGGTGCACTAGTTATAGTGATGGCGCCGGCAGTTTCGCTGCTGATGATGCCCTGTATTTTCTCCCCATTATTGAGGGTTATTTCTCTAACGTCGAATCCTACTGCCAGAGACAGGCTGGGCTCCAGTACGTTTGCCATAATATCTTTGGCGAGCCAACCCTGAATAGTACCGAGGTCGGGGCCAAAGGCGGTGCCGTTTTCACCCCGTATCTGGTGGCAGAGTGCGCAATGTTTCTCAAACACCAGTTGACCGCTGGCTACGTCTCCCTTCATCTCCAGGGCTTTTCCAAACTCCCGGATGATTTTGTCCTGATCTTTTACCACAAAGAGTTCTCTGGCCTTGTTGCGGATATTGTCGTCGTCGTCCTGCATCAGTTGCATACTCATCAGCCAGCCTACGCTGGAAGCCTGTATGGTACCCCCTTCAACTGCCGCCAGGAACTGTTTTTTTCGCTCTGCAGAGCGCATGAAGGTTTGGAGGGCATGGTCTCTGACTGCAGGAGTAATACCGGCCCATTTTTCAACGATAAAAGTGGTTACTGTTTCATCCGGGATCAGGCTGAGTGTTTTAATGGCGGCCTGCTGCAGAGACGGGTGGATTTTAGGATCTACCAGTGTTTTCAGCAAGTCTGCGTGTGCCGCAGGGTTTTGCAGTGAAAGTATGTTTACCGCATCTATTCTTTTTTCATCGGACAGCGAAGCGTTGGCCACATTCGCCCTGGCCGTTTCGGTAGCCTGTTGCAGCAACATTTGATTGGTAACCCCCGCAGTTTTGATCAGCTCGAAAGCAGCTTTTCTCACTTTGTCATCGCGGTGTTCGAAACAGGCTTTGATCAATACAGCCTGCGACACATCCTGCAATCCCGGATTTTTATTGCGTAAACCTTCGGCTAATCCTTCCAGTACGGGCGCCTGCCAGGGATACATTTTTCCTGTTATAACGGTCTGCACCATCGAATCGAGGTTTACCGCAGGACCCGTCATGGCAGCCAGGCGTTTCAGTAATGCACCGTAAGCCGGCTGATCCTGTTTGTAGTTTCCTACTACCGTACGGATCATTTTTTCGGGTTTCAGATAGCGTGAGGAAAGGGCTGCTACCTGTACCCATTTATCGTCTATATCGCGAAACAGTATTTTTTCGCTGGCGCTAAGAGCCATTGTAGAATTGATTTCTCCCAGTGTGCACAATAGCTGGAAGCGTACGCGTGCATTAGGGTCGTTTTGCATAGCCAGTAAGGCCGATGCCAGTTCAGGTGCGTTTGCAAGGTGCAGTTCTGCCAGTTGTATGGCATTTTCCCGCACACCTGGCTCAGCGTCTTTCAGTCCTTTGAGGATGGTAGCCGGCGACAAGGCATTCAGCCCCTGTAAGGTCCACAAGGCATGCAGGCGTCCTTCCGGGAGAGTAGCGGTTGCAACCATCTTTTCCAGCATTGGAACTGCCGCATTATTGTTACGGTCTACCAGCAGCCTTTGTGCGTTGGTACGCCACCAGCCATTAGCATGATCGAGGTATTGCACCAGGGTTTCCTCGCTTTCATCTCCGAGGCGCAGTCCCTTAGTCCATTCCGCACCTGCAGCACCGGTTGGGGTTACCCGATAGATTCTTCCCATATCGATGCCGTCGTAAAGACCGCCGGCTTTCACTGCTTCATCACTCATCCACTCCGGATGTTCAATAATGCGGCGATAGTAGTCCAGAACGTATAAAGCGCCATCGGGACCAACATACAGGTTTACCGGGCGCGACCAAGCGTCGGTAGAAGCCAGGAACTCTTTTCTTTCTCGTCCCACTCTGCTGGCTATAAAAGTAGAACCTGTGTCGCGGATCTTGTCTGCATGTACCAGATTGCTTACAGACTCACAGATAAAATTAATATCTCTGTCGAACGGCGCCGGGAAAGCACCGCCATTGTAAGCCACAATGCCGCTGGCAGACGTCATAGTACCAGCTCCGGAAAACATTTGTCTTTCGGGATTTGTGGTGATCTGAAAAATTTCTGCCGCATCTCCGTGGTCAGAAATGGGTTGTGTAGCCTGGGATACCGTTAATGCGGGATTTCTTTCCAGATACGGCGCAGCAATCGCTTCGGCATAAGCATGGTTTTGATTGTCGCCAAAGAAGTGACGCCCCCAGCTGTCGAAGGTATGACCAAACTGCGCTTTAACCGATGTTAACTCAATCGTTGAATTGTCCGGACGGAAACGCAGCGAACGGCTGTCTGCGTTTTTAGGCAGCCTGGGACCATCGGGTTGGTTATAAAAGTATACTTCATCGCCTTCATCGCCAAATATATCTCTGTATCCTCTCGTAAGTAAATGCCCACGATGCGCAAGGTGTATCCAGTTGTCTATACCGTACACCGGGTTGTTGACGTTGATGTGGGGATTAGACAATGAAAAACCAGTGAGTACGGTATCTCGTACATCCGCCACACCATCTCCGTCTGTATCTTCAAAATACAACACATAAGGCGCATCGGTAACCATTACGCCTTTTTTCCACCGAAGGATACCGTTGGGCAGCACCAGCTTATCTGCGAATACAACGGATTTATCCATCTTGCCGTCGCCATCCTCATCGCTTAGTAATTTTATTTTACCATTACCACTTTTGTCGAGCGGGTAACCGTGCATTTCCACTACGTATAGCCGTCCGTATTCATCGATTTCCATATCCACAGGATCCGCGATCAGCGGTTCCGCTGCCAGCAATTCGATAGTGAAACCGGGTTCCAGTTCAAAAGTGGCCACAGCCTGATCGGGAGGAATGGCGCCGTTTTCATATCTAATCTCTGCGTTGTTGCACGAAAGGTGTCCGGAGGATAGGAGCAGTCCTGCCAAAAATAAAGAAGGGGTTGCCCGACGGGCATACTGTTTTAACTGATTGAATAATAGCATCTATTTATAGTATTCTTGTATTATTTCCGTTATAGGGTAGTGTTGTTAAATCCGGGCATAAAATTAGAAAATAGGGGAGTGGTAAAGTATAGCTGATTTAACCAAATCCATAACAATATTAGCAGCGCATATCAGATCGCTGCTTTTTGTAAGATGTACTATGCGGCACAGGGAATACAGGCAGCCCTGTTTTAATAACCGGTTTATGCACCTGCTTCCCCTTTTTTAACGGTCTGTTTACCAGTAAATACGAGCAGGTGTCTGATCTTTTCAGTAATGTCGGTAGAATGTTATAATTTTATTAAGCTTTTTAAACCAAAAACCGTCTTGAGCAACCCATTTTATACTGATGAGAACCTGGCAGCATTGCTTGCAGCCGACGACCAGGGCGCTTTTACAGCCCTGTATCACCGGTTTTACAGGCAGGTGTTGCATTTTTCTCGACGGTATACAGATGAAACCGAGGCGCAGGATATCACGGCTGATGCATTTGTGCAGTTGTGGAGAAACAGAACAGAATTCAAACATATTAAGGCTATATCCAGCTTCCTGTTTGTTACGGCACGCAACCGGTGTTACGACCTGCTGCGCCACAAGCGTGTAAAAAGCCGGCACGAGGAGGAATTGCTGGCAATGATGGACGATCACTACCACAGCGATTTTTTCCACGTACAGGTTCGTTTGGAGGCAGCAAAGCTGTTGCGTGCGGAAATAGAAAAGCTTCCGGAAAGAATGCAGGAAGTGTTGTTACTATCGTTCAGGGAAGGATTGAAGCCGGCGGAAATTGCGGAGAAACTCAATATAAGTGTGAAAACCGTCAGTAACCAGAAGCTGTCTGCTATCAAGATACTTAAATCTGCACTTCATCAATACCCCTTGGAGTTGATGATTTTCCTGCTGCCTTCTTTATGGCTTTAGGCTTGCCTGCAAAGCCATGCGTTATTCATTTTTTCTACTCACGCACAGATAAAGTCTAACAGCGGTACGCTATACGGAGATGGCTATATTAAGGGGAATAATTCCTAGAAAAATTGTTTGCAACAGTATTGCATCTCACACGGCAGCGCGCTGTTTTCCGGCGAAAATTCTTTCTATACAAGCCCTTCTTTGTTTTCCGTATACCCGTGCTGTTTATTTTGAAGCAAGTGGTATGTAGTCGATCTCTAAAAAATCTTCTACACCGGGTATCCAAAATTGATTGATGAAATCGGTATGTGCAGGATGATTATTATAAGCATCGTATGCCTGTTGGTCGGCGAACTCCATCGATAAGCCATAATCGAAATTGTTTTTTTTGCTTACCTGTTGCAATTGCTCAAAGGCCGTAACACCCGGTATGTTTGCGAGATGCTCCGTGGCCTTCAGGAATGTTAGTTCTTCAGGAGAGCCTTTTGGATATTTCAATCTGAATATTACTGAATGCCTGATCATGATTTTTGTGATTGAGATGAAGCTGCAAGGTAAAGCTAAAACCTGTCATCTGCTGCAAGATCCCTGAAGGGAAAAATAAATAATAAGCACAATTGGTTCGTTCCTGTGGTCACGCTGCGTGTATTATCTTTCTGATGGCATGAGGTTACCCAAATATGTTCTACGGTTAACCGCTGGCACCGGTAGCTATTGTTAGTGTGAAAAAGATAGCTAGTTTTGAGTTTTATCGATATGATGAGACACGCTATAATTTCTTCCGCGCTTGTATTTTACACATTGCTTTTGCAAAAAGCTGATTTTAATTTTTCTGCTTTTGACAACGATTATCGCATAGACATCCTGACTCCCGTGGAAAGGATTGTTTTTCAAAGAAACAACCAGAATACGGCACTGGTAGAAGTAACAGGGAAGTATTCGGGAAAATTGCGTTATATCGAGGCAAGGCTGGTACCAAGGCAGCCAGGGCAAGGTATTTTAACACCATGGCAAAAGGTGGAAGTATCCGGAGATCATACTTTCAGGGGCGAGATAAAAGCGTCGGGGGGATGGTATAACCTGGAAGTAAGAGGCGGCGGAAAAAAAAGGAGGAATGTTACGGCTACGGTTGAACGTGTAGGAGTAGGTGAAGTATTTATTGTGGTAGGACATTCGGTGGCGCAGGGCGGAGAAATAAATGCTGATGGTGCAACGGACGACAGGGTTTCAACGGTTAGGCTTGATAAAAATGACGGGAAGTTCGAGGAGTATTATCTCAAGACAGGCGATCAGAAATACCTTCCTGATCCAGTATTTGTGCACGCTGAATCCGGGGTGGCCCATGCGCCGTTTGGGCATGACAGTTATTTCTGGTCGAAGTTTGGCGAGCTGGTGGCAAAAAGAGAGAATATACCTGTATTGATTTATAACGCAGCCTTTGGCGGCACCAATCTCGAACATTGGGCTAAATCTTCGCAGGGGATACAATTTGAGCATGGATTTGTACGATCGAACATCAGAATGCCATATATCAATCTGTATAACACTTTGAAAAAATACATTCCGCTAACCGGAGTCCGGGCATTGCTGGCCGATCACGGTCAGAATGATGGTGGTGAAAAAAATGCATACAGGATATTAGACAACTACCGGGTAGTTATGGCACAGGCAAGAAAGGATCTGGGGTTTCCTGAATTGGCTTTGGTGGTAAACAGACAGATGCCTCCCGATGCGCCCGCCGTTCGGGAAGCACAGGAAAAAATGATCAGGGAACCGTATTGCTTTGCCGGACCGGATTACGACAAGCATATGGTAAAGGAAGACAGGTACGATGGAATCCACCTTGGGCCGTCCGGTGTAAATAAAGCCGCCGGGTTATGGGCTGATGCACTTACCAGTGATTTTTTTCAACGCTCGAAACCCTATCTTCCTCAGGAGCAATAGACGCTTCGCATGGAAATTTGTATACAAACCTGCAATCAAATCTGTAATATTCCCGACATTTTAGGATAACGCTGCGATATAAATTGAAAAGCGATGCTATAACTTCATTGCAGAAATGCAGGCGTATGAATAGCAGTATAGTGTTTTATGCGCTGTTTAAGTTACCTGTTGTGTTTTTGTGACCTAATATAAATAATGCAGAACAATTGCAAACCGCAATTGTAAAAACTAACGAATATGAAAAGGAGAAAACTTGTTGAAAAAATGGCTATGCTTACCGGGGTGGGAATGCTGGCAGGTAGTATAAGGGCAATCGCCGGAGAGCCTCAGGCTGAACAGCAAACGAACGCACTGCCGGGCGGCGAGGGGGTTCCCGTATATGACGTAAAGAAAATGGGCGCTGCAGCAGATGGAAAAACAGACGACGGACCTGTAATACAAAAAGCGATAGACCTTTGTTCTTCAAACGGGGGAGGTATGGTGTATCTGGGGAAAGGAACCTTTCTGGCAGGTGGTATTGTGTTGAAGGACTATGTGGAGTTGCATGTGAGCGCAAGTGCCATCCTGTTAGGGGCTCCGGAAATGAAGAAGTTCAACGAGGATCATAAGTTCAATCATGGGGCTCCTGTACGCTCTTTTATACACGCAGACGGTGCACAACGTATAGCAATCACAGGTACCGGAAAAATAAACGGAAACGGACATTTGTTTGAATCGGGCGGATCCTATGAAGTACGACCTTTTCTGATACAGTTGAGAGGTTGTACCGATGTGAGGATAGAAAATATACTGTTGGAAAATTCTGCAGTATGGGCCTGCTGGCTGCTTCAATGTACGCGGGTAAGAGTAACTGGAATACGGATAGAGAACCCGATTAGTCCTAACAGGGATGGGGTTGATATTGATGGTTGCAAAGACGTGATTATTTCCGACTGTAATATCAATACAGAAGACGACAGCATAGCTTTTAAGGTGAGTCAGAAAGGGTTTCCGTGCAAGGACATTGTTATAACCAACTGTATATTAAGCTCACGATGTGCAGCCATCCGATTTGGTCCGGATGCGATTGATAATATAGAGAATGTAACTATTTCCAATTGCGTGATCCGGAATACAAGACTGAATGGTATTAAGATACAGGAAGCTATGGGGGGCGTTATGCGTAATATAACCTTTTCCAATATTGTAATGGACAATGTGAGGGGACCTATATCAATAAGGGTCGCCGGGTGGAAGCTTAACAGCAATGAACCAGCTCCTTTTGAAATAAACGACGATAATTGGGAAAACGGTAAGCTGCAAAATATACTTTTCGACAATATACAAGCCACCACACCCAAGGATAATATCTGTATCTCTATTACCGGAACCACAAAAACGCGACCGGAAAAGATTACTTTCAGCAATATTGATTTCACTTTTACCGGCGGAGGTACTGCTGAACAAGGTGCGAGAAGGGAAGTACCCGACCTCGACAGGCACTATCCGGAGATGTATATTTTTGGTGAATTGCCGGCCTATGCATTTTATATGCATCATGCGAGTGGAATTGTGATGAACAACGTACAACTCAGGCTGGAGGCAGACGATTTGAGACCCGCTATTGTTTGTGATGATGTGGATGATCTGGAGTTGCAAGCATGCAAAATTGCTGGCAGCAAACGCGGCGAGTCTGTCATCCGGTTGCAGAATACAAAGAACGTGTTTATTAATGCTTCGCGTGTAACCAATGCAACCGGTACTTTCGTAAGGGTAGAAGGAAAAGAAAGCGCAGAGATTCTTTTGGCCGGAAACCGGCTTAATTACGCGGCAACACCGTTTGAGGCCACCCGTGAAGTAAGTAAAACAGCAGTGTCTTCAGTTAACAATACCTGAAATGGAATACAGGTGATCCGATAGGTTATAAGCGATGCAGCAGCCTTAGCCAGAATTTATATGATATACGAATGAAGATAATGTGTAATTTGATTCGTTTTGAACGGAAGATTAAATTAATGAATCCCTTTTCTTTTAAATAAAATACAGGCTTTCTTTTTTGGCGTTGTACAGACAAATGCGGGAAAGCCATTGTTAGGAGAACGGATACAATTAGAAGTTGCAGTTCGTTATGTTTTGATTTGCAGTTGTTTTTAGATGAGATTCTATCATATTAAAAGTGACATATTTTTAAAAAGGTATATAACTGAAAAAATAATTTCCAGGCTTCAAGAGTGTTTTATATAAGCATTTTTGTGAATATTGTCGAACAACATCCTGCGTTGGAGGGAAAGTATTGCTCGTTTCTGAAATAAAGGTTAAATTGCGAGAGTGTAAAACTGAAACGATTGAAGCTTGTTCAAACGCAAATAACTCCATTTGTAAATAATTTTCTGCATATCGAAATGAGGGATCAGCCTTATTTCTATTCGCCTCACCATGGTCGCCCTTCTTTTCATTCTCATCCCGAACTGGAACTTACATTTATTGTGGAAGGGTATGGAAAAAGAATTATAGGGAATAAGGTAGTAGCATATGAGGCAGGAGATATGGTATTCGTTGGAGCGGGGGTACCGCATATCTGGTTAAGCGATCCTGCTTTTTATGAGCCCGATTCGAATCTGCGTTCAAAAGTGATCGTCACCTATATCAATCCTAAAATATTTGAGCAGATTTTCGAAATGCTGAACGAACTGAACGGGATAAAAGAAATGATACGGGAGGCATCGAAAGGTATACACATATATGGAGAAACAAGGAAACTGATAGCTAAGAAACTGATGGCTACTTCTGTAAAAACAGGATTTGAAAAAGTAAATGGCATTTTAGACATCTTGCATACCATATCTGTGTCTACAGAAAAGAATTTTATTGTTGATAAAGAGCTTGCAACTCCTATAGGAGGTAATTCAGACCGTCTGATAGATGTGATTGCATTTATCAAAGACAACCTGCACGAACCCATTCCGCTCGATAAGGTAGCTGATATTGCATGTATGACCATTCCGTCTTTTTGCAGGTTCTTTAAAAGCCGCACCAAGATGCGCTTTTCCCAATACCTGATGGAAGAGCGAATGGAGCATGCGCGCAAACTGCTTATCGAACTGGATAAACCTATCTCGGATATCGCTATTCTCTGCGGTTATAATTCCAGTTCACATTTCTGTAAAGTATTCAAAAATCACACCGGTAAAAGTCCTTACCAGTATAAGTCGAGCTTTATGGACATCGATCGTTGACAGAGGCTTTGTTATGCCTGTGCTGAAGACGGAAAACGGTATGTTTTACCTGAAGCCGTTTTCCCACTACCTGTTACTACTGTTGTACTACCGTAATGATACGCGCATGATACCCGTTTCTCACCAGAAATGCTGGTGTAAATTATTTTTTTTCGTCCGGAGAGCATCTGTTGATAAACAGGTAATTCTGTTACATAAACTGCTAAGCTGAGCATATTTTATCTGAATTATTGCTATTAGGTTTGTACACTATTAATGTACCAAAACTTACATCTCTTATGTTCAATTATTCATTAACGATTCTTCAGCTTTGTAAGAGGAAAAGATGGTCTTTTATTATTTTCTATCTTTTCATGCTGTGCCATGTGGGCGTATCGGCCCAAAACAATATTACTGTTTCCGGTAAAGTAACCGGAGAAAACAATGAGGCTCTTTCCGGGGTAAGTGTATCCGTTGGCGGAACGTCGCAGGCGACTTCGACTGACCCGGAGGGCAATTTTTCAATTAGCGCACCTTCTGGTGGTACACTTCATTTTTCCTATGTTGGCTATGCTGACCAGACGGTAAATATCAACGGACGAACGGCTATTTACATTGTTATGCAGAGCGATGCAAAAGGGCTGGACGAAGTGGTGGTGACAGGGTATACTGCGCAACGGAAAAAAGACATTACCGGCGCCGTTTCGGTGGTGGATGTGAAAGCGCTGAAAACCGTACCCGGCAGTTCTGTAATGCAGTCTTTGCAGGGACAGGCCGCGGGCGTAAATGTAATTAACAGTGGTTCCCCCGGTGAAGCCAGTAAAATATTCATACGTGGTGTTTCTTCGCTGGGAAATACAGATCCCCTGGTGTTGATAGATGGCGTTCAGGGCAATTTAAATAATATCATTCCCGATGATGTGGAGTCGGTTCAGGTGTTAAAAGATGCGGGTGCTGCGGCTATTTATGGATCAAGAGGTTCTAATGGCGTAATTGTGGTAACCACTAAAAAAGGAAAAGCCGGAAAGATGCAGGTGAACTACGATTCCTGGTACAATGTTCAGTTGCCCGGGTCGAGCAATGCATTTAATATGATGAATTCGGAAGAGTATGCGCGTGAATATTCTAAACTTTTTCCGGGAACACAATTATTCCCTGGCGGGCAAATACCCGATTATCTTTATAGAGGTCCTGGTGTAGGGCAGGGCGGAGCGATGGAAGGCGACCCGTTAGTAGATCCAGCACGGTACAACTTCGACGCACCGAACCCCAACAACAACTATATCATCCAGAAGGTAAATAAACAAGGTACAGATATGTACAGTGAGGTGTTTAATACTGCATTATGGATGAATCATAACGTATCATTAAGCGGTGGATCAGATAAGGCTTCTTATTTGATGTCGTTGGGATATCTGAATCACCAGGGTACTTTAATGGATACCTGGAACAAACGGTATCAGATCCGCGTTAATACGGAATATAAAATTAACAAGAATATTAAAGTAGGTGAAAATGTGCTCGCATTCTTCAGAGATTCAAGAATGATTGGGAATGGCGCTAATGCCACATTCAACTCAGTTACTTCATCCAGATTGTGGGTGCCTATTTTACCCGTGTACGATATAGCCGGCAATTATGGCGGTACCTTTGCCGGCCCCGAATTGGGTAGCTGGGGTAATGCTGTTGCTGAACAAAAAAGAACAGTAAACGACAGGAACAACAGTTATCAGGTAAATGGTAACGTATACGTAGATGTTACTTTTCTTAAAAACTTCAACTTCCGTTCGAGTTTTGGAGGTACTGTAAACAATTTTTATGTACAGGACTTTACATTTAACGGTTATAACAACGAAGAAGGGTTTAATGGAACCAATAGTTTAAAAGAAACAGCCGGTTACGGAACCAATGCTATGTGGACCAATACACTTACCTACAGGCAGGGTTTTGGAAAACATGGAGTAACAGCATTGCTTGGAACCGAATCTGTTGAGAACAGGGGCAGGCAATTGCAGGGACAGGCTATGGGCTTTTTTAGTACCAACTATGAGTACCTGGTATTATCTAATGGTACCAGCGCGCTGTATCCAACCAACGATAATGGTGTATATGAGAACGCGCTGTTTTCAACCTTTGGAAGGGTTGATTATGATTTTGATGGTAAATATTTGATTTCGGGAACGATAAGAAGGGATGGTTATTCTATGTTTGGTGCGAATGAAAAATATGGTGTGTTCCCATCTGCTTCTGTGGGCTGGAGATTGAGCCAGGAGAGTTTTATGTCTTCTGTTAACTGGATCAGCGATTTGAAATTACGTGCAAGCCACGGGGTGTTGGGTAACAAAGAAAACCTGGGTCCCAATAACCCTTACACACTGTACGCTCAAACACAAACCCGTTCTTATTACGATTTGAATGGTACGGGTAATAGCGCTATCAGCGGATTTCACCCCCTTTCGATTGGTAATCCCAATACCCGCTGGGAAAGAAACCTGTTGACCAACGTTGGTGTAGATGCGTCTTTGTTTAATGGTTCACTCGATATCAATTTCGAGTGGTACAAAAAATACATTGATGGTTTGTTGTTTGGAATGCAGCTTCCCGCAACGGTTGGCGAAGCGCAACGTCCTTCTGTAAACGTTGGCGACGTGCAGAACCGAGGTGTTGACTTAGCGCTTAATTATCGGAAACAAATCTCTAAGGACCTTCGTTTCAGTGTAGGTGCCAATATAGGAGCGTATAAAATGGAAATAAAGAGCATGCCCGATCCCGGTTACCTGTATTATGGTGAGCAGGTAATTAATCAGGTAGGTTTTCCGTCCAGTACTTTCTACGGATACAGAGTGTTGGGATTGTTTAGCGATGCCGGTGATGTAGAGAGGCATGCAGAACAGTGGGATGCAGCACCTGGCCGATTCAAGTTTGAAGATGTTAATAACGATGGTGTTGTGAATGAGGACGATCGTACGCATCTTGGGAACCCTCATCCTGATTTTACTTATGGTATTAACTTGTCGGCGAATTACAAAAATTTTGATTTCTCCGCAATTTTCTACGGCTCAGAGGGAAATGAAATATACAATGCTACCCGATCGGCTACCGATTTCTGGGGTGGTCAGATTGGTAATAAATCCAGGCGCTTGCTCGATGCATGGACAGAAGACAACAAGAACACTACTGTTCCTAAAGCAGAGGCGGCCAGGACCTTTACTACTAACAGTAATACACACAGTTCTTATTTTGTAGAAGATGGATCTTACTTCCGGTTGAGAGCGTTAACAATTGGATATAACCTTCCGGGCGCCGCTATCAAAACTATTGGTTTGTCGGGTGTAAGGTTGTATGTGCAGGGTACCAACCTGTTTACAATCACGAAGTATACAGGTTTAGATCCAGAATTGGCAGCCAGTAATGCAATGTTTTTCGGACAGGATAATGGGAACTATCCTATCCAGAAAAGTATAGTAATTGGATTGAATGTGGGCTTCTAACAATCATTTCTGTAGAAAAGTAAAAAATTTGTAAGATGAAGAACGAAAATATTAAATTATACGCCATCATACTCTCAGCAGTTATGCTAATGGGTACAGCTTGTAAAAAAGGTTTTCTGGAACGTACTCCGATAGGTTCGTTTAGTGAAACAACACTCCTGACCAAAGAAGGCGTAAATGGTTTGCTGGTAGGTGCGTATTCACTATTAGATGGAGTAGGATCTAACCAGGGTAATACACAGGATTTGGGTATTCATAATAGCTATGTGTCTAACGCAGCTTCAGATGAAGCGCACAAAGGGGGTGGCTATGGCAGCCAAACCAACCGCTCCGAACTTGAAAACTATTCCTATACCTCCAGCAACTCCATTCTTTTGGACAAATGGAGGCTGTATTATGCAGGAGTGCAACGTTCTAACGATGTGCTGCGTATACTGGCAAAACTTCCTGAAGGAGAACTTTCCGAGGCAGAAGTTAAGCAAATCAGGGCGGAAGCACTTTTTTTAAGAGCTGTTTATCATTTTGAAGCTGCGAAAATGTGGCGCAATATTCCTTTTGTTGATGAATCCGTTAGTTATGAGAGCGGTAACTACGTGGTAAAAAACGATGTATCGGCATGGCCTAAAATCGAAGCGGATTTTGAACATGCGGCTGCCAACCTTGCACCTACCAATGCGCAGGTAGGCAGAGCCAATAGCTGGGCGGCAAAAACTTTTTTGGCAAAAGTGTATATGTTTCAGCAAAAATTAGCCGAAGCAAAACCATTGCTTGAAGATATTATTGCCAATGGTGTAACACCTAAAGGTCAGGCATACAGCCTGCAGGCTCAGTATGCATGGAACTTTCAGATCTCGCATAAAAATTCATCAGAGTCTGTATTTGCTGTACAAATGTCTGTAAACGACGGCGCTGGTGGTGCTAATGGAAATGCAGGTGATGCCTGGAGCCTTCCTTACGCCATTATGGATGGTTGGGGTAATCAGCCTTCCCTGACATTTGTAAATACTTTTAAAACAAGCGCGGGTCTCCCTCTTATTTACACTTTCAACGATGAAAATGTAAAACATGATTTGGGGAAGCCTTTTGAGGATCCGTTTACGCCATATGCCGGTGCACTCGACCCCCGGTTAGACTGGACTGTTGGCCGCCGTGGCATTCCCTTTCATGACTGGAGTTTGCACCTTCGTGAGATGATAGCGGCGCAGACCGAGGGAGGGCCTTATACGCCCAAAAAAGGAGCACACTGGAAGTTTGAGGAGGAAAGCTTTAAAGAGAAACTGGATGGTTGGATGACTGCGAATGCCGTCAATTATAACATGATAAGGTTTGCTGATGTGTTGTTGTGGGCAGCAGAAGTAGAGGTCGAAATTGGTAGCCTTGATATAGCCCAACAATACGTGAACAAGGTGAGAGCGCGTGCGGCTAACCCGGACGGATTTTTAAAAGCATATGTTGACAACAATGACCCGTCTGCGGGCTTTAGCAGTACGCCTGCGGCCAACTACGTGATTAATGAATACCCCGCAGGGCATTTTGTTGCACAGGGAAAAGAATTTGCAAGAGAAGCAGTGCGTTTTGAAAGAAGATTGGAGTTAGGAATGGAAGGTCACCGGTTTTTCGATTTGCAGCGGTACGACGCGCTGAGCCCTGGTTATATGGCTAATGTACTCAATGCTTATGCTGTTCATGAAAATGAATCTTATAAGGCCAGCCTTGATGGAGTAGGATACCAGATACTGGAGAACGCAAACTTCATACAGGGTAAGCACGAAATATATGCAATTCCTTTGCAGGAAATTGATTTATCCCGTACCAGTGAAGGACCTACATTAACTCAAAACTTCGGGCATTAGTTTCAATATATGCTCCTAAATAATGACAATAACAGGGTTTGCCTTGATAAGATGGCAACCTTGTTATTTTATGAGATACAGCATGTTGCATTGATGAAATGGCCGCATGTATAAGTAAGGGGAAAGATGATAATGGTATTTACTAAGTGTTTAGCCAGGATATGGAAAACGAGGCGGATATGTATGTTCGCAGCGTTGCTATTGACTGTGCATACAGCCCGGGCGCAGAAGGTGCGGTTGGATATCCGTATTACGGAAGCTGCTTCTGGTCGTATAACGCCTGCAATGGTATGCATTACCAATATCGATAACGGTAAAGTGTATACGCCACCACATGGTGATATTGCGGAGGAGGCTACTTATCCTTCTCCTTTTTTTCAGGGGATCGAATTTAGCAGCGACAGAAACTGGAGGGGACCCATAAGAAAGATGATGGGGAAAGGCGCTGTAAATGGCCAGCGTACATATGTATACGGCGACAGGCCCACGTTGCCTTACTGGTCTGATTCGGTGATGTACCAGGTGTCGGGAGATTTCAGTATAGACGTTTTTCCGGGCAGTTGGCGGATCAGCGTACAGCATGGCAACGAGTTCGTGCCGGTAAGGGATACCTTCCTGATTAAAGCCAGCGACACCGTTGTTGTTAAAGCGTTTGGTTTAGAGCGCTGGATCAACCTTCCCCGCTTAGGGTGGTATTCTGGTGATGTGCATGCCCATCACCCGGTGGATCGTCCCGAATTCAAAGCATATATGATGCAGATGGCAGAAGCGGAAGACGTGCACCTCGTTAACCTGCTTGAAATGGGAGACCGTCGTACTACAGAGTTCAAAGCGCAAGGTTTTGGTGATGCGTACAAGATATGTAGTGAAGACAGGTGTATTTCATTTGGGCAGGAAGAACCCCGGAGCGACTATGGGCATATTATCGGATTAAACATTGCCGCTCTTGCAAGAGACACCGCTCATTATAATTACTACGATATTGTTTTTGATAAGTTGTATCAAAAGAAAGAGGCGCTTGTTGGTTTTGCACATTTTGCATATAGAGGGGAAGGCGTGACAGAAGGAATGGCCATTTATGCGGCGCATAGCCGGATTGATTTTGTAGAGCTGATGCAGAATGCCCAGATTAATACAGAAGACTACTATGATTATCTCAACATGGGGTTTAGAATCGCTGCAGCAGCCGGCAGCGATTTCCCATGGGGATCAACCATCGGTGATTGCAGAACGGTTGTATACACAGGCGATAAGTTTTCTGCAGACAGATGGTTCGCAGGTCTAAAAGCGGGACATAGTTTCGTAACCAATGGACCAGCCTTGTTTCTGGAAGCCGATGGAAAAATCCCGGGGATGGAATTGCATAAACAAAAGGGATCAACAGCGACTATAGCGGTGCGGGCTGTTTCAAACCCTGCAATTGGTATGATTGAGAGAGTGGAAATAAGAAATGCCTCGGGTGTACTTGTTTCACAGCTCAATAACATACAGGCTGATTCGGTGGTGTTGACACTTGAGCATACCCTCCGTGAGAGTGACTGGATGACGGCATCCGTATTTTGCACTAACGGAGCACTTGCCCATACTTCAGCTATTTATTTCATCGTAGATGGTAGACCGGTATACAATAAGAAAAAAGCGCCTGCTCTTGCAAAAAAACAGCAGCGCCTGATAGAAACTGTAAGAAGAAGAGAGAAGAAAAAAGATAGCCCCGACAAAGGAATACTCGATCGCCTGGACCTTGCACACCGGTTTTATGAAAACCTGAAAAAAGGGAAACAGTAAAGAAAGAACATGATATTTCTGATATTTTCTGGGAAAACAGGAGGGTATCATCGTTATTATATATGATATATGTTTTTAAGTAACAGTAAACTACACAATTGATAAGTATCAAACATCTGTCCATTATGAGGAGGGGGTATCGTATAAAGCCGGTGTTGCTGGTGCTGCTGTTCTGTATAACGATCCTGGATATGGCATGCAGTGGAGACGCTCACCATTCCGGTACCTCTGCGGAGGGGGGATCTGACGCAAAGACTGGCAAGCTGAAATTGCCGGAAGGCTTTCATGCAGAACATTTGTATAGCCCCTCTGAAGATGGAAATGGTTCCTGGGTTTCCATGACCTTTGACGACAAAGGACGGCTCATAGCCTCAGACCAGTACGGAGCCATGTATCGTTTGGAGTTGCCCCGCGCAGGAGAAAAAGATCTTCATGCCAGGGTGAAAGTAGAGCGTTTGCATTTAGTTTCACAAACAGCCGGAAGTACTAACAAGAACGAAGCGAAAATTGAGATGGGATATGCCCAGGGATTGGTATGGGCTTTTAACAGTTTATATGTTGTAGTGAATCATAAAGGCGACAGTCTGTTTGAAAAGAAAAGCGGGCTATACCGGGTTCAGGACACTGATAATGATGATCAGTTTGATAAAATTACTTTACTCCAGTCATTTACCGGTTATGAAGAGCACGGTCCGCACAGTATAATACTCGCGCCGGATAAAGAATCATTGTACGTAATAGCGGGCAATAATACAGGCTTTTCTGATATGAACGCCTATCGTTTGCCGCCTGTATGGAAAAGAGACAACCTGATACCTGATTCATCAGGGCAGGACGCAGGAACAGAACCTGCGGGTGGGTGGATTGCGAAAGTAGATTCATCAGGAACGAACTGGGAGCTCTTTAGTGCCGGATTGCGTAATCCTTTCGATATAGCATTCAACGAAGCTGGTGACCTTTTTACATATGATTCCGACATGGAATGGGATATTGGCATGGCATGGTACAGGCCAACGCGTATTTGTCATGTAACGAGCGGGAGTGAGTTTGGCTGGCGACCCGGTAATGCAAAATGGTCGCCGGAATACCTGGATAACCTTCCTCCGGTTATTAATATCGGACAGGGATCGCCCACCAATATCATATCCGCCCACAATGCACATTTTCCTGAACAATACCGGAAAGCATTGCTGGCATTTGACTGGAGCTTTGGAATTATTTACGCGGTATATCCCGAAGCAGCGGGAGCATCCTATACCGCCCGGGCAGAGGAGTTTATTTCAGGAGCACCCCTGCCATTGACCGATGGCGTGATAGGCCCCGATGGTGCATTGTACTTTCTTACAGGAGGCAGAAGAATACAGTCTGACCTCTACAGGGTATACTATGGTGATAATACACCGCAGCCGGAGCTGTCCGCTCCTGTGCTAAGCGAGGAAGCAAAGTTGCGCCGCCAACTCGAACAATTTCATGGAAAGCAGGATCCGGCAGCCCTTGCACTGGCGTGGCCTCATCTTAAAAATGAAGATCGTTTCATCCGCTATGCTGCCCGCATAGCAGTGGAGCATCAACCTGTACAACTATGGCAACAAAAGGCACTTCGTGAAAATGACCCGGCGATTCGCATTCACGCGCTGGCGGCATTGGCGAGACACGGAAAGGCGGGTTTAAAAAGGGATATCCTGAATGCGCTTACTGATATTCGTTATGATCAGTTATCACCGGCCCGGCAACTTGACCTGTTACGGACATTCGAAATTGTATTGTATCGTATGGGGAAGCCAGATGCAGACCAGCAAAAAAAACTGGTGAATTACTTTATGCCCGTGTTTCCAGCCGCCACTAATATGTTGAATCGCCAGCTATGTAAGCTCCTTGTTTATATCGACGCCCCTCAGGCGGTAGCGAAAATTATACCATTGCTGGAGACAGCGGAAGATGAAACAACAGAACAGACAACGGTGGCGCAGTCTGAAGATCTTATATTCAGAAATCCTCAATATGGAATGGATCTGGCGGATGTGCTTACTAATTCACCCCCGGCACAGCAGGTGTATTATGCATTGGTGTTGAGCGAGGCACGCGAAGGCTGGACCCCGGATCTGAGGGAACGCTATTTCAGGTGGTACTACGATGCATATAAATACAAAGGCGGCAGGCACTTTCTGGGCTATCTCAATAAAGCACGGCAAATAGCATTGAAATACGTTCCTGAAAAGCAATTGGAGTACTATGATTCCATTTCGCTGAATACAGCCTCCCTGAACGAAGTCACGGATTGGGTGAAAATTATGGCAGATGGTGGTCCGGGCCGCGTGTGGAAAGTAGACGAAGCCCTGGCGTTTGTACAGGACAAAACAACACCCAGGGATTTTGAGGAAGGAAAGATATTGTTTGCTGCAACAGCATGCATCAATTGTCACAGCATGCGTGGACAGGGCGGATCATTAGGGCCAGACCTTACACAGTTGGGTACCAGGTTCTCCGAAAAAGATATACTTGAATCTATTATAGAACCCAATAAAGTCATTTCAGATCAGTATGCAGCCACTGTTTTTGTTCTGAAAGATGGCAGCACTGTTGTAGGGCGCCTGAGTATGGAAGATGATACCAGGTATTATGTTTCGCAAAACCCTTTTACGCCGGAAATAATCCGTGAGATACCTAAAGCCGAAGTGAGTGCTAAAAAGATGTCGGAAGTGTCGTTCATGCCGCCGGCATTGATCAACAGCCTGAGTCCGGAGCGCTTGAAGAATCTTATGGCATACCTTCTGGCAGGCGGGAATAAAGAACATCCAATGTATAAAAAATGATTGAATTTTTTGCCGATATAGCAATAAGCATGTTGATGTGATAGCGAAGCAGGTAGTATTTTTTACAGCAAACTCCTGTTTTAAAAGTTTTTGAAACCACTGATATTTTTAAATAATGAGTACCAAAAGAAGAATTACGGCGGTAACAGCAGCCTGGATTTTGTTTGCTTCCTGTGCGCAGGAAGAAGAACATGGATATCCATATCAAAAAGTTGAGATTAAAAATGTAATGGTGAATGATGCATTCTGGGCACCTCGCTTAAAAAACCATGTGTTATCGACCATTCCCGCGGCTATTACCCAGGTACGGGATTCCACCTCACGTATTGCCAACTTTGAAATTGCAGCAGGCGTAAAAACAGGAAAGTACAACGGACTCGTATGGGACGATTCGGATGTATACAAAGTGATGGAGGGGATTGCTTATTCCCTTATCCATCATCCCGATCCGGAACTGGAGAAGCTGATGGATTACTGGATCGATATAATGGCAAAAGCACAGCAGCCGGACGGATATCTTGTTACTTTCTACATTCTTTCAACAGAAGACGATCCATTGGGAAAAAACCTGGGACGGTGGTCAGACATAGGCAGGCATGAAATGTATTGCGGCGGACACATGATAGAAGCAGCCATAGCCTATTATCAGGCAACAGGCAAGCGAAAGTTTTTGGATGTAGCGCAGAAGTTTGCCGATCACTGGATTGATATTTTCGGACCCGGAAAAAGGCATTGGGCAGAAGGGCATCAGGAACCCGAATTGGCATTGGTAAAACTGTATGATGTGACAGGTCAAAAAAAATACCTGGATTTTGCTCATTGGCTGCTCGAAGAACGGGGACATGGACATGAGTTTGGTCCGATGTGGGAAGCGAACCCGAGGGCAAACGTAGACATCCTGAGCGATATACCTGTAAAAGATATCAGAGAAGCTACGGGCCATGCGGTGAGGGCTATGTACATGTACGCCGGAATGGCCGATGTGCTGGTTAACCGAAAAGACACTACGTATATGAGTGCACTGAACAGTGTGTGGGACGACGTTGTGGAAAGAAAGATGTATATAACAGGTGGGGTTGGTGCTATGCACGATGGTGAAGCTTTTGGCCCACCGTATTTTCTTCCTAACAGAGAAGCATACTGCGAAACATGTGCATCCGTAGGCATGGTTTTATGGAACAGTCGTATGTGTTTGATGAAGGGTGAGGCAAAATATGCAGACGTGTTGGAACGTTCGTTGTACAATGCGGTGCTGGCAGGACAAAACCTGGATGGCAATGCGTTTTTTTACACCAATCCTTTGGCATCTGAAGGAAAACACCACAGAGGGGGTGAATATGGCATTGCCTGCTGTCCTTCTAATATGGCGCGCTTTATACCACAGGTGGGAGAGTATATTTATATGAAGAGAAAAGATGAGTTAATGGTTAATCTTTATATTGGCAACGAAACCAATACATCCCTTGGCAACACGCCGCTGACTATTTCGCAGCAAACGCAATACCCCTGGGAGGGGAAAGTGTTGATTAAAGTAGAACCTGAGAAAGCGGTAGATGGTAAAATAAAATTGAGAATCCCTGATTGGGCAAAATCATATGCTGCGCTGCTTAACGGAGAAAAGATCAATCAGTTGAATTTGGAGGCGGGTTACCTTACTATTGACAGAAAATGGAAGAAAGGAGACATCATTGAGCTCGATTTCAGTATGCCCGTGGAGTTAGTGGCTGCGCACCCGCTGGTAGAGGCTAACAAAGGCAAGCGTGCTGTGCAGAGAGGTCCCATTGTGTATTGTATGGAAGAGGTAGATAATCCCGGGGTGGATCCAGAGCAGTTGACGTTAAGCGCAGAAAATAAGTTTGCTTTGGTGAATGGTAAGGGTAAACTGGAGGGAATTAAAAACCTTACTACAATTGCTAATGGCGATAACATAACATTCGTTCCCTACTTTGCCTGGGAGAACAGGCAGTCAGGTAAGATGAACGTATGGGTCAATTATGCTCCATAACAGAATAGTACAGAAATGATACCGCTCAGTATTGTTATAATATGTTTGTTTATAATCATCAAATCAATTTAGTAAATGAAGTACCTGAATAATGTTTGCGTTTTTTTGTCAAACGGGTGCCTGTTGTTGCTGGTATGCTTCGTTGTTTCCTGTGGTGCAGGAGGAGAAGGGCCAGTAGCTGGTTCAGACAGCCTTACCGAAGATCAGAAGCGATTACCTGAAAATGCGCTGAAAGGACTTACTACAACAGAAGGACTGGAAGTAAGGCTGATGGCGGCAGAGCCCATGCTAAAAAATCCTACCAATATTGATGTAGACGAAAAGGGAAGGATATGGGTTGTTGAGGCCTATAACTATCGCCCATGGCCGGGGCGCCTGCTGACGCCTGCCGGAGACAGGATTATCATACTCGAAGACACGAATGGTGATGGAGTAATGGACACGACCAAAGTATTTTACCAGGGGCCCGAGATTAACGCGCCGTTGGGAATTTCTGTATTGGGTAACGAAGTAATAGTATCTCAAAGTCCTTATGTGTGGCGTTTTTTCGATGACGACGGCGACGATAAAGCAGATCGTAAAGAGATCATGTTCCAGGGCATTGGCGGTGAGCAGCACGATCATGGTATGCATGCGTTCGTGTTTGGTCCCGACGGTAAACTCTATTTTAACTTTGGTAATGAAGGAAAAACATTGAAGGATAAAGATGGCAAGGTGGTGCTTGATCAGGACGGCGATGAAATTGGTCCCGGCAAGTACCGGCAGGGTATGGTGTTCAGGTGTAATCCTGATGGTTCGGAGGTAGAATGCCTCGGACACAATTTCAGAAACAATTTTGAGGTGGCGGTAGACAGCTATGGAACCATGTGGCAGAGCGACAACGATGACGATGGCCATAAAGGAACGCGCATCAATTACGTGATGGAGTATGGTAACTACGGGTTCACGGATGAAATGACCGGAGCGGCATGGAACATGCCGAGAACCAACCAGGAGGACTCTACTCCTTTTCGCCACTGGCACCTGAACGATCCGGGCGTGGTGCCCAACCTGCTGCAGACGGGTTCCGGCTCACCCACCGGAATGGTTATTTACGAGGGTACATTATTGCCAGAAGTATTCAGAGACCAGATGATCCATTGCGAACCCGGACATAATGTAGTAAGATCTTATATCGTTGAGAACGACGGCGCAGGTTATTCAGCAACCATAAAAAATGTCATGGAAGGAAAAAACGATCAGTGGTTTCGCCCGGCAGATGTGTGTGTGGCGCCAGACGGATCGCTGATTGTGGCAGACTGGTACGATGCTGTTGTAGGCGGGCATGATGCCAAAGACCAGGAAAGGGGAAGAATATACAGGATAGCCCCTAAAGGCAAAGGGTATAAAATCCCTGTATTTGATTATACCACGCCATCGGGCGCTGTTCAAGCTTTGCAAAATCCTAATTTGTCTGTAAGGAGAAAAGCCTGGATCAGTTTATACAACATGGGAGACAAGGCGGTTCCCGAGTTGGAAAAGCTTTGGAGATCAGCGGAGAATTTGAGAATGCGGGCCCGGGCTTTATGGATATTGTCGAAAATGGAAGGGGGCAAACAATATATAGGAGAAGCATTAAACAGCGATCATCCGGAGTTAAGGATCACGGGGTTGAGGGCTGCCCGGCAGTTGAACAGCAACGATCTGGAATCTGTTGCAAAACTGATAAATGATAAAGACCCCCAGGTAAGAAGGGAATGTGCTATAGCCCTTAGGCATAACAAAGCGCCGGAAGCTGCCGCACTGTGGGCCCAGCTCGCGTTGCAATATAAAAATGGCGATAGATGGTACCTTGAAGCGCTTGGCATCGGAGCCGACAGGCAGTGGGACCGCTTTTTTGATGCGTATTCTCAAAAGGTGCCCGAACCGCTTAGCACAGCCGAAGGAAAAGATATTGTATGGAGGGCGCGAACCGCCAAAGTATTGCCGCTCCTGGCAACATTGGCTGTAGATGAAACAACAGACTGGCAGAAACGTCAGCGTTATTTTCGAGCGTTTGACTTTCACACAGAACCAGAGAAAACAGGTGTATTACTTGGACTCCTGTCTGGCAATACCGCAAATGATATCCGCTTAAATGCATTATTGCTGCACCATCTGTCGCCGCAAGCGGTCAAACAATCCGCGGTTGCGCAGAAAGCACTCGGTCTGGTTTTGACGTCGGTATATGGTACAGATACCTACATTAACCTGGTGAAGCAGTACGAACTGAAGACAGAAAAGCAGCGGTTGCTGGGGTTGATATTCTCGCGCCCGGAAGATCCGATAGCAGGGGAAGCGGTAAAGCTTTGCCTGGCGTATGGAGCAGAGAATGATATGAAGAAAATTCTCCTTGGTAAAGATACCGCCAAGATCATCAGTTTGCTTACCGCTTTCGGTAATGTTGGGTACGAACAAACATTGAATATGACACAGCAGGTGCTGTTGTCGAAATCTTATCCGATGTCTGTGAGAAAAGCTGCTGCTTTGTCGCTTGGCAGAACTTATGGTGGAGAGTACCGCGTATTAGACCTGGTGAAGGGAAATAAGCTGCCGGCAGAATTGATAGACCCGCTGATGCGCGGAATGGAGCATGGTCCGAGGAGAAGCATGTATCAGCAGGTGGAAGCGTTGCTGGCAGCATCTGCCGGAGATCATAAGCCGCCGTTTGATAAAGATGCCGTAATGACGTTAAAGGGTAATATAGAAAATGGAAGAACTGTTTTCGCTGCGCAATGTGCGGTATGTCACCAGGTCGGAGATGAGGGAATGGATTTTGGTCCCAGGCTTTCTGAGATAGGCAGCAAGTTGCCGAAAGAAGGTCTGCTGGAAGCCATCATTAATCCTTCTGCCGGTATTAGCTTCGGCTTCGAAAGCTGGGAAGTGACGTTGAAAAACGGATCGGTAGTGATGGGAATCATAGCCAGCCAGACCAATGAAGAAATGGTGCTGAAATACCCGGGCGGAAACGGAGAAACCATAAAAATAGCAGACGTTAAAACCGTGAAGAAAAATGCCGAATCCATCATGCCTGCTTTACAGGATGCTATGTCGGCCCAGCAGATGGCCGATTTGCTGGCTTATCTTTCTTCGCTAAAAAAAATATAATATGAAGCGCAATCGTACGATCACTCCCATACATTTGTTAATGCTGGTTTTCGGCATGGTGTTCACTGTAGCTTGTAACGGGGTGCCAAAAGAAGAAAACAGTTCATCAGGTTTAAACAGGAAAAAAATAGTGCTCATTCCCGGGCGGGATAGTCACGGACCCGGTGAGCATGAGCATCTCGGGGGCTGCCTGTTACTGGCCAAGCTCCTCAACGATCATGTTCCGGGGGCAGAGGCTGTGGTAACAGAACAGGGCTGGCCTAAGGATACAACCATTTTAGATGATGCAGATGCTATAATAATGTATAGCGATGGGGGGGGCGGACATATGGTCCTTCCTCATTTAGAGCATATAGACCGGCTCATGAAAAAGGGCGTAGGATTACTTAATTTACATTATGCTGTAGAAGTACCGGCAGGAGAAGCAGGTGACCATTTTTTAAAATGGATCGGAGGGTATTTTGAACTTCACTGGTCTGTAAATCCATTCTGGACACCCAGATTCGATACACTACCCGCACACCCGGTGACGAACGGCGTTCAGCCGTTTGAAGCGAGAGACGAGTGGTACTATCATATGCGGTTCACAGATGATACCGCTGGCCTTATCCCTATACTCAAGTTACTGCCGCCCCCTTCTACGCTCGACAGGAAGGACGGTGCACATGAGGGCAACCCTCATGTAAGAGCCGCGATAGCCAGGGGTGAGCCCCAGGTAATGGCATGGGCTTATAACAGACCAGACGGCGGGAGAGGTTTTGGATTTACAGGTGCGCATATGCACGATAACTGGCAGATAGATGGTTTCAGAAAACTGGTGATCAACGCCATCGCATGGGTTGCAGGCATAGAAGTGCCGGCTGCCGGATTTGATACGCCGGCGCCTGCTCAGGAAGAGCTGGACGCGCTGCGTAAGAAGGTGGAATAGTAATTGTACAGTTCCGACGCCCGTTGCTGAAAATGAGTGGTAGCTATAAATAAATTCAGCGATACTGATCGCCACGTACCGATAATTTTTTTTCAGATAACCAAAATAAAAACGATGAGTGATAAATATTGGTCGGGAAGAAGAAAGCTATGGAGGAGGTTGTTAGTACTCATGCTTACCATGTGGATTTTCTGTACCGCAGAAGCGCAGGAGTTGAGGATTGGAACAGCTACTGCGGATATTACGCCTGCATTACCAGTGGCACTAATGGGGCAGTTTCACCTGCGCATAGCGAACGAGGCAGCAACGCCTCTTTTGGCTAACGTGATCGCACTGGAGGGTAAAGGCGAACAGGCTGTATTTGTAGCCTGCGATCTGATCGTAATATCCCCACCGATACTGGAAAGTCTCCGTAAAGAGGTAGCCAGGCGGCTGCCATCTTTCGACGTGAAGAAGTTGATTGTAACAGCTACGCATACCCATACTTCTCCTGTTTTGGATACCTTGCTGCTCAAATATCCCATACCCGCGAAAGGAGTAACGCAAATACAGGAATATGTAGATTTTTTTTCGAAGCGGGTAGCAGAGGCTGTTGCTAAAGCATGGTTGTCGCGCGCTCCTGGTTATACCACCTGGGGATTAGGACATGCGGTAATAGGCTACAACCGGCGCAGCGTATATGAGAACGGGTCGGCGGCGATGTATGGCGGTACGCACGTGCCGGAGTTTCGCGGCATTGAAGGGTACGAAGACCACGACGTTAATTCGCTGTTTTTTTGGAATAAAGCCGGGAAGCTTATTGGTATGTCTGTAAATGTTCCTTGTCCCGCGCAGGAGGCAGAAGGCGAAAACGTCATACACGCAGACTTTTGGCATGAGGCGCGACTGGCACTCCGGAAAAAATTTGGCGATGATATTTGTATTGTAGGATGGGCCGGAGCCTCCGGCGATCAGTCGCCACATGTGCGCTACAGGTCCAGGGCAGACGAACGGATGCATACCCTGTCTAAGACTACGAGGCTCGGTGAAATTGGTCGACGCATAGCCACAGCGGTGGAAGAGACTTATAACATTGTTAAAGATGATCGTCATCACAATATTCCTGTTATACACAAACAGGAAGTGTTAGCCCTGCCCAGACGTATCGTTACAGCAGCAGAATATGCAGAGGCAAAGAAAAACAGAGGCGAGGTTGCATCCCAAATTGCCGCTCACCCGGAAAAAAACAACGAACTTCAGGCACAGATGCATTGGTATGGCAGCACAGTGATACTTTTTGAGGAGCAGCAAAGGGGGGAATCTCTCACCTTTCCTGCTGAGATACATGTTCTTCGTCTGGGGGATGCCGTGATATGTACCAGCCCTTTTGAACTGTACGTCGATTACAGCATTCGCATACAGGGACGTAGCAAAGCAATTCAAACATTCGTCGTGCAGCTTTCCGGAGCAGGTAATTACCTGCCTACTGAAAAGGCGGTAAAAGGAGGCGGATATAGTGCTATTGTTCAAAGCACGCCCGTGGGGCCTGAAGGAGGACAAATGTTGGTGGATAGAACAGTTGCGCTGATCGACGATCTTTGGAATATCGGGAATTAAGAGATTTTACCTCGATATTTATTATAAGATGAATTTCAGAAGCAGGTCAGCGAAGCAAGTTTACGGCAATGTTGTATAATGCAGGAATATTTTTCAACAGCCGATCTACTCACTTTTAAATCATATCGGCGAATGCAGGATATGCAGCCTCCGGTAGAATAGGAGGGAAGTACAGAGGAGGTGGTATAAGCATTCGAATAAAAAGCAGTGCTGGAATTACTATTGGAGAAAGCCGGACAATGTACCGATACCTGCTTACCCAGGTTGTAAAAACATTCAAAAAAAACGATGATGAAAGAGGTAAAAGTAGCCATGATACAAATGCAGGTGAAAGGAGCTGATGTAGCCACTAATATTTCCACCGCAGAGCGTTGTTTGCAGGAAGCCGCGGAGAATGGTGCTGACATTGCTATATTACCTGAATGTATGGATATTGGCTGGACGCACCCCGCCAGCCTGGAATATGCAGGAACCATACCACAGGGAGAGGTGTTTGAAAGACTCAGTGCTGCTGCCGGAAAATGGAATATGCTGGTGTGTTCAGGACTTACAGAAAGAGAGAATGGCCGCGTATACAACAGTGCAGTGCTGATAGACGGCGATGGTCGTTTGCTATTGAAGCATCGTAAGATCAACGAACTGGATATAGGAAAACCCTACTACGCTACCGGCGACAGGATCAATACGGCGGAAACTGCATTCGGGCGGATCGGAGTAATGATCTGTGCCGATGCGCTGGTAGAGGATCGGTCTATTGCAACGGCGCTGGCAAGGATGGAGCCTGGCATTATTTTATCTCCCTGTGCCTGGGCAGTGCCACCCGGTTACGACAACGCAACACAGCCTTATGGTGATCTCTGGCGGGAAGCCTACATGCCCGTTGCCGGAAAGTTTGGTACCTACATTATAGGTGTAAGTAATACCGGGCATATGGAAGAGGGACCCTGGAAGGGCTGGGACTGTATCGGTGCATCTATTGCTGTGGATAAAAACGGACAGCAAATGTTGCAGTTGCCTTTTGGGGTTGCAGCGCAGACGATTGCGTATGTACACTGCGAGGTGGAATGACGCTTTTTGGATTATTCTTCCCTGAGAAAGGAGATAAGCCCTTCCGCGATTGGTTCGTACTTATCAACTTATGCTGCAAATACGCTCAGATCACCACTGGAATTAGAAAACCTACCCTCCGGATTGCAGTGTAGGCTGCTTAGATACAGACCAGTTTTTTTGTGCGTGGGCTCGTCAACGCCTGGCGGGTTTTAGCGCCGGGGCCCTGATTATTCCCGGGATGCAGAAAAGACGTATTCCGGAATGCGAAGGGACCGAAAGTATTTTACTACAGTTTACATATGACGACCTTGAATAATGCGTATACAGATCGCTTCACATAAACTGCTCCATTATTGATCTGTTGGCGATAAAACTTAACAAAAACACAACCGAAATTTAAAAAAACCTGTGTATGGTATAGGAAGTTTGGCCATGCAGCACGTTTATACTGGTAAGAACGCATACATGGCATATACGGAACAGGACATTGCCCGACTCATTTTGAAATATTTCCGCGACGAGATAAGTCCGTCGGAAACAGCTCATTTGGAGCGCTGGCTTGCAGAATCACCACAAAACCGGTTGTTTTTTGAAGGACTGGATGATGAAAACGATATTCTTCAGTTGATGGCTATGGAGGAGCAGGATGAAGAGCAGGGAATGAAGACGAAACTCCTGCAGGAAATTCAGAAAAGAATAGGTATGGAGGAAAAGCCGGTACCGGCTATAGGAGGCAGACTACGCAGGTGGTATGGTGCTGCAGCGGCGGTTATATTGATAGCCACATCGGCCTGGTTTTTTTGGGGACAAGGTAATCTGGAGGAGTCGGTTGTGGACTTGCCGCTCGTGAAGGAAGAAGTGCAGGATGTGTTACCAGGAACCGATAGAGCGATTCTGACTTTGTCTAACGGACAACAGGTAGAACTGGACAACAGCGGCAGGCAGGTGATTACAGATGGTGAACTGGCCATCGCCAATAATGGCGGAGAGCTGGTGTACGCTGCTTCTGATAAAACAGTGTACAATACGATGACAACACCCAAGGGCGGACAATATAAAATTACCCTGGCAGATGGTAGTCGCGTATGGCTGAATGCAGCCTCTTCCATTACATTTCCTACCCGGTTTGCCGGAAATGCCCGCGAAGTGCAGGTAACAGGAGAAGTGTATTTTGAAGTAGAGCGCAACAAAAAAATGCCGTTTGTGGTAAAGCTCCCGGGCGATGCAAGGGTAGAGGTGCTGGGAACGCATTTCAATGTTAATACCTATAACGATGAAACCTACCAGACCACTACATTGGTAGAAGGATTGGTGCGTGTAACCAATGCAGGTGCGCAGGTGGAGTTAACAGAGGGGCAGCAGGCAAGTATAACCGCTAAGCATACAACAGATAGAGCAATAAAAGTTACAGAAGTCAACGTAGAAGAGGTAACAGGTTGGAAAAATAACCTGTTTGTGTTTAACGAGGCCGATATTCCTACGGTTATGCGGCAGATCAGCCGTTGGTACGATCTGGATATCAGCTACAATGGCCCGGTACCGTCAACGCTTTACAAAGGCAAAATACCCAGAGATTTTACCCTTTCTCAGGTGTTGAATGCCCTGAAGCTGGCGGGGGTACATTTTAAAGTAGAAGGAAAAACATTGATAGTATCAGGAAGAAATAAAAAATAAGATAACGATTGTTAAACTGGCCGATAAAAAACCGCCCCTGGTGTGCAGACCGGGGCGGCATATAAGCTTGATTAACAATAAGACATATGTAAGCCATCATTATTGTTAAACCAAAACTGGAGCAAAAGTATGCAAAAACATGCATTTTTTGTCTGGTTATTGCGCAACTGCAATACCAGATCGGTCACTAAATTTCTGTTAGTGATGAAATTGACTACTGTGATATTAATGACATTTTTGCTGAATGCCAGCGCAAATGTTATTTCCCAAACGGTTACTTTTAATGGTAAAAACGTACCGTTACAGCAGGTAATTAACGTAGTAGAGAAACAGGCCAATGTTTATTTCTTTTACGAAGCCGACCTGTTGAAGCTGGCAAAGCCTGTTACCATTAGTGTAGACAAGCAGCCGGTGAATGATTTTCTCGTAAATCTTTTCAAAAACCAGCCGCTTGATTTTCATTTAGAAAACCGGCTCGTGATTGTAACACGTAAAAAGGAGCTGGCTTCACCGGAGGCTGTGCTGCCGCAGGCTACCTCCCTGGACATTCCTCCTCCCGTATTGATTCGCGGAAGAGTACTGAACGATGACGGAGAACCCGTTCCCGCTTCTATCGTAGTAAAAGGAAGTGCCGCAGGTACCACTACCGATGCCGGGGGATACTTCGAACTTACGATTCCCACAGAAACAGCTACACTGGTAATTTCCGGCGTGAATATTGAAACCGCTGAAGTGGTAGTAGATGGCGCTACCAATAAGCTGCATACTTTTACGGTTAGCACAAGGATCGTAGAAGGTATGGAAACTGTTATTACCGGTTACTCTTCCCAGCGTAAAAAGGACATTATAGGTTCCGTGGCGGTAGTAGACGTGAAAACAATGAAGTCTATTCCTTCGGGATCTGCATTGCAAGCCCTGCAGGGGCAGGCAGCAGGGGTGAACATTATCAGTTCAGGTTCTCCCGGCTATTCCAGTAATATCAGGATACGGGGCGTAACCTCTTTTGGTAATACCAATCCGCTGGTACTGATCGACGGAGTGCAAGGTAATATCAATGATATTGCAGCAGATGATGTAGAATCTATTCAGGTGTTGAAAGACGCAGGTGCAGCGGCCATATACGGGGTACGTGGCGCCAACGGCGTAATTATTGTAACCACCAAAAAAGGACGTTCCGGCAGACCTCAAACAACCTACGATTCTTACTATGGTGTACAAACACCGGTGGTTCGCGATTTCAATATGATGAGCCCTGATGAATACCAGAGCATCATCACTAAAGTAACACCTTCTAATCCGCTGTATGAGAATGGTACACCGGATTTTATGTGGCGTGGTCCTTCCGGAAGCGGTGTGGGCAAGGCCGGCGATGCTTCGGTAGACCCTTCCAGGTACTATCTTGATCTTGCCAATCCTGCAAGAAACCTCCTTATACAGCGGTATAACAGAGAGGGCACTGACTGGTTCAAGGAAATTTTCAAACCGGCTTTGATGATGAGCCACAACCTCACTACCAGCGGCGGAACGGATAAACTGACTTACATGTTATCGCTGGGATATTTGAACCAGCAGGGTACCTTACTGAATACGCATCTGAAAAGATACAATGTGCGTATCAACACACAGTACAAGGTAAGAGATAATATAAGGATTGGGGAAAACCTGTATGTATACTACAAAGACAATCCACAGATAAATCCCAACCATCCGTATACAGAAATTCAGGCAGCCAGGGGGAATCATCCGTTTATTCCAGTGTATGATATCATGGGCAATTGGGGAGGTGGTTACGCCGGACCAGGATTGGGTACATCCGGAAACCCGCTTGCTATACGTCATGCAGCCGCCAACAACCGGAATAATACACTCGGCTTGAACGGAAATATTTTTGCTGAGGTAGATTTCCTGAAAAACTTTACAGTTCGTACAAGTGTGGGAGGAAACGTGAGTGGATTCTATCACCAGAACTACACGGGCATCAGTTATTTCGATGCAGAGAAATACAATCAGAAAAACACATTGAGCGAATACAGCGGTTATTCTTCGCTGGTAATGTGGACGAATACGCTTACGTACAAAAACAATTTTGGCAAGCATTTCGTAAATGCGCTGGTGGGTACAGAGTCCATCAATATGAAATCACGTAACCATGAAGGTGGCAGGCACGATTTCTTCACGGAAAATTACAACTATCTGGTATTGGGCAACGGTACCCAAAACCTTACTAATGCCAGTAATGCCGGAGATGACGCCTTTTACTCCACATTTGGTCGCGTAGACTATTCATTCGATGACAGGTATTTGCTGGGAGTAACCCTTCGCAGGGATGGTTCTTCACGGTTCGGGTCAGCAAAGCGTTATGGTGTATTTCCTTCTGTAACCGCAGGATGGAGACTTAGTAACGAGCAGTTTATGCAGAACGTAACCTGGGTAAACGATCTGAAGATCAGGGGAAGCTACGGAGTGATCGGAAATGCTGAAAACGTAACCGTTTGGAATTCTTCTACACTGTACGCTCAGGCGTTTCATAATTCCTATTATGATATCAATGGAACAGGAAACAGTATAGTACCGGGCTTTTCACCCACTACGCTGGGTAACCCGCTGGCGGGCTGGGAAAAGAATATCGTAACGAATATAGGACTGGACGCTTCCTTGTTCGATAACCGCCTGGAATTTTCAGTGGAATATTTTGACAAAAAGATAGAAGGACTGTTGTTCCCGCTTCCTTTACCTACAAGTGTTGCCGGCTTTGCTACCTCTCCCACGGTGAACATCGGAAACATTAAGAACAATGGTATAGATGTATCGGCTATGTATCATGCCCAGTTTGGAAAACATGCAAGGCTTGATATAGGAGCTAACATTACTTCGTACAAAAACATGATCGAAAGCATTCCCGATCCCGGATATTTTGACCCTTCATGGACACCCGGAAACAGCGTGCGTAATCAGGAGGGACATCCGGTGGGATCATTTTTCGGTTACGAAGTAGTAGGTCTCTTCCAAAGCGACGACGATGTAGATAAATCTCCCACACAGGACGGAGCTGCTCCCGGCAGGTTTAAATACAGAGACGTAAACGAAGATGGTGTGATCAATACCGAAGACCGTACGTTCATTGGTAATCCCAACCCGGATTTCGTATACGGACTCAATATTGGATTCACGTATAAAAACTTCGATTTCTCTACCGTTTTTTATGGTACTCAGGGAAATGATATCTGGAATGAAACCCGCAGGAATTCACATTTCTTCCCGGGCAACAACAATAAAAGCAGAGAATTACTGAATGCATGGGAACCCGGTAATACCAATACCACTATCCCAAGAATGGAGCAGGCGTCTTCGTTCAGCACCTCCAACGTGCCGAACTCTTTCTTCCTGGAAGACGGTTCGTACTTCAGAATGCGTTCCCTGCTGATGGGGTATAATTTCAACCTTACAGGGTTGAAGAATGCAGGCATCAGCAAGCTGCGGCTGTATGTACAGGCAAGCAACCTGTTTACCATCACCAATTACAAAGGATCAGATCCGGAAATTACCAGCTACAGAACAGAAACATTTGGTATTGACGAGGGGTATTATCCGAATTCCAGAACCTTCCTCATAGGATTGAATGTAGGATTCTGATGGTCCTGAATTATTGAATGAACTAAAACACAGCGAAATGAAATTATCATATAATAAATCAATGCTGGCACTGGGTGTTACACTGTTGGGAATTACCAGTGCCTGTAACAAAAGTTTTCTTGAAAAAAGTCCGATAGGAGCGATCAGCGAATCTACCCTGCTTAATAAAGACGGCGTGAACGGATTGTTGATAGGATCGTACTCCCTGCTGAACGGAACGGCCCGGGCAGGCGGCTTCGATTTCCTGAACGGGGTATCGAACATTATGCTGGCGGGCGTTGCATCTGATGACGCACACAAAGGATGTATTTACAGCGCGAACACAATGATCGACCAGGCAGAGAATCATACCATCGATGCTACACAGTCTTTTAATGCAGACAGGTGGCGTTATATTTATGCTGGCTTACAGCGTACAAACGAAACCCTTCGCTTTCTGAATAAGCTCCCGTCGGGTGCCATTACAGATGAAGAGGCGCTGCAAATCAGGGCGGAAGCACAGTTCCTACGCGGTGTGTATCATCTGGAAGCGGCGAAGTTATGGAGAAATGTACCGTACATTGATGAAACCGTGTTCCTGGGTTCAGACAATGTGTACGTTTCTAACGTACCTTCTATCTGGCCTAAAATAGAGGAAGACTTCCTGTTCGCTGCAGCTAATCTTACTTCTACCAAATCACAGGTAGGGAGAGCCAATAGCTGGGCTGCAAAAGCATTCCTGGCAAAAACCTACATGCACCAAAACAAGTGGACAGAAGCCAAACCCGTACTCGAAGATGTGATCCAGAATGGTATGACCAGCAACGGATTAAAATATCAACTGGTAGAGAAGTATAAAGATACCTACGATCCTGCTTCGAAAAACAGCGCTGAATCTGTGTTTGCAGTGCAGATGGCTGTAGTAGGTAATGACTTCGGATACAATGCCAATGCCGGAGAATCGCTGACATTGCCTATACCGGGAGCTGGTGGCGCATGGTACCAGCCTTCTTTCAGTCTGGTGAACTCCTTTAAAACAGATGCACTTACCGGATTGCCCCTGTTGAATACTTTCAACGATGAGGCAATGAAGAATGATATGGGACTGGGTGTAGACGATCCGTTTGTTCCCTATGCAGGAACCATCGATGCGCGGCTGGACTGGACTACAGGCAGAAGAGGCATACCTTACCTCGATTGGGGGGTGTTTGATGCAAGTTTCGTACTGTCGCACGATGGTGGGCCGTACTGCCATATGAAGAGTGCCTATTGGATGAAAGACAAAGAATCATCTACCGGTTCATTCGAAGGTTGGGCACCCGTAACGAATGTAAACTACACCATGATCCGTTTTGCGGATGTATTGTTGTGGGCTGCTGAATGCGAAGTGGAAATAGGTAGCCTGCCAAAAGCGGAAGAATACGTAAACATCGTTCGGGCAAGAGCTGCTAATCCGGATGGATTTGTGAAAACTTATATTGATAACAATAACCCCCTGGCAGGATTTACCAATACACCCGCGGCGAATTACAAGGTGGGTTTGTACAATGGAGAATTTGCAGCCAACGGAAAAGAGTTTGCGAGAGAGTCTGTTCGTTTCGAGCGCAGACTGGAGTTTGGTATGGAAGGTGTAAGGTTTTTCGACCTTCAACGCTACGATCTGCAGGAGCCGGGCTATATGGGTAATGTGCTGGATAAGTACATCGCTGATGAGGTTCGGTTCTATATAGAATCAACCGGCGAACCTTATCTCATTCTGAACAACGCGAAGTTTACCAAAGGAAAGAACGAAGTGTTTCCGATTCCACAGCGTGAGATTGATTTAAGTGTGGTAAACGGACAATCGGTTCTGCAACAAAATCCCGGTTATAATTAACAGCAATTCCTACTTGGATATTATTTGCGGGGGCAGGAAGATATTCCTGCCCTCCTTTTGAAAAACCGGGTCAAATCAGTTATAACACAGGAAAGTTGAAAATAGTTATTATGAAAGCTAAAAGTTGGTGGAAATTATCAGGCGTTTTATGGCTTTTTGTAGTTGTATCGAATGTTCAGGCGCAAACCCTGCTCGTGGGCACTGCGGAAGTAGATATTACCCCTAAGCTGCCCGTGGCGCTCGCAGGGCAGGCGCATCTGAGAGTATCTACTACCATAGAAACGCCGCTGCAGGTAAGTATCATGGCTATCGAGTCCCGGCGCGGTACTGCAACGCTGGAGACGGCTTATTTTGCTGCCTGCGACCTGGTAGATATACCGCCTGCATACCAGGCGGGAGTACGAAAAGCTGTTAAGAAATTATTGCCTTCCATCGACTCTTCAAAAGTAATACTAACGGCAACGCATACCCATACTGCTCCGGTAATGGATACGCTGTTTTCAAAATATCCGATTCCGCCCGATATCACCCAGCCGGAGGATTTCGAGAAATTTTTCGTAGAACGTGTAAGTGCCGGTATTGTGAAAGCCTGGAACAACCGCGTGGAATGCACTACCAGTTGGGGACTTACGCATGCGGTGGTAGGGTATAACAGGAGAAGCTCATACCTCGACGGTACAGGATTAATGTACGGAGGTACTTATTTTCCGGGATTTGCTGGTATAGAAGGATATGAAGACCACGATGTAAACACTGTATTTTTCTGGAACAAAAAACAGGAACTGATCGCAACGGGCGTCAGCGTTGCCTGTCCGGCACAGAAAACAGAAAACGGAACAGAGGTAAATGCCGATTACTGGCACGAAGTACGGTTGGCGCTCAAGAAGAAGTTCGGCGACCGGCTATGTGTGGTGGGATGGATAGCGGCAGCAGGCGACCAGTCGCCGCATGTGATGTACAGGCATAAGGCAGATGTAAGAATGCATACGCTTTCCGGACGGAAACCAATGGAAGAAATTGCAAGACGCATTACCAATGCTGTGGTGGAAGCCCACGATATCGTAAAAAAAGACCAATACAAAGATATTCCCCTGATACATAAGCATGAAGAGCTGCAGTTGCCAATGCGTATTATTACACATAAAGAGTACCTGGATGCTGTAAAAACCAGGGATGAAGTAGCTGCCAGGATAGCCAACGATAGTAAACTGGCTAAAGAAAAAAGAGGTGAGTTGTTTTTTAACGACAAAATTGCAAAGAGATACGAAAATCAGCAGCGGGGAAAATTACTCACCCTGCCTACTGAAATTCATATAATTCGTTTAGGTGATATTGTTATTTGCACCAATCCATTTGAATTGTATACAGAATTTGGTATCAGGATTCAGGGGCGTAGCAAAGCGCTGCAGACACTTGTGGTGCAGCTCGCAGGCGAGCAGGGATACCTGGCCACTGAAAAGGCTGTAAAAGGTGGTGGCTACAGCGCTACGCCTTTTAGCTCAATGGTGGGGCCCGAAGGGGGGCAAATGCTCGTAGACAGAACGGTAGATCTGATAGCGGAAATTATGCAGCCGATAAAATAAGTTGCCGTATTGTTTTTAAACGACAGTACAAACCTTAAATTTTTTGATAAGCATGAAAAGATATTCGTTTGTTTGGCTCCTGGGCGCGCTGCTGGCATGGTCGGGGGTAAAGGCTCAGCACACCGATAAAATCAGAAAATTAGCCTATGCTGATTCTTCCAGGCTGTCTGCTATTTTTCAGGATCTCCACCAGCATCCTGAATTGGGATTCATGGAGGTAAGAACTGCAGGTATACTGGCAAAAGAACTGGAGTCGCTCGGGTACGAAGTGATCACGGGAATAGGAAAAACAGGGTTGGTGGCCATCATGAGAAATGGCAAAGGCCCCGTAGTGGGCTACCGGGCCGATATGGATTGCAATGCGGTAAAGGAAACCACCGGTTTGCCGTATGCCAGCACGAAAACGATGAAAAAGGACGACGGAACCGAGGTGCCGGTCATGCATGCCTGCGGACATGATGCACATATGACCTGGATGCTGGGTATTGCTAAAATAATGGTGGAGCTAAAAAAAGAATGGAAAGGAACCCTGGTGTTTATTGGGCAACCGGCCGAAGAACCTTTGTTGGGTGCAAAAGCCATGGCTACAGATCCCGTATTTAAAACCCGTGTACCGAAAACAGACTACCTGTTTGCATTACATACGCTCCCCATCGAAATAGGAAAAGTGATCAACGGGTACGGGGTACGCAATTCCGGAAGTGATCAGTTAGACGTCACCTTTCACGGGGTGGGCGGGCATGGTTCCACTCCGGAAATAACCAAAGATCCTATAGTAATGATGAGCAACGCCATATTGCAATATCAAACTATTATAAGCAGAAATATTCCTGCACAGCAGGCGGGTGTAGTTACTGTAGGCGCTGTACATGCAGGAGGCGATAACAATGTGATTCCCGCCTCTGGTGTGGTTAAGTTGAATTTGAGGTGGTTCAATGACGAAACAAGGAATACAATGCTGGAGAAGATTCGGGCAATTAACAAAGGAATAGCGGTGGCGAATGGATTGCAGGAGGCAGATTATCCTTCTATCACCATGAAGAGCACAGCCGTGCCTTTAAAAAATGATACGGCGCTGGCCATGCGTATCAACAAATCTTTGGAGTCTGTATTATTACCGAAAAATATTATTTATGATTTGCCCGCTATGATGGGGTCGGAAGATTTCACTTACCTCGCTTCGGAGCATACGCAGGCGGATTATGTTTTTGTTGGTATTGCAAATCCTGCGCAGGTTGCAAAGGCCAATAAGGAAGGCAGAGCGTACCCGTTTTACGGGCATAACGGCAACTACCTGGTAGATTTGGCGGCGATACCCCTCGGTACAGTAATAGGGGCTGTAAGCGTATTTGAAATGTTTTCGCCGGCGCATAAAAAATAAAAGCATGCGTGGATATTGAAGAGCGGGTGATCCCTCAAAGTGCATTGGGTGAAAAACTGTGTTGAACAACAATAGAGAATTTGCATATGAAAGTTTTATTATCGGGTGTCTTGAGTTTACTGCTGGTGCAGGCAATGGCCCAGCACAACCACAATCATCACCATAGTCAGGCATCGCAGTCCGCACCGGTTGCGCAGGCGATGGTTAACCATGAAGTAGCTGTACAGGTACAGCCTTTTATATCACATGTCGTTCGACTGAAAGAAGCCCTCGGGTACATAGGCAGTCCCCTTTCGCCTGAAGATGAACAGAAAATAGAAGCCATCCGGCATGCTGCTTTCACGGAGGAGTCTGTACAATTATTGCAGGAAATACTCGATCCTTACTGCATAGCCCTTGTAGACATTAACCCGGAGTCGAGAGTGAAAGTGGAGAAAGGGCAAGCCTTGCCCCACCTGATGCAGGGTGGGTGGAGAAGTTTTTTGGTAAAGGTAAACAACGAAGGCCGGGTTACGGGAAAGCTGGAAGTGGAAAGCCCGAATGCGTTGTTGCCCTATAACCGCCCCTTCTGGGGGAGGCACACCAGTGATCCGGTATCGCCGGGCGAAGCGGCCAATCGCTTTCTGGATGCGCAAATGTATAATGGTGGTACTATGAACAAGCACCTCTCGGGCATGCCCATAGAATATACCATTGTTCAGTTATATAGTAAAGATGCCGGCATGCGCGATGTAGAGTTGGGATTCAACGTGGGAGTAAGTTCCAGAGACATAGGCTTCAGGAATACCACCAATATACTCTTTCATATAGACCCCGCGGTTAAACTGTATTTTGATATCATTGATGATGATGGAAAAGAAGTAATGGCCGCTGTTACTATTACAGATAGTATAGAGCGATACCCTGGCAAACTGGCCAATGTATATCCTTTACCATCCAGGCGAATAGCCGCCTTTGACGAATACCCGGATTTCTTTTTTCAGCAGCATGTGTATCGCAAAACCGGAGAACATGTGGTGCTACCACCGGGAAAGTTTACGATAAAATATACCCGCGGTCCTGAGTATCTGCCCCAGTACAAACAGATAACCATACCCGAAAATACAGACAGCGTACGTGTGCGCCTGCAACTCAAGCGCTGGATTGATGTGGCAAAGTTGGGCTGGCACAGCGCCGACCACCATGTGCACGCATCGGGATGCAGTCATTACGATAGCCCGCAGGAAGGTGTAAACCCCGCGGATATGTGGCGGCAGGCGGCAGGTGAAGACCTGAAGGTGTCTTCTGTGCTCACCTGGGGGCCAGGCTGGTACCACCAGAAGAATAATTTCACAGGCAGGGAACACGAACTGTCTACCAGAGATAATATCATGCAATACGATGTGGAGGTATCCGGTTTCCCGTCTTCACATGGCGGGCACCTGGTATTGCTTCGTTTGAAAGAAGATGATTATCCGGGCACCACAAAAATAGAAGAATGGCCCAGTTGGACAGGGCCGGTATTACAGTGGGCGCAAAGCCAGGGAGCTGTAACGGCCTATGCACATTCAGGAGATGGATTAAAGCCTTTATACACAGAAAACCACCGGTTGAATCCTGCGGTTACGGAAGAAGAAAAAGTGCATGCACCTGCCTGGCGCACCTACGAAGAAACCTCCGTTCAGGTGCCCAACTATATTGTGCCGTCTATGAATGGTATTGGCGCAAATGAATACATCGTAACGGCGCCCCGCGGCTGGGTGAATTTTTTCAGCGCCGGCAATACCGGAGTATACAGAGAGTTGAACATGTGGTACCATACGCTGAATGCAGGCATCCGCATACCGATCAGCGGAGAAACAGACTTTCCCTGCCTATCTGATGAAAGGGTGGGGTATGCACGGAGCTATTTTAAAACTGGCAAAGTGGTGAACTACAACCATTTTGTAGAAGCCATAAAAAATGGCAGAAACTATGTATCCGACGGTTTTTCGCATATCATGAATTTTTCAGTAAACGGTGTAGAGCCCGGTGTTAAAAACAGTCTGCTGCATTTGAAGTCGAAGCAAAAAGTGAAAGTGAGGGCCGATGTTGCGGCCTACCTGACTGCCGAGCAGGAACGTGGTGGCGAGGTAATAGCCAATAGCCATTTGGATGTGTTCCCCTGCTGGAATGTTGAACGGGCGCGCATTGGTAAAACCCGTAAGGTGAATGTGGAGCTGATTATAAACGGGCAGAAAGTAGATGCGCAGGAAGTGGTGGCAGATGGCTCGGTGCAGTCTGTGCAGTTTTCGCCTGAGATTACAGAAGGGAGTTGGGTAGCACTGCGCATCTATGCCAGCTCACATACCAATCCCGTTTATATAGATGTGAACGGTAAATCTGTAAGCATAGATAAGAGCCTGGAATGGTGTATCAAAGCGGTGGATCGTTGTTGGGAGATGAAGCAGCCGCAGATAAGAGCCGAAGAGAAGACAGAAGCAGAAAAAGCCTATCAGTATGCCAGAGAGTGGTATGCAAAAAAGTTGAAAACATTACAGTAAAATAAAAAAAGTATGAAATACCTGTTGCTTTTGGGAGGGATGCTGCTGTGTAATGCTGCTGCAACGCAACAACTGCAGACAGCGCAGGCCTTTAGCTTGTCAATCAATTATGATATCCAACCCTTTGTATCGCATGCTATCCGTTTAAAAGAAGCGCTTGCCTATATAGGCAGCCCCTTATCACCTGAAGACGAAAAGAAAATAGAAGCAATTCGTCATGCACCTTACACCGATCAAACAGTGCAATCTTTACAGGCGATATTAGACCCCTATTGTATAGCCCTGGTAGATATTGGTGAGGGAAAAGCAAAGGCATCGAAAGGGCATGCAGTTGCGAGGCTCTTGCAGGGTGGATGGAAAAGCTTTCTGGTGAAAGTGTTCAATCGACAAAGCGTGACGGGCGCATTGCATGCCGTAAGTCCGAGTGCGCTGTCGCCCCAGCACCGTTGGGATTTTGGCATACACGCTAACGATATTATTACCCGCGAGGAGGCAGCCAATCGCTTTCTGGATGCAGCAATGTACACCGGCGGCACGATGAACAAAGAACTTTCCGGCATGCCGGTAGAGTATACCATAGTGCAATTGTATAGCAAGGTATCCGGCAACAGGAATATAGAACTTGGTTTCACGGTAGACTCCATTCCGGTAAATACTGCCTCTATAGGATTTGCAATAGATCCGGCAGTGAAAGTAATACTGGATATAGCCGACGACGACGGACAGCCTGTGATGGCGGCGTTAACCATTACCGATAGTATAGAACGAAAGTCTGGCAGACTGGGAAATGTGTTTCCCTTACCATCCAGAAGGGTTTCTGCTTTTGACGAATATCCGGATTTCTTTTTTCAGCAGCACGTATACCGCAACACCGGGGAGCATGTGATGTTGCCTCCCGGAAAGTTTACGATAAAGTATACCCGCGGACCTGAATATATTACCCAATACAAACAGGTGACCATACCCGAAAATACAGATAGTATACGTATTCATCTTCCCCTTAAACGCTGGATAGATGTGGCGAAGCGGGGCTGGTACAGCGCCGATCATCACGTACATGCAGCCGGTTGCAGCCACTATTATAAACCCGAAGAAGGGGTGAACCCGGCAGACATGTGGCGGCAGGCGTTGGGAGAAGATCTCAAAGTGTCGTCTGTACTGAGCTGGGGACCTGGCTGGTATCATCAGAAAAATAATTTTACGGGTAAAGAACACGAACTGTCTAACGGGGAGAATATCATGCAATACGATGTGGAGGTATCTGGTTTCCCTTCGTCGCATGCCGGGCACGTAGTACTGCTTCGCCTGAAAGAAGACGATTATCCCGGGACTACGAAAATAGAGGAATGGCCCAGTTGGACGGGGCCGGTATTACAATGGGCACAAGCCCAGGGGGCGGTAACAGGGTATGCGCATTCCGGAGATGGCCTCGAGCCCCTGTACACGGAAAATCACCGGTTAAATCCTGCGGTTACAGAAGAAGAAAAGGTGCATGCACCGGCGTGGCGCACCTACGAAGAAACATCTGTTCAGGTGCCCAATTATATTGTACCGTCGATGAATGGTATTGGTGCTAATGAATACATCGTCACGGCGCCCCGCGGCTGGGTAAACTTTTTCAGTGCCGGAAACACGGGGTTGCACCGGGAGCTGAACATGTGGTACCATACGCTGAATTCAGGGATCCGCATCCCGATCAGCGGGGAAACAGACTTCCCCTGCCTATCTGATGAGAGAGTAGGATATGCGCGTAGTTACTTTAAATCGAATGGTGTTATCAACTACAATAATTATGTAGAAGCCATCAAAGCTGGCAGAAACTATGTGTCTGATGGCTTTTCCCATATCATGAATTTCTCTGTGAACGGTGCTGAACCGGGTGTTAAAAACAGTGTGCTGCATCTGAAGTCGAAGCAGAAAGTGACGGTGAAGGCCGATGTGGCCGCGCATCTTGCAGTAGATCAGGAACCTCGGGGTGAAGAAATTGCCAATAGTCATCTGGATATCTTTCCCTGCTGGAATATCGAACGTGCACGCATCGGTAAAACCCGTGAGGTAAAGGTAGAGCTTATTGTCAACGGCTATAAAGTAGATGAAAAGGAGATTGTGGCAGATGGTTCCATTCAGCCTGTACAGTTTACACCCGAAATCACCGAAGGAAGTTGGGTGGCATTGCGTATCTATGCCAGTTCGCATACCAATCCGGTGTATATCGATATGAAAGGGAAGTCTGTAAGCATCGATAAAAGCCTGGAATGGTGTATCAAAGCGGTGGATCGCTGCTGGGAGATGAAGGAGCCGCAAATCAGCGATCAGGAAAAGCCGGCAGCTCAACAGGCCTACCGGCAGGCAAGAGAATGGTATGAAAATAAACTGTCGAAATCAAAATTATAATACCCTATCATGAAAGTTTGTTTAATGTTGCTGTTGCTTGTCCTTGTGCATGGCGTGTTCGGACAACAACATAGTCATCACCAGGAAAATACAACTGTAGTTAAGGATATCCCTGTGCAGCCGCTGATTTCCCAGACGGTAAGGTTAAAAGAGGCGTTGAAGTATATCGGTAGTCCCTTATCGCCCGAAGACGAAAAGAAGATCGAGCAGTTACGCCTGGCGGCACACAGCGAAAAAACAGTGGAAGAAATACAGCATATACTGGATGCTTATTGTATTGCCTTAGTAGATATCAATCCGGAAGCCCGCGTAAAAGTAGTACAGGGTGCTGCGAAGCCTGCAATGATGCAGGGAGGGTGGACCAGCTACCTTGTAAAAGTAAAAAATGAAGGGCGCGTAACAGCAAAGCTGGAGGTGGAAAGTCCGAATGCGCTTAATCCCTATAATACACCAGCATGGGGAGCCTCCGTACATCCCAGCCACGTAGTGAGTCCGGGAGAATCAGCCAACCGCTTTCTGGATGCCCAGATGTTCAGAGGTACGCCGATGTCTGCTAATTTGTCTGGAATGCCGCTGGAATACTGCATTGTTCAACTGTACAGCAAAGATGCGGGCATACGTGAGGTTGAATTGGGGTTCAACGTGGGGCAGAGTACAAAAGATATAGGCTTCAGAAATACTACGAATATCTTGTTCGACATTGCGCCCGCTGTAAAAGTATATTTTGATGTAAACGATGATGATGGTAAACCGGTAATGGGATCTTTTACTATAACAGACAGCGTAGACAGGGCTCCCGGTAAACTGTCTTCGGTATACCCTTTGCCGTCCAGAAGAATCGCTGAATACGATACTTTTCCCGATTTTTTCTTTCAGCAGCAGGTATACCGTAAAACCGGCGAATATGTTTTACTGCCGCCCGGAAAGTTTACGGTGAATTATACCCGCGGCCCGGAATACATGGTTCAAAGCCAGGAGGTCGTTATTCCTGAAAACGTAGATAGCCTTACGCTGCGATTTAAGCTGAAGAGATGGATTAATCTCTCTAAGCTGGGCTGGTATAGCGCGGATCATCATATCCATGCCTCCGGATGCAGTCATTACAATAGTCCGTTTGAAGGGGTAAAGGCGGAAGACATATGGCGGCAATCGCTTGGAGAAGACCTTAATGTTGCGGCTGTACTAAGCTGGGGGCCGGGCTGGTATGTGCAAAAAGAAAACTTTACCGGACAACAGCATGTTATTTCTACAAAAGAAAATATTATGCAGTACGATGTAGAGATATCTGGCTTTCCTTCCTGCCATGCCGGACACCTGGTGTTGCTGCGTTTAAAAGAGGATGACTATCCCGGAACCGAAAAGCTGCACGATTGGCCCAGTTGGACGTTGCCTATTCTGAAGTGGGCACGCGGTCAGGGTGCGGTTACCGGATATGCGCACTCCGGCGAGGGCCTGGCACCGTTACACCCCACCAATATTTTCATCGACTCTTCCATTAATGAAAAAGAGATGCACCATGTACCGATATGGCGTACACAAAGCGGGGGGTATACCTCACTGTTGCCTAACTACGTTACCCCAAGAATGGATGGTATAGGCGCCAACGAGTATATTGTTACAGCAGCACATGGGCTGGTGGATTTTTACAGTGCAGGTAATACCCCTGTTCACTGGGAGTTGAATATGTGGTACCATACGCTGAATACAGGTATGAGAATTCCGCTAAGTGGAGAAACAGATTTTCCCTGTGCTTCTGATGAAAGAGTGGGACATGCCAGAAGCTATTTCAAAACTTCCGAAGCATTGAATTATAACGGTTATGTGGAAGCGATTAAAAAAGGAAGAAGCTATGTTTCCGATGGCTATGCTCATATTTTGAATTATTCAGTCAATGGGGTGGAGCCAGGCGTGAAAAACAGTCTCGTCAATATAAAACAAAAACAAAAAGTAACGGTAAAAGCGGATGTAGCGGCTTTGCTGCCAAAGGAACAGACAGAAGCAGGAGCCGTGATAGCCAAAGCTACGCTGGATAAAAAACCACATTGGAGTGTAGAACGGGCACGTGTAGGTAAAAGCCGGAAAGTAAAAGTAGAACTGGTGGTAAACGGGTTTGTTACAGAAACGAAAGAAATAGAAGCAGATGGCAGCTTTCAGCCGGTGCAGTTTAACGCCGAGATTACGCAATCCAGTTGGGTAGCATTAAGAATATTTGCTGCCGCGCATACCAACCCCGTATATGTAGAACTCAACCATCAGCCTGTGCTGCTGAAAGAAAGCGTGGAGTGGTGCATTGCGGCATTGGATCAATGCTGGATAATGAAGGAGCCGGCAATCAGAGAAGCCGAAAAAGAAGCGGCAAAGCAGGCTTATCAATGGGCACGGGCCTGGTACGAAAAGAAGCTCACAACCCCGGCAATAAAGTGATAAAAGGTTTAATAATTAATTACAGAATACATTAAAACAACAGACAAATCAGATGCGGATAATCAAGTTGTATTTCTTATGCTGTTTAGTATTGTTTACCGGGCGTTATGCTGCGGCACAGCTTCAACCGCTGAGTCTTACTACCCTGGATGCATTTAGAGATCCGGGTAAGAACTGGAGCGTAGTAGGCGATATCAGTATCGACTACAGTGGAAAGATGAAGACAAAAGAACAGGTGGGAACAGGCGTGATCATGAATTACTACACGCCTAAAAACGAGAGCCATCTTATTACCAAACAGGAATGGGGCGATATGGAACTGGAGTTTGAATTTATGATGTTCAAAAATTCCAACTCAGGGGTATATCTGCAGGGACGGTATGAAGTGCAGTTGTACGATAGCTGGAAAAAGCTGAACCCAGCCTGGTACGATGTGGGAGCCATCTACTCCCGGTACCACGAAGGCTATTCGTACGAAGGAACGCAACCCGTTATGAACGTGGCGAAAGCACCTGGTTTATGGCAAAAGCTGCAGATAAGGTTTCGTGCGCCGCGCTTTAACGAAAAAGGCGAAAAAACGGAGAATGCACGTTTTGAGTCCGTATACCTGAACGGCGTAAAAGTTATCAATGAAGTGGAGGTGACTGGTTGTACGAGAGCCTGTATTTTCCCTGAAGAGAAACCCACCGGCCCACTGGTATTCCAGGGCGATCACGGTCCGGTGGCATTCCGGAATATCAAATACGGCCCACTGGTTACACCCCCGCCTGCCGAGCGTAATATATGGGATCTAAACTCTGCTTTCTGGAAAATGGAAGTAAACCGGCTGATCGTAACACCCGCAGCAAAACCGGAGATCATACGTACGTTTTTGAAATACGGCGATACAGCGTTTACCCATGTAATGTCTATAGGCGCAGCCAACCAACTGAACTACTCATACGATGTGAAGCAGGGAACTATTTTTCAGTTCTGGAGAGGGCAGTTTCTCGATGTAACCCCCGCCTGGTGGGACAGGGGATGGATGCAACTGGGTATACCAATGGGGGCTGTGATTACCCTGCCCAATGCGCCCATAGCAGCTACGCTTTCCGGCGAACAGGCCGAATGGCCCGGCGCGCTGGAGTTTGACGCCATGCGCAACAAGGGGTACGTGCTGGATGCAAGCGGCCATCCGACTTTCAAATATGCCTACGGTCAACTGGATATAGACGATAAAATAGATTTTATCGCCTCCGGCGAAGGCATCACCAGAACGCTTACCATACGGGGTGCAGGTGCGGGTACCTATTGCAGACTGGCCGCCAGCGCTGAAAAAATTGAAAAGCTCAGCAATACCCTGTATGCCATTGGCGATAAATCCTATTACATACAGGTAGACAAAAAGTTGAAGCCGTTGATCCGGCAGACTGCCGGTGGCTACGAGCTTTTGGCGAAGTACGCAGATGCACCGATAAACTATACCATGATCTGGTAACCTGACCAACAAAATCTAAAAAAAAGGAAAAAGAATGCAGATAAAATATTTATTGATATTGCTGGGTTGCACCATATTACAAAGCAGGGTTTTTTCGCAGCAGCATCAGCATCATGCAGCAGCATCTGCGCAGCACAACCATGCGGATACTGCCCGTATACAGAAAGAGGAAGATTTTTATAAAATCATTACAATACCCATTCCGCGTCATATTGAACTGGAAGTAGGTGGAATGGTGTTCATGCCCGGCGATAAGCTGGCCGTTTGTACGCGCAGGGGCGAAGTATGGATTATCAGCAACCCCTATATGCGCAACGGAGAGTCGCCGCAGTACAAGTTATTTGCCAGAGGATTACATGAAGCCCTGGGGATGAACCTGATAGGAGACGATCTGTACGTGATACACCGCGCGGAGATTACCCGATTAAGAGACCTCGATGCAGACGGAGAAGCCGATGAGTATAAAACCGTGTATACCTGGCCGTTGGTTCCGAATTATCACGAGTATGCATATGGTACCATCCTCGATAAAGCGGGCAATATGGTATTGAACCTGAACCTGGGGTGGACAAACCGGGCGGAGAGCCTTTCCAAATGGGACGGTTGGATGCTGAAAGTGGATACGGCAGGTAATATGAAACCCTTTGCTACTGGTCTTCGTTCACCGGCTGGTATGGGAATCAACGAAGAAGGCGATATATTTTACACCGAAAATCAGGGAGATTGGGTAGGCTCGGGCTATGTGGCACATGTGGCGGAAGGTGATTTTATGGGCAACACCGAAGGGTTGAGATGGGCCGGCGAACCAGGCTCTCCCGTTAAACTGAGGGCAGAAGATATTCCGGATACAGGTGAGCCTAAATACGAAGTGGCAAAAAGAGTACCGGGGCTAAAAGTGCCTGCCGTTTGGTTGCCGCATACCCTGTTGGGTATTTCAACGTCAGATCTGCTGCTGAGCACCGGCAAAGCCAACATGGGGCCGTTCGAAGGACAGTTTTTTGTGGGCGACCAGGGGCATAGCAAGATCATGCGCGTAGCAATGGAGAAAGTAAAAGGAGTGTACCAGGGAGCAGCTTTTCCTTTCAGAGAAGGGTTTTCATCCGGTGTGTTCAGGATGAAATGGGGGTCAGACGGCAGCATGTTCGTGGGAATGACCAACCGGGGCTGGGGCTCCTGGGGACCGGAACCCTTCGGTTTGCAAAGAGTGGAGTGGAATGGTAAAGTACCGTTTGTGATGAAGGCCATCAAGGCTATGCCCGACGGATTCGAAATAGAATTTACCGGGCCTGTCGACATCAGACGGGCAAAAGCGGCCAACTACTCCGTTACCAGTTTTACTTACAAGTATGAACACAAATACGGCAGCCCGGTGATTAATGATACCGAAAGGGAAGTGAAAGCAATGACGATATCGCCGGACGGAAAACGGTTGCGGCTGGTATTGGATAGTGTAAAGCCGGGCTATATACACGAAATAAAAGCAGAAGGCATTCGCTCCGCCGACAATTATTTGTTGATGCACAATGTAGCCTACTATACGCTTAACGAAATACCTGATGGCGACCCCCTCACGATCACAGACGAAAACAGGATAGTGAAGCTGGTTCCAAAAACAGAAGAACCGGTGGCGGAAAAGCCTGCGGCAAAACAGGCGACTGCTAAAACTACTCCCCAAACCAAAAGGTTACTCAGGCAGCCTGCAGAGTGGGCAAAAGTGGATCAAACCATTGTACTGAAACCGGTAAACGGCCTGAAATACGACAAAACAAATATTACAGTGAAAGCCGGTGCAAAACTGAAGCTGACGTTTAACAATACCGACGATATGCCGCACAATGTGGTGATTACCACGCCTGGCAGTGTAGATGAGGTTGGCGTAGCAGCTTTGAATATGGGGCTCTCCGGAGAGCGGTTACATTATGTGCCCCAATCGTCTAAAGTACTTTTTTATACAGGATTGTTGCAGCCCGGAAAGGCAGAGACCATTTATTTTACGGCGCCTTCCGTGCCCGGAAACTATCCTTTTGTATGTACTTACCCCGGCCATTACCTGGTAATGAGGGGCACCATAAAGGTTGTAGCCGATCAATAAGTTTTGCCCGCTTACCGGTATTAGTATTCACGTTTAAAAGAGCATACTTATGAAACTGGTAAATACACAGATGACGCCGCTGGTGAATAAATACCTGCATATAGAGTGGAGAGAGCAACCGTTTTTGTATTCACCCTATCATGGGCAACCCACTTTTCATGCACATCCGGAATACGAGCTCACATACATTGTAGAAGGGCATGGGAAAAGAATTATAGGCAACAGTCTCGACCCTTTTAAGGATGGTGATATGGTGTTTCTTGGCGCGAATGTGCCGCATATATGGATGAGCGACCCGGCTTACTACGAAGAAGGCGCGCAGTTGGTTACAAGAGCGATCGTTGCCTATATCAACCCTGCTATTTTTGAACAGATGTTCGAAATGATGGAAGAGTTTGAGCCCGTGCGGCAAATGATTAGCCAGGCATCCGGAGGATTCAGCGTGATGGGAAAATCGAAGCAGAAAATTGCCGGTAAACTAATTGAATTACTGAGTGTATCAGGATACAAAAGAATAGAGGGTTTTTTAAATGTATTACATACGCTGGCAGAAACCGGTGAAAAGGTACAGGTATCTGATAACAAAACAGCGGTGGCTTCTGGTGCGAATGCAGACCGGCTTGTACCGGTTGTTCAGTATATCAGGCAGCATCTCCATGAAGCCATATCACTGAATTTGCTGGCAGATCTTGCATACATGACGGTGCCCTCGTTTTGCCGTTTCTTTAAATCCAGGATGGGTATCAGCCCTCTGCAATATATATCGGAAGAAAGAATGGAGCTGGCCAGGAAATTATTGATAGAGCTGGATAAGCCGGTATACGAAATAGCAGGGCTTTGCGGCTACAATTCGGATTCACATTTCTGCAAACTCTTCAAGGCACACGCAGGTATGAGCCCCTATCAGTACAAGTCGAAAGTAAAACGGGTGCTGGCAATGGCTGCACTGTAGTGCTTTCTCAGGGTATGGGTTTGTTTTCAGAAGATATGGACTTTACAAACGGGGAGCTACTACCCGACAATGGTGAAAAAATCCTATATTAGCTGAAAATGAATACTCGTAACCGGGTTGTACAATGCCAACGACTGTTTTGCTCAATGAGAAGGATTTGTTACTTCGTGTAGCCTCGGGCGACCAGGCTGCGTATAAGAAAATATTTGAGCATTATTGGGATCATATTTTTTCCATTGCTTTGCTCTTCACCAAATCCCGGGAAGTAGCGGAAGACCTCACCCAGGATGTGTTTGCCCATATCTGGATTAAAAAAGATAAACTTTTTGAAGTAACCCGTTTTGAGTCTTACCTGTTTGTTGTTGCCAGGAATCTCTTTTTTGACAGGTTGCGGAGGAAAGTCCTAAGGTTTGAAAATCTCGAAAATCTTAGGAGTCAACTTCAGGACGATCCGCAATATTTGCCTTCCCACGTGGCTGAACTCAGACAAATGGAGCAGCTTGTAAAAACCGGAATAGATAGTTTGCCTGAGCGACAGCGGATGGCCTGGTACCTGAGCAGGTATAAAGGACTGAAGCATAAAGAAATAGCCGATCAGATGGGCATCTCGCAGGAAAGTGTAAAAAGCCATATCGTGCGGGCTACCCATGCCCTTAAAAGGTATTTAACCAGTCACTCATTGATGATATTTACCACGTCCTTTTTAATGATGTAATTTTTTTTTCGGGTAAGTGCACCCTGTACAGGCGCATGGCACGTCTTTATATGCGGAAGCTTTTTACTAACAATTGCCTGCAATGCCCGACTTCGATAGGTTACTGGAGAAATATTTGAGCAATGAACTGAAGGAAACAGAACTGGAAACCTTTATGGCATCGGCATTGCTGCCGGAAAATGCCGAGAAACTGCGGCGTGCTATAGAACGCAGCCTTCATAACCGAACACCCGTTTCGTTTGCCGGTAAGGAAAAGCTGGAACAAATGTTTGAACAAGTAATGGCAAAAACCGGCGATACTCCCCCGCATACCCGCCGTAATAAGCTCCCAAAAACAATACCGCTCATCGTACGAATCGCTGCCGCTGCGTGCCTGTTGTTAATCGTTGGCATAGGAGCCTACAAATGGCGGCATAGTAGTATTCAAAAAGTAGAAGCCCCGTCGCTCTCTTTGGCAACGGAAGAGGTAATACCCGGTGGGGATAAGGCTACCTTAACCCTAGCCGACGGCACCGTGATAGACCTGAACACTGTAGAGAACGGCACCCTGGCAAAACAGGATAATATTTTGTTAAAGAAGAATGAAAACGGAGAAATCGTATACCAGAGAGAGGAAGAAACAGCTACACCGGCATCAGGCAATAGATACAATACAATGCGTACGCCGCGGGGCGGGCAGTATAAGCTGGTGCTCCCGGATGGTACCAGGGTATGGCTCAATGCATCGTCTTCGATAAAGTATCCGGTTTTATTTGATAAAGTGCGCAGCGTAGAAATGAACGGAGAGGCCTATTTTGAAGTGGCGCATCAACCCGACCGCCCATTCGTGGTACAAACGAATGACGTAACAGTACATGTCACGGGCACCCATTTTAACGTCAGTGCCTACGACGAGGAGCCAGCCGTGAGCACTACACTGCTGGAAGGCTCGGTTATCGTTGAAAGCGGGGGGGTAGCCAAAACCCTCAAACCCGGTCAGCAGATTTCAAAAGACCATCAGGGTAACATTCGTATCAATACTGTTGATGTGGAAAGCGCAGTAGCTTGGAAAAACGGGCTGTTTTCTTTTGATGGTGAGGAAATATCGGTCATTATGCGCCAACTTTCGAGATGGTATGATATAGAAGTGTATCACGAAGGGAAAGTGCCCCGGAGACTGTTTTCAGGAAAAGTTTTCAGAAACCTCCATCTTTCAGAAACCTTGAAAGTGTTGGAGCTGAGCAATGTGCGTTTTCGGTTGGAAGGGAGAAAGCTTACCGTGATACACTAGCAGTATATCAAAGAGTATAAATGGATTTGACAAGGTGCATGCATTTAAATGCGCCCGGGATAGCACCGGCATTTTATATTCTCTGAAAAAACAGCGCAGAACTACTATAACAACTGCCCCGCAGTCAGCTGCCGGGGTAACGAACTGATAGCCTAAAAAAACCGGGAAGTGTTGCAGCACTCCCCGGATAAGTTTAGGTTAACTGATAAATATAACAATCTGGCAAGACTGAATATTCATTAACCAAAAACAATCAAAGTTATGCTTTTTAAAGGTCTTTGTAAACCTGCTCTTTTTAAACCGGGCCCCGGCAGGAGCCGCCCGGTAAGAAAAATCATGAAGATTATGAAGATAGTCTCTGTTTTATTATTTGCTGCTTGTATGCAGTTGTCTGCAGAAGGGTACTCTCAAAAACTTACATTATCGGAAAAAAATGCATCGCTGGAAAGTGTATTGCGGAAAATACATGTGCAAAGCGGTTACCTGTTCTTTTACGAATTAGACCTGCTGAAAAAGGCTGGTCCGGTCAGCATTCATGTCAAAGATGCAGCATTGGAGGAAGTGCTATCCCTCTGTTTTATGGATCAGCCATTGAACTATACCATAAGTAATAAAATAATTGTGGTGAGCGCAAAACCGTTAGCCCTTCGGGATGAGGGGAAGGAGATGGCGCCTCCGATCGAAATAACGGGGGTGATCCGAGACGGGGAGGGTAATCCGCTACCCGATGCTTCTGTGAAACTAAAGGGAAGTAACAGGGGCGTGATAGCAGATGCGCAAGGCCGGTTCAGACTGTCGCTCCCGGAAACAGGGGGTGTTTTAATTGTGTCGTATATAGGGTACGAAACCAGGGAATTGAAAGTGACTGACGCAGCCCCTCTGACGATCGTATTGAACCGGGAAGATATCCGTACAGATGCTGCCATCGTGATTGGTTATGGAAGCCAGCGCAGAAGTGATCTTACAGGTGCACTATCCAGCATCTCTGCCAAAGATTTTGAACATCAGCCGGTAACCCGTGTAGACCAGGCGATGCAGGGACGCATAGCAGGGGTGCAGGTTACGAGTAGTGCCGGATCGCCGGGCGGCGATGTCAGGATCAGAATAAGAGGCGCCAATTCCCTCACCGGCGACAATAGTCCCCTGTATGTGGTAGATGGTTTCGTGGGAGCCGATTTCAATAACATCAACGCAGAAGATATAGCAGATATCGTAGTGTTAAAAGATGCCTCATCTACTGCTATATATGGAAGCAGGGGCGCGAACGGAGTGGTACTGATAACAACAAAGTCTGGTCGTAAGGGGCAGTCTCAGGTTGATTTTATGACGCGCCTTTCTTCTTCGTCTCTTGTGAAGAAATATGACATCATGAATGCTGCTGACTTCGCCACAGTGGTGAATGAACGTGCAAAAGCACTTACGCCCGAAGGTAGTACTTATACGCCCCGTTTCTCGGATGCGGAAATTCAGACATTCAGAACGATGGGCGGCACAGACTGGCAGGATGAAATTTTCAGAACTGCGTTGGGCAAAGAGTATCAGTTAGGGTTTTCGGGAGGTAACGAAAAAACGAGTTATCGCATCAACGGAAACTACCTGGCGCAAGACGGTATTATCAGGAATTCAGATTTCAGGAGGTACGCTATTCGCACGAATATAACTTCACAGTTGTCGGAAAAATTTTCTGTACGCTTTAATTTCGGAGGTACGCGCCGTGAAAATCATAACACCAGTGGAACCGGTGCGAGAGGGGGTGCTTTCGGTCAGGCATTGGCGTGGGCTCCCACTACTCCTGTGTACGATGAAGCCGGTAATTATATTACGCAGGATCCTACTTCATCTATTTTTCACAACCCGGTGGCATTGGCCATGGAAAGCGATAACCGGGAAAACAGAACCAATATCAATGCGCTGCTGGGAGGCAGGTACCGGATACTGAAAGAGCTTAGTTTTGATGTGCAAGTAGGTATTGATTATACCAACGGGCAGTTCAAGACTTTTGCCGGTCCTGCCATCACCAATAATAATCCGGTGGCTTCGCGCAGTTCGTCGGAGAACATACTATTGCAGAATACCAATAACCTTACTTACAAGAAAATATTTGGTAACCTGCATAACCTGGAAGTAACCGGGGTGATGGAAACACAAAAATTTGTAGGCACCGGCTTCAATGTAAGAGTGAGTGGGTTGATTTATCCGGATCAGTCGTATGACAATATAGCGCTCTCCAATTCTTCTCAGGTTGGCTCTGGATATAATGAATGGAGCCTTATGTCGTTCCTGGGCCGGTTGAATTATTCTTTTGCAGACAAGTATTTACTCTCGGCTTCGCTTCGTCGCGACGGATCGTCCAAGTTTCAGGGAGCTAATAAATACAGTACGTTTCCCTCCGCTGCACTCGGTTGGAAATTATCTGAGGAAAATTTCATGAGAACAATGCCTGTAATCAGCAACGCCAAACTCAGAACCAGTTGGGGACTTACCGGTAATCAGGGCATCAATCCTTACGGAACGCTTTCTACCTATATAACCAACATCGATGAAGCCGGAGTTGTCTTCAATGGAACCGGCACTGCGGTATCTGGTATCATCCTGGGCAACCCTGGTAATCCAAATCTAAAATGGGAAACCACCGAGCAGATCAACGTAGGCGCAGATGTTGAATTATGGAATGGATTGATCAGTTTTTCCGCCGATTATTTTATAAAGAATACGAGAAACCTTTTGTTAAGCCAGCCGGTTCCGGGTTATCTCGGTGGCTTTTCTATTCTGTCTAATATCGGCAGTATGCGAAATAAGGGTTGGGAATTCAACCTTGGGATAAATGCTTTTGCCGATAAAGCGTTTAGGTGGAATAGTGCAGTGGTGGTGTCGTTGCTGAATAACAGGCTGGTAAGTCTGGGAGACGACCGGCCCGACATCCGTTTGGGTGAATTTATATTGAAACCGGGTGAGCCTATAGGTTCGTTCTTTGGTTACCGGTACCTGGGTACCTACAAGCCGAAAGATGCTGATGAAGCGGCTTTATATAATCTTTCGCCCGGCGATGCAAGGTATAACGATAACAATGATGATGGAATCATTAACGAGAGTGATTACGAGATCATCGGTAATGCAATGCCGAAAACAAGCATTGGCTGGAACAACACTTTTTCTTATAAATCCTTTACATTGAACCTCTTTTTCTCGGGTATGTTTGGAATGGATAAGCTCAACTATTCTTATGCATTTGGAATGCTCGGCAGTACAGACGCCAAGGAAGTATTGTTCCGGGACATCAGGCATCGTTATATACCCGGTGTAAACGAAAACGCTGATATACCTGCATTCAGGTCTGTTCCCAGCAACTCGTTTTCTCAGTCCTCGCGCTTTATAGAAAAAGCAGATTTTCTGCGATTAAAAAACATCAGTCTTACATATGATATTAAACGCGCTTTGCTGAACAACGTAGCAGGTGTTGCCGTATTTGCAGATGCCGTCAACCTGCTCACTTTTACAAAATACAGGGGCATAGATCCGGAGTCGAATTCCAGCCAGGCTGAAGGATTGAACTCAAGTGGTTTTATAGCAGATACCCAACAAGGTATAGATCATGGCGCCTATCCCAATGCAAAGGTATTTACCATTGGTATACGAGTGAATTTTTGATGCGAAGCATATATCAACTTACTATCAACCATGTTTAGGATTAAACAGAACAAAATGAAAAAGAACATAGTTATACTATTTATCCTTACAGTTTGTTTCACCAACTGCAAGAAATTTCTGGAAGAAAATCCCAGAGGGCAAATCGTCGGCGGAAATGCGATAACAGACGTTTCCAGTCTTGAGGCGGCACTGACCGGCGCTTATAAAGGAGTTTCCCGCACATGGGTACGGGGGTTCTTAAACGCCAGTACACAAGGGTTCGCAATGGGAGGTGATGATCTTACCACCATGCCCGGCGGCAACAAGTCTACCTTCAGGGAAATCGATCAGTTCGAAGTGACAGCGTCGAATAATCATGTAGCCATGATATGGAATGGCTGTTATAAAATGATCCAGGGTGCCAACAACGTCATTGCGAATGCTCCAGACATCAAAGGCAACCCGGCGGTCATCGAAAGAATAAGTGGAGAAGCGCATTTCTTGAGGGCGTTGGGTTACTATTGGCTGGTAAGAGGGTTTGGACCCGTGCCATTGATCACGGAAGTAACCGACGCCATTACCCCGGAGTTATTAGCCATCGAAAAGAGTACGCCCTCAGCAGTATACGAACTTATAGAAAGCGACTTGTTACTGGCAGAAACACTGGTGCCCGATACCAAAAAGGACCCGGGAAGACCGAATAAAGGCAGCGTAAAAGCGTTGCTGGCCGAAGTATACCTGACGTCGGCAGGCTGGCCGCTGAATATGGAAGGACGGTACGCAATGGCCGCTTCGAAAGCAAAGGAGGTGATTGATAACAAAAACCTATACAACTTCGACCTCACTGATCTGGAGCTGTTGTGGTCTGGCGACGAACGGGCTATTGGTACCACTGAGGAAGTGATGGCGCTTCACACTTCAGAAAATTTCGGGGGATCTACCAATTCCATGGCAGGCGCTCCAGCTACGCCCGCAGAAGAAGGAGGTTGGGAGGATTATCATGCAGAGATCAATTTTTTTCATGCTTTTCCTGAAGGAAAAAGAAAAGACATAACCTTTCATACCATATTTACCAAACCCGATGGAACAAAGGTTCCCTGGCAAAACAGTATTTCGGGTCATCCTTATTACGCTAAGTTCCGCATAGCCAAAAACGACCGTTGGTCGTCCTCTATGCCGGTGCATCTGATCCGTTATGCGCACGTATTGCTTACATATGCTGAAGCACAGGTGCGTTCAGCAGGCAGTGTCAGCACAGAAGCTTATGCCGCGTTGAACAATGTGCGTGAACGTGCGGGCCTGCCGCCGCTTTCTGATCTTACACCTGCCGCTTTTGTGGATGCAGTGGTCAATGAAAGAGCCTGGGAATTTGCTGCGGAAGGTACAACCCGGTGGTTCGACCTGCAAAGGTTAGAAAAGGTAGAAGAGGTAAACAGCAATAAACACCCCGCCGACCTTAAGCCATTGGGAACGATTACAAGGGCAGACTATTGGTTTCCCGTACCGCTAACGGATGCCAATATTAACCCCAATTTGTAAAATCTGGTAATAACAACCAGACAACGTACGGTTATTATTTAAACGCAATTAAAAGGAATGTCCGTCATGATGGACATTCCTTATTTTGATAAAGGAACCGATATACCAAAACCGGACAAACATGGATAGGGGTAGACACCATCATGTTAGCCACTGGACCGTGCATACGCCCGTACAAAAGGGGAACACCTTCTTTTGAAAAATAATACTATAAATGTAGATAAAAGTAACATAGCACTAAGAGGCGGGAAGGTACATTTGAAGTATATTGTTTAAGACCATATTTCAAATTGTACAGATATGCAGAAAACCAGGGTTATTCATCCGCAGAGAGATCCTTCTTTTGTTACCGGTGCTTATTCAGACGCAGTAGTGATCAACGGTTTTGTTTTTGTTAGCGGGCAGGCGTCTGTAGATTTTTCTACTTCTCAGTTTGTGTTGGGTAGCATAGAAGAAGAAACCACGCGAACACTGGAAAATATCAAATCTATTCTGGAGGCAGCCGGCAGTTCTATGGAGCAGGTCGTAAAATGCACCGTTCACCTCAGTGATATCAAAGAGTTCGACCGGTACAATGCTGTGTATGCCAGTTACTTTCCCGGCGTTCGTCCCGCCCGGACTACCGTTCAGTCGGTACTGGCAGAAGGCATAAAGGTAGAAATAGATTGCATTGCCGCATTACCCCGTCAATAATGCCGCTATGCAGAAACCAGTTACACACCGCGATACTTCTATTGGTATTGTAGGGCTGGGGCTGATGGGCAGCAGTATAGTTGCCTCTTTTCTCGCCCTGGGTTATCCCGTAAAGGCAATAGCGCCGGTATCCGGTGAAAAAGAGATGGGTTACAAGCGTATATATGATCATCTGCTGCAATGTCAACAATTTGGTATCCTGCAGGGAGACATAGAGGAATACCTGTTGTTGTTGAAGGTTGCTGATGCATATGAAGAGCTGGCTGATTGCAGTCTTGTTGTGGAATGCATTATAGAGGAGATCAGTATAAAAGAAACAGTGTTCAGGAAAATAGCCGAAGTAACCGGGAAGGATACGATCCTGGCAAGCAATACGTCTGCCATACCCATCAGTATTTTGCAGCAGTCGGTACCGCATCCGGAAAGATTCATTGGCATACACTGGGCCGAACCTGCATTTGCCACCCGGTTTCTCGAAATTATCTGCGGCGCGCAGACAAGTAAAAAAACTGCAGATACCGTATATGCGCTCGCGCTGGACTGGCGTAAAGAGCCTACCGTACTTCGGAGAGATATACGCGGTTTTATTACCAACCGGCTGATGTATGCCGTATACCGCGAAATTATGCACCTGGTGGATCAGGGCGCTGCAGGTTTCGACGATGCAGACAAAGCCTTCCGGTACGACGCCGGCTCCTGGATAACCCTCATGGGAGTATTCCGACGAATGGATTACACAGGACTGAAAGATGCGCATGCCACCTGTAGGAATATTTTTCCGGTATTGTCAAATGCAGAAGACCTTTCCCCGCAAATGAACGATATTGTAAACGCACATGCAAAAGGGGTGCAAAATGGAAAAGGTTTTTACAATTACACGGAAGAGGAAGCAGATGCATGGTCCGAAGCCTTTGCTGCATTTAATAAAGATATTTATCAACTCGCGGCGGCATATCCTGAACGGCCGGAGTTGTAACCCGTTAATTCAGACAAAATGAGTGCAATACAATATACCAAATCAGCAGCATTGCTCGAGAGAGCCGGTAAAGTACTGGCGGGGGGTGTTTCTTCCGAGTTTAGAAAATACAATCATCCGCATGCCTTGTTTTATACCCATGGCAAAGGCAGCCGGATTTACGATGTAGACGGCAACGAATACCTCGACTTTACGTTAAGCCAGGGCCCTTTGATACTCGGCCATTCACATCCCGAAGTGGTCAATGCAGTAGCAGACTATGCCGCTACCGGGCAGTTATACGCTGGGCAGCACCTGAAGGAGGTAGAACTGGCGGAAAAAATGAATGCCATCATCCCGTCGGCTGAATTGATGCGTTTCTGCCTCGATGGCTCTACGGCTGTACAAACTGCTTTTCGTATTGCACGGGCCAAAACCGGAAAAAACAAATTTCTGCGCTTTGAAGGCCAGTACCACGGATGGCTCGACAATGTGTGCTGGGGCAATGCCGCACCATCAGAGGAGGCAATGGGCGACAGGGAATCACCTGTTGCAAATCCGTGGTCTAAAGGACTGGCAACAGATTCCAAAGACGAGTCGATCGTACTACCCTGGAATGACCTCGCGCTGGTGGAACGAATGGTAGCTGCCCACCACGAGGAACTGGCTGCCATCATTACCGAGCCCGTAATGTGCAATAGCAACTGTATACTTCCCAAGCCAGGATTCCTGGAAGGGCTGCGCGATATCTGCAACCGATACGGTATTGCATTGATATTCGACGAAGTCATCACCGGGTTCAGACTTAGCCTTGGCGGTGCCCAGCAATATTTTAGCATCATCCCGGATATGGCTGTTTTTGCTAAAGCCATGGCCAGCGGTTACCCCATCAGCGCCATCGTGGGTAAAAAGGAATGGATGAATGAATTGGAAAACGGCGTTATACATGCAGGCACCATGAACAGTGGTAATGCAACAGTAGCAGCCGCACTGGCTACTATTAGCGTGCTGGAAAAAGAAAACCCCTATGCCAATATGTTTGCACTGGGTAAATATTTTATGGAATCGTTGCAGCAGGCCGCGGTAGCAGCAGGGCAGCCTCTGCTCGTACAGGGTCCCGGTCCCATGTTCTGTATCTCTTTTACCGATAAAGAGTGCATCAGCGATTACCGGGAAAGCTTAGCCTGCGACAGGGCAAAACTTTCTCAATTTATTGCAGGTATGCACGACCTTAAGGTACGCATCATTGGCAGGGGATTGGTGTATATCAACGCCGTACATACAAAAGAAGACGTAGACATGGCTATAGCCGCAGCGAAAAATGTTTTACAATCAATGTAGAATAGGTAGAAACAGAAAGGAATGGGTAAGCAAAACAATGACCGGATTTTATTGATCGGAGAGAATGAACTCACAGGTAGTATTGCAGTGCAGCTGTTGAATGCAGGTTATGAAGTACTGCTGTACACAGCCAGCAGGGAGTTGATGCAGGATGCAATAAGCCTGCATATGAAAGAGTTGCAGATAAGAGAAGGGGCAGTTCTCCAGCGAAAGGCTTTGCAATACGTAGAGGGCTATGTAAGCGAAGTGGATATAGCCATAGCAATAACTCCGGAAGAAGCAGCGCAAAAAAAAGTACTGCTGAAAGCACTGGATATGGCCTTGCCTAAACAGGTAGTGATAGCTGTGAATACAGAGACTTTCCACTTGTCTGCGCTTACAGAAGGTACAAAAAATCCGGAACGTATACTGGGCGTTAACTGGGCCTTGCCTGCTCATACTACTTTTTTTCTGGAGATCATCACGGAGGGCGCGTTGGGACTGGAAAAGGCCTTGTGGCTGAAACATATCGGTGAAACGCGGTGGTGTAAAGATCCTTATATTGTACAGTGCGGCTACAGTATCCGGGCCAGGCTGATGGCAGCCCTCACCAGAGAAGCGCTCTTCCTGGTAGATAACGGGTATGCTTCGGTAGAAGATATTGACCGGGCCAACAGAAATGATGCAGGGTATTATCTGCCCTTTGCAGGAAATTGCCGCTATATGGATCTTATGGGAACGTATGCATATGGATTGGTGATGAAAGACTTGAACAGAGAGCTATCCAAAGCAGCCACCACACCGGGTTTTTTTGACAGGCTCGTAGCGGAGGGGCAAAGTGGAATGGAAGCAAAACAGGGCTTTTATAATTATGATGAAGAAGCCGTGACCGTATGGAAGCAGAAAGCAGCCGGTTTCAGTTACGAAATAAAAAAGATCATAGAAAAGTATCCGTTTAATTATCTGCAGGAGGATAAAAAAAAGCAGGAAAGAACATCGTCAAAAATAAATGAAACATCTACGTAATGGTAGGTTTACGAGGGTACCCTGTTAAAAGAGGGGTAAGTGTATACCCAAGCGCTTTTCCTGAGGAATGGGATGGACATAAAAAGTGAAAGAAATACGCAAATGAGCAAACATATTATATTCGACGGACACCTCGACCTGGCGATGAATGCCATAGAATGGAACCGCGATCTTACCAGGCCGCTGGAAGAGATTCGATTAAAGGAGATGCACCTGCGCGACAAGAACGACCGCGGCAGGGGAACGGTATGCCTGCCAGAACTCAGGAAAGGTAAAATCGGACTCGTAGTGGCAACCCAACTGTCGCGCGTGAATGCTGTTGGGGGGTCGTTGCCCGGCTCCAGTTGGAACTCACCGCAACAGGCCTGGGCCATGACGCAGGCGCAGTTGGCCTGGTATCGGGAAATGGAGGCGATGGGAGAAATGGTGCAGATCATCAATGCCCAACAATTGGATGCACACCTGCACTTGTGGCAAGATGATACCATACCCGACGATACCAAACCCATAGGCTACGTACTGAGCCTGGAAGGAGCAGACTCGCTGGTAAACATCGACTACCTCCATAAAGCCTATGCATATGGGCTGCGGGCAGTGGGTGTTTCGCATTTTTCGCATGGCCGCTACGCACCAGGTACCAAATTGTCCGGTCCCCTTACACCGCAGGGCGTAGAACTGGTAAAGGAAATGAACCGGCTGAACCTGATACTCGATGTAACCCATCTCACCGATGAGGGATTCAGCCAGGTGATGAATATATACCACGGACCGGTATGGGCAAGTCACCACAATGTGCGCAAAATTGTGCCTACCCAACGGCAATTGTCTGATGAGCAGATTAAGATACTGATAGAGCGAGGCGCTGTGATAGGGGGAATGCTGGATTGCTGGGCTATGGATCTTCGGTTCATCGATATGGTATCAGACCCCTGGCAATTAGACATAAGGCTTGAGCATTTGGTGGATCACTGGGATCATATCTGCCAGATAACAGGGAACAGCAGGCATATAGCCATCGGCAGCGACCTCGATGGAAACTTTGGTACGGAACAAACGCCCTGGGATATGAACAGCATTGCCGACCTGCAGAAATACCATGCAATACTGCAACGAAGAGGCTATACCGAAGAAGATATAGAGAACCTCTTCCACGGAAACTGGATACGCTTTTTGAAGAGCGCATGGAACGGGCCTGCATCGTAGAAAACGTTAGGTAAATCCGTCACTTCGACCGCAGGGAGAAGTCTTCTGACCAGCGTAAGCGAATGTTGTTTTTTGTCGGGAAGCAATATCCTTCGCCCGGTTTATTTGTTTACAGACGTGGAAAGTATCGTCAAATGAGTTCTTTTTCAGACAACAACTTGGAAGGATCCGTTTCCCCGTCACTTCGACCTTAGGGAGAAGTCTACCGACCAGAGTAAGCGAATGTCGTTTTTTGTCGGGAAGCAATATCATTCGCCCTGTTGATTTGTTTGCAGACGTGGAAGTATCGGCAAATGAGTTCTTTTTCAGACAACGACTTGGAACGATCCGTTTTTCCCGTCACTTCGACCGAAGGGAGAAGTCTGCTGACCAGCGTAAAAGAATGTTGTTTTTTGTCCGGAAGCAATATCATTCACCCGGTTCATTTGTTTGCATATGTGGAAAGTATCGTCAAATGAGTTCTTTTTCAGACAACGATTTGCAACGATCCTTTTTTCCCGTCACTTCGACCGAAGGGAGAAGTCTGCCGACCGAAGCACCGCATAAAACCGTTCATTAAAGAGAAGCGCTTAAACAATAAACATGAGTACCTTTTTAGCGGGCGCAGCCCAAACAGATATTACACCACCACTCGGCACCATCATCAACGGAGAGTTCGTGGCGTATTATGCGCACACCATCCACGATCCGCTTTTCGCGAAAGCCCTGGTATTACAGGATGCACACACCACCCTGGCAATCGTAATGGTAGATATTTGTGCCATGGACATGGAGTTCATCAATGAAGTAAAGTCTGTGATTACGCAGCAAACAGGTATACTTCCGGAAAATATTCTCATGGCTGCCACCCATACCCACTACGCAGGTTCCATCCTCGACCTCCTGGGCGGCCCCTGCGATCTGCCGTATAGAAAGGCCCTGGGTGCAAAGTTGGTACAAAGTGTGGTGGAAGCAAGGAAAAAAATGCAGCCCGCGAAGTTGGGTTTCGCTGCCATAGATGTACCCGAACATGTAGTGTGCAGACGGTACTATATGAAAGAAGGGTACAAAGCGATCAACCCGGTTACGGGAGCACTGGATATTATAAAAACCAATCCTGCAGGTGCCGAAGACTATATAGACCGGCGGGCCTCGCAAGTAGATCCGCAATTAAGTGCAATAGCCGTACAATCACTGGATGGCGAATGGATTAGCCTGCTGGCGAATTATTCCATGCACTACGTAGGCGACTGTAGCAACGGCACGGTTACGGCAGAATACTTTGGCGTATTTGCCAGGCACATCGCCGGAAGGTTGAAAGCCGGAAAGCAGTTTGTGGCCATGCTCAGCAACGGCACCAGCGGCGAAGCTAATATATGGGACTTTCTGCAGCCTGACCGCTACCCTAAAGAAGATCACCAGAAAAAAGAAGTCATAGGTGCAGACCTCGCAAATAAACTTAGTGAACGGTTAAACAATTTGGAATGGAATACAGCGCCGAAACTTGCTGCTGCGCTGCAATATCTTACACTTAGGGTAAGAAAGCCCTCTGCTCAGGAACTGGAAGCAGCCAGGAAAATAGTAGCATCCACTGATTACAGGCTTATCCACCCCGATGCGGATGCTATGGTGAAAATATATGCCCGTGAACAGGTCTTCCTCAACGAATATCCCGATCAGGAACTATTTCCCGTACAGGTACTGCAACTGGGAGATATCATAATCGGCGGATTGGGCGCAGAGTTTTTTGCAGAAACCGGACTCGACCTGAAAAGCCGGATCGATGGAAAGTATTTCACCATTACCATGGCAAACGGTTATATAGGTTATATTCCTCCGGCACATGAAATAGAGAAAGGCGGTTATGAAACCTGGCGTTGTAGAACAAGTCACATAACGCCGGACGGCGAAAGTATAGTAAGAAGTACATTGTACGAAATGGCGAAGGAGAAGAGGGATGGTAAAATAGTTAAATAGTAAGCCCGTAGGAATGGAAGCTACTTGCTATCTTATCTCTTACTATCTTACCATTTTACCACTTTCAGGTCTTCCTATTTTCTTATCTTTCCTGATAACAAACAAAAAACGATGAAGCTGCTATTTACTGTGATATTATGTTGGATGGTTATGTCGGGCTGCAATGATCCTGTATCGCCTGTTACCGTCAACCATCGGTTGATATATAACAACGACGGTACAGAAACCCTCGGCAATAACTGGTTCGGCAAACGTCCCCTTACGGTAGACGATCTGAACCGGTATGTGGATATGGTAGCCGGATCACAGGTGACCACCTATATGATTTGCTCGGGCAGTGATTTCTTTTATTATAGATCGAAATATGGCAGAATCATTGGCGATGATCGCAATGGTGAGTTGAACTGCGGTACAGATACTACCTATTTTACCGTGCTTAACAACTTGTATAAAAATGCCCTCGAACTGGAGAAACAGGGAACAGACCTGCTGGAAGCAACGTTGAAAAGAGTAAAAGAAAAAAAGATGGAGGCATTCATCACCTTCCGGATGAACGATCTGCACTTTGCTGATACCACCAGAAAATGTCCCCTACAATACAGCGACTTTTGGATAGCCCATCCCGAACTATGGACCAGCGATACCGCGCTGAAAGGTTTAAACAGTCACAATGCCCTGGATTTTGCCCATGAGGCAGTCCGTCAATATAAGCTCGGCATTATCAGAGAGCAATTGTTGAAATACGGAAAATGGATGGACGGGTATGAACTGGATTTTATGCGATTCATCGTGTATTTCAAAAAGGAGGAAGCTATACAGCATGCTCCGTTGATGACCGAACTGGTGCAGCAGATAAAAGCATTGGTGGACTCCGTGAGTAGCGTGTACGACAGAAAAATATTGCTCACCGCCCGCGTACCCGCTACCCTGCAGGATGGGATAGCGAAAGGACTGGATGTTAAAGAATGGGTGAAGCATGATCTGGTAGATTTTCTTACGCTGGGTGTGCATTGGCGCGGAGAACCGGCAATGCCTGTGGAACAGTTTAAAAAAGACCTCGGAGCCGATATACCCGTGTATGCTACGCTCGACGATGGAGGATACAATCCAAGAGAAGTATGGTCGCATGGCACGTTTAGGGGAATGGCTTCTCATGCGCTGGCCCAGGGAGCAGCCGGCATAAACCTTTTTAATTACTTTTTTACAGCGTACAACGAAGCCGGGCAGCAGTTGCAGCCTGAACCGGGTACTGTGGTTTGCCGCACGATAGCACCGGAATTGTTGCAGGAACTGGGTTCGCTGGAAACGCTGCGTCGCAGAAATAAAATATACAGCTTGTCGGATGGAGCCACCTCTTATGAGTTAACGCCCAACAGTCCGCTGCCCCTCGCCATTACAGAGAGTGGTGAAGCTTCCATCTACGTCGGCGACGATGTTGAAAAAGACCAGCCGCAAGAGGTGATGCTGTTCGTAAGAACAGCAACAAAAGATACATTTACTGTTTCCCTTAACGGAACGGTGTTACAACCAGCTCCTGCTTCCTACACCAGCCTGTACGACAGAGAAAAAGGCCTGGATACTCAACAGCAGGTGAGTGTATTCCTCGTTCCGGTAAACCAACTGGAGCAGGGGACTAACCGTTTTATTTTTTCTGCACTGCAAAATCCCTTAAAACTTATGCGACTGGAGCTCGCTCTTAAATACGGATCCGAAGCGCAGTACGGCTATTTCTGATAACCTGCTTTTTCCTTCGATCGCACTGCGTACAGCAGATAGTTTTTCGCACAAACAGTGTGGAAACGGCATTTTTTTGCCTGTACAAATTGTAATGCAGTCAATATAAAACACGTTTTCATGCCCTCAAAAAGCAGTACTATTTTTTTTGAAAAATAGTATTATGAATGTAAATAAAAGTAGCAGGCTTTGAACCGGAGTAAAATTAGATTTGATGAGTAAAATTATTGTTAACGATTTTGTTTGTGCTATGATGAAAGGATTTTTCATTTATCCGATTTCTTCCGGGATATCACCAAAAACTGCGATTATGATACGACAACTATGCAAAACTGAATCCTTAGTTTATTTACTAAAAACAGCGGCATGCCGGATATCGGTCATGCTGTTATTATTGTTTATTGTTACGGCAACGTATGCCCAGACCACTGTAACCGGTAAGGTTACCAGCGAAAGGGGGGAAGCGTTGCCGGGGGCTACTGTGAAAGTGAAAGGAGAAACGGGAGCTACACTTACCGATGACGAAGGAATTTATAAGCTAAATGTTTCCAGCTTGAATGTAACGCTTATCGTCAGTTCGATTGGCTTTAGAGAAAAGGAAGTACCAGTTGCAGGTAGGAGCTATATAGAAGTTGTTTTGACGGGTGGAGTAGATGCTTTGTCAGAAGTGGTGGTGGTTGGTTTTGGCTCTCAGCAGAAGAGAAGTGAAATAACTACTGCGGTTTCCAAACTGGATAATAAAGTTTTAGAAAACATACCCTTCTCCAACGCAGCGGCTGCATTACAGGGTACGCTGGCAGGTGTAAGGGTACAAACAAACTCCGGACAGCCCGGTGCTGCACCTAACATAATCGTTAGAGGAGGTACATCTATCAATAGTCCCAACAGCTCGCCACCTATATATATCATTGACGGCGTTTTAAGGACGAATATGAACGATATAAGTGCGCATGATATAAAATCTATACAGGTACTTAAAGATGCTGCTGCAACAGCCATTTATGGCGCCCAGGGTTCAAACGGTGTGGTGATCGTGGAAACTAAATCCGGCCAGTCGGGTAAAACTCAGGTGACGTATAAGTTTGATCTGGTGAGGACTGAAGTGGCAAAAACGTACGACATATTATCCGGGGAAGATGAAGCTTACTTTGCAAGATTGGGTATGCTGGCAACAGGAGAAATTAACTCTTCTTTCCTGGCACAGTTGGATGGAAGTGTTTACCTGGGTGGCGCAGGTAACGATCTTACAAACAACACAACAAATTCATTGCAATACCTGACTTCGGAAAACCAACATAAATTAAACGAAGGTTGGGGAAGTATCCCTGATCCTGCAGATCCTTCCAGGACTTTAATTTTTAACAGTGTTGATTGGCAAAGTATGTTATTCAGGAAGGCGCTTTCCCAGAGTCACACAGTATCCGTTTCCGGCGGAAATCAGAAAGCAAGATTTTATCTTGGACTTGGATACCTGGATAATGAAGGGATTGCTATTCAAACAGATTATAAGCGGTTCTCTATGAATCTCAGCGGTGAACTTAATGTCAACAGCAAAGTCAAGCTTTTTTCGAGGGTAATGTATTCTAATACACACAATACCCAGGTGCCTACGATAGATGTGTTTAAGTCATCTTTAATAGCACCCACAACTAATAAGCTTTATTTCGAAGATGGAACTTTGTCGCCCGGAAGAGCCTTTGGATATTCTAACCCCTTTTACAGAATGTCAGTATACAATCCGAAGAATTTAGCTAATGATCTGACGTTGATAGTGGGTGGGCAGGCCGAAATCATAGAAGGACTGACTTTTAATCCCCAGGTTTCATTGCAATACCGGGGTGGATATTCCAGGAATTTTTTAAGAAGTTATTTAGATGGGCCTTCAACGCTGGTAACTTCACGAAATGCATCGGGCTCTTACTCGGAAAATTTCAGACCACAGGTAAATGCAGTACTTAATTACGCTAAGGTGTTTAACAATGATCATGATTTTGAGATCAAAGCCGGGTTATCCTATTTATGGGCAAATAACATCTCTTTGTCTGCTAATGGAAATAACGCAGCAACAGACATTATACCTACCTTGAATGCATCTGCCACTCCAACGGCAGTTTCCAGCTCCGAAACACAGCATGCATTGATCGGCTATTTTTCAAGAGCTACTTATAACTACCAGGGAAAATATCTGTTGAGTGCTAGTCTGCGATATGATGGGGCTTCGAACTTAGGAACAGATAATAAATGGGGCTTGTTTCCCGGTGTATCAGCGGGATGGAACTTGGATAGAGAACGTTTTTGGAACTTTTTACCGTCAGGTTTGGCCAAACTGAAATTAAGAGCAAGCTATGGAGTGACAGGTAATATCAGTGGTCTTGGGTTGTACCAGGCGCAGGGTGAATACAACGCCTCCTCCCGTTATTATGGTTCTTCCGGTATCATGATCTCTACTTTGCCCAATCAAAACCTTCGATGGGAGCAGTCAAAAACTTTTGATGTGGGAGCTGACCTGGGCTTGTTCAATAACCGGGTAAGTCTGATATTTGATTACTACAGAAGAGTGACGGAAAATCTGCTTACTTCCCTCACTTTACCTCCGTCAACAGGTTTCCCCAGTATTTTGACAAATTACGGAACCCTGGAAAATAAGGGATATGAAATAGAGGCGTCTGCAAGAGTTTTATCGCCTGAATCATCGGTGCAGTGGAATATTGCGCTGAATGTCGCCAAGGTTAACAGTAAAATTCTGCAACTTCCGGAGAATGGTATCGAGAACAACAGAGTAGGCGGTGTGTATGTTTTTGATCCAAAAAGAGGTGACTATGCCTGGTTAGGAGGATTACAGGAAGGGCAGAGAATTGGCGACTTGCATGCTTATCAACAGGTGAGTGTTTACGCAACAGATGATGAAGCTGCTAGAGGCCCTGTAGATATGCTTTTGCCAAGCGCCAGCAAGATGAAATATGGCGGAGATGTAAATTGGTTAGATGTTGATAGGAACGACACTATAGATACGAGAGACCGGGTGTATATGGGTAATTCAATTCCAAGAGTGACAGGGGGCTTTACCAATACAGTAAGTTATAAAGACCTGAGCCTTACAGTTAGAATGGATTATACATTGGGTGCTACCATTTATAATGAGACAGCAGCCCGGTTGGAAGGAAATTTTTCGGGAGCGAATGCAATCAGTGCGAATATGTTAAGATCATGGCAGAAACAGGGAGACGTAACAGATATTCCACGCTACTACTGGGCAGATCAAAATGCGCAGTGGAATGTATGGAATAACCGTGGAAATTCCCGGTTCTATCAAAGTACTGATTTTTTATGTTTAAGAGAAGTTACACTCGCTTACAGTTTACCGCAGACACTGATGAAACGTATTGGTCTAACGGATATCAGGTTAAATCTAACTGGTGCAAATTTGATTTATTTTACTAATTATGAAGGATTGAGCCCAGAACAAACTAATACGGAAACCGCGTATCCCAATCCACGTTCTTTTGTGTTTGGAGCTGCCATAACCTTTTAAATTTTTAAACTGAAAGCGATGAATACTGTTAAACTAACTATATATATTGCTCTTATAGGTTTTATAGGGGCTGGCTGTACTAAAACACTGGAACTTGAACCAATAAGTACTATTTCTACAGCTTCTTTTTGGAAAACGGAAGACGATGCAAACGGTGCGCTCCGAGGAATGTATATAAGGTTACGTGGTGTGACAGCTGCTAATCTTTATTTATGGGGAGAAGCCAGAAGTCAGAATATGAAACAGTCTGTTGGTAACGACTTTGCCAATCTGCGTACGTTTAATAATACCCTGGATCCTACAGCCGCCGGCCCGGATTGGAGTACCGTTTACAGAGTTGTTAATGATGCCAATCTGATTATTAAATATTTGCCGAACATTGATTTTAAGACAGACGAGAGCCGAAATAGTGCGCTTGCCGAAGCCTATGCTATGCGTGCATACTGTTATTTTATCATGGCCAGGACCTGGGGAGGAGTTCCCTTGGTTATTGCCCCCACTGAGGGATATGACCCGGATGTGATATATAAGGAAAGGACACCTGTTTCAGATATTTTTACCCAGATCAAAGATGATATTGCACAGGCTGCCGGGCTGTTTGCAACCAATGCTTTTATTCAAGGTAGGAACAGATGGTCTAAACCCGCATTGAATGCATTGAAAGGAGATGTTTATTTGTGGACGGCTAAACGAATGAATGGGGGCAATGAAGATCTAACAACTGCATTGACAGCTTTGAATGATGTTGACGGTGCAGATGTAGCATTGCTGGATGATTTTGAACAGGTATTTGAATATGGAAATAAAGGAAACCGGGAAATATTGATGGCGAGTAATTTTCAGCAATTTGAGTCCGGTGCTACTTTCATGTCAAATATGTATATCGATGCCTATCCTCCTAACAGTGACCCCGCAGCAGTTGAAATAATTGGAGCTTTGGGAGGTGGTGGCGGAAACTACTGGACGTTAACGGATGAAACCAGGAATAAATTTAAGACAAATGACTCTAGGCGAACCGCTACCTATACCGAGCTTTACAGCTTTGAAGAAAGTACCGGTGACTATACGAAATTTTATGGATGTATTCAGCGAAAATTCAATGGATTCGTAGATGCTGGTGCACGCCTTTTTATGGATGATGTAGTATTATACCGATATGCAGATGTATTGCTGATGAAAGCAGAAGCGCAGAATGCATTGGGACAAGATCCTTCGGACGCAATAAATGCTGTCAGGGAACGGGCTTTCGGAAGTGATTTTTCCGGTAATGAATTTGTGTCCGGGTCAAAAGAAGATAATGACAGTGCTATCCTCGAAGAAAGGTTATTGGAGCTATTGTATGAAGGTAAATACTGGTGGGATATACTTAGATTTGACAAAGCACCTGAATTAATTCCTTATTTCCAGGATAATCCAACACATACCTACAAGTATGTATGGCCATTGTCTTTGAGTATTTTGAGTACGGAACCTAAAGCTGTTCAGAACCCGGGATATAACTAATACCCTTCTTAAACGATTGTTATGATAAGATTTATCTGTGTCTGGATAGGAGTACTGTTTGCAGGTCTGCTCCCGACAAAGAAATTATTAATCTGGTAGATAAAAGAGAGTTATTTGTAGATCAGTATTTGATTGAAAATAAGTTGGGGGTAATGAATGGGAGGGTGATTTCAGTGGATATTCCACTGTCATAAAGGATGGTAGTCTGTATCGCTTGTATTACAGGGGAATCCATGATGGAAAAAAGCATTGCGCCCCCTTTGACTTTTGTTAAATTGAGTCATTAAATATGAATCAATATGATGAAATTGACTGTTGGTTTGAACATGATTTGGCTGTGTTTTGTAGTAGTGATATTTGCAACTGGTCCTGCTTTTTCGCAGATCAGAAAAGTAAAAGACGTCGTTGTCTACCATGATACGGCTTTTTATGCGGCATTTCCCTCTGTGGTTAAGCTTAAAGATGACAAAATCATTACTGCTTTCAGAAGAGCGCCGGACAGGAAAATCTTTGGAGAAAAGGGAAATAATCATGTAGATCATAACAGTTACCTGGTAGCTGTACGGTCTGCTGATGGGGAGAACTGGACAAAAGACGTGGAGTTGATTTATGCGCACAGTTTTGGGGGGTCACAAGATCCCTGTCTGCTTCGGTTAAGAGACGGTACCATTTTATGTACAAGTTATGGTTGGCAGCAGGTTCGACCGGATGGACTATCTAACTTAAAGCAACCTTATTTTGAAAGCGGCGGATATATTTTTTTAGGAGGATATGTGGTAAGGTCGGAAGATGAAGGAAGAACATGGCAGGGGCCTTATTATCCACCCCACATACGACCCGAACGGCATTTTAATGCGTATGGACAAAGAGTGCCTGCATACAATCGTGGAGCATTGTACGAAGCCGGAGACGGACGTATTTTATGGATAGTAGCGGCTCATGATAGTATTAAAAAAACATCCAATTATCTTATTGCTTCAAAAGATAAAGGTATTACATGGGAGTACGTAAGTGAAGTAGCAAAAGATGCCAAAGCTTCATTTAATGAGGCCTCTGTATATGAAACGCCCAAAGGTGATATTGTTGGTTTTCTTCGTACTGCTAATTTCGATGATCAGGCGGTGATAGCTCGTTCTGAAGACGGAGGAAAAACATTTTCCTGGGAGCCGATGGGCTTTCAGGGGCATCCATTGATGCCATTGAAACTTGCAGACGGGCGTGTTTTGCTGGTATATGGATACAGGCACAAACCTTTTGGAATACGAGCCCGTATTTTAAATGCAGAGTGTACCGACTGGAAAACATCAAAGGAATTCGTTTTAAGAGAAGATGGTGGTAATACCGATATCGGATATCCATGGTCGGTAGAATTGTCAGACAATAAGGTGCTGGTAGTGTATTACTTTAACAAAGCGAACGGTATACGCCATATTGCAGGAACTATTATTGAAATTCAACCATAATACATTAAATCATTAAAAGATAAATCATGAATATTCGAAAAAGTATACTATTGGCATTCTTGTGTGTAATTATTATTCAGGGCTCTTTATACGCACAACAACCCATCCACATCGGTAGCAACCGCGAGCTCTTTGTGGATCAGTATCTTATTGAAAAGACGGACAACATCAGCCGTCAACTGCACACCCCGCGCAATGAAGGAAGTGTATTGAAATTTGACCATCCGTGGGAAGGGAATTTCAGTGGTTACAGTACCATTATAAAAGATGGTACCCAATTCAGGATGTATTATCGGGGTGTGAGAGAAGCAAAAGGCGATGGTAACGACAGCGAAATGACCTGTTATGCAGAATCGGCTGACGGTATTCACTGGACGAAACCCAACCTGGGTATTTATGAAATCAACGGCACGCGCAACAACAACGTGGTGTTAACCAAAGCCGCACCGGCTACGCATAATTTTAGTCCTTTCCTGGATGCTAATCCCAATGCCAAAGCGTCTGAACGATACAAAGCATTGGGCGGCACCGATAAATCCGGCCTGATCGCCTTTGTTTCCGCCGATGGAGTACACTGGAAAAAGATGCAGGAAGCGCCGGTATTCAGAACCGGTGTGTTTGATTCGCAGAATGTGGCGTTCTGGTCGGAGAGTGAAAAACAGTACGTATGCTATTTTCGCACATGGAGTGATGGCGGATTTACGCAGTATAAAGGATTTCGCTCAGTAAGCAGAACAACGTCCAAAGATTTTGTCAACTGGACGGCGCCCGTGACAATGCGTTTCGGTGATACCCCGTTGGATCACCTGTACACCAACCAGACCAGTCCGTATTTCAGGGCACCACATATTTACCTTGCCATAGGCGCTCGGTTTATGCCGAAAAGACAGGTGCTGACCGATGAACAGGCGAAAGCGCTCGATGTAAATCCCGCTTATTTTAAGGATTGCTCCGATGCCATATTCATGACCACAAGGGGCGGCGACATATACGATCGTACTTTTTTGGAGTCTTTTATACGCCCGGCAATCGGATTGGAAAACTGGGTGTCTCGCTCCAATTATCCTGTATTGAATGTAGTGCAAACCAGCAACACGGAGTTGTCTATATATGTAAATGAAAGCTATGCGCAACCTTCTGCACATATCAAACGTTACTCGCTGCGGCTGGATGGTTTCGCTTCGCTGAGGGGAGACTTTAAGGGAGGTACAGCCACCACCAAACCCTTCGTATTTAAAGGCAGTGAACTGGAGATCAACTATGCCACCTCCGCCGCCGGATACGTGAAAGTAGCAATACTCGATGCCAAAGGCACGGCAATACCAGGATTTACTGTAAGTGACAGCTATGAAATCATCGGCAACGAGATCAAGAGAATCGTATCATGGAATGGAAAACAGGATGTTTCTGCGCTGGAAGGAAAAACAATCAGGTTGAAGTTCTATCTTAAAGATGCAGACCTGTACTCTTTTAAATTCAATTAAAATACAGCATGACGGCATTGGATTTTTCAGGTTTGAAAGAAGTATTCCGCAGAGATGGCTATGTTTTTATTCCCGGTTTTATCTCAAGGGAGGAAGTTCGGTTGTTAAACGAGAAGTTGGAACGTTTTATCAGAGAGCAACTTCCCTTCATGGATACGCGACATTATTTCTATGAGGATAAAAACGATACTGCTACACTCAAACAAATGCAGGACCTTGAAAAATACGATGCGTATTTCAGCAGGTTAGCCGTACAGAGCAGGTATGCGTTGCTGGCTGAGAACCTGCTGGGGGAAAAAGTGGTGTGTAAAACCGTGGAGTATTTTAATAAGCCGCCTAAAATTGGTAAACCTACTCCGCCACATCAGGACGGATATTATTTTATGCTGCAACCGCAGCAGGCGGTAACCATGTGGCTGGCACTGGAAGAAGTGACAGAAGAAACCGGCTGCGTGAAATACATACCCGGCTCTCACCTGAAAGGCATGCGTCCGCATGGCAGAACGGCTACGCTGGGCTTTTCTCAGGGCATCACTGACTTTGGCACAACAAAAGATCTGGAATCTGAAATGTCGTTTCCGGCACAGGCCGGAGATTTACTGGTGCACCATTCTTTAACGATTCACAGAGCAGGCCCCAATACCACGTCAGACAAAACAAGAAAAGCATTGGGACTGATCTATTTTGGAGCATCTGCTAAAGAAGATACGGAGGCTAAGGAAAAATACAAGCGACAACTGGCGGCCGAAGCGGGGAAAGCTTAGGACGTCACCTCGATCTGCCACAAGGGGGAGAGGTATCCTCATCAATGCGAAGTTTTGTATACTACCCCGGTTTTTTTTCTGTTTGTAGCGCCGGAGTTTCCCCACAGGGAAGCAGCCGTAGGATACATAAAAATCGTTACATTGGTATCTCATTAACCTAAACATCCTCAGCAGGCAATATGAAAAATAAACTCGTTTGGATAATCGGATGTATCAGCGTTGTAGCTGGTGTTCTGCCGGTAAAAGCACAGGAAAAACTGTCGGAGATAAATAGTAAAGACCTGTATGTACGCGACCCCTATATTTTGCCCTATGCGCCCACCCAAACCTATTATCTCTACAAAACGGCTATGGGTACTGATAAAGATGGGAAACCGGCGAGTGGGGTAGTGGCATACAAAAGTAAAGACCTGCAAACCTGGAAAGGGCCTTATACTGTTTTTACCACCCCTGCTGACAATTGGATTACCGGCACCATATGGGCGCCGGAAGTACACTATTACAGGGGGAAATACTACCTGTTTGCCACCATGAATACAAATATGGAGTGGAAAAAGCAACGCGAGGGTTTTCCGAAGTATACCTACCGGGGAACGCAGGTATTTTATGCAGATCATCCCGAGGGGCCCTTTCATGCTTTTGAACAGAAAGAACCACACACCCCCATGGATAGAATGGCGCTGGATGGCACTTTATGGGAAGAGGACGGAACTCCGTATATGATATACTGCCACGAATGGGTGCAGATAGAAGACGGAACCATGGAACTGGTACAACTGGAGCACGACCTTTCCCGCCCGGTGGGCGAATCGCTTACCCTGTTTCATGCGTCTGTTGCTGACTGGTCTACCGGCACGCTGAAAAAAGACGGAACTACTACATATGTTACAGACGGCTGTTTTGTATACCGGACGAAAGCCGGTAAACTATTGATGATATGGTCCAGTTTCAAAAACGGACAATATGCGATCGGTGTGGCGGAATCTGTTACAGGGAAAATCCGGGGCCCGTGGGCGCAACAGCCAGACCTGCTGTTCGAGGCACATGGCGGGCATGGTATGTTGTTCCGGACTTTCGACGGAAAGCTGATGCTTACATTTCATGGTCCGAATAGTCCCGCAGGAAGCGAACGGATGAAAATATTTGAGGTGGAAGACACAGGAGAAACATTGAAAATGAAAAAGCAATTACAGTAAATCCGTATCCTTCAGTCATGATCCTGCATACTAAACACAAACGAGCTATGGTTCGTTTATTCATCAGTGTTATGATTGTGATAGGTTTTGCACCCGTCATCCAGGCACAGTGGGACAGTACCTATCGCCCGGAAATCTACTCCGCACAGTCAGCACTTTTCGCATCCGCTCCCCTTCAAAAAAAAGACATCGTTTTTTATGGTAACAGTATAACCTTTTGGGGCAACTGGCCGGAATTACTGGGAAGCGGCAAATATAAAAACAGAGGAATACCCGGCGATACGGGGTTCGGTTTATTGGAATTACTTTCTAAAACCATACATGGTCAGCCGGCTAAAGTATTCATCATGATTGGCATCAACGATCTGGCAAGGGGCATTCCGAAAGAAGTGATCATCGGCAATTACAAGCGAATGGCAGCGCTCATCCGTTCCGCATCGCCCCGAACAAAGATATACTTCCAGTCAATATTACCCGTCAACGAAAGCGTTGGAAAATTGAACAATCACTACAAGCGTGCAGACGAAATTCCTGCAATCAATGATTTCCTCCGAACATGGACGAGCGAAGAGGGGTTGGGATATGTGGATGTTTATAGTGTGATGGCAGATGCGCAGGGACGACTTAAAACCGCCTGTACATGGGATGGCGTGCATCTGACGTTGGAAGGCTACCGGGCCTGGGTATCGGTATTGAAAACGCAAAAGCTGATCCGCTAGTACCGACAGGAGATTCAAACAGCCATTGCCTGCTGCCAGACGATTTCCTGGAAGAGTTGAGCCGGGATGGCAACCCTTTGTTATTTCTGTCGGCAAAAGAAAATATCATAATTAAGCAGAATAGTAGCAACCGGCACAGGATTTCGATGCTATATTTGGCAACCATAGCATTCTTCTACAATCGTAACAGATGAAACAAAACCTGCTGGCATGGGCAATAACCGCTTTGCTGTTTTCAGCCTGTAATACTGCAACAAAAGATAGTCAAATAATGAAAGATGAATTGACGAGAGATGCGATTGATACATTGCGCCGCGTATTAGCGGAACAGGAAGAATGGGTGAAGGTACATGCCGCCGAATTTTTGACCTGGACGGGTAATGTAGAAGGAGTGAAGGAAGTATATCTGAAAGAAGTAGAACAACACGAAAATAATTCTCCCTATAGAATTGGCATCTGGCGGGTGCTGGCACAATTATCGGCTGATACCGGACGTACAGACTATCTGAAAAAAATTGAGCAAGCCTTTCTGGATACCGCCGGTACAGACCGTATACATGCAGCAGAAACGCTTGGTAAACTGAAGTACTCGCCTTATAGGGCAAACCCTGTAATTTCGGAAGCAGCGCTAAACAGTCCAATTGTTGCTCTCAGTGGATATACGCATTGGGCGATGGCCTGGGAAAACGAAAATACGCTGCAACAGGCACAACAATTTTTCCTGCGCCATCTCAGTGATCCGAACGAAGATATGACCCTAAGGAAAATAGCAGCCTATGTATTGCGATACATCAACGGTATTGAGCCGGCAGACTGGCATGGGTTGGCAGACCAGGTGCTGGCGCTTCCGGACGGATCTGACGGAAAAATAAATTTCCTCGCAACCCTGGTGATCTCGGCAGATGCAGCTACAGCAGCGTCTGAAAAATACCAACGCGTTTGGCAAACCCTGCTGTCGCACGCCGGTGAAAAAACAAAATCCGTTCGCATAGAGATAGCCAATGCCCTCGCAGAGAAAGGCACTGAGGCAGATCTGCCACTGCTGGTGCGCTGGATGCATACGGAAGACCCCATAGGTGTGGAAGCCGACGATGCCGACGTACAGGCTTCTGCTGCTTATGCCATTTTAAAAATAACCGAACGGTAAACATAGGTGCAGGAGACAACGTTAAGCTCTTAGTCTTTTATCGGCTATACGAAGTCTCTGACTTCGCATAGTCCTATGTTCTTTCGGGACTTGGTCCCGGATATAACCAAACCAAATAAGAATCTATGCTTTTTCAGACTTCGTTGAACGATACTGATGTGCTGCTGGCAGAAAAACTCAGAGATTTTATACCAGAAAAGGTATACGATATCCATGTACACCCCTATCACTCCGCGCATTTTCCAAAGGGAGAATGGGCGTTCCTGGATGGCATATCTCAACTCGGCTGCCGCGAGCACCGTCATTATTTGCAACGATACATGCCTGCTACGGAACTGGCCGGATTGTATTTTGGCTTACCCCGTAAAACGGCCGATCGATCGGCTATGAACCAATGGGTACAGGATGAAGTGCAGGCGCATGGCACAGCCTATAGCCGGTCATTAATGGTGGTATCGCCTGATGATGACCACGTTGCCGTAGCAGAAGCGCTTAGAAAAGGGACGTTTTGCGGCATCAAAGTCTACCATTGTTATGCCGGTAGACCAGATACCATGCAGGCAGCACTTACAGAATATGCGCCGGAATGGATGTGGGAAATTTTACACGAAGTGAAGGGAGTGTTAATGCTACACATCGTTAAAGACGCGGCCATGGAAGACAAAGAAAACCAACGCGAGGTGAGGAGGTTGTGCAGCACATATCCCAATGTACAACTGATACTGGCACATATAGGACGCAGTTTTAACTACCGGAATGCCCGCAACGGCTTGTATGCCATTTCCGATATAGACAATCTGGTAGTAGACACCTCTGCCATTGCAGAAACGGAAGCTTTTACAGCGGCCATCAAAGCATTGGGACCGGAGCGGATTGTATGGGGATCTGATTTCGGGGTGAGTGAAATGCGCGGGCGGTGCATTACTACAGGCAGTGGATTTTTCTGGCTGCATCCCGAACTGATAGCGCCCCAATACAAAGCGCCTACCGAGGCAGGCATGACCCTGGTCGGCATCGAATCGTTGCTGGCATTGAAAGAGAGCTGTGAAGATATGGGGCTGAACCAGAGCGACGTAGAAAAAATTTTTTTACATAATGCGTTGCGGGTGTTGCGTCATCATCTCCCGGAGGCTGGTCAGCAACCTGTAGCAGATGCCGGCACGGCCTGGCAGCAGGCGCGGAAGGTGATTGCAGGCGGAACGGGTCTGCTGTCTAAGCGGCAGGAACAGTTTACCCAACAATGGCCCACCTTTTTCTCCAGAAGCGCCGGTTGTGAGGTGTGGGATGTGAACGGAAAGAAGTATACAGATGCTGCGGGTGGTATAGGGGCCGTATTGCTGGGATATGCCGACAGGGATGTCACAGCAGCGGTTACACGAAGACTGGCGCTGGGCTCCTATGCTTCCCTGGTGAATCCGGATGAAACCCTCCTTGCGGAGCGATTACTGCATTTGCATCCCTGGGCCGGAAAATTGCGGTATGCCCGTACCGGCGGCGAAGCAATGACCATGGCTGTACGTATAGCGAGAGCAGCTTCGGGTAAATCGGGCGTGGCATTTTGTGGCTACCATGGTTGGCACGACTGGTACCTGGCCGCTAATCTGGGAGAAAGCAATGCATTGGATGGGCATTTGCTGCCGGGGCTGCAGCCCAGGGGAGTGCCCCGTGAACTCACCGGTACCTCGGTTCCGTTTCGATACAATGATCTTGCCTCTTTTGAAAATGCGGTAGCGAAATTAGGGGATAATATAGGCGTGGTGGTGATGGAGCCAATGCGGTCGCAGTACCCGGATCATGGTTTTCTGCAAACGATAAGAAGCCGGTGTTCGCAATTGAATGCTGTGTTGATAATAGACGAGATTACCAGCGGACTTCGATATGGTTACCCCGGGGCCCTGGCTCGCTTGGATATCATGCCCGATATCGTGGTGTATGCTAAGGCAATGGGCAACGGTATTCCTTTTGCAGCGGTGCTGGGGCGTGAAGAAATAATGGAAGCTGCAGAAGAAAGCTTCATTTCCTCCAGTTACTGGACAGATGGCATTGGTACCGCTGCTGCCCTGGCGGTGCTGGACAAAATGGAAAAAGAAAAGGTGTCTGATGCGGTTTGGGAGAAGGGAGCAGCGTTTCAGCAGCAGCTTCGCACCATTGCTGCCAGATACCCCGTTACGGGAATGATGGTAGGGGGTATGCCGGCCTCACCCACTTTTACGTTCACCAGCCCATACGCAGCAGCTTCCAAATCGTTTTACATCAACCATATGCTGAAAGCTGGTTTTTTGGTGTCGGGAATCTTCTACCTGATGCATGCACATCCGCAGCCGGTACTGGATGTTTTTGCCGAACGATTCGAAGAAGTACTCAGCCTGCTCACCCAATTGATTGAAAACGGCGCTATGGAAGGGCAGCAACCTACCGGCTTTCAGCACGGATTTACCCGGTTGGCTTAGCGTCCGCCAAACCGGCGGCTGATGTTTGGCGTCAGGTATGCGCCATTCCGGTGTGTGCCAGCCATCAGGGAGCCTGTAGCGGAATCCGAAGTTGTTTGTGCTCCCATTGAATCAGTAGCGCGCCGCTGTCGGTGGTTTCATTGGTAACGGTATAGGTCAGCCGCTGTACCGGTTTTTCCAGTTCCGAGGGCGTAATGTCGGTACGGAGTACGTCTTCGTTCTCATCGTAATCGTCAGCGAGATGCTGATCATAGTTTTTGTTGAGAATCACCGTCCATGCACCGGTTTGTTTTGGAATGGTAAAGAGGGCATAGGCGCCGGTGGGTACCTGCCTGCCCGCAAACAGGATCGGCTCCGTGAAGATAATGCAGGTGGCCTTGTGCGCGCCGGTAACCCACACTTTATCATAGGCTACCAAACCGCCCCAGATAACCCTTTCTTTTACGCCGGGTGAACTATAGGCGATATGGAGATGCGATGGGCCAATATCACCCATGGCAATCCGCATAGGACTGCCTTTTAGGGTATCTTCGGCGATGGTTGCTGCTTCCAGCGCTGCTATATAAGCTTCGGTATCGGCCGCAGGCTTATGATCGCCGTGTATGCCTTCCGGTGTAATGGAGACTGTATTGCCAGGTTGCCGGCAGCCAGCCAAATAACCAATAAGCAATGACAGCATGAATACTTTACGCATATTGCAACTCGTTCAACGGCAAAGATAGGCATCTTTGCAGCCTGTAAACATAACGGTATCTTTGTACATTATCCATGAAGATGAAATATCCTTTTATCATTGTAAGTCTTGCAGTATGGTTGTTTTCGTCCTGTAGCCCCCGTTTATCCGAAAAGGGCATTGCTTCGTATTATGCAGATAAGTTCAAAGGGCGCAAAACAGCCAGCGGCGAGATATTCCGGCAACAAAAAATGACGGCAGCACATAAAACACTGCCATTCGGTACCAGGGTGCGCGTAAAAAACCTGAAAAACGGACGTACTGTCAAAGTCCGCATCAACGACCGCGGTCCTTTTGTGAAAGGAAGGATCATAGACCTGAGCAAAAAAGCAGCCCGCAGGCTTGGTATGCTCAACGACGGCATCAGCGAAGTGGAGATCCGGTATAAAAAGCGGTGAGAATGGTTGCCGAAATGTAGATCGCCGGGGGTGCCTTCCGCACGCAGGCGTTTACCGCAAAAGTTTGCAGGAACTGCTATAGTTCAAGCAACACCCGCGCCTGCATCAGTTACTTGTTCGTAGTGCCAGGCGATTCGCCGCGCCGGGTTCTGTAAGCTTAGCTCCCGACAGCCTCCTGAAATGCAGGTGCTGACGGGGGAAGACTAGTTGAACGTCTTATGAGCAGCTACGATATATCCCGGCATGGCGTTTACATCAGCTTCTGTTTTATTTCACCGTGGTACCTTCCCTGATTTCATCGGAGGCATGCAGTATGATCTCATCCCCGTTGTGCAGATCACCGAAAATTTCTGTAAAATCATTGGTGGTTAATCCTACCTGTATGTCCCGGAAAACAGCTTTGCCGTCTTCGATCTTGATCACATATTGTCTTTCGGTAGATCGTACAATGGCATGATTGGGCACCAGCAGCGAACTGGTGCTGGACAGCAGGGGGATGTTGACTTCGGCGTACATACCCGGTTTGAGGGCCTGGTCGCTGTTGTTGATGTCTATTTCTATGGCTTCAGACCGCAGGCTGCTCAGGGCGTTGGCCGAACGGCTGATACGCGCAGTGTGTTCCTTCCCCGGCATGGCATTGTAGGTGAATTTTACCGACCGTTTCAAATCCACTTTATCCACGTATGCTTCGGGTATAAACACTTCCAGGCGCAGTTGTTGCAGGTGCTGTAAAACGAGCAGCGGGAGGTCGGCCTTGCTGCCGGGACCTACCAGGGCCCCGGCCGACACGTTTCGCTGAATGATAACACCGTCGAAAGGCGCCACTACTTTCAGGTATCCCTTGATGTTGGTCATGGCTTCCAGGTTCGACTTCTCCGACATCACCACTGCTTCGTCGGCTTTCATTTTAGAAAGAGCGTTGTCAAGCTCCAGGGGTGCCACAGCACCTGCCTCTTTGGACGCTTCCAGCAGCCTGCGGTATTTGTCGCGGCTGGCTGCTGCATTTTCCTGGGCATGGGTAAATTTCGACATCGCTACCTGTACCTGTGATTCAAGTTCGGGTGCTTCCAGTTCCATGAGTACCTGATTACGCCTTACCACACTGCCGCGATCCACGTGCATTGATTTTACAAAACCGTTTACTTTTGCGTAGATGTTTACTTCTTCAAAAGGGCGCAACTGCCCGGGTAGCTTTACATAACTCGCAAGCGGTTGTTCCACAATTTTTCCGATCTCGTATTTGCTTTGGTTACTGAGCGTCTGTCCGGAGCCCGTCATATCTACCGGTTGTTCACGCTGTTGACAGGCCGCAATCAGCAGGAGGTAAGTGGCGTACACGATGTATTTACAGTACAACATAATCTGATTTTTTATAGTGAAGTGTCTTGATTTATATTGGGTAACAGCGAAGATGATTTCCGGGAGGCTTTTTGCTGTACCCAGGCAAAAACCTGTGGTAATACCAATAAAGCGGCAAGGGTGGAGGCAGCCAGTCCGCCTATTACGGCTCTGCCAAGCGGAGCGGATTGTTCGCCCGCATCGCCCAGGCCCAGCGCCATTGGTGTCATGCCGGATATCATGGCTATACTGGTCATTAATATCGGGCGCATCCTTAGTCCGGCACTTTCTATGGCAGCGCGCCGCGCATCACCATGCCGGAGGCGTAGTTTTTCGGCATTGGTCACAATCAATATGGCATTGGCAACCGATACCCCGGTAGACATGATCATACCCATATAGGATTGCAGGTTGAGCGTGGAACCCGTTAACAGCAGCAAACTCAACGAGCCCAGCAATACGGCGGGAACGGCTGATAAAACAGTAAACGACAACGTGAAGGACTGGTAATTGGCCGCCAGCAGCAAAAAGATCACCACGATGGCAAACAAAAGCCCGGTTTCGAGGCTGGTAAAGGTCTCTTTCAGCAACTGGCTCATACCACCCATGTCTACCAGCACGCCCCTGGGTGTGTCTTCTATTTCATCCAGCTTCGCCTGTACGGCGGCGGTAGCTGTTCCAAGATCTGTCTGATGGATATTGGCGCTGATGGTCAGTACACGCCTGGGGCCCACCCGGTCGTACTGGCCCGGAACATATTGGGTATTAAAGCTGGCAATATCTCCCAGCACCGGGCTGCTCTGCCCTTTCACCAGGGGTATCTCGCGCAGCTCATCCATGTTGTTCATCACATATTCCGGTATCTGTACCTGTATCTGGTAAGTATAGGATTTGCTTTCATCGAGCCACTGGTTTCTTTCCGTAAAGCGGCTGGAAGATGTGCTGGCAGTTACCGATCGGGCTATTTCCTGTACCGTGAGTCCGAACTGTGCTACCTTCAGCCGGTCGAGGGTGATGTTCACCACCGGAAACCGGAGCGGTTGTGCTATCTGCACATCGCGCAGAAACGGAATCTCTTTCATTTTTTCCAGCACCTTGTAAGCATGGCTTTCTATTTCTTCCATATCTTTCCCGGCTACCCGCACTTCCACCGGAGTGGCAGCGCCTAGGCTCATGATCTTTTCGGTCATGTCTATCGGTTCAAAACTCAACCGAAGTTCCGGCATGCTGTATTGGATATTCCGTCTGAGCGTTTCCTTTAGTTCGTCCATATTGACTTTGTATTCCCGCGACAGGTTTACCTGCAGGATGGCTTCGTGGGTGCCGGTATTGAAAACGTAGAGGTTGCTGGTGCCATAGCTGCTGGGGATGAGTCCTACATAGGCAGAACTGATGGCTACGTTGTGATCGACGGTGGTGTCTATGATTTGCAGCACGCGGCGTACTTTTTCTTCTGTTCTTTCGAGCCTGGTTCCGTCGATGTCTTTGATCCGCAGTTGAAACTGGCCGTTGTTGATCCGGGGCATCATGTCTTTTCCGATAAAATAAAATCCGCCTGCCACCAGCCCTATGGTAAGTATGCCATAGCTTATTACCAGTGGTTTCCGGAATGTCATCAGCTTTTGCACCCATCCGAGGTATCGGTCTCTGATATTGTCAAAAGCGCCTTTTTTATCGGGCTGCTGGTGTGCACCGTATTTTTCTGCTTTTATCAGCCAGTTCGATAAAATGGGCACCAGGGTTTGTGCGATCACAAAAGCTACGATCATCGTAAACCCTATGGAAAGCGACAGCGGCAGGAACATGGCTTTGGGTACGCCACTCATCATAAAAGCGGGCGCAAAAACTGCCAGTATACAAAACAGGATAAGCAGTAACGGGAAAGTGATCTCGCTGCAGGCATCGAGTATTGCCTGCCGCTTGTTTTTGCCCATTTCCAGGTGCTGGTGGATGTTTTCAATCGTTACGGTAGCCATATCTACCAGAATGCCAATGGCCAGCGCCAGTCCGCTCAGGGTCATAATGTTGATGGTCTGGCCATTGAGGTCCAGCATCAGCAGGCCTATGATGATTGAAACAGGAATGGTCACAACAACAATGATGCTGCTGCGCCAGTCGCGGAGAAACAGCAATACCATCAGTCCGGTGAGCAGTGCCCCCAGCACCCCTTCGGTTGCCAGGCTGTTGACCGCATTCACCACGAATACGCTTTGGTCAAATTCCAGGCTGATGTGTACATCTTCCGGCAGCAGGTCGCGGATTTCCGGCAACCTGGATTTCAGGTTTTGCACCACATCCCAGGTGGAAGCATCTGCTGTTTTCACAATAGGGATATACACCGACCGCTTTCCGTTAACCAAAGCGTAGTCTACCGTTATATCGGTGGCATCAGCCACCCGCGCAATATCTTTTACCAGTACCGGCACGCCGTTTTTGGTAACCACGGGAATGTCTGACAGTTCTTCAATTTGTTTTACCAGTGTATTGATGGTGGTCAGGTAGGTGGTATTGTCCAGCCGGATATTGCCCGAAGGAGACATTACGTTGAACTTTGCGAGTGCGTTCACTACCTCGTCGGCCGTGAGGTTATAGCTTCTGAGTTTATTGGGGTCTACGTTCACGGTTATGGCCCTTGAATTGGCGCCCATAGGTGGCGGCGCTGATAGTCCGGCTACAGATGAGAACATGGGGCGTACGCGGGTGGAAGCCAGGTCATAGATTTCTTTCAGCGTTTTGTCCTGCGCAGAAAGCACGAGCTGCCCCACCGGAAGCGAAGAGGCATCAAATCGAACCACCTGCGGCGGAAGGGCACCGGGGGGGAAGAATCGCATAGACCGGGTTACCTGTGTGCCGATCTGTGCCATAGCTTCCGCCATATCGGTTCCTTCATAAAACTCCAGTTTGATCATTGTCATCCCCTGGATGCTTTTAGAAGAAATATTGCGGATGCCGTTTACATACAAAAACTGATCCTGCAGGCGGGTAGCAAAAAAACCTTCCATTTGCTGGGCCGACATTCCTCCATAAGATTCAATCACGTATACGGTGGGCATATTGAGCCGGGGGAAAATATCGATCGGCATTTTTACTGCGGTGATCACTGAAAACAGCATCACACTGAAAATGATGACCACCGTGGCGATGGGCTTTTTTAACGCGGCAGTGATTAATGACATGTGGTTATTTTAGGGTTTGTAATAGGGCAGGCAACTGATTTTCCAGCATGGCCTGTTCAAATACCGCTTTGCTGAAGTTAAATTTTGCCTGTGCATACTCTGTTTCTGCACGGTACAGCATATGCAGGGCAAGGTTCAATTCTACAATGTCTGTGAGTCCGTTTTTATACAGCGCCAGCTTTTGACGGTAGGCAGCAGTGGCGGCTTCCAGTTGACGCGGTATTTCCTGCAGACGATGATACGCTGTGGTCAGTTCTACCATATTCATCTTTCTTTCGTTTTTGAGCAGCGCGGTTTGTTCTTCCAGTTTTTTCTCAGCATACCGGGTGTTGGCCTGCTGGATATCGAGTTGCAGGCGTTTCCTTTTGTAATCCAAAATATTATAGGTAATACCTATGCCTACGAGGTAGTTCATTCTTTCAAATCCTACGCCTGTATACAGCGGGCGGTATTTGTCTTGCGCACTCAAACTCGACCCCCGCCCCCATACAGAAGCTTGTAGCGATACCCGGGGGTTATAATCTTTGCGAAGTTGTTTTTCCTTTTCAACGCTATTGTTTTTGAGCGCGTCGAAGTATTTCAGCAGCGGGTGTTCATCCGCACCGTTTTGTTCGTCCAGAAAAGCGATGTAGCGGGCGATGATCTTGTTTTCAAGCAGGCTGTCTGCAACCACCGATTCATCGGGCAGCCCCGTGAGGTAAGCGAGCTGTAGTTGCAGTTGCCGGTATTGTTTCACCAGATCCAGGCGCAGCAGTTTTGCGTTGGATAGTTCGGCCGCTGCTATACTGGTATCAACGCCTGCTTTGATACCGCTGATGGCCAGGGCCTGAATGGTTTTTTTTATTTCCTGACTCCGCAGGATATTCTGATCCTGTATGCCTATTATCTCACTCAGTAATATCAGCTTCAGGTATCCGTCTATACCCGCTTGCTGCAATTGATAGCGCGCGTGCTGGTAATGCTTTCGTTGTACCTGCAGGTCAGCTATGGCCACTTTATTGCGGGCGGCATAAGCGCCGAAATTGTATACTTCCCAATCAAAACTGGTTACGCCCAGGTCTGTAAGAATGGTTCTGTTGCTACCCGATTCCCGTACCCTGGAGTTGGAGGGTACAAGTCCGTTGCTGAAAAAACCACCCGGCAGATTGTTATTGGTGCCCAGGTTGCCTTGCAGGTTTATCTGAAGGCTGGGCCACCAGTTGTAGCGGGCGGCTACTACCTTTTGTTCAAAAATATGGATAGCGGCAGAGTCGGTGATTAGCTGAGGCGCCCGTTGTTGCAGTCGTTCCAGCACCGAAGATAAGGGTACCGACTGTTGAGCCTTCAAAACAACTGTAAATAACAGGGCGCAGGCAAATGCCGGGCATTTGAATTTCACTTCAAAAAGATTAGGGGTTAACGAATACAAATGGTTGATTGCTTGCAACCGAATAAAAGAAGAATCAGGTAAGGGCTCATTAGGCCGTGGGAGGACCCCGCAACAGTTTGTTCGGGATAATACGAAAGAAATTAAGCGATACTACCACCTCGCGGAAATCATTGTCCCTTTTTAAAGGAGCCGGCAGTATGGAAAAAGAGGACAGTGTGATAGATGCCTTATTGCTGAATCGTTTATTTACCCTGATGCCTGTATCCTCCTCGTCTGTTTGGTCTATTTCGTCTGCTTGCAGGGTATCGTCGGCAGGAGCGGCAGGTAAAAAGTGAAATGCAGGGGAGTAAATAAATACACTGGCATGCTGTGTGCGTTCATTGACAGATACCAATTGGGTGACAAAGAACAGAATATACAATACAAGTATTGTACAAAGCCTGAAACCAGCCTTGATCTTTTCTATCTTTCTCATCCCGCCGAAGGTACAAAAAACTGATTAGTAAGTTTTGTCAATAGGTGAATAATACCTGTTAAACAATGGAAAATATCATATTGTTATTGCAGGGTGAGGGTATTGATATTTTTAAAACTTCTTATCCATGTGTAGTATATTATTTTTAAATCGGATTCGTTTTGATTATCTGGCATCAAAGCAGGATAATTTAAATACTTATACCTTTGCCTGCTAATCATGTATAACAAGCAAATGATATACAGAAGCAAGGCGCCGCTCCGGATTGGCCTGGCGGGCGGGGGAACCGATGTGAGCCCCTATTGTGATCTATATGGTGGTGCTATTCTGAATGCCACCATTTCGCTGTCTGCGTATGCCAACATAGAATGCATAGAAGGCGATACCATTGAACTGCATGCAGCGGATAGGAACCAGCACATCAGGTATCCAAAAGCGGACAGCCTGCCGATTGACGGACAACTGGACCTGCTGAAGGGGGTATATAACCGAATACGGAAAGATTATGGATTGCCTGCCGGCGGTTTTCGTTTGTCGACTTTTGTGGATGCCCCTGCCGGGTCGGGCCTGGGTACTTCATCTACCCTGGTAGTAGCGATCATAGGGGCTTTCGCTGAATGGTTGAAGCTGCCATTGGGAGAGTACGATATTGCCCATTATGCCTATGAAATAGAAAGACAAGACCTGCAGTTAGCGGGAGGTCGGCAGGACCAGTATGCGGCTACTTTCGGCGGGGTGAATTACATGGAATTTTATGAAAACGATAAGGTAATCGTGAATCCGCTGCGTGTTAAGTCCGGATACCTGCATGAACTGGAGAATAACCTGTTGTTGTTTTTTACGGCCACCAGCCGCGAATCGGCTGCTATTATCCGGGAGCAGCAAAAGAATGTGCAACAGAAAAACGAATCATCCCTGGAGGCTACCCACCAGTTGAAAGAACAGAGCAGGCGAATGAAGGAGGCGTTGTTGCTGGGTCGTTTGCACGAGATAGGGGAGATACTGGACTTCGGCTTCCGGCAAAAAAGAAAAATAGCAGACAATATTTCCAATCCGCTCATGGAAGACATATACAACGCTGCGAAAAAAGCGGGTGCTACGGGTGGCAAAATTTCCGGTGCCGGTGGTGGTGGTTTTATGACGTTTTACTGCCCTGGAAACAGTCGTTACAAAGTGATAGAAGCCCTGGGAAAATTTGGTGGTGAAGTGAAGCAATATAATTTTACAAAAAGCGGGTTGACGACATGGTCGGTTTGATTGGGAGAGGGTAAGAGGGGAAAATGGTAAGATAGTAAGATGGTAAGATTTTTTACTGTTTTTCAGACTTTATACGATTGCCATTGAATGTTCTGATTATCCTACAACTTTCAGGGTTTTGATAGTATAACAAAAATAAAATAATAGTGGTGCAACAGATAAAAGAATTGATAGCGGCATCTATAGGAGTCAAGCAGCAGGTGTTGCAAGACGAGCGACTGTTACAGCTTACGGCCACCGTAACGGGCATCATTACAGAGGCATTCAGGAACGGTAATAAAGTGCTGTTTTGCGGAAATGGCGGCAGCGCGGCAGATGCGCAGCATCTGGCGGCGGAATTCAGCGGCAGATTTTATATCGATAGAGATGCATTGCCCGCAGAAGCGCTGCATTGCAACACATCGTACCTGACTGCCGTTGCTAATGACTACAGTTACGATGTGATTTACGCACGCATTATAAAAGGACTGGGCAATAAGGGAGATGTTCTCATCGGGTTGTCTACCTCCGGCAACTCCCGGAATATAGTATTGGCATTTGAACAGGCGAAAGCGAATGGCATGGTTACAGTAGGCTTTACCGGTGCTTCCGGCGGAGCATTGCAATCAGTGAGTGACTACCTGTTTAACGTGCCCTCTTCCGATACTCCCCGCATACAGGAGGCGCATATGTTGCTGGGGCATATTATTTGTCAACTGGTGGAAGCCGGTTATTTCAATCCTGCAAGATGATGATATCCAGGCCGACAGAAGCGATTATACTGGCCGGTGGATTAGGCACCCGTTTGAGGAGTGCGGTACCTGAGCTGCCCAAATGCATGGCCCCCGTGCGCGGAATACCTTTTGTGAGCTACGTGATCGCCTATTTGAAAGAACAGGGAATCCGGCATTTTGTATTTGCGCTGGGCTATAAAAGCGATGCCTTTACCGTTTTCCTGGATAGTGAATTGCCGCCTGATATGTATACAGTGCTGGTGGAGCCGGAACCGCTGGGAACCGGCGGTGCTGTATTGCAAGCCTGTTCGGTAGTAAAGGGAGAGCAGGTATGCGTTACCAACGGCGATACTCTTTTCCGGTTCGATTTACATCGTCTGGCAGCCCTGCATGCGGAGCAGCAGGCCGAATGTACCCTGGCGCTGAAAGAAATGAAAGATTTTGACCGGTACGGCGTGGTGGAAACAGACCCAGATACCGGACTGGTAACGGGGTTCAAAGAAAAACAGCCGTATAGCACGGGCTATATCAATGGTGGTGCTTATATACTGCATACACCCGCTTTTTTACAACGTGGCATGCCGGGCAGGTTTTCATTCGAGAAAGATTACCTCGAAAAATATTTTCCGGAAAAAAAGTTTTATGCCGGTGTGGAGCCGGGGTTTTTCATAGATATCGGTATTCCCGAAGACTACGAGCGAGCACAATCGGAACTAAATTAGTTACACGATCAAAATAACATTCGTATGGAACCTTTTTTAAAAGATATATTCTCCGGTCAGGAATACGATGAACGGAATTTTTTTCTCATTGCCGGACCCTGTGTAGTAGAAACTGAGGCGCTGCTGAAGGAAGTGGCCGAAAGGGTGGGCGGCATTTGCCGCAATCTCGGTATTCCGTATGTTTTTAAAGCTTCGTATCGTAAGGCCAACCGCACCAGCGCCGGTTCTTTTACGGGCATTGGTGACGACCAGGCGATGGCGCTGTTGAAGAAAACGGGCCAAACTTTCGGGCTGCCGGTGACTTCGGATATTCATGCACACGACGAAGCGGCTCCCGCTGCCGACTATATTGATATCCTGCAAATACCTGCCTTTCTCTGTCGTCAGACCGACCTGCTCGTGGCGGCTGCCGAAACCGGCAAAATTGTGAATGTGAAAAAGGGGCAGTTTGTAAGCGGTCCTGCTATGAAGTTTGCCGTAGAAAAAATTCGTAAAGCAGGTAACCATAAAATCATACTCACCGAAAGGGGGACTACTTTTGGCTACCAGGACCTGGTGGTAGATTATCGCAACATTCCCTGGATGCAGGAGCATGGCGTGCCGGTGGTGATGGATTGTACGCATTCGTTGCAGCAACCCAACCAGTCGGCCGGGGTAACGGGCGGTAATCCGCAACTGATTGGTACCATTGCAAAAGCAGCCGTGGCAGCCGGTGCAGACGGACTTTTTATTGAAACGCATCCCCACCCCGCGGAGGCCAAAAGCGACGGTGCCAATATGCTGCAGCTAGACCTGCTGGAACCGCTGCTCGTCCAACTGCTCAAACTCCGGAAAGCACTCCGTTAGCGGTGAGCGTAGAAAGACGGCAACAAATAAAAAATGAACAGACAAATAACAAACATAACAGTTGGACTTTTATTAGTTGCGTTGATTTCCTGCAAAACGACTCGAACGGGTATGATAATCGCAGACAGTTATAATGTCTTAGGGTAAGAATAGCTTACTTTATTTCCACATCTTTAACCTCTTTTCAATCTCAGCAACTAAAGGTTTATTATTCTGAAAAATAAAATTAGTTGCCACAAGTTCTTCAAGTTTTGAAGCTGCTTGTTTCTTTGATAGAATGTTTGCTTCCACAAGCTTATCAAATATCCAAATCATACCGTCATATTCGATGTCTTTATTTTTGGCACAATTACGAACTGTTTTGTCACTACTCAAAACACAAGCATTTAGTTTATTGGCTACGTGTAGGACAGATTTATCAGTTTCAGATAAAGATTTTGGATAAGGTTCGGACTGGATTTGAAGAAAATCTTCTTCTTTAAGATTATGAACAATAAGCCTATCAACGGATTGATAGGCTTTTAAAATTTGTTGTTGCTCAGAATATAATTCAAAATAAACAGAATTCGTAGTATGTGTATCTATTTCAAGCTGAAAAAACGCATTGACAAGACCTAAATCATAAAGGTCTATGAAAATACAAGCGTCTGTAACAGCTATTTTTAGTTTCATTATTCTGAGAAGTATTTGGCATTTGGAGAATTAGTATTAAAACATCGGTTGATGCTGTTTTTTAAATTCAGCCAAAGATTGATTAGATAATGAAGCCGCTTTAGACATTGAAATTTGGTCTTCAATCAACGCTCTAAATAATAATTGCTCAAAGCGATTGCTTTCTTCAATTCCTTGATATTCTACAGGTTCATCTACTTTCCAATTTTGTTGTCTAATTAAAAAGAAGAACTGTTTAGTATAATTGTCATTGATAATACCGCAAACATTTGCTCTCATTACAATTGCTTGCATTGAGATACCGTATTGTTTTTTGATATTCCCCAATTCCAAAGTTGACAGCTTAGTACGGTGATTACCTAATTCTGCTTTAATAGTTTCTTCGGGAAGTAACATTGCCCCTGCAAATTGATGGCATAAAGTTTCCTTTTGTTTTTCGGTTACATCGCCCAATACTAAAAGTAAATGAGCTAACTCGTGAAGCAAAGTAAAACGTATTCTATCGGGCTTGTTCGCTTTTCTCTCGTTGTATGCTACTACAGGAATATAGCCATTTACAAAAGTTTGCAAACCATCAAAATCTTCATCAACATTTAGCTTTACAACTTTGATGTTCTTGTCTTCTAAAAGTTCAACGATGTTAAATATTGGACCAGTACCTAATGACCATTCCTTTCTTAATAGTTCAGCGGCTTTATTTACCTGCTCATAAGTGGTAACCTTTCCAAAATCTTTTAATGGGTTATCAAAACTATGAGGAAGCCCAATGATTTCTTCTAATTCTAAATAGCGTGAAAGATATTCTTTGGTAGTTTCATTGATGATTGCGACATCCTTTTGTGGCATTCTGCTCAGCTTTCTGTATTCAATATCACTAAATTCAACTTTAGTAGTTCTGAAAAAATAATCAGGGCTAATATTAAGAGCTTTGCTAAGCATATTGATTTTTTCTGCATCAGGAATAACTTCTCCTTTTTCGTAACGATGCAAAGCCTGGCGTGATAAAGTACCACCCAATGCATCAGCCAAATCCTGCAATGAGAAACCATTCATAAGACGGGCTGACTTAAATCTTTCCGCAAATATTGCTTTTGTTTCCATTGTTATTCTGTATTTGTACCGCAAAGGTAATTCTTTTAGTTGACAAAAGAAATATTAAACTGACATTTTGTAACACAAAATTGTAACTATGACAAAATTTCATACAAGCTAAATATAGAAATATAGGACATTATGACATAAATATTCTAAAAATCAACTGGTTTACATATTTGGTTTACAAATTTGTTTTTTTTAACGCATTTTGTAACTTTGTATTCGGATGCAAATAGGTGCATTCGTAACTTTTTAAATATTCTAAAAATGGGCAAGTACCAAATTAAAAGAACCAGTAATGGTCAATTTCGCTGGACATTAAAAGCGACAAATGGAGAAACACTGATAACAAGTGAAACTTATGTAAGCAAGCAAGGCTGTCTTGACGGTGTAGCAAGTAGTAAGGTTTGCGTAGCTGACAAAAACTTAGATAAGAAGACTTCAGTTTCAGGGCAACCATATTTTAATCAGGTAGCTAACAACTATCAGGTTTTAGGAACGAGTGAAATGTATTCCTCTACTGCTGGAAGAGATAACGGCATTGAAAGCGTAAAACGTAACGCTCCTACTGCAACAATTGAAGATTTAACTTAAATGCTTATGATGAATACTTACAATTTAAAGAACCTACAGCCGGGAATATGCTTTCCTCCGAACCTGCTAAACATGCACCTGCTGACAAAACTGCCGAACATTTCCCTTCCGCCTAATCCGCAATTTCAGACTATCTTTGCGCCTTATGCCGGAAAACAGAACAGTGGCTTTTCATACCTTGGGATGCAAGCTGAACTTTTCAGAAACTTCCACCTTGTCCAGAATGCTGGAAAATGAAGGGTTTGAAAAGAAAAGCTTTGAAGATGTGGCAGATATATATGTTATTAACACCTGTTCTGTTACTGAAAATGCAGACAAGGAATGCAGGCAACTGGTGCGCCGCATACAGCGGAAAGCCCCGGAAAGCATGGTGGTGATTACCGGCTGCTACGCACAGTTGAAACCCAGGGAGATAGCAACCATCCAGGGAGTAGACCTGGTATTGGGCGCGGCGGAAAAATTTAACATTGCAGCCCATCTCCGGGAATTGACAAAAGGCAACTCCGCGAAGATTTCAAGTTGTGATATCGATGAAATAGAAGGATTTACCAGTTCCTGGTCGCTCGGCGACCGTACCCGCACGTTTCTGAAAGTGCAGGATGGCTGCGATTACAACTGCTCCTTTTGTACCATACCCATGGCGCGCGGCAAAAGCCGGAGCGATACCATAGAAAATGTAGTAAACAATGCCCGTAACCTGGCGGCTGCAGGTGCTAAGGAAATTGTGCTCACGGGCATTAACCTCGGCGATTTCGGACTGAACGGCAAGGTAAACGCATTGGGTAGGCGTGAAGAGAACTTTTACGACCTGATACAACAACTAGACGTGGTGGAGGGCATCGAACGTTTTCGCATCTCGTCCATAGAACCCAACCTGCTGACAAATGACATCATAGACTTTGTAGCCGGCAGCCGAAAGTTTATGCCGCACTTTCACATACCACTGCAGAGCGGCAGCAACCATATACTAGGGTTGATGCGCCGGCGCTATCGCAGAGAATTGTATGCAGATCGGGTAGCCCATATCCGCTCGTTGATACCCGACTGCTGTATAGGAGTAGATGTAATAGTAGGATTTCCCGGCGAAACCGACACGGAGTTCAGGGAAACAGTCGATTTTTTAACGGAACTTGATATAGCCTATCTGCACGTATTCACCTATTCGGAAAGGGCAAACACCCTGGCATTAGACATCAAACCGGTGGTGCCCGTACAGGTAAGGCAAGAGCGCAATAAGATACTGAGAAATCTTTCCTACCGGAAAATGCAGGTTTTTGCAGCACAGTACCAGGGGCAATCCCGTAAGGTATTGTTTGAAAGCCACAATAAGAACGGTATGATGGAAGGTTATACGGATAATTATATAAAGGTGGTAGCGCCTTTTCGTGAAGAATGGATCAACAGCATCGTGGAGTGGAAGCTGTAGATTGTAAAAGACGTGTTTATGAAAAAGTTTCAGGTTACCATACATTTTACCATGGACGAAGATTTTATGTCTATCGTTCCCGAACACCGTAAGTACATAGATACCCTGATCGATAAGGATATCATTGATCAGTATGCGGTTACCATGGAGTCTAAAACCATATGGATCACCATCTCTGCTGATAATAAAACGGAAATAGAAGAATACCTGTCAGGCTCACCGCTGTACAGGTACTGGCAGTTCGTTATCGATGAACTGGTAGTGGTAGATGGACTATTACATCGTTTGCCGGCCGTAAGGCTCAACTGACGCTGCTTTAAATAATGCGCTATGCCGAACCAACAACCGAATCCTTTTGCGGAAGGGAAAGTATTACTGATTAATAAACCATATACCTGGACCTCGTTTGATGTGGTGCGTAAAATACGCTCGGCCATCCGCATTAAAAAAGTGGGACATGCCGGCACCCTTGACCCGCTTGCAACCGGTTTGCTCATCGTGTGCACAGGCAAGTTTACCAAAAAGATCAACGAATACATGGCGCAGGAAAAGGAGTATACAGGTAGTTTTACGATCGGCGCTACCACTCCTACCTATGACCTGGAATCGCTTCCGGAGAATGAAAAAGATTACAGCACTATAACCGAAGCGACTTTGCATGAAACGACCCAACAATTTTGCGGCGTTATTCAGCAGGTACCGCCTGCACATTCTGCCATTAAAAAAGATGGGAAACGGGTATATGAACTGGCGCGTAAGGGGGTGGAGGTAAAACTGGACCCGCGTACCGTCACTATCCATTCATTTGATATTACATCCATAGCATTACCACTGGTGCATTTCAGGGTGGTTTGTTCTACGGGCACTTATATCCGCAGTCTGGCGCATGATTATGGGCAGGCATTGGGCTGTGGCGCCCACCTGAGTAGTTTGTGCCGTACCCGCATAGGCAGTTTTCTGCTGTCGGATGCTTTGAGCATAGACGAATTTGTGCAAATGAAGGAAGACGTAATGGGGCCATTGGAAAGCAAAAAAGGGCATACAACACTATGAAAATATTATTCAATTACATGAGGCCATTTAAATGGCTGGTGTTATGGGTATTGGTACTGGCGGCACTGAATATCGGTTTCTCTTTATTCGATCCGATCATATTTGGCCGTATCGTGAACCTGGCCAGTAGTTATGCGGCCAATCCGGAAGCCTACAGTTCTGCTGATTTTTTCACCAGGCCATACGATGCGGTTCTCTGGTTGTTGCTGGCTTCTATTGCAGTGGCCATGGCCAGCAGAATCGCTAAAAATTTTCAGGATTATTTTCTGAACGTGGTGATTCAGAAATTCGGGGCAAAGGTTTTTACAGATGGCCTGCAGCATTCCATGCGCCTGCCTTATCAGGAGTTTGAAGACCAGCGCAGTGGTGAAACCCTCAGCATCTTAACCAAAGTACGAACCGATACAGAGCGCTTTATAGCGTATGTAGTGAATGTATTGTTTTCGGTGATCATCGGGATTGGGTTTGTAGCCGTGTTTGCTTTTGGTGTGCATTGGTCGCTGCCCCTGGTGTACTTCGGTGGTATCGTATTGCTGGTGGTGATGACCAACCTGCTCAGCAAGAAAATAAAGGTCATCCAAAAGAATATCGTCTCGCAAACTACGGCCTTGGCCGGCGCCACTACAGAATCACTTCGAAACATAGAACTGGTGAAAAGCCTGGGGCTTACGCAGCAGGAAGTAACGCGGCTTAACAAAAATACCTACAAAATACTGGGGCTGGAGCTTACGAAAGTAAAACGCATCCGCAGCATTTCTTTTGTACAGGGCACTTTTGTGAATACGCTTCGACAGGTTATTCTCTTCATATTAATGTGGCTGGTATACGGCGACAAAATGAATGCGGGCGAACTGGTAACTATGCAGTTTTTTTCCTTTTTCATCTTCGGTCCGCTACAGGAGATCGGAAATATTATTTTGTCGTATCGCGAAGCCGAAGCATCACTGAACAACTTCAACCGCCTGATGGAAAAGAAGCCTGAACCGGTACCGGACAACCCTCTGTCGTTCGGCAAAATTCAAACCCTGGAATTCCGTGAGGTAGCGTTCAGGCATCAGTCTGCACAGCACAATGCCATAGAAAAAATAAGCTTTAAAGCAGCAGTGGGTGAAACCATTGCATTTGTAGGGCCTTCGGGTTCGGGCAAATCTACTTTGATGAAACTGTTAGTGGGCTTGTATCGTCCGATGGACGGTACTATTCTGTATAACGATTTTGACGGAAAGGTGATCAATTACGAAGAACTCCGCAATCAGATCGGTTTTGTAACGCAGGATACGCAGTTGTTCTCCGGTACCATCAAAGAAAACCTGCTGTTTGTAAATCCGCTGGCAACCGAAGAAGATATCTGGGATGCTTTGCTAAAAGCCTCCTGCATACAATTGTTGGAGCGTGCAGAAAAAGGGCTGGATACCATGATCGGAGAGGGGGGGCTGAAACTATCCGGAGGCGAAAAGCAACGACTGTCTATAGCCCGCGCGCTGCTGCGCCAGCCCAGGCTGCTGATGTTCGACGAAGCTACTTCGGCGCTCGATTCCCTGACGGAAGAAGAAATTACCACCACCATCAAACAGGTATCGTCGCAGCGCAACCAGGTAACTATTCTCATAGCCCATAGGCTGTCTACGATCATGCATGCAGATAGAATCTACGTGCTGGAGCGGGGCGCAGTGGCGGAACAGGGAACGCATCAGTCGCTGCTCGAAGAAAAGGGATTGTATTACGCCATGTGGCGACAGCAGATCGGAGAGCGTAAGCCTGCTGCTGGTGCTGTTCATTCAATTTAATAGTGCTTGTTCCATTGCATCCGGATGGCATCCAATGTCTGCATCAACAGCAGAGTATCTGCATGAGACATCACCGTACTTTCGGTTAGTCCTTTACGTAAGCAATCGTTTACGTGGGCTATTTCATAATGATAGCCCCATCCCTCAGTAGGAGCAACCGGCAAGTCCACCCCACTGTCCATAAATCCGGGATAAAATTCCAACCGGGCATCGGGGGTATAAAACCGATGGTTGATTTTAATTCTTCCCCGGGTGCCATTGATAAAAGCTTCTGTGGGTAACTGGGTACAGAATGAGGAAAATAGTTGGGCATAGGCACCGTTGCTGTACCTGAAAAGAATGGCACATTGTTCGTCTACCCCGGTAGCGGCAGGCGTCATGGAGGATTCAATATGGTCTGGCTTTCCCAGTACAGATAAGGCATAGAATACATTGTAAATACCAATGTCCAGCAGGGTGCCGCCCCCCAGCGCAGGGTCAAAAATGCGATCGGCCAGGGGCGGTTGCGGTATGAATCCAAAATTGATCAGTACGCTTTTGATATCGCCCAGCACGCCTGCCCGCACTTGTTGCATGAGGGTGTTGTAAGAAGGGGTAAACTTAGACCAAAGCGCTTCCATCAGGAAAACTTTTTTCTCTTTTGCCCGCGCTATCATTTGTTGCGCCTGCTGGCTGTTCAATGCGAAGGCTTTTTCGCAAAGTACGGCTTTGTTGTGTTGCAGGCACAACATCACGTGTTCGTGATGCAATCCGTGTGGTGTGGCTACATATACTACATCGAGTTCGGGATGGGTCAGCATGGCTTCGTATTGGTCATAACTGTGCCGGGCGCCGAATTCAGCGGCGAACGCACTGGCATTGGCTGCATCTCTGGAAGCTACTGCCAGCAGGCGGGCATCTTTCACCAGCCGGAGATCGGCGGCAAATTTTCTGGCTATTTTTCCACAGCCCAGTATGCCCCATTGGATTGTTTTCTGCATATACCTCTTATTGTTTTTATGGTAACTGAAACCGGCGATAGCTATTTTTCAGGCGCCGTTTAACCTGCGGTTATGATAGCATTGCTTTCATTTCGGAAAACCGGTGGCGATGAACGCCTGTGGTGTCTGAAAGAGATGCGAAAAGCATGGCGCGGGCAACCTCGTCTCCGCCGATCGGACTGTATTTTTTAAATTTACCGAACGTGAGCAGCGACAAAACGGGCGCCATCCACTGCGCGGCTTTTTCTGCCGGGCGCGATTCGCTGCGATTGCCCATCAGCAGCGAAGGCTGAAAAATATGAACAGCCCGGTAGGGTACCTGTTCGATGGCCGTCTCTGCCTCTCCTTTCAGCCGCAAATAGAAATTAGAAGCAGACGCATTGGCGCCAATGGCAGATACCAGCAGGTATTGTGTATACCCCTTTTCTATGCCCCAGCGGGCGGCATTCACAGGGATATCAAAATCAATTTGCCTGTACTTTTTTTTATCGCCTTTCACCTGTTTCATAGTGGTGCCGATGCAGCAGAAGATAACATCGCCTTCGGTGATGTTTGCACGATAGTTATCTTCATCTGTGAAATCAGTGATGCGCTGTTCAAGTTTTGGATGCGTAATTTCCATGGGTTTTCTCACAAGAGCGATAACTTTGCTGTATTGGGGGCTGTTGAGCAGCAATGGGAGTAGCTGGCTGCCTATGAATCCGGTTCCACCCAATACCAGAGCTGTTTTTTCACGCATAACCAAAGTATTTAAGGATGCAAATTCAGGAAAATTTTTCGCTACGTCAATATAATAGTTTCGGAATAGATGCCCGTGCGCAGTTTTTTGCACCATTTCACAGTCTGGATGCCTTGCAGGCGCTGGCAGAACGGTCGGCCCAGTTACCCAGATTGATATTGGGTGGAGGTAGCAACATACTGCTGACGAAGGATGTGGAAGGCTGGGTGCTCAAAAACGACATCCATGGCATTGCAGAATTACACGAAACAGAAAGCGAGATTTTTGTAAAGGCCGGGGCAGGTGAAAACTGGCACCGATTTGTGCAGTATACCCTGGCTCGCAACTGGGCCGGACTGGAAAACCTGTCGCTGATACCCGGAAATGTAGGCGCTGCTCCCATGCAGAATATCGGTGCTTACGGTGTGGAACTGAAAGATGTTTTTAACAGTCTCGAAGCTTATCATCTCCGGGAAAGGGCGGTGCACACTTTTACGGCAGGTGATTGCCGTTTCGGATACCGGGAGAGTGTTTTCAAAAAAGCGTTGAAAGACCAGTACGTGATACTGAATGTAAGTTTTCGGCTGCGCCGGGAGCCGGTTTTTCATACGGAGTACGGCGCTATTCGACAGGAACTGGAGAAAATGGGCGTGCATGAGCTGAATATACAATCCATAGCACAGGCAGTGATCAATATTCGCTCGTCTAAGTTACCCGATCCCGCGGTAACCGGCAATGCCGGCAGTTTTTTCAAGAACCCTTCGGTGGGGGCTGAGCAATTCAATTTATTGCAGGAGCGATACCCGGGTATTGTAGGATACCCGAATGCAGACGGTACAGTGAAGCTGGCCGCCGGCTGGCTGATCGAAAAAGCAGGCTGGAAAGGTTTCAGAAAGGGTGATGCCGGTGTGCATCCGCTACAGGCGTTGGTGCTGGTGAACTACGGAGCAGCAACCGGAAAAGAGGTATACGAGCTCAGCGAGGAGATCTTGCAGGATGTGCAAAGTAAGTTTTCGGTTACGCTGGAGCGTGAGGTGAATATTGTGTAGACCGATGTGAACTTATTGGTGAAGCGTGTACAACGCTGCCCTACACACGAATAAGGGGGTATTGGCTAATCCAATACTTCCCCGAGCTTGGCAATCAGGTCGGCGCCGCGAAGGTTTCTGGCGATGATTTTACCTTCGGGGTCGAGGAGAAAGTTCATGGGAATACTTTCGATGCCATACAGTTTGGCGGCAGCACTGTTCCATCCTTTCAAGTCAGACACCTGTGTCCAAACCAGTTGGTCATCTGCTATGGCTTTCAGCCAGGCATCTTCTTTTTCATCGAGCGATACCCCGAGAATATCAAATCCTTTATCCTTGTAATCGTGGTAAGCTTTTACAATGGTCGGGTTTTCGCGACGGCAGGGGCCACACCAAGCTGCCCAGAAGTCTACCAGGGTGTATTTACCTTTAAATGAATGCAGCGATACCGGTTGTCCGTTCGGATCGTTCAGCGTAAAGTCGGGTGGTATAGCGCCAATTCCCGTTTTGGAAATAATATCCAGCACTTTGCCTGTTTCTTTCCCGAAATAAGATTGTTTTATTTTGTCATCCAGCCCTTCATACAAGGGCCTTAATTCTGCTTCTTCTGCATCTTTATTAAAGTTTTGCGCCAGCAAAAAAGCAGAAAAGTAGGAGGTGGGGTTGGCTTTTACAAAATCGATTGTCATGGCTTTTCCCTTGCTTTCCAGATCCTGAAAACGCTTTTGAACGTCTGTCATCTTTGCTATATCGGCTGCCATATCCGCTTCCTGGTATTCCTCAATCAGGGCGCGCTGCTGATCGGATAAAGTGGTAAACTGCTTTTGGTAGCGTACGAAATCATCCTGTGTGGCAGAGCCTTTTACGGTTGCTTTTTGCAGCGAATCCAGGCTTGCCTGTACTTCTATAGTACCCTCTTCGAGAAACAAACCCAACGGCTGATGTGGAATATCGTCGCCCAGGCTGAGGAAAACAAACCGCGGCTCATCTATTGCGCCGCTGAAGGTGAAACTGCCGTTCACCAGCACGGTAGTGTCGGGTTCTTCTTCTATCCCCTCCATATTAAACATGCTAAACATGTATACAGCGCCGCTGTCTAATCCGCTTATAGTGCCACTAAGGGTGTAAGTACCGGTGGTGGTTTTCTCCTTACAGGAGAAAATCAGGACGTTGCACAGCGCTGCAAGGAGTGTTATTCTTTTCATCGTATAGAAACTGCTTAAAAGCCATAAAGGTAGGCATTAACCGGTTATCGTAAGCCGGCTTTTACTTTTCAGTTAAAGAAGGTTACTGGTATTGTATATAGATGGGTTTGGGCACCAGTTCCAGCAATTCTTCCGGCGTCATGGGGCGGCTGTTCGCTTCGCGGGTATCGTTCTTGTAGAATACTTTGAAGCCGGGGAACTGTACCGGTTCTTTGTAAACATATTGACGATAGGTGTTTTTCTTCCGTGCCTGATGACCCCATCCGTCCATATCGATCACGATTTGCACTTCAGGGCGGAGTTGTATGTTTTTATAATCTTTCATCATAGCCTGCGTAAACCGATGCACCACCAATATTTTGGGCGGAAGGTTGTGTTTGCGCACCAGTTCTGCCAGATAGCCGGTTACGTAATTGATATCATCTGCATTGAAACTGCCGATTACTTTGCCGGGGCGCTCGCCCCCTTTCATTGAAAATTCAGGATCTATACCCAGGTGCATAGTCGGCATCGACAGGTATTTTTCCAATGGAGGCAATTCCTGCTGAAGCGTGCTGAGGCCCACCTGTATATCAACAAATGTGATGGCATTTATTTTTTCTGCCATTGTTAGTACCTTATCAATTTGTTGAAAAGGCATGCGTAGTCTGTACTTTCCATCCCTTCCAGGGCTTTCCTGGGCGGTAACTGCTATATAATGCAATGCAGGTATGGCCGGGGTGCTGCTATCAGCCGCTTCCCAGCTTTTTATTTCGTCTTGTAACTTTGCCAGCATTTCGTCTTCAGGGTATTCGCCCAGAATGCCCATGCGCTTTGAATATAAATTTCCGTAGTAGGCTATAACGCGTTTGAAGGGTAAAATAGCGCCTGGCAGTGGATAAGGGCCTTTGACCGGCCAGTAGCCTAGGGTATCGCCTTCCGCAAGATAGGCGTTTTTAAGATCGTAGAGGGCGGTATCCAGCTTCGCCGCCGGGGATGCAATTTCTTCCTGCTGAGCCAGGGCTAAAGCCTGCGTGGTGGTATCTGCGGTTACAGGCGGCTGCTCCTGCGAACTGGACGAATCGCAGGAAAGCAGACATACGAGCAGAAAACACGCAGTGCCATACCACCGGAAAGGGTGCTTTGCTGCATCGACTAACAAAACTGGAAAAGAGCGCATAGAAATGATTTGAACAGGTTTAGTGTAATTGCTGGCAAAATAACAGCATTCATGGTTCCTAAACGCTGCCACTAATGAAATATTTTACCGTTCATGCAGCATATCACCAGGCTGTGCATTCGGCTCACGACAGGGACGACGATTGTACCCGGCAATGAAACGCAGGCAGGCTATACTGGTAAATCTGGACGAATATTTGCTTTGTATAACGCACATCGTCTGTATAAAGAGATGTTCATTCAATCACCACTAATATTAATCTATGAGTACAGAAAATCTGAACAACCAGGCTGCTATTGACAAACTCAGGGAATTGGTAGACAAAATTGACATTGGTATGATGTGTTCTTTTGTTTCGGGCAGCGACTACCCGCATGCGGTACCCATGAGCCGGCAGGAAATAGATGAGGAAGGCAATATCTGGTTTCTTTTTTCTTCTGAAAGCACCACGCACCAACATCTACTTAATAATCCAAAACTGAGCATTTTGTATGCGCATGTGGGCGATTATAATTTTTTAAGCGTGAACGGTGTGGCAGAAATATCGCAGGACAGGGAGCGGATTGAAAAGTACTGGAATAAAATGGTGGAAGCCTGGTTTGAAAAAGGAAAGGAAGACCCCCGGATCAGGGTGCTGAAGGTATTGCCGGAAGATGCCCATTACTGGGATAATAAGTCGAATAAGCTGGTTACCTTCCTGAAAGTGGCTGCAAGTGCCGTTTCCGGACAACAAATGGATATCGGACGGGAAGGTAAATTGAGCCTGTAGCCGAAGATTCAAGAAAGCACAGCCGGTTATCGCAGCAGGAGCATTCGGGAGAGCATTTTCACAGAAGTGCGGCTTACTTAAATGACAGGTAGCGTAATGCAACTATAGCGGTGAGGAAAATTATCCTTGGCATATCATGATAAATGGGTAACTTTTTACTCTTTATGGTATGATGAAATCTCCCAGACTTTTATCCCTGGATGCCCTTCGTGGCTTTGATATGCTGCTGATAGCCGGCGGCGGTGCTTTTATCTACGACCTGAAAGGCGCTACTCCTTATGCATGGGTAGACACCATGGCCGCTCAACTGGAGCATCCGGCCTGGCATGGGTTTACTTTTTATGATTTCATCTTTCCGCTGTTTTTATTCATCGCAGGTGTTTCGCTTTCCTATTCCCTGCGGATTGCTGTTGACCGGGGGGCTGACAAAAAAACTTTGTACAGGAAAGCTTTTAAACGTTTTCTGGTGCTTTTTCTATTGGGTATACTTGATAAAAATATTCCGCTCGATATTTTTCACCCCGGCGATATCCGGTATGGTACCGTGTTGAGCCGCATTGGTTTTGCCACACTCATTACTACATTTTTATACCTCAACCTGTCTGGTAGAAAGCGTTTGCTATGGGTGGCGGTGATACTTACGGGTTATTGTGCTGCATTATTCCTTGTACCGGTACCTGGGTATGGCGCAGGCGATCTTTCTTTTGAAGGCAACCTGGTAGGCTGGTTTGATCGTACTTTTATGCCGGGACGATTATTGCAGAAAATCTATGACGAAAACGCCCTGCTTACACAGTTGCCGGCTCATTGCCTCACCGTACTGGGCGCTGCAGCAGGAGACTGGTTGCAAAAGCCGGCGACTGGCAATAGAAAAACGGGTGGTTTACTGCTGGCAGGGGCTGTTTGCATTCCGGTGGCGCTGCTTTGGAGTTTACTACTTCCTATCAATAAGCATCTCTGGAGCAGCTCGTTTATCATGCTGACGGCAGGCATGGCTTTCTTTTTTCTGGCAGCATTTTACTGGATTATTGATGTGAAAGGCTATCAGAAATGGACTTTCTTTTTTAAGGTCATTGGCATGAATGCCATTGTGATTTACCTCGCTTACCGGTTCATCGACTTTAACCATACTTCCAGGCTGTTGTTTGAAGGATACTACAAATATGCACCGGAAGCTTATCATCCGGCCTTACAGTCGCTGGGCGCGCTGGCCCTGGTATGGACCATGATGTATATCCTGTACCGCAATAAGATATTCGTGAAGATCTAATCGCGCAGGCGATCTACACTTTTGATGAGTCGCTGATCATTGTAAATACCTTTGATAGCAAGAACAATAAGTACAGGAATGACGAAATAGATCACCGAAGTGAGCGAAAAACTGCCGGCTGTAAATTGTTGGATCTGCTGGTAATACAACACTGCAGACAGAATATAAAACAATAAAGCTGCCAGCGATAACTTGATTTGCAGCGAACGGTTTTTGTACAGGAACACCGAGATAAGAGCCAGCAGGCCGAAGACAACCGTTACCAGCATGATCAAAAAGCTGGAGCTGGCGTTGAGCCTGGTAAACAGCGTAGCGCCGTTCATATCCCGGGTGCCGGAGTACACATTAAACCGGAGTGTAAGAAAGCTTAGTACGCCCGCAAGCAGCAGCCAGAGAGATTGTATACGTTGTAACATGGTAACCGGTTTTAAGGGTCAATACATCATAAATTAAGCCAGTTCAGGATACAGCGGAAACCGTTGCATAAACGACTGTACCGCCGTTTTTACTTCGGCAATTTTTGCTTCGTTGTCGGTATGGTTCAGCACCGCATCTATCATCTCTACCACCGGCTCCATATCCGCTTCTTTCATGCCGCGGGTGGTAATGGCCGGAACGCCTACCCGTATACCCGATGTAACAAAGGGGCTTTTATCGTCGAAAGGTACGGCATTTTTATTCAGGGTGATATGTGCCTTGTCGAGCGTTTCCTGCGCTTTTTTACCGGTCAGGTTCTTGTTGCGCAGGTCAATCAGCATCAGGTGGTTGTCTGTTCCGTTGCTAATGAGGTCGTATCCTCTTTTTACAAATGATTTCGCCATGGCCTGTGCATTGGTTATAATCTGCTGGGCATACCGGGTATAATCGTCTGAAAGAATTTCTCCAAAGGCGATGGCTTTGGCAGCTATAACATGCTCCAGCGGACCGCCCTGCACACCCGGGAAAACAGCGAGATCAAGCAGTGAACTCATCGGGCGGATATTTCCTTTTGGATCCTTGATGCCCAATGGATTGTCGAAGTCGTTGCGCAGCATAATGATGCCGCCTCTGGGGCCACGAAGCGTTTTATGAGTAGTAGACGATACAATATGGCAATGTTCAAACGGGTCGCTGAGCAGGTTTTTAGCGATCAGCCCTGCGGGGTGGGCGATATCAGCGAGTACCAGCGCGCCTACCTCATCTGCAATGGCGCGGATGCGTTGATAATCCCAGTCGCGGCTATAGGCAGAAGCGCCGCATATAATCATCTTAGGCTTTTCTGCTTTGGCAACGGCCTCCATCTGGTCGTAGTCTACCAGGCCGGTTTCTTTTTTTACACCGTAAAATACCGCCTGATAGTTTTTGCCGCTGAAATTAGCAGGACTGCCATGGGTAAGGTGCCCCCCCATGCTGAGGTCGAGGCCCAGAATTTTATCGCCGGCTTTCAGACAAGCCAGGAATACAGCCGTATTGGCCTGCGCACCGCTGTGCGGCTGTACGTTGGCCCAACTGGCATTGAATATTTTTTTTAACCGCTCAATAGCCAGGGTTTCTATTTCATCCACCACTTCACAACCGCCATAGAAGCGCTTGCCCGGGTATCCCTCTGCATATTTATTCGTGAGCACCGAGCCCATAGCCTGTATAACCTCCAGCGAGGTGAAGTTTTCGGACGCTATTAGTTCTATTCCATTCCGTTGACGATCCAGTTCTTTATTGATCAGGTCGAAAATAGCTGTATCTTTTTTCATGCTTATCGTGCGTTTGATGGTTTTCGCCGCCGGCGCCGGCGGCAGCAGGCCGGTATTTTGTTGTAAGGCGCAAAAATAGGATAAGCCGACTGTATTTCAAACTTGATTTGCCGGGCTGGTTATCAGCCACGGAGGTGGTTAGTTCACAAAGTTCCAGAATATCCCAAAGCGGTACAGAAAGCCGGGGTAGGGGTATAGGGGCGATGAAAAACTGTTATTGGTAAAGCGGAATCCATTTTGTATATCCACTGAATTCAGGTTTTCCGCTCTTATCAGGGCTGTAAAGCTGCGGATACGAAAGTGCAGAAAAGCAGCTATATCCGGAAGGTTGGAAATGGTAACGGTGCTTTGTGGAAAAAACTGTCCTGTAACGGGCGAGTAATTGTCGGGGGTGAAGGAGGTGAAAAAACGGGTATCCAGCCCGGTTGCAATGTGCAGGTTGCGGAAAAAGTTTCCCTGAAATACCAGCCGGTTGCGGGTATATATCAGCGGCAGGTTTACCGGCGTATTGCCGGCTGTTTGCTGTAGTACCACATCTGTGTACCAGTGCCAGTGTTTGCCGATCGGAAAATCTTTACTGGCCTGGATCTGCAATACATTAAACACATCGCTTTGGGCCACTTCCGTGAAGTTTTTGAAATAGGTATAGTTGCCCACCAGAAAATAATGCCCGCTCAACGACATTTTAACTGCGGGCAGTCCGAGGTTGGCAAATAAATGGGTGATATTTTCTTTATCGGTGCCATCGGGTGGTGTTACAACGGGGTAATTGTTGGTGTTGCGCATCAGATACGATGGCGTACGGTTGGTATTTCTGAAGCCTAACTGCAGATAACCAACCTTTTTACTGATTTCCCGTTGCAGGCTGCCATAAGCGCTGTAGTCGCCCGCATTGAAACCGGCTATGTACATGGCGCCGTTCAATTCTATATCCCATTTCAGGTTACGGGTTCTGTTTCGATACTCCCCGTGTGCAAAAAAGTTAAAAGGGCGGTCCTGTACACGGCTGCCCCATAGTACTGCCAGGTTTTGTGCAGCAGCACCAACTTTCAGGAACTGCTGCTGGTTTTTTGTATCCGGAAAAGAATAGATGGAAACATCGTTCACGATTTCCTGCCATTGCTGTTCGTATTGCAGGGTGTCGGCTGCCGATTGGAGCAGCATGGGTATCTGCCAGTAATTGAGATCAAGGTTGTAGTGTGCATTGTAAAATGCGGCATTGGGACTTACATCCTGAAACAGGTAATTGTAGCGGTTGTATTGTACGGTGTGTTCGAACCTGAAGCGGGGATAAAAGAGTTTGATGACAGAAGAATCGGTGACCAGTGAATCTTTTTTGCCAAAATCATACTGTTGCCGCAACAGAAAATTAAAATTGGAATACTTATTACCCGTGGCCAGTTTATTGCTGAATACGTTTCTGGAATACTGGGAATTCTGACTGATATTGGTAGGGATGGCAAACCGGTCTGCGTATTGCGGTGCGTTGCTGGTAACGAATGTGTCGCTTAGCACCCCGCCGTTTTCTGCCGACTGCAAACTGTTGCGCAGCAAAATCAGGTAAAGATTATAACGTTTGTTGGGCGACTGGTAGTTGGTATTGAATCGGAGATTGGAATGATTGACGTTCTGGCTTTTGAATATACCGGGGGAATTGATCAGCCGGAACTGGAAGGCAAAATTCCAGTTGGGACGGATGTTCTGGGTATGGATCACGTTGATCATCTGCTCCTGATTAGCGCCCAGCAGGTAGCCCAGTTGGGTAAAAGGCCGCGTGGTGGTAAAAAAGCGGGTGTCTTCTGTTTTGAAAGTGTAGATATCAAAAGCATGAAAGCCCGCATCCCAGCCCGGGCGCATCATGGGAGTGAACAGGAGCGATTTGGCAGCGTTGCCGGTATTGCCCAGCCACATATGGTCCGGCTTCAGCGGTACGCGGTCGTAAAAATCTATCAGGGAAGAATCGAAGGTGTAGCTTCTTACCGTATCGAGGTATTTGAAACGGATACTTACCGAGTCGGCAAAGGGGTCTCTTTTTTCGAATGTAAGTGAATCTTTTCTTCCGCCGCCGCCCCCTCCAAAATTGCGCAGATTACCCAGTCTGCCGGGAAGCTGAGCAAAAGCAGACATGGAACAAAGGACACACAGGAGAAGAAATATGTTTTTTTTAATGCTTTTCAACCACCAGATGCTTTATGATAAGGGACGGGCGCAAAATACCCTAAAAAAATGCAATATTAGTTCATTCAGATAGCTTTAACTAACTCTTTAACGAGCGCCGTCATCTTTGGTGCGGCTTCGTTTGCAGCAAGCAACACTTCTTCGTGGGTGATGATATTGTCCTCTTCACGAATGCCGATATCGGTGATCACGCTGATGCCAAATACCTTCAGGCCGCAGTGAACACCCGTGATGGTTTCCTGCACCGTGCTCATGCCTACCATGTCTGCCCCCAGCCGGTAAATCATCTGGTATTCTGCCCTGGTTTCGAAACTGGGCCCCGTTACGCCGAAGTATATTCCTTCTTTTAGCGGTAGTGCCATATCCTGCGCTATTTGCCTGGCTTTTTCGATCAGGATTTTTGCATACGGCTCGCTCATGTCTGGAAACCGGGTACCGAAAAAAGGTTCATTTCGGCCGATGAGTGGATTTACGGTAGCCAGGCTGATGTGGTCGGTGATCATCACCAGATCGCCCACCCGGAAGGCTGGATTTACCCCGCCTGCAGCATTGCTGAGCAACAGGTATTCAGCTCCCAGGAGTTTCATGACCCGTATGGGAAATGTGACCTCCTCCGCAGTATATCCTTCGTAAAAATGAAACCTGCCGGAAAACACGAGTATGTTTTTATCGCCCACAGCACCTGCTATCAGTTTACCGGAATGACCTTCAACAGTGGACACGGGAAAATAAGGGATGTCGCCGTAGCCTATCTCTGTTTCTATCGTCATTTCATTGATGAAGTTGCCCAGACCACTGCCCAGTATCAGCACCGTTTTAAAAGAACGGGACGTCCGGCTTTTTATAAAGGCAGCCGCTGCCTGTGCTTTTTCCAATGATTCACTCATGCTACAAGTAATAATGGCAGGAATATATCCGGCTTCCGCGTGACGGATGCACAACCCGCTTTGCTTACAATAGGGGCGTGGGGGAAACCTTTCCCCTGTACCACACTCCGGCAAATATAGTGTTAAGTTAATGTAATAAAGGTTGTTCTTTTTCACCCGGATCCTACAAACGAACGCAGATGTTGAGGTCGTGTGCCGTCATCCCGGCTGCATCTGCGCGAAGACATTCTCTTGGAGGAGGGCGTTTACCAGTTGACACAAGGCCGGCATACTTTCGGGCTAAAAAAAACGTTAACCCGGCAACCGGATGCTTCTTTTAAACGTCCTTGTAATATTATGGTGCGGAAAAAATTAAAACTGTTTCTGCTGGTGATCGTGTTGCCGGCGTTGTTGCTATCCGTTGCGGGTCAGATGAGTTTGCCGGCGGATGCTGCGGCCGACTGCAAGGGGTGCGCTGTATGCAGCCGTACGGAGCTCTGCAATGAAAAAACGACTTGTACAGTTGACGATACGGGAAAAAGTTGCCAATGCAGAGAGCTGCAAAATCTGCAATAAAAAAGCTGCCGAAACCGACAGCTTTTTTATATGTGTTGCGTACACGTATCGATTAGTTCAGGCTTCCGATCAATTTATTGTTCAGGGCAACGTAGTCATCGTTCTGAGCGGCTGCAGCCAGTTCTTTAGACTTCGCGGCAGTGGCTTTAGCTTCTTTTTTCTTACCTAATTTAGCTTCACAAACGGCTTTCTGGTGCAATACCCAGAATGCTTTAGGATCCTGGGCAGCGGCTTTCTGAAACCAGTTCAGGGCTTTATCCAGGTCTTTGTTGTTTTCCAGATAAAAAGCAGCAGCCTGGAAATAGGGGAAACCTTCTTTTCCTTCCAGTGCCGAAATCTGTGCAGAAACTTTAGAAGCGATATCTGTTGTAACAGGCACCAGTACTACTGTTTTGTCCCATCCAATAATCAACTGCATGGAAGAAGGTGTGATGGCGTCGAAACCGATGGTGAACGATTCCAGCGAAAAAGGCAGTTCATTGGATTGTGCCTTAATGCGTACCACATCTTCAGACTCCTTATAGGCCGCAGGGCTGGTAACATTGGTTTGTTTAGAAAGAATGATGGTCCATTCGCCGGCGTTGGGTATGCTGAGCAGGCCGTATTTTCCGGCGGGCACTTTTTTACCACCAAAGCTAACTTCCTCTCCGAATGTGATCGTCGTAGCGGCATTGGCGCCTGTACGCCATACTTTTCCGTAAGGAACCAGGTCTCCCATAATGGTTCTGCCTTTTTTAGCCGGACGACTGTAGGACACTTCCACATGAGACAATCCGAACTCCTGTTTCAGCTCCTGACGAGGAGAAGCCACGGGCGTTTTGAGTTGTTGTGCCTGTGAAAAGTAAACCAGGCCTGAAAAAGTAGCAAGTAGTAATAGCTTTTTCATTGTTGTATGTTTAGTGATTATAAAGAGAATTGGAGTCTAAACGGCGAAGATAATATATACCAAGTTGCCGGAGAACCCGATATGTTAAAATAAATTGAATATATGCGCTAAAACCGTATTGATAAAGATACCCGGTAGGGTGCTGTGCTGTTGTGTAATTGCCACGGTGGTCCGTCCTTAATCAGCCGTATGGCTTCCCGTTCACAACCGGCGCAGGTGGCGTACGCTACCCTAAAATCGTACATGCTGCCGGTGGGTGTAAGCATAAAGGAGAGTTCCACGCTACCTTTGAGTTCGTTTTTTTGTCGTGTATTGTTGAGCAGGTATATGTCATAGTTGGCCCAGCCGTCGCGGGGGGTGGCCCAGGGGCCGTCTTCCTTGTCGGCAAGGCGGTCGCTGTCGCTTGTTCGTGCAGTGGTCATTGCTTTTTTTTGCTGACCATAGCCTGCTACTGCAAGATCGTTTACATTGTCTACTGCTTGAAGCTGTACCCGGTTGGGCGAATCGCCGGCCCGCAATTGAACCGTTTTTGCCTGATATCCGATCGATTTGATATGGGCGACTACAGTGCTGTCGCCGGTAATGATTTTGAATACACCATGGGCATCCGTATAGGTATCCACCGGCATATTGTCTACTGCTATGTTCGCAAAGGGAAGTGGGTTTCCAATGCTGTCGGCTACGGTTCCGCTGATCATATAGGTAGCAAGGTGTTGTTGCACGGCCTGCCGGCGTTCCGTTTTTTTGAGCAGGTTATCTGTGTGTCCCGCACTGCGTGGTGGTGGGCTGCTCTCAACAGCTGCTTTTGCCGGTGTTTCGCGGGTGGAAGAAACGGTAGGCGCAGCCACACGTGGGGAAGGGGGGATAGTAGGTGGACGGGCTTCTGTGGCATTTTGCCGGCTGGTCGCCTCTCCGGCCTTTAGGGAGGGTGACGCAGCGTGTACCTTTTCAGTTACATCAGACGTTTCAGCCTCGGGAGGCATTGGTGCAGCCGTATCGTCAATAGCGCTGTCAATCGCTGGCATCAAGGCCGGAGCAACTTTTTCTTCCGGCTGGTGTTGCGCCACGCGTTGCTCCGTGCCCGGTAGCAGGAAAAACCAGGTTGCAGCGGAGCCCAATATCATCACCACCGCTGCGGCAGCAGCCAGCCAGCGCCGGTTGCGCCGGAGGGGTACCGTTGTGTGAGCGGTTCTTTTTGTGAGCCGGGCCGTCAGTTCCTGCACCGGTTCCTGTACCGAATCTACGGCAGCCGATTTATAGCCCTCCACGGCTTCAGCCAGAAAAGGGTCGTTTTGCATGTCCTTTTCCATGGCGTACATTTCCGCAGGCGGCATTTGTCCGTTGATGTAACGTTCTATATCGGCGGCGCTGTAATGTTTGCTATGATCGTTACCCGGCATATGTTCCGTTTTCAGGTTCGTTTTTATCCATACATATTTTCAGGTTGCGTTTTCCATTTTGTATAAAGCTGCGGACCTTATTCCAGTCGTATCCTGTTATATCCACAATTTCATTGTAACACTTTTGCTGCAGGTAAAACAGGTTTACCGTTCGCTGCTGCTCCGGCGTGAGCGTTTGCAGGCATTTTTCCAGCAATAGCAGCTTTTCTTCTTTCTCGAACACACCGTTCAGATGCACAGGATCGTCGGATTGCATAAAGTCTGCATTAAACGTTGTGGTGGTAAGGTTTTTCGGCGTTCGCAACTGCATCAGACAGTGGTTGCGGGCTACGGTATGCAGCCAGCTTCTGAAGTTGCTGATTTCGTGTGTTTTAAGTTTTACAACCAGCTCTTCGAAAATATTCATTACCGCATCTTTGCTGCGCTCTTCCTCTTTGAAGTATTTCAGACACACCCCGTAGACCAATTCCATATACCGCTGGTAGAGTGCGGATAATACCTCCAGCCTTCCGGTCTGCTGATACAGCGCAATCAGCGCAGGGTCGTCAGCGGTATCGGGTGATATATTTTTGATAAACTTCAATAGCTTATATGGTTGCTCCAAAGATAAAGGCAATTCCGGTAGCAGAAAGGTATTGTTATTGGCGAGCGCACACCTCCACAGCTTCTGCTTCCCGCAGATCTGCCTGTCCGATAAATAATTTTTTTCCAGCTTTATGTAATTGCTTCAGATAGGGCATCCATGTGGTATCGATCACCTAAAAACATGGATATGAAATACATAATCATCAGCAGCTTGTTCTTTTTATTATCTTCTACCGGTGTTGTGCATACCAATGGTATTCCCCTGAAACAAACGGTAACAGGCATCGTTAGTGATGAGCACAAGCATCCCCTGGCGGGAGCAATCGTAGCCGAAAAGGGAACGGGCAATATGGTGGCTACCGACGCGCAGGGTTTTTATACCATTACGCTAAGCCATCAAAAATCGGTATTGGTGTTTTCGTTTGTTGCATTCGAGAGCCAGGAGATACCACTGAAAGGCCGGACTGTATTGAACGTGCAGATGCAGCCGGCAGCCCATGAACTTTCAGACGTGGTGGTGGTTGGCTACGGCGGCACGATTCGGAAGGCTGTTACGGGGGCTGCATTGGGAATCGCTGCCAGGCCTTCGCTGGCGGAGCGTAATGCCGGGTATGCACCGCAACGCAGTGAGTTTGAATACAGGGAACGACGAGACCCCTCTTCGTTTGAAACGGAAGATTACGATGGCATTGCTGAAAACAGATTCCTGGGGGTATCGGCCAATCCATTGTCTACCTTTTCAATAGATGTGGATGCAGCTTCGTACAGCAATGTACGTCGGTTTCTCAACCAGGGAAGAATGCCGCCCCCCGGATCGGTTCGCATAGAGGAAATGATCAATTATTTCCGGTACGACTATGCTCCGCCAAAAGACGATCACCCGTTTGCGATTCATACCGAGCTGGCGCCCGCACCCTGGAATCCGCAGCACCAACTGGCGCTGATCAGTCTGCAGGGAGCCAGGATACCGGCAGGTGATCTTCCTTCGTCGAATCTGGTGTTTCTGATAGATGTATCCGGGTCTATGGAAGACTATAACAAATTGCCATTGGTAAAGCAGTCTATGAAACTGCTTGCCGATCAATTACGCGAAAACGATAAAGTAGCCATCGTAGTGTACGCCGGTAACGCGGGGGTGGTGCTGCCGGCTACCTCGGGCGCCAATAAACAAACCATCAAAAACGCGATAGACAACCTGCAGGCAGGGGGTTCTACCGCAGGCGGCGCCGGTATTCAACTGGCTTATGCCATTGCCCGTGAAAACTTTACCCCCAATGGTAATAACCGGGTGATTCTTTGTACCGACGGCGATTTTAATGTAGGAATCAGCAGCGATGCGGCTATGGAAGCCCTGATTGAAAAAGAAAGGGAAAGTGGCGTGTTTCTCACCGTACTAGGATATGGTATGGGCAATTATAAGGATAATAAGATGCAGAAGCTGGCCAGTAAAGGCAATGGCAATCATGCCTATATAGACAATGCCAGCGAAGCAAAAAAAGTGTTGGTAAGCGAGTTTGGCGGCACATTGTTCACTATCGCGAAAGATGTGAAATTGCAGGTAGAGTTCAATCCTGCCAAAGTGCAGGGCTACCGACTGATCGGATATGAAAACCGGATGCTGTACACCGAAGATTTCAACGACGATAAAAAAGATGCCGGCGAACTGGGTAGCGGACATACCGTAACTGCGTTGTACGAAATTATACCTGCCGGTATTAAAAGCGATTTTCTGTCAACTCCAGACGGGTTGAAGTTTCAGCAAACCAGTACCGGAAGGGGTGGAGAGGATATACTGCATGTGAAATTCCGTTACAAAAAACCAGATGGTACAAAAAGCCTGCTGATAGAGCGCGCGGTGCGCCATCAGGTATCGGATATACATGCCACCAGTGATGATTTTCGTTTTGCGGCTGCAGTCGCCCAGTTCGGCCTGCTGCTGCGCAACTCAGCTTACAAGCAGGGGGCAAGCTATAACAGTGTGCTGGCATTGGCGGGCGCTGCCACCGGCGAGGATAAAGAAGGATATAGAAAAGAGTTTATAGCACTGGTCGATAAAGCTGGTACACTGGTTAAAAAAGATGCAGGAGAAACCAGCAGAGACGGGCAGGTATTCATAGGCAGGTAAAAGGAGAGACGGGAAATGCAGGTTACAAGTCGCAGGAACACCCTGCGACTTGTTTATCTATGGTATTGCTCCCGGAATGGCGGAACGTGTGGGGTACAACAGTGTGTGTGCCGGAGCAGCCTTCGGATGAACTATACCAAGCAGATGGCACGATGTTGTGTTTTTTGCCGGCTGATGATTAAAATAACGAAAGCATCGCTTTGTTCATTACTGCTTCTTACCGGGGAAGCTTGTTTGCTGTACATTGAAAACCGTACCGGCGGGGTCGGTAATCCAATGCATGTTTTCCGGCAACGCTTCGAGTTCATCGCAGGTGGCTACCCCTTTTGATATCAGGTAGCGGGTGGCTTGCTGTACATCCGGTACGGTGAGCTGTAGCCAGGTTTCTGCATGTGTATAGTTATCTACGCAGTCCAGCCAAAGTGTATTATGCCCAAACTTTACTTGATGTGTTTTCGAAACGGTGGGGTGGCTGATGGGTTTTTCGATTACCTCCAGTTGAAGGATATCTCTATAGAAAGCTACCGTTTCATCATATTTTCTTTTGGGGATTTTTATCGCAATGTTAATCCCTGCTTCAAATGGAATGTCCATGGGAGGTTAGTAATTGATGTTGGTATTGTTTTCGCATGCCTCTTCCTGAAACGGCGAAATGTAATTGCGGGATGACCGATGTTTTGCCTTATTTTCTCAGAATTTTTTCCAACGGTCTTCCTTTGGCCAGTTCGTCTACCAGTTTATCCAGGTAGCGTACTTTTTTCATGAGCGGATCTTCGATATCTTCGATCCGGTAACCGCAGATCACACCGGTTATTTTCGAAGCGTTCGGGTGCAATTGAGGCGCTTCCGCAAAGAAGCTTTCAAAGCTGGTTTTATTATCAAGTATTCTTTGCAGGTCCTTTTCACTATACCCGGTCAGCCAGTAGATGATCTCATGTACTTCTGACCGGGTACGCCCTTTTCTCTCTGCTTTGGCAATATAATGTGGATACACACCCGCAAAGGACATCTTGTACACCCGCTCTATGCTTTTGTCGCTCCTGTTTCCCATTCTTTCCCTTATTGTCCGTCTGGTTGGCCGGCTGGTACTTTCGACATGTCCATGTAGAATACTTCCCAGGTGTGTCCATCGTAGTCTTCAATGCTGCGCTGCTGCATGAACCCGTAATCCTTCATTTCGTTGGGTTCCCTGCCGCCTGCTTTCAAGCCCTTTTCAATGATGGCATTCATTTCGTCGATACTGTCGAGCGACAGCGAAAAAATACTGCCCAGGGTAGTTGTTGCGTCTGCAATTGGTTTAGTAGCGAATGTGGCAAACTTTTCGTGTGTCAGCAGCATCAGGTAGATATGTTCACTCCATACCATGCATGCTGCTGTGCCGTCTGAAAACTGGGGGTTGTTGGTAAATCCCAGCGCCGTATAGAAATCCTTTGATTGTTGCAGGTCTTTTACCGGCAGATTGATAAATACTTGTCTGGCCATTGGTTATTTATTTTTTGTTGATGTTGTCGGGCATCCGTTTATTGCAATAACAGTGTTGCAGTATCCGAGATATTCTTGTTCAAAATTAGGGTCGCAGGGGGGATTAAAACTTGCCGTATGGCAAGTAAGCGGGCAAAGCTATCCATTGGTTGAAATAGCGGTATGCATTCCGGGTGCATGGGCGCAGGGCATTTTATGCTTCCTCCCTGATCCAGGCTGCATTGTATTCCCTTAGCTTATGCGCCATAAGATTCCTGGTTTTTTCTTTCAATGCGGGTACATCTGCCATCGTTAATCCTGTTACCGGTATTTCTTCCAGAAACACAGATCGGCTTTTGCCTGGTGTAAGACTGAATATACTGCTGTAGTGCATTCTGTGGTAGGTATCCAGAAAAAGCACCGGCTTGATCGGCGTCTGGGTTTCTACTGCAATACGGAATGCCCCATCGTAAAATGATTTCAGTGGTTCCTGCGTTTCGTTGAAAGTGCCCTCCGGGAATATAAGAATAGAGATGCCCTTTTTTATGATGGACTTGAGGAGGCGAACGCTTTTGGCCCGGTCACGTGTATCGCCCCTGTCTACCGTTACTATGGCTTTTCGGTAAATGTATCCGAACACCGGAATTTTCGCCGTCTCTTTTCTGCCGAGGGGGCGAACGGGGCGGCGATAGGTTTTTACAATAACTGCTGCGTCCAGAAACGATATATGATTGGTAACAAACAGGTACGATTTTGTACGATCGTGCGGCGATTCGTAAATATTCCTGTGAAAAATGCCTACGAGCGGAAACCAGAGGTCTGCCCATACCATACATATGCGGTAAATGAGATTGCCGCCCCGGATATTGCCGAAAAAGGAAGCCAGGATTACAAATGGAAACACTACCAGCATTAGCCCAATGAACAGCAATACAGCATAGAGGTTATAAAGAAGCAACAGGAGTTTTCGCAGGATTTTCATGCGGTATGATTATTTACAATCGCAGGACCATTCCGTTTCGAGGTCAATGCAGGTGATCACCACCATTCCTTTGGCAGATGGTGCAAAGATAACGCGTATCAACTGGTTGTCGCGGGTGCGACCTTCCAGGGCATATTTGGGATCGGGCTTTGCGTGAATGTTGGTTTTGCTATCGTTTACAACTCCCTGTACGAGTATGTCTTCGATTTCAGATTCGTCAATACGGCGGCAATCCATCCGGCACCTGGCATGTTTGGTGTAGATAATGGGCCGCAGGTTTCGGTTGAATGAAGTATCGGAGCCCTTGTTTACGGGAACCGTATCTTCTCGCTGTAGCAGCAGAGAGATGCCAGCCACGAAAACCAGTATGATCGGAAGTAAAAACCGGATTCGCTTCATGATCAGGGGTTGCTGTGAGAAGCATCCTTCTCGTCTGATAATAAGGAAGCCAGGGCTTGCAACTCTTCCCGTTTGTACGAACTGTTGTCGTCATCAAAACAACGGGCATACTCCTGTAGCAGAAAACGTATGATGGATTTGTTGCCCAACGGCTGATAGTAAGAAGGGCTGGCAGGTGCTCCCATTCGTTTCAGGTAGGTCTCTACATCCTTGTGCTCATAAATATGGCCATTGAGCGGATCTATGAAAAAATGAATGTTGGTTTTGTTTTTAGAAGGGGTCAATAATTCATAGGAGTGATCGAAATAGGCCAGCAGGTATTGCCGCGGAATATGCACGGCTTTTACCGAAATGTCCAGTAATGAGCAGAGGTGCTGGTACACGATCCCGTTCAGGATAACATTGCCGCGCCTGGTTTCCACCATCTTATTCACCAGAAATTCTTCGGGTTGGCGGTAGCTGATTTCTGTTCCCTTAAACTTGTGATAGGAATACAAAATGCGGTTAACCCGCTCGGCCTTTTCCAGCGCAGTTTGTCCTATGCTCAATTCCAGCCACAGGTTGCGGCGTACTTTTTCAAGCTCCTGGTGGATAGGAATGGTAGCAAGATCCGGATACTGATAGCGCGCCACCAGTAACAATCCTTCCAGCAGGTTCATCTCAGGCGACTTGCTGATGGCAGCAAAGTCGGCATACAAATCCTGAAAATGGAGCCGGTGTATCAACAACTCAATCCGCTCCTGAACTTCTTCATCCGGCGCATTTTCCCATAACTGTTCGAGGTTGGGAATAATATTTTTGCCATAACTGACGATGCGGTCGCTGACGGAATTGAATACCTCTCTGTCCGGATCATCTACCAGGTTCATTAAAGCGACTATCTCACGGGTTTCTTCCATAGCTGTAATTGTGTGGTCTTGATATTACAAAGACGAATCGTACCAATATTTATTGCCTTGCGATCTGACGCTCATTTGCAATAAATATCGGTTGTAATATGGTCTGCCCGCTGTTTTTTTTTCCACACATGGTGAATAACAGCTTGTACAATAATAAATTAGGAATGGTTACCGGTTGCACACGGTACTCCGGAAGCAAACTATTTGATTGCTCGGTAAGGTCAGGAGCAGGCAATCGCTATACAGATAACGCGATGCTTTGAGGTGGGTATACGCCGGGACTCCATATGGGATTCAGTTATTATTTAATAGATTTTGTCTATTCCTATATAGTATCAATCAATTTTATTTATTAAAAGAATTGTCACACATTTGTAACGGCTGTATAAGACACTCGTTCTATAGCAGACTAAACAGGATATGAAACGGTGGCACCTTTAACGTACAGCATCAATTACTCAACTTTAAACCAATTACCAGTAATGGAAAACAAAGCAGGAGACATCAGCCAATGCCCTTTTCACAATGGCACGCTTGAAAAAGTAAACATCAGCACGCAGGGAACACAAAACACTGATTGGTGGCCAAAACAGCTATCATTGGATATTCTAAGGCAGCATACTGCCGAGGCGAATCCGATGGATACAGCATTCGACTATGCGACCGCTTTTAAAAGCCTGGACCTGGCGGCCGTAAAACAGGACCTGACGGCTCTGATGACCGATTCGCAAGACTGGTGGCCGGCAGATTTCGGACATTACGGTCCGTTTTTTATCCGTATGGCCTGGCACAGCGCCGGCACTTACCGGCAGCAGGATGGACGGGGAGGAGCGGGAAGGGGACAACAACGTTTTGCACCCCTGAACAGTTGGCCCGATAATGTGAGCCTTGATAAAGCCCGCCGGTTGCTGTGGCCGGTAAAGCAGAAATACGGCAACAAGTTGTCCTGGGCCGATCTGATGGTGTTGGCGGGTAATGTGGCGCTCGAATCGATGGGTTTTAAAACCTTTGGTTTCGGTGGCGGCCGCGCAGATGTATGGGAGGCAGACCGGGATGTGTATTGGGGTAGCGAAAAGGAATGGGTAGCTGCACACAGAGAGGCGGAAAAACTGGAGAACCCGCTGGCTGCTACGGAAATGGGACTTATTTACGTAAACCCCGAAGGACCCGATCGTAACCCTGATCCGTTGCTGGCAGCAAAAGCCATCCGCAAGACTTTTGGCAATATGGGCATGAATGATGAAGAAACGGTGGCGCTGATCGCCGGCGGGCATACATTTGGTAAAACACATGGGGCCGCCGATGTATCGCACGTAGGGCCCGAGCCTGAGGCTACCGATATAGAGCAGCAGGGGTTGGGCTGGGTGAGTAGCTACGGCTCCGGAAAGGGTGGCGATACCATTGCCAGTGGGCTGGAAGTTACCTGGACGAGTACGCCTACCCGGTGGACGAACAACTTCTTCTGGAACCTGTTTGGATATGATTGGGAATTGACTAAAAGTCCTGCCGGCGCTCACCAATGGCGCCCCAAACATGGAGCCGGTGCGGACTCCGTTCCTGATGCACACGATCCCGAAAAAAGACATGCCCCTGCCATGCTAACCACTGATATTTCTCTGAAAGTGGATCCCATCTATTCCAAAATTTCCCGGCGTTTTTATGAAAACCCCGACGAATTTGCTGATGCATTTGCCCGTGCCTGGTTTAAGCTGACGCACCGCGATATGGGGCCTAAATCGCGCTACCTGGGCCCGGAAGTACCGGAGGAAGACCTGATCTGGCAGGATCCGCTACCCAAAGCAGATTACGAAACGATAGACGATAATGATGTGGCGGTATTGAAAACAAAAGTCGAGGAAGCTGGTTTGAGTGTGGCTGAACTGGTGACCACCGCCTGGGCTTCGGCTTCTACTTTCCGCGGATCCGACAAACGCGGTGGCGCCAACGGCGCACGCATCCGCCTTTCTCCGCAACGATATTGGGAGGTAAACAATCCCACCCAGCTTAATAAAGTACTGGAAACACTGGAGGCAATTCAGCACGAATTCAATGCGCAGAGCGCCAAACATGTTTCCCTGGCCGATTTGATTGTATTGGCAGGTAATACCGGTGTGGAAAAAGCAGCCAAAAATGCAGGCGTCGACATCGCCGCGCCCTTTGCAAAAGGAAGAACTGATGCTACCCAGGAGCAAACAGATGTGGAACTGTTCGGTTTCCTGGAGCCTTTTGCCGACGGTTTCCGTAATTACCTGAAAGCGAAGACTGCTTCCTCTACGGAGAGTCTGCTGATTGATAAGGCTCAGTTGCTGACCCTGACCATTCCCGAAATGACGGTACTGCTGGGCGGGCTGCGTGTACTGGGCGCTAATTACGACGGATCGCGACACGGTGTATTTACCGATAAGGCAGACACGCTGTCTAACGAATTTTTTACCAACCTGCTTGATATGCGTACGGTGTGGTCGGCTACAGATGATAGTAAGGAAGTTTTTGAAGGCAGAGATCGCAGTTCCGGTGAGCTGAAATGGACTGCTACCCGTGCTGACCTGGTGTTTGGTGCTCACGCCGAACTGAGAGCGGTAGCCGAAGTATACGGCAGCGCTGATGCACAGCAGAAATTTGTGAAAGATTTTGTAGCCGCCTGGACAAAAGTGATGAACCTGGACAGGTTTGATCTGGCATAGCAGCAAATCGTGGTCATAACATCGCAAAACCCGCTCCGGCGCGCCGGGGGCGGGTTTTGTTTATTTACTTAAAAGCAGTGGCGTTATTGGATGTTTACCTACATTCGTGCGCGGCCGTTTGATAACTATACGGCATCCGTGATGCGTATGTAATGGACAGTCTGCCCACAGTACAAAAGAAATACATCACTTATATGAAAAGATATTTATGGACAGTGTTATTGATTTTTTTAACCTGGATGGTGCAGGCGCAGAATGACTCTGTCATGATCCGGAAAATTGCTACAGAAATATTGAATTATTCGGAGGCCTACCAGCATCTCCGTGTGCTTACAAAAGAGATCGGCCCCAGACTGGCGGGTTCGCAGGGGATGGTAGCATCGGAAAAATGGGGATACCAACTGTTGCAGAAAACAGGGGCAGATACGGTATGGATGCAGGAATGTCTGGTGCCCTACTGGGTAAGAGGCGGCACAGATGAAGCCTTTGTATCCGCACCCGGTAAGGCCCGGAAACCGATGGCTGCCATTGCACTGGGCAACAGTTTGGGAACCGGTAAAAAGGGCGTGACGGCAGAACTGATAGAAGTGAAATCTTTTGAAGACCTGGAAGCCAAGAAAGAGCAGGTGAAAGGAAAAATTGTATTTTACAACTATCCGTTCAGGAAAGAATTTATTCACACATTCAGAGGGTACGGCGATGCTGTTCGATACCGGGCACAGGGGGCCTCGGCAGCCGCCCGCTACGGAGCTGTAGGGGTAATGATTCGTAGCATCAGCCATGGTGAAAACAACGTACCACACACCGGCTCCATGCATTACGATGAGCGTTATGCGAAGATTCCCGCTGTTGCCATCGGAGTGCAGGATGCCGACTGGCTCAGCCTTACCCTGCAAAACAATACCCTCAACGGAACGATCAGAACCTACGGATACTTCAAACCCGATACTGCCGGCCATAATGTTATAGCAGAATGGAAAGGGAAGGATTTTCCGGAAGAGATTATCACAGTGGGCGGGCACCTGGACAGTTGGGATAATTGCGAGGGTGCACACGACGACGGCGCCGGTTGCGTACAAACCATCGAAATGCTGCGGGCGTTCAAAGCCATAGGATACCAGCCCAGGCGTACCATCCGCTTCGTGCTGTTTGCCAATGAAGAAAATGGTTTGCGGGGTGGGTTGAAATATGCGGAACTGGCAAAACAGCTAAATGAAAAGCACATTTTTGCCCTGGAAAGCGACGCCGGCGGGTTTACACCCAGAGGTTTCAATGTTTCTGCCTCGCCGGAGGTGTTTGCCAAACTCAAAACATGGGAGCCGCTGCTGTTTCCTTATGGTACGTCGTTCTTTGCAGGAGGCGGGGGCGCCGATATCGGTCCTTTACATCGTGAGCTGGGAACACCTATGGCCGGCTTAGATCCCGATTCGCAGCGTTATTTCGACTATCACCATGCAGCGAATGATGTATTTGAAGCGGTGAACAAACGGGAGCTTGACCTGGGGGCGGTTAATATGGCGGCATTGATTTTTCTGGTAGACCGGCATGGGCTCTGATCTGTTGGAAGAACTGTACTGCATAACACGATCCGGCCGGGATCTATTTCAAAAACAATCTTGTTGCAGGTATCAGGCGGCTGGTGTTTTCCCAATTGCGTGTTTTTATTCCTGAATGCGAAACCGGGTATTGGGCAGGAGGTTTAGTTTTGATTGCTATTACCGAATGTTTCACCAAATATCGAATGTATTACAATGCCAAGGGTACCTAAATGGCTGGGGGATACGATGGACGTAGTGTTTGGTCATATGTACCATCCAGTAGAGGTCACGGATATTCATTACCTCAGCAATCACCTGAAAAGAGTGCGCTTTCAGGGCGGCCTTTCTAAAACCAAATTCACACCCGGCAATGTAATCGAATTTCGGGTTACACCCACCGATTATCGTCACTACACTCCGTCGTACTTCAATGCCGGCAGGGGGGTATGCGAGGTGATATTCTATCTTCATGGCAAAGGAGCAGGCAGTCAATGGGCATCCCAATTGCGGGTAGGCGATAAAATAAAACTGTTAGGCCCTGGCGGAAAGCTGGCATATACCCCTTCGTATACCCGCCATTTTGTGTTTGGCGACGAAACTTCGCTGGGGCTTATGATATGCATTCACAACGAAACGCATACAAACGACCATGATTTTTTTGCCCTAACAGAAACAACGCTGCCGCAGGACGAGTGGCTACAGGGATCTTTCCTTCAGCCTCTTGTGTATGTTCCGGCATCCTTCGAGCAACCCGCAGTACCGGCGATAGAATACCTGAACGGCGTCGGGGCGAACTGGCGGGAGCGCATCAGTGAAACCTGTTTCTATCTTACGGGAAGGGCTAAGTCCATTCTTTCTATGAGAAAATATCTTTTATCCTGCGGAGCTGACATGAAACAAATAAAAACCGAGCCCTACTGGGCAGAGGGAAAAAGTGGGCTGTAAATAGTCTGCCGATATTTGGAGGAGCTGTGCATTTTACTCTCTGCAGTACAGGTATATTGGCCGCTGGCAGCTATACATCAATTGCAGTATATAGGATAGTCGGCTTTGATATCGTCTGTTTTCTGTACGCCGGAAAAGCCACCCATTTTATTCAGTTCGTCGTTGGCGCCTTCCAGCATTTGAAGTAACCTTATCAGCTCCTGCTTGTTCAGTAATAATCGTAGCGACATAGATGGGGTATCCATCAATATGGATTGGCCTGACGACTCATTCCATACAAACGTTCTGCCTGCATACCGAACCAATGATAAAAAGAAAGCGAATTCGTTTTCCGTAATTGCCAGTAAAATTTTCCTGAAACCGATAACAATTTTATTGCCTTCGATGAATACGACATCATCGTGCTGTTTATCATGGAATAACTCCTGTGGAAATACAGGCATGGCCATCAGATTTTAAAACGGGTGCGGGTGTTATTGTTGTCCCCTGATCATTGTCAATAACATCTTAAAGGGTTCCGGTGCATATACAGCATGCGGAATATCGGCAGGCAGTATGATCATTTCACCGGTGTGTAAGTGATACAGCTCGCCGGCTATGTGGATATCGGCGGTTCCCTCCACGATATGCACCACGGCATCAAAAGGAGAGGAATGTTCACTTAATTGCTGTCCTTTATCAAAAGCAAAAAGAGTAATATTACCCGAAGACTTTTTAGCAATCTGTTGGCTTACTATACCGTTTTGGGAGTATTCAATTCGTTGTGAGGGTGAAAAAACGGATGGTGTTGCTGTTGTTTGATTCATGCTGTTTGTTTTAAATATACTCATATAATGATCAGGGTACGAATTATAGCCGGTATATACAGTTGCGGTTGAATTAGTTTTTAGTTTTGGTATAAATCAATATTTGCACTGGCAAGGGAACGCCCGGTGTAAGATCAAGATCAAAACGCATAGCCTTTACTCCATGCTTTTCTATCTCTCCATAACTACCTTTAATGGTAGCCTGGTTCGACTTTAACCCCTTTTCTGCGCCATCCGGCAATTGTATACCCGGCATAATATCATCCGGGTTTATTTCTTCACCATCAGGCGGGTCTGCTCTGAAAAGTCCATCCTTTCCTTCTAGTACTAAGGTATTACCACTTCCTCGTTTAACAGTCATTGTTATGTCAACAGTCATTTCAAAAGGCATTTCCGGTTCCCGGAACTTATTATAGTGCAACCGGATTTTTCCATTTCCAGCGTCTTCAATGTTTATAGTATGTTCACCGCTAGCCATTGGGGTAGTGCCCATAAAGGCTGGCGTAATCTGCGCGTTGTAAATTCCGGATAAACCAAATTCCTGTACTAAATCTGAGCTCTCTTCTTTATTTTTTTTGCAAGAAAAAATAATAATACTACTAGCTAAATATAATATAATCTTCTTCATAAATTAATTACTGTAGTTAATAAACTGATGCATCCATTGTGGCATGTTGGTAAGTTTACACTGCCTGCTAATTGTGATAGAAGTATAAAAATTGTTATCGAAATCATGTATATCAGCTTCTGTTAAATTTGGAGGGAAAATAATCTCATCCAATTCTCCAAAATTAGAAGCAGTATAAATTTGTATCCGCTTTAACTGTTGTAGCCCCCCCAAATTTAGAACTCCAGAAATGTATTGCATATTTACATTTTCCACATTGGGAGGAAATAACACATCATTTGCTCCTGTAATTTCAACCGAACGAACTTTGTTTAAATAAGATAAATCTAATTGATTGCGGGAACCATGTGCTGTATAACTAAATTCTTCAAGGTTAGAAGGTAAGATTAATGCAGCATTGTCATACACGTTTTCTATTCCGCTCACATTAAGGGTCAATTTCTTAAGGTTAGTATTATCGCTAAAATCCAGATTGCTTAACTTGTAATTCAATAAATCCAGTTCTTCCAGGCTTAGTGGAAACAGTGGTTTCTCTTTCAGTTTTTCCGCTCCGGTGCTTAATAGTTTCAAGCCATCATTAAGCTTTAGTTCTTCAAGAAAACCTCCTCCTAAAATAGCCGTTTGCAGCTTAGTTTCGGATAAGTCTATTTTGGTGATACCAAAATTTTCTCCAGGAATACCTTTTACGGTGATATGGTTGATGTTATTGTTATTGAGTACAAAGCTGTTTCGGCTACTTCTGCCAACAAGGTATAGCAAATCTGTTTTAATGGAATTTAATACGTCGTTACTGTTGTAGATGCTATTTTCATTCAGCTCTATTAAGTCCATCTTTGTTGTCGGAAATACCAAATCCTGAATATTGATGTTGTAAAGACGTATGGTTTTTAGTTTGCTATTTTTAGAAAAGTCAGCCACCAGTTTGCCAGGCACAAATTCCTCGCCCGGAAAATGCATTTTAAAAAAATCTTCGTTTTTATTCCACGAAAAATAATTCAATTCAGGAACTGCATCCAGTTGTTTTACTTCATCTGCCAATGCATAGTACATATCCAATCTTTCTAGTTTTGGAAATTTGGCTAACCCAGACAAAACACCTTTGCTTTTCGGCACATTGGTATTCTCCATATTGATATTTAAATCTGTTCTGGTAGCAGGATCGGTTTCCGTTTCGCTGGCTATCAAAAAGTACAAGGTGTCATTTGCAGGGTTTACAAAATACAATGCTTCTCTGTCTGCTCTGGTTTTGTATTCTTTATATACTGCCGTTACCTCATTTTTTACAGCAGGGTCGTTTATCCTATCCAGGATATCGCCCAATTTATCAAACCGATAAATTTTAATAAACGATAAAGCCCTTTCTGCCAAATAGCTTTGAAAGATGGGAGAATCTTCATTTACTTCAGTAGGTTCATCCACCACTACTAATTCTTCCTTGGTACAAGCCGTAACCAATAGCAGCAGACAGCTCAATAACAAAATTGTATTTTTCATCATCAATAATTTATGTTTCACTCCATGTAAAGAAGTAATTGGTTTATAAAATATTCTTAATATTAATTATATTCTCCAGTCGAGCATCTGCCTTAAATAAAAACAGGGAGGCATTAAAATCGTTAGAAGTTATACGACACCAGATACCATGATTTTCTTTTTTTATCACTTCAAATACATAGAACCTTTTTGCCTGTGTTTTTACCGGAAAGCTCTTTATAATACCATAGGATGTAACGTTGGAGGCATGGGTAGGAAAACCAAATAATACCTCTCCCGCACTGTAAAACAGATCTTCATCCGTTTCCAATATAATTTTATTGCCCTTAATAGACCACCTGCCTTCTGATACTACTTCTTTACCCAAGTTTGCATTCTCAAAAAAGTTTTTGCCATACCCTATCAAAGCCTTTCCATTTTCTTGAAACACATATTTAATACCACTAAACACATTGGGTGTTTGCGAAAACAGATCATAGACGTTAGTAGACCGTACAATATTTTCCGCAGGATAATTTGCTCTGTTAAATTTTTCTCTGTCATATTCCGGAGATACCCATGCACCCATAAAATCTGATACTTGTATGGCGTCCTCTTTAACCGGATTACTATTATACCAGCCTTCATCAAAGGTTTCTAATCGGGTGTCGGCATTTGTATTCGCTAAAAAAACATTCAGTAGCCTATTGCCAAAATCCATAGACAGTTGCAATGTACCTACGTTACCTGCTGTTTCCATATTAATTACTTTGGCCTTGATGATGGCAGAGGATACCGGTGTTTTGGTGTTGATCACCACCGTATTCTCTTCGTCTTTTGAGACCGTCCAGGTTCCCTTACAATGCATGTATACGTGCGGAAAAATGGGTGGCAGGTACAACATGGTGGAGGTGCCGTCTCTGTGCAGGGTGATGTTGATCCAGGCCAGACTGTAGAGCATAGAGGCCATGGCTTCCGAAGGTTTGGGAATATTCAGCAAGGTTGTCCACTCTTCCTGCACCGTACCCATACCATCGCGGTACCAGGTAATGTTGGTTAATTTTTGAATAACCGGATTGCTCAGATCCGGTGTGATCTGCGTATTATGTACAATAATCTCTTCTTTTTTACAGCCATATGTTAGTAATAAAGTGGCACATAAGACATGTATTATTATTTTATGCATTGGTATGATATTAGTTGGTGTTAAAAAGTTAAGGTGCTACTGAAAGGGTAAATCCATCTTCAAAGCCATCAAAATCTTCCAGATAATTTGTAGTAAATAATGGATCACCATAGGCTATATCATCCAGAACAGGATACATGTAATGGAGGATTTTAGGTTCCGTTAACTGCAACTGTCCGTCGGTTACGGCGTACTTGTATTCATAACACCAGGTACGTTCGAGCTTCCCTTTTTCTGTTTCATAGTTATAGGTATTTCGGATGTGAAACCGAAAGAAAATCCGATCGCCGTATACATAATATTGCAGGGGAGAAATGATATCTGCTTTATCGAGCTCTTTTTCATCACGCGTGCCGGCGAGCGCCCCTACTTTGGGTATGGCGGGCATAAAGAAAAACGACTCATAATCCCAGCTCTTATCTTTATGTAAGGTGAAATTAAATTGTATGGAGTAAAAAGCAGAAAAATCGGGCTTGTAAGCAAACCCGCCGCCAGTCCAGTTTTTGCCGGCAATGGTTTCGTCCGCAGTAGCACCTTTTTCAAAGTCCGTTATTTTCTCTTCATGGAACGCCGCAATTGCATCCATTTTTTCTTGAAATAATTTTAGCCGGTCTCCTTTTTTTAATTGTTCGGGTATGCTTCCCAGTAAAGTACGGTTATGTAAATCTGTTTCATATAAGATCTTATACCGTTCGTATAGTGATGGCTTATTGTAATCCTTTGCTATTTTTTCGTGTGAGGTATTTAATTGCAATGCCAGTAACACCAGTGTGTAATGGTTGTTTATTTCATTGTCTGCTAAAAAATTCTGTGTTGCTGTAATCAACTCCTGTTTTACAAAAGCATCGAAATTGGTTGCTGTTGCACCCGGCGCTTCAAAAGCCTGCTGGTAAAAAGCATCCAGTTGATCCAGCTTTTCTTTTTTGTCGATTAGTAGTTGTGTTTCGTTGTCAATATCCAGCTCTTTGGTGCAGGAGCTGAGTGTAATGCCCGCCAGCAAAAAGAGCAACAGGATGTTACTGTATACTTGTTTCATGTCTTTTTATTTATAATGATCTATTCTTTTACAAATCCGGTTACAAACAATCCATCAGCTACTTCTTCCAGCAGGGAGAGTGTAGTGCCATTCAGTTCATTGATGCGCACATTGTTCAGTTCCAGTAATCCGTGCGGATAATCAGTTTGGATGGTCAAATGGTTGTTTCCATCCATCTTCCAGGTGCCGCCGGTATAGGAGAATTGTTTAGGATGGGTGATTTCAAAATCAAAACTTCCGTCGGGATGAAAACGTACATACTTCTGTGCAAAGGTCAGGAGCTTGTCGAATGCCGGTTTGGGCTGGGTTTGCCGGATAATCACCCGGGACGTTGCCGCTACTGATTTCCAACGATGCGCTGTCAGCAACGCAACAATCTGCTCCTGGGTAAGCGGTATTTTATCACCGGCAACAATAGGAGTAATTTCCTTTTTAATATTTACTGTATCTGTTCCTTTAACGATTTGCTGCACCAATACCAATGGCTGTTCAAACTCACGGATGCCATCCACCAGAATTTCGAATCTCCCGTTTTTATCTGTCTGCATCGTCTTTAGATCTGCTCCCCGTGGTGCTGCATACTGTAATATAACACTGGCATGAGGGGCTGCTTTTCCTTTTACCACCGCCCGATTTTTTGATGTTGTGTTTTTTACCGTTACGGTTATTGTTTGCTGGCTATAGCCAACGCCACCCAGTAGCATGGCAAGCAACAGTGTCTTTATTTTTATCCTCATTATGCTTTGTTTAAACTGATTATAAACAGGCCATCAGCTATTTCTGCCAGCAATACCAGGCTATTGGAGTTGATTTCCTGTATCCTGATGTTCTTCATTTCCATTGGCCCTAATGGAATGGTAGTTTTGATGTTCAATATCTTTTCTTCGTTGATCGTCCAGGTTCCTTTATCATCTGCAAACTGTAAAGGACTGGTAACAGCGAAATAGAAGGCGCCGGATGTTTTGAACTCAAAATACTTTTGTGCCGTTAACACAAACATGTCGTACGGTGGCGTAGGACTGGTTTGTTTAATAATTAACCGGGAATTGTTCTGATCCGATTGCCAGCGGTTGGCTTCCAGCAACTGTTTTACTTCGGCATTGCTTATTGCTATTCCATCATTGCGAGCGGGTATATCTGCAACGGTTGCTTCCGGAGATGTTTTGTCGCTTTCCGTATCTACGGTAAAAGCTACCAACTGTTGTACATAGCCGTTCAGTAAGGGAATCGTTAAGGAGAAGTTGCCTTGCGCATCTGTTTTACCAACTGCGGCTACACCACCCCGGCTCCCTTTGTATTTGAGCTGTATGGTTGTATTTGCATCTGCTTTTCCGGTAACAACCGCCCTGTTCTCGTTTTGTGCTACCGTAACCTGGATACCGGTAGGTGCCACTAACGGTTTGTCAACCGGCAGCGGATCTGTCTCCTCTTTCTTACAGCTACTCATAAAAAACAAGGCAGCCATTACTATGCTAAAAGAAAACCATCTCATATTATTATGTTATTATGAATACCTGTTAAATATTAGTTGATGTACTGAATGTATTTTTTCACTGCTTCCGGAAGGTTGGTCAGCTTACAGTCTTTTTTTACTGTTATGTCGAATAACTGCCGGAACAATCCGTCTTCACAACGGGCTTGCATATCCGGAGTCAGATTTTCATACACATCCCCATAATCATTAGCGACCAATACATTGATGGATTCCCAATAGTTTATGGGAAATATAATTTCTCTTAAATCGGGATTTTCGTTGATCGTAATTTGTGAGAAAGCCATAGCCAGATCCGTATGCGCAGACAAATCAAGTGTTGTTAATCCGGCTGCCTGCTCAATGCTAATCGACCAGAATCCGGCGAAGGATAGCCTTGCCGGCATACCTGCTACATTCCTGATCGCAATTGACTGTGCGCTGGTGGGCAATACAGGCGGAGCGGCTATTTTACCAATATCCGACAGCATCAAATAGTTGACTGTTTCCGGTAGTATGATGCCTCCAATAGCAGTAATATTGTTCAGATTCACCATCGAGAGTCCATCTCCGACCGTTAGCACAGCAGTCATGTTTTCAACACCGTTAATATCAAGATTAGCTAGTGCTGTATTGAAGCGCATGTTGCTGTAAACACTCCTGATGTCTGAAATCTTAACCTCACTCACTACGGATGGAAATTGGATGGAGCCCGATAATTCCGGCAATTCGCTTAAATGCAAGGCATACAGTTCGGCTGGAAATATGATATCTGCAGGCAAAGCGGTTCCTCCTCCCAGCGAAAGGCTATTCATCCGGGAGGGAAATTTGATTTGCGACAGACTAAACTTGTTAATGGAGAGGTTGTTTAACTGGCTGGCACTTAAATCCAGACTTTCTAACGTACTATTGTTGTTTCCTGCATTGATTAAATTAAGGGTGTGTACACTGGCTGGCAGCTTACCCAGGTTTACCGTAGAATGGGCAGATACAGATACAGCCTCCAATGCGGTTGCGTTTTCGAGATTCAGGTTACACTCATTTGCATTGAATACATACAATGTTTTAAGCGAAGAGGGAACCGTTATCTGGTAATCCTGCTGCTGGCCGCTCAGTTGCATGGTTTGCAGTTGATCGAGGTTGCTGAAATCCTGTTGCTTTAGTTGTCGGGAAACCAATTTTAGATTTTGTAAGGAGTTGGGGTAATGGCTTATTTCTGCCAGTTTTCCCGCAAACTCCCGATCACCGTATTCCAAAATTTCAAAATCCAGGTTTTCCAGCCCTTCGTTGAGTGTAATCTTTTCTATACTTGTAGCATCTCTTACTATAAAGGATTTCAACTTCGTTTCGCTGATATCTACCGTTTTGATATTGCCGGAATATATTTCGCCCAGATTACTGCTGGCTTCTATTCTTAGATTTTCTATCTGATCGTTCTTAAGTACAAAGCCCGGACTGGAAGCTTTATCGGATAACAGTTGAAGCGTTTTTGTTTTTAGCGTATTAAGGTTATTGGTGGCATTGATATCACTTTGCTCAAACACCACTGCATTCAATTGATGATCCGGGAAAATCAGGTTCCGGTCGCTGATATTCCTGAACCGTAGGGATTGAAGTTTTGTATTCTTTGAAAAGTCTGCTTTTAGGGCTACGTATTCAAATGCCTGCTGCGGAAATTGTTGTTCCATCACTCCCCTGTCTACACTCCATGTAAAAGTTTGCAAATCGTCGGCATATTCCAGCTCTTCAATACCCGTTCCTAAACTATTTTCTATGGTTAGTTCTATTAGTTCAGGAAAACGCCTGAACCCATGCAGCACCCCTTTTGTATTAAACAAACTGCCGGAGAAGGGCGGCTGACCCACAAAGTTCATTATCAGGTTCGTAAGCTCTTTTTCATTTTTTATTCCGGGATGGAGAAAAAACAGGCTGTCGTTTTTATCGGTGACAAAATAAAAGGCATCTGATATTGCTCTTTGCTTATAGACTATAAAGGAATCGGTGATGCGTTTTTTCTCCTTTTCGTTTGTCAGTTTCTTAATGAGACTATCAACTTTTTCCAAACGATAGGTCTTGATAAACTCCAGCGCTCTTTCTGCTATGTATTGCTGGTATTCCTCGGTATTTTCGTCCAGCTCCAATGGCACTTCCGTAATCACCAGTTCTTCTTTTTTACAAGAGAACAACAGCATTGCAAATAACCCAGATAGTATTAACAGGCTTCTCATTGATCGTTATTTTAAAATATCCTTAATGTTTACTTTTTCGCTGAGCGACATACCAGTTCTATTCATCAGGAACAGATAAAAGGTGCCCTCATTGTTGGTTATGCGACACAGGTTACCGTTGGCTTCCTTTTTTATGATTTCTATTACGTAGTAGTTTTTCTGCGTTCTTACTTTCATATAGGGGTTATAGGCATTGTACTCCAGTTGCCCGTGTGTTTGGAAGCGGGTTTCATCTATGGTAAGTGTAAACATGTTTTCCCCTATGCTTTCAAAGAACTCTTCTTCTGTTTCTACAATTATCTTATTCCCTTTAATGCTCCATCTGGCATCAGAGTAGAGCAATCTTTTTTCTGCAAAATTTACCCAGTTGAATATGGTAAATGCACCATAATACAAATAAGCTTTGCCGTGTTCTTCAAAATGAAAAGCCACAGATTGTCCCAGAATGGTAGGCGTATAGGTAAGCAGATCGGTAATGTAATTGGATCGGGTGATGCGCTCTGCTTTCAGTTCATCATTGCCAATGGGCTCTTCTTCCCGAAGCCTGAATTCCGGGCGCGCCCAGATGGTATTTTCAAAATCGTTGCTATCTAGTGGTGTGGCGGATACCGCATTTTCTGCATACCAGTTATAATCTACCAGCTTATTCGTTTCTGTATCCACCGCTGCGTTCACCAGGTTGGCGGTTAGTATTCTGTTGCCAAAATCCAGCGACACATTCATGTAGCCGATGTTGTCTTTGGTTTCCAGGTACAGTACTTTTAGTTTGAAGGAGGTATGTGATACCGGTGTTTTTGTGGTTACGATGATGGTGTTTTCTTCTGTTTCAGAAACCTTCCATTTGCCGGTACAGTGCAGGTAGGTATTTGATAACATCGGCGGCACAAAAAGCATAACCGAAGATCCATCGCGATGCAGCGTTATATTCCACCATGCCATGGTGTATAGCAAACTCGCTAAATGCTCCGACTGCTTGGGGATATTGTACCTGGTCTTCCATTCTTCTGAAGAGGAATTGAAGTCTTGCCGGTACCAGGTTATGTTTGTGAGTTTCTGAATAATGGGATTGCTGAGATCGGGAGATACATTCGTGTTAAATACCTCAATTGTGTCTTTCCGGCATCCGGCCTGCATCAGCAGTACGACACCGAGCAACAAGCGGGTAAATTGTATAATTTTCATTTTTTACTATTTCGAAGGAGTGAGTGATGTATTAAGGCGCTGTCTGTAAAGTGAATTGTTGAAGTTCATTGGGATAAAAGCTGCTGAAACCCTCGTCATCATAGTTGTCGTTGTAATAAAACGGAGCCAGATAGCGTCTTTTTCGCGGTTCAGACAGCAGCAGGTTATTGCCATCTACCTGATAGGTAAACTCAAATACCCAACTACGTTCCATATGCCCCGTATTTCTCACATAGTCTATGTTGTCTTTCAATTGGAAATAGAAACAGATTTTGTTATTGTAGATGGCGTATTCCGGAGCAGCGAGCAGATTGGATTGCAGGTCTGTCATCAACTTTTCATCTACATCTGAATACCGGGCAAAAGGAATGAAAAAGAAAGCATTGAAAGTGGATGATTTATCTTCATTTAGTATGAAATCAAAATGGATGTTATGCAATGCTCCCCGATCCCAGTCGTAAAAGAAGGTGCTTAACAGCCATTTTTTACCCGTAATATTTTTATCTGTACTGCTCTTCTCTATTTTTTCTTTTATACGATCATTGAAATAGGTATTGATGTCTGCTACCTTTTCTTTAAATCGTTCATACCGTTCTCCTTTTTTCAGTTGCAAGGGAACATCTCCCAAAATATCCCGGTTGTTGATGTACGTTCTGAACTTGGTATCATACAATTCAAATAGGTTCATGTCTGCCAGACCGGTTGCTGTTTGTTCAAACCCCAGGTTGAGTTGTATAACTGCGGATGTATATTGGCTGGACATCCTGACATCACTGTCTGTCAGGAAGTTTCTGTCTGTTGTAAATAGTTCTGCTGCCACAAACAGCTCATATTCTGCCTTAGCTTGTTGGGGATTTTCAAATGATAAATCAAACAGCTCATTTAAGCGGGCAAGCTTATCCTGCTTTTCAATAAGCAGCGAGGTGTCTTCGTCCAAATCAAGCTTTTTGGTACAGGAACTGTGCACTGTTGTTAATAGCAGTGCTATGAGCAGGATAGAAATTAGTTTGTTCATGGTTCTTTGTTATTAATTGATCAGCATTATGTCCTGTTTCATTTCTGACATTTTCAAAACCTTACTATTGTAGCTGACTTCTTTATCAGCCTCCAGCGTAAGACCTATGTCTTCGAATACCACCCGTTTTAATTGTAAGGTGAAAGTGGTTTCGCACCGGCGGCGTTGTGTGGCATCGGTAATCAGCTCACAGCCATTTTTTTGTTTCCGGTCGAAGTCATATACCATGTCTGCCGGCAATTCGCTTCCGGTAGCTATGTCCAGCGGATACCCCACCACCGTCAGTTCTTTGGCTGCATCGTTGTAGGAATAGATGGTTCCTCTCAGATCAATCCGCTTAAAACGGTCTATGCCATTGTCTGTAAAAGCGTGTCCTAAAAAGGGACTGGAAAAATTGGCTATCTCATTTCTGATGTCGAACCACAGATAGGCGTTGTTGTTTTCCAACTGAAATATCTTGGAAAAAAGCAGAGCATTGTCTCCCAATACAGCTATTACTTCTTCATTTTTGAAATTAACATCGTGTTCAAACTCTCTTTTGCACGATGTCAGCAGACTTGTCATTACAACTATGCATAACAGGTATGTATATGTTTTCATCTTCTTTTTTTTGATCTTATATTTTGACTTCCAGCGCCAGACTGAAGTAGCGTTTGGGTTGTGAAAAGCGGGATATGGTTTTTGTTCCTTCCCGGAAAAAATTATCGATATGGGGCAGCAAGGCCGGATTGGTTAACTGTCGTAAATCGTCCCAGCGCCAATATTGCTGATTGGTTATATTGTATATACCTGCCCGTACTGTTATCTTTTTAGTGATGTTGTAATAGCCTAACAAATCAAAGGTGGTAGCGTCCTGCAGAAACAGAGCCGGAAACGATCGTTGTACTTCTTTCGTGGGCGTCTTCTCTATAAAACGGGTATCGGTTCTGTCTTTAGCCCGGAAAATGTTTGCTTTGATGCTGGCATGCCATTTTTGTTTTTTTGACAGGTATTCCAGACTCACCAAGCCGGTAAGTGGCTGCACCCCCAGCATACTGGTGCCATAGGATGTATTGCCTTTGGCATAGCTGACCGCTGTGGTAATACCAAACCCTTGCAGTGGTGCCCATATTTCCTGTAATTCTATAAACAGTTTGGCATCAAATCCTTTCAGGTTGGCCGAACGTCTGTTTACGTTGCGTGCATAAGACAGGCTCTTTTTGCTGTTATCCAGTTGACTGGTTACTTCTATTGTTCCCTGCTCTACATCAATAAAGTTGTCATAATCGGTGGTGTAAAAATTAAGGGTATACGTACCGAACCTTCCGGATCCTGCCAGTTCTATTTCATGGTTTTGAGAGGTTTCCGGTTTCAGTTCTCTGTTGGATAGCACCAGGAACGACGGCCATGCTGAGAAGTACTGGAAATATTTTTCTTCGGGTGTTGGTACCCGAAAGGCGGTAGAAAACTTGTATCCCAACTGCAGGTATTCATGAAAACGGTAATTAGCGGTTGCCAGAAACGATAGTCCCTTGTCTATATCATCAATCAGGGTTTCGTTCATTTTTACATCCTGCAGGTTGCGCAGCAAGTAATCCATGTAATATTGGTCGTTGTTATAATTCCATTCTTTATTGGTGGTTACAAAATGATCGTAACGTGCTCCCAGCGTAATGTTGAGTTGTGGTGTAACCTGTATTTTATCCATCAGGCTTACCTGGTAACTTTGCCGGTTGATGGGTTTTTGAAAAGAATAGCTGTTGATGAATTGTCCCATGCTTTCGCCGAATGCATAGCGCTTGCCCATTCGTACGGTGTACCCGTCTATTTCATTGGATGCTGTCGGTTCTTCCACGTCCACATTCCGGTTATCGTTGTATTTATTGGTAGCAGCCGCTATAAAACCGAACTGGTGTTTGCCCAGGTATCCGGTTGCCAGTTCCCTGAAGTCTAACTGTAATTTGGCTATCCGGTCTTTTATTTCCTGCCCTCTGTACTTATCTCTTCTGCCTTCATATATCAACCGGTAGTCTCCATTGCCATAGAAGTTGGGCCGGTAGTATGCTGACCAGGTGCTGGCATCGAGGTAAGCATTTTGCATATTGGCAGAGAGTCCTATTTTCCTGAACCATCCGGCTTCAGGTGTGTAGGCATAATTGAGCGTATAGGAAGTGCTCAGGGTCTGGTCGTGCGAATAGTAATATGGTTTGTCTGCCGAAGTAAATATATCGAGTGGCTCCTGCGACCATATTTCTGCATCTACTTTTTTATCCAGCATATAATAGCTCAGGTCTATGCGGTGATGCTTTGCCGGCAGGTAACTTAGCTTTCCCAACAGCGTGTGCTGGGTATATTCCATCGGATCGATTGCTGTGGAGGTTACATTTCTGTTTAGTTTGCCGTATTGAAAATTGCGCAGCTCGTTGCCGTCTCTGCGGGCAAACATCAGCAACCCTTCAAATTTTCCACGCTTTACGGCTGCACCGCCTAGCAGCATGCGCATATTGTCTTTGCTGTTATAGGCCACCTGCGCTGTTGCCCCGAATGACTTTTCCATTGCTATCATATCATCGGCCATTTTGGTGGAGTAATTGACTGCCCCGCCCAGCGCTCCGGATCCTACCGCAAAGGAGGCGGCTCCCTTTTGTATATCAATACCCGAAACAAAATAGGGATCGAATTCGATGCGGGATGCGTTGGACAATCCATACGCACTGAACACCATATTTTCATGTACTTCCGGCTGCAGGATGCCGTCTACGCTGATGGCTACCCGGTTCGCCTCTACTCCTCTCATGGCAAATCCTCTGTTGCCTCCGCGGGTGCCGGAATAGGAAATGCCTACTCCAGGCAGGTACCGTACCATGTCCCGGATATCTGAGGTCATCTCTGTCGCCAGTTGTTTTTGACCAATGTGTTCCAGTCCGATCTCCCGCTTGCTGCGCCTGCCTTTAATGGTCACTTCTTCCAGACTTTGCACTTTTGCTGTATCTGTTTTTACCGTATCGGTCTGTGCCTGTGCATCTGCGAGCAGCCATCCGCTTAACACGATCAGCAGCAATATCCTGTAACCGTATGCTTTACCTGTTTTATTAATTGAATAAGCCCTGTTCATTTGTTTTCATTTATTTATTTCCCTCTGCCGTTGCTTTTACCGGCATGGGTAACATGAGGTCGATTAGTAGTTTCCATTCTTTTTTACTGCGTATGTAGAACCCTGTTAGTTCAGCATCATCACTTTCCGGCAAGGGTTGTCCTATTGGTCCGTCATCGCTGCTGGTACGAACCTGCCCGTCTGTTCCCTTTAAGAAAATCGTATCTTCTTTTGCCCGCAGCAGGGTTTTAATGGTGGCTGATAGTTGCAGCGGCATAAAGGCCGTATTAAATTTTTCGAAACTGATTTCTACTGCTCCGCTGGCCAGGGCTCTTGCTGCTATTTGTTTAGTTCCTCTGGTGAGGTATAACTGCGGAATGGTTCTGGTTTCCGAATCGTAGTATACCAAACCGATTTCACTGTTATAGATACCCGCTATTTCTGCAGCCAGTTGCTGGGTACCATAGTCTTCGTTCAGGTAGTCTTCCTTGTCGGGCAGTAAACCCGGGTCATTGATATCTGGTGAGTAATGTGTATCCTTTGCGCAGGAACAGCACCAGGTGAGTAATACGATTGCCAGCAACTGCCTCATCTTATGCTAGTTTTTTTGTGCTACTATGGCTACCGCGTTGATATTGTCTTTATGCTTACGAAATGTTTTACGCATCTGCATAATGCGGGAACGTAGTTCTTTTTGCGTGAGCACGTTAAACATGATTTTGAGGGTTCTTAACAATCCTTCGTCTGCTATTACTCTTTGGGGCTCCAGCAGGTGCATTGGGTTGTGCGAAACCTTCACCACTTTAAAACCATGTTCCTCCAGTAGGGCTGTCCACTCGGCTGTGGTAAGCGGGCGCGCATGCACCCTGATATTGGCGCTCAGGTCTTTGTAGACGCTTTGCTTGATTGCTTCGCTTATCCCGTCGGGTTGTAATCCCAACTCGTGAATACCGTAGTATCCACCCGGCTTCAACAGTCTTGCCGCTTCTTTAATGATTTCTTTTTTATGTTCCAGTGGCTGCATGGTGAGCATCGCTTCGCCATATACTTTTGTAGCTACGGCATCCGCCAATGTTGTTTCAGCAGCATCTGCCACGATGAGCTTTACTTTGTCGTAGCGGATGTTTTTACGTGCCAGTTCTGCGGCCTGTGCATTGTTGTCTACTCCGGTATAGCTGTTTGGTTTTTTATGGCAGGCCAGGTTGGCGGTAAAGCCTAATCCCGGCGCAAATTCTATCACGTCGTCGTTTTCCTGAATATCCATATCGTCCATGAGCATACGCGTAAGTTCTCTTCCGCCCGGACGCAATACTTTCTTACCCACTTTTGCCAGTATCCAGTGTCCTTGTTTTTCGTTTAGTTTTTTCTCTATTCCCATGATTGATTATTTGTATTGCAGATGATAAGTTGCTCCTATGTAAAAAGCCCTTGTTTGTCCGGGCATAAAAAAGGCGATATTGTTTGCGGTGAACCCGGGGAAAGGCAATGCCGGTTGGTGTATTTCATCGCTCACCACATAACCCGATGCGTAATGCCGGTTGAACAGGTTTTTGCATTCGATGTAAAAACTGCAGTTTTTTATGCCCGTGTAACCGGCTCTTGCTCCGTATATCGTATAGGCTGGTTGTTGCAAGGTGTTCGAATGGTCGATGTAGGCGGGGCGAGGTTGCGTTTCTATATTAATCGCTGCAAACACCGTTTGGGGATGGGTATATTCTATTGCTGCCGTTGCATAATGCGGAGCCACCCCTGCAATCTGGTTGCCTTTGTATGCTCCGGATGAAAACCGGAACCGGTTATAGGTATACATTGCTTTTATACTCAACCGGTCTTTTCCCGATGCTGAAAAAATGCCTTGTACCGGTATTGCCATTACAGCCGCTTCTATTCCGCTGTGCATGGTGTTGGGATAGTTGCGGGTGGTTTTTACTCCCAGTACAAAGTCTTTTACTTCCAGCAATTCGTTGCGCAACCAGGAATGATAAACAGAAATGTTCCAGCTATACCGCTCATGCGTAGCCCGGGTGCCGGCTTCGAGCGTAAGCGCTTGCTGTTGTTGCAGGCGTACCGTGAATAATTTCTTTGGACTTGTATTGATGTTTTCGGTGACCTGGGTGCCGGTCAGTTCATCAAAAGTCGGGGGTTCATAACTGGTGCTGACATTGGCAAATAGCTGATGCCGGTTTTGCCGGTCTGCCTGATATACTACTCCCACCCTCGGGTTCAGTGTGCTGTATGATTGATGCAAGGAGATATTGCCGGAATGGAAATACCGGTATTTATGAACTGAATGGCTGTACCAGGGTCGCAGTTCCGGATCGGGAAACACATCTTTGTTATTGCGTTCATTGTAAACCGCCTGTACATTGCCTATAAGGTGCAACCTATGTGTTAGCGCATAGTCGTCTTCAATGTAGAGTGTAAGGTTGGGCGCTGTTAGTTTTTCACTGCTAAAACGATAACTGTCTTTTCCATCTTTATTAATATGTCCGTTGCGGTTATTGATGCCGTAACTGGCTACTACACCCGAAGATAAATGGTGCTTTTTTTGTTGTGTGGTATACCGAAGGCTGATGCCCCAATCATTTGTTTCAGAACGTTGGGTAGACAGCACAATGGGAAAAGCAAAGCGATCGTAACCGTACTGGTAATATACTGCCGCCGTGAGCCGGCTGTTGCGGTTGTGTTGCCAGACTGTTTTGTTGGCAATCCGTAGCAGACTAATGTCTCTCCCCGGCTTGTCTCTGGCAATATCCGGCCCCATGGAGTAAGGGAGATTGACACCGCTATTGATCTGTGATGGATCTTCTTGTATCATATCCAGCGTAAGCGGTCCGGGAATGTCAAATTGAAGGTGTGAAAAATTAACGTAGGTTCTGTTTTCCACTCTGGCTGACAAGCGATATCCTGCATTGAAAGCTATATGTAGCTTTTCATTTTTATTATGTGTCCGGAATCCATCCTGTCTGGATGTTGTCAGTGCCAGATAGGCATCGCCCTTTCCTCGTTGCCCGCCACCCATAACACTCACAGACCCGTAGCCGAAAGTGCCTCCTTCTACTTTCGCCAGTATCCCTTTGTTATGAATGCCATTTCGGGATACGAAGTTGATGGCTCCGCCCAGCGTAGCTGCGCCATATTTTAACGCATTCGCTCCGCGAAATACTTCTGTGTACTGCGCTGTCATCGGGTCCATCACGCTAACGGCGAACGATCCGTCTGAAAAGTTTACGGGTATGCCATCTTGTAACAGATAAAGTCCCCTTCGTTGTGGATTGCTTTGTAAACCGGCGCCCCGAATACTAATTCTGGGTTGATCATTCGCGCCAAAGAAATCCTGTATTACTACTCCGGGTTCAAATCGCAACGCATCTTTCAGGGTTTCCAGTCGCTGTATGCCGGGTTGCATAACCGTTAGAGAGGTTCCGCCGGGGATTAAGCGATGGGCCTGACTAATTTGAGTAAAGGTCTGTACCGTTGCAGGTGACTGCCCCTGAATTACTACCCGGGATAAATACACATTTTTTTCCTTGAGAAACAGGGTGTGAAACCGGATGTTCGAAGAGGAGACATGCAGCGTGGTATCCAGCGATGCATAAGAAGCATGGGTGAACGACAATGTAATATAACCAGGCTTGCAGTATATGGTAAACTTTCCATCGCGCCTGGTTACAACTCCTTTCGCCGGCTCGTTTTTTAGAGAAATGGATACGCCCGGAATTACTGCTCCGGAAGAATTGCATACCAATCCATCAACCCGCAGACTATCGGTCTGCGCAATTGCATCAATAGAAACGGAGTAAAAAAAGGTAACTAAAAAAAGTAATATTATGAATTTATCCAAACACATCTCAACAGGTCGGCATTTATGGAAAACAAAGCTAGCACCGCTGAAAATGAATGAATATCTAAATCGGAAGTTTAAATAATGAAATCGGGAATAATAGAGCCGTATTAGTATACGGGTATCCAAATGACCATAACAGGCAGCTTGGTATAATTTTTACATTAAAATGACTTTTCAACTTTGCAGCCATTGTATCTTTGCTTTCTTCCACTTCAGTTCCCTGAATAAATTTTCAATCAATTTATCCGAATTTTCATGGCATGAAAGTTATCTCGCAATTAAAACCTGCACAGGATATTGTTTACACTGATAAACATATCTTATGGGATACCACAACAGTGGATACTTATAATATTGATAGCGAAATAGCGCAAAACACCTTTGATGTAAATATTGCATACGTCAACTCCGGACACACGATCAAGAAGTTGAGTACGGATGGACTGATATTGCTGGATACAAGGTTGGATGTGCTGGAAGAGTGTGAATGGCGTTTAGATACCCTGCATGACTGTATTTTGCTTGAATTTTTTATAGGCGAGGATGCAATAGGCGATCTTCTTCCCGAAGGAAAAGGCAAAACAGTGATGGGATTCCACAACCTTAGTTATATCAATAGTATTAATAAAACCTATACGCTGCAAAAGAATGCTGCGCTGGATTCATTTTTCGTTTTTCTGAGTAAGCCGTTCTATTATGAGTTGATAGGAAAAACAAATAGAGTGCAGGATGCTTTCGCCCGGCACGTGGAGTTGGGATTAAACCTGGAGCTTTCGGAAAGCTACCTCCCTATGAATTTCGACATCATTAATATTATAAATGAGGTGAGATCCTGTACCCGGAAAGGAAGTTTCCACCGCCTTTGTCTGGAAATTAAACTGTTACAGCTACTATTGTTACAGTTTGAACAGGCACATAATATGGCTAAAGAAGTAAAACCCAGGCAGCTCCTTCACGAAACGGATATAAACAATATCAAAAACGCTAGAATTATTCTTGAAGAGCATTATAACGATCCCCCTACTATTAAACAGTTATCTTATATGGTAGGGGTAAATGAGTTTAAATTAAAAAATGGCTTCAAGACTCTTTTTAACAGCACTATCCACGGCTACGTCTTAAAACTGCGTATGGATAAAGCAAATCAACTGGTGAAAGAACAACATTTGCAGGTAAAAGAAGTGGCTATGGAACTGGGGTATAAAAGCCCTTCTCATTTTTCTGCTGCATTTAAAAAACATTTTGGATTCCTGCCAACAGAAATGGCGGGGTGAAATCCTGGAGGAGGGAATGTAAGCGCGCTGCTCCATTGATGCTAAAGAAGTGCGCTACCTAAAATCTTATTGACCTTTGAGTCGCTCCACCAGCCTCTTGTATCGCTGCAACGACGGTGGTGACTCATTATTCCAAGCCAATTTGTTCCGTTTTGCGTAATACGTTTTTCCGTTTACCGTAAGCCCTTTCCTGTAAATTTGCTACGCTGAAATTATATCGTACGTATATTTTATTAAGTATACATAAGACGTTGTTTATTAATCGTATCACTTATTATTTGCCGTTTTATACTTTGATTCAATTGCTAATATAAATATTATGGTATTTATGAAAAGAAATATATGTCTGCTTGCCTTACTGTGTTCAGTTACGGTTATCAAAGCACAAAGCAGTTTGCTTCAGGCGGATTTTTGGAAAACCAAACCTGGTTTGACGGAAGTGAAGGCGGAAATTGCCAAAGGAAACAGTCCCTCCCAGGCAAATGCAGGTTCGTTCGACCCGGTGACGATGGCTATTAATAACCGGGCTTCTAATGATGTGATTCGGTTTTTGGTGGAACAGGAAGGGAATAGTGTAAAAAAGAAAACGCATCATAGCCGCAGTTACCTTCACTGGGCTGCTGCCAGTGGAAACCTGGAAATTGTACAGTACCTTATCGAAAAAGGATCCGATGTGCATTATGCAGACAGCTACGGAGTGCCTGTAACTGCCTATGCCGCGTCGTCTGGCAACAAAAATACTGCCGTGTTTGAAGCTTTGTTCAAGGCCGGTGTAGATCCCAAACAGCGGTATCAGGACGGAGCTACGCTGTTGATGCTCGGAGTGGCCGCCGATAAGGATCTGAAGCTGACAGATTATTTCGTGAGCAAAGGATTGTCGCTGACGGATAAAGACAATAACGGCGCTACGGTAACCGATTATGCTGCGAGGTTCGGCGATCAGCAGCTCATCCAAAAACTCATACAACGTGGCATAAAACCTACCAGCCATGCATTTTTCTTTGCTACTATGGGCTCGAGACAGGCTGCCAATAAAGTAGATACCTATAAGTTTTTAGCCGAAACCCTGCAACTGGATCCCAAAGCAACCAATAAAGACGGAGCCACTGTACTGCATCTGGCATTGCGCAGACTCGATATGGAAGTGATCAACTACTTGATTGGCAAAGGAGTAAACACTTCCAAGGCCGACAATGAGGGGAATACACCTTTGATGATAGCCGCTGCCGGAAGAAATCCACAACTGGTAGCATTGCTGCTGAAAACCAACGATATCAATGCCGTAAACCTTAAAGGGCAATCTGCACTGACCAAAGCCTTTGAAACGGGTTCGGGAGAAGTAGCAGCCTTATTGGTTAAAAACAGCGCTGATCTGAAAGTGACCGATGTAGACGGCAATAACCTGGCTTATTACTGGTTCAACTCCTATCGTCCGGTAAGACCCGGCGGGCCGGCTATTCCTGGCGGAGGATCTCCTGTAAAAGACTTTGATGATAAACTGGCTATATTGAAAGCCGGAAAAATAGATGTAACCGCACCACAAAAGAACGGCAGCACGTTGTTTCACCTGGCAGTAGCCAAAGAAAGCGTAGAACTGGTGAAGAAAGCTGCTGCATTGGGTACAGATATCAATGTACAGGACGAAGAAGGCACTACGCCGCTGCATAAAGCAGCGCTGATAGCAAAAGACGACGCGATGCTGAAAACACTGATAGAACTGGGCGCTAAGAAAGGGGTGAAAACAGAAATGGATGAAACAGCGTACGATCTCGCCAGTGAAAATGATTTCTTAACCAAGGCTAAAGTATCGATCGACTTCCTAAAATAGTTTGATGATATGAAGATTTTTTGCAAGGGCATATTGTTTTTTTTGCTGTTTTTAATGGCTGTACCCTCTATGGCACAATCCGGTAAATACAAATGTATGCTGCAGATGATCGCCTATGAGGGGGAAGCGGCTTATGTGGTGATTTCGCTGATAAATCCTAAAGGAGAATACGAGAAAACACTCGCAGTACTGGGACCCGATAAAAAATGGTACAACACCCTTACGGACTGGGATAAGTTTCAGGAGAAAGCCAAAGAAAAGCTCAATGCCGTTACAGGTGCTTCTGTAGGCGGCGGAGACAGAGCCGTTAGAACAATAGAAATAGAAGATGCCAAAATAGACAAAGGATATACCCTGCGCTTTGAATCGGCTGTGGAAGAACAGAAATACCATGTTACCGATGCCGAGGTACCTCTTACGACAGAAGGTATTACACAACGCGTAAATGGCAAAGGGTACATCCGGTTTGTTAAACTGAATAAGGTGCAATAGCCGGGAATGATAGTATCCATCTGGCGGTATGCACACCTGGCGCTGGCCATCGTTTCTTCCCTGTTTCTGATTATTCTCGCTATTACTGGTGTAATACTGGCTATTGATGCAATAGGAGAGAAGACGCCTTCCTATAAAACAGGGGATTTGTCTAAACTAACTGTTGCGCAGTCGGTTTCGGAATTGCGTAAGGTGTATCCGGAGATCATCGAACTTTCTGTAGACCACAACCAGTTTGTTAGCCTCGATGCACTGGATGAAGAAGGGAATACCGTTCGCGCTTACATTCACCCCGCGACCGGGGAGGTTTTGGGTGAGGTTCGGCAAAAGACGCAGTTCATCCAATGGATTACTGCCCTGCACCGATCCCTGTTTCTGAAGGATACGGGACGTATTATTGTAGGGGTGGTGTCGTTTTTACTGTTGCTGATTGCTATCAGTGGCGTTATACTCATCATTAAACGGCAACAAGGTATTCGCCACTTTTTTACAAAGATCAACCGTGATTTTTTTGCTCAGTATTTTCATGTGGTCAGCGGGCGCTGGCTGTTGATTCCCGTTGTTATCATAGCCCTCACAGGTACCTACTTGTTCATGTTGCGCATGAACCTGATAACCCATACCAATCAGACTATTGAGCACACGCCGAACTCGACAGGTGAGAAGGCGCAGCCGCTCCGGGATTTTCCAGTTTTTTTGCAAACCCGTCTGCTTGATCTGGAGAAGCTGGAGTTTCCGTTTGATGCAGAGGATCCGGAAGAATATTATGTGATGAAACTGCGCGACAGGGTATTGTCGGTACACCAGTTTACAGGTGAGGTGGTGGAAGAAACCCGGTATCCGTATTCGGTGGTACTGGAGAAGCTGAGTCTGGATCTTCACACGGGCCGAACAAATATCGTATGGGCAATTATATTGGGCATTGCTTCGTTGAACATCCTGTTTTTTATGTACACAGGCTTCGTTATCACGTTCCGGCGTACACGCACTAAAATACGTAACAGGTATAATGCCGGAGAAGCGGAGATCATATTGCTGGCAGGAACAGAAAACGGCACTACGCTGTCTTTTGCCAATCAGGTGCATCAGCAGTTACTGGCGGAGGGGGCGCATTCGTTTCTGGCCGGTATGAATCAATACCGTGTTTTTCCGAAGGCCAGGCATATGATCATCTTTACCTCCACTTACGGATTGGGTGCCGCTCCCGCCAATGCCGTACATTTTGAAAAACTGCTCCGTCAATATCCGCAATTGCAGCCTGTGCAGTTTTCGGTGGTGGGGTTTGGATCGCGTTCCTACCCAGACTTCTGCGCTTATGCCCGTCAGGTAGATCGTATGATGGAACAGCAACCCTGGTCTGTTCGATTGTTGCCCTTGCAGCATATCAACGACAGATCGCCCGAAGAATTTGTTGCCTGGGCGCGGCAATGGAACGATCAGGCAGCTATGAAACTGGCCGTTACACCTGCTGTATACCGTATGGAGGTGCCGGGATTGAAGAAAATGGAAGTCGTTTCCTGCACCAGGTTGACGGATCATAACAGTACCTTCATTATGTTACTGAAGCCGGTTTCGAAAATCAGGTTTCAGTCCGGCGATTTGCTGGCCATCTATCCGGCGGGTGATAACAGGGAACGCTTCTATTCCATCGGCAGGGTGGGTGCAATGATACAACTGGCGGTGAAGCTGTACCCCGACGGATCTGGCTCAGGTTTTTTATATGGACTACAAAAAGGAAGTATTATACAGGGGCGTATTATGGAAAATCCCCATTTCCATTTTCCGGAAAAAGCGCCGTTAGTGGCTATGATAGCGAATGGAACGGGGATAGCGCCTTTTCTGGGCATGATCAAAAGCAATGATCGAAAGTTGCCGGCATACCTGTATGCGGGTTTCAGGTACAATAATGAACTGGTGGAGCAATACACCCGTTTTGCCCGCGACGAAACGGCTAATGGCAGGCTGGTCGCTTTTGAATTTGCATTTTCGCGGGAGCAGCAGGCCTGTTATGTAATGGACCTGATCAGAAAAGACAGGTCGTTTTTCAGAAACCTGTTAAAACAGGGTGGGGTGATTATGATCTGCGGTTCACTGCCCATGCAGCACGATGTGGAAAAGGTGCTGGAGGAAATATTGGAGGGCGAAGCGGAGGCTTCTTTACAATATTACAAGGAACATCATCAAATACGGGCCGATTGCTATTGATGCTTACATACCGGAAATGCCTGGCAATACTCATCGTGATGGTATCACTATCGCTGGGCAACATGCACGCCGCCTATGCCCAGGTATTACTGAAAAAAAGAACCATGCTAATGGGGAGTGTGTTTGAGATTACTATTGTGGATACAGATAGTACCGTGGCCCGGGAAAATATTGCACTTGCCATAGAAGAGATTACACGGATCGAAAACCTGATCTCCGAATGGCGATCGGAAACGCAGGTGTCGGAAGTCAACCGAAATGCAGGTATACGGCCGGTTACGGTAAACCGTGAGTTGTTTGAGCTTACCGGGCGGGCGTTGCATTATTCCCGTATGTCTGACGGTGCTTTTGATATCAGTACCGCTGCCATGGATCGGGTATGGGTATTCGACGGTACGATGACGGAGTTGCCCGACCCGGAAACAGTTCGGCGCTCGGTGGAGAAAGTGGGGTATGAATGGATTGAGCTGGATAGTGCTTTGTGTACCATTTACCTGTCGCGTAAGGGCATGAAAATAGGTTTCGGCTCTATCGGTAAAGGATATGCGGCAGACAGGGCAAAGAAGCTGATGCAAAACAGGGGCGTACAGGCAGGCATTATTGACGCTTCGGGAGATATTGCTACCTGGGGAATGCAGCCGGGGAACAAACCGTGGCGTATAGGTGTGAGTCATCCTTTTAAAGCGCACAAAATGATCCGGGTCTTGCGGCTAAAAGATGAGGCCGTGGCCACCTCTGGCAGCTACCGGAAATTTGCAGAAATAGACGGGGTGCGCTATGCTCATATCATCAACCCTGTAACAGGATACCCTTCTTCCGGTATTACCAGTGTAACAGTTTACGGACCTTCTGCTGAATTTGCCAATGCACTCAGCACCAGCGTGATGGTGATGGGAAAAAAGAAAGGTCGAAAACTCCTGCGCGGGTTCGGCGAATACAGGTATATTATCGTTACCGACGGTGGTAAAATTATAAGATAATCCTGCTCTTAACGCCTGCAGCGGCATAGAAGCAATGTATAAAACCTCAGGCGAGATTATTAACAGCGATTCTATTGCGCCACCGTTTATGCAGCGCCGGATATGTATTTTACCAGGCTTCTTTTGGCAACAGGCAGCAGGGTTTCTTCCAGCGGAAAACTAAGGTCGGTCTCAATGCTGTAGACTGCGGGATTGGGCAATGCTGATTTGTTTTTGATCAACTCGGTTTTGATATGCTCGTACGTGTTTACAAAGTTTCGTTCCCATTGTGCTACAAAACTCGTTTTGATGCTCCGGTATTTCTCGTCGTGCTTTTCGAAGATACTCAGGCGGTAGTGATAGACTTTAGTACCGCTACGCGACCCGTCGCACAAGAAAAAATAACCTTCGTCTACTTCCAGGGGTACAAGCCCCACAGGTAAAATATTGATCTTTTCTTCTACGAATTCGTAAATTTCGGTACCATTTTTTATGGTTTTACTCATCTGGCTTAAGGAGTATTGTATGATATCTTCCAGTTCCGTCATCATTTCATCGTCTTCTATAATTTGTTCGTAGAGCAATTGCAGTTTATCGATATTAACGTTGGTAAATTTTTTTGGAAACTGCTCCTGCAGTAGTTGTTTGTTGTGCTTAAAGCGTACCATGGTGTTGTAGTGAAAAATGATGTCAGACAACTGTGGGTACAGCTTATTCTCATTGAATTCACGGTGAATTTGCTGCAGATAGGCGAGTAGCGTATATTTTTTAAGTTCAAAATCAATATAACCTTCTGCAAACCAGGTTTGGGATAAGCTCTTCATAAATGCATAGATTATTTAACTGAAAATAATAAAAAAAACAGACTGAGGAGCGAAGCCCGGCTATAAAAAATCTTAAACCTTCGTAAGTAAAATGGCTGTGCGGTCTTGAGAAAGTAACGAACGCGCCGGTGATTTTATTATGCGTTTATCCTGCCGGGTTGCGTATTATCCAGTGAGTCTATATAATCTTTGGCCAGGTCATAAACAGACTGCATATCGGTTTCGCCGGGATCGGGCATATATAATGCTTCTTCGCATTGCTGGAGCACCAGTGAAAGTTGAGAAAGGAGGTCTTCGTCCCAGTTCCTGTTTTTCAGCTCCTGTTCAAGGGATAGCTTACCTGTGCCGGATGGCAGCCCCGTTTTCTGCACGGTGACATCAACAAGCGTTTTATGCAGGGTGGAATAAAAGCCCTTTTCATTTTGTTGTATAAGGAGCAACCGGGCGTTGAACAACGGGTCGGGGGTATAGGTGGTTGCTGCTTCGTTTTCTACGGGAGCAGGTTGGTGCGGTACAGGGGAGGGGCGCTGCTTTGCCGGAGTTGGCGTGCTCCTGATATTTCGATACAATACATATCCGAAAACAGTCAGCAGCAAAATGCTTCCAGCTATGATCCATATCCGGTCGTCGGCACCGATACCGGAGGTGGATTCTACTGCAGCCGGTATATCTGCCTGTATACCCGGAAGCGTATGTATAACAAGCGAATCTGTTTTCAGGGTTCTGTAGCGGTTCGCATCCACGTCGAAATAAGAAAACTCTACACCCGGAATGACGGTTTTGCCTTCCTTTTTAGGCATAAAGGTAAACTGAAAGGTTTTATATCCCCGAAGTGGGACTACACTCTTGAGAAAATCTTCCTTACTGGTAGGCTCGTAGGCTTCTACCGTTGCAGGCCACCGCACTGTGGGCGCGTTCATGATACAGAAATTACCTTCCCCTTTTACGATCACGCGAAGTGTGGCCACGTCATCCAGCGTCAATTCTTTTTTGTCAACGTTCGCTTCAATGCTGAATTTACCTACCGCACCGTTGAACGAAGACGGCTTGTTTTCATCGGGTAAAGCTTTTACCGTAACGGTTACCGGGTTGCTGCGGATGCTTACCTTCTCGCTGGCGATGGCTTCGTGTCCCAACCGGTCTGATTCAAAATGCCGGAGTATTTCCGGTAAATGCACGCCCTGGTCTTTCATAGCATATTCGGACCGGATAAAGCTGATGGAGTTTTCCACTTCAGCAGGGTCAAGCTCCAGTTCTCCCGATTGAAGTGGAAACAACTGCGCTTTGCGAATCAGGTATACATTAAATTCTTTACCATTGAGCTTTTCTATAGTAGCCGGTTGAATGGTGGGGTCTACCATGTCGAACACACTGAATCCATTAAAGGAGGGGCGGCGCGATACTTTAGATGCCGAATGGAGGCGGGTGTATAGCTTATACGATGCTACCACCGGTTCGCCTTCGTAACAGGAGTTTTTATTAACATCGACCTTGATGAACAGGTTGCGCCTGATTTTATCGTGCAGGCTCTCTGTTTCATACAAAATGTAATCGCGGTATTTTTCCATGGCCTCGCTGGTTTCAGCTTCCGGTTGATAAAACCGGCTGTTGCCCCGGGTGTAGGAAGCTGCATCTGGCTCACTCACCTTTACATGTACACTGTTAAAGCCGAATCGATTGCCATTTACTTTCGCAGAAGCCCCCGAAAAAGCATGTTTCCCTTCAGCAAGGGGTTGTATTACATATACAAAGGATACATAACTGCTCTCCACTCCGTTCACGGTGGAGGAGCCGGTAACCTGCATAGGTCCCTGTACTATTTTGCAGTGGTGGAAAGAGGGAGGAATGAATTGCTCAACGTCGGTGACATTGTCTATATTAAACTGAACGGTTACCAGGTCGTTTAACAGTATGCTTCTTTTGTTCACAGAGGCATGCAACCTTACCTGCCCGTACGTATCAGCGCTGATAAAACTGAAAAGTGAAAAGTAAATCAGGGTTGTGAGTAAATATTTCCTTATAAGTTTCATTATTAGGTACCTCTTGCCAATACACAAATCACTAATATAGTACATAAATGTAAGATTTCGCCGGTAATAAGAAGTCGCTTGCCGGTTAAAATTGCGTTAAAGGAATACGGTTCACCGTCGTTCGGCTAAAATTGCAGGGATAAAATAATCATTTTGTATCTTGTTCCTTTTTATCACAATTTTATTTGAATGTTTTTATTAGGTATTGATGTCGGTACGTCATCCGTTAAGGTGTCGGTGGTGGATGCAGAAAAAGGTACAGCAGTAGCTTCCGCCCAGTTTCCCGAAAAAGAAGCGCCGATTACTTCGCTACAGGCCGGATGGGCCGAGCAGGATCCTGAAAGTTGGTGGAGCTATGCGGTACAGGGTATACAACAATTAACCGCTTCCGGTGCATTTGATGCGAAGAGCATTGCTGCTATCGGCATTGCTTATCAGATGCACGGTCTCGTGGCGGTAGATAAAAATAAACAGGTGTTGCGCCCTTCTATCATCTGGTGCGACAGTCGGGCAGTTGGCATTGGCGACCGCGCTTTCGCCGCCATTGGCGAAGCATATTCTTTGTCTCACTTTCTAAACGCTCCCGGCAATTTCACCGCATCCAAGCTGGGTTGGGTAAAGGAGCATGAGCCGGAAGTGTACGGGCAGATCGATAAGATTATGCTGCCGGGCGATTTTATAGCGATGCGGCTTACGGAGGAGATCACCACCTCTGCATCAGCACTGTCGGAAGGGATATTCTGGGATTTTACAGACGACGCTGTGGCAGACGCTGTTATGGAACACTACGGTTTCGATCGCAACTTTATTCCTGAGATAAAGCCTGTTTTTTCTGTACATGGTGCGGTAACCAGAGAAGTGGCCGCGCTGACCGGGCTCCCGGAGGGCATACCTGTAGCGTATAAAGCCGGTGATCAACCAAATAACGCCTTGTCGCTGAATGTACTGGAACCTGGTGAAGTAGCTGCTACCGCAGGTACCTCAGGAGTAATATATGCCGTAAGCAATGAACTTACCTACGATAAAGCATCCAGGGTAAACAGTTTTGCGCATGTAAATCATACACCGGAACAGCGCAGTATCGGTGTACTCCTCTGTATTAACGGAACGGGGATTGTGAACCGGTGGATAAGGGATACAGCCGGTGCGGGATTGTCGTACAACGATATCAACCAACAGGCTGCTGCGGTACCGCTGGGTAGTGAAGGGCTGCGTATACTACCTTTTGGCAATGGCGCTGAGCGGATGCTGCGCAACAAAATGCCCGGTGCTGCTGTACAGAACTTACAGTTCAATACGCACCATGCGGCACATTTGTTCCGCGCCGTACAGGAAGGGATAGCCTGCTCTTTCCGGTATGGGCTCGATATTCTTCGGGAGAATAACCTGCAGCCGGGGGTAATTAGGGCGGGCAGAGCCAATATGTTTCTGAGTCCTTTGTTTACTGAATTGTTCGTAAACTTTACGGGTGTTCCGGTGGAATTGTACCAAAACGACGGCGCTGCCGGTGCAGCTATTGGCGGAGGGATAGGAGCTGGTGTATATAAAAGCGCGAAAGAAGCATTTAGGTCCTACCAGCCGGTGGGACGTGAAGAGCCGTCATCGGACAGATCGCTATACGAAGAAATCTACGCCAACTGGTATGAGTTGCTGAACAAAACGCTGGTATAATGAGGATAGGGGTGGTATGGATGACAGCAGTGTGTTTGTTTAGTGCTTTCAGCGCGAAAGCACAATATGTGCAGGGCACCATCTACGATATTTCGCGCCAGTATACCATTCCCTATGTATCAGTACTGTCTGCTTCGGGCAAAGTAGCCATGACGGATTCCGCCGGATTTTATCGCATACCTGTTGCGCCCGGCGATTCTATCTGGTTCTCGTACCTGGGAAAAGAAACGCCCAGGTACGCGGTGACTACCATAGCGAATATTGCGGCGTTTGATATCGCTATTCAAAAAGCCGCAGTTGATCTCCCTGGCATTACGCTCCGGAAACGAAATTATCGTATGGACTCTCTTCAAAACCGGGAAGACTATGCACACCTTTTCAATTACAAGCGTCCCGGCTTTAGCACCAGCACTTTATCGAACGGTGGGTTCGGGGTGGGACTGAATCTGACAGAACTGATCAATTCGCTCAACTTCCGGAAAAACAGAAGCATGGCTATCACACAACGGTGGATGATACGGGAAGAGCAGGACAAATATGTAAATTTCAGGTTCAGCAAGGAACTGATCCAGAAACTCACCCATTTATACGACGAAGAAGAACTGGCGGTGTTCATGGAATATTACCGGCCCGATTATGAATTGATTGCACAATGGAACGATGCGGAGCTGGGTATGTTTATTCTGGAGTGTATGGCAGACTTTAAAAGTAAAAACAGGTTCCGTACGCGGCGGTAAATCACCCCGGGGCGTACAAACAATAAGTTCAGTTTTTGCCCGATGCTCTCCATCCAATATGAGGCGCGCGTATCCAATAGTACACCTGTATGGTGTATAACAGGCTATATTACCGGTTGTAGCCGGCGGTTTGTTTCGCCAGAATATCTTTCATGATCAATACTGCGTGCTCCCGCGAGTTTTCTATAAACCAGCTATGGGTGTCCATGCCGCCGCAAACCACGCCAGCTAGGTATATGCCGGTCATATTGGTTTCATTGGTCTCGGGGTTATAAGCAGGCAGCAGGCGATAGTCGTCCGAAAGGTCGATGCCGGTACGGCGCAGGAACGCAAAATCCGGCTTATAGCCTGTCATAGCGATTACATAGTCGTTGGGGATGCTGACAACGCCTTCAGGGGTTTGAATATCCACGCTGTGTTCATGCACTTCTTTCAACGTAGAGTGAAACCAGGCTTTGATACTGCCTTCCGCTATGCGGTTCTCTATATCCGGTTTCACCCAGTATTTCACTCTTTTGCCGATTTCTCCTTCACGAATCACCATCGTTACATCGGCGCCTTTACGATGGGTTTCCAGCGCAGCGTCCACAGCGGAGTTATTGGCGCCCACTACTACTACTTTTTGCATGGCATAAAAATGCGGCTCCTTATAGTAGTGGGTTACCTTGGGTAATTGTTCACCCGGTATACCCATTAGTACCGGTATGCCGTAAAACCCGGTGGCGATGATAATATAGCGGGCGCTGTATTGCCCTTTTAAAGTGTTGATTCGGTATAACAATGCATCCGGCGTAACAGACAGTACTTCCTCCTGCAGGCGTATGTTGAGCTTGTGTGCAAGGGCTGCGCGGCGGTAATATTCCAATGCTTCACTTCGGGTAGGCTTTACAGAAATAGAAACGAAAGGTATACCCCCGATTTCCAACCGCTCCGAAGTGGAAAAAAAAGTCATATTATAAGGATAGTTGTACAAAGAATGTACAAGACAGCCTTTTTCCAGTACACAATAGTTGATATGATGTTTTTGTGCTTCCAGCGCGCAGGCCAGTCCGATAGGACCGCCTCCTATGATGATCAGGTCAAAATGTTCCATGTATAATATCAGTTCTGCATAGCGAAAACCCGCATATGAATGATGGGTTCCGGGGGGAACGATATTCCCGGCGGAAATGCAAATTTATTAATTTAAAAGCACTATTTTCATGCTGCGTTTTCTTAAATTCTATTTTGTGCCCGGTAATAAGAAAGGCTGCGATGTGAAAAGCGCAATTTTGCCCGCAGCTATGGATGACTCCAAATCGTTTCTTTATAAATAAACAAATACTCAATTATGGAATTTCTTTACTCGTATGGTTGGCTGCTGTTTATACTCGTAATAGTGTTCAGTGGATTGGTAACCGTCAATCAGGGTACCGTTTCGGTGGTAACCATGTTCGGAAAATACCGGCGTATCCTGAACCCCGGTTTGAATTTTAAAATACCCATACTGGAACAGATATACAAAAAAGTATCTGTACAAAATCGTTCCGTAGAATTGGAGTTTCAGGCGGTTACGGCCGATCAGGCGAATGTATACTTCAAGAATATGTTGTTGTACGCCGTGCAGAATTCGCAAGAGGAAACTATTAAAAAAGTAGCTTTTAAATTCATCAGCGACCGCGATCTGATGCAGGCGTTGACCCGTACCATTGAGGGTACGATTCGTTCCTTCGTTGCAACCAAGCGGCAGGCAGAAATATTAGGACTTAGAAAGGAAATAGTGGAGTATGTAAAAGAACAAATTGATAACCTGCTGGAGGAATGGGGGTACCATCTGCTCGACCTGCAGATCACGGATATTACATTCGATAAGGTGATACTGGATAGCATGAGTAAAGTAGTAGCCAGCAATAATCTCAAAGCCGCTGCTGAAAACGAGGGACAGGCCTTACTGATCACCAAAACCAAAGCGGCTGAAGCCGATGGAAACGCCATTAAAATAGCAGCGGAAGCAGAAAGAGAAGCAGCCCAGCTCCGGGGACAGGGTGTAGCGCTTTTCCGCGAAGAAGTGGCGAAAGGAATGAGCCAGGCGGCGGAACAAATGAAGCAGGCCAATCTCGATACCAATGTGATATTGTTCAGTATGTGGACAGAAGCCATCAAAAATTTTGCTGAATCCGGAGAAGGAAATATTATTTTCCTGGATGGCAGCAGCGATGGTATGCAGAAAACCATGAAACAGATTATGGGATTGATGCGGATGGATGCTACCCAAACACTGGAGTAAATATTTTCGCTGAGAGCAGTTATGTAATTGTTCCTTTACAGACTTTTAATGAGCAGCCGGCTCCGCAGAATTTATGCGATAGGTAATATTTAGTAACCTGTGCATGAAGCGATGCGATAATTTCATGTTTTTAAATTGTCCGCATGTCCAGAATGCACAGAAGAAATTTTATCAGGATGTCTGCAACGGCCGGATTGGCTGCTGCTGTTTGGGAGCCGCTGCTGCAGAAAGCGCTGGCGGTGGAGGCATACAACGCCACCCGCTCCATCAACGATGTACAGCATATAGTGATCCTTATGCAAGAGAACCGCTCTTTTGACCATTACTTCGGCGCCATGAAAGGCGTTCGCGGTTTTGGCGACCGGTTCCCTATTCCGCTGGAAAGCGGGCAGAGAGCCTTTCACCAGTCCGATGGCCAGCGCATCGTACCTCCTTACCGTGCAGATGGTAAAAAGACCAATGCGGCTCTTATCAATGGCACCCCGCATAACTTTATGGATACCCAGGCTGCATGGAATCAGGGCAAATATGGGTATTGGCCTCTGTTTAAAACGCCCTATTCCATGGCATACTATACGAGGGAAGAAATTCCTTTTCAATATGCGATGGCGGAATATTTTACCATCTGCGATGCATATTATTGCTCCATAGCTACCGGTACAGACCCCAACCGGATTGTGTTCTGGTCGGGTTCGGTGATGGATCCGGAAAAGCGGAAGGCGGGAATTAACTGCACCGATGCCGATTCAGAACCGGTAAACCTTCGCTGCTGGATCAAAGGCAAAATGCCCGATCCGGGATATACTTACCAGGGCAGCGCTTTCACCTGGCCCACTATTCCAGACGTGTTGCAGGAGGCGGGTATCAGTTGGCGTATTTACCAGGATCCGAACGATAACTGGACGGGCGCTATGCATGGATGCCTGGCTTTTGAGAGCTTCCGAAAGGCAAAACCCGGTTCTCCGATTTATGAAAACGGTATGCGCCACTGGTCGCTCGACGATCTGGCCCGCGATGTACAGAATAAAACATTGCCGGCCGTAAGCTGGGTACTGCCTTCGCAGGCCAATTCAGAACACCCGGGCGCGCCATCGAGTCCGTACCGGGCTTCTAATTTTACGCATCAGGTGCTGTCTGCCATCACTTCCAATCCCGAAGTATGGAGCAAAACGGTGTTTTTCCTCACTTTCGATGAAAACGACGGGTTGTTCGATCACCTGCCTGCACCAGCCGTACCCTCTTATAACCTTGATGGCACGCTGGCAGGTAAATCAACAGTAGACCTGTCCGGAATGTATTTTGACAACGATAGAGATAATCTTGAGGACACAGTTGCTAAAAGGGTATACATCGACGTGAGGGATACGATCTCCGGAAGGCTTCGCCCCTGGGGTATGGGGCCGCGCGTGCCTATGTATATTTTGTCGCCCTGGAGCAAAGGAGGATGGGTAGATTCCGCAGTGGCCGATCATACTTCGGTGGGGCAGTTCATAGAAAAAAGATTCGGTGTTACCATACCGGCTATCAGCCCGTGGCACCGTGCGGTGAGCAGCGATCTCACTTCCGCATTCGATTTCCTGACGCCGAACGATCCCAGGTTTCCCGAAATGCCGGACACTGCTGCCTATGAAGAAAAGGACGCAGCATCGAAAAAGCTTCCCAAAGCCGCAGCGCCGGATCAGCCTTCCCGGCTTTTTCAGGAAAAAGGAAGCCGGTTTTCACGAGCCCTTCCTTACAGGCTGCACTGCACGCTCCGGAGGCTGCCCGATAGTGATGAGATACAACTTCTGTTTGAAAACAAAGGAGCGAAGGGGGCTGTATACCACGTGTATAATATGCAACAACTGGACAGGATACCGAGACGCTACACAGTAGAAGCTGGCAAATCCCTTTCAGACGAGTGGAGCCTTGCCGAAAGCGGGGGAGTGTATGATCTGGAAGTGCATGGACCCAATGGTTATTTTCATCGTTTCACCGGCAATTTGCACAACAGCGAACCCACACTTACATTGCAATATGATCATGCGCGTGGTGGTATAGCTATTTCCATACAAAATAGTACAAGCGTTTCACTTAAAGGAGAAATAATAACAAACGCCTACGATTACACAGCATCCAAAGCCATCAGCTTTCCACCTGGTAAAACCACGGTTCTGCGTCGTAACCTGAAAAAAAGTGGAAACTGGTATGATTATACGTTTAAGACTGCTGATGGATTTTTGCACCGCTTCGCCGGCCGGGTGGAAACCGGAAACGACAGCGTGAGCGACCCCGCTATGGCCACCGAAATATAATCTTCCTGCCACAGAAGTGCGAAGTGCCCGGCCATCCGCATGTTGTGCCTGCGGTAGATGCGTCTGCGCTTTGTAGGAATAGTGCATGCAGATCATCCTTACGAAGCTTCTTTTGGACAGGGACGATTTTCGGTTATTCACAGAACTGTGTATATTCTGTTCCGGATCGATTCGTCTGTTTTGTTATATTTGCCGCAATGTAGAAACTAAAATAATTAGCATATTGCCAATTATTTAAAAGAATATAAGAAACAGTTATTATGGCTGAAACAAAGCAGAATACATTTGAATATACAGAAGATTCGATCAAATCGCTTGACTGGCGGGAGCATATCCGGCTTCGTCCGGGTATGTACATCGGCAAACTGGGGGATGGCAGCAGTGCAGATGATGGCATCTACGTACTCTTGAAAGAAGTGTTGGACAATTGCATAGACGAACACATGATGGGGTATGGTCGGCAGATCGATATTACAGTGAGCGATCAAACGATTATTGTGCGCGATTACGGACGTGGCATTCCTTTGGGAAAAGTAGTAGACGTGGTGAGCAAAATCAACACCGGCGCCAAGTACGACAGCCGGGCTTTTCAGAAATCTGTAGGATTGAACGGTGTGGGTACAAAGGCGGTGAATGCGCTGAGCAGCTATTTCAGGGTGACGGCTGTGAGAGAAGGGAAGGAAAAAACCGCGGAGTTTGAGCGTGGGGTGTTGGTAAAGGACCATAAAGAAGCCAAAACAACCGAAAAAAATGGCACCCTGGTGAGTTTTGTGCCAGACGATACGGTATTCAAGAATTTTAATTACCGGCAGGATTATATAGAAGACCTGCTGTGGAACTATTGTTACCTGAATGCCGGGCTGGTGATTACCCTGAACGGAAAGAAGTTTGTAAGTAAAAACGGATTGCTGGACCTTTTGCAGCGCAAGACCAATGTAGATGAAATCCGCTATAATATCATACATCTGAAGGGAGACGATATGGAAGTGGCCATTACCCATAACAACGATTATGGGGAGGAGATTTTCAGTTTTGTAAACGGACAATATACCACACAAGGCGGTACCCATCAGCAGGCGTTCAGGGAAGCTTTTGTAAAAGTAATCAGGGATTTTTACAAAAAAGATTACGACACTTCTGATATCCGGCAAAGTATTGTTGCAGCGGTTGCAGTAAGGGTGGTGGAGCCTGTATTCGAAAGCCAGACGAAAACAAAACTGGGTTCGCAATACATGCATGAAGGCGGCCCCAGTATGAAGAACTTTGTATTGGAATTTCTATCCCGCGAGCTCGATAACTACCTCCATAAAAATGCCGATGTTGCTGAAGCGCTCAAAAAGAGGATTGAACAGAGTGAAAAGGAACGCAAGGAACTGGCAGGCATCAAAAAGCTGGCAAATGAGCGGGCGAAGAAGGCCAATCTGCACAACAAAAAACTCCGGGACTGTCGCATACACCTGAATGATGACCCGCCTGCCAGGGGAAAGGAAGAGTTTCATGCCCGGCAGATGGAAAGCACGATTTTTATCACCGAGGGTGATTCTGCCAGCGGCTCTATTACCAAAGCTCGCAGTGTGGAAACCCAGGCAGTATTCAGCCTGAGGGGTAAACCTTTGAATTCGTTCGGACTGACAAAAAAAGTTGTGTACGAAAATGAAGAGTTCAACCTGCTCCAACACGCGCTGAATATTGAGGACGGTATTGAGGGATTACGATACAACAATGTAGTGATTGCTACCGATGCAGATGTAGACGGCATGCACATCCGGTTGTTGCTGCTCACGTTCTTCCTGCAATTTTTTCCCGATCTGGTAAAAAAAGAACATGTACATATATTAGAAACGCCTTTGTTTCGCGTACGCAACAAGCAGCAAACGATCTATTGCTACGATGAGGCGGAGAAACAAGCTGCTGTTAGAAAACTGGGCGGTAAACCCGAGATTACACGGTTTAAAGGTCTGGGTGAAATATCGCCCGGCGAATTCGGCCGTTTCATCGGTTCCGATATGCGTACCCAACCGGTGAAAGTAATGCCCGAAACACATCTGCAGCAACTGCTCGAGTATTATATGGGCAAAAACACCCAGCAAAGGCAGGATTTTATTATTGAAAACCTGCGGGTGGAGCTGGACCTTGCAGAGGAAGAAACCGCTGTTGCCTGATGCCATAAAAATAAATAAGGATATTATTTAGTTGTATGATACATATTGTTTTTAATGAGGCCGATGTTACCGTATTGCAGCAGGCGATTGAAATGGATGAGGCTATACAGGGGCGGGTGGTGCAGATAAAGGATGATTATGCAGTAGGACCTATCAGTAACGTTTACACGGGCGAAGGTATTCGCGCCCGTAAGGACTGGTGGAACGAAGTACTGAGCGGCGGCGATAGCAGTGGAAAAGCAGAGGAGGACAATCCGGATGACTATACTACTGTGGCAGAGCTGGTAGGAACCCTGCGCAGAGACCCAGACGAAATGGTATGGATATGGGCGGCGCAAAACCAGCATGATGTAAGTGGCTATTACTGGCTCACCCATTATATGAAGGAGTTTCAGGGGCGCGTGTATATTTTGTACCTGAACAACCTGCCGTTCATCAATGAGAAGGGACAAATATTCTACCCGGCATGGTTGCATACGATTCCGCCGAAAGAGTTTCTAAAAGCCAAAAAATTAGCGCGACCCATTACACTGAGTGAGTTTGAAATAGACCCCGATGAATGGACCCGCCTAGCCGGTGAAAATAAAGGAGTCCGCATACTCGAAGGCGGCAAAAAACTCGCGCAGTACGATTACAATTACTACGATGGAGAGTTGAAGAAATTTATCACCAAAGACTGGCAAAAAGCTGCAAGGGTGATACACCAGTATTTGCTGAAGGCTAAGAATACTACCGGCGACATGTACCTGCTTTGGCGCCTGAAGCAAATGATAGCGGCCGGCGAACTGGAAGTGCAGGGAGAGATAAAGAATATGAAGGATTTTGAGGTGAAGCAGAAAGCAGAATAGCCGAAACGTACGGATGTAGATTTTATGAAACCAGATACGAACATGCGCCTGGCTGAACCAATTAAAGGATTTGCAATCTTCCTGGGGTTCTGCGTGCTACTGCTGGTGCATGTGTTGCTAACGTTTTCCGGTTTTTACGGTAATGATGATATCAATTACGCCGGTTATGCTGCGCAACTGGTAAACAACTATACCCTGCTTTTGGAGCAGCTCGTTACCTTCTGATCAATGGAGATTACGACAAGCGCTTCAATAATCCATCAGAAATACTTTTGGAGCAATACAGATTAGGAGAAGCTGATATCGTACTTCGGGAAAACAACGTTGCATTGTATAAAATACAATAGCAAATACATGATCGTATACAACAGGGATATTGAAATATAAAGTAGAAAGACTAAAGAATTGCAATACATGAAAAATGAAATAGGTATCACAGATCAGTATAAAACCTGGTTTCTCGACTATGCATCCTATGTAATACTGGAGCGGGCAGTACCAGCGATTGAAGATGGACTTAAGCCCGTACAGCGGCGTATTTTACACGCCATGAAGGAAATGGACGACGGGCGTTTTAATAAGGTAGCCAATATAATCGGGCAGGCCATGCAGTATCATCCACACGGGGATGCCTCTATTGGAGATGCGCTGGTAAATCTCGGCCAGAAAGACCTGCTGATAGAAACGCAGGGTAACTGGGGCGATGTGAGAACGGGCGATGATGCCGCTGCACCCAGGTATATAGAAGCACGGCTCAGCAAATTTGCCCTGGAAGTGGCCTTCAATGCCAAAACCACTACCTGGCAGCTCAGCTATGATGGCAGGAAAAATGAACCGGTAACCCTTCCTATGAAATTTCCTTTGCTGTTGGCCCAGGGGGCTGAAGGCATTGCCGTAGGGTTATCGACCAAAATACTCCCCCACAATTTTTGTGAGTTGATAGAGGCATCCATCAAACACCTGCGCGGCAAAAAATTTGAACTATACCCAGACTTTCAAACCGGCGGCATCATAGATGTTACCAATTATAACGAAGGCAAACGCGGGGGTAAGGTTAGAGTGAGAGCACGTATAGAGGAAGTAGATAAAAAGACCATCGCGATCCGGGATGTACCTTACGGCGTAACTACTTCACAACTGATGGACTCCATAGTGAAGGCCAACGACCAGGGAAAAATAAAAATCAAAAGAGTAACCGATAATACAGCCGCTGCGGTGGAAGTACTGGTAGACCTGGCACCGGGTATATCAACCGACATTACCATCGATGCATTGTACGCGTTCACAGATTGTGAAGTGAGTATTTCGCCGAATGCCTGTGTGATAGCAGGCCAGAAGCCGCGCTTTCTCAGTGTACATGAATTGTTGAGAAGTTCCGCAGACCTGACCAAAGAATTGCTAAAGAAGGAGTTGGAGATCAGGCTGGAAGAACTGCAGGAAAAATGGCACTATACTTCGCTGGAAAAAATATTTTTCGAAGAGAAAATATATAAAGAACTCGAGAAAAAGCACGAAACCTGGGAAAAGGTGCTGGCAGCGATTGATAAAGCATTTGTTCCTTTTAAAAAACAATTGAGGAGAGAGATTACCAGGGAAGATATCGTAAAGCTGACCGAAAAGCCGGTTCGCCGTATATATAAGCTCGACATAGACGAACTGATCAGTCAGATAAATGGCATAGAGGGTGAAATCCGCCAGGTAAAGCTGGACCTGGACAACCTGGTGGATTTTACTGTTCGCTACTACGAAAACCTGCTGCAAAAATACGGTAAGGGGCGCGAGCGTAAAACGGAAATCAGGCTGTTTGAAGCCATCCAGGCCAAACAGGTGGCGATAGCCAACGCCAAATTGTATGTGAACCGCGCAGAAGGGTTTATCGGCACTGGTTTAAAAAAGGATGAATTTGTGGAAGACTGTTCAGACCTGGACGATATCATTGCCTTCACCAAAAGAGGTATCATGAAGGTGGTGAAGGTGGCGGATAAAGTATTCATCGGAAAAGACATCCTGCATGTAGCGGTATTTAAGAAAGGCGATGAGCGAACCACTTATAATATGATTTATTTGGATGGTAAAACCGGTACAAGCTACGCCAAACGGTTTAACGTTACCGGGGTAACCCGTGATAAAGAATATGATCTTACCAGAGGGGCGGAAAAAAGTAAAGTGCATTATTTTTCTGTAAATCCAAATGGCGAAGCGGAAGTGGTAAAAGTGTTATTGAGCCCGTCGTGTACTGCACGCAACAAGGAATTTGAATTTTATTTTGAAGAACTTGAAATAAAAGGCAGGAGCAGCATGGGCAATCAGGTTACCAAGTATCCTATTAAGACAGTGCGCTTCAAAGAAGCCGGGCGGTCTACGTTAAGCGCTATCCGCCTGTGGTTCGACGATACCTTCGGAAGGCTGAATACCGAAGAAAAAGGAAGCTATCTGGGTAAGTTTGATCCGGAAGACCGGCTGTTGGTGGTATTTCGCAACGGTTACTACGAAATTACAGACCTGGAGCAGACCCAAAAGTTCGACGCTGAAAATGTGGCGCTTATAGAAAAGTTCAACCCCGAGAAGATCGTAACTGCTGTATATCTTGATAACGAAAAGCTGCAGTTCAACGTAAAGCGGTTTAAGATCGAAACCACCACATTGAAGAATAAGTTCCTGTTTATCAAGGAAGGAGAGGGCAACCGGCTTGAGACGGTCACTACAGAAGCCGAACCCGTACTGTTGTTGCAAACTGGCAGGGGCGCCCAGGCGAAAAGTACGAAGATCAAGATCAGCCGGGTAGTGGAAGTAACCGGGTGGAAAACGGTGGGCGCCAGATTGACAGATTATGCGAAGAGTACCCAGATGGAGTGGGAAACCCTGAGGGGCGATGCGAACCAGCAGCCGGAGTTGTTTTAGCGTCAGGTTAGTATTAAGTCTTATATCTGATCTCTTGGTAGTATAAAAACTCCCTGAACGTGATGATCAAAATAACGGAACAACCCTCCCCTTACCGTCACCTCGAAAAGCAATCGGTAGAAGAGCTGACTGCCAGTATTAATAAGGAAGACCATACCGTGGCTGTGGCGGTTGAAAAAGCATTGCCGCAGATCAACAAGCTGATTGCTGCCATAGTAGACACATTGAAGGCCGGCGGCCGGATGTTTTATGTAGGAGCTGGCAGTGGCGGCAGGTTATCGGTGCTGGATGCTATTGAATTGCCCACTACCTATGGTATAGATAAAGGTATTGTAAATGTAATCCTCGCCGGCGGCCTGCACAGGTTGGTAGAAGCGCCTGAGGAAAAAGAAGACGATACGGAGGCGGCCTGGCAGGAGCTTAGCGCCGCAAAGCTGTCTGAAAATGACATAGTGGTGGGGATATCGGCTAGCGGAACCACTCCGTTTGTACTTGCAGCCCTCCTGCAATGCAAAGCGCAGGGTATCACCACAGGATGTATAGTCAGCAATCCGGCGTCGCCCATTGCCGGCGCAGCCGACCTTCCCGTGGAGGTAATTACAGGACCGGAGTTTCTAACGGGCAGCACCCGTATGAAAGCAGGTACAGCACAAAAAATGATCTTTGATATGATCAGTACCACCACGATGATACAACTTGGAAGGGTGGAAGACAATCGGATGGTACATGTGAAACTCATCAACGATAAAATCACGGACCGTGCGGTAAAAATATTGATGGAAAAATCCGGTATAGACAATTATAGTAAAGCCAGAGAAATATTGTTGCAACACGGAAGTGTAAAAGTGGCCATGGATGCATTAACCGGTTCCGTAACAAACAGTTGAACCCGATAGAACAAATAAAGCACCGCTTCTGTCGAAATCCCCATTGATTTGGGGCGTAACTGAAGGCTGTATTGTAGCTTTGCCCGGCAGGGTTAGAAAAGCTGAATGTCTGTACGATAAATTATTCCCTCCTTTTAATAGGAGTTGAAATGTTGTTAAAATCCGGATTATAACAGATATAATGCCTGAAAAACACTGAAAACAGCGGGCAACCGATGGCCATATACATGACAAAAAACATTTGGGTAGAATTATCCCGAATACCTATCTTAGCCGTCGGCTTAAAAAAAAGGAGCTGATTTTTAATTAAACTGACCACTACAATGGATTTTAAGCAAATTCAGGAGTTGATAAAGATTATCAACAAATCTAATATCGGAGAACTGGTAATTGAAGAAAAAGAGTTTAAGCTTTCCATAAAACAAAAAGAAGATCAGATTACCCAGATTGTATCTGCACCTCCGCAAAATTACGCCTTGCCGCAGATGGCACCGCCCCCGGCCGCGGTGAGCGGAGGGCAGGAGAAGCCTAAATCTCCTGAACCCAAAGCTGATAACCTGCTTACCATCAAAAGCCCCATGATAGGTACTTTTTACAGGCGTTCTTCACCCGATAAACCTGTACTGGTGGAAGTGGGCGATGATGTGTCGCCGGGTAAAGTGGTATGCATCATAGAAGCGATGAAACTGTTCAATGAAATTGAAAGTGAAGTGGGCGGTAAAATTGTGAAGGTGCTTGTGGACGATGCCAGTCCCGTAGAGTACGATCAACCGCTGTTTCTGGTGGAGCCCAACTGATCTGAAAGTTTGAAGGCGTATACACAGTGAAAATGAAGAAAGGAGGCATCGTTTTTCCATGCCCGTTTTTTCTCAGATTTTCCCCGCCTTTGCGGGTTTTAATTTTCAAATTGACTACATGTTAAAGAAAATATTAATTGCGAATCGCGGAGAAATTGCTCTCCGCGTTATTCGTACATGCCGGGAAATGGGTATCAAAACCGTAGCCGTGTACTCTACTGCCGATAAAGACAGCCTGCATGTAAAATTTGCAGACGAGGCTGTTTGTATTGGTCGCCCCCAAAGCAGCGATTCTTACCTGAATATTCCTCACCTGATGGCCGCTGCTGAAATTACCAATGCCGATGCTATTCATCCGGGCTATGGATTTTTGGCTGAAAATGCGCGGTTCGCACAGATTTGCGGTGAGCACGGTATCAAATTCATCGGTCCGAAGCCGGAGATGATCACGGCAATGGGCGATAAAATCACCGCCAAAGAAACCATGATCAAAGCCGGAGTGCCAGTGGTGCCGGGTGGTGGCGGTTTGCTGGAGAGTCTGGACGAAGCAAAAGGAATAGCAAAGGAAATAGGATACCCCGTTATACTGAAGGCTACCGCCGGCGGTGGCGGTAAAGGAATGCGCGTGGTATGGGAAGAAAGTGAGATGGAACATGCTTACACCACGGCCAAAAAAGAAGCAGCGGCTTCCTTTAAAAACGACGGTGTGTATATGGAAAAGTTCGTAGAAGAGCCGCGCCATATAGAAATACAGATTGCCGGCGATCGGTACGGTAAGGTATGTCATATGAGTGAGCGGGACTGTTCTATCCAGCGGCGCCACCAGAAACTGGTGGAAGAATCACCTTCTCCGTTTATGACAAACGAACTGCGCGAAAAGATGGGAGAAGCAGCCGTAAAAGCTGCGTCTGCTATTAATTACGAAAGTGTGGGTACCATCGAGTTTCTGGTAGATAAGCACAAGAATTTCTACTTTATGGAAATGAATACCCGCATACAGGTAGAGCACTGTGTAACCGAAGAGGTAACCAATTTCGATCTTATAAAAGAGCAGATTAAAATTGCATCCGGCGAATCGCTTTCCGGCAGAAACTATTACCCTGAAATGCATGCTATTGAATGTCGCATTAATGCGGAAGACCCGTACAACGATTTTCGGCCCTCTCCCGGTAAGATCACAGTATTGCACCAGCCGGGTGGGCACGGTGTGCGGATTGATTCGCATATCTATGCCGGCTATGTGATTCCCCCATACTACGATTCTATGATCGGAAAAATAATATCTGTGGCCAGAACCCGTCAGGAGGCCATCAACACCATGAGCAGGGCACTGAGTGAGTATGTGATCGAGGGAGTAAAAACGACTATGCCTTTCCACCAGCAACTGATGCGCAACGAAGATTTCAGAAAAGGAAACTTCACTACTAAGTTCCTGGATGACTTTACAATGATGTAAGGTTGTGAAACCTGTATAGTAACAGCGCCGAAACATGATACAGCCAACCGGTTTTTTCGTTTGTGCTGGCTTGTTTCGGCGTTACATTTTTAATAACCTGTTTCCGGTTAGGTTCGAAATCAGCCCGAGGGCTGAGCGTGCCTTCAACCCGCCACAGGTGGGGACACTTCCCCTGTTTCACGCAGTATTTTAGAAAGATTTTCCTAATCCTTGCTTTGCAATGACGACCTTCTGTGTTATGAGGGACACGAAACGGACACCTTTATCGCCAACTAAGGCTGTAGGAATGCGTGCTGTTTTCCCTGCTGACCGATGCTATTGCGTTTAAAATCGGAAGTAGGGTCGTTCGGTAAGCATGAACGGCCAGGGAATGGAAAGAAATATAATGATCAATGCGATGGTAAACCAGATGGCGAGTGTTTTAAACTTGCCTGATGATGCAGTCTTTTTTCTGGCTTTTGAAGAACCAATGGTGATCAGCACCACGGCTGCCAGCATGGCGATGGAATGCTCCATGCCGAAAAACCGGATATCCCTTTCTTTTACCGCTGACGAAAAGTTTTGCCAGAAATATGTTACGATGGGGCTCAGGAAATACAGCATCAGCCCTACCAGAAACTGTATATGCACTATAGCTACCGTTACTGTTCTCCAGCGGTTATCAATGGCCGTATGGGCCCGCCCGGACAGCCATCCGTTGAACGACCGGTAGATGCTGATCAGGATCAGCAATAGTACAACCCATCGCAATACAGAATGGAGCATGATTAGATGTGGATGCATAAAAGGGTGATTTATATGCTTTAGGAATTAAAAAATCGCTGGTGCATGGCTTTTTCAAGGCTTTCCCGGTGATCGGGATGAGCGATACTGATCAAAGCGCGGGCCCGTTGTTTCAGGTTTTTGCCAAACAGGTCTACCACGCCGTATTCCGTCACCACCCAGTGAATATGCCCGCGCGTAGTAACTACACCGGCCCCTTCTTTCAAAAAAGGTACGATCCGGGAGATTCCTTTTGAAGTAACAGACGGCATGGCTATGATGGGCTTGCCGCCTTCGGACAGCGAGGCGCCGCGCATAAAATCCATTTGACCTCCGATGCCGGAGTATTGAAAACTACCAATAGAATCAGCGCAAACCTGTCCCGTTAGGTCTATTTCGATGGCGCTGTTGATAGCAGTGGCCTTCGGGTTTTTTCGGATGATGCTGGTATCGTTCACGAAGGCAATATCCATCACCAGAATGGAGGGGTTCTGATCCACAAAATCGTATAGCTTACGCGTGCCGATCAGGAAACTGGTCACAGAGGCGCCGGGCATTATTTTTTTGCATTCGTTGGTAATCACCCCTTTTTCCAGCAATGGAATAATTCCGTCGGAAAACATTTCGGTATGAATACCCAGGTTTTTGTGCTGTTCCAGGTTTTTCAGTACCTCGTTCGGTATAGTGCCGATGCCCATTTGCAGCGTAGCACCGTCTTCTATCAGCGATGCTACATGGTAGCCGATTCGTGCGCTGGCAGGGGTGGAGGAGGAGGCATAGTCTACCTCCGGAAGCGCTGCATCGTGCAGTACCATTGCGTGTATTTTGGAAATGTGCACAAAACTGTCGCCTCCGCTCGTTTGAGGCATATGATGGTTCACCTGTGCTATCACATATTTAGCCGTGTCTACCGCGGACGCGGCAATGTCTACCGAGGTGCCCAGTGAGCAATAACCGTGTTTATCGGGAGGCGATACCTGTATCAGGGCCACATCCAGTGGCAGGATGCCCTTACGGAAGAGTTGGGGTATCTGGCTCAAAAATACCGGTACATAGTCACCCGCCTCGCTATTGGCAACAGCCCGGGTATTGGCAGAAACAAACAGTGAATTAAAGAAAAAACTTTTGCGGTATTCCGGCCTGTTAAAATTCAGTGGCCCCAGGTTGGTAATGCTTACCAGTTCCACGTTGGTCAATTCCTGGTAACGGGCCAGCAGGGCTTCTATCAGGTGTATGGGGGTGGCTGCACTCCCGTGCAAGAATACCCTGTTGCCGGATTGTACGATTTGTACGGCTTCTGTAGCCGTCATGTACGCGGGGGTTGCTTTCATGTTAGTTATTTAGCCAGGTATCCTCCGTCTACTGCATAGTAATTGCCCGTTACAAACGAAGCTTTATCGGAACTCAGCCATACTACCAGTTCTGCTACCTCGGCAGATTCGCCCAACCGGCCGATGGGGTGTTGAGAGACCAATAGCTGTTTCAACTCGGGGCTGAGGTTGTCCAGCAGCGGCGTATTGATGAATGCAGGTCCTACTGCGTTTACACGTATGCCTTTAGCACTATATTCCAAAGCGGCGGTTTTGGTAAGACCTACTACTCCGTGTTTAGCGGCCACATAAGCGGGAGAATTCAGAAACCCTACCTGACCCAGTATAGACGACATATTTACAATGGTACCCTTGCCCTGCTTCAACATCTGGGCGAGTTGAAGCTTCATGCAATAGAATACGCTATTAAGATTAACATTGATCACTTTCAGCCATCCGTCTACGCTCATATCTGCTGTAGCATTGGATTCGCCGCCTATACCGGCATTGTTGAAAGCAATATCAAGCCTGCCGAAGGTGGTAACTGTTTCGGCTACAAGTCGTTCGCAATCCTCGTATTTTCCCACATCGGCTGTCACAAAAATGGCATCCCCGCCATTTGCTTTGATCTGGGCTGTGACTTCTTCGCCCAACGCTTTGTTGATATCCGAAAGAACTACTTTGGCGCCGTAGTTAGCGTATAACTCGGCTGCGGCTTTTCCTATACCAGAACTGGCACCTGTAACGAGGGCCACTTTATCTTTAAGATCTTCCATAATGGTATGTGTTTATTTGATACGCAAGTTGTAGAAAACCGATCACAATTGACGTCAACAGCATCAGTATTCCGTATGATTTTGATCACGATGCAGATGAAATCGTTTTGCAAAAAACTGTTATTTCAATCGAAATAGATTAGCAGCGGCAGAGCATACTTTGCGTATTTTGCCATAGCTTAGCAAATTACAAAAAGCATCATTGTATGAAGGTAAAGCAATTACAGCAAACATGGCGATGGTTCGGTCCGGATGATCCGGTTAGCCTGCGCGATATCAGACAGGCAGGAGCGGAAGGCATTGTTACTGCCCTGCACCATGTGCCGCATGGGGAAGTGTGGACAACGGAGGAGATCGGTAAGCGTATTGATGAATTGAAGGCCGGCGGCTTCGAATGGAGTGTAGTGGAAAGCCTTACCGTACACGAACACATCAAGCAGCGCAGTGGAGATTATACAGGTTATATAGAAAAATACAAGCAGTCGCTTAAAAACCTGTCTGATCAGGGTGTAAAGGTAGTGACCTATAACTTCATGCCGGTAAACGACTGGACGCGCACGGATATCAACTATACGGTGGCCGATGGTTCAAAAGCCCTTTATTTCAACTGGGTGGATATGGCGGTGTTTGATATACATATCCTGAAAAGAAAAGGCGCTGCGGAAAGCTACCCGGAGCGTATTACTGAAAGAGCAGAAAAAAAGTTTGCCTCCATGAGCAGCGGGGAAATACAACTGCTTACAGATACGGTGGTGTTTGGAATACCCGGTGAAGAAAAAAGAACGCCGGATGGTATGAGCAAAGAACTCGAAAAATATGCTGATATAGATAAGAAAGCGTTGAAAGAAAACCTGGCTTATTTTTTACAGGAAGTAGCGCCTGTGGCCTCTGAGCTGGGTGTACGACTGGCGATTCATCCGGATGATCCTCCATTTGATATATTGGGATTGCCGAGGATTGTTTGCAACCGGCAAGACCTGGCAGATGTTCTTTCTTTTTCCAATGCGCCTGCCAATGGTCTGTGTTTTTGTACCGGTTCGTTGGGCGCTAACCCGAAAAATGAGCTGCCGGAAATGATTGCAGCCTTCAACAGGAGAATACATTTTGCCCATCTCAGAAATGTTATCCGTGATGAGGAAGGCAATTTTTTCGAGGCGGATCACCTGGTGGGAGATGTGGATATGTATAAAGTTGTAAAGACCCTGCTACAGGTACGGCAGGATGTGAGTCATGATATTCCGTTTCGTCCCGATCATGGCCACCAGATGCTCGACGATCTTGATAAAGTAACCAATCCCGGCTACTCAGCCATTGGCCGTTTGCGCGGGCTGGCAGAAATCAGGGGGCTTGAACTGGGCATTGCCCGGAGCTGGTGACCAGGGAAAGGGTGCTTTTTCTGAACCACGAACACTCAACGTATTGCAAGGCGATTGGTAAGGTGCGCCCTGGTGTTCCGGCGTTTTTGTTGTTTACTGAATTACACTGGTGAAAGCAACATCCATCTGCCATTATAATTGATCTTTGTTGTCAATGATCAGGGCAGAAGGTATCTCCGACAACCACAGGCTTTTGGATTCTACCAGTTTTTTCCAGCTTTCCAGGCTTACGAGCATCAGATCCTGTTGCTGCAAGAAAGCTTTGTCTATGGTTTTTGGCGATTGAAGTGTAATATGATTAGGAGCGTTCAGCTCAATCGATCTGACTTTTTCTTTTAAATCCGGCATATGCCTGATATGCCCGGCACTATCGAGAATAACTACCTGCGCATCGGCATTGTGGATGAGTTTTTGGGCATAGCTGATCAGAAAACTATCCTGTGGGTCGAATATCAGTACGAACACCCGTTCTGCCTTAGTGAAGTTTTTGTCGATAAAAATCCCAACCGGTATTTCAGATTTCGCGATGATTTGTCGCGTACTTTCGTCAAAAGGGGAGCTGTCAAAAATGTTCTCCTTCCCGGTAACGGTATTCAACAGCTTTTCCGGATTGATGATACTGGTAGTAAACCCCAGCAGCTTACCAAGGAAACTGCCTTCATATATAGACTCTCCGAGACCGATCAGCAGCAAGTCATAGTCGCCGCGATTCACTACGCTGGTAATTTCGCTGTCAATATCGGCTGATGTTTTGAAAATCGGGACAAGTTTTCTGTTCTGGCGGGCAGACTCTTCCATCAGGGGGCTGAAGCTTTCTTTTTCATATTCCTCCAGGTCATATTGGTGAATTTCATTGGCGGGCGATACATGCATGGCTGTTAAACTGGTATTGCCGTTGAGGTTTCGGGTCAGATCGTTTGCCAGCCGGAACAAAGCTTTGCCTTCTTCCGGTTTTCCGAAAGAAAGCAGCACTTTGTATTTACTGATTTCGCGTATCTCGGAGGGAATTTCCTCCTTTTTAGGCCTGAAAGCCCAGTTAATCACATCCAGTGCGGGCCCTGTCATAAACGTAGTAACCAGCGCCATGAGCACCATCATGGAAAATACTTCAGGTGTCAACACACCGAGGTCGTAACCAATATTCAATACTACCAGCTCCATCAGCCCTCTGGTGTTCATCAGTGCTCCTATAGAAAGGCTTTCCTTCCAGTTTTGTCCAACGAAACGGGCCGCGAGCGCACTTCCCACAAATTTTCCTGCTACTGCGATCAGTATGATGATGGCAGTGAGTTTCCATAATGCAGGATCATTCAATAGTCCGATCTGGGTGCGCAGGCCTGTGAATACGAAAAATAAGGGCAGCAACAATACCAGCGCCACATCTTCTACCTTTTCGATGAACAGCATTCTGAACTTCACATTCTCCGGCATGATAGCCCCCGCCATAAAGGCCCCGAACAGTGCATGTATGCCGATCACCTCCGTGGCATAGGAAGACATGATGAGCGTCAGGAAAAAAATGGCGGTGATAGGTTTGGTGAGGCTTTGTTTGGAGGTATAGATACTACCTATTCTGGACAGAAAAGGTTTGACTATTTTCAGCATCAGTAATACATACGCCAGCGCCAGCAAAATGGTGTATAGCGCGCTGCCAACAGAGCCTGCTTTTACGATAGCAATCACCGCTGCCAGAATACACCAGGCGGTAATATCATCTGCCGCTGCACAGGTGATCACAATAGTACCAAGTCTGGTTTTGGTAATTCCCCGTTCCTGCACAATCCTGGCCAGTACGGGAAATGCGGTAATACTCATGGCAATGCCCATGAACAGTGCAAATGATAAAAACGGAATACCGGCCGGTGCAAATGAGTCGTATATCCAGTAGGCCAGGCCCATGCCCATGGAAAAAGGAATGATAATACTAGCATGGCTGATGATAATAGCATCGTTGGTGCTTTGTCGCAGGAGTTTCAGATCGAGCTCCATACCTACAATAAACATAAAAAGTATCAGCCCGATCTGACTGAGGAATTGGAGATTACCAAGCGACCCGGCAGGAAACAATACCGCGGAAAATTCGGGAAAATACATTCCCAGCAGAGACGGACCCAATACAATACCGGCTATCATTTCGCCGATCACCGTGGGCTGCCCTATTTTTTTACAAAACCAGCCGAATAATTTGGCAACCATGATGATGGTAACAATCTGCGCCAGCAGCAATGCCAGTGGATGTTGCAGATTATGCTGCATGGCATCCAGAAAATCGACCCACTGACCTTTTGATGACTGGTTGATGACAATGTTTCGTCCTGCCTGAAGTTTTTCTCCCATGATTACCAGCCAGTAAATAATGATAGAAAATCCACCAATCGTGGTTACATAAAATATCAGGTTTTTGTACTTTTTCATGCGTCTTGAATCTTCTGGTGGTTGTATTTTCTGGACTGTTTACTGATGATACTTCGTAAGCCGGCAGAACAATCGCTTCAATGGGTATGCTTTTGTATACCTGCTGCGTTGTTTTTTCGCCCGTGAATGGTAACCCGTAGCATGATAGCTGGATGGTACCCGCACGGATCACAAATTTGAATAGTCTTCTATAGAAAGAAAAAGTGAAAAGGGAGAAATGTAATAAGGTGCGGAAATTATGTAACGAAAGTCAAAGTTTTACTTTTTGCAGAAAATCTTTCCGGTACACCTCGCTTAAACCCAGTTTAAGACGGTCTCCATTGGGAGTAGCGATATTCGTGGTGATTTCGTCGGACGAAAAAAGCTGAACGGCTTTCAGTGCCAGCATTTCCTTTTTATTGATTCTTGCAAAATCGTCCTCAGGCAGCATTTCCTGTAGCTTTTCAAAAGAAATATTTTTCAGGGTGATATCAGAACCATCAGAAAGTACAGCCTGTTTGTCGCGGCTGTCTATGGACGACGCTTTTATGTAAACCAGTTGGTCAATAAAGATCATCGTTTTTCCCTGGCTGGTATTGAGGTGTATAAACTGGCTCGCGAACCTTTTTTTTGATAGATGCGTCCGGGCTTTGCCGACTGCCTGCTGAAGGCGCTCCTTCATAATGGGTTTTCTTACATAGTCGATGGCATTCAGATCGAAAGCTTCTGCCGCGTAATCTTTAAAAGCCGTCACAAAAATCACCGGCTTATGATTGAGCAGGTTGGCTACCTGCAACCCGTTGATGCCGGGCATTTCGATGTCGAGTATGCACAGGTCGAATTCGAGTGCTGGTACTTCTTTAAGAAATATCCCGGGATCATTGAAAGCTTTTATTACTTCCAGCCCGGGTATTTGTTCGCACAACATCTTCAGATAAGAAAGCCCTTTCAGCTCATCGTCTAGTAGCAAGCATTTCAGCTTTGTATTCAAGCAGGTCTATTTTTAAATGAGCAATGTATACATCTTCTTCTGTAAATCTCTCCAGCCGGAAATGATTTTTGTAGATAATCCGGAGCCTTTTTTCAAGTGTTTCGGTTCCAATGCCGCTTTTTTCTTTCCGCAATGAAGGTCGTTTCGACATTTTATTGGAAACCGTTAGATAAAAGTGATTGTTTTTGAATTCAAAGATCACGGAAATAAAGGCATCAGCACTTTGTGTATCTGCATGTTTAAATGCATTTTCAATGAGGTCGATGGAAATGAGCGGCGCGAGTATAGGTTGCTCATACAGTGGTTCATTATCATGAATCTTTGTTTTTACTTTCAGTTCAAACAACGGACTTACCTTTATTTTATTGATCTCAATCAGGTTGAGTGCAAATTCCACTTCTTCTTTAGGGGTTACAAGCTTGTTGCGGCTTTCATATAAAATATAATCCAGTACATTGGCCAGCTTGTCTAGTGTAAAATAGGTTTGGTAGGCATGCGATTGTATGGAGTTGAGTACGTTTTTAAACAGGTGTGGGTTGAGCCTCGATTCCAGCGTTTCCAGTTGAAGGTGATTGACCTTGGTTTCCAGTTGACGGAATTTCTGTTCAATATTTTTTCGTTGTTGTTCCGATTTCCACAAGCGGAAAGCCAGCATGGCTATAAGGCCGAGCATTATGCCCGCAATAAGACACGCGACCACCATATAATTCACCGGTATGTTGGATACGTCTGGCATGTTTCTTCCAAAATTATGGGTTTTGTACGGGTTTGCAAGAGGCAGCCCGACTTCATACCTGCTGTACATTCGCGCAAAAACGCAGGCTTATACTCCATGGAAGGGAACGTAGCGCGCTGCTGCTGCTTACGATATATCTGTATGCCGCCGGGAGCTATCGCACAGCGGTAAGTGGCATTACATTGGTATTGTCTTTCTTAAGAGATGCGCAAGCAGCCTGACAATTTCATTTTCCTCCCGTGCTATTTTTTCAACCATCCGTTGTTTTCCATCCAGGATTTACAGCGGAGATACCAGAGGTCTTTCGTGGTTCGGTTGTTCAGGCCAAAACCATGGCCGCCATTCTGGTACAGGTGCAGTTCTGCCGGCACTTTGTTTTTAAGCAGTGCCTGGTAATAAACGATACTGTTGTCTGGCTTTACGCCTGCATCGTCGGATGCATGCACCAGAAATGCCGGAGGCGTTTTCTCGTTCACCTGCAGTTCTGCTGAATATTCATTTATGCGGGCGGCTGGAGGATTGTCACCCAGGAGGTTTTTGAAAGAACCGGCATGTTTGATGAAGAAATTAGCGCTGACAACGGGGTACACCAATATCTGAAAATCGGGGCGGAGGTTCATAGTGCCACTGCTGATGAGTGAGGGTGTATACTTGGTAGCAGCGGTAGCCGCCAGGTGACCGCCCGCTGAAAACCCCATGATGCCTATTCTGTCTGGCTTAATGCCCCATTTGGCAGCATTCTTTCTTACGGTAAAAATAGCCTGCTGCGCATCCTGCAGGGGAGCAATATGTGGAGTGTTTTGTTTTTGTGCATCTGGTATCCTGTATTTTAGCACAAATGCCGCCACTCCCCATTCGTTGAATTTCCTTGCTACATCGTACCCTTCGTGTTCAGCAGCAATGATAGCATAACCGCCACCCGGACAAATGATCACAGCAGCACCGGTGGCTTTTTGAGGCGGTGGCAGAAAAACAGCAAGGGTGGGATGGCTGACATGACTGATACGCAATATGCCATCTGTTTTTTCTGCCTGCTCTTCGTTTTCCGTAGCAATGTTTCCGGGAATGTCATTGCCGGGATAAAGAGGTTGTTCGTTTATTTTTTTCTGTGCAGCAACTGATAGGGTGGTCATAACCGACAATAGAAGTATACAAAGCCTTCCGAACTCTTTTCTGTAATGCATCATCTGTTCAAAATAAGCCGTCAAGTTACTATATCAATCCTTCATCTGCAAAACTAAAATACCCTTCTGCGCTAACGATAATGTGATCTATAACCGCAATGTCAAAATACAGTGCCGCCTCTTTTATTTTATAGGTAATCTGTTCATCCGCCTTGCTCGGATGGAGGCTTCCTGAAGGATGGTTGTGGCATAAGATGAGGCTTACGGCGTCTTCCAGCAATGCTTTTTTTAATATCACCCTGGGGTCGGCAACTGTACCGGTAATGCCACCTTTGCTCACAATTTCGGTATGCATGATTTTGTTGGCCCTGTTGAGGAATAAAACCACAAACACTTCCTGGGAATAGTCTTTCAGGAGAGACTGGAGGTAACGCGCTACTCCCGCGCTGTCGGTTACTGCTTTTCCTAAGTTCATACCCGCCTGGCGTCTTCTGCCGAGTTCCATGGCGGCAGCCAGTACTACTGCTTTTGCTTCTCCGATGCCATAAATTTTAGTGAAATCGCTTATAGAAAGTTTTCCAAGTTGATACAGATTGTTTTTACCCATTCGCAGCACTTCTTTGGCCAGATCGATGGCTGTTTTGTTCGGTGTGCCGCTCCCCAGCAATATTGCGATCAGTTCTGAATGGCTCAATGCTTCGGGACCTTTATTCCGCAATTTTTCCCGGGGCTGATCGTCAACAGCCCATTGCTTTATGGTAGTTCTTCCAGGCTGCATAATTTTTTTCATAGTAAGGCGTTTATGATAACTAATATATTGAATTTAAGTTAACATTTTAAATCCGTTCTTATGAAACTGACAAAACGCCAGATTATAATGGGGTCTATTAAACCACTGCTGTTTTGTATGGGAATGTACCTTACCATATTATTTGCATCTGTTTTCATTTGTTCTTCAGTTTATAAGGCGGTACACAGTAGTAAGAATAAGACGGCTTTGCAGACCAAGCCCCCCGCGGTGGCATCTACTTCGCAGGCTGTGCTCATGGAAAATTAATAATTACACCGGCCAGGTTTGTTATTAATGGTTAAAGCAATTACTTTTATCCAGTGATAACAAGCTGTTGACTGCTGAAAGGTGGAGGTTATCTGGTATAAATCAGCACGGTAATGTGCAACTATTGCTGTAACAAGTGGTTGCTTTCAAAATACAAAAAATAATATACCAATGAAAAAGATGTTTTTGTATGCAGCAGTTAGCCTTTGGATATTGTCGTATATATGTGCCTGTTCACCACGTGTTGGATGCCCTTCGGATGGGAAAAATGTGGGAGCGGAAAAGCTGATCAATGGTGAAAAAGCGCCTAAGTCTAAAAAGTTCAGGAATTAGGGTTCTCACATATAAAACCGGTATTATGAATCTTACCCTTCGCAACGAATATGGAAACATGGAAGCTGTGATTGACGAAAACTGCGGTTTTGATACCTTTTACGGCATGGCGGATTTGCTTTCTGAAAAACTGCATGTAAATTTCACCAATAAAATCGACGAACTGGATTCTTCCTACTGGGATTTTCATTTTAAGGGGCAGAAACTCTCCCTTCATTACCACACACGGGGCAGGGTGACTATACTGCCTGTACGCTCGAAGGACGCAGCAGTTAAAAACAACGATGCCATTACTGAGCTGGTGCGGGTACTGGGCGATCTGAACCTGCAGTAACGGTAAGCAGGTGTTTAAAATGTTGCAGAACATACACCGGGGCTTTGCCTGTTACACATCTTACGCCACCGTTTGATGGCTTTTTTAATCTATCACTGCATAGCGGAAAGTATAGAAACCCGTACCTTCAAATAACTTACCGTCTTTATTATAGCTGGAAATACCGATTTTGTATTTTTTCCCATTTCCCGTTTTTACTACAATCGTTCTGTCTGCTATAGGCAGAATGGTATGGTCTTCTATATTATAGTTGTACCAGCCATTCCCGCTTCCGGTGGGTATGGCTTTGCTTTCGTCGGTATCTTTCCTGTAGCCTGCTGCCGGTGCTTTCCCAAGCGATTCAAAGCTGACTGCTACTACCTGTGCAGTAACCCCTGCTTTCTCGTTAAGGGATATGGTCGTTTTAGCGAAAGAAATATCCCAGTCTGCGGTATGAGATCGGTCTGTATGTATTTGCTTCCCCAGTTCCAGATTAAAATATGCAGCGCCTGCAGATGCATTCAGATTAGTGATGTTTTTTACTTCCTGTGCAATGGTGCCAGCAGCAGGCAAAACAGCCGCCAGCAGTAGCAGTAAACGTATTGACATTATATATTTTTTTCAAAAATATTGGTTATTGGTAGTGAAATATTACGCAATCGGGAATTTTCAGGCTTATGACTACATCGATCGGAGATGTGTTACTGAAAAAAACAGCAGGATCTCTGTATTTTTGCTGTTCACTGCAAATAATCCCTTATGTTTTACATGGTAAAAGCTCCCTGGCTACTGAAGAAGATTTTACCTTCTGCCGTATGGGATATGCCTGCAACTGGCAAAAACATCTATCTTAGTTTTGATGATGGCCCGCACGAAGAAGCCACCCCGTTTGTGCTGGATACTTTACGGAAATACAATGCCAAAGCCAGTTTTTTTTGTCTGGGCAAAAATGTTGCCGCTCACCCCGATGTGTATGCGCGTGTTTTGGATGAAGGCCACGCCGTGGGCAACCATACCCATCACCACCTGAACGGATGGAAAACCAACGACAAAGCCTATTTTGCAGACATACAAAAGGCGGGAACGTATATAGATTCACGCATGTTTCGTCCACCCTATGGTCGCATATCCACATTGCAGGCGCGATATATTCCGGAAGCTTTTGATATGAAAATCATCATGTGGTCAGTATTGAGCGGAGACTTCGATGAGAAGCTTTCTGCACAGAAATGCCTGGATAATGTGCTGTTGAACACGAAAAAAGGAAGTATTGTGGTATTTCATGATAGCAGCAAAGCTTATCAAAAGTTAACTTACGTGTTGCCCCGGGTACTCGAACATTTTTCAGAGCAGGGCTATCAGTTTCAAAAAATAAGTCTGTAGAAAGACTGGTCTTAAAAAAAATTGGGCCTGGGTGAAGACCCTGGCCCGTTTTTAATCCGTACCCTATGAAAACTGGAACTAAATTACAATGTTTTTTGTTCCCCACAATAAAATTCAGAAGATAGAGGATTTTAGCACGCCTTTTGATAGTAGATTTACGAGTATCTTATGTTGTTTTTACGAATATATTCCGTTTTCATAATCAAATACTCCTGTTAAGACTTCTTATGAATCGTTAAAATCCCTGTTTTATGCCAACGCAGAGAAAGGATCGTTGATGGGGAAATCAACAAAATAAATGAACTTTTTCAGCGGGTATCTCGTGCGAAGAAAATAGCGCTGTTTTGGGTAGCTGTTACCAGCATGCAAATGACTGTTTTAGTGTGGAAAGCAGGGCGGCTTTCAGCCTAGTCTTTTTTGGCATCAAGTATAAAACCGATAGTGGTACCTACATCCAGTTTACTTCTGATATGGATAGAGTGCCCGTGTGCTTCGATGATGTGTTTACAGATAGCCAGTCCCAATCCGCTGCCGCCTTCTTTTCTGCTTCGGGCATGATCAGTTCTGTAAAATCGTTCTGATATCCTGGGTATATGCTCCTCAGCAATACCGATCCCATCGTCGCTGACTTCTATCAACACGTGTTTTTCGTCGGTGATGTATGCACTGGCAGTAACGTTTCCATTCTGCTTACCGTACTTAATGGCATTTTCGGTAAGATTGATGAGAACCTGCCTGATTTTTTCCTTATCAGCAAACACCATAATCGGAAATTCGCATCCTTTTTTGATGGATTTCCTGATTTGCTTGTTGTGTGCCAATACAGAGAGTGAGTCAAAAACCTCTCTTATGAGATCCTGGATTACAAAATTTTCTTTATACAGTATCTGCTGACCGCTTTCCAGTTTGGTGATCTCGTCGAGGTCTCTGATCAAATTGACGAGTCGTTCTATATTTTTAGACGCTTTGCTGAGAAACCGGGCGCTGATTTCCTGGTTTTGAAGGGCGCCGTCCTGCAATGTGTCTACGTAGCCCTGTATGGCGAAGATGGGTGTTTTCAGTTCGTGTGAAAGGTTTTGAAGAAATTCTTTCCGGTAGGCCTCATTGGCTTTCAGGGTATCTATCTCCATCTTTTTTTGTTGCGCCCATTTTTCCACATCTGCACTTACCTCATCTATGCTTTTTTGAGGCAGTAAGTGCTTGTAATAAAATTCTTCCCGTTTACTGGCTTTCGTCTGATAGATGAATTTGTATATCAGCTTTATTTTTCTATAGATAAATTTTTCTAAAGTGTATTGTATCAGCAGGTAACTTCCCAGAAAAACGATCACCAGTGCTATTACAAAAACCCAGCTGATTGGTTGCAGGAAAAAAATACCTACAGCAACAGGTATGGCAATCAATAAAGCGGTAAAAGCTGCCAACTGGTGTGGCCGAACATTTTTCGTATTCAACATTTTTCGGAACGTTTATGATATGATCAACTCCCGAAGTTCGTTATAAATGGTGAGAATGTATAATTTGACGAAAAGTTTAAGATTTTGTTGGGAAGAGGCCCGACTTGCTGGCAAGCTTTTGAGAAAAGCCTGTAAGCCTCTCCATTTATACCACCATCTTGTAGCCAACTCCTTTCACTGTATTGATACAATCCACCCCCAGTTTTTGCCTTATTTTCCTGATATGCACGTCAATGGTACGGTCGCCCACGATCACTTCCGTACCCCATATCTGGCTCAATATTTCGTTGCGGAGAAAAACCCGGCCGGGCTTGGTGGCCAGCAGGTGCAGTAATTCAAACTCTTTTTTGGCCAGTACTATTTCCTGATCGTTTACCGATACCAGGAATTTGACAGGGTCTATTGTAATATTGCCTACCTGCAGCGCTTTGTCGTTTTCGGGTTTCTGGAATCGCCGGAACAGGGCATTTACTTTTGAAACCAGTACTTTAGGACTCACAGGCTTGCTGATGTAATCATCGGCGCCGAACTCCAGCCCCTTTATATGCGATACTTCATCGCTCATGGCTGTTAAAAAAATGATCAGTGTATCCTGATAGGCCTCCTGCGATCTCAATATCTTACATACCTCCATTCCGTTTTTCTTGGGCATCATCACGTCCAGCATAATCAGGTCTGGCTTAAATAACCGGGCCTTCAGGATGGCTTCGTCGCCGTCTTTGGCGGTGATAACCTCGTATCCTTCGTTTTGGAGATTGTATCCCACAATTTCAAGAATATCGGGTTCATCGTCGGCGATCAGTATTTTTGTATCCTTCAGATCCATGGTTAACTTTTTATTTACGCAAAAATAACCTTAGGCTGAGTAACCGCCTAGAGCAGGGGATTATGAAATTGTTAACCTGAAAAACCAGCCGGCACTAAAAACCGGGTTTTATACGTTATTTAGCGGTTGAATAACAACGATATATTATAATTACGGTTATATCGGATGTTCGGGTTTATGAGGCGTTCGGAAAGGTGCCTGCACGGGGCAGCAACAGTTGTTGAACACACCGATGTTTCATGGAAGTAAACATATATGCTATTTTAGTCTGTTACAACCTATTCTATTAATTTTGTATCATCTATGCGGTTACCGCTTTTTATATACATATTGATTGCAGGCAGTCTGTTGCCGTTGGCCGGTTTTGCCGGGCTGGATACACTGAAGAAAAAAGTTGATATTTCCCGGATCCGGTATCACGAAAATATTGAAAAAGAGCAGCGTCAGGCGCTCGGTTTTCGCAGCAACGGTGAACAAAAGCTGATCAAAGCTTCGGATAACAGCTATATCAATACCTTTGTTTCCAATACCATGCTGGAGCGTGTAGACGCCTTGAAAGACGCTATAGAGAATAATACCGCACTGGATCACCGGCTGAAAGTAAAATACCTGAGCGGGTTAGAGAACCTTGTAAAAGGATTTAATACAGGATGGCGAAATGGAACCTTCAATCCCGTGATGGCAGCAGAACTGCTTTCGAATTATGAACTGCTGATGGATGCAGACATGCAGCAAAACGACATCAGTCCAATCGTGGAGAGCGCTCCTTACAGCGTAGGCAACATCAACGTAAATGCCAGTGGAAACGTGATGTTTGAGAACACCGGCTACCAGTCTGCAAGGCTTATCCTTTTCAGAAAATTCTGCGCTCTTTACCCGGATAAAGCTTTGCCCATGCTGGAGCAGTACCCGGGTGCTCCGTTTGCAGACAGCCTGGTAAAAGCCGTGGCGTATAGCAATCCTCATCAGTTATACGACTATGCCGCAGCTACGCGCACCCAGGTAGGGCGCATCATCAGAAGAAACCCGGATCCGGTGGTAAAAACCATCGTAACAATCGCTTCGAGCAAAAGCGGACAACAGTATTACCCCTTTCTGGACGAGTTGGCGGCAGGCAGACTTACACTCGGAGATATAGACAATGTAATGGCTGATAACCATGCCTATTACAAAATGCTGGTGAAAATGCAGGTATCCTATACCGAAAGACTGATCAGAAAAGATACCCCGCTGGCATACGATAAACTGGTGGCTAAATTACAGGACAGGGCAAAAAACGTTTTTATTGAAGAAATCAATGCCCTGCACGATTCACCCGACCCTGTTCGCTTCAAAATCCTGGACCCTTTAACGGCTGAAGAATTGTATTACCTGATTGTATTGGGAGAGGAAGTGATTTATACATCCAGCTACAAAGGTGTATTCAACAGGATGATGCAAAAAACGCCTGCTCAGTCGGGCGATAGTTTGTTGGTGAGGGTGCGGTTCGACCGATTTAAGAAGTTTATCAAACTTGCCGCCGGTTATAATAAGCTGGATGAGTTTTTGCAATCAATGCCGGATACCAACTCCCAGCGACTGATGATGGCTTTTGTTCGGGGGCTGGAAAATACAGGCACGCTCGAAGATGCAGTAGACGTAGCAGACTCATACGGCAGCATCCGCAATCCGCTCATTACCCGGCTGGTAGATCAGGAAATTGAGAAGAACCTGCTGCAGGCGAAAACGGAAGGTGAAAAAAGAACCATCGTCATTTATGATATTTTACAAACCATTTTCCGCTCTTCGCAGGATAGCACCATCGATCTGTCTGCCAGGCTGAAAATACCTCCGGTATACCGGGTAGATAATAAAGACCTGCTCGACGACAGTGGCAGGGTAATACAACAGGTGTTTTTTTACGGAGATAAAGATGGAAAGGACTCCTATGCCAATTTTATGACCATGTTCACCGGTTCCGACTGGAAAGTGGTACGCAACAATCACTGGGTGGAGATCAGGTCGGTGAAGGGAAAGCCCACCATCATATTTGCTAATTTACCGCTGGATTACGAAAAGGGGCTGGACTCTGTAGCCCAGGCCATGCTGCGCGCTCATATGGAAGAAAACGGATTCAAACCTTCTGTTACCATACACCGGGGGCACAGTTATTGGGTGGGGTCTACCATCCGGCACCTGGCGCCCAGTTCCCGGATTGTAGTGCTCGGTTCCTGCGGCGGCTTTCACAACCTCGATGATGTGTTGAAAACATGCCCCGATGCGCATATTATTTCTTCCAAAGAAGTCGGTACCCGCCATATCAACGAGCCCATACTGCGGGCCATCAACGAAAACGTGCGGCTGGGTCGAAACGTAGACTGGCTGGCTATGTGGAAAGAACTGGCGGCGAAGTTTCCGTCTGGCGATGCAAAGGAAAGGTTCGATAATTATGTGCCCCCGCATAAAAATCTGGGCGCCCTGTTTATTAAGGCCTATTTCCGGCAAACAGGGGCTTACCATTAATCAAACATCTGCTTTTACAAAGGGATTGTGTTTTTTTTCAAAACCAATGGTGGTAGGTGCTCCATGCCCCGGATAAACAATGGTATCATCAGGCAGCGTATACAATTGCTGGCGGATACTTCGTTCCAGCGTGGGATAGTCGCCTTTGGGCAAGTCTGTTCGTCCGATGCTCTGGCGAAACAAAACATCGCCGCTGATAACGAAAGCCTGTTGTACACAATAAAAACTGATACTGCCGGGTGAGTGCCCGGGCGTAAGCAACACGTTCAGCGTATCGTTGCCCAACGAAAGCATATCGCCTTCGCGTATATAATGCAACTCGCCGGTATAGTTGTCGAACGGCAGGTTCCACATCAGTCCCGAGGCCGGGGCATGGTCCAGCAGTTCTTTTTCATCCGGGTGAATATGTAAAGTCAAACCGTAGGTGTCTGCTACCCACTTGTTGCCAAACACATGGTCCAGGTGGCAATGTGTATTCAGCAGCATGACGGGGGTCAGGCCATTGCTATCAATAAAGTCGGCCAGCGTTTCCCTTTCCTCGCTAAAGTAACAACCGGGGTCGATGATGATGGCTTTTTTCTGCTCATTCCACAGGAGGTAGGTATTCTCCTGTATAGGACTAAATGTGAAAATGTTAACATCCAACATATTGATCGATTCTACCTTAAAAAACGCTAATTTTATTCCAGAATGCACGAAATTATGGTAATCTCACAGAAAAGGCTACGTTATTGTTTATCGGTGATTTTGGCGGTGATGGTGTTGTCTCTTTTTTCAGGTGCTTTGCAGGCACAGGTAAATGCGGTGGAGTTTGGTAAAAACAGGGTGCAGTATGGCAAAATGAAATTTCGTTATTACCAGACGAGAAATTTCAATGTGTATTTTACGCAAAACGGGTTGGCACTGGCAAAATATACGGCACAAGTGGCAGAAAAGGAATTGCCTGCCATGGAAGATTTTGTGGAATACGGTTCACAGCGCAGAATCAACATTGTGGTGTACAACAGCTTCAATGATTTACAGCAGTCAAATATCGGCCTGGGTATCGAATGGCAGAATACGGGAGGGGTTACCAAGTTCGTCAACAACAAAATGATTGTTTATTTCGACGGTAATCATGCCAACCTCCGCCGGCAAATAAGGCAGGGCATTGCCAAGATTCTGTTGGACAATTTGTTGTTTGGCGATAATCTTGGTGAATTTGCCAGCAACCAGGCATTGCTGGACCTTCCGGTATGGCTCACCGAAGGATATATACGGTATGCAGCGGAAAACTGGAGTCCTGAGATGGACGATAAACTCAAATCGGCACTTTTGTCGGGGCGATACCGTAGTTTCTATCAGTTTGCCTTCGACCAGCCGGAACTGGCCGGGCACGCTTTCTGGCGGTTTATTGCCGATAATTACCGCAAAGACAATGTTACCTATTTTCTCTACCTGTCGCGTATTTATAAAAGTCTGAATTCTGCCAGTAAAAAAGTAACTAAAAAGCGGTTCAAGGATGTACTGAAAGAATTCATGGAAAAAGAATCTGACAAGTATTATCAAGACCTGCGCGGACGGCGAAATGCTCCCAGAGGCAATGTGGTGGCGATTGAAGATGTGAACAAAAACCTTGACTATTACCGCTTTCAGGCCAATCCTAATCCCCGGAACAACACCTATGCCGTGGTTCGTTTCAAAAGAGGAACTTACCGGGTAGAACTCGAAGATTTTGGAACGAAAAGAAAAATACTGCTTAAATCTGGTGTGTTGGATAACCAGAATGAAGTGAATCCCAATTATCCGCAGTTGGCCTGGGACCCGAAGGGTACTCGTCTGGTAGTGGTGTATATGCAAAACAACGAGATCCGGATGTTTGTGTACGATCTTACGCGGCGGCTCAAAACATCCAAACAGGCCCTTCCTGAGGAATTTCAGCAGGTGACGGATGTAAAGTATATGCTCGATGAGAATACCCTCTTGTTCAGTGCAGTGAAAAATGGCTATTCCGATATTTTCGTATACAAGATCAGCGAACAAACCGTTCAACAGATTACCAATGATGTGTATGATGATCTTGATCCGACCTTTGTGGCTTTCCCGGGCAAAACCGGCATTATCTTCTCATCGAACCGCCCTTCAGGCGATGCGGTGAACAGCGATACTGCCCTGCCCTCCAGCAACCGGTTCAATATTTTTCTGGTAGATAACTGGAATCGAAGCGATTTTCGCCAGATTTCACAACTTACCCATGTGGCGCATGGAAATGCCCGTTACCCCATGCAGTACAATACCAGCCACTTCACTTTTGTAAACGACGAAATGGGGATTGCCAACCGGTATGCAGGCTTTTTCACGACCCGTGGAGCGGGGGTGGATACGGTGTACCGGGTGGGAGATGAGTTTTTGAGAAACCCGGAGCGAACAGAACTGGACTCTACCCTGCAGGCCTGGAACAAATCTGAGCCGGACTCTATCGCATACATGGCAGTACGATCAGATTCGGCTTACTCGTTCCCGATTACCAACTACCAGAGCAACCTGCAGGAAACCCGCATTGCCGGAGACCGCGGACAGGTGTCGGAAGTGCGGCGGGAAGGAGACCTCAAAATGCTGTACAAGCTTCGGGTAAACGACGACGCGCTGAAACGGCGAAACGTAAATATACGGCCCACCGAATACATGAAAAAGGTGATAGACCAGGAACGTATATCAAAAGGAGCGGCGACTATCTATCAGCCTATACCACAAGATACGGCTAAAACAGACGCCGATATTTTCCAGAGCGAGTTCGAAGACGAGCAACCCGCTTCAGGACGGGTGGTGCAGGAAGCGCAGGTAACTCGGGAGCAACCTACCATTCTGTCGCAGGCCAAATTATACGATTACCGGCTGATGTTTTCCACACAATACTCCGTAACAGGATTCAACAACTCCGTGCTCATGACGCGTTGGCAGCCCTATGCCGGCGGTTCCGGACCTGTTTATATGACCAACGGCAACTCTAACCTGAACGGCATGATACGCCTCGGGGTGACAGACTTGTTTGAAGACGTGAAATTCATCGGCGGTTTCCGGCTGGGACTGAACCTGGACGACAGGGATGTGATGGTCAGCTACCAAAACCTGAAACGCCGCTTCGACTGGGGGCTTACTTTCTATCGGTCCACCATCAGCAATTATAAGCCGGTTGACATAAACACCGGCATCAACCGGCTGGTATCGAATTTATACCAGTTCAACGTCGCCTATCCGTTCGATCGGGTACGGAGTGTGAGAGGAACCGTGGCGTACCGGCTCGACAGAACAGTATACCGCGGCGATATCTACGCGCTCGATCCTGCTGCAACCCTGAAGCAAAAGGATGATACCCTGCATGCAGTGCTTACTCATCTGGAGTACGTGCACGACAATACGATTCAGCCCGCACTGAATATCTGGAACGGTTTGCGCTATAAAGTGTTTACCGATATCAATACCAATATGACCCCGGGGAAACAGGGTAAGGTTACCTTCAACGTGGGAGCCGATATCCGCTATTACTACCCCATCTACCGCAACCTGATATGGGCCGGACGGGGTGCTGCGGATTTCTCTTTTGGTGGCGAAAGAATGATTTTTTACCTGGGTGGTACCGATGGCTGGATCAATCCTAAATTCAATGATGGTCATCGACCCACTGGCGACTATACCTATCAGACCCTCGCTGTAAACATGCGCGGCTACCGGCAGAATGCCGCCCATGGCAACAACGCCATCGTACTGAACAGCGAATTCCGCCTGCCTGTGTTCACCACCTTGCTCAGCCGGCCCATCAACAATGCGTTCATCCGCAACTTTCAGTTGACACAGTTTGTAGACCTGGGTACGGCCTGGGACGGGGCGTATAACCAAATGAAAAGGCCGGGAGGGGTATTTGGCTATCCGCCTAATAATGCCGATCCTTCTGTGATCCTGCGATTGAACAGTGGCGGACTGGGGCCCTTTGCCGGTGGTTATGGTTTTGGCGCCAGGAGTACACTATTGGGATATTTTTTGAAGGTAGACGCAGGTTGGCCTATGACCGGCTTCTTCAGCGGCAAGCCGATCTGGTATTTTTCGCTGGGGCTGGATTTTTAATTTGATCATCCTGAATATTTTTTTCGATCAGGCAAAGCGCTTACTTTTATTCGTAAGCGCTTCTTTCATTTAATACCGAGCTATGTTCAACAAGATTTTTCTTGCTTTTCTGGTTACCTGTATACTCTCGCTGCAACTGAGTGGACAGTCTATAAGATACACACCAGGTAATATTCATGCACACAACGACTATGCGTACAATATTCCCTTTATACAAGCCTACAGACTGGGGGTAGGTTCCATAGAAGCAGACCTGATACTCCGCAATGATACCCTGTATGTGGCGCACGATGAAAAAGACATAGCTATTCGCCCGCTGGATTTTGAAGAGCACTATATCCGGCCCCTGGCGACAGCGCGGCAATTGGGAAAAAAAAGACCCGTTACCTTATTGATAGATCTTAAAACAGCCGCTGTGCCTACGCTCAACAAAGTGGTGTACACCATAGAAAAATACCCGGCGCTTACATCGGATACGGAAGTACAGTTTGTGATAACCGGCAACCAGCCACCGGCAGAAAATTTTCTACAATATCCTGCGTGGGTGCTTTTTGACGGAAGGCTGAACAATCCGGCTCATTTTCAGGTTCTGGAAAGAATTGGCATGTTTAGCGACAATTTTCGCAATTATACACAATGGAACGGAAAAGGATTGATACCTGCCCACGAAAGGAAAAACCTGCAACAGGCAATAAGCAAAGCCCACGCAGCAGGAAAAAAAATCCGGTTCTGGGCTTCGCCGGATATCATCAATGCCTGGCATGTTTTCATGGATATGCAGATAGATTATATCAACACCGATCGGATTGAAGCGCTGACTGCGTTTATGAACCGGCTGCCGCAAACCACCTCCCTGCCGGCTAATCAATATGAGTTGTATACTCCCTTGTACAAAACAGACCGGGCAAACAAGAAAGTAAAGAACATCATTCTGCTGATCGGCGATGGCACCGGGCTGGCACAATGGTATGCCGGCTATACGGGTAATAGGGGGCGATTGAATGTCTTTAATATGAAAAGTATCGGACTTTCCATCACACGATCTGCAGACAGTTACATCACAGAATCAGCCGCCGGGGCCTCGGCAATAGCCACCGGCCACAAAACCAATAATAATTTTGTATCGGTATTGCCCGACGGTACGCCCGTGCCCGCTATACCCGAACTGCTGCTTAGAAAGAATATACGCTCGGCCATTATTTCCACGGGCGATATTACCGATGCTACACCCGCAGCATTTTATGCGCATGTGCCTCACCGTAATCTTTCCGAATCCATCGCTGAAAATTTTTTGCAATCCGATGTGGATATCCTCATCGGTGCAGGGCACAGGCATTTTACGGCCCGGTCGGATGGCAGCAGCCTGGTACCGGCCCTTAAGCGGCGCGGATACACGGTGCTGGACAACATACTTGGTGTAGATACCGTGAATAGAAGGAGAGTAGTGGTGCTGGATGACAAAGCTGCAGAGCCATCGTACAAAGGGCGGGGCGATTTTTTACAGAAAGCGCTGGCTTTCAGTACACGAGCCCTGCGGCAACATAAAGCCGGTTTCTTTATTATGGCAGAGGGTGCACAGGTAGACTGGGCCTCGCATGAAAATCAAATGGAATGGATGGTGCAGGAAGTGCAGGATCTGGATAAAGCTATTGGTGATATGATGCGGTTTGTAGACGAAAACAAAGAAACGCTCCTGATAGTAACAGCCGATCATGAAACAGGCGGGCTCACCCTGCTGAACGGTAACCTGTTATCCGGTAAAGTGCAGGGACACTATGCGAGTGAGGACCATACGGCCATCTGCGTGCCGGTGTTTGCCTACGGACCACAGTCGCATCTGTTTTCAGGCGTGTACCAGAATACGGAACTGTTTGAAAAAATCATGCAGTTGCTTGGGAAATAACAGGAGGGAAAAATGGTGTAAATATTTGTCCATGCGATACGAGAAATGTATGGTTCGTGTAAGGTTCCTTTACTTTCCACCCCTTTTGCATTTAGGCTTTGACTTGTTCAGGAGGTCAGTATTGCCCAACTATTACCGATCTACTACTTTACAAAGTTGTTCTCAACGGTAAAACCGATCAGGGTTTTCCGGATACACCCTTGCCCAGGATGGGGATTGTTAATCAATAGTACCGGTTGCTTCTACGCGATTGATTCTTGTCATTCCTCTGCCTGTATCGGGCGAAGTGCGTGATGCGTTGTCGCGTAAACGCGTGGTAACAATAATATGCACGAGCAAGATATTCGTGAAGTGCAATGCAAACCCTGTCCGGATACAGCTTCATCATACAAGTGCTGATCCTGTTCCGTTACAATGGTTATGCGCGAGATGGGAAAGGTAATGGTAGATATTGAAAGAAAAAACGCCTGGAACAGGGGTATTGATTCCTGCCGGTTACCATCGGTGCATAGCAATGTCTGTTATAGTATGACCTATGCAATGGGGTGGGCATTTTTTCTGACGTGTTCCTCGATCAGGGGATGCTGTCATACTGTATTTTCCGCTTTCCGCTGTTACCTTTGCAGGATGGAGTATTTTAAAAAGCTGCTGGAATTGCTGCAGACGGAAAGGATGGAAGACAGGCGTTCGTTTGAAGAGCTGCTGGGCTCCACCTCAGTACAGCATCGTAGGGATAATGGTATGAGCTGGTATCCGGTAGCTATACGCGGCACCGAAATGTCGCGAGGAGATTACCTGACCGTGGAATTGGAAAGAACCACCCATCAGGATATACCACACCAGTTTCGTTTTGGCTCGGCTGCCGTGTTGTTCTCCAATCATAATCCTAAAGAAGACAGGGTAGAGGGGGTGGTGAGCTACCAGGGCGGCAACCGGATGAAGCTGAATATCCGGACAGACGAACTGCCGGAATGGAGCCGCAACGGTAAGCTGGGAGTAGACTTGCTGTTTGACGAAAACAGCTATAAGGAAATGAAGACAGCGTTGCAGGAGGCTATAACCATTACCGTCGATAACAAAAAAAACCGTTTGTTGAAGATACTCACCGGAGAGCAAAAGCCTTCTTTCGAATCGGAAATCCAGGTGCCAGATAACCCGGTTTTAAATAACTCTCAAAAACAGGCGGTACACAGAATCGTTGCAGCCAATGAACTGGCCATTGTACATGGCCCCCCCGGTACAGGTAAAACCACCACCCTGGTGCAGGCCATTAAAGTACTATTGCAAGTGCATGGGCAGCAAATACTGGTGGCAGCGCCCAGCAATGCGGCAGTAGACCTGCTGAGCGATAAACTATCCGGCGAGGGGTTGAACGTAATTCGCGTGGGCAATCCGGCCCGGGTATCGGAGCGACTGATGTCGCTGACACTGGATAGTAAGATCGCGGCCCACAGTAGTATGAAGGATGTAAAAAAAATGAAAAAGCAAGCTAATGAGTTGCGTAATATGGCGCATAAGTACAAGCGCAATTTCGGCCGGGCGGAAAGAGAGCAGCGGAAAGCACTGTTCGATGAAGCCCATCGGATTTTAAAGGATGTAGAGAAAACAGAACAATATATTGCCAATGATCTCCTGTCGAAGGCGCAGGTGGTGGTGGCTACTTTGGTGGGATGCAATCACTATACGATCAGTCACCTGAAATTTCATACAGCGGTGATAGATGAAGCAGGACAGGCGCTGGAGCCTGCTACCTGGATTCCGGCGTTGAAGGTGCAGAAACTGGTGTTGGCCGGCGATCATTACCAATTGCCTCCCACCGTGAAATCCGAAGAAGCAGCGCGTAGCGGCTTGTCGGAAACGCTGATGGAAAAATGTGTGCGACTGCATCCCGAAGCTGTTTCTTTATTAGAGGAACAGTACCGTATGAACGAACAGATCATGCGGTTTCCATCCCGTCAGTTTTATGAGGATCGCCTGTACGCCAATGCAGCCGTGGCAGAGCATTGTATAGCCGATGCAACGTCGCCCCTACAATTTATCGACACAGCCGGGTGTGGTTTTGAAGAAAAAAGAGAAGGCAAGGCTACAGCGAATCCGGAAGAAGCGGCATTTGTGCTGAAGCACCTGGGCCAACTGCTGCAAACCATCAGCGGACTATATGCGCCGGAAGAGTTCCCCACTGTGGGTGTTATTTCTCCTTACCGCCTGCAATTGCAGGTATTACAGGAGCAGCTAGACCACCATCCTGTACTTGTACAATGGCGGCATAAAATAACCATTAACACAATAGACAGTTTTCAGGGGCAGGAAAGGGATATTATTTACATCAGTATGACGCGGAGTAATAATGACGGGCATATCGGCTTTCTGACCGATACCCGCCGTATGAATGTAGCCATGACCCGCGCCAGGAAAAAACTGGTGGTAGTGGGCGACAGCGCTACGCTTAGTGAGTTTCGTTTCTATGCGGATTTTATTGCGCATGCAGAAAAGAATGAGGCTTATGTAAGCGCCTGGGAGTTTATGGAAATGTAACGAACAGCAAACCGCAAAAGCTTCTGTTCGGTAAGCTTTTGCGGTTTGATAATGTCAAGGTTATAGTGCTGCTGTCAATGTCACTGAAGCCCCGGGTTGTGTTTTCAATACCAGAAATTCGTCTTCTTCTGTTACCTGTATATTGCCCTTTTTTACAGTTTTCCATGATCCTGTAAAAGGATTTTTAATACGGACAGTTCCTCCTTTTTCTGATACGACGGTCAACTTATAGAGCGTTCCTCCTTTTCGTTCAGCAGATACCAGGAAAGCACCTTCGGTTCTCAGTTTGTCAAAAGAAACTTCTTTCCAGGATGCTGGGATGGCTGGCATAATCTCTATAAACCCGGCATAGCTCTGCAACAACATTTCCTGTAGTCCGGCGGCGAAGGCGAAGTTTCCTTCGAGTGTGAATGGCCGGTAGGTAAACTTTGACAATCCTGATTTGGTTTGATCGCCGTTGGCATGAAAGCTATTCGGTAAACAAAAAGCCCGTGCAAAAATATCCAGCGCTTTTGCAGCACCCTCACCATCTTTGGCCCTGGCTTTCAGATTGCCCAACCACGAGTAGGAATAGCCGCACCAGTAGTCTGGTCCGATTTTGTCCAGCAGGTCAATGGTATTGGTAATAATCGCCCGGGCTTCGGGGCCATCTTCCCATTTGATCAAACCCAGCGGATGGATGGCCATCACGTTAGAAAAATGCCGGTGAGAGGCATTGTACGGCAGCGAGGGAGATACCATTAATTCTTTGCGGGGCGAAAGTGCATAGTCGCCGAACTCAGACAGCGTCTGTTGCCATTCGGCTACCTCATCCCCCAGTTGCAGGGCTTCTGCCATTTCGATAGCTGCCGTGAAAGCAAATTTCATCAGAGACAGGTCGTAGTTGGTATTTTGCAAAAACCAGGCACTTTGTCTGTTGTCGTTTATTTCCGGACTTGAACTAAGTGGCAAACGCCTGAAACCGTCTGCTTCCTTTTCTGCAATTTCCTCAATGAATGTGCACACTTCTTTTATAAAGGGATAGGCTTTGTTCTTCAGAAATTGTTTGTCCATACTATAACGCCACTGAAGATAGTAGTGCTGCGCCAGCCATGCAGAAACAGTAGGAGAGAGGGAGTATTGTATCCAGCCACCCATTTCTGTACCATCCAGCGTGGTAACCCCTGGTACTGCTATGCCTTCCTTACCGAAATACATTTTGGTGTACCGGCGATAGTTTTCTTTATTTTCCTCCAGATGATCTATGTAACCGATGGCTTCCTCAAGATGATTGCCACTATAGGAGGGCCAATAGCTCAATTGTGTATTGAGGTCATGATGAAAGTCGCCTTTCCATGGTGGTATACGTCCGTTGTCAGCCGTCCATACAGCTTGCAGTGAAATAGGAGGAGCGCCCTTTCGGGCAACAGATCCAAATTTGTACTGCTCCAGATACCACTGTTTTTCCAGTACCTCGTCCGGCACCCGAAGCGATGACTTCGACCAGAATGTCTTCCACCAGGTAAGATGGCTTGTAAAATCGGTTGAATAGTTTCTTTTCAGTGCATCACCCGTTACCGTAGTGGAAGCAATGCCGGGTTTTTTGTCGGGATACTGAGACGAAACACTCCAGACACCTTCCAGGGTATGGGCATTGGTCTTTCTCCAGCGTACAGATATTTCATAACTGAATCCGCCCCATCCTTTTTGTTTATACACGATGGTATTTCCCTGCTGTTCTACCAGTCCCTGTTCATAACCCAGTCTGCCCAGATTATCGCCTGTTAATGACGATACTTCGCCTTCGGCAGCGGATTTGTCCTGATAGGCAGGTGCCACCAATTGCGGAACAATCTCTCCCTTCACATTATCGAACCGGAACCAACCAACGGGTCGGGTAGCATGCACAAAAGTTTTTAGTTTTAATCCATTCGCCCATACTACTTCGCATTGGGCGTCTTTTACCGAAAGATGTACAGATATTACATCGCTTTCCGGTAGCTGAAACTCCAGCGCGCCAGCCGGTATTTTGGATGGCGCGGGCTCACGGTCGTAAGGAGCATCAAAAGCTTCCTGTACGGGTTTGTAGTCGTTTTTCAGTACTTGTTGTTCTACCCATTGAAAGCTGAATTCTTCCCGATGCAAACCTTTCATTGGTCGTAAATCCCAGATATCAGCCCTGTCCAGCGATAGCCGCAGATTGTTTTCTTTTTTCCACACCAGCGCTCCGATGGTGCCATTACCCAGTGGAGTGGCTTCGTCCCATACAGTAGCTAGTTTTTCAAAACGCAAATCGTGTTTTGGAGCCGGTTGAGCCTGTACACTTCCGAAAAAAACAGTCCCTGCGATCAGTATTAGTAATCTATTCATTACAAGTACTATAGTTTATTGTCTTACAGATAAAGAACCCCCTTATTAAAAACTGAAAGTAGTTATTTTCCCTTTGAGCACTGTTTCTTTTTTATTCCTGTTTAATAACTCAGTTATCATCTTTTTACTGGCCTTGTACAATGAGTATCAGGTCATCTTTTGGGTTGACCGTAATCTTATCTGTTATCCTGAATGTTTGTTGTTGCTGATAATCATTGATGTCTGGCGCAACAATTTTAAGTTTTTTAGCATTCAGCCCCAGCGCCTTCCAATTCACGTCCAGCTTTATATTTTCCACTTCATTACTCCAGTTGCCCAAGGCTATTAATACCTGTCCGTCTTTTACAAAAGTCGTAGCCAGAACGTTGGGATTCCCGGTTTTTGTAACCGGTTTTTTTTCCCAATAGCCGTGCATTTTTGCATCTGCAATTCCAAATTCATCCCATAGCTTCCACATCTGAGCGTACCCGCGATGGGTCATTCCATAGGTCATCCCTCTCTTATTGTTGACGCTCATGTGCATTAAAATATCGTTGGGCACACCAAAGGGAATACCACTTACTTCTGTAAGCCAAAAATCAGGTGGCATTAAATCAAAATTAAAGCCTTCTCCAAACCATATTTTGTCAATATAGGGAAACATTTCAAGATTTTGATTGGCAGATCCAAGAGAAAAAGCGGTGTTGGAATGCAGGTCTATCATACAGTCTGGCTTGGTCATTTCCATTACTTTTCGCATTCTTTTTACTATGTTTCTGTCAAAAGAAACGTCATCAAGATACAAGCCGTCTATATCCATATTTTTAACCAACCAGTGAAGCCCTTCTATATAATAATTATACCAACGAGACTCACTTCCGTTCAAGATAGCAGCGTCCACTACACCATCGCCAATATGGGTATACCACTGGGGGGTATATCCTGTTACCAGGTGCTCCTGTAACCATTGATAGCCACCGCCTCTGCCGCCAGCTAATACCTCATTGCCGAGACTTCTCAGTGCCCATATTTCGGTAAGGTGATTGGTAAGTTCTCTTACCGTATAATAAATTTTCACCTTCCATCCTTTGGCGTGCCATTTATTTACAATATCCTTCATTTCTTTTTGTGCGATAAAAGGGTAGTTGATGTAGGGATTGTACTTGTTGGCATGATGAATATTCATCACATTTCCTCCATTGGCGATCACTTCTTCTCTCGGGTACGGGCTATGCTCATACCGGTTGGTGAATTGCGCCTTCATGTCTAAAAGCTTCACAGGTGTTATCAGTAGCGCAAATTGATAATCCACTTTTTGTCCCTTTTTCATATGGCGGGCACCACTGTAAGCAGAGGCAATTACCTGATGTTGATCGGAATCTATTCTGAACCCACCATTTACTCCATTGAACCAACTGGCGGGTGGGTTTGGCTGATATAGGTTGAGCAAAGGACCATGATACGAACCTCCTCTCAATTCACATTGTATTCCGCCACTGGTTTCTCCAATCCAGAAACTATCTTCCGTTTTTTGCCAACGGGATATATGGTTGGCAGGTGTGCATCCTCCCATTCGCCCCATGCCCATCATATAGGTGGCATATGCTTTTTTAAAGGGGAGTTCAAGTCGTATATCCTGAATATGAATATCATCTTTGGCTTCTACCGTATAGGTATAGCTTAGCCGGCCATCAAACTCCATTTCTCCTCTGCACACCAGTCGAAGTTTGTCATTATCCAATGTACTTTTCCAGGATACTACGCCTGCCTTTTTTTCCTGGAATGAAAAATCTGTACTGGTGAATACACTGATCCTGTTGTTCATTTCTATCGTGAACTTTATCGGAGCATACAGCATATTCCCTTCTGTTGTACTGATGTTGGTTGGTAAGCCGGATGCGTCCAGTTGAACATTTTTATTGGTGGCCTCTATTGTATGGCCTGACACTGATAGGTTTTGATAGGCTTTTGTTGGGTTGTCATCTATTCCTAAAGTGGAATTGAGCCATCTCAACCTTGAGTGTCGCCAGGTTTCACCGTCGCCCCGGTCTGTAAGCAAAGAATCATCTACAGTAATTTCAAGGGGTATTACCTGACTGGTAGCATTAGCTGCCTGCAGTGTAACCGAACCTTTGTATACACCGGCTCGGGTGTCTGGAGCAATGTCAATGCCCATCCAAAGGGGTTGCACGCCTGCTTTAGTAATGTTTACCGTTTTGGAAAAAGGAGCCCCTTTGGTATCTACTCCTTCTGTATTAAAACAGGTAAAAGCTGCCGCCCTGATAGTATTTCCGTCTGCAGTTTTCAAATCAGAAAACAAGGGCTTGATGTCATTGATTCTTTTTACGCCTGCAACAACGCCTAACTGGAAGGCGTAGTACTCATTTTTTTGTGCGGTACCCTTAAATGCCAGTCCGGGTTTTTGTTGTGTCCATCGGTAGGGAATGGCGTCCAGCATCCGTATGGGGAGTGTTCTGTCTTCCGGAAAAACCAGGAACTCTTTATGTTGGTGCTGCGTAAAGAAGCTATCGGTTTCCTGCCGGGTAGCTGTTACCTCCATGGGATAGAAACTATGAAAACCGGCTCTCGCCTGAATTTCTTTTACTGAAGCAATTGGTACGGCTTGTAAATGCAGGCTGTCTGTTTTCCATATATGATTAGTCACCCAGTCAGGATCCGGTGCTTTTTCCGGTGCCAGATAAGGCCGTGCAGAATATTCCTTCGTTTCCGGTATATAGGGAAGGTAGTAGAAAAAATAGGTGCCGGTTTTTTCCACCGGTCCGAATATCAATTCACACCTTTCCTGGTTGATTTGTATCCGGTATATATTTTTAATCATTTCACCGGATGCCGCATGCACAATCTGCAGCTGGCGGCTTTCCGGATGCAGATCATGTCTTCTCCACAAAAAATCTATTTTTACAGCCTTCGCTGGTTTTGCTACATCCACAACAGCCCGGTGATTGCCGAACTGTTCTTCCCAGGGATTGTCTGCAACTGCATACGGAATATATTTCTGTTGTGCAGATACTGCCAGTGTATAGAGTAGCAGTAAAGAAAAAAGGGCAACTATTCTCATCTGAAAAAATTGTCGTGTCTTTTAATAACAATGGCTGCTTTCAGCATAATAGTGAAAGAGGAAGGGCAATAGCCCTTCCAAATTTAAAATTCGATCCTACTCTTACTTTATGAGCGTAATGTGGATGGTCCAGATTCTCTCTGTAATACCATCAGCTGCTACTACTTTATAATCCTTCGGAGAAGAGAAATCTCCGGGTACCCCCATTTTAGGAGCATCGCCAATGGGTTCTACTCTGGCGGCGGTAGAAATATTGCTTTTTACTACAAGGTTGGAAGCAGCTACCTTATCCCACTCCGATGCAGGTGTAAAACGGTCTGCTGCGGGAACGGTTACAGAAGCGATGATAGAATCTTTTTCCGCACCTGATTCTTCCTTTAACTTAAAAACCTTGTTCGAAACAGGCAGTTCAATTACACGTACTATATCCGCGCCGTCGGGGGAGTGATGATCGGGATCTACATAACGATACTCAAAAAATACATCGGTAATTTTTGCATCCTCGAAAGCAGGCAAATCCTTATCTAACCCACTTTTCAGGCAGGATGCAAGAAGCGTCATTATTGCCATCGGCAATAGCATATTTATTGGCAAATACTTTTTCATTCTTAGTAATTTAAAGGTCGATATAATGGTTTACCAGTTGTCGTTTTGTGTCAGCATTTCATTGCGTTCAATCTGCGACTGCGGTATGGGAAAAAGATATCGCTTGTTTGCCGTGAACTTATGTTGGTTCTGGTTGAGAAATACCAATTCCTGTATGCTATACCCGGAGCGGTTTTCATTGATTTCCACGAACGTTGAAGGCTCCGTTAGTTCGGGGATGGTGCCTGACGGTGGAATACCGTGATTTGCATCGCCGCCATATTTGCCCCAACGCAGGAGACTCCAGTAAAAGTCCTGCTCTTTGGCCAATTCCACTCTCCGCTCCCTTTTATAATCTGTCCAGGCATCTTCGCTATTGGCTGCGGTAGACGGTGGTAATTGCCCGTGTGTGGTACGGGTTGCATTAAATACTTCTACTGCTTCTGCAACTTTACCCTGCTTTAGCAATGCCTCTGCTTTATTGAGGTACACGCGGCCCAAACGAAATATTACCCAATGGTAGTCTGTTGGTACACCATATCCTACACGCGGGCTGGTATTGTACACGCCTTTTCTCCATATGTAATTGGACGGACTCATATGCGGTCCCAGGGCTCCATTGGTTAAGCGGTATAGATTCCCACGTACTTTCATACTAATCGATTCGCCAAACCAACTACAGGAATCATAAATAATACTGGCATAAAAACGGGCATCTCTGTGTTGATACATTAATGCGCTCACATCGCTGCTACCGGTTAGCCTGCCCGAGTCAATAATAACCGGATCAGGAGACGATACGCGGGTAATATTATTGATAAACTGTGCGCTCTCGTTCCATTTAACTGCTTTTGAAGGATCTGCCTGGTCAATAACGAGGTAATTATCGACGAGGTTTTGGGAAACGCCCCACCACATCCAGCCAATAAAAATACCATCTACTTTAAAGAATGGATACCCGCCTCTTGCCGCCACTGAGCCATTATTGGTATTAGGCATTATATTCTGCAAGTCTTCTATATCTTCGGAATAGGTATTTTGCCTGCTACGGTACATAGCCAGTAATATTTCGGGCGAGTTCATTTTTGACTCGTTAAACATCCCTTCATAATCTGCTTCCAGGGAAAAATGTCCACTATTGATCACAGAGTCGGCTGCCGCAATAGCAACGTCAAAATAGAGCTCATCACCGGTATAAGCAGCGGCTTGCAGGGCTACTTCACTTTTTAGTGCGAAACCCGTGTAGCGACTCGCCTTACCAGGTTTTGCTGTTTCCGGCAATCCTGTTATGGCTGCATCCAGCAGATTCATAATCCGGGAGTAGCTTTCGCCAACGCTGGCGGTAAGCGGCAATTTGAAGTCATCATTCGGCGTTAACAGCGTATCTACCCATATCACCCGTCCGAATTTTCTTGTAAGGTTAAAATAGGTCATGGCTTTTAAAAACCGGGCTTCTGCAATTAATTCAGTTTTTTCTGTTTCAGTTAATGGAGAGCCCGGTAATTTGCTCAGCGCCAGGTTACAGCGGCGGATATTAGCAAACCGGTTGAAGCCAAAATCAGTATACCGGTCGAAGGTTTCGTTCGCTACCTGCAAACCAAAACCACTGGCATTCACTACAGCGTTCCCTGCGTACGTTTCATATTCCGCCATGGAGGGGCTGCTGGTAAAATCCTGTAGAATACTGGCATACGCCCCGTTAATAAATGCATCGGCCGTTGCTTTCGAGCTCCATACAGTATTTTCATCGAACTTATCAAAAGGCTGGGTGTCCAGGATGTTCTTTTTGCACGACGTGCCGGTAATAGCCAAAGCAGCCAGCACAACTACTATTGTATAATAATTTTTCATTTCGAATCTTTTTGGAATGGAATCATTGATTAAAATCCTACGTTAACAGCCAGAGAATACACGCGCTGTGTGGGATAATCGTAATTATTGGTGCTGCCATTTTCTGCATCCAGGTAATATTTGTTTAGTGGCGAGAATGTCAGGAGGTTTGTACCACTGAGCGTCAGGCGCAGATCTGTTACAAATTTCAAGTTGGGCAACAGGGTCTTTTTAAAGTCATATCCTACCTGAAGCGCTTTTAAGCGGAGGTAACGGCCATCTATCAGCCAATAGTCGCTCGTAGCCACATTATTGCTGCCATTGGCATCTGTTTGTACGGCCCTGGGAAACTGCGCATGGATATTGTCTGCTCTCCAATAGTCGAGTTGAAAACTGTAAACCTTTCCTGTCTGCACCACATCACCCAGGTACATACTTCGGCTGCCACTGCCTTGCCACAACATATTCAGTGCCCAGCCCCGGTATTTAAGATCTAATGTGATGCCGTAGTTTATTCTTGGGAAACTGTTGGCACCGATTCTCCGACGGTCAGCATTATCTATTTTTCCATCGCCGTTGGTGTCTTCATACCAGAGATCACCCGGTGCCAATACCCCGGCGGAAGAATTGATGGTAGGATTCATTAAAATGTCCTGTATACTCTGGTAATATCCAATGGCATGTAAGCCCGTACCATAGTAGCCAGGTTGGTGGGTAGTGCGTGTATATGGATTCTTGAGTGTAGCACTGTCTTCTGTAGGGTTCACTTCCCATAACTGGTCGAACTTTACAAAATTGGCACCTATTGAGTATTCCAGCTTGCCGATCCGGTTGTTATAATTCATGCTAAATTCGAAACCTGCCCGTCTGAATGCACCGTTAGAATTAACGGTAGGCAGGGAGGTGCCTAACGGATCCGTATACCCTATACTGGAGGGTGATGCGAGGTAATTGACGGTTCTATTGTAGAAATAATCGAAGGTTCCACTGAGTCGATTGTTAAGCGTGGCAAAATCGAATCCTATGTTAGCTGATTTTTGAGAGAACCAGGTAATATCCGTACTTGCGAAACCGGGATTGCCAAAGCCGGGAACCAGTTGCCCGTCTATTACATAAGCCTGTGGATTTACGCTATACCCTGGAATATAGGCAAATTCACCGGCGTTACTGTTTTGCCCAATAGACCCATATGATGCCCTCAGCTTGAAATAATTGAGAATATTTAGTTGATTGATATTGTCAAAAAAACTTTCCTTCGAAAGAATCCACGCCAGGGATCCTGATGGGAAAAAGCCCCATCGCTTATCTTCCGGAAACAGGTTGCCATTACCATCTCTTCTAAAACTTCCTTCTAGTATGTATTTACCATCATATTCGTAGCGGGCTCTTCCAAGGTAAGCAGCTCTGGCACTTTCGTAAGCTGAACCATTGTTTTGCATCCCTGCACTGGGGCCGGCAAACAACTGATCAATCATAAACAAGTAGCTGGTTCGCTGGGCGCTCATGTTTTCCGAGTAGCCGTAGTACTCTTCGTAACCACCGAGCAGTGAAATAGTATGTTTTTCTGCAAAAGTTTTATCGTATCCAATCAACGCCTGTAAGGTATAGGAGTAGCCGCTGCCTGCACTGGTAGATAAATTGGGTGGATTGGCTGCAATCGGTACATCGCTACCCACGCTGTATTGGGGTGCAGTGGCAGACCAGTTTTTATTCCAATTCTGGTTTTGCCTGAAATTACCATTTACCCTCAGTTCAAGACCTTTTATCTGTGGTACCGACCATATAAGGTTCAATAGACCGTTCAGATTTCTGTTTTCGGTGCGATTGTAACCGGAACGCGGGTCAATTTCCGCCAACGGATGATCGAAATAAGGGGTGTAACGGGTCCGTTCAAGATTTGAATAGGCCGGAGCAAACGAAGAAAAATTCTGGATATGCGACCAGGTGGAGTGATAGGTTGAACCAAACATGCTGCTGGGTAACCTGAGTTCTTCCGAAACGCCGTATATACCCAAAGTGGTTTTGAGACCAATTTTCTCAAAATTTCCGGTAATATGCATGCGGTAGTTATACCGTTTCAACCAGTTGGTGTTGAACTTATACAAAGTACCCTGGTCGAAATACCCCATGGATCCGTAAAATTGTAATTGCTTGCTGCCTGCTGTTAATGATACATTGTGCCGTTTTTGCGGGGCAAACGTTTTGAGTACTTCTTTATGCCAATCCGTGTTTGAATAGTTGAGCGGATCAGATTGATCTCTGTACTTTTGAATCATTTCTTCCGTATACGGCAGCGGTTGTCCGGAATTTTGCGCCACCTCGTTTTGCACTGGAGCAGCATCAATGCTGGATAATTTCTTCCCTAAAATAGTAGGCTGGCTCAGGTCGTAAGAAAAATCGTATCTCGCCGACATTTTACCGGTAACGCCCCGCTTGGTGGTAACCAGTACTACGCCACCACCGGCCACCAATCCATAAATACCGGCGGCCCCTGCGTCTTTCAGGAAGCTGATATTTTCAATGTCGTTTATATTGAGGGTTCTGAAATCGAATTCAGTGGATATGATATCATCAATGACGTATACAGGGGTTCCTCCACCCCGGATGGATACCACCGGCGCCTTTCCAGGGCCGCCGCCACTACTGGTGATAATCACGCCGGGTACCCTGCCTGCTAATCCATCGCCTACAGTTGGTAAAGGAAGATTGGTAAGCGACTCTCCTTTTAAAGTAGACACGGCTGTTACATTTTTAGCCTGTGTGGTTTTGCCGTATCCTATTACTACCACCTCATTGAGCCCGGATACCGACTCTTTAAGCGTGATGATTACTTCATCGCTTTCGCCCAGTACCAACATCGTAGACTGGTACCCTACGAAGCTCACTTCCAGTGTTACTTCTCCATCCTGCACATCCAGCATAAATTCGCCCACTCCATTCGTAGTGGTACCATTCTGCGTTCCTTTTTCCAGCACCGATGCACCGCTGATTGGTTCTCCCTCACTGTTGATGACGCTTCCTTTCACCCGTCTGACCGCTGTTTTCGATTTTACAGGATCGGCGGTGATAATGATCACCTGATCAACGATCTTAAAGCCCAGTGCAGTTTTGGATAAAATACGGTTTAATAAATTGCTCACCTCTTCGTTTCTAGCTTCTACCTTCAGGCTTTTCCCCAACGGCAGTATATCATCGTTGTAAATAAACCGGTAGCTGGTTTCTTTTTCTATGGCAAGAAACACTTCGGCGTAAGATGCATTCTTTATATGAAGCGAAAGTTTAGTTTGAGAGTGCAATGAAGCGGAGACCTGTAAAGACAATAAGACAGTAAACACAAAAGTCAACTTCATACACAGAAGAATTATCCGCAATGTGTTTGGTACAATAAAAACACACTCCAGTTGTTTTTTTTGCATAACTTGGGTTTGAATTTGTTTAAATAAATACGGTACCGGCAATGGTCGAAAGTTGCTATCCGTTTTGTTTAATCTTCTCAGCGGGGAATGTTGCTGCATTTCCCGTTTTTATTATGTTTTGCTACGTTGCTACAGTCATTGTTCGTTGTTTTGGTTAAGTAATTTTTTTTGTTGCTATTGAATGACAATGGTGTTGCTGGTGCTATCTATGCTGAACGAAAATTGTAAAGAAGAAGACAAATGTTGCAATGCCTCATACACGGTTTCATTCTGAAAGGTTGCAGTAAACCGTTTGCCTGCTAACGTTGTATTATTTATATCAAAATCAATTCCATACCATCGGCTCATTTCTGCTATAATTTCCTCAAAAGGGCGATTTCTGAATACCAGTTTGTTGTATACCCAGGAAGTTTCGGCTATTGAGCTATCTGAATGCTGGTAAGAAACAGGAGAAACTACTACCGAAGAAGAAATATCTTCGTTTATAGGTTGTTTGTTAAAAGCGGTTGTTTCTTTTTGTATAACCTGTTTATTCTTAACAGATACTTTTTCATTGGGGCTTAGTATAATTTTATCTGAAGGTCGTCCCGGAAAAGATACTTCTATGCTCCCTTTTACTAAAGCGGCTTCTGTTATATGCTCTTCAGGATACGCTCTGACATTGAAAACGGTGCCCAAAACTTTTACATCCAGGGCTGCAGTATGTATCAGAAAAGGGAGTTTACTGTTATGCACTACATCAAAGTATGCTTCACCCGTTAACTTTATCGATCGGGAAGTTTTTCCAAAGCTTTCTTCATATTCAATTGTACTACCGGCATTCAGCCAAACTGTTGTGCCGTCGGGCAGTTCCAGTCTGGATTTAGACCCTTTTTGGGTAGATATGGTATGTAACCGGTTGTCCGATGATTTTTGCTGCCCCAAAAAGAAGTAAGAACCTATCGCCAGCACGGTAATCGATGCGGCTATCCATTTCCAGTTGGATGTTTTTGGAGTCGGCTTTCTGTGAACGCTATATTTATCTTCTTCTTCATGAAAAAAGTGCGAAAGTATTCTTTCCGACATGTTTTCCGGCATTGTTTCTTCGGGAGCATATACCAGCCACAACTCCTCCAGGGCCTTCTTCAGATCGGGCTGGTTTTCGGCATCTTCTATCCAGGACGATAATTCGGCTTTTTCACCTTCTTCAAGTTGTCCCTCAAAATGCTTCTTAATGAGGTTTCGGATGCTGTCGTTTATCATATAAAATGTTGCCGGTTTTCAGGATTTGCTGAAACAGCGAACGGATAGCCGGTACAAGTATGACAATCGGCAGGAAGAAAAGGACTAGTCAGGCCAAAAATATTCTGACCAACCACACCGTCAGGCTTAGGGAAACCAGATCGCGATGAAGCGCAAATTGGTTTCTGAGCGTTTTAAGTGCCTGTGCCATGTGATTCTTTACGGTGGAAGGGGAAATATTCAGTTCTCGGGCAATTTCATGATACTTAAGACCATATTCGCGGCTTAGGGTATACACCAGTTTTTGTTGAACGGGAAGCCCGGATAGAACTTGTTGTAATCTTTCACGAATTTCTTTTTCAGACAACTTTTGTTCCGGAGAGTTCTCGGCAACGGTTTTATCCGATAAGGTAGTTAATAAGGTGTGGTCACGGAGCGTTTGCCGGAAAGAGTTGATGCACCTGTTTTGTGCCATCCTGAAAAGATATCGGTCAAAGTCGTTGATGCCGGTGAGCGTTGCCCGGTTTTTCCAAAGTGTGTAAAAAATATCCTGAATGAGATCTTCCGTTAGCGGTGAGGATTTGGTAATACGAAGTATAAAGCTGAATAATTTGTTTTTGTGTTGGTGAAAGAGGGTGGTAAAGGCAGCCTGGTCTCCCTTGGAAGATAAGTAAAGCAATTCTTTATCGTTATGGCCGATATCGGATATCATAAGCAATGTTCGGTTCTGCGTAAATATATACAATCTTGAAAGTTTGACAAAACAACGGCCTAAATGACGCAAACGATTGTCGCGTAATCGCATTATACCGTGAATTTTAGCATAGTTTTGGTTAAAATCGTATTTCTGTTTCTCCATGACTGAAAAACCTGCTAATTTGCGAAACAAGTGTTTCCGTTTAAAATATTCATTGGTATGCGTATGAAAATCCATATAGCTGTTATACTGCTGTTCCTGCTGCCGGTTAGTACCATGGCACAGCGCATCAGTTACACAGAACCCGAAAAAGACGACTACAGACAGGTAAATTTCGAGATCATCGGAAAGGTGAGCGGCGATATTGTTGTGTATAAAAATCACCGTGCAAAGAACAACCTGTCGATATATGATAATGATATGAAGCTGAAGAAACGGCTGAACCTGGAGTTTTTACCCCAGAGGATCATCAACGTGGATTTCGTGCCTTACCCTGATTTCTTTTATATGATATACCAATACCAGAAAAGAGATGTGGTGTATTGCAGTGTGGTAAAACTGGATGCAGACGGTAAAACCCTGATCGGGCCGGTGGATATAGACACCACCCAGATAGGGGGCGGCAGCGACAATAAGATATATACCACTATTTACAGCGAAGATAAGCAGCAGATTATGATCTTCAAGATCAACAAGCGCAATGAAAGAACTTATTTTTTCACCACCTTGTTGTATAACGGGAATATGGAATTTAAAAAGAAAGACAGGCTTCAGGTAACGGTGCAGCAGCGCGATGCCGTTTTTAGTGATTTTGTGGTAGACAACGATGGTGATTTTGCATTTGCGCGTTGCGGACGAAACGGCAGTCGCGATAATATTTCGCATATGGATCTTATTGTAAAGCCTGCTGCTGCTGATAGCTTCTCTATTCATAATATACCACTGACCAATTTCCTGGATGAAGTGAAATTACGGGCAGACAATATCAACAAGACCTATATCCTCACCTCTTTTTACTATAAGCAACGCAGAGGTAATATAGAAGGTTTATACGTGGGTGTTTTTGATAAAGCCATTAATCAGGTGAAGGCAGAGAGCTTCAATATTTTCAGCGACCAGTTGAAAGAAGATGCAAAATCAGAAAATACAAACGCCAAAACAGCGTTTAATGATTACTTCATCAGACAGATACTGCCCAAAAAAGATGGCGGTTTTCTGGTGGTGAGTGAGTTGTATTTTACGTCGTCGAGAGGCGGTGGCTGGAACCGATACGATTATCTGTACAGTCCTTACGGGTTTTCACCCTACTCTCCCTATAACTACTGGAGTCCGTATGGGTATGGCAGTCCCTGGAATCGCTGGAGGGGCGGGGGAGGTACCAGGTATTACAGCGAAAACATAACGGTATTTTCCTTCGATTCCGACGCCAGCATTCAGTGGAGTAATGTAATGCATAAAAGCCTGTTTGATGATAACTCAGACAATGGGTTATCGTATATGATATACAATACAGGCGCTGAGATCAATTTTTTGTATAACCAGACGGAGCGAAGGGTACGACTGCTCTCAGAACAGTCTATCAGTGCGGATGGTTCAGTGAAGCGTTCCCCTACATTTAAAAACATGGATCGGGAATATGAGTTTCTGCCGAAATACGGCAAGCAGGTAGGAGCAAGACAGGTAATCGTGCCTTGTCTGTACAGGAACTATATTTGTTTTGCGAAAATTGATTTTTAAATATAACCATTTGTGACAGGTCTGTTCAAAAAGAGTTCGCCGGTAAATATTGCGTATTTGCTGGTGTATGCCGTGGTACTCAAAATTCACACTTTTCTCGATCCCAGGATCCCGGTTGCCGCACCTACGGATGGTTTTTTGTATCACCGGTTGCTGGAACTACTGGCTCCTTTTAACGAGCGCTTTTCGCTTATTTACCCCATTGTAACACTTGCCTTTATTTTCATTCAGGCGCTCAGCTTCAACGGGTTTGTTAATCGCGAAAAGCTGCTGCATCGTACCAGTTATCTGCCTGCAATGTCGTATATACTCATCACTTCTTTTTTCCCGGAGTGGTGGGAGTTGTCGTCTGCTTTGGTAGTGAATACCCTGTTGATATGGGTAATGGGGGCACTGTGTAAGCTGTACAATCATCCTGCTCCCAAAGGACTGATTTTTAACACCGGCATGGCGCTGGGGATTGCTTCGTTTTTTTATTTCCCTGCCATTGCATTTTACCTATTGCTTTTTTTTGCCCTGGTATCTCTCCGTCCTTTCCGGGTGAGCGACTGGATGGTGGGTACACTCGGTGTACTGACCCCCTACTATTTTCTGTTTACCACTTTGTTTCTTATCAATAATTGGAACCCGCTCACCTATCTTCCTTCGGTTTCGGTTGCCTGGCCTTCGTTTGAACAGAATGCCTGGAGCCTTACCGGCATAATATTGCTGGTGCTGCCCTTTCTGGTGGCGGTAGGCTATATTCAGCGAAATATTTTACGTATGCTTATACAGGTTCGTAAGCTCTGGGGGCTGATGGTGGTATTTTTGATACTTACGCTGCTGGTGCCGTTTGTAAATATGGAATCCTCATTCCGGTATTGGGTGCTGGCGGCTTTGCCATTTGCAGCTTTTCATTCCTACGCTTATTTTTATGCCGGCAAAAAATGGATGGCGCTGGTGTTGCATTGGGTGACCGTGGCGTTCGTAGTGGCGCAGAGTATATGGATAGCTTCCGGGCGATGACTCTTTAGGCAAAATGCTTGCATTTACATTATTACCACCTAACTTTGCCCTTTAACCTATACAGGTTCTTTATCCCTACGACCAACAAACAATATAACAATGAAATTCGGTGTAGTTGTATTTCCCGGTTCCAACTGTGATGCAGATATGATAGACGCTTTACAGGAAGATCTGGGCTACGAAGTCATTAAGCTTTGGCATAAAGACAAAGATCTCAGCATGTTCAGCACTGACGACTGTATTGTGTTGCCGGGTGGGTTTTCTTACGGCGATTACCTGCGCTGCGGAGCGATTGCCCGGTTTAGCCCCATGATGCAGCAGGTAGTACATTTTGCCGGAAAAGGAGGCCGGGTACTGGGGGTGTGCAACGGGTTCCAGATATTGTGCGAAGCCGGATTATTGCCCGGTGTGCTGCTTCGCAATGAGAATATGAAGTTTATATGTAAAAATGTGTTTATAAAAGGGAAAGATGAGACGACGCCTCTCAGGATTCCCATTGCTCACGGAGAAGGACGGTTTTATGCCGATAAACCCACGCTCGAGGCCATTGAGCAGAACGGACAGGTGATCTACAGGTATTGCGACGAAAATGGTGTGCTCACACCTGCTTCCAATCCCAACGGAAGTCTGCATCATATAGCAGGTATAGCGAACGAAGCAGGCAATGTATTTGGTATGATGCCACACCCCGAACGCGCCTGCAACGAAAAGCTTGGCAACACCGATGGTAAAAAGGTGCTGGGTGATCTGCTGCTGTCGGCGGTGCACGCCTAGTTTTTAGCATATAATTAGCTTTTTTACCTGGATATTTGTAGCACTTATCCGTTAAAACAACAGGTATGAGAATATTATTTACATCCATCGTATTACTGTGTATGGCTGCATTCGCCAATGCACAAAGTGGTTCTGCCAGAATGGTGAACTGGACGTTCACTTCCAAGAAAATAGGTGATAATACCTATGAGTTAAGAATGAAAGCCGTATTGAACGGCAGGTATCATATTTATGCGCAGGATGTAGGCGTAGAAGGGCCGGTTGGCACCAGTTTCTCTTTTTCCACCAACCCGATAGTGAGCCTGGAAGGGCAGGTAAAAGAAGTAGGAAAGCTGATTCAGAAGCACGAAGAAGTTTGGGAGGGTAAAGTGAATTATTATGAGAGGGAGGTAGAGTTTGTACAGGTAATCAAGTTGAAACGAGATATTAAGACCGCCGTTTCCGGAAAAGTGGAGTTTATGGTGTGTGATGACAAGGAATGCCTGCCGCCATCAGAAGTGCCGTTCAGGATTGCACTGGAAAGCTAACGCATGATAGGAGTATAAGAGATGAATGGGTAATAGTATAAGGAGGGAAGGTATTATACCGGCGATAGCGCCGTTATTGTTATAATGATGCCGGTACGATTTTTCTCTATGGAGACTTTGGGATTAGGATGAAATGAAAAAAGGCTGGTAAAAACCGGCCTTTCTTCATTCAAATTCAAATCTGGATGACTATATTGTTATAGTGCAATTTGTTGTTCCTGCATCATCTTGCGCAGGTTGATCAATCCATAGCGCATACGACCCAGAGCAGTGTTGATGCTGCAGTCGGTCATCGCGGCTATTTCTTTAAAACTTAATTCAGCGTAATGTCTCAGGATGATCACCTCGCGCTGATCTTCCGGTAAACGATCCAGCATTTCGCGCACACGGTCGTGGCTCTGGCGCTGCATCATACGGCGGTCAACACCGTCCTCGGAAAAGTTGATCACTTCGAAAATGTCGCGATCATCACCCATCTTGATAGCAGGGGTGCGCTTCACTTTACGGAAATGATCCACACAAAGGTTATGCGCTATACGCATTGCCCAGGGTAAAAACTTTCCTTCTTCTGTGTACCGGCCACTACGAATAGTGTCGATCACCCTGATAAAAACATCCTGAAAGATGTCTTCTGCCAGGTACTTGTCTTTTACAAGCAGAAAAATGGACGTGTAAATCTTTTCTTTGTGTCTTACGATTAGGACTTCAAGTGCAGACGAGTCTCCACCCATAAACTGGTGGATTAATTGCTGGTCAGGCAAATTGGTTAGGGGGTTCATAAACTTCTACGGTTTTTAATGGTTGGGATTTTTATTCTCCCAATATCAGACAGGGAAGAAGTAGAAGTTTTGAATCATTTTAGGCATAGTGATTCAACTCTAGTTTCTTTCGTATGATATTGGGAACGCTAAAGTAGAGCTTTTTTTTATTTAACCAAATTTTTATACAATATTTTTCGATTAATATCCAAAAACTGTCGCTTAACAGCATAATATTAAAAAACAACCACCTGATACAATAAGGGAAACACCTATCTGCAAGCTTGTTGGCGATTAGCACGTACATACGGTAAGGATGCTGCAACTGGCCAGACGATCTTGTGTGAAAACTGCTGATCTGTTTGACAAAAGATAAAGAAACTAAACAATTTAGTATTAGCTTTGCTGATCTTCTATGACAGCATCTGCAAAAAAAACGGCCGCGCAAAGCAATGATATACTGATAAAAGGCGCAAGGGTTCATAACCTCAAAAATGTAACCGTATCCATTCCCCGCAATAAGCTGGTGGTGGTAACGGGCGTGTCGGGTTCCGGTAAGTCGTCGCTTACCATCGACACGCTTTTTGCAGAAGGCCAGCGCCGGTATGCGGAAAGCCTCAGCGCTTACGCGCGTCAGTTCCTCAACCGCATGGATAAACCTGATGTGGATTATATCCGGGGGCTGAGTCCCGCTATTGCTATAGAGCAAAAAGTCATTACCCGTACTCCCCGGTCTACGGTGGGCAGCATGACGGAGGTGTACGATTACCTGCGTCTGTTGTACGCACGTATAGGAAAAACCATTTCCCCCGTCAGCGGCCGGGAAGTGAAAAAAGACGATGTAAAAGATGTTACAGATGCCATTGGCAAACTGGAGGGCGGGGCAAAACTGATGATACTGGCTGCGTTTCGGCTGCAGGGAAAAAGAAACATCAAAGAAGAGTTGAACATACTGTTGCAGAAAGGTTTTTCGCGAATATATACCAGGGGAAATACTGAAAATGAAACCGTCTACATTGAAGAACTCCTGGAGCAAAAAGACGCAGTGCTGAAAAAGATCGGTTCCGGCAATACCTATATATTAATAGATCGTATAGTGACCAAACCGCTGGACGAAGACGATATACACCGTTTGTCGGATTCTGTGGGCACTGCGTTTTTTGAAGGCAACGGCGAAATGCACCTGGATGTAAATGGAGAGCAGCTGCTCAGCTTTTCCAACCGGTTTGAACTGGACGGCATTCATTTTGAAGAACCGGTTCCCAACCTGTTTTCGTTTAATAACCCCTATGGGGCATGCCCGGTATGTGAAGGTTTTTCTCAGGTATTGGGTCTCGATAAAGACCTGGTGATTCCTGATCCGCGGCTAAGCGTATATGAAGGAGCTGTAGCGCCATGGAAGGGAGAAAAGCTCGGCGCCTGGAAAGACCAGTTTATCAGGGGAGCAAAACATTTTAATTTCCCGATACATAAACCGGTACTGGATTTAACAAAGGAGCAGTATGAGCAGCTGTGGAAGGGAAACGATTATGTGCGGGGTATAGCTGATTTCTTTGCCGAAGTAGAGCAGAATTTGTACAAAGTGCAATACCGCGTATTGCTATCGCGATACCGGGGTAGAACCACCTGCCCGGAATGTGGCGGCTACCGCCTGCGAAAAGAAGCCTTGTATGTGAAGGTGGGCGGGAAACATATAGGCGAACTTTGCGAAATGCAGGTATCAGACCTGAAGCGATGGTTCGATCGACTGGCTTTGAGCGAATATGAGCAGCAAGTGGCAAAGAGGGTAATGATAGAGATTCACCAGCGGCTGCAGGTATTGCTCGACGTTGGATTGGGCTATCTCACGCTGAACCGCCTGGCGAACAGCATCAGTGGCGGCGAAAGCCAGCGGATTCAACTCACCCGCAACCTCGGCAGCAACCTTACCAATTCCCTGTACATACTCGATGAACCCTCTATAGGCCTCCACGCCAGAGATACGGACCGTTTGATATCGGTTTTAAAACAGTTGAGAGATCTGGGCAACACTGTAGTAGTGGTAGAGCACGACGAAATGATGATGCGGGAAGCAGATCATATTATTGATATGGGGCCATTTGCAAGCCATCTGGGAGGCGAAGTAATTGCGGAAGGTAACTACAATGCTATCGTAAAGAATAAAAAAAGCCTTACGGGTAAATATCTTTCGGGCGAGCTGCGTATACCGGTGCCTGCCAATACCAGAAAATGGAAACGAAGCATAACGGTGGAAGGGGCCCGGCAAAATAACCTGAAGGATATTACTGTGGAGTTTCCCCTGGGCGTGCTGTGCGTGGTGAGCGGGGTGAGCGGCAGCGGTAAAACCACCCTCGTAAAGCAGATATTATATCCTGGACTCAAGAAACTGAAAGGAGAATTTACCGAAAAAGTGGGCCTACATAAGTCTATTACAGGCGACGTTGCACATATAACCCAGGTAGAAATGGTAGACCAGAATCCCATCGGTAAATCGTCGAGAAGCAATCCGGTTACCTATATCAAGGCTTATGATGAAATCAGAGACCTGTACGCCAAACAAACGGTTAGCAAAATCAATGGTTTTCAGCCGAAGCATTTTTCATTCAATGTAGATGGTGGGCGGTGCGATGCCTGTAAAGGAGAGGGGGAGCAGGTGGTGGAAATGCAGTTCCTTGCCGATGTGCACCTTACCTGTGAAGTATGTGGCGGTAAACGTTTTAAGGAAGAGGTGCTGGAAGTAACCTATAAGGAAAAGAATATTTTTGAAGTGCTGGAAATGAGTGTGGATGAAGCCATAGCGTTTTTTACCGCCGAGAAAGACATCGTTCAGCGGCTGAAGCCCCTCGCTGACGTTGGGCTCGGGTATATCAAGCTCGGACAGTCGAGTGATACACTATCGGGAGGCGAAGCCCAGCGGGTGAAACTGGCTTCCTTTCTGGGCAAAGGAAAAGTGCAGAACCGGCAGCATGCAGCGGAAGGTACCAACGGGAAAGGACATGTGCTGTTCATATTCGACGAGCCCACCACTGGTCTGCACTTCCACGATATCGGTAAATTGCTGGCATCGTTCAATGCACTCATAGACCAGGGGCATTCCATACTGGTGGTGGAACACAATACCGATGTAATCAAAAGTGCCGACTGGGTAATAGATCTCGGACCCGAAGCTGGCGATAAGGGAGGAACAGTGGTATTCCAGGGCGTGCCTGCTGATCTTAACAAAGCAAAAGAAAGCCAAACCGGGAAATACCTGCAGTAGTAAGTTTTTGACCGCCTTTTACGCAAAAAAGGCTGGGGAGAGATTGAATAAGTGTAAAGGGTGCTTTCGTAATCGAAAAGCTGCCCATATTCGGAAGGCGTTTGAACGTCGGGGAGCTCCGTCGCGGACGTTAATAGTGGCCTAAAACAGGTCGATGAGTGCTTTCGTTCGCATTTCGGTGTCCACAGATTGTATCATATCGTGTAAACGGAAGAGTTCGTGCTCTGTAAGTATAATATGCACAGCCTCTGTATGGCTGGGTATGATCACACATTTGCAGTTGGGATCTTGCATGGGTTGATAGGCATTCACTTTTTCGCATATACGATCTGCCAGGCGCCGGTACTGTTTTTCATCCATCGTCAGCATAGTAGTGCCAAAGCTTACCTGAAAATGTCGGCAATCCTCACACTGAATCACATAGCCGTGTTCGTCTGCATGCCAGTTTTTAAATCTACACATGATTGTAACTATTGTAACGGCAAATTAAGGTTAGGAACTTTTCCCTGTATTCTGGAAAGGGAATTTCGTTTTCGAAATGGGAAAAATCCTTGTGGAAAATTCCCAACCCGGCATCTTATTAATATAAAGCAGTAAATCAGGCTTTTACAACTATTATACTTCAAATATTATCATTTTATTAACGGGGGATACGGCCCATACATTTGTGTATGTAAAATTTTCAGCGGTGCGTAATTTTACGCAAGGAATTGTTAACTTGCCGGCTCCACAACAATATCGTTATGGCCGAACAGTACAACAGGAACGAGCACAGGCAGGGTAAGAGGCAGTCATTCATGTCTCTGTACAACTATGTTATGGGAGTGATCTGGCTGGCTGTTGGCCTGCTGTTTCTGCTTAATAAGCCATTGAATATTGACTGGATCAAGAGTGATCCGCTGATTGATAGTATTTTTGGAGTGATAGGTGTTGTGTATGGACTTTTCAGGTTGTACCGCGCCTATAAACAAAAAGAATTTAACAGATGACAGGTAGTAAAAAAATGCTGACGCAAGGCGTAACCTGGTTTTGCATGGCGCTCGTGTGGATGGTTATAGGAGGCTGTGGTGGAGATGTGAAACGAAGGGTGATAGCCGGAGACGATGATATCAGGTCGGGTACCATTCACATCAGCGTGGATGAGTCGTTTAAACCGGTCATTGATTCTCAGATCAAAGTGTTTACATCCCTTTATCCCGACGCCAATATCATAGCGCATTATAAATCGGAGGCGGAGTGTTTGAAGGATCTGATGAACGATAGCATCCGTATGGTAATTGTTACCAGAGGATTAAGTGAGGCCGAAGGTAATATGCTGAAGGATACGCTTGGTTTTTTACCCCCCTGGAGCCGGGTGGCTAATGATGCTATTTCTGTAATTGTACATCCGTCACAACCAGATTCTCTTTTCACCTTAGGTGAAATACGATCGCTGATGAACGGTACCAGCGGATATAAATTACAGCCGGTTATGGACGGCACCAGCGCTACCAGTACGGTCAGGTATATGATCGACTCATTGTTGCAGGGGCAGCCCCTCAGTAAAGAGATCATGGCAGCTACTTCCAGCGAAGAAGTCATTGATTTTGTTGCTAAAAACAGGAATGCCATTGGTTTTGTGGGGGTAAGCTGGCTGGGCAATCCGGATGATAAAGAGCAACTGGCATTTGTGAGCGGCGTAACCGTGGCTTCTCTGGAAGCGAGGAACGATAAAGGAAAGTTTATTAAGCCCTATCAGGCAAATATTGCTACCAAGCGCTATCCTATGGTACGCGGTTTGTATTATATATTAAAGGAAAACTACAGCGGATTGGGCAGAGGATTTGCCAATTTTCTGGTACATGAAAAAGGACAGTTAATTTTTCACAGAGCCTATCTTTTTCCCACTAAAATGAACTTTTCGGTGAGAGAGGCGGCACTCAAAGAAGAATAAATTTGATATATTTACCGAACCAAAATTCTAAAATTTAAAAATGATGAAGCAAACAATCAGATTTACTGTAGTGGCAGTGCTTATGTGCAATGTTGCTTTTGCGCAATCCGTAGATGACGGGAAGAAGTTCTTTTACTACGAAAAATACCAAAGTGCAAAAGAAACCCTGGAGAAAGCTTTGGCCGCCAAACCGGCTGATGCAGAGACCGCTTACTGGTTGGGACAGGCGTTGATTGAGCTGAATGATGTAGAAGGTGCCAGAAAAGTATACGAAACAGCTTTGCAAGCCGGTAAAGGCAGTGATCCTTTGTTATTGGTGGGTATGGGTCATATAGAGTTACTTGAGAATAAAACCAACGAAGCGCGTCAGCGTTTTGAGGTGGCGGTGAGCACTACCAAAAACAGGAATATAGATGTATTGAACGCCATAGGACTGGCAAATGCAGATGCACCATCCGGCGACGCCAATTACGCCATAGAAAAGCTGAAAACAGCCACCGAAGTAAAAAGGTTCAAAGAGCCTTCTGTATATATTAATATGGGCGATGCCTACCGCAAACTCGCTGATGGTGGCGGGGCCGTTACATCCTACAATCAGGCGCTTGCTCTCGACCAGAATTATGCGGCTGCCAAGTATAAGATCGGTAAAATATATGTTACGCAGGGAAATGATCAGGCCGAAATTTTTGTAAAGAATTTTGAAGATGCCATCAGCCTTGATCCGGCATATGCACCCGCTTACTACGAATTGTATAAATACTGGTATGCCCGCGATGTAAACAAAGCCAGAGATTATTTCGGAAAGTATAAAGCCAATACAGATTTTACTCCTTCTGTAGAGGCTGAGGAAATAAGCCTGGTGTATGCTTCCGGCGACTTTAGCGGTGCTATTGCAAAAGCAGATGAAAAGATTCAGTCTGAAGGTGATAAAGCAGATGCAAAACTGTACCGTGTGAAAGCCTATGCATACGATAAGCTGGGTGATTCTGTAAACGCTTTGCAAAACATGGAGATATTTTTCCAGAAAGCTAATCCCGATGATGTACTGCCGGATAACTATGTGAAGATGGCAGATATATCTTCCAAATTTCCTGATAAGATCGATCAGGCTGAAAGCTACATCCACAAGTTGTTTGAAGTAGATACTGTTACCAGCAACCGCGTTGCCTATGCCAAATCTGCTTCGGAGATGTACAAGAAAACCAAGAATTACGCTAAATCCGCAGAGTGGCTCACCAAGGTGCTGGAACTGAAACCGGATACCTATACCAAAACCGAACTGTTCTACGCTGGTTGGGAAAATTTCTATGGAGATAACTATGTAACCGCCGATAGCATCGCTACCCTTTACAAGGAAAAATACCCGGATGAAACACAGGGCTGGTACCTGGCATTTCGTTCCAAATGGAACCTTGATACTACGGAAGTAGCGCAGGGACTGCCGGTGGAAGACGCTAAGAAGTTTATAGAGGTTGCGGAGGTAGACAAGGACAAGAACAAGCAACAATTGCTGCTGGCTTATAAATACCTTGCCGGTTATACCAACAACGAATTGAAAGATTCAGAAACCGCCATCAGCTATCTGAACAAAGTGATGGAACTGGATCCTAATGATGAAGATACCAAAAGGAATATAGAGATACTGGAGCAGGCGTTGAAAAACCCGCCCAAGCCCAGATCGGCCAGCCGGTAATAACTGATTTTTTCATAATTTTTATACACCCCCGGTACATCCAGCATGCCGGGGGTTTTTAATGCAATAAATAATTGTTTTTCAAGTGGCCTGACGTATTTTTGCTGCGGATTGTTCTACAAATATCAAGTAAGCGAACCCCCAGCAAATATTGATCCCCGGTTTTCGTTTACTGTTAAAGTTAATCTTGAGACGAAATGATGAACTACTACATACTTCAGTCCCAACCGTTCACTTCTCTTGCAGACGCCAGCACTTCGTTTGATTATCTCCCAATCGCCCTACAACTGGGGGTGGCTATTGGTTTTGTGGTGATTATGATGGTGGTAACCCATCTACTGGGGCCTAAAAGGGCCACCGCAGAAAAACTCGAAAACTTCGAAAGCGGCATTAGCTCCGTGGGTAATGCACGCCAGCCCTTGGCAGTAAAATACTTTTTAGTAGCGATATTATTTGTATTATTTGATGTGGAAGTCATCTTTTTTTATCCCTATGCTGTTAATTTCAGGGAGTTGGGATGGGAAGGGTTTATGGCTGTACTGGCTTTTGTAGGCTTTTTTGTAGCGGGTTTCTTCTATGTTATCAAAAAAGGGGCCCTGGTATGGGAAGACTAGCTGTTGAGCAGTATTAAAAAAAACTAATTATGGCACGTCCGGTAAGATTCAATATAACGCCCAAGCCGAGAGATGCTCAGGGGCATATCAGTATGGCAAATGCTCCCGACGGATATACCGGCGAGGGTTTTTTTACCACCAAACTGAGTGAAGTAGTGGGATTGGCGCGTAAAAACTCTTTGTGGCCCCTGCCTTTTGCCACCTCCTGTTGCGGCATTGAGTTTATGGCTACTATGGGTGCGCACTACGACCTGGGGCGCTTTGGTTCGGAGCGTATGGGCTTTTCGCCCCGCCAGTGCGATATGTTGCTGGTAATGGGCACCATTGCTAAAAAGATGGCACCCATACTGCGCCAGGTATACATACAGATGTCGGAGCCGCGTTGGGTAGTGGCGGTAGGCGCCTGTGCATCCAGCGGCGGTATATTCGACAGCTATTCGGTTTTGCAGGGCATAGACCAGGTTATACCCGTGGATGTGTATGTGCCCGGATGTCCACCGCGACCGGAGGCGATCCTCGACGGTATCATGGCCGTACAGGATCTGGTAGGAAAAGAGAGCATCAGGAGAAGGAACAGCGATCGATACCAACAGTTGATGTTGAGTTACGGAATTCAGTAAATATAAGTCTGATGGCATTAACGAATGAACGCATAAGAGAACGATTAACAGAAAAGTTTGGGGAGTCAGTAACGGCTTTTTCAGAGCCTTTTGGCATGCTCACTTTTGAAGTGCCAAAGGAAATGAACCTGAAGCTGCTGCAATTTTTATACGATGATGATGAATTGAAGTTTCGTTTTTTAACCGATCTGCAGGCCGTTCACTATCCAGACGATAAGGGGAGAGAACTGGCGGTAGTATATCATCTGCACAATTTTACGGATAACGTAAGAATACGGTTTAAAATATTCACCGGTATAGAAAACCCTGACGTTTTTACGGCTACCCGTTTATACGAATGCGCCAACTGGATGGAGCGGGAGACCTACGATTTTTTCGGGGTGAATTTTGTTGGACATCCCAACCTGAAACGCATACTCAACGTGGAGGAAATGGACTATTTTCCTTTGCGAAAAGAATACCCGATGGAGGATCAGACCCGCATTGACAAAGACGACGAAATGTTTGGACGGGGCGGCACTTTTTAAAGCTTGAACAATGACTGAAGAAATATTACAGCAGCATAGTAAAAACCATATTCAGCTTCCTGAAGGGTCTATTGGCAAAACCACTACCACCCTCAACCTCGGGCCCACGCACCCGGCTACCCACGGTGTGTTTCAGAACATTCTGGAGGTAGACGGCGAAAGAATCGTTTCTTCCGAATCAACAGTAGGATATATTCATCGCGCATTTGAAAAAATAGCCGAAAGACGACCGCTGTACCAGATTACGCCGCTAACAGACCGTCTTAATTATTGTTCTGCCCCCATTAACAATATGGGCTGGCACATGACTTGCGAAAAACTGCTGCATGTGGAAACGCCCAAGCGCGTAGACTACCTGCGCGTGATCATCATGGAGCTGGCGCGTACGGCAGACCATATTATATGCAACTCGGTGATAGGGGTAGATTCCGGAGCCCTTTCGGTATTTTTATACGTAATGCAATACCGCGAGTTGATTTATGAGATTTATGAAGAAATATGCGGTTCGAGGCTTACCACTAATATTGGCAGGATAGGTGGCTTTGAAAGAAACTTCAATGCCACAGCCTGGGAAAAACTGGAAAAATTCCTGAATGAATTTCCCGCTGCACTCAAAGAATTTGAGAACCTGTTGCAGCGCAACCGGATATTCATGGATCGTACCATAGGGGCTGGCCCCATCAGTGCAGAAAGAGCCCTCAACTACGGATTTACCGGTCCCAACCTGCGGGCCGCCGGAGTTGATTATGATGTGAGGGTGCAAAATCCCTACTCCAGTTATCAGGATTTTGATTTCAATGTACACGTCGGTACTACGGGCGATGTGTACGACCGCTGGCTCGTACGTAACCAGGAAATGTGGGAGTCGTTAAAAATCATTCGCCAGGCTTACGAAAAAATACAGGAGTTCAAAGGACAGGAAGCTGAAGTGTATCATGCCAATGTGCCCGAATATTACCTGCCTCCTAAACAGGATGTGTACACGAAGATGGAAGCCCTGATCTGGCACTTTAAGATTATTATGGGAGAGACCAATATCCCCGCCGGCGAAGTGTGGCATAGTGTGGAGGGCGCCAATGGAGAACTCGGTTTCTACCTCATCAGTGATGGCGGACGGGCGCCTTATCGATTGCATTTCAGAAGACCGTGCTTTGTATATTACCAGGCATTTGAAGAGTTGATAAAAGGGTCGATGCTGGCGGATGCAGTGATTGTATTGAGCAGCCTGAACCTGATAGCAGGCGAAATGGATGCGTAAACAAATTTGAGAATATTCCGCAATTGCGGGATGAAAATTTGAAAAATGGCATTTTCGGAAGAAAGATTGAAGAAAGTAAGTGAGATCGTAGCGCGTTACCCGGAAGGAAAGCAAAAAAGCGCTTTGATACCTGTGCTGCACCTGGCACAGGAGCAGTTTGGCTGGCTGAGCGCTGCAACAATGGATTACGTGGCTTCATTACTGAGCCTGGAGCCGATTGAAGTGTACGAAGTGGCCACTTTTTATTCCATGTTCAATCTGAAGCCGGTAGGTAAGTATATGTTCGAAGTGTGTCAGACCGGTCCGTGTATGATCAATGGTAGTGACGACATCATTGCCTACATAGGCGAGAAGTTGGGTATAAAGCCCGGGGAGACCACCAGCGACGGTATGTTTACCCTGAAAGCAGTGGAATGCCTGGGTGCCTGTGGCTATGCTCCCATGATGCAACTGGGTAAATTTTACAGAGAACACCTGACCCGGGAGAAGGTGGATGCTATTATTGCGGAATGCCGAAGTAATGCCGCAGCAAATAATTAGCAGAGCCAGGAGGCCGTTTTTTGTAAAATTGACGGATAAGTATAAACGATAGAAAAGCGGAAAGCTAAATATATGGGAGTTAAATTATTACTGGATAAAGCACATATTGAGGGCATTCGTACCTACGAGGTGTACCGCCAAAATGGAGGGTATGCCAGTGTGGAGAAGGCACTCAAAATGACCCCTGAAGCCATCGTGGAAGAGGTGAAAAAAAGCGGCTTGCGCGGGCGGGGCGGTGCCGGATTTCCTACGGGGATGAAATGGAGTTTCATTGCCAAACCCGAAGGTGTTCCACGTCACCTGGTGTGCAATGCCGATGAAAGTGAGCCTGGTACCTTTAAAGACCGGTACCTGATGGAATTCATTCCGCACCTGCTGATAGAAGGGTTGATTGTAAGTTCATTTGCGCTCGGTAGCAGCGCTACCTATATTTATATCCGCGGCGAATATGCCTGGATACCGGATATACTGGAGCAGGCGATTGCGGAAGCCAAAGCCAATGGCTGGCTCGGGAAAAATATTCTGAACACCGGGTTTGACTGTGAAATATACGTGCAACGCGGGGCTGGCGCCTACATATGCGGTGAAGAAACGGCGTTGATAGAATCGCTGGAAGGCAAAAGAGGCAATCCCCGCATCAAACCGCCGTTCCCGGCGGTAAAAGGAGTGTGGGACCGTCCTACGGTGGTAAACAACGTGGAAACCCTGGCAGCGGTAGTGCCGGTTATCAATATGGGCGGAGAAGAATATGCAAAGATTGGCGTTGGCCGCTCTACCGGTACCAAACTGATATCTGCCTGCGGCAATATCAACAAGCCTGGGGTATTTGAAATAGATATGACCATCAGCGTGGAGGAGTTTATATACAGCGACGAATACTGTGGCGGCATAGCCAACGGGAAGCGGCTGAAGGCTTGTATTCCGGGGGGATCGTCTGTGCCCATTCTGCCTGCCAACCTTTTACTGAAAACAGCAAAAGGAGAAACCAGGTACATGAACTACGAAAGTTTGAGCGATGGTGGGTTCGCCACCGGATCGATGATGGGAAGTGGGGGATTTATAGTATTAGACGAAGATCAGTGCGTTGTTAAAAATACCTACACCCTTGCCCGCTTTTACCGTCATGAGAGTTGTGGACAATGCAGTCCCTGCCGCGAAGGAACAGGCTGGATGGAAAAGATACTGAAGAAAATAGATTCCGGAAAGGGAACGAGGGAGGACATAGACCTTTTGTGGGATATACAGCGCAAGATAGAAGGCAACACCATCTGTCCGTTGGGCGATGCTGCAGCCTGGCCGGTTGCAGCGGCGATCCGCCATTTCAGAGACGAATTCGAATGGCATGTAGATCATCCGGAAGAATGTCTGCGGCGCAACTACGGGTTGGCGCATTATGCAGATGAGCGGGAAGTGCTGGCGTAGATGTTATGCGCATATCGAACTATCCGAGACCCTGTTTAAGACGTCGGCAATATATACTATGAAAAAAATAAACCTAAACCCTGGAAGAAAGTATAAGCTCTTTGTAAAAACTTTGTTAGTTGTATTTATCGCGCGTGGAAATGCACTGATGGCACAGACGCCAGCAGCGTTGTCGGAGCCGTATAAGAAAGGAAGAATGTTTGCTTACTGGGGGTGGAACCGAGGCTTCTATACCAACAGCAACATTACTTTAAGGGGAGACGATTACCACCTGAAGTTATACGATGTAAGTGCGCATGACAGGCTTACGAAGCCGGTTTTTAACTACAACGATTATTTTAAGTTGTCGAGAATAACCATACCCCAAACCAACCTGAGAGTAGGGTATTTTTTCAAAGACAACTGGAACATCAGTGTAGGGCTGGATCACATGAAATATGTGATGGATAACAATCGTATGGTAGAAGTAAAAGGCGCCATAGCAAGAGAGGGAATGTACAAGGGAACGTACAACAATAAGGTATTGCTGGAAGAAGATTTCCTGACCTTTGAGCATACAGACGGATTGAACTATGTGAATGCCGAAGTGGCGCGGTACCGGCAGCTACAATGGCTTTCCAGTCGTAATTTGGCTATAGGAGTGCTGCTGGGCAGCGGAGCGGGTGTACTGGTTCCTAAAACAAATGCGAAGTTTCTGGATTATGAGCGGAGCGACAGATTTCATTTGTCTGGTTTCGGACTTAATGTGAAGGCAGGCGTTGATATTGTACTCTTTAAGAACCTGAATATTAAGTTTGAAATGAAGGAAGGTTATATCAATATGCCGGATATTATGCTCCATAAAAAGGGAGTGAACGGAAAGGCCAAGCAGGCTTTTTGGTTTACTGAATTTACCGGGGCTATTGGGGTAAACTTCAATGTGTTGAGGTTTAAATAGAAAATGTATTAAAAAAAGTAAATAGTGTTTACATGTCAGAAACACCATTATTTAAAGTAACCATCGATAACATAACCATAGATGTACCGGCCGGTACCACCATCCTGAACGCAGCGAGGCAGATAGGGGGGGATGTTACACCACCGGCGATGTGTTATTACTCAAAGTTGAAAAACAGTGGTGGTAAATGCCGTACCTGTCTGGTGGAAGTGGCTGCCGGCTCTACAGCAGACCCGCGTCCTATGCCGAAGCTAGTTGCATCGTGCAGAACGAATGTAATGGACGGTATGATTGTAAAAAATATTACCAGCGAAAGAGTACAGGATGCGAGAGCAGGCGTGGTGGAGTTTCTGCTGATCAACCACCCGCTTGATTGTCCGGTATGTGACCAGGCAGGTGAGTGCCACCTGCAGGATCTCAGTTATGAGCATGGGAAGGAAGGCACCCGCTATGGATTTTCAAGGCGTACATTTACCAGACGCGATCTCGGACCATATATACAGCTACACATGACGCGCTGCATCCTTTGTTATCGCTGCGTATTTGTAGCCGATCAGGTTACCGGAAAAAGGGTGCACGGTGTGCTGGACAGGGGCGATCACGCTGAAATTGCTACCTATATAGAAAAGGCCTTGGACAACGATTTTATAGGCAATGTGATTGACGTATGCCCGGTAGGGGCGCTCACCGACAAAACCTTCCGCTTCAAGAACCGTGTATGGTTTACAAAACCGGTGAATGCCTCCTGCAACTGCAGCAAATGCAGCGGAAAGGTACATCTCTGGATGCGGGGCGATCAGGTGTTGCGCGTAACGGGCAGAAAAGATGAATGGGGAGAGGTGGAAGACTGGATATGCAATGAATGCCGGTTTGAAAAGAAAGATATAAACGACTGGACCATTGAAGGACCGGTAAAAGTGAATCGTCATTCTGTGATATCCCAGGGACATTATGTAGGACTGAAAAAGCCTGCAGAAACTTTCACGAGTGTGATGAATGGCAGAAGTCCTAAGTTGCTGATGGGTATCCACAGTGTGAGCGAAGTCAATCGCCCCGGCGTAAACCTGGCAGCTATAAAAGGACCTGCACATTCAACGGATTTTGAATCGCCGAAAAAAGAAATTGGTAACGAGTAACCCTGATGCAAGAACGACTGGCAAGCAATACATTTTAAATTTCAAATCTTTTAACCTTGGAGTGGGAATTCATACTGGAGAAATTATTGTTGATAACCGCAGTGGTTACCGTTTCGCTGGTCGTTGCCATGTATGCAACCTATGTTGAGCGAAAATTTGCCGGATTTATACAGGACAGGTACGGTCCGGACAGGGCTGGTCCTTTCGGACTATTGCAGCCGCTGGCCGATGGCTTGAAACTCTTTTTCAAGGAAGAGGTTATTCCCAGCAATTCCAATAAAATCCTGTTTGTGTTGGGGCCTTGCCTCGCCATGCTTACCGCCATGATGACCAGTGCGGTGATTCCCTGGAGCAGCCCTATTGAGGTGAATGGCAAAACCGTACCCTTACAGGTAGCAGACATTAACATCGGCATTTTATATGTGTTTGGAGTAGTGAGCGTGGGGGTATACGGAATGATGATTGGTGGATGGGCAAGTAATAACAAGTTTTCGCTGATGGCCGCCTTACGCGGTGCCAGCCAGGCGATTAGCTATGAGTTGGCCCTCGGACTTTCGCTCATCGCGGTATTGATGATTTCAGGATCGCTGAGTTTGCGTGTAATCACCGAGCAGCAGGTAACCGGTATGTGGAACATCGTGTATCAACCGCTCGGCTTTATGATATTTCTGGTTTGTGCACTGGCTGAATGTAATCGCGCCCCGTTCGATTTACCTGAGGCCGAAAGCGAATTGAACTTCGGATACCACCAGGAATACTCGTCCATGAAACTTGGTTTTTTTCTCTTCGCAGAATACATCAACATGTTCATCAGTTGTGCCCTCATCGCCACAGTATACCTGGGAGGATACGATATGCCGTTTGTGGACGAAACAACGCTCTCGGTTTCAACAGCGGCAATAGTGGGAGCAGCAGCATTGTTTTCTAAAACATTTTTGCTCATCCTGTTATTCATGTGGATACGCTGGACGTTGCCGCGGTTCCGCTATGATCAGTTGATGAATCTTGGATGGAAAAGTTTGATACCGCTGGCCCTGGTTAATATGCTGGTTACCGGTGCGGTGATTTTGTGGACCATGAAAGGCTGATGAATTAATTGGCAGGTATGACTGATAAAAATACTTTTGTACTTACCCCGGCCGACGGTATTACCGAGGAAGGGATTAAATTGAAATAATTATGGAGGCATTGACGCAGAGAACCAAACAGGTAGACCGCCGGCCGATGACGCTGCTGGAGAGGATATACCTTTGGAACATCTTCAAAGGCATGCTGATTACATTTAGCCATTTTTTTAAGAAACGGGCTACCGTTAAATATCCGGAACAAACACGCCCTTTCAGTCCGGTATTTCGCGGATTGCATGTATTGAACCGGGATGAAGAAGGCCGGGAAAGATGTACAGCCTGTGGGTTGTGTGCAGTAGCATGCCCCGCTGAAGCCATTACCATGGAAGCGGCCGAGCGCCTACCGGGCGAAGAAAATCTCTACCGGGAAGAAAAATATGCAGCTAGATACGAAATCAATATGCTGCGTTGCATATTTTGTGGGTTGTGCGAAGAGGCTTGTCCGAAAGACGCTATTTATTTGAGCGAAACCTTTGCTCCTGCCAATTACAGCCGCAGAAGTTTTATTTACGGTAAAAACGATATGGTCATCCCGCATCCCGTTACCGATAAAGAAGGTTTTGATATGGCAAAGGGACTGATTGAAAAGAAGAAAAAGAAATCCTGATTATACCAACACGAACGATCAATTAAGAAATGTCCATAACACATCTACTCTTCTGGTTTCTTACTGTGCTGGCGCTTTCCAGTGCGCTTATGGTAATTTTCAGTAAGAATCCGGTACACAGCATTCTATGGCTGATCGCCACTTTTTTTGCTATTTCCGGTCATTACATATTGTTGAACGCACAGTTCCTGGCGATTGTAAATATCATTGTATATGCCGGGGCTATTATGGTATTATTCCTGTTTGTGGTGATGCTGATGAACCTCAACACCACCACAATACCTGTAAAAAATCGTTGGCTTGGTTTTGCCGGTGTCATATCCGGCGGCAGCTTGTTGCTGGTATTGACAGCCGCTTTGAAAGACACGGCTGTAATGCGTAACGATGTACTTATGAATACAGGCGATGTAGGGTTGATCCACAACCTGGGCATGGTACTGTTCAAAGATTATGTGTTGCCGTTCGAAGTAAGCAGCGTGCTTTTCCTGAGTGCTATGGTAGGAGCGATGATCATTGGGAAAAAGGATACAAACGAAACCAGCGAATAAATTAAACAGCTTAAGATACATCCATGACGATACAGCATTATATTTTTTTGACGGTGGCCTTGTTCAGTATAGGGATTATCGGCGTATTGACCCGCAGGAACATCATCATTATTTTTATGTGCATTGAATTGATGCTAAACTCTGTGAATCTGCTATTGGTAGCGTTTTCAAAAATGCACAGTCTGGCTGCTTCGGGTGTGGAGAGCGCGGCCAAAGCAGCGGCCGACGGACAGGTATTCGTTTTCTTTATTATGGTGGTGGCGGCTGCCGAAGTAAGTGTGGGGCTGGCGATCATTGTAATGATGTACCGAAACACCCATTCGGTGGATGTAAACTTTTTAAACAGACTAAAACATTAAATGTAGAAAGATCATGTATGATGCATGGTCCCTGCATACTATAATCTGATATGAGCAACTTAGTTTACCTGGTTCCATTGTTTCCATTGATCGGATTTTTAATCAATGGTCTGGCAAGAAACAGCCTGTCCAAAGGAATGACGAGTGTTATCGGCAGCGGCGTTATACTGGGCGCTTTTGTAGTGAGTTTATTATTGTTCCTGCAGGTCAGGGAAGGAAATACGATCGCTGTCACCCTGTTCGACTTTATCAACACCGGAAGTCTTAATATTCCGTTCAGCTTCCAGGTAGACCAGCTATCATCTATATTTCTGCTGGTGATTACAGGAGTGGGTTTTCTGATTCATCTGTATTCCACCGCGTATATGCATGAGGAAAGCAGCGCGCATTTTGCCAGGTATTTTGCTTACCTCAACCTATTTGTGTTTTCGATGTTGTTGCTGGTAATGGGTGGCAACTACCTGATTATGTTTATCGGATGGGAAGGGGTAGGTTTGTGTTCGTACCTTTTGATCGGCTACTGGTTTAAAAACAGTGAGTATACCAAAGCTGCTAAAAAGGCCTTTGTAATGAACCGCATTGGCGATTTCGGCTTTTTACTCGCTTTGTTCTGGATGATTCAGCATTTCGGTACACTTACCTTCGGTGAAGTATTTGCGCAAACGGAAGGAATGAATATGAATGATGCCGTGTTGGTGGGCATTACCCTTTTATTATTCCTGGGCGCAACCGGCAAGAGTGCACAGATACCTTTATACACCTGGTTGCCAGACGCAATGGCAGGGCCAACGCCTGTTTCTGCGTTGATCCATGCTGCTACGATGGTAACAGCCGGTATTTATATGATAGCCCGCAGCAATATCTTATATACGCTGGCGCCTGTAACGCAGGGGGTGGTTGCAGTGGTGGGTTTAGCCACCGCAATACTGGCAGCCACTATTGCTTTAAAGCAAAACGACATTAAGAAAGTACTGGCATACTCTACCGTGAGTCAGTTGGGATATATGTTCCTGGGACTAGGCGTAGGTGCTTATACCGGCGCTGTATTTCACGTAATGACGCATGCTTTCTTCAAAGCATTGTTATTCCTGGGAGCCGGTTCGGTTATACATGCCATGCACCACGAACAGGATATCCGTCGTATGGGCGGACTGAAAAAATACCTGCCGGTAACACACTGGACATTCCTGATTGGGTGTATTGCCATAGCGGGTGTACCACCGTTGAGTGGTTTCTTTTCAAAAGACGAAATACTGGCGGCCGCCTTTTCTGCTAATGTAGCTTATTGGGTAATAGGGGTATTGGGCGCAGTGATGACGGCCTTTTATATGTTCCGCTTATACGCTACTACCTTTCTCGGCAGGTTCAGAGGAACCGAACAGCAGGAGCATCATTTGCATGAGAGCCCTGCTGCTATGATCTGGCCGCTGATCATACTGGCAGTATTGTCGGTTGTAGCTGGTTTTGTAGGGGTTCCGGTTGTACTGGGCGGCAGTCATGCGTTGCAGCAATTCCTTGCCCCGATTTTTGCCGGTTCGTTGAAATTGCAGGAAGCACATCACCTGGATCATACAACGGAATATATATTGATGGGTGCATCTGTGGGCGCTGCAGCATTGGCTATTCTGTATGCAATCAGCCGGTTTAGCAAACGACCGGATATGGAGGAAGCAACCGGGTTCGGAAAGCTGTTACAAAACAAATGGTATGTAGATGAAGTGTATGATACCATAGTGGTAAAGCCTCTGCGGAATATGTCGGTATTGCTGAACAATATTGTTGAAAAGTTGGGTATTGACGGCGCGGTGAACGGTGTGGGAAAACTGGTGCATTACGGAGCCCGTCAGATCAGGTTGTTGCAGAGTGGACAGGTGGGTGTATACCTGCTGCTGATGGTAGTAGCGGCATTTGTATTATTTATTATTCAATTGTTTGTTAAATAGGGCTATGGATCCAAAAGATGTACTCATAACTTTTCCGGAATTGTTGTTGTGGTTTCCGTTGCTCAGCGGATTGATCGCTTTTTCGCTGAAAAACGGTAATAGCGCCAAGAATTGGGCGGTTGTATCGGCTTGTATTTCTCTGGCCATTGCCGTTATCAGTTTGTTCTTTATGGACAATGAAAAGTATTTCAATCTCAATAATGTAAGTTATTACTGGATGCCATCCCTTGGCAGCAGTTTTGCCCTGAAGTACGATGGCATGGCCAGGCTGCTGGTGATGCTTAACGCAGTGGCGTTTCCGCTGGTGTTTTTATCCACTTATCGTCACAACTACAAAAACCCCAATAGTTTTTATGGATTGATGTTGCTTACCCAGGCTGGGCTGGCTGGTGTTTTTTGTGCTATGGATGCGCTGGTGTTTTATTTTTTCTGGGAACTGGCTCTTATCCCTGTTTATTTTCTGTCGTCTATATGGGGTGGTGAGAGACGCATTCAGGCAACCTTCAAGTTTTTTGTGTATACATTTGCCGGTTCGCTGCTATTGCTCATCGGCATTATCTATGTGTATCTGCACACACCCGGGCAGAGCTTTGCACTCAGCGCATTTATGCAGGCCGATATACCCGAGGGACAGGGAAAATTCATTTTCTGGCTGTTCTTTATTGCCTTTGCTATTAAGATGCCCATATTTCCCTTTCATACCTGGCAACCGGATGCATACGAGCAATCGCCGACGGGCGTTACTATGATATTGAGTGGGGTGATGGTAAAGATGGGTATCTACGCAGTGATTCGCTGGCTGATACCGGTGTTTCCGGCCGAAACCGCGGTTTTTGCTGATCTGATCATCTGGATGTCGGTAATAGGGATGTTGTACGCTTCATTCCTGGCCTGGCAGCAGAACGACCTGAAGCGTTTGATTGCTTATTCTTCCATTGCACATATAGGGCTCATGTGTGCGGCAATTTTCGCCAGGAATGAAAGCGCATTAGATGGTGTAATGGTACAGATGTTTAACCATGGTGTAAACGTAATTGCGTTGTGGATAGTGGTGGAACTGATAGAGCGTAACTATGGTACGCGTAAAATTTCTGAGTTGGGCGGACTTGCCAATACTGCGCCTGTATTAACCATATTTCTGGTTATTGCGGCATTCGCCAATATAGCATTGCCATTGACCAATGCATTCATAGGAGAGTTTCTTATGTTCAATGGTTTATTCGCCTATGGAAAGGCTGTTACGGTAGTGGCGCTGGTAAGTATTATACTGGCAGCTGTATACACGCTGAACATGATCCGGAAGGTTTTTTATGGTGAAGTAAATGCGTCTTTGGGAAGCGTGGGTGCGCCGGCAATGGGAAGGGGTGCTGTATGGGCCCTGGGGCTGATCGTGGTCATCATTTTTGTGATGGGAGTGTATCCCAAACCTATGTTGGAGTTGACGCAGGACTCCGTGAATCTGTTTTTTAGTAAGCTGAAAGCATTATAAATCATAAGGGTATATTCATAATATTATGGCGGCAATAATTTTAGCAGCAATTTGGGGTGTAGTAATGATGTTTAGTGGCCTGTACATTAAGAACAGGGCAAAGGCAGGTTCTATTGCTGTTACCGGTATTATCTTATTACTGTTGGTAAACGCACTGGAATATTACAACGTCTGGAGAATTGATTTCGATGTAAGAGGCTTGCTGAAGTTTACCGTTTTCGGAACTGTGTTCAATACGATTGCATTGGGTGCCACACTGCTTTACTTCCTGCTGAACGCCAAAGAATTTGAAACGGTAGGTAAGGATGTATTCGACTACTACGCGCTGATATTCTTTTCGCTTTGCGGTGTTACACTGGTATCGTCTTTTAACTCGCTACTGATGCTGTTCCTGGGCATAGAACTGATTTCAATACCGATGTATATCCTCGCGGGAAGTGATAAACGCAATTTGAAGAGCAACGAAGCCTCACTGAAGTATTTTTTGATGGGGGCTTTTTCAACCGGCATTATGCTCATGGGAATTGCATTCCTCTATGGCGCTACCGGTTCCTTTTATGTGGGAGCGCCGAATGCGGCTGCTATGACGCCGATGGTGGCAGTAGGATTGGTATTTTTGCTGATTGCCATCGCCTTTAAGGTCAGCGCCGCACCTTTCCATTTCTGGACGCCCGATGTGTACGATGGAACGCCGACCGTTTTTACCTCGTATATGGCAACGGTGGTAAAGGCTGCGTCTTTTATTGGATTTCTTAAACTGTTCGATGCAGCTTTCGGGCAGAGTCACCGCGAATGGCAGTTACTCGTGGCCATCCTTACGGCAGTTACATTGTTTATCGGAAATATAACGGCAGTGTTTCAGCAAAGCGTGAAGCGCATGCTGGCTTATTCCAGCATAGCACAAGCCGGTTTTATGTTGCTGGCCATTTTTTCACTGAATACTTTTGGAAGGGAAGGACTGATCATTTATGCCGCGGCTTATAGTATAGCCAGCATAGGCATCTTTGCTGTACTGATAAAGTTAAAGGATCACTCGGTAGAAGGGTTCAATGGACTGGCAAAGTCGCATCCGTTTCTTGCCTTGATGAACCTGGTTTTTCTGTTATCGCTTACGGGCATACCCCTTACTGCAGGCTTCTTTGCCAAATACTATGTATTGATAGGAGCCGTCAAAAGCGGCCAGCATTTGTGGCTGGTCATCTTTGCGGTGTTGATGGCAGCAGTGAGTGCGTATTATTATTTCAGGGTGATACAGGCAATGTATTTTAAAGAAGGTAACCCGGAGGTTAAGCCTGTGTCCGGTGTATACAAAACTACTTTGTGGGTGGCCGCTATATTGATTATCATTATCGGCCTTTTCCCGTCTGTACTTACAAAGGCATTGTACGCATAGGCTTTCGATCGTATCGTATACGGGTGGGTTATCACATTCCGATTCTTTTTGTGGCTGTTACCCAAGAAACAGGAACACCGGCGGTTGGTGAAGTTAACTGAGTAAACCTGCATCTTTTACCCGTAACCCTGGCGGGAGCCGGATAATATCCAGTATGCAAAAAATCATTATCGGATAATTTTTGATAATCATCCTGTCTGATAGCTATTTATCTTAGATAAGGCATGCAGTAACTACTTAGTGGAAGTATGGGGTGGATCATCCGGTACACCATACGATTGTGCATAGCTTTTTGGAGGTTTGTTCTGAGTTCTCTGAAGGAATTGGCGGTTATTTACAGTAAAAGATAACACATAGCATGTAAGAATCATTATTATATTGTGGGTGAACAGAATGTGGTTGCACATGGACATCGATGGCGTTTTTACCGCTGATTTTTTTTCTTCTTTTTTGGGATGGACCGGTTCCATTGCTTATTTGCTGGCTTATTTACTGTTAAGTATTAACCGGCTGAAAGCCGATCAGCGTTTATATCATTTACTGAATGTAGTCGGAGCAGTTGGACTTGTTGGACACGCGCTTTTTCTGAACGATTATCCAAATCTGGCGGTGAATGTGGCGTGGGGGCTGATCGGACTAACTACGATTGTATTGCTTACTAGGAAGAAGCGAGGTTGAGCTGCTGCAAGGCTTGCTGTTTGTACAGTAGTAATTTTTTTCGGTATTCATTTTTATTGGTCACGAGGCTCAGGTAATAGTAGGCACCGTCTATAAGTACAAAAATGATATCAGCAGTCAGTGCAGGATCTTTAACGGAAAGAGAGCCTTCTTCTTTACAGGCTACAATCAACGCTTCAAGATTGGATCGCAGGGTGTCCAGCAGGTTTTTGTATTTTTTTTTAATAGTACTGTTTCGGAAGGTAAGTGAGTAGCAGTTGTAGGAAACACTGTCGTCGAAAAGCGTATTCCATTTGTTGGAAAAAATATTGTCAAGTACGGTCAATAGTTTATCAAGTGCATTTCCGCTATGCCGCGGCGGCACTTTAAAGATCAGGAGGTATTTATCCAGTATGTATTCAGTGAGTGCATATACCAGGTGCTCCTTCGTTTTAAAATAGTGTATCACCAGGCTGGGGTTGATGTTGATGAGCGCCGCAGTTTTGGCAAGTGATGCATTTTCTAACCCTTCTTTTTTAGCAAGTTGGTAAAAGGCCCTGACGATTTCTTTCTGACGTGTGTCTTTTAAGCTTTTCCTTCCCATGTTGTATGATTTGTGTGGTATATCTGTGATTGGCAAATATATAACTACGCAACGATTGTGTGCAGGCTTTCGCGTCGGAATCTGTCTGGTTGTGGTGTTTCTGGTTACACTGTATATCGGCTGGCAGCCTGCAGTAGCAGTTTACGGATACAGAATGCCGGGTTAAACTTCTGTAAACTTATCATTAAATCTCGGTAAATAAATTGAATAATCGTTCAATTTATTTTTGTACTATAAGGAATAATATCCATATTTGTTAAGGTAATAACCGCCCGGATTATTACGCTATTCATCATCCCAAACATTTTTTATGACAAAAACTAAACTGCTTTTTTGCCTGCTGGTCTTCAGCTGTCTGCTGGCAAATGCACAGGAAAAACTGATTCGCGGTGTAGTACTGGACGCCAGCGGCGCACCGGTGGCAGCCGCCTCCGTTCGAGAAAAAAATACAAACAACGGTACGCTTACAGACGACGATGGTAAATATCAGATCACCGTACGCTCGGCACAAAGTGTGCTGCAATTTTCGATGGTGGGATATGCCCCCCAGGAAGTGACCGTAGGAACGCAAACCGCTGTTGATATTGTGCTGGAACCGGAAAACGGAACCCTTGACGACATCGTAGTGGTGGGCTACGGCACCCAAAAAAAAGTAAACCTCTCCGGAGCGGTAGACCAGGTAAAAGCCAAAGACCTGCAAAACCGCCCCATCGCAAATGTATCGCAGGGATTGCAGGGTATGGTCCCCAACCTGAATATCAGGTTCCCTTCGGGAAAACCGGGTGAAGCGCCGGATATCAACATCCGGGGTATTACTTCCATTAACGGAGGGGGTCCGTTGATTCTGGTAGACGGGGTGCAAACTACGGCTGTTGAACTCAACCTGCTGTCTCCACAGGATATTGAGTCTATGTCCGTTATTAAAGATGCTTCTGCGGCTGCTATTTACGGAGCCAGGGCTGCTTTTGGGGTGATACTGATCACTACCAAAAAGGGCGGTGAGGCTGGTGCAAAAGTCAGCTATTCTAATAACTTCAGCATGAACCGTCCGACTGTAATGCCGAAGATGGTGACCGATCCCTATATTTTTTCCCGTTTGCACCAGTTGTCTACCGACAATACGCCCTGGAACAATGTGAACTACAGTGATCAGCATTATGCTTATGCGAAACAGCGTTCCGATGACCCTTCCGTACCCGGCGTACGAGAAAACCCTACACGGCCGGGAGAATGGGAGTATATGGGAGGTCGCGACTGGAGCCGGTATTTTATGAACACCTATAATTTCAACCAGAATCACGATCTCTCGATCAACGGGGTGAGTGAAAACAATAAGGTAAGGTATTACCTGTCTGGCGGGTACAATCGCCAAAACAGCCCATTGGCGCTGGCAAAGGATGTGTTTGATCGTTATAGCCTCCGGGCAAAGGTTGATTATAACCTGAACAAATGGCTGAGCTTCGGGAACAACACGTTTTACAGCTATTCCGAACGGGAAGTACCTATTTATTTCAACCCTTCGAATACTTATAACCACTTTCCTACTGCGTACGATAAAAATCCCGATGGCACCTGGGCCAATACCAGTGTAGGCAAGGCTGCTGCGCAAATAGTAAACGGAGGTGTTTCCAATTCTGCGAAAAATATGTTTCAGTCAACCTTTACCACAGAGATGAATTTCTGGGATCGTTTACTTACGATCAACGCAGACTATACTTACCGGAACACGACCGAGATCGGTAATTCACATCAAAAAAAATACCAGATAGGGTATGGCCCTGAGGATGTTAGAGAGGAAGGGGTAAGCCGTGCTGACAGATTTACTATATTGGAAAATTTTAAGGTATTCAATGTGTACGGAACACTAAATAAAACCTTTTCAAAACATGCTTTTACAGCCATATTGGGTTTTAACCAGGAGGAGTACAGGTTTCAGGATATGTGGTATGGTATCGGCGACTTGATTTCTTCTTCGTACCCGACACCACAATTGGCTACGGGAGAAATGAATGTAGGGGAAACAAAATATGCATACGCCATAAGAGGTGTTTTTGGCAGGTTGAACTACATTTACAACGATCGATATATCGTAGAATTTAATGGTCGCTACGACGGATCCTCCAGGTTTCCGAAGGACAAGCGATTTGGATTTTTCCCCTCTGCTTCGGTTGCATGGAGAATTGACCAGGAGAATTTTATGAGCTCTATCAGCCATGTGGTCAATAATTTTAAAGTCCGCGCATCGTACGGTTCTTTAGGCAACCAGTCTTTACGCCATGAGTATAAAGGCTATTATGGTTACATTCCGGGTATGTCGAGAGCCCGGTCTTCCTACCTGGTAGGAGATAATATTCCGCTTCAGATCAACCCGCCACTCCTGGTATCAGACAATTATACCTGGGAAAAGGTGAACACCATGAACTACGGAATAGACCTGGGTTTCCTGCAGGACCAGTTTACCGTAGTATTCGATTATTATACCAGGAATACGCTGGATATGCTTACACTGGGGAAAGAATTACCTGGTGTATTGGGTGCAGCTGAGCCCAACGAAAATGCAGCCGACCTCAGAACCCGAGGATGGGAATTAACGCTGGGGTACAATAAAAGATGGAACCTGGCCGGAAGTCCGCTGTCCTTTAATGCCAGGTTTGTTTTGTCGGATTCCCGGAGCTTTATTTCCCGGTTTGACAATCCTACTGGCAGCATATTGCAGTATTATAAAGGGATGGAGCTTGGGGAAATCTGGGGACTTGAAAATGACGGTCTATTTGCCAATACCGATGAGATCGCCAAGCTGGACCAGACTTCCATTATTCCCTGGGGGGCTTTGAGCATTGTGCCGGGCTGGCCCAAATACGTTGATCAGGATGGTAACGGCTCCATAGAAAAAGGATACACCCTGGACGACACCAAAGACCTGAAAATAATAGGCAACAGGGTGCCCCGTTACCAATATGGATTGGATCTGAATGGCAACTGGAAAGGTTTGGATGTGCGTGTGTTCATGCAAGGTATAGCCAAGCGTGATTACTACCCGCTAGACTATTTGTATTTCGGTTTTTACCAGCAGCCTTATGGTAATACTTACCAGCACTTACTGGATTTCTATCGTCCCGAAGATGATAATGCTACTTTAATGGAAAAGCATTCTCAATCGTTTATTGATGCCGGGCTCGCCCACGCCAATACCGATGCAAAATTTCCGATTCTGCAAAACTGGCTGGCAGATGCCAACCTTGGTACCCGGATTGATGAAGCCATGGGGCTGGCGATTCCGCAAACGCGTTATATGCTCAACGCTGCTTACCTGCGGGTGAAGAATATAACGGTTGGATATACGTTGCCGTCTCATCTTACCCGGCGGATAGGGATTGACCGGTTGCGGGTATATGTAGCGGGAGAAAATATACATGAATGGTCCGGTGTGAGAGACTATTTCGATCCCGAAAGCACCAATAGTAATATCGTCTTTAAGCCGACAGAAGGCGTGGGCCGCAGCGGGCATGGAATGACCTATCCTTTCCAACGCAGCTATTCTGCAGGCATCAACGTAATATTTTAAACTGTATGACCATGACTAAAATACAAATTACCATCTATAAAGAGCGGTCGGTACGATATCTCCAAATCTTCGCCTTGCTCTTATCCCTGGCGGTTTTGTCCTGCAACGATAAATTTATGGACCGCTTTCCGGAAACCGATATAGGGGTTGAAAGCTTTTTCAATTCGGAAGAAGACCTGCGGTTATATACCCAGGGTATGTATGATTTTTCCGGAACTAATATTTATTCGAACGACTCGTATAGGCTAACGGATAACGGAGGAAGCACGGGTAATGTGGAGCTGAAAACCATGATGATGGGTAATCCCAATTCGTCGACTGTTACTTCCGGATGGGACTGGGGTGGATTGAGAAGGGCAAACCTGTTCCTCGCTAATTTCGGTAAAGCCGCTATTGCACAGGAACGCCTGGATCACTTTGAAGGGTTGGGTCGTTTTTTCCGGGCCCGTTTTTATGTTGACAAAGTAAAAAGATATTCCGATGTACCGTGGATCGATCAACTGGTGGGAACCAGTAGCGAAGACATATTGTATGCACCCAGGGATTCACGTGAACTAGTCGTGAACAAGATCATCGAAGACTATGAGTTCGCCGCTGCTCATGTAGATTTGACCGCTTCTGCGGGTGCGGTGACCAGATGGTTGGTGAAGGCCGATTTCGCCCGTTTCCTGCTGTACGAGGGTACGTTCAGAAAATACCACCCGGAGTTGGGACTGGAGAGTTCTGCGACAGCGTTGTTACAAAAGGCCGCAGAGATGGCGAAAGACATCATGGATAATGGTGGTTATAATCTACATGGAAACTATGCCCAGTTGTTTTACAGTGCAGACCTTAATTCCAATAGCGAAGTTATTTTTGCACGGCGATATGAGTCTAATGTACTGAATGGGGATGCCGGAGACGGTTTTTTTGGAAACTATGAAGCCTATCCTTCCAAAGACATGTTACAGGCATACCTGATGAAAGATGGCAGCTTTTACAGCAGCCAGCCCAATTACCAGCAGAATGAATTCGTGGAAGAGTTCACAGACAGGGATCCCCGTTTGTACCACACGTACGCCTACCCCGGCTGGGAACTGGTACGGACCGGAACCTATTCCAGGGGCGCTGGTATATATGTGCAACAGTTGCAGAAAAACTTTTCGGGGTATCACCAGATCAAGGGATTCTACAATACCACTGTGCAGGATGAACGCAATGCTATTGATGTACCCCTGTACAGGTATGCAGAGATATTGCTGATCTATGCGGAAGCAAAAGCAGAGCTGGGGCAACTGACCCAGGGTGACCTGAATGCTACTGTTAATGTACTGCGAGACAGGGTGGGCATGCCGCATCTGATGATAGGAGTAGCCGTTGACCCGGTAGAAGAAACAAGGTTTCCCAATGTAACCGGAGCGATGAAAGGAGAAATACTGGAAATACGCAGGGAAAGAAGGGTAGAGCTGGCATTTGAAGGATTTCGGTATGATGATCTCATGCGTTGGGAAGCAGGCAAGATACTGGAAAGGGAACCCGTAGGGCTGTATTTCGGCTCTTTAGGTTATCATGATCTTACCGGCGACGGTATCCCCGATATCAAACTCATACCGTATTCCGAGGCCATACCCAATGAGCCTGAAACCAATAGCCTTGGCAATCCGATACAGTTTTATCGTATTGGTACTTTCGGTCAACCGGACGCCTCTATATTCCTGAGCGGTTCCACCTCGGGTAGTATGCTGATCATTGAAGACATTGGCACATTCGTAGCGCCGAAATATTATTACCGGCCGATTCCCCAAATGCAGGCTTCGCTCAATAACAATCTGAAGCAGATATTTGGTTGGGAGTAAGTTGGCGGGAGATTGAAAGTCACAGGGTACAGAAATGCAGGTTGCAAGATGCTTTTGCATCCTGTAACTTGCAACCTGTGACTTATATTCATTTTACATTCAAATCTTGTTATTCATGAAACGATATACTTTGTTGCTCATGCTGGCAGTAACTGTGGTGAGCGGATATGCGCAACAGGCTACAAAAACCAGGAAAGCTGTTTTCATTATAGTAGATGGTATACCGCCCGACCTCATTGAACGTAAAGGAACAGCGGCTAATATAAAACGGATCGGAGAGGCAGGAGGATATACCCGGGCATACCTGGGCGGCGAACGAAATGGTTATTCAGAAACACCCACCATCTCCGCCGTAGGTTATAATAGTCTGCTCACTGCTACCTGGGCCAATAAACACAATGTATGGGACAATAACATCGCGGCTCCCAATTATCATTATCCCACCATATTCAGAATGGTGCGTGATGCGGCTCCGGCGAAAAAACTGGCTGTTTATTCTACCTGGCTCGATAACAGAACCAAACTCATTGGAGAAGGAAAGGATGAGACCGGTAAAATACACATGGATTATAAACTGGATGGTCTGGAACTGGATACCGTTCGTTATCCCCATGATAAAGAAAGCAGGTATATACATAAAATTGATGAAGCAATAACGGATGCGGCCGTAGCTTCTATTAAAACAAATGGACCCGACCTCACCTGGGTATACCTGCAGTATACAGATGACGTGTCACATCGCTATGGCAATAGTCCGCAATTTGATAAAGCCATCGAAATAGCAGACAATCAGATCGGGCGGATCTATGATGCCATACTGGAAAGAGAAAAGAAACACAATGAAGAGTGGCTGATCTTTGCCACCACCGATCATGGCAGGGATGGTATAGAAGGGAAGCACCACGGCGGACAATCTGCGCGGGAGAAAACGACATGGATCGTTACGAACCATCGGGACCTCAACCGGTATTACCACGCCGCAATGCCCGCTGTAGTAGACATTGCACCTTCCATTATGCAGTTTCTGGGGCTGCCCATTGCTAAGGAAGTAGCCCGTGAAATAGATGGTGTGCCGCTGATTGGAAAGGTATCCCTGGCAAATCCTTACGCATTCATATCAGGTAGTAAGTTGAAACTGGGATGGGATCCCTATGACCGCGAAGGAAAAGTAAAACTGTACCTGGCGAAAACAAATACATTTAAAACTTCCGGTAAGGCGGATGTGCTGGAACTACTTGGTGAAGTGGAATTGCCGAAGGGTAAAGCCGAGTTCGACTTTACGCCGGTGAAAGGCACCACCTATAAAATTGTAATGGAAGGTATGCACAACACCGTGAACCGGTGGGTGCTGGCAGATTAGGCTGAAGAAAACGGAAGTCGCAGATATTCGGATAGCGGTGGTTATATTATTGCTGCTGTTCAATGTCTGCGACTTCATAATCATTATGTTCTTCAAACCTTGTGTTGTATTCCCGGCGGCGGGGGGAACATAGTGGGTTTGAAGTCACGGACATTCAGATAGCGGGTAGTTAATAACTTACATGCCTTGTTGAAAAAAATTATCTCAAAATAATACTATACTACCCTCCGGTATTTTGATCGGAAACTTTCAGCTTGTTTTTCGGACTGCTTAGATAATATTCAGGAGAACAATCCATCAACGCCCTGATATTTTTGTTTCGATAATTGTATCAACAAAATAAATTGCTTAGTCATGGGCGTGGTAAGTATTTCGCAGCCTGCATATAGCATATGCAGGTCTTCTTCTTATTTCCGAAGTTTTATTTTAATAGGTGTATTGTTAGTTGTCACGGTGCTGCTTCATCATGCTGCAATAGCGGGAGCATCTCCGTCTTTTTTACAGGATAATGTGATCACAGGAAGGGTGACTGATAGTACCGGGAATCCCTTGCAGGGAGTGAGCGTTACCGTGGAGGGTAAAAAAACGGGTGTGTTTACCAACGATCAGGGATCATTTGTTCTGCGAGATGTAGCGGAAGGCGCTACGCTTATATTCAGTCATATAGGTTATATCGACCAATATGTTGCGTTGTCAGGCAGAACAACAGTAGATGTTGAGATGCAGGTGAATACCTCCGGGTTAGGGGAAGTATTGGTGGTGGGCTATGGTACGCAAAAGAAAGCCACCGCAACGGGCGCTATCAGCATGGTAAAAGGAGATATGCTTCAACAATCGCCGGCAGTCAATTTTACCAATACACTGGCAGGTCGCTTACCGGGTTTGATTGCGATGAACAATTCAGGAGAGCCCGGCAGGGATAATGCTACGATACGAATCCGGGGCGCCAACACACTGGGCGATAATTCCGCACTGATAGTGGTGGATGGTATCGTTGGCAGAGACATGGCCAGCATCAGGCCGGAAGATGTGGAAAGCGTGACTGTACTAAAGGATGCATCCGGCGCCATTTACGGCGCCCGCGCTGCCAATGGTGTGATTCTGATTACCACCAAGCGAGGTAAAACCGGTAAGCCGGAAGTGACCGCCAATGTCAACTACGGCATATCTTCCCCAACGGTAATACCGGAGATGGCAGATGCGGCCACCTATGCTACCATGGTGAATGAAATAGAAGACTATGCCGGAAGAGCCCATGTGTATACAGCGGAAGAAATAGAAAAATACCGCGATGGTTCGGAACCGTGGCTGTATCCCGACACCGACTGGTTCGGTGCTGTATTCAGAAAAACCACTCCACAGACAAGGTCTGATATTTCTATCAGGGGTGGTTCTGAGGCGATACGGTATTTTGTTTCCGGAGGTTACAGTTTGCAGGATGCGATTTATAAAAACAGTTCGTCAAAATTTACGCAGGCCAACTTCAGGGCCAACCTTGATGCGAAAGTCTCTCCTTATATTTCGATCGGGATTGATCTTTCCGGCAGCCAGGAGAACCGGAATTTTGCTGCAAATCCTTTTGCGTATATGCTGAATAGAAGTAAACCAATGTTTATAGCCTCTTATCCGGGTAATAAACCCGCTGCAGGATATCAGGCCGGGCAGAGCCCTGTAGCGTTGGTTTCTGATGACATAGGCTACGACAGGCGTATCAGCTATAATTTACTCAGCAATGCAAGGCTCACTGTAAACATTCCCTGGATTAGCGGTCTGTCTGTTACCACCAACCTTTCCTACGATAAAATGATCAACAACGGAAAACTCTGGCGCAAACCGTATATGCTATACTCATGGGATCGCCAGACTTTCGACGCGAATGGAGAACCGGTGGTGAGTGGTGCACTGGATGGTCCTTATGCCACGCCGGAACTTAATCAAAACTTTTCCGATGGTTATCGCACGACACTAAATGGGTTGGTGAATTATAATAAAACATTCGGAGACCATCAGTTAAAATTACTGGCAGGTGTAGAAAAAATAACCGGTGGTTCCATGGATCTTTCTGCTTTCAGAAGAGGATTCGTATCCACCGCTATTGATCAGATGTTCGCCGGGGGCGATCCTGATAAAGACAATGGAGGAAGAGCTACTGTAGATGCAAGGCTGAATTATTTTGGCAGGGTTAATTACGATTATAAACAAAAGTACCTGCTGGAGTTTGTATGGCGCTACGATGGCTCCTACATCTTTCCTGATGTACAGCGTTTTGGATTTTTTCCCGGAGCAAGTGCGGGCTGGATATTATCGGAAGAATCGTTCTGGTCTGGTATTGCCGGAGTGGTAAATTACTTCAAGGTGACGGGTTCCTGGGGACAAACTGGAAACGACCGGATTGAGCCTTACCAGTACCTTTCGAGCTATAGTTTCGCGAATCAGCCTTTCATATTAAATGAAAGTCTGCTTACAAAGGCGCTAAATGAATTACGGGTGGCGAACCCGGGTGTTACCTGGGAGGTGGCGAATCAAACCAATGTGGGGTTTGAATCTCAGTTTATGAACGGCGCCCTGCAACTTTCAGCCAATTATTTTTACAATCTCCGAAGCAATATACTGGCTTTCAGAAATGCATCGGTTCCTGCCACTTCAGGGCTTAGTCTGCCCAGGGAAAATATCGGTCGGGTAGCCAACAGGGGTTTTGAGGTAGAGTTGGCGTATAGGGGCGGCAGCGGCGATTTTAATTACAGGATATCTGCCAATGCGGCGCTGGCTAAAAATAAAATACTGTTCTGGGACGAAACACCTGGCGTTCCCGAATACCAGCAGTCAACCGGTAAACCGATGAATGCAGGGCTGTATTATATTTCGCTTGGTGTATTTAAGAATCAGGAGGAGGTTGACAGACTGCCCCATTGGCCCGGTGCCCAACCCGGTGACCTTATTTTTAAAGATGTGAATGAAGACGGCGCAATAAATGGCCTCGATCTTGTTCGGTATGAAAAAACCGATTTGCCCACTTTTACAGGCGGTTTCACGGTTGATCTGTCGTACAAAAATTTCTTTCTATCGATGTTGTTACAGGGCGCCACCGGAGCTGTAAGGTCTTATTCACTCGAGTCTGGATTGATCGGGAACTTTCTGGCTGCGGATGCATACGGTCGCTGGACTCCCGATAACCCCAACGCTGATAAGCCGAGAACATGGAATACGGGCGGATATTACTGGACAAGTGCAGTGTCTGGCGGAACCTGGGGCATCAACAATACCTACTGGCTGAAGAACAACGATTATCTCAGGCTTAAAAACCTGCAGTTGGGTTACAACCTTCCATCGCATTGGACGAGCAAGGCAGGTTTGAAAAATGCAACGGTATATTTCACAGGGCTCAACCTCCTCACCTTTACTTCTTTTCATTCTTTCGATCCCGAAACAGTGGGTACTGTATATCCCTTAAGCAAGGTGTACAATTTCGGTATTAAACTAACGCTTTAATATTATTGCCATGAACATCAGAATTTTTATAATAACGATAGGTTTTATAAGCGGACTAACCTCCTGTAACAAGGATTTTCTGGAAACCACACCGCTGAGTGAATTTTCCTCGGCAGATGTATGGAAAGACAGGGCATTGTCGGTGTCATTTATCAACGGAATCTATGCAAGTATAGACCAAACCTTGTGTAAGTATATGTTGGCGGTGTATTCCGATGAAGCGCACAGACGAGATAACTCTGCCATCCTTGCCTTTAACCGGGGAGAAATGACGGCTGACAATATCATCGGATGGCAATCACAGCCTACCTGGAACGGTTTGTATTCCAAAATAAGGAGGTGCAACCTTTTTCTGGACAACACCGTAGATGCCCCGTTTGATAAAGCATCGATGGAAGGGGAAGTGCGTTTTCTGCGCGCTTATTTTTACTACCAGCTTACCAGTATGTTTGGGGGAGTGCCATTGGTAAAAAGTGCTTATAACCTTACCGATGATTTTGCCATTGCAAGGAGTTCTTATGCCGATTGTATTGATTTCATAGTATCAGAACTGGATGCTGCCGCTGAATTGTTGCCGGAGATACAAATCGGCGATGATAACGGCCGTGCTACCAGGGGAGCAGCACTCACCCTGAAGTCGCGTGTGCTGTTACACGCTGCCAGCGATCTTCATAACACGGGTATTTTTTCCGGCTACGATCATACCGAACTGCTGGGATACACCAGTGGGAACAGAACGGAACGCTGGACGGCTGCGAAGAATGCTGCCAAGGCTGTAATAGATATGAACCTTTACAGTCTGCACAGAGCTGAACCGCAACCGGGCGACTCCATACCCGGTAATTATACAGAGATATTTTTATTGAAAAACACCTCCGAAGATATCTGGGTCAAGTTCTATACTTCCGGCACCATCCTGAACGACAATAATATGCCGGTAATGAATGGTCCGAATGGATACGGCGGACAGGGAAATAATGCGGTATCGGGCAATCTGGTAGACGCATTTGAAATGAACGACGGCGCATTGTTCGACTGGAATAATCCTACGCACGCCGCGCTTCCTTACCACAACAGGGATGCACGTTTTTATGCGAATGTTTTGTATGAAGGAGCAAAATGGGGCACGCGCCCTGCTTATTCTATAGACCTGGACCCCTTCGGTATTGTACACACGGGTTACTTTGAGAGATGGAATGCTGCCACCAGCCAGGTGTATGTAGAACCAGGTATCGACAGCCGTAACAGCCCGTTTCAGCCGGGCAATAGCGGACAAACGCTTTATTTGTGTAAGAAATTCATGGACCCCGGATCGCCTGCAGTAGAAGGAGGGGTAGGGCAGGAAGTTCCTTACAGGCATTTGCGCTACGCGGAAGTGTTGTTGAACTATGCCGAAGCCTGCATTGAACTGGAAGAATATGAAGAAGCCAGGAAATATATTAATATGATTCGCAAAAGGGCCGGCCAACCGGAAACCCATGAAACCGGTGACGCTTTGCGGCAACGTTACAGGAATGAAAGACGTATTGAGCTGATGTATGAAGACCATCGTTTTTTTGATGTAAGAAGATGGATGATAGCGCCGGATACGTATGGCCCGCTTTATAAAGCCAATGTATTGTACAAGCTATTGCCGGATAGAACGACCTCCTCCGTTCCTACTGTTTTTCATGAAGTACTAGAAACAAGGGCCTGGGTAGACAAAGCCTATTTTTTCCCTATTCTCAGAACGGAGATGAATCGAAATGAACTGCTGGTGCAAAACCCGGATTACTGATTGTTGTTGCTGTTGAGTCTCCTTGTTGCTGTTCGAAGTCTCCGACTTCGTAAACATTATGTTCTTCCAGGTTTTTAAACCTTGTGTTGTATTCCCGTAGGAGGCGGGGAGAACGTAGTTGTTTGTCCGACGTCACAGGCGTTCAGGACAGCGAAAGTTAATTGCTATTGTTGTGTAACCACAGTGGAGTCCATTAGCCGCTGTTAGTTTTGTTTGTTGCTGTTCGAAGTCTCCGACTTCGCAAACATTATGTTCTTCCAGGTTTTTAAACCTTGTGTTG
>JBBCKG010000004.1:0-7274 GCA_037190905.1 Agriterribacter sp. | reverse complement strand
CCTGTTCTCCACAGGGCTCGCTGAATGGCGGGCTTTTTCATTGGAGAAGTTTTCTTTTCGATCACAGCGTCCCGCTGCAAGCGGGAAGGTCAGGGGTTCGACTCCCCTGTTCTCCACAGGGCTCGCTGAATGGCGGGCTTTTTCATTGGAGAAGTTTTCTTTTCGATCACAGCGTCCCGCTGCAAGCGGGAAGGTCAGGGGTTCGACTCCCCTGTTCTCCACAAGGCCCGCTGAATGGCGGGCTTTTTCATTGGAGGAGTTTTATTTTCAGACCACGGCGTCCCGCTGCAAGCGGGAAGGTCAGGGGTTCGACTCCCTATTCTCCACCAGAAGGTCTGCTAATGGCGGACTTTTTTTATGATACTATAGAAACAATGTGATCCGTGGCACAAACCCACAAGCCTGCAATGGGTTTAACGTTCGTAAATAGCTGATCAGGTGACTGCATGATAGTTGCTCAAGATAACCCCGCTGGCGGAATAGCGGCATTTTTCTTGCAGAAGACTTGCGCCGGCGTCATAAAGGTCAGGGCTTTTTTTGTAGTAAAACTTTAAAGCCTTTTCTTTGCAAAGCAGGATATATCACATATTCTGTTCTTTTAATGTGTAAATAATAAAACGTAAAAATTACTTTATGAGTTTCATTTCAGACATACATGCCAGACAGATTCTTGACAGCCGTGGAAACCCTACAGTAGAGGTGGATGTAGTAACTGAAAATGGTCTGGTAGGTCGGGCTGCTGTTCCTTCCGGTGCTTCTACAGGAAAGCACGAGGCTGTGGAGCTGCGTGACGGAGATAAGACCGTGTATATGGGTAAAGGTGTGCTGAAAGCCGTAGCCAATGTAAACGATGTGATCGCGGATCAGCTGATAGGGCTGGATGTAACCAAGCAAGCCTATATAGACAACCTGCTCATAAAAATCGATGGTACCGAAAACAAGGCCAAACTGGGAGCCAACGCAACACTGGCCGTATCTATGGCTGTAGCCAAAGCCGCTGCGCAGGAATGCGATCTGCCACTGTACCGATACCTCGGCGGTGTGAACGCTACTGTATTGCCGATGCCGTTGATGAACATTCTGAATGGCGGAGCTCATGCGGATAACAAAATCGATTTTCAGGAATTCATGATCATTCCGCTTGGTGCACCCAGCTTTAGCGAAGGACTCCGCTGGGGCGTGGAAATATTTCATCACCTGAAGTCTGTATTGAAAAAGAAGGGATACAGCACCAACGTAGGAGATGAAGGTGGATTTGCTCCCGATATTCAAAGCAATGAAGAAGCTATAGAAACCGTGCTGACAGCTATTGAAGCAGCCGGCTATAAAGCAGGAGAGCAGGTGGGCATTGCAATGGATGCGGCCAGCACCGAAATGTACGACGAAGCAAAAGGACAGTACAAATTTTACAAGAGCAGCGGAAAACTGATCAGCAGCGATGAAATGGTGGCTTACTGGACGGATTGGGTAAACAAATACCCGATTGTATCTATTGAAGATGGCATGGCAGAAGATGACTGGAAAGGCTGGAAAAACCTGACCGATGCCATTGGCGCGAAATGCCAGTTGGTGGGTGATGATTTGTTTGTGACCAATGTAAAACGTTTGCAGGAAGGCATCGATAAGGGTATTGGCAACAGCATACTGATCAAAGTAAATCAGATCGGTACCGTTACTGAAACCATTAATGCCGTACAACTGGCGCAGGGTAATGGATATACTACCATCATGAGCCACAGAAGTGGGGAAACGGAAGATACGACTATTGCTGACCTGGCAGTGGCCCTGAACTGCGGACAGATTAAAACCGGCAGCGCCTCCAGAACAGACCGGCTGGCTAAATACAACCAGTTGATCCGTATTGAAGAAGCGCTTGGAGAAAATGCAATCTACCTGAAAGGAAAGATCAGATTTGGAAAATAAAATTTCCTGTTATGATGAAAAAAATACCAGCCTGGGTAAAAAACAAGTATACAATAGCCATCGCGGCTTTTGTAGTATGGCTGGTGTTTTTCGACCATAACGACCTGGTCACTCAAATGGAGCGAAGCCGTGAGTTGAAACACATTGAACAGGGTAAAAAATATTATTCGGAAGAAATAGAAAATATACGTGCAGAACTGGCGGAATTATCCAACGATTCCGCCTCTTTGGAGAAGATAGCCAGGGAAAAATACATGATGAAAAAAGACAATGAAGACTTGTTCATCATCACTGAAAAAAAGTAATCCTTTTTACAATAAAGTTTGCCGCGTCCCGTTTTATTGTAATTAAGTTTCATTCCCCCACCCATTGATGAACGCCGTATATAGTCCACTATATCCTCAAACCAATTTAATCACTGGATTGATTTTCAATCCAAAACGGACGGAATATGGATATCTACAAACAAGAACTAATGATTAGGTTTCTCTATGGAGAAACTACACCGGAAGAAACTGCTGCCATCCAGCATATGCTGGATAGTGATTGGTCTATGCGCGAAAAATTTGAATCCTTGAAATCTACTATAGAGGGTCTTGATAAGGTGAGTTTTACACCCCGGGAATCGGTGGTGCAATCGCTTCTTAATTATGCCGGTCTTGGCAATGAAGTAGAGCAAACTCATTAATCCGGGTCTTACCGGGCATCCTTTTATTGTAATTTCTTATACGCATTATTGAGCAAGTCATCCACACATTGTTTATACAGTTCAGGGATGTTCTGTTCGAGCCGGTAGGGAAAAAGCATTGCTTCCGACATGACATGGTCTAGTCGGAAGTTTTTTTCTGTAACACTGTAGAATATTTTATGCTCATGTAATCGTCGGGCCAGGTATTCCTGCTCCGGCTGCCCCGGTGTAGGTACTAATACTGCTTTTTTTGCAAGTTTAATCAGGTCCATTACAGATGTATATCCGCTTCTGCAAATAACCATGTCTGCAGCGTTCAGTGCTTCATTCAAAGCGGTAGTGGTCAGCAGGTCTGCCACTTCGATGTTTGAAACTGCGGGTATTGGTGCGCGGAGCGTTGTTCCCCTTACCAGTAGGGCTTTCCCCTGATAGGCAGCCAGATTTTCGAGGAGTTTATTTTCGAAAGCGGTGCGGGTAGGCTCGGGGCCGGATAAAACAATGAGGAGATCATACCGCTTATCCGACCTCTTCTTTTCTAACCTGGATAAGGCCCCAATATACCGGCAGTTGCCGGGAACAGAGGGCGGATGTGAGAGCTCGCCCGCCAGTGAATCGCGGTTGGCATAATCCGGTATCCAGCAAGTGTCAAACCTTTTAATAAAGCGATAGTTGATACTTCGCACTATAGTATCCATCCATTTTCCCAGGCCCGTTCTGATCGACAACTGGTGGGTAATAAATACCGTTGCCGCTTTGGAAGTGTATAACCCAAATCTGTTGTCGCTAATAACGATATCTACCGGGCATTTTTCCAAAAACCGTTTCAGCCAACGCCGCTCATTTCGAACCGCAGCCAGTAATGTAGGCAGCTGCCTGAACAAATTACGACTAAAGTGCCCGCCATCTTGCTGATAATGAACTCGATATCCCGGTAGCGCCACCGTGGGAAGATATGGGAACTCCTCCTGCAACAGGCGCAGGGTATCACCCTCCCCGGCCAGCCACACCCGGCAATTATTTGCAAGGAGCTGATTTATAATGGGGATACATCTGGAAGCATGTCCCATGCCCCAATCCAGGGGAGCCACCAACACGGTTAGTGTATGGAAACCGGCAGATTTTTGCAAAACTGATATAAGTTAATATTTGAAAACATTGTAAGCTAATGCAATAAAATAATACTATTTTAGTTTAAATTTATAGTATGAGAAAAAGAGGTTTTACAGTGTTGATGTTGCTCGGACTTTTAATTGCTTCAGCCTCCGGTTGTTCGGTGCTGAAAGGCAATCAGAAAGACTGCGGATGCCCAAGTAAAAAGGGTATGGTCGGTTACTGATAAACCCGGCTCCGGCACAAGACTGTACTACCTGAGATCCTATTTAAAGACCTTCTAAAATCCTATATAAAAATGAGAACTTCAAATCGCGATCTGCTTGTGCTGCTCAAAGACGAATCTATGAGTGACAGCGCCATAGAACAGGAAGTTGAACAACTAAACGATCTGTTGTACATTGCTGAGTCAGCCGATAGCTTCTGTGCTGCCAACGAACTTTTCGACCTGGAAAAGTTCAGAATTGTCAGGGATCAGAAAACCCTGGTTGCCATTATGCTTCAGGAAGAATTGAAGCCTTTCTCGTTTCTGTTCAACAAGAATTAATACCATATTTTCCACTTCTATACGAAGGACCGGCTGTTTATAACCGCCGGCTTTTCTGCTTTACCACTTTCCGGTATTCCGGGTAGTATACAAGCTGTTGTCATATATTATATGCGCCCGCCTTACCCGTCCGTTCTTTAGCTGTTGCATGACTGCAACCAGTTGTAGGTTAGTTGTGCCTTCAACCCCTATGCCTGATGCGTCTTTATATTCTCATCCTGACCCCCAGATCATAGTACAATAAACCGGCAGAATGATCCAAAAAAGCAAAAAGGGTTTGATACCTAAGTTTTACCTTTGCAAACCTTTACAATGCTATGCTAGACAAATTAGAAGCCATCAAAGCACGTTTTGATCAGTTGGGAGTGGCACTCACCAATCCTGAAATTGTTAGTGATAATAAGAAATTTACTGTAACAAGCCGGGAGTACCGAAGCCTGGAAAAAGTGGTGCAGGCATATAACAGCTATAAAAAGTTGCTTGATGATATTGCTTTTAATCAGGAGGTGCTGCAGGGAGACGATGAGGAGATGAGAGATATGGCAAAAGAAGAGCTGCCTGGGCAGGAGGAATTGAAAATAAAAATGGAATCGGATATCCGGCATATGCTGATTCCGAAAGATCCGCAGGACGAAAAAAATGCCATTCTGGAAATACGGGCGGGTACCGGAGGAGATGAGGCATCGCTTTTTGCAGGCGACCTGGTGCGTATGTACCTGCGTTATTGCGAAGGAAGGAGATGGAAGACTGCGATCCTGAGTGAAAGCGAAGGCACAGTGGGGGGGTATAAAGAGGTACAGATTGAGGTGGCCGGAGACGACGTGTATGGAACACTGAAATTTGAAAGCGGTGTGCACCGCGTGCAACGCGTACCTGATACAGAAGCCAGTGGCAGGGTGCATACCAGCGCCGCTACGGTGGCGGTGATGCCGGAGGCAGAAGAAGTGGATTTTGAACTCAGGGAAAGCGATGTAAAAATGGAGACCGCGCGAAGCGGAGGCGCTGGCGGTCAAAACGTAAATAAGGTAGAAACCAAGGTAATGCTCACGCATATACCTACCGGCACCGTTGTCATCTGCCAAACAGAAAGAAGCCAATTGGCCAACCGGGAAAAAGCTATGCAGATGCTCCGTACCCGGTTGTACGAAGAGCAGGTACGAAAACAGGAGGAAGAAATATCCCGTCGCAGGAAAAGTCTGGTGAGTACCGGCGACCGATCAGCAAAAATAAGAACCTACAATTTCCCCCAGGGACGTGTCACCGATCATCGTATCGGGCTAACCGTTTATAACCTGGATGAAGTGTTGAACGGCGATCTGCAGGAATTTATAGATGCCTTGCAATTTGCAGAGAACGCAGAAAAGCTGGCGCACGAGAATGCATAATTATGCTCAACGTTGAAACGATCGCTCGATGCCGGCTTGCAACTCCATCCTCTCTTTTATAAGATGCCTCTCCCGCTTATCTTTGCGTTATGCTTAAAGTTGGAAATATAGAATTACCAGATTGTCCGCTGCTGCTGGCTCCAATGGAGGATGTGAGTGACCCCCCTTTTCGGGCGGTTTGCAAGGACAATGGTGCCGATCTGATGTATACGGAATTTATCTCCAGCGAAGGGTTGATAAGGGATGCCATTAAAAGCCGAAAAAAGCTGGATATATTTGATTACGAACGCCCTATAGGTATACAGATCTTCGGAGGAGATGAGGAGAGCCTTTCGCTGGCCGCGAAAATTGTAGATGTTACCCAGCCGGACCTGCTGGATATTAACTTCGGATGTCCGGTAAAGAAAGTAGCGCTCAAAGGCGCCGGCGCCGGTGTGCTGAAAGATGTAGACCTAATGGTTCGGTTAACTGCGGCAGTCGTAAAATCTACCAGCCTGCCGGTAACGGTCAAAACCCGGCTGGGTTGGGACGATAGTAGTCTGAACATTGAAGAAGTGGCAGAGCGGCTACAGGACGTAGGGATAAAAGCCCTGGCCATCCACGGCAGAACACGTACCCAGATGTATAAAGGACAAGCCGACTGGACGCTGATTGGAAAGGTGAAAAATAATCCGCGTATCAAAATTCCGATATTCGGCAACGGCGACATTGATTCTGCAGAAAAAGCGCTGGCGTACAGGAATCGCTATGGCGTAGATGGCATCATGATAGGGAGAGCTGCGATTGGCTATCCCTGGATTTTTAACGAGATCAAGCATTATTTCCGCACCGGTGAGCATGCCGCTCCGCCTACATTGGAAGAGCGTATTGCGGTATGCCGAAAGCATGTATACAAGTCCGTTGAGTGGAAAGGGCCTGTTGTGGGTATACTCGAAATGCGCAGGCATTACGCCAACTACCTCAAAGGACTACCCGGCATAAAAGAGTTCAGGCAGCGGCTGGTAGTGCTCAATACCATAGCGGAGATCGATGCTGTGTTGGATGAAGTATATGCCCGTTATAAAGGGTATATTTTTGAAAAAACCGATATTGAGCTAATCAATTACCACGAAAAATGCCCCGTAAATTGAGAAACTTAGCGGTTCAATAGCCAAAAACACCTATTTTTGCAGCCCAAAACTCATCTGTAAAAGGGTTGACGGCGGGTTTTCGGCGAGGTAGCTCAGCTGGTTAGCGCGGCGGACGGCAGTTCAAGTTCTACCTCGTCTATTGAAATAAAGTTAAAGTAAAATTACCTGGCGAGGTAGCTCAGCTGGTTAGCGCGGCGGACGGCAGTTCAAGTTCTACCTTGTCTATTGAAATAAAGTTAAAGTAAAAGTACCTGGCGAGGTAGCTCAGCTGGTTAGAGCATCGGATTCATATCCGCCGCGGCGGACGGCAGTTCAAGTTCTACCTCGTCTATTGAAATAAAGTTAAAGTAAAAGTACCTGGCGAGGTAGCTCAGCTGGTTAGCGCGGCGGACGGCAGTTCAAGTTCTACCTCGTCTATTGAAATAAAGCTTAAGTAAAATTACCTGAGATCGGAAGAGCACACGTCTGAACTCCAGTCACACCTTGGCATC
>JBBCKG010000003.1:0-593444 GCA_037190905.1 Agriterribacter sp. | reverse complement strand
CCATGTTCCGATATCGCCAATGATATTATTGTGCATATCCATGAGGGCTATGCGGGTAAAAAACTGATCCATTGCCACAGACAGAATGTACATGACGTCTGTTCTGAGTGAGTAAACGAGCGGACGCCTTCCTCCTGAAGAAGGAGCATATCCACTTTCCTCTACGTAGTTTTCTTCCACCAGTTCATTCAGGATCCTGGTGGTTAAAGAAAGACTTTTACCTATTTTTTCACTGATCTCTGCGCAGGAGAGTGTCTGCGAAAAGTATAAATGATTAATGACTTTCTTTCGATATAGCAAATTCTTTCCTGACATCTGCCTGTATAGAATGATTTGAAAGCAATTTATAACATAAAGTTAATAAACTTTTCACATTTTTTTAAAAAGATGTATAAAATGGGTAAAACTTCTTGTTCATAGGAGAATTTACTACCCTATATAAGGGTAACTGCCGATGATTTTATATTGTTTGTAGTTTGTATATGATTTTTTGTTTCAGCACTGCCTTACGAATAATATCAGTATAACAGCCGCATGCTGTCAAACATAGTTTTCGTAGCAGCTATTTTATTATCGGTCGATTGTGCTATGATTTTGTGCTTGCCTGCACATGTTGGAGAGTCAGAAAAAATAGATTCGCCGGGATTGAATTATGCGTGCTCACCCATATTGTTTTACGGTGGCAATCACTATATTTATAGCTTCAACGTAAATTATAGTATGTCAGTTCATTCTAACGGTTCGCCTGCCCCTGCCAATCTTTTTGTTATTTCACTGATAGCTGCCCTTGCCGGCTTCATTTTCGGATTTGATACGGTAGTGATTTCCGGCGCCAATTTACCCATCAAGGAGCTTTGGAATACGAGCCCGTTGTTCCATGGTTTTTTTATCATGTCTATGGCTTTGTGGGGAACTGTATTGGGCTCTCTCCTGGGAGGAATACCCACTGAGCGTTACGGGCGAAAAAAAGTGTTGCTCTGGATTGGTATCCTGTTCAGCGTATCGGCTATAGGGTCTGCGCTGGCGATGGATCCGTATACTTTTTCTTTTTTCCGATTCATAGGTGGCATTGGTATCGGGGTATCGTCTGTGGCGGCACCTACCTATATTTCTGAGATTTCCACCCCTGCTACACGTGGGCGTCTTGGCGCTATGTATCAGTTTAATATTGTTTTTGGTATTCTTATCGCTTTTTTGTCGAACTACCTGCTGCAGGGAGTGGGTGGCGACAACGATTGGCGATGGATGCTGGGTATTATGCTTATACCTTCCTTAATATATACGCTGCTGGTGTTTACCATCCCGGAAAGTCCCCGTTGGCTTATTGCCCGGCGCAACGACGTAGCTGGTGCCAGGCAGATACTCGCCAGGCTGGGTGCGGATGGGGTGGATGAACTGATTGGCTCAATTCAGCAAAACCTGCAGGAAGAGCAGCAGCGGGGGCGTGCTGCGGGTATGTTTCACCGTAAGTACTCCACGATACTGTGGCTGGCATTTTGGATAGCTTTCTTTAATCAGTGGTCGGGCATTAATTTTATCTTATACTATGCGCCGGAAATTCTGGAACGGGCTGGTCTCGCTTCGAAGGATTCTTTGTTGAACGCTATAGCGATCGGAGGCAGTAACCTGATTTTTACGTTTGTAGGGCTTTACCTCATAGACCGGCTCGGTAGAAAACAATTATTGCTGATTGGCTCCCTGGGGTACATCATCAGTCTTTCGCTGGTTGCCTGGGCCTTTTACGCCAATGCACAGCCTGGGCTATTGCTGATTTTCCTGCTGGCCTTTGTAGCTTCACATGCCCTGGGGCAGGGGGCCGTTATATGGGTGTTCATCTCCGAAATATTCCCCAATAAGATCAGGGCATTGGGGCAGTCGTTCGGCGCCAGTGTACACTGGGTGTTTGCTGCTATTATCACCCTGATTACCCCGTTGTTTCTCGATGAAAAAGATGGTATTTTGAAAGACGATCCCTGGATGATATTCGCGTTTTTCGCGTTTATGATGCTCCTGCAACTGATATGGGTGGTTACCAAAATGCCTGAAACAAGAGGGGTATCGCTGGAAAATCTGGAAAAAAAGCTGACCAGGGACTAATGGTATGCCAATGAGAAACATATCATCTGCGGGAGATAGAACTAACAAGATTGAATGAATGTAATACAACTGCTACCTAACTATAAATAATGCGCTATGAACCAAAAGTTTTCCATCTGTATACTCTTTGCTATTTTAATCGGAGGCGTAAGCTGCGTACAGAAAGCAGCAGGCGATTATGAACTGGTTTGGTACGACGAATTCGATAAAGAGGGCATTCCGGATGCCTCCAAATGGGATTACGAGCATGGTTTTGTCCGGAATCATGAATTGCAATGGTATCAGCCCGAAAATGCTTTTTGCAAAGAAGGTAAGCTGATCATTGAGGCGAGGCAGGAGTGGAAAGAAAATCCGGGTTACGACTCCACCAGCCAGGACTGGAGGAAGCAACGTCGCAATGTGGAATACACTTCTGCCTGTTTGATTACCAGAGACAAGCATGAGTGGTTATACGGACGGTTTGAATTGAAAGCACGGATACCGACCAGCAGTGGAATGTGGCCGGCCTGGTGGACGCTGGGTGTTGAAAAGCCCTGGCCGGCTAACGGAGAAATTGATATCATGGAATATTACCGCGATACCCTGCTGGCCAATGCTGCATTTTTTCGGGAAGATGGTAAAGCCGCCTGGTACGACAGTAAACACGGAATACAGGCATTGGGTGAAAACTGGGCCAGCGAATTTCATATCTGGAGAATGGACTGGACCGAAGATTACATAGCTTTATATGTTGATGACATGCTGTTAAATAAAGTAGACCTGAACCTTACCATCAATCAGGATGGTTCGGGATTCAACCCATTCAAACAGCCACACTATATGTTGCTCAACCTGGCAATGGGAGGGATGAACGGCGGAGACCTGGGGGATACACCGTTTCCGCAGCAATTTGAAATAGATTATGTAAGGGTATACCAAAAGAAAAAATAAATATTTAAAAGAATAGTTTTCAAAAACAGCCGGTGTGTAGCATTATTGAAGTAGCTTTCGGTAATTGTACAATCCTCACATTTACCCGGTGTAAAGGCCATATAGATGATGAAAGAAAAAATAGGAAATTACAGGTGGACCATTTGCTCCCTGCTTTTTTTTGCTACTACCGTTAATTATCTGGACAGGCAGGTGCTGAGCCTACTGAAGCCAGCGCTGGAAGATGAATTTAACTGGACCAACAGCGATTATGCCAATATAGCCGCTGCGTTTCAGTTTACCTACGCTATAGCTATGCTGTTTGCCGGCCGGATTATTGATAAACTGGGCACCAAAAGCGGCTATGCCTGGGCTATTATCATCTGGTCGTTAGGAGCCATTGTGCATGCTTATGCTATTCCGATCGGAGAAGGTATGCGGAGTACCCTCGGATGGATAGGGCTGGCTGCTATTCCTGCATCGGTGCTGGGCTTTATTTTCGCCCGTGCATTTCTGGCGGTCGGAGAAGCGGGTAATTTTCCGGCGGCGATCAAAGCCACTGCGGAATACTTTCCCAAAAAAGAGCGGGCCCTGGCTACGGGTATTTTCAATTCGGGCACTACGGTTGGGGCAATCCTCGCCCCATTGACGGTTCCTTATATCCGGGATGCTTACGGATGGCAGGCCACTTTCATCATTGTAGGCGCCATCGGTTTCCTTTGGTTGATTGTATGGTATATTTATTACGACCGGCCGGAAAAACAAAAACGACTTTCAAAAGCCGAAGCTGCTTATATAAAAAGCGATATTGATGAGAACCACGATGCACCCGTTTCCAAAGAGGCCGAAAAAGTAGGCTGGCTCAAACTGCTGGGCTACCGGCAAACCTGGGCTTTTGCTTTCGGTAAATTTATGACAGACGGCGTTTGGTGGTTCTTCCTGTTTTGGGTACCTGCCTATCTGAAAGACCAGTATCATATGAAGGATACAGATATGGCCTTTCCTATCGCTATTCTGTATGCCATTACCATGATTGGTAGTATAGGTGGAGGATGGTTTCCTATGTATTTTATTAACAAAGGTTACCATGCTTACGATGGCAGGATGAAAGCTATGCTGATGTATGCCGTGATACCGCTGGTGGTGCTGGCAGCGCAGCCGCTGGGTCATATCAGCTACTGGGTGCCGGTATTGCTGATTGGCGTGGGTGCCTCCGCACACCAGGCCTGGAGCGCGAATATTTTCACTACTGTTTCAGACATGTTTCCCCGCAAGGCCGTTGCTTCTATAGTGGGCATTGGCGGGATGGCCGGTGGACTGGGAGGGGTATTGGTGACTAAAGTAGGCGGCGCCCTGTTTGACCACTATAAGGAACTCGGACACATCGAAACCGGTTACACCATTATGTTTACTTTCTGTGCCCTGGCGTACCTGGTGGCCTGGTTTGTTATGAAATCGCTGGTGCCGCGTTATACTCCTATCACCGACCTCTAAAAGAAGGGGGCGGTAAATTTGCGCGGGAAGAATCGCCGCTACTTAGTTAAACATCGGTGGAATATGGAGATGAATGACGGAGTATGGGCTGAATTGTGCTCCACGGGGGATATTATGCTAAGTTTTGTATTGGTTCAGGCAGGCTTTTTTCAGGGAGAATCCTTTCGGCTTCCCCCTGAAATTTGTAATACTTTCAAAAGATGCAGGTCAGACACAGGCGCCTGCGTTGAAATTATTTAGCTCCACGGAAAAGAGGTGGCATGCGGTAGTAGCTTCTTTGCAGCCACCTAAGTTTCATTCTGTAATCAGTGTTGTTCTACGCCCGCATTTTCCTGGCGTATTGTTTTTGTAACCGCGGTCACCGTTGGCCTGCCGGCAGCATCAACAGTGGAGCCGGGTAGCACGGCCGGTTTTAACCTGATCAGTCCTATGAAATGCATGCCGCGCATGACTTGGTAGGTGAGGTCAAATTCAAACCATTTTTTTGCAAAATTGGCATCGTCTTTTGCATAGTGGTGATTGTTCTGAAACAGTTCACCCATCAGCAGGATGCCCCACGGTGAGGAGTTTTTGGAATGGTCTCCGTTCCTGAAGTTGCTATACCCGTATTTATGACCGCACCAGTTTACAATGGCACCCTGAATGGGACCCATAAGAAAATGGATGGGCAGCAGCAGGAACCACCAGGCATTGGGTGCAAAAGCAACATATACTCCGGTGTACAGCAGTGCAAAAGCCATGCGGGTAACCATATGGTGCCCGAATTTATCGAGCGATTTCCACACGGGCAGGTATTCTGCTGTAAACTGTGGCTCCGGAATGTTTTTTCCGGTATTGAAGGAGGCATATATTTTGGCGGTATGCCACATCATCTGCCAGATATCGCGGAAGAAATGGGGAGAATGCGGATCTTTTTCGGTATCGCTGTAGGTATGGTGCATACGGTGCATAACCGCATAAGCCCTGGGAACCAGATAAGACGATCCCTGGAAAAACCAGGTGAGAAAATAAAAAACTTTTTCCGTGCCTTTACTGGTGGTATACATCTGGTGGGATGCAAAACGATGCAGGAAAAACGTGTGGAAAAACAACGAGAGAAACCAATGTGCGAAGAAAAAACTCAGAATAACGTACATAAATAACACTTACTTATAAAAACGGCAAATATACCGTAAGCTGCGTTGTTTGCAGGCGATTATTTTGCTGCGCAGGGGTGATTCATGTCATGTAACGGTAAAAAATAACAATTATTAAACATGTGAGGTATATGTTTTCATTTCTTCGTGATACAATTTCGCCGCGTTGGCTGCTGCGCCTGCAAAATTTTCACCTTGCCCTGCATAGATAATAGCGCGGGAAGCATTCACCAGTATGCCTATATTTTTGTTTACGGCCTTTTCTGATATATCTTTCAAACTGCCTCCCTGCGCGCCTACGCCCGGCACCAGCAGAAAATGTTCGGGAATGATGCGCCGGATATTGGTAAACTCGTCTGCTCGGGTGGCGCCCGCTACGAACATAAGGTTCTCCGGACCACCCCAGCCCGCTACGGTTCGCAATACTTTTTCGTAGAGCCGTTCATCGCCTGCGGGCAACAATTCAAAATCACCCGCTCCGGTATTGGAAGTAAGCCCCAGTACGATGGTGCATTTATCCCGGTATTCAAGAAAGGGCATAATGCTGTCTGAACCCATATAGGGAGCAACGGTAACCGCGTCGAAATGCAGGGTTTCGAAGAATGCCTTCGCGTATTGCGCCGAAGTATTGCCAATATCGCCGCGTTTCGCATCGGCAATAGTGAAATGCGTGGATGGTATATAGTTGACGGTTTTTTCCATGGTTTCCCAGCCTCGTGCTCCCCTGCTTTCATAGAAGGCCGTATTGATCTTGTAGCTCACACAATAATCTTTGGTGGCGTCTATGATCTGCCTGTTGAAGGCGTATACCGGGTCGTCTTCCGATAAAAGGTGCGCGGGGATTTTTTCGATATCGGTATCCAGTCCTACACATAAATAAGACTGTTTGCTGCGAATTTGTTTTGTCAGTTCTGTAATCGTCATACACTCGGCTGTTTGGAAGGTGGAATGTTTTCCGCTATATTTCTTGGCAAATGAGGGCTCATGCGAATGGGGTTATACTACTATTTCCACTACTTTGGTAGCTTCCATATTTGCATTTCGCATGGCTATGCTTCTTACAGCCTGCCCCGCAAAATTCCAGAAAGCCTGTTTGGTAATCTGATCGTCGGTTACCATTACCGGTATGCCCGTATCTCCACCTTCGCGAATTCCCTGCACCAGGGGAATCTGACCGAGGAAAGGGATCTCAAATTCCGCTGCCATTTTTTTGCCGCCCTCTTTGCCAAATATATAATACCTGTTTTCAGGCAATTCAGCAGGTGTAAACCAGCTCATATTCTCCACGATACCTATGATAGGTACCTGTATCTGGGCCTGTCCGAACATGGCGATGGCTTTTTTAGCGTCGGCCAGCGCCACTGGTTGGGGTGTAGTTACTACAACGGCACCGGTTACGGGTACTGTCTGTACAATGGTGAGGTGTATATCACCGGTGCCCGGCGGCATGTCTATCACCAGGTAGTCGAGTTCGCCCCAGGCTACATCGGTGATGAATTGCCGGATAGCGCTGCTGGCCATAGGGCCACGCCATACCACCGCCTGTTTGTCGTCTACCAGCAATCCTATGCTCATCAGTTTAATGCCGAATCGTTCCAGCGGCATGATCATACCTTTGCCATTGATTTCCTGCATCAGCGGGCGTTCGCCGCGTACGCCAAACATGATGGGTACACTCGGCCCGTAAATATCGGCATCCATCAAACCCACCGAAGCGCCTCCCTCAGACAATGCCAGCGCCAGATTAGCGGCCACGGTAGATTTACCTACGCCCCCTTTTCCGCTTACCACAGCTATGATATTTTTAACACCGGGCAAAACAGCTTTGTTGTCTGTACGGTTGCTGTTGGTATTGGCGGTAAACTTTATCTGCACTTCAGCCTGCTTATTCACCAGCAGGTGAACGGCATTGATACATGCGTTTTTTATTACATCTTTCAACGGGCAGGCGGGCGTAGTCAATACTACGGTAAAGGAAACCTTATTGCCCTCAATCACGATATCTTTTACCATATTGAGGGTTACAAGATCCTTACCCAGATCAGGCTCTATTACATTCCCCAGCGCCCTTAATACGTCATTTTCAGTCATCCCGAACTTTTTGTTAAAAAGATTATATAATAGGCAAAGTTAACCCCATAAATCCTTACTTTGTTTTTTTCATTTGTTCAAAGTATTATTGCAGAATAGATAAGCTGCGCCGATGAAGCATATGCTACGATATATTTTTATTTTAATTGTTGTTTCGCCCTTTTCTGCAAAGGCCCAGTTTGAGTCGTTGTCTGATTCGGTGGTAATGCTGTATGGAATTGTAATGACCCACGATAGTCTGAAAGGTGTACCCGACGTAAGCGTTATGATCAAAGGGCAAAACCGCGGTACCAAGTCTAATGCACAGGGCGTTTTTTCCATTGTAGTATTGAAGGGAGATGAGATAGAGTTTTCGCATGTTTCGTATCGCAAAGAAACAGACAAAATACCTGCCCATCTCGAAGGCAATCAGTTCAGCATGATCAAACTCCTGGCCGCTGATACCGTTTATTTATCGCACGTGGTTATTACGCCACGGCCTACAAGGGAGCAGTTTGAACGCGATTTTGTCAACGTACAGGTGCCCGACGATGGTATAGAGATTGCACGCCAGAATACCAGTGAAGCAGTACGGACAGCCCTTATGCGATCGATGCCGCAGGATGGGGGAGAAGCTACCAATTATGCTTTGAGCAGGAGCGCCCGTTCACATTATTATACCGGGCAGGCGCCGCCTATGAATATTTTTAACCCATTCGCCTGGAATGAATTTGTAAAGGCCTGGAAGCGCGGTGATTTTAAAAAGAAATAGTTAGCAGTGGGTGGTAGGCCGCAGGTCGCAAGTTTCAGTTTGCCGACAATCACCACAAATTATTTATCATCAACCATTTACCAGTGATAAAAAATGTTGCTGTTATAGGTGCCGGTACCATGGGAAACGGCATAGCGCATGTATTTGCCCTTCATGGTTATAAGGTGGTGCTGATCGATGTTGCCGAGCAACCTTTGCAGAGCGCCTTATCGACCATTGCTCAAAATCTTGACCGGCAGGTATCCAAGTCTGTTATATCGGCTGGTCAAAAGGAAAGTACCCTGGCTAATATCAAGACGAGTTCCTCGATTACGGAGGGGGTAGCCGAAGCCGATCTGGTAGTGGAGGCAGCTACCGAAAACAGGGAAATAAAACTGACCATCTTTCGCGAAATGGATGCTTCGTCACCTGCCAATGCCATTCTCGCGACCAACACTTCGTCTATTTCCATCACCGCTATCGCTGCTGCTACCCGACGACCTGATAAGGTAATAGGTATGCATTTTATGAATCCGGTACCGGTAATGAAACTGGTAGAAGTGATCAATGGTTACAGCACATCTGCTGAAACAACAGACTCTATCATCGCTCTCAGCAAACAACTCAACAAAATACCCTGCGTGGTGAACGACTATCCGGGATTTGTTGCCAACCGCATCCTGATGCCTATGATTAACGAAGCCGTATACAGTCTGTATGAGGGGGTAGCTGGGGTAGAAGACATTGACACAATAATGAAGCTGGGTATGGCGCACCCTATGGGTCCGTTGCAACTGGCAGATTTTATCGGACTGGATGTATGCCTGAATATTCTGAAGGTGTTGCAGGATGGTTTTGGCAATCCGAAGTATGCGCCCTGTCCGCTACTGGTGAATATGGTCAGCGCCGGAAAGCTGGGCGTAAAGTCGGGAGAAGGTTTTTATAGTTATATACCGGGAACAAAAGAGCGGATAGTAACCCCAAGATTTAGATAATAATGTACACAGAAGATGCTGTTTTTGAGGATTTGAATGATATCAGTTTGCTGCCGGCAGGTGAATATGAAGGATGCAGTTTTAACCGCTGTACATTTGCTAGGGCAGATGTATCGGGATACGCTTTCATAGATTGCGATTTCACGGACTGCGACTGGAGCCTTTCCATTCTGACGAGAACAGTATGGAGGGATCTGCGTTTTGCTGGATGCAAGCTCATGGGGCTGCATTTTGAAGATTGTGCCGCCGTTTCATTTACTGCTGACAATTGTCTGCTCAACCATTCTTCGTTTTACCGGCTTAAAATGAAGAAGGTAAACTTTCACAACGCACAGTTTGTAGAAGCTGATTTTACCGAATGCGATCTTACTGGTGCCGTTTTTGCCGGTTGTAATTTAGACCGCGCGCTGTTCGATAGAACGATCCTTGAAAAAACTGATTTCAGAACGGCGTACAATTACACAATTGACCCGGAAAAAAATACTGTAAAAAAGGCAAAGTTTGCGGTGTCGGGATTGCCGGGGTTATTGCGGAAATATAATATCGATATAGAAGATGTAGGGTAACTGCTTACGGGCTTCCCGTAAGGCAGGTTTCGTACTCGTAATTCCGGATTGTTCTATGGTTGTGGATACCTCTCATAGCATTCCGGCGTATCGTTTGGTTTTGAGCGCCAGGGTCTCCTTCGGAAGACCCCGGCACGACATTATGAGGGTATTGAAAATTTTTCTATGGTTTTTGAGACACCTTTCCGACTGCGGCGGATCGGTGAGGTTTCGTACTCGTAATTTCGGATTGTTCTATGGTTGTGGATACCTCTCATAGCATTCCAGCATATCGTTTGGTGTTGGGCGCCAGGGTCTCCTTCGGAAGACCCCGGCACGACATTATGAGGGTATTGAAAATTTTTCTATGGTTTTTGAGACACCTCTCCGCCTGCGGTGGATCGGTGAGGTTTCGTACTCGTAATTTCGGATTGTTCTATGGTTGTGGATACTTCTCATAGCATTCCAGCGTGTCGTTTGGTTTTGAGCGCCAGGGTCTTCTTCGGCAGACCCGGGCACGACATTATGAGGGTATTGAAAATTTTTCTATGGTTTTTGAGACACCTTTCCGCCTGCGGTGGATCGGTGAGACGGTACATTTAGCTAGAGTATCCTTACACTTGGGGTATTGTTTGGTGTTGGGCGCCTGGGTCTCCTTCGGACGACCCCGGTGCGATAATTTTATGTTTACTTCAATACCCGTATTTCTCCTTCCAGCGCGTTTTCAGCCATTTGCGCAGTTCTTCTTCGCGGGCATTTTTCCCGGGTTGGTAAAAGGCCGTACCACTGAGTTCGTCCGGGAGGTATTCCTGTGCGGCAAAATTGTTGTCATAATCGTGTGCATACTGGTAGTGCTTACCGTAATCGAGGTTTTTCATCAGTTTGGTGGGGGCATTGCGCAGGTGCAGTGGCACCGGGAGGTCGCCGTATTGTTTAACGGCGGCCAGGGCTGCACCAATGGCAAGATAGGAAGCATTGCTTTTGGGGGACACGGCCAGGTAGGCGGTACATTGCGAAAGGATGATCCTTGCTTCGGGATATCCGATTTTATTGACCGCTTCGAAGGTGGCATTGGCCAGCAGCAAGGCGTTGGCATTGGCGTTGCCAATGTCTTCGCTGGCCAGTATCACCAGTCGTCGGGCTATGAATTTTACGTCTTCCCCTCCTTCGATCATACGTGCCAGCCAGTAGATGGCAGCATTGGGGTCGCTGCCCCGTATGGATTTGATGAAAGCTGATATAATATCGTAGTGCTGCTCTCCGCTTTTGTCGTAGAGTGCTACTTTTTTCTGTGCTACCTCCATTACCTTTTCGTCTGTGATTACTGTTGCATGTTCGGGCAATGCCTGTACCACAATCTCCAGCAGGTTTAGCAACTTACGGGCATCGCCACCCGAAATGTTGATCAGTGCGGCTGTTTCCTTTAATTCCACGTTTCTGCCTGCCAGTTGCGCATCTTTTAACAATGCGTGCGACAATAGTTTTCGGAGCGCATTCTCATCCAGGGGTTTCAGTACGTATACCAGACAGCGGCTGAGCAGTGCAGCATTCACTTCAAAAGAGGGGTTTTCGGTGGTGGCGCCGATCAGGGTAATGGTACCTTTTTCCACCGCGCCGAGCAGGGCATCCTGTTGTCCTTTATTGAAGCGGTGGATTTCGTCGATAAACAAGATGCTGTCTGGTAGCAGCTTTGCTTTTTCGATCACTTCCCGCACCTCTTTTACACCCGCGCTGATGGCGCTCAACGTAAAAAAAGGAACGCCCAGGGTATGGGCAATGATGTTGGCTATAGTGGTTTTGCCTACACCAGGTGGTCCCCATAGAATCATGGAGGGCACTTTTCCGCTATAGATGGCTTTTCGTAAAACACTGTTGCTGCCAGTCAAATGCTCCTGGCCTATGAGATCGTCCAGTATTTCCGGCCGCAGCCGCTCTGCTAAAGGTGTAGACATGCGGCAAAATTAGCAAGAAGAGCGCATTCAGCGTTTGCAACCTGTAAAAGAAAGCATACAATAAAAACGCCCCCGTTACCGGAGGCGCTTTTACCATCAAGGTTGCTGCTGCTAGCGCAGGAACAACATTTCGCGGTATTTGGGCAATAACCAGTATTGGTCGTCTACCAATAGCTCCAGTTTATCCACATGATACCTTATTTTATCGAAGAATACATCTTTCACCTGGCTTTGATAGGCAATGGCTTTGGCCCGGCTGTCTTCTATTTTGTTCACCACTTTTCTTGCCTCAATCATATTCTCCACGCCATCTGCTACCTGCGCAATGTGCTCGGAGATTTTTTCCAGAATCTGCAACTGGTTGGCATAGGCAGCCTCGGAGAGTCCCAGGTCTTTCATACCTTTTATATTGCTGATAAGAATATTCTGGTATTTCACAGCGCTGGGTAATATATGACTGGTACAGAGTTCGCCCATGATGCGGGCTTCGATCTGCACCTTCTTGATGTATTTTTCCAGCTCTATCTCATAGCGTGCTTCCAGTTCGGAATGGTTGTAAATTTTCATTTCCTCAAACACGGCTTTAGCCTTATCCGTAATCATGGCATCCAGCGCAACCGGGGTGGTTTTCAGATTTGGTAAACCGCGTCTTTCTGCTTCGTGGTGCCATTCTTCGCTGTACCCGTCGCCTTCAAACAATACTTTTTCTGAACTGGCAATGTATTCCCTTATCACCTGCATGATGGCGATTTCTTTTTTATCACCTTTTTCTATCAGGGTATCTACTTCGGTTTTGAACTTGCTCAAAGTTGCTGCAATGATGCTGTTCAGGATGGTCATCGGGATAGCGCAGTTGGCGGAAGAACCTACGGCACGGAATTCGAACTTGTTGCCGGTAAATGCGAATGGCGAGGTACGGTTGCGGTCGGTATTGTCGAGGAGCAGCTCGGGGATATTTTTATGTATATCCAGCTTCAGCAATATCTCGTCCTGCTCGGTGAAGTTATCGCCTACCCGTGTTTTGATTTCGTTCAACACTTCGCTCAGGTACTTGCCTACAAATACAGATATAATAGCAGGCGGCGCTTCGTTGGCGCCCAGGCGATGGTCATTGCCGGCAGATGCGATGGCAGCCCTCAGCAGGTCGGCATAGTCGTCTACTGCTTTGATTACGTTTACAAAGAAGGTCAGGAACATCAGGTTGGTCTTCGGCGTTTTGCCGGGAGCCAGCAGGTTGACACCGGTATCGGTAGACATGCTCCAGTTGTTGTGTTTACCGCTTCCGTTGATGCCCTTGAAGGGTTTTTCGTGCAGGAGTACTTTCAGGTTGTGCTTCCTGGCTACGCGAACCATCACGTCCATCAGGAGCGTGTTGTGGTCTACTGCCAGGTTGGCTTCTTCATAGATGGGGGCACATTCAAACTGTGCGGGCGCCACTTCGTTGTGGCGGGTTCTTAAGGGGATGCCCAGGCGGTACGACTCTTCCTCAAAGTCGCGCATGAAGGCGTATACCCTGTCGGGGATAGAACCGAAATAATGGTCTTCCAGTTGCTGTCCCTTCGCAGGGGCGTGACCGAATACGGTACGTCCGGTCATAATCAGGTCGGGGCGGGCATTGGCCAGCGCACCGTCAATCAGAAAATATTCCTGCTCCCATCCGAGAGTAGCATTGACTTTGGAGACATTTTTATCGAAGTAATTACATACGTCTACCGCTGCTTTGTTCAGGGCTTCTATCGAACGCAGCAAAGGCGTTTTGGTATCAAGCGATTCGCCTGTATAAGATACAAATATAGTGGGGAGGCAAAGTGTGTTGGCATCGCCTATGTTCATGATGAACGCCGGAGAAGTAGGGTCCCAGGCAGTATAACCACGGGCCTCGAAGGTGGCGCGCAACCCGCCGGAAGGAAACGACGACGCATCCGGTTCCTGTTGAATCAAAGCCGCACCATCAAACTCCTCTATAGGGGTACCATCGCCTTTCAGGGTAAAAAAAGAATCGTGCTTTTCAGCAGTGGTATCGGTCAGCGGCTGAAACCAGTGTGTAAAGTGTGTAACGCCTTTGGATTCAGCCCAGTGTCGCATGCCGGCGCCGATCTGGTTGCCCATGCTGCGATCTATTTTTTTTCCCGTACGGATAGAAGCCACCAGGCTTTTATATGCCTCATCGCTCAGGTATTCCCGGGCTACTTTCAGTGTAAAAACGTTTTCTCCAAAAATACCCGTCACCTTTTTGGCGCCTTCTACATGAATAGCTTTTCCATGAGCAAGCGCGTTTAAAGCATTAAACCTTAGTGATTCCATTTAATTAAAATTTTAATATAAATAATTCTATTCAAAGAGAGGCAAATCGAACACGAAACTAGTATTTTGTAATATAATCAAAAAATAATTATCAATTTTTTTGAAAAAAATATCGATAATATTCAGAAAGATTAGAAAATATATTATATAGTATTTTTATCTAATTCATTTATTCCTTATCGGAATAATGCATGACACCAATAGCAATTGAATGTAAAGCGCTTTGTATCGTACGATGGCGCCGGTAAATGGTACCGTGAGTCCTATTGTCACCAACATGGATAATGAAAGGCACAGCAAAAACATAGGGAATGCGGAGTATATCGTTCGCCCCAGGTTGTGGCGATGGCGCACAAACGCCCATCCGGCGAGGAGGAGGATGCTGCTGTTTTCGATAAAAGCCATCCATTGCAGAGAGCCTGCTATTTCGGTAAAATAAGGTCGTAAAAAAACATGGTTGAGGGCCTGGGGCAGCACCCGCAGATAGCCCGTCAAATCGGGTGTGAGCGGGGTAAGTGGTAGCCGCGAGTTACCTGCTAACGTCAGAAAATCGTGCTGTTTTTCTGTAAGCTTCAGCGGAAGGTTATAGGCATCCGGCAGGTAGTGCGTCAAAAAAAAACAGCCGATGGCAGCTAAATAGGTGATGGTAAAGGCAGCGGGGGTATGAACCCGTGTCCGAATGGCCAGTATCCAGGCGGCTATGGCTGGCACAAGCAGCAGTGCATTTACCGATCTGAACAAAAACAGCAGGCACAGTGAGCCCAGCATGATCGCAGCCGACATTGCTGCCTTTTCACGGCGCAGTAGTTTGTCGGCTGCGGCTATTGCCATGCCCGTGAAAAAAACGATCAGGCCGTCTTTGTGCAGTCCGCTGTTCCAGAAAAGCCCCGATGGTATAAAGAAGAGCAACAGAAAAGCAGGCGTTGCAGTGCCGGGGTAATGGCGGGTGCAAACGGTAAATACCTGATAGAGTCCCCAAAAGGAAAAAAAAGAAAACAACAATGCTGTGAGGTAGTAGTTGCCGCCTGATAGCAGGTTCAATAATGCGAGAATCTTTATAAACAGGTTGTCGTCTGTATTGTTCCAGCCTGCATCACTATCGTTGGAAAACAGCTCGGTGGGGTCGCTGAGGCTCAAATCCATCGAAAAGAAAGCGGAAGGATTATGCAGCAATGTATCGTATTCACGGAGGGATGTATTAAAGAGCGTCCAGCTATCACTCACCGGCAGAAAGTGAGCATATACATAACCGTAACTGAATGCTGCAATAACCTTTACCAGAAAGGCGACGCCTATTTTGAAGGAGCCGGCCGGGTGGTTATTTTTTGCATCCACTCTGATAAGTAGGAAAATCAGTATGGTTAAATACAATAGTCCAAACGATATTTGCAGAAAGACAGTCACGATTTGTTTATTCTGCTAAAATAGACGATTGTAGGTTAATGAGAGCAGTATTTCGTATTGCAACGATAAGTACCTATTCGTTTGGCTGGCCGACTAAGTGTGCAATAAATGGGTTCGTGATCAATCGTTTATTTAAATCCTGACAACCGCATGCCGAAGATTGTATTGGGTGTTTCGAGTTCTTACTGCGCAGGTTTCCTGAAAGGTCAGGTAAGGTTTTTGGTACAGCAGGGTTTTTCTGTTATCATCATCAGCGGGCCGGGAGAAGCCATCAGAAGTCTCGCATCGGATGAAGGAGCGCGATTGGTGGAACTGGATTTTTCCAAAAGAATCGCACCGTTGTCTGACATCATATTGCTGGGGCGGATCGTTCGGCTACTGCGTAATGAAAAGCCGGATATTGTAAACGCCGGTAATCCCAAATCTGGTTTCCTGATCATGGTCGCCTGCTGGCTTGCCGGTATACAGCGGAAGCTGTTCACCTTGCATGGATTGTATTCCGATACACAAACCGGTATGCGCCGCTTACTCATCAGTAGCACGGAGCGCATCTGCTGCCGCATTGCGCAAAGGGTGATCGTAGTGAGTCCCTCTCTGAAGCGTCATGCGGAACAAAGGGGTATATTGAAACCGGGAAAGGGTTTGGTCATCGAAAACGGTAGTTGCAATGGAGTAGATACCCTGTTTTTTTCGGGTGCCCACCCGCTGCAGGAACCTTCACAGCAGCTCAGGGCAGATTTGAATATGCCGGAGCAAATAACCATTGGCTTTACAGGACGTATATCCAGAGATAAGGGCGTTGACATATTGCTCGATGCTTTTGCCCGGTTAAGAACGAAGCATCCAAGGGTACAATTGCTGGTGGTAGGCCCGGTGGAAGCGGATGCAGCAGGTTCGGCAGTCATCAGCGAAAGATTATACAACACTGAAGGGGTATACTGCACCGGTATGCTGCGTGATGTGCGACCAGCATATTGTTTGATGGACATGCTGGTGTTGCCTTCCCTGCGGGAGGGGCTGGGGAACGTGTTGCTGGAAGCGTCGGCAATGGAGCTGCCGGTAGTAGCTGCCGATATACCTGGTTGCAGAGATGCGCTGGTAAACGGAGAGACCGGTATACTTTTTGAAAAAGGGAAGGTGGGTGCGTTGACAGATGCATTGGAGCGTTTGGTACAAGATCCACTCCTCCGGCAACAAATGGGCAGAAGTGGCAGAGCGTTTGTGCAGGATAATTTTAAAAGTGAGAGAATATGGCAGGGGCTACTGAAGGTTTACAGGCAAAGCTAAATAAGTGTTTCCTTTACGATAATATACAATCCCATTACGAGTATAAACCACCCAAACGCAGTTTTAAGCTTGTGCGGCGGAATACGGCTGCTCAGGCGATTACCAGCGAAGATACCCGCAATGCTCAGCCCGGTAACAGACAATAGAAACGGCCAGTTAAATGCATAGTGGCCGATATCGCCTGAAAAGCCGATCAGCGAATTAACGGCTATGATCAGCAATGAAGTGCCTACCGCTTCTTTCATGGGTACCTTCAAGGCAACTACCAGTGCGGGTACGATGATGAACCCGCCTCCCGATCCTAAAAATCCGGTGATACAGCCGATACCAACACCGAATACGGCGAGGGACAGGTATTGTTTGCGACCGCGAATACGGGCAGTAGAGGCGGGCTGTTGTTTGCTTAGCATAGACAGTGCAGAAATAAACATGAGTAGGGCGAAGGGTACCATGATGAGCAGGGAGCGGGTGATTTCCCATCTACCTATATACATGATATGATCTGGTATGCGGGGAAATATAAATCTGCGTATAATAAAAACCGTAAGGGGAGAAATGAACCCCAGCGGTAAAGCCAGCGACATTCGTGTATTGCCTTTTAAGTAGTTCAGTATAGCACCGTTCATACTGGTTATTCCTACAATGAATAAGGAGTACGATGTGGCGATAGCGGGGTCGAGGTGAAAAAGATATACCATGATCGGTACGGTTAGGATCGACCCTCCGCTTCCGATAAGCCCCAGGCAAATACCTGCCAGCGCAAATAGAATATATCCTGCCAACATTGCCATACTAATAATGTACAGATACCCTTTGCCGGTACAATAGAATTGATCTGAATTCGTCTGAATTCGTCTCAAAGGTATTCTTTCAACAATTATCTGCGGATTATTAAAATATAATTCATAAAATTGTTGTATAAAATAAATACAGATACAACGTTTTTAGCGTTTTTGTTGTCGGAGAGATTATTGTCCACATCATTCCTGATACCTTGCATATGATGCTGTTTTCCTTGCGATGCTGCTTTTTAGGGATATCTATTTTACTGTCTGCCGGCGGTGCGTATCTTGTTGCGCAGGATCAGGCAGATATAACGGAACGCCAGCAGGATTTGCTGTATAAAAAATGGTACGATTCTCAGAAAAACCAGTCTGGTATATACAACGGGCGGCATTATGTGGATTATACCCGTCTTTTAAAAGAGGGACATGTATTTTTCGACAGTACGGCAACGGTGCCGGGTGCTGTTCGTTACAACCAGGTTACGCATGATAATATACCGATGCTGCTGGATCTTGTAGCGGAAGAACTCATTGTGCAGCATTTTAACGGTGTATTTCTGATTCAGTTGGTGAAAGATAAAGTAGAATGGTTTGAAATAAACGGGCATTACTTTGAACACCTAGGCGCAGAAGATGGCCTGTCTCCCGGTTTTTATGATAAAGTATATGAAGGCAACGCTCTGAAGTTGTATGTAAGGCGCCGGAAACTGATACACGAGGAGATTGAGCACATGCAGGTTCAGAAAATAGTGCTTCCCGAAGATCGCTATTATATCCACAAAGACGGTGAGTTTCACTTGGTTCGGAGTAAAGCTTCGGTAATGAAACTGCTGGGAAACAAAAAACGGCTCGGCGAGGCTTTGCGTGCACATAAGATACAAAAATTCAGGGCCCATCGCGAGCGGGCTATTAAAACGATGGTGGAGGCATCGGACACATGGCGATGAAAACGATGCGGCCCGTTAAGTGCCTGTTTGCAGTCATTTTGCTGCTATCCTTTGTCCGTCTGTCGGCACAAGACCTGCCTGTTGTGACGGGAAGGTTCGATAATATGAAGGCTTCTGAATTTATAGCAAGCCTGGAAGCGAATACCGGATACCGTTATTATTACGACACCACAGCGTTCGACAGCGTTCGGGTAGACCTAACTATACAGAATCAGCCGTTAGACCAGGTGTTGCAAACCGCTTTTGAAGGAACCGACTATAGTATTACCATCTATAAAGGCGCGGTGTTTATACTCAAAACGGCTCCGCTTGTCACCAGATTGCCGGAAGGGTTCTTTACCGGAGGAACGGGGGCAGACAGTGGGGCAAGCCGATATGCTACCGTAGTATCGTTTCTGGAAGACGATACCAAATCGCAGATGGCTACGCTGGAAAACAAACTGTTTGAAATTGGCGTGCGAACCCGCCAAATTGAGGCCGGGGTTGCAAAAATGGCCGGGTATATCCGTGACGTTACTACCGGAGAACCGATTCCCGGCGCTTCCCTGTTTGTGGAGAAGCTGAAAATATCGGTGACCAGCGACAGGTTTGGTTATTACTCCATTACCCTGCCTAAAGGAAGGCACCTCGTAAGTATACAGAGCCTTGGAAAGCGCGATACCTGGCGCAACATTATGTTGTACGGCGATGGGTTGCTGGATATTGAGATGCGCGATTTCATACTATCGCTGAAAACGGTGGTGATCTCGGCCCAGAAAGCCTCTAATATCAACAATATGCATATGGGGGTGGATAAGGTAGACATCAGAACGATCCGCCAGATACCGGTAGCTTTCGGAGAAGCCGACGTGCTGAAGGTGGTGCAGGCGCTGCCGGGGGTGCAAACGGTTGGAGAAGCCAGCACGGGATTTAATGTGCGCGGCGGGTCGGCCGATCAGAACCTGATACTGTTTAACGACGCCACTATTTATAACCCCTCGCATTTCTTCGGGTTTTTCTCGGCTTTCAATCCGGATGTAGTAAGTAGCCTTGAGCTATACAAAAGCAGCATCCCGGCAAAATATGGAGGGCGCCTGTCGTCGGTACTGGATATTGTAAGCAGGGAGGGCAATAAAAAACAGATTTCCGGAACTGCGGGAGTGGGGTTGCTGACCAGCCGTCTGACGTTGGAGGGGCCGCTCATCAAAGATAAATCTTCTTTTATAGTGGGTGGCCGAAGCACATACGCCAACTGGCTTCTGAAACGCCTGCCGCAGGAGTATCGCAACAGCAAAGCCTCTTTTTACGATGCCAACCTGCTCATCAGCCACAACATCAATCCTAAAAACGACCTGTATCTGACCGGCTACATCAGCAGTGATTTTTTTAACCTGAACAGTGATACTACGTATGGCTATGGCAACAAGAATATATCGTTGAAATGGAAGCATGTATTCAGCAATAAAATGTACAGTCTGCTTACGGTGGGGCAGGATCACTACGATTACAAAATTTACAGCGAAAAAAATCCGGTGAATGCATACACCATGCGCTTCAATATTCGTCAGTCTAACCTGAAGTTGCATTTTAATTATTTTCTCAACTCAAAGCATACGCTTGATTTCGGGCTGGCTTCTACCTATTACCAGTTGAAACCAGGTGCATTTACGCCGAGAGGAGAAGAGTCGCTGGTGGTGTCAGACATACTGCGCAATGAACAGGCATTGGAAAGCGCTGTATACCTGACCGAAAAATTCAACATTACGCCTGAACTCTCGCTGCAGGCCGGTATCCGCTATTCGTTGTACAATTTTATGGGGCCCAATGAGGTTTACCGTTATACCCCGGGCGCACCCCGTATAACAGATAATATTACAGATACCTCCAAATTCGCCAGCGGAAAATTTATCCATAATTATCATGGTCCGGAATACCGGTTGTCTTTACGGTATGCCCTCACCCCCGACTTATCAGTGAAAGCGGGATACAATTCATTGAGGCAATATATTCATATGCTGTCTAACACTACAGCTATTGCTCCTACGGACGTATGGAAACTGAGTGATCCGAACATACGTCCGCAAACGGGCGATCAGTTTTCTATAGGTTGGTACAAAAACTTTCGCGACAATACTGTGGAGGCATCTGTGGAAACTTATTACAAGCGCATCAAGGACTATCTGGATTTTAAAAGCGGGGCGGTACTGGTATTGAACCAGCATATTGAAACCGATGTGATGAATACCACAGGTAAGGCTTACGGTGTTGAATTGATGGTAAAAAAGCTTACCGGCAAGCTGAACGGATGGGTAAGCTATACGTGGTCGCGCACGTTTCTTAAAATGGATGCCACTGACGCGGGTGATGTGGTTAACAGCGGCAACTACTACCCGGCCAATTACGATAAGCCGCATGACTTTACACTGGTAGGTAATTACCGGCTTTCGCATCGTTTTAGTTTTTCGCTGAATACTACCTATAGTACCGGTCGCCCCATCACCGTGCCTATAGGACGTTATTACTATCAGGGAAGCGTACGGGCTTTATATTCCGACAGAAATGCACACAGGATACCTGATTATTTCAGGATGGACGTTTCTATGAATATAGAGCCCAATCATCGGCTGAAACAGAAAGTGCATACTTCCTGGACTTTTGGTTTTTACAACCTGCTGGGCAGAAAAAATCCATACTCTGTTTACTTTGTATCAGAAAATGGCGTGATAAACGGGTATCGCTTATCAATATTTGGTGCTGCTATACCGTATGTAAACCTTAATATCAAGTTTTAACCGAATGGATATTACCTCTTACAAAAAAGTCTGGATGCTATGCTGCATAGCAATAGCTATAATGGGTTGTAAGGATGAGTACCCGCTTCCGCCTGCTCTCACCGATAAAAATCACCTTGTGGTGGAAGGGTTCATAGATGCAGGATATGACACCACCAGGATTATGCTCAGCAGAACCAGTTCTACGGAAGGGTGGTGGGAAAATATGCCAGAGTCTGGTGCCAGGGTATGGGTAGAAAATCAAAATGGAGACATATCGCCGCTCTATGAGGAAGCCCCCGGTACTTACAAGGGAGGGCCCTTTGTGCTCGATGAAAACAACCGGTATCGCCTGCAAATAGAAACCGCAGGGGGAAAGTCGTATACTTCTTCTTTTGAAGAGGTAAAGCAAACGCCGGATATAGACAGTGTGAATTGGGTACGTGAAGACGATGGGGTGCATATTTATGTTAATACCCACGACCCTTCTAATGAGTCGCGTTACTATGCCTGGGATTTTCAAGAAACCTGGGAGTTTTTCTCAGCTTATATGTCGTCTTTCGAGTACGTTGACGGTCGTATGTTACCCCGTATGGATGCTGAAAAAATGTACCGCTGCTGGCAGCAATATACCTCGTCTGCGATTCTGATAGGATCTTCTGCTAAATTGAGTGAAGACATTATTTACCGCGCACCGCTTACAATGATAGAGAACAACTCCTGGAAGCTCAGCAGCCGTTACAGCATTTACGTTAAACAGCGGGTATTGAGTAAAAACGCTTATGCATACCTTGAAAAAATGAAGAAAAGTACAGAGTCTATGGGTACCATCTTCGACCCCATGCCTACCACAGACCAGGGAAATATTGTGTGTAATACAGATCCGGCTGAAATAGTGATAGGGTATGTGTATGTGAGCAATGTCAGGGATCGCAGAATTTTCATATCAAGAGGAGAGGTTACGAACTGGAGATTCAATATGTCGTGCACTATAGACACCATTGAAAATAATGCAGAGGATATTTATGCGGCGTTCGCGCATGGTTCAATGATACCTATAAGTTCTTTAGGATCATTTACTACCACTCATTATACCGCTTCTTCCTCTTATTGTATGGATTGTACGCTCAGAGGAACGAATGTTAAACCGGATTTTTGGCCCTGATAAGCAAAGCCTATTATGAACAGGAAATCATTGTCTAAAAGTTGTCTGTCTGCAGGTCTGTTGTTGATCACATTAATCGGGTGGGGCATGCAGGGTACAGCGCAGGAAGTAGAATCGATTCGGGACCAATTTGTACGATATACAGAACATGCTCTTACGGAGAAAATATTTTTGCATACAGACAGAAATTTTTACATAGCCGGGGAAATTGTATGGTTCAAAGCTTACCTGGTGAGCCATCCGGATAACCGGCCTGCCGGGTCGAGCAGGGTGGCCTACGTGGAAGTGCTGGATGAGGAAAACCGCCCGGTTTTGCAGGAAAAAATCGGAATGAAGGATGGTGCAGGTAAAGGTTCATTCTATCTTTCTTCAGAGTTTCCTTCCGGTAATTATAAGCTTCGCGCCTATACTGCGTGGATGAAAAATTTTGAAGCAGCGTTCTTTTTTGAAAAAGAGATCACCATCGTCAACACTTCATCACCATTACCATTGCTGCCGCCGGATACCTCGGTGATGTATGATATGCAGTTTTTTCCGGAGGGGGGCAGGCTGGTGAGGGGAGTCAGTTCAACGGTGGCGTTTAAGCTCACAGACGGAAAAGGAAAAGGCGTACATAGTTTTCATGCTGTAGTGGTCGATACCAATAACGATACCGTAGCGCATTTGTCACCTTATCGGTTTGGAATAGGTCGTTTTACGATGAATCCCGGCGTTTCGGGGAAATATACCGCTTATATTACCATGCCGGATGGGTTGCAGTTTCAAAAAGAGTTGCCGTTGCCAGATGACAATGGATATGTTATGCAATTGCGGGCAACAAATTCCGGCGCGCAGGTATCGGTGCAGGTGAAGGGCGTGCAGGCTGACTATGTATACGTGCTTGTTCACACCCGTGGTATTGTGAAAGATGCCAGGCGGTTATCGCTGCATAACGGGTATGCGCAAATGCCGCTTGATAGGAGCAGGCTTGGTGATGGCGTATCGCATATTACCATATTCGACAGTCAACGGCGACCCGTATGCGAACGGCTGTATTTTTCGAACATTCCTGACCAGCTTCAGATAGAGGCTGGTGTATCGCAGAAAGTATACGGGCAAAGAAAAAAAATAGCCGTTTCATTGCGTACTGCGGATGCGGGCAACTTATCGATGGCGGTGTACCGAAATGATTCGCTGCAGAATACGGAGCCCTTTGATATCAACAGTTATTTATGGCTGAGCAGCGAGTTGAAAGGCAGGGTGGAGTCGCCCGGCTGGTATTTTTCAGCAGTGCCCGATAGCGCAGGCACAGCGCTGGATAACCTGATGCTCACCCACGGTTGGAGAAGGTTCGACTGGCGCAACATCCGTCAGGGAGAACCGCCGGCTTTCAACTGGCTGCCGGAAATAGACGGACATATTCTTACCGGAAAAATAACAGCCGCTGGTACAGGGCGGGCACTACCCGGGTCGCTTGTTTTCCTTTCCTTCCCCGGCGCACATGCCAAATTTTATACAGCCGAATCGGATAAGAACGGTCAGTTGGTGTTTTATACCAGAGATGTTTATGGCAGGGGAGAGTTGATAGCGGAGATGGACAATGCCGGAGAACAATCTTACAACATTGATATAGTATCGCCGTTTGCAGATGCTTTTTCTTCTGAAAAAGTACTAAACTTTCAACTCACGGAAGATAAGGCCGATGCCCTCACTACCAGTAGTATTCATGCACAGATTGTACGGAAGTTTGGGGAAGATCGCCTGAAGGAGCTCATGTATCCGGGTGTAGTGGATACTTCCCGTTTTTACGGAAAGCCCGACGAAAGCTACCTGTTGGATCATTATACAAGATTTACTACTATGGAAGAAGTGCTGCGGGAGTATGTGGTGGGTATAGTGGTGGGGCGGTCCGGCAAGAACTACCGTTTAAGGATCATAGACCCTCTGTCTAACACACTGCTGAGGGATAATCCATTGGTGCTGCTGGATGGAGTGCCCGTACTGGAAATGAACCGGATTATCGCCTACGACCCCCTTAAAGTTAAGCGGCTCGACGTATTGAGAGGGAATTATTATTACGGAGCAGCGGTGTTTTCGGGTATTGCCGACTTTATTACTTATAAGGGGAATATGGAGGATTACGAAATGAATCCCGGCGCCGTGGTGTTGGACTACGACGGGTTGCAGTTGCATCGGGAGTTTTATTCGCCGGTGTATGAAACCACGGAGGAACAGCAGAGCAAACTGGCTGACTACCGCAACCTGCTGTATTGGAATCCTGATATTGCACCAGGTAAGAACAATACAGCAGAGTTCATCTTTTATACGGGTGATGTACCCGGTGAGTATACTGGTGTGGTGCAAGGCATAACGGAAGAGGGGCACTGTGGCAGTGCTACTTTTAGTTTTACAGTAGAATAGCCGTATTTTCAAAAACATTCTGCCATATACGGTATCAGGTTTGCAGTACTTGAGTTTTGCAGTACGGAAGAATTCCTGCCGCGTATAATTATCGGGTACCTGCTATTTTCACATCGTCAATATAAAACACCGCTTTGGGTACTTTTTGGTCGGCGCCTGGCAGAGGGGGTTCCGGTGTTTCATTGGGCGTGGTACGATGCGGAAGATCTCTGTAGGGGCCTGTCCGGAACGAAAGGCGCTCCACCGATTTTACGGCTTCCGCAAGTTGAGCACCTTTCACTACTTTTCGGTCGTTCAGGGTAAGATCGAAACTTCCGTAGGGAGAAGCATTGATCTCAATACTTACATCATACCATTTTCCAGGCGTATAATCGCCAACCACAATCTGCCGGCTGCCATTGTTGGCGGTGATGCGACCCTGGTTGTCGAAAACGATTCTTACCGGTCTGTTTCCATACTGGTCGGTAATATCTATAGAGCATTCCCCATGGTTGTTTTGCTCAGGAAAAACCCGAAACGATAGCACAGCTTGTGTAGACTCTTCAAACACCCTGATGGCACGGGCATAATCATAGGGGTCTTCATCCTGTAGCCGGAGACTTTTATTGGCAGGGGAGGGGAAGGCGGATACAGATACCGGCGCCCAGGCCGGAGAATGGATGATCCATTCCGGTATGGCCTCACCGGCTGATAGGTTATCAAATCGGTCGTTAACCGGGCCTGCAACGGCGTGCTTTACGGGTAAGGGTACACGGCTGATCCACATATCTTCTTTATTCATGCTGTACACCAGCCACATATCGTTGCCCGGTGGGTTGCCGTTGCCTTCCATGATGCCGCGTGTATAACAAGGGCCAAAGTCTTTCCATCTGCCGTAAAATCTTCTGGGTGGCACTTCTCCCTGCACGAGTACCATGTTGTCGAATATGATGCCGTCGTCGCTGGTCACAGCAATCAGCGGGTATCGGTATTCCGAAGATTCGATCGGATTGTATACCATTGCTGTTCTTCCGTCTTCGGTATTCTGCCCCCAGTTTTTTCCACCCGACATCAGCAGCGTCGGTACTTTTACGGGTTCGGAAAACGTATATCCGCCATCTCCCGAAATAGCTGCTTTTGATTTTTTCCACAGTCCCACCAGTTTCCCATCTTTCCGCCGGAAATAGGAAAAAGCAGATAAACGATCGTTTTCGATATTGTTGCGGAACATTTTCTCGTTTTCGTTGTCTTCATCTTTCCATTGCAGGGTCATGAGCCGGTTGTTTAGCAGGGCATTGCAGGCATTCACAAATCCGGTGTCCTGAGATCGGGTGTAAAAAGGATAACTGGTATTGCTTTCATTCCAGGAGGCATGGGTTTCGTATTTAATAAAATAAACAGGTCCCCAGCTTCCATCTTTGTATATTTCCCGCACTACTCTTCCGATGCCGCCTTTCTGAAAAGGGTTTTCTGTATGTCCGTAGAAAGCCAGGGCCAGGAGCCGGTCGTTGGGGGCTACGTAGAATCCCATGCGTTGGTGCATCATGTAGCCATCGTATCCTTCCGGTATTTTCACGCCCGGGGGTGCCTGGTAAGGCGGAAACAGGATGCGGGGCGTATCCCAGTGTCTGCCGTCTTTCGACGAAACCAGCAGGGTTTGACCCGGTGCAATATGTTCATCCACAGGGTTGCTGAGATAAGACAGGTAGAAATTATTGTTCCAGTAAGCCAGAAAAGGCGCATGGTTGTAAGTCCAGCCCGAATCAGCATTGATCTGATCGTTGAAGCGATTGGCGCGTGTTACCTGTATATTCTCAACGCCTACGGCCCATCGCAGCCTCCCTTCGTGCACGCTCGGATCGATGGTTACACCGCCAATGTAACGAACGGGTTCGGCGGGGCTGCCCGTTTGAGCAAGCGTGTGTAAATGCGATAGCGTGAGACAAACTACTACTGCTGATAATATTTTTATCATGATTATCTGGGTTAAAAGTTAACAGAGCGTTATTCCCGGCTGTTATACTCTCCACCTGTTATGTTAATCAATCAGCTCCATAAAGTTTCTGAGTATTTGCTCTCCCGCGGATGCACTTTTTTCGGGGTGAAACTGGGTGCCATAAAAATTGTTTTTATGCAGCGCTGAGCTATAAGGAATAATATAATCCGTAGTAGCGATGGTGTGCTCGCCTAAAGCCGCATAGTAGCTGTGTACAAAATATGTATATACCTTAGGGGGGAGGTCGTGAAACAGGCTGGTGCGGGTATTATAAATGGTATTCCATCCGATCTGTGGGATTTTAACGGCATGCGGGGTTTGAGCCGCGGCGCCAAAAAAACGGACGTCTTCATCAAAAATGCCCAGGCAGGTAGTCTGGTTTTCTTCGGAGTAGCGGCACATCAACTGCATACCCAGGCAGATGCCCAGCACGGGTTGCGTCAGATTTTTGATCACAGTATCCAGCCCCCGTTCTTTGAGATACCGCATCGCGCTGCTGGCTTCGCCCACCCCCGGGAAAATAATCTTATCTGCAGCCCGTATAATATCAACATCGTCTGTAACGGTTGCGGTTACACCGATGCGTTCCAGCGCATACAGTACCGATTGAATGTTTCCCGCATTGTATTTTATGATTACCAGATTCATTGTATGAATATTTTAAGCTGAATTCGAAGACCCTCAACCCCGTTACTGTAAGATACTTTGTAAAAAAGAACGGGTGGTTATTTCTATATCACCGCCTTGTTGCAAGGCCTTTATATACGCACTGCCGATAATGGCACCGTTGGCATACGCACAGGCGGCGGTAAATGTAGCCTTATCCCTGATGCCAAAGCCCACCAATACGGGGTTGTTGAGTTGCATGTTCTGTAGTCTTTTCAGGTAAGCTTCTACCGCGGAGAAATCTTTGTTTGCTCCGGTAGTAGAGGAAGAAGATACGGCATATATAAAGCCGTTAGAGAGTGCATCTATCTTGCGGATGCGTTCTTCGCTCGTTTCTGGTGTTACCAGAAATATGAATTCCAGCCCGTATTTCTTCATGATCGGTCCGTATTCGGTTTCATATTCCCGGATGGGTATATCAGGCAGAATGAGCCCGTCAACTCCCACTGCAGCAGCGTCTGAGCAAAATTTTTCGAATCCGTATTGCAGTACCGGATTCAGATAGCCCATCAGGATGACGGGTACGGTAATCTTCGCGGCATAGTCGCCTTGTATATCCCGCATGTTTTTCAATTGTGTAAACAACGCCTTTACAGACATCCCGTTTTGCAACGCAATGCCACCGCTTTCCTGAATCACAGGACCGTCGGCCAGGGGGTCGCTGTAGGGGATACCCAGTTCAATGATGTCGGCCCCGTGTGCCTGTAGCGCCTTCATGACCCGGAGCGTACTGTCTAATTCTGGAAATCCGGCGGTACAGTAAATATTCAGCACCTGCTGCTGTTTTTGCTTAAATAGTCTTTTTAATCGTCCTTCCTGCATAAAATCTGCGTATTTTTTTAGTTGAACCAATACCACCAACAACCCTGACCTTTTCGTTTTACTCTGCGCTCTTTGCTTGAAACTTTTATATAAGCCTCCCGCTTTTGATGGGAAGCGTTTCCCGATATCCTATTCCACACAAATCCGCCATAAGTGCTAATACCGTAAACAGCCTCAACCTTTGCGTTTTGCTCTGCGCTCTTTGCTTGAAACCTTTATCCAAGCCTCCCTCTTTTGATGGTAATCATTTCCCGATATCCTACTCCACACAAATCCGCCATAAGTGCTAATGCCGTAAACAACCTCAATCTTTGCGTTTTGCTCTGCGCTCTTTGCATGAAACTCTTATATAAGCCTCCCTCTTTTGATGGGAAGCATTTTCTTATGTCTTATTCAGGTAGCATCATTCGTTTCATCCATAGCTGCCATATAAGTGTCCATGTCTTTATCACCCCGTCCGCTCAGGCAAACTACTACGGTATCTTTTTCCGTTAGTTTCAACTGGTTGAGCCCGGCCAGGGCGTGAGCGCTTTCCAGGGCCGGGATGATACCTTCGAGTCTGGTGAGTTCGAAAGCGGCTTCCAGGGCCTGCGCATCAGTGGCGTTCAGGAATATTCCCCTGCCCGATTCGAACAGGTGGGCATGTAGCGGACCAATGCCGGGGTAATCAAGACCGGCAGAAATACTGTGAGGCTCTACGACCTGCCCGTCGGTTGTTTGCATCAGCAGACTTTTGCTGCCATGCAGAATACCCGGTTTACCCAGTTGCGTGGTAGCGGCGCTTCTTCCACTTTGTACGCCTTCGCCGGCAGCCTCCACCGCCACCAGTTGTACAGCAAATTCCTCCAGGTAATGATAGAATGCACCGGCAGCGTTGCTGCCTCCCCCTACGCAGGCTACTACATGTGTAGGCAACTCATTGCCGGTATGCTCTTTCAACTGCCATTTGATTTCTTCACTGATCACGCTTTGAAAACGGGCTACCATATCGGGGTAGGGGTGCGGCCCAACTACCGAGCCTATGATATAATGGGTATCGGCGGGGTGATTGATCCAGTCGCGGATGGCCTCGTTGGTAGCGTCTTTGAGTGTTTTGCTGCCGCTGGTGGCGGGTACTACCGTAGCGCCCAGCATTTTCATACGTGCCACATTAGGCGCTTGTCTTTCGATATCTTTGGCCCCCATATACACCACGCATTGCATATCCATCAAGGCACAAACGGTGGCTGTAGCTACGCCATGTTGTCCTGCGCCTGTTTCAGCGATGATCCGGTGTTTACCGAGGCGCCTGGCCAGTAAAATCTGTCCAATCGTATTGTTGATTTTATGGGCACCGGTGTGGTTCAGGTCTTCCCGTTTCAAAAAAATCGAGGCGCCGTGCTTTTTACTCAGTCTTTTCGCCAGATACAAAGGAGAAGGCCGACCGACATAGTCTTTCAGCAAACTCCGGAATTCTTTTTGAAAACCTTCATCGTAAATGATATTCAGGTATTCAGCTTTCAGTTCTTCTACATTGGGGTGCAGCATCTCCGGTATAAATGCGCCGCCGAAGCTGCCGTAGTATCCAAAAATATCAGGCTGCTGAAAAGTGCCCCGGTATTGTGCCAGTGTTATATTTCTATTGATCATATTTCTTATTTGTGCCTTTGGCAAAGTTCTAAAACTTTGAAGAACATAGTTGTTACGAAGTCGGAGACTTCGAACAGCGACCTCCGCTATACTTTCCATGTTTGCTATCCGGAGTTTACAACTTCGGATCTTTTATGTTCTTCCCCGCCTGCGGCGGTTCTATATAACTTCCACATCCATAATTCCTTTTTTCCCTGCATAGTTAGCCGCACTTGAATAAAGATAGTCCTCCGGGTTTAAAACAATGCCAGCTTTAACGGGATTGTTGTGTATGTAGTCTAGCTTCGTTTGAGTGAATTTGTCACTAAAACATTCCTCCGGATGATTGTTGTTGGTCCAAATCTGGTATGTTTCATTTTTGCTGTTTCTATTTCCATAATACCTGAATTGGTGCAGCATCCATAATCTTCTGCTTTCCTGATTGCTGTGGATAATCTCCATCATTGCTTTGTGTGTATACTTCTTTAAATCACGAACGATATCGCTTAAAGTGCATTGATGCGATGTAGCTCTCGCCATTACGTGTATATGGTTACTCATGATCACGAAGGCGTTGACGACCAAACCCTTATTTTTTCGACAATACTGCATAGAATCGATGAAAATGTCTTTGTATGTTCTTCTGGTAAAGAGGTCTATCCATCCACAGACCGTAAAAGTCATAAAATGAGTGGCATACTGATCTCTGATTACATAGCCATTTTTGAACATTGTGCTTTTCATATCGTAAGGTTTAAATGACAAAATCACAAAGTTTGAAGACTTTGAAGAACATATAAGTTACGAAGTCAGAGACTTCGAACAGCCGCTTTGTTTGCTATTTTTTGCTATCCGAAGTTTCCAACTTCGGATTTTTTATGATCTTCTCCGCCTGCGGCGGTTACCCGTTATCTCAAATCCGCAGCAAACTGTCTTATCTTCTCCATATCTTTTACGCCCGGACTGGTCTCGAACATACTGTTGACATCTACTGCAAACAGTTGCTGCTGGTGCTTTCCTTCGGCAAACGACCGGACATTCTCTATCTCTTCAAGTCCGATGCCGCCACTTAGTAAAAACGGTTTGCGTATTTGTGCTTCTGCAAGGATGTTCCAGTTGAATTTTTTTCCGCTGCCGCCGTAGTTGGCCCAATCTGTGTCGAATAGGTACAGGTCGCTTACGTTGTGAAACTCCCTGATTTTCCAGTCGATATTGTCACCTTCTTTTATCCGGAAAACTTTGATCACCGGAACCTGTTCGCTTAGCTTTTCGCAAAACCGCGGTGACTCGTCGCCATGCAACTGCACCATATATAACCCATATTCTTCTACGTATTGCATCACCTCATCGTAAGAGGCATTTACGAATACGCCCACCTTATTGATCTTCAGTTTTGACTTTGCAAGATCTTCCGGCTGTATTTTACCTACCACGTACCGGGGCGACTTGTGGTAGAATATAAAGCCGGCAAAATCGATGCCCGCTTCTTCCAGGGCGTGCACCTGTTTTATCTGCGTCATTCCGCATACTTTGATTCGCATACTGTCAGCGTTTAAGTTGCTCTACAAATGCGGCAAAGGCAATCGATGGGTCAGGGGTTTTCATAAAATTTTCTCCAATCAAAAAGCCATGGTATCCATGTTGCTGCAGCTCCCGAATGGTATCCACATTGCTGATGCCGCTTTCTGATATTTTAATTTTATCGGCGGGGATCTGCCTGCTCAGCCTTATGGATGTTTGAATACTTACTTCAAAATTTTTCAGGTTGCGATTGTTCACTCCCACCATATCTACAGCATCACAGATGTGCTCCAGTTCCTCTTCATTGTGTATTTCCAGCAACACTTCCAGTCCCAGATTTTTTGCTGCACCTGCCAGGTTTAGTACTTCTGCTGGTGTAAGGTTTGCTGCTATCAGCAATATTACATCAGCGCCCATGCTCTTTGCTTCTGTCAACTGATAGCTGTCGATCATAAAATCCTTTCGGAGAATAGGGATTTGGTGTATCCTGGCCTGTTGAAGATCTCTTGTGGCCCCACCGAAAAATTTTTCATCGGTGAGTACCGATAGTCCGGATGCCCCATGTTTGCAGTATCCACCTGTTATCTCAACCGGATCGGCCCCTTCTTTGATCCAGCCTTTAGAAGGCGATCGTCTTTTGAATTCGGCGATGATACCCGTTTTAGCCGGATCCAGCAAAAACTGTTTCAGGGAGAGAGTTTGCCGGTTAAAAAAAGGAGACTGCTCCAAAGCTGTTACCGGAGTCGTTTTTTTTCGTTGTGCTACTTCCTGCCGTTTGTGCTCAATAATAGTATCTAAGATTGTCATACCTCTATATTGTGTTGTGTTGCAGTTGAGGCCATAGGGCAAAACTGCTGTTCTGATCTGTTGCTTACTGCATATCCTGCAGTTTCTTCAGTGCGGCAAAGGCTTTGCCGCTTTCCAGGCTTTCTACTGCTGCAAGATACGCATCATTATAGTTTTGGTAGGCTCCGGTACAGTGCAGTGCCATTGCTGCATTGGCCAGTACCACTGCGTTCTGTGCCCAGGTGCCTTTGCCCTGCATAATGTTCAGAAATATGCGGGCGGCTTCTTCGGGTGTGTCGCCGCCATGAATATCCTGGGCACTCACGGCGCGTTTGCCCAACTCTTCCGGAGACATTACCATCTCTCCCTGATTAACGAATACCTTGGTGTCGCCGGTAAGAGATATTTCGTCGTAGCCATCCAGTCCGTGAATAATGGTAAAAGGTTTATCTTTTTGTTGTAATAGGTAGTTATAGATTCTGCCCATCTCAAGGTTATAGACGCCTATCAACTGGTACGCTGGCCTGGCCGGGTTTACCAATGGCCCCAGCATATTGAAAAAGGTGCGGATACCCAGGCTTTTCCGGATGGTAGCTACGCTTTTCAATGCAGGGTGAAACAGAGGGGCGTGTAGAAAACATATGTTGGTTTCTTCTATTTCTTTTTTTAACTGACCGGCGTCGGATTTGAACCGGTAGCCCAGCCGTTCCATCACATTAGATGCCCCGCTGACAGATGTGGCGCCGTAGTTGCCATGTTTGGCTACTTTTTGTCCGGCGCCTGCCACTATAAAACAGGAAAGCGTGGAGATATTGAAGGTGTTTTTGCCATCTCCCCCTGTTCCTACAATGTCTGCTACCTTGTAATCGTCCAGCGGAACAGGTACGCATAGATCCAGCAGTGCGTCCGCAAAGCCCTGCAATTCATCGATGGTGATCGTGCGCATAAGGTATACCGTTATAAATGAGGTCACCTCGCTTTCTGTGTAATTTCCTTTCGATATATCCATCAGCACCTGCCTGGCTTGCTGCCTGGACAGTGTTTTGTATTCAAACAAATATTGTAATATACTTTTCATATACTGGGATTATAGGATTTGCAGATTGGGAGCATAGAAACCCTGATTAAGAAAAAAGACCTTTTTCGAATGAGCGTACTATACATGTTGTTTATCTGTATGTCCTTTAAAGGGTTATGTTTTTAAATACCAGGTATTAAAGCTGGCTTTTCTTTACTGTCCGATTCCCAGCCAATTGCGTATTATGCGCTCGCCATCGGGCGTCAGCACACTTTCGGGGTGAAACTGAACTCCCTGTATATCGTAATGCTTATGTTGAAGCCCCATGATATAGTTGTTGTCATCGCGCACCGTAACTTCGAGTTCCTGCGGAAAGTTATCATCTGTCACCACCCAGGAGTGGTATCTGCCTACATCAAACCGGTTGCCCAGTCCGTCGAACAGTCGGGTATGCGTTCCCGGTATCAGGTTCACAGGAAGCGCCACGCCGTGGTATACGGCAGGCAGGTTGATGAGGCTACCACCTAAAGCCTGTGCAATGGCCTGGTGGCCGAGACAAACACCGAGAATAGATTTGGAAGCAGCATACTTTTTTATCAAAGGTAACAGCAACCCTGCTTCTTCGGGTATGCCCGGGCCTGGCGATAATATAATTTTATCGTACTTGTCAACCTCTTCCAGTGAAATTCGGTCATTGCGGTACACATCTACTTTCGTACGCGTTATTTTTTCTACCAGGTGTACCAGATTGTAGGTAAAGGAATCGTAATTATCAAATACCAATATTTTCATGTTACGTAGCGTTAGTCTTTTTGCAGGGAGGTAAGTGCAACCGGGGGTACCACCTCCGCCGCAGCTTCTACTGCCTTTTTTAATGCATTCAGTTTGTTATTTACTTCCTGTAGCTCATTTTCCGGTAGGGAAGCGGCTACAATGCCCGCGCCTGCCTGTGATACGAGCGTATTGCGCCTGCTGAGAAAACTGCGTATCATAATCGCATGATTGCAGCTTCCGTCGAAACCCATGAAGCCGATAGCGCCGCCGTAGAAGGTACGCGCCGTAGGTTCATATTGATCAATCAACTGCATGGCGCGAAATTTGGGGGCTCCGCTTAAGGTGCCCGCAGGGAAAGTAGCAGCCAGCAGCAAAAATGGATTGGTACCCGGTTTCACGTTCCCGTTTACTTCACTCACCAGGTGTATCACATGCGAATAATATTGTACCTGCCGGTAGTGCTTCACCCTCACTTCATCGCATAAATGACTCAGATCGTTCCTTGCGAGGTCTACCAGCATTACATGCTCTGCATTTTCTTTGGCATCCAGTAACAGTCGCTCGGCAGCCTGATGATCCTGTTCCTCATTACCGGTTCTCTTGAAGGTGCCGGCTATGGGATGCACGATGGCTTTCCCGTTGCTGATGATAAGTTGACTTTCCGGCGAAGAGCCGAATACTCTGTAGTCGCCGTAATCGAAATAGAAAAGATAAGGGGAGGGGTTAATGTTGCGCAGGGCACGGTATACGTTGAATTCGTCTCCGGTGAACTTTTGTTCAAAGCGTCTGCTGAGCACAATCTGGAACACATCGCCGCGATGACAGCTCTGAATACCTTTTTGTACCATTTCCCGGTAGTCCTCGTCTGTCATATTCGAGGTTTCTGTACCGCGTACCGCAAATGGAAATACCGGCACATCTTTGCTCCTGATCAGCGACTCTACTGCGGCCATATCACTTTTTAACCCCTCTATTTCATTTTCACATATATACATTTCATTTTTGAAATGATTGATGGCAATCACATATTGGTACAGGCGGTAGCGCATGAGCGGAATATCTGCCGTATGCGGTTTTTTTTCATCAAATCGGATGGTATCGAAAAACTGCACTGCATCGAAAGAGGCGTACCCATACAATCCCTGAACAGCAGACACGATGCGATTATCAGAAGGAACTGCATGAAACCGCTGCATAAAACTCCAAAGGATATCCGGTACTTCCGTCGGATGCCGGATAGGGAGCTTTTCAGGTTTTTGCCCCGGCAACTTGAACTCCACGGAGTGCAGGTCGGTAATTTCCATGCCTGCTACTGCATTGATGCCGATGAACGAAAAGCTGTTTTCCGCATTGTGATAATCGGCGCTTTCCAGCAGTACCGTGTCTCTGAAGCGATCCCTTAATCGCAGGTAGATACCTACCGGCGTATGGATATCCGATAACATTTTTTTAAAACGCGTGTGAATACTGATTTTTTTCATATCATCTGTTGTACACTCAACAAAAAACCCCGGTGAGTACCGGGGCTTATATTTTATAAAACAAAAATACAATAGCAGCTACAAGCCCCTTTCAGAGTTCGCATGCCACCACCAGTATTTGTTTGTATATTTTGTCATTGCGCCACAAATATCAATGCTTTTTTGATAATAAAAAATTTTTAACCTATTTTTTCAAAATATTTCTACTAAAACTCTTTGCATGCTTAGAAGACTTCAATCCCTAGACTTTTTACGAGGACTTATCATGGTGTTACTGGCACTGGAAGCAACTGGTTTATACAGTGTTTTACGTCATTATTCCGAAGGCTCGTGGTTTAACGGTATAGCCCGTCAACTCAGTCACCATCCATGGAATGGTCTTCGTTTCTGGGATCTGGTACAGCCGGGATTTATGTTCATTGCCGGTACCGCCATGGCATATTCGCTGCATAAACAGCGCGAGAAGGGCGCTAGCTGGAGCAGTTCGTTTCAGAAAGCCTTGAAAAGAAGCGGGTGGCTGTTTTTCTGGGGCGTGTTGAATTACGCCGTAAAAAAAGACGGACTGGCCTTTGAGTTGTGGAATGTACTTACTCAGTTGTCGTTTACGATGCTGGTGGCTTTCCTTATTTTCCAGCTCAGTATTCGCACACAAATAGTTATCAGCGTCGGTATCTTGTTACTCACGGAAATACTATATCGTTTCACAAATGTGCCGGGATTCGATCAACCTTTCACAGACCAACACAATTTTGGAAATTATGTGGATCTGCTGCTGATGGGCAAAATCAATGGCGGCGGATGGGTAGCGATTAACTGTATCCCTACAGCAGTACATACCATTGCGGGTGCCCTGGCCGGGAAATTACTGTTATCGGCCAGCAATCAAAAAGTAAAACAACTGTTGCTCTGGGCAGGTATTTGTTTGCTGGCGGGTTTCGCGCTCGACTGGCTGAATATAACGCCAATCATTAAACGAATTGCGACTACTTCTTTTACGCTTGCTTCGCTGGGATGGTGTTTGCTGGCGCTGGCGGTTTGTTATTGGTGGATCGACATCAAAGATCATCGCAAATACCTGTTTTTCTTTACCGTAGTAGGTATGAATTCCATCTTCATATACCTGTTTTTTGAGATCGTCGGTGGTCGCTGGTTCAATGGCTATGTCGGCGCTGTTACGAATGGCCTGATGGAAATGGCAGGTTTTCCGGAAATGCTGATGAAGATACTGACCTGCCTGGTAATATTTGGTCTGGAATGGGGAATTTGCTATTTTCTGTACAAAAAGAAGATATTTTTCAGGTTATAGTACCGCGCCATTCCGGTGTTCGGCTGCCTGCTTCTCCTGCGAAAAGCGGGGCGGAGTCGTATTTTAGAAGGTTTATAAGCCGCCACGTTAGTTTTTCGGTTTTTACCGATAATTTTGGTGCGAGATGCCTGCTGTTGTGCAGGCCTGCGTAAAAGTTTAGTATGAATAATATTCTGGAGGTACAAAACCTGAAAAAGACATTTGCTACCCAAAAAGCGGTAGACAACGTAAGTTTTCACATAGCAGAGGGATCGGTATTCGGGATGCTGGGCCCCAACGGGGCGGGTAAAACCACGTTACTGCGTATGATAACCGGTATCTTCTACCCGGACGAAGGCAGCATATTGTTTGAGCGGCGGAAATTTGATCCTTTGCACGACATTGTGCATATCGGCTATATGCCTGAAGAAAGAGGATTGTACAAGAAAATGAAAATAGGAGAGCAGGCGCTGTACCTGGCCAGGCTGAAGGGATTATCGAAACAGGAAGCATCGGAAAAAGTACGATACTGGTTCGAAAAAATGGAGATGCAAACCTGGTGGAACAAGAAAGTGCAGGATCTTAGCAAGGGAATGAGCCAGAAGTTGCAATTCGTTACAACAGTCTTACACGAGCCCCGCCTGATCATACTGGATGAGCCATTCAGCGGACTGGATCCCGTAAATGCCAATCTTATCAAAGATGAAATCTTTAATCTGGCAAAAAAGGGCAGTACCATTATATTCAGTACCCACCGCATGGAACAGGTGGAGGAAATATGCGACCATATCATACTGATCAATAAAGGAGAAAAAATACTCGACGGATCCGTAAAACAGGTGAAACAGGACTTTAAGGAAAACCTGTTTGTGGTGGGATTCGACACCAGACCCGATATGCTGCAGCGCAATGAAGTGTTTGAAACCGTAGGTACAAAAGGAGACAACTTTGTACTGAAAATAAACCAGGGTTACAAGCCACACGATGTACTGCAACACCTGATTCAGCAGTCCTATGAAGTGGTGCTGTTCAACGAAATGTTGCCATCGCTCAATGATATATTCATCCGGCTGGTAGAAGGGACGCCCCTGGCCCGACAATTTCAATACCTGGAAACTGCCGGATAACCTGTTAACAACTTATTTGAACTGATACTGATTATATGAGTAAGATCGGATTGATTATAGAAAGGGAGTACCTGACAAGAGTAAAACAGAAATCGTTTTTGCTGACGACCATTCTGGTGCCTGTTGTGATCATTGCTTTTTATGCAATCATTATAGCGGTATCAATAAGCGGCGACAGCAAACAGCAGCATATTGTAATACTCGACGAAGCGGGATTGTTCGACGGGAAAGCAGAACCCGGTAAGGGCGATAAGGCAAGCTATGATTTTGTGGAAAACGAAACAGAGCAGTCCTATAAAGTGAAATATGCGCAGGAGGGATACACCATTTTTGTGTATGTGCCCGCGTTAACTATTGAACAGCCGGGTTCGGTGAAAGTGTACAGCCAGTCGTCGCTTAACCTGTTTGTAAAATCATCGCTGGAGAAAAAGATCAATTCGGCTATAGAACGGAAGCGCCTGATTGCGGCCGATATTGATCCCGACATCTACCAGAAAGTCCGGTCGGATGTGCGGATAGAGAACATCATAGATGCAGGCGAAGGAAAAGAAAAAACAAGCAATGCCGGTATTACCTATGCGGTTTCTTTTGCAGGTGGCATTCTTATCTACATGATACTGATGATTTATGGCAGTATGGTGATGCGCGGGGTGATGGAAGAAAAAACCAATCGCATTGCAGAGGTCATTGTAAGCTCAGTGAAACCTTTTCAACTGATGCTGGGTAAGATCATCGGCATAGGTGCGGTGGGGCTGACCCAGTTTGCCATATGGATCGTATTAATGGGGATCTTACAGTTGTTCATACCGCTTTTTTTTCCGCAGCTTATGCAGCAGGTACCTGCTGCCGATGACATGAATGCGGTGGTATCGCAGGCGGGCGCCAGTGGCCTGCAATCTGCTCTTGAAGGATTGCGTGCCCTGCCCATAGGCCTGATCCTTTTTTGTTTCCTGTTTTATTTTGTAGGAGGCTATTTGCTGTATGCCGCGTTGTTTGCTGCAGTTGGCAGTGTGGTAAGCGACGACCAGCAAGAGGCGCAGCAGCTTGTTTTCCCCATAATGATGCCGCTGATACTGGGTTTTGTGATGATGACCAGGGCCATCAATGACCCCGATGGCAGTATGGCCATTTTCGGCAGTATGTTTCCGCTTACCTCCCCCATTGTGATGATGGGCAGAATAACCTACGGGGTGCCCTGGTGGCAGTTAGCGGTTTCTATGGCTTTGCTGGTGCTCACCTTCCTGTTCTTTACATGGCTTACTGCTAAAATATACCGTACCGGTATCCTGCTGTACGGGAAAAAAGTGTCGTGGAAAGAAATATGGAAGTGGATGGTAAAGAAAGATTAGCCGGCTACCGGCTGAAAAACAATCTTCCTGCCGGGTGTTTTGCGTTAATTTTGCAATTCCGATATATTAAACCTGCTCCCGGAACAGGGGTATATGGTTTGTTTCATCTCAAGAACAGCATAAAGTCGTTATCCTGACGAAGAATGAGGAGAAATCCTGCTGAGATTATGGCGAAAAAAGGGGCGGTTTCTCACCGTATTGGAAATGAGAGCAGTTTTGAGCTAATTTTCGGTTGAAACCGAACGCACATTAAAACATTTTTAGATGGAAGAAAAAATACAATCTTATGCCGGCTTCAGTTCTCTGGCTATTCACGCCGGACATCAACAGGATCCCAACTACGCGCATATAACGCCCATATATGCTACATCTACCTTTGTATACGACGATGCGGAGCAGGGAATGCGGCGTTTCAGCGGGCAGGAAGAAGGATATATTTACTCACGCTGGGGCAATCCTACGTTCTCGGAGGCAGAGCATAAACTGGCTGCGATGGAAAGTTTTGGCATTGCAGATGAAAATGGTCAGCCATTGCAATTGAAAGCCTATATGCATGCATCCGGCATGGCCGCCATCAGCACCCTGCTCTTCAGCGCGCTCGATGCCGGAGATGCCGTACTCACGCATTATTCGTTGTATGGCGGTACGCAGGAGCATATGAATAGCATCCTTCCGTCGAAAGGAATACAGTCTGTTATTGCAGATCTTCGCGATCTCAGCCTGGCGGAAGAAGCGCTCAGAAACAACCCGTCTATTCGGATGATTTACCTCGAAACGCCCGCCAACCCTACTATCCAATGTGTGGATATTGAGGCGCTTACAAAACTGGCGAAACAATACGGTAAGCTGGTAGCCTGCGACAATACGTTCGCTACGCCCTATTTACAGCAGCCTTTCAGGTACGGAGTGGACTTTGTGGTACATTCCACCACCAAATTTTTAAACGGCCACGGTACTGCGATAGGTGGTATACTGCTGGGAAAAGACCTGGCGTTTATGAAAAGCAGGGCCTATGTAACTTATAAGGCGTTGGGAGGTAATGGAAATCCTTTCGATGCGTTTCTGCTGGTAAATGGTATGAAAACGCTGGAACTTCGCATGGAAAGGCATTGTGCCAATGCAGAAAAAGTGGCCTCGTTTCTGGAAAAACACCCGGCTGTTGCATCGATTAATTACAACGGGCTGGCATCTCATCCGGATTATGCCGTAGCAAAAAAGCAAATGCGGCACCCTGGCGCTATGATGAGCTTTGAACTGAAAGCCGGTCTCCAGGGCGGTATCAACTTCATGAACCGGCTCCGGTTTTGTACCCGTACCGTATCGCTCGGCACCTGCGATACCTTACTTTGTCATCCTGCTTCCATGACGCATTACAGTGTTCCTAAAGAACAAAGGGAACAATTTGGCATCACAGACGGACTAATTCGGTTGAGCGTGGGTATGGAAAACGTAGAAGATATTCTGAACGACCTGGAGCAGGCATTAATACTATAAAAAACACTGATCATATGCTCAGAATTACCTGTATAGCTATACTGCTTGTATTCGCTGCCGGTGTACAGGCGCAAAAAAAAACGACCGCCGATAAAAGACTGGCAGGTCTGGATACGAGCCTGCCGCGCTTACTGACAGACTGGAAGGCTGCGGGCTTTGCGGTAGCGGTGGTGAAGAAGGATAAGGTTATTTACAGTAAGGGGTTCGGATACGCTGACCATGAAAAAAAGCAACCTGTTACTACAAATACTTTGTTTGCGATCGGGTCGTGTACAAAAGCATTTACGGCATCATTGCTGGGAATACTTGAGAAAGAAGGAAAGCTTTCTCTCAGTAAACCGGTAACGCAATACCTTCCTTCGTTGCAATTTTTTAACAACGAAATGAACAACGGTATTACCGCACTGGATATGATGAGCCATCGTACAGGATTGCCCCGCCACGATTATTCCTGGTATTTGTTCAGGACAAAATCCAGGGATAGCCTGGTGCAGCGCCTGCAATACCTGGAACCCAGCGCCGGGCTGCGTGAAAAATGGCAGTACAATAATTTTATGTACCTGCTGCAAGGCGTATTGGCTGAGAAGCTGACACGTAAATCCTGGGAAGCCAATATCAGGGAGCTGCTTTTTACACCCCTGGAAATGAAACGCTCTAACCTCAGCGTTACGGATATGTCCGGAGATGCAGCAATCGGTTATGGACTGAAAAACGACAGCATCATTAAGAAATTGGATTATTATAACCTCGATGCGATGGGGCCTGCTGGCAGCATCAATAGTTCGGTAACGGATATGGCCAACTGGGTAATCACCTGGATCAACGATGGCCAGTTCAAGGGAAAAGAAGTACTTCCTTCCGGCTATATCAAAAATGCAATATCTGCACATATGGTTGCTGGCGGAGGATATCCCGGACCAGCACATCCTGATATTCATTTTTCCAATTATGGACTGGGCTGGTCGCTCAGTTCTTACCGCGGACATTACCGGGTGGATCATGGTGGTAATATAGATGGCTTTTCTGCCAATACTTGCTTTTTTCCGAGCGATAGCATAGGGATTATTGTATTGGTTAACCAGCATGCTTCTCCGCTGCCGGCGCTGGCCAGGAATATCATTGCCGACAAACTGCTGAACCTGGGATACATTGACTGGAGCGGCGACCGGAAGAAGGAACTGGCCGCATCAAAAGAGATGGGTAAAGGCGCGGAACTTGCCAGGCAATCAACAAAACGGATAGGAACCCAGCCCTCTCATCCTTTAAAGGAATATGCAGGAAACTACCGCCACTCGGGCTATGGTGACGTGGAGGTATACCTGAGGAATGACTCTTTGTTTGCAAAAATGGGGGACGATTCTACCTGGCTCAGGCACTTTCATTACGATATCTTTGAACTGAAAGGTTTCGACCGGCAGGACGGGCTGGATACCACGGAAGGGGGCAGCAGGATTAATTTCAGAACGGCAGAAGACGGCAAGATCAGCAGCTTTACGGCTACACTCGAGCCATCCGTAAAGCCTCTGGAGTTTATCCTTAGTCTGAAAGAACAGCCCCTGGCAAAGGAAGACCTGGACAGATACACCGGCGAATATGTATTGGGTGGTATGACTGCAAAAGTGTACCTGAAAGATCATATACTTTACGTGTTTGTGCCCGGACAACCTGAATATGAAACAATGTATACCGGCAATCATACTTTTAAACTCAAAATACTGGACGGGTACTCTGTACAGTTTGAACTAAAGGAGGGTAAAGCTGCCAGTATGAGCTTTATACAACCCAACGGTACCTTCAAAGCAGTGAGGAAATAGTATATGACAATTCATTCTGCAAAATACCTCATCAGCAGTCCCGATTATATGCACTGCCCCCCGCCGGATCGTCCGGAATACGCGTTCATTGGGAGGAGCAATGTAGGCAAATCGTCCCTGATCAATATGTTGTGTAACTACCAGAAGCTGGCCAAAACCTCTGGCTCGCCCGGGAAAACACAGATGATCAATCATTTCGATATTATGAGCCGTACGGAAGATAAGGGAGCCTCTGAATGGTATATCGTAGATCTTCCCGGTTATGGTTTTGCCAAAGTGTCGCAGCAGCAGCGCCGCCACTGGGAAAGAATGACGAGTGATTATCTGCAGAAGAGGGAAAATCTGGTGAATGTGTTTGTACTGGTGGATGCGCGGCACAGCCCCCAGCAGGCCGATCTTCGTTTTATTGATCAACTCGGTGAATGGCAAATTCCCTTTGCTGTAGTATTTACCAAAGCAGATAAAGCAACGCAGCAGGTGGTTAGTAAAAACATAAAGGATTTTCTCAATGCCCTGGCAAAGAACTGGGAGTTCCTGCCACCGCATTTTGTTACCAGCGCCGTTAAAAAAACGGGCAGGGATAAACTGCTCCATGCGATCGGCGAATGGAATGATTTATTTGTTCGAGATAAAAGATAGGGTACGCGCGATAGGCCACCCTGGCGGTGTTACCACACCGTCTTTCGAATGAAACGGGTTGGGGTAGCGATCAGTTCACTACCTTGTTGGCGCAACTACTGCTCGCGAAAGCTTCCGGCTTTGCCTTGAAAGCAAATCCCATACCCAGAATGTATCCCATGGCTTCCCGGAGTGCTTCATTGCTCTTGAACTGCGGATTGGTATTGATATCCGCATGCACCTCCATATCCACATCGTACTCGGTAAACAGATCACAAAGTTCATATGCGATTTCAATGCTTTTGGCTACTTCCACCAGCATGCGTTCTTTGATGGAAAACTGTCTGCTGGTTTTTTCGTTGTGAATGAACATGAAACCACCATGACCTTCCCTGAGGAATACGATCACCGTTGCAAACTCCGTTTCGGCTCCTTTTACCTGAGAGTCGGTGCCGATGCACACTTTTAATTGAAATCCCTTGCTGGTTTCCCGTACGATGGCTTGTTGAACTTCTTCCTTGATGGGGAGCACTATTCTTTCCCCGTTAAATTTTCTCCATAACATATGATAACAGGTTTTTCGAATTTACCTTTTTTTAGGGAAACATATGTTAGCAAAATATTATTTCGATAGAGAGATTATCAACAAGATATCCTGATAACGTTTTGGTAGCGCTGGCTTAACAATGTTTTAATGTGCTCCGGATACTTTCGCGCTAAAATTAATAGTTGCTATGAGATTTACGTACCTCGCGTGTAGCGCTGTATTGCTTTTTTGGAGTTCTATAGCATTTGCACAAAACAATTACCTTAAATTAAAGATTACCGACGCTGATAACCTGAACCTGCCAGGCGCCTCCGTAGTGCTGAGCCCCGGCGGTATTACACGGGTGACCAATCAGGAGGGCGAACTGGTAATAGCCGGTTTGAAACCAGGCGAATACACCCTGCTCGTAAGCTATATCGGTTATCAGTTACTTGAAAAGCATATCCATATTACCGATGGAGGGCTGGTGCTACAGGAGCAGTTACAGAACAACGCCACTACCGGAAGTGAAATTGTAGTATTGGGCGACCGGTTAAAAGGTCAGGCAAAAGCCCTGAGCCAGCAAAAAAACAGCGATAACATTACCAATATTATCAGTGCAGATCAGATAGGCCGCTTTCCCGATGCCAATATAGGCGATGCCATCAAAAGAGTGCCCGGCATTACCATGCAAAACGATCAGGGAGAAGCCCGGAATATCATTGTTCGTGGAATGGGACCTGAGTTTAACTCAGTTACACTCAATGGCGAGCGCATACCTTCTGCGGAAGGAGATAACCGAAGGGTGCAAATGGACCTTATAACAGCCGATATGGTTCAAACGGTGGAAGTAAGTAAAACCCTTACTGCTGATATGGATGCAGATGCTATCGGAGGGTCTGTAAACCTGGTTACCAGAGCTGCGCCGAATGGGTTACGCATTTCCGGAACAGTGGCAGGAGGGTATGGCCCCATCAGAGATGGCTTTATCGGGAATGCGAACCTGATCATCGGTACCCGGTCAAAAAATAAAATGTTCGGATTCATCGTCAACGGATCGTTGAACAAAAATGTCTACGGCTCTGATAACATCGAAGCCGTATGGAGCAAAGACAACAACGGCAAGCCCTTTATCAGCGATCATGATGTTCGTATATACGATGTAACCCGCGTGAGGCGGAATCTTTCTGCTACTATCGACTTCAAGATCAACTCCCTCAACACCATTTATCTGACGGGCACTTACAACTGGCGGGATGATCTGGAGAATCGCTTCCGTTTGCGCCATCGCTACCGCGGCGATCAGGAAGATTATGCCGATGATCTTATGTATGATGCTGCCGGTAACATTACCGGGTATGCCAACGGAGAAGTGCTCAGGCAAAGCAAAGGCGGTATAGACAATAAAAGAAACGATGCCCGCCGACTGGAAGACCAGCGGGTGAAAACCCTGGCCCTGAAAGGCGATCATTTATGGGGAAAGTTGAAGACCAACTGGAGTGTGCAATATGCGAAGGCTTCCGAAAAAAGACCTGAAGAAAGATACATTTCTCTGGGCAGAAGAGGTATTACTGTGCACCAGGATGTCTCCAGCCCTGAATATCCCCTGCTTACCGACCAGGTGGCATTGACCGACTATACCAGGTTCAATGAACTGACGAATGAGTTCCAGGACCAGTTTGAAGAAGACCTGAATGCGAAATTGAAATTTGATATCCCGCTCTCGGTGATCCCCGATAAAAATGGGATACTCTATTTTGGAGGAAGATTAAGGCTGAAAACAAAAGAACGCAACAACAGCTTCTTTTCGTACGAACCGCTGGGTACATCAGCCGACCGTTATTCCAGTATTGCAGGCCTGCCGCTGATTGATAAAACAAACAGCAATTTCTATCCCGGCAGCAAATTCGCAGCAGGACAATTTGTAGACCCCAGATTCCTGGGCGGACTGAATTTTAAAGACGGCAGCCTGTTTGAAGAAAGCGATGAACCTTCAGAATACCTCGCTGGTAATTATCAGGCGAAAGAAGTGATCAAGGCTGGTTTTGTAGGGCTGAAACAGGATATTACCCAACAACTAAATGTGAATGCCGGTGTGCGCGTGGAGCATACCAGCATCAACTATACCGGCAACGTGGTGGAAGAGGAAGAAGTGTTGAAAGGCACCGCTACTTTTAAAAACGATTATACCGATGTATTGCCCAGCATCAACCTCAGGTATATGGTAACGAATGACCTGGTATTAAAAGCCGCATTCACAAAATCGGTAGCTCGTCCCCGATATTACGACCTGGTGCCTTACATCAACCTGAATATGAACGATCAGGAGATGGAGGCGGGTAATGCCGCGCTGGAACCCGTGCGCGCTACCAACTACGATCTGATGGCCGAGCGATATTTTAAATCCATTGGTATACTATCCGCCGGTGTGTTTTACAAACGGGTAGACAAGTTCTTTTATACAGCAATCGACAACAACTATACACAGGAAAAATTTGCAAAAGATTTTCCCAATGTCGTGAACCCGATCAATGCAGGCGAAAGATGGGATTTTGCCCAAAGAAGAAACGGTACCGGTGCTGATGTGATGGGCGCGGAGCTGGCCTTACAACGTCAACTGGATTTTTTGCCGGGTATCTGGAAGGGGCTGGGTATTTACCTGAATTACACGTATACGCATTCTACAACTGAGGGTATATATGTGGATGGTGAAAAAATAAGGTCAGATGTAAAGTTGCCGGGCGCTGCGCCACATATTTTCAATGCTTCGCTGTCTTATGAAAATAAGAAGTTGGTGGTGCGTGTATCTGCCAATTATACCTCTTCGTATGTAGACGATAGCGACGATTCAGGGTATACCGAAGACAAGTTTACCGACCGCTACTACGCCCAGCAGTTTTTCCTGGATGCCAATGCTTCGTATGCGATCACCCGCCAATGGCGTGTTTTTGCAGAAGCCAATAACCTCACCAACCAGCCGCTGCGTTATTACCAGGGCATTCGTTCGCAAACCGCGCAGTTGGAATACTACGGTCCCCGCTTCAACATTGGTGTTAAATTTGATTTGGTAAAATAAGCTGACGTATGATGAAACCATTGGTGCTATCGTTAATAATAGTTGTTACGGGTGGGTACTGCACTACCCCAAAAGCAAGCAGGTCTGTCGACGCGCTGAAGCCGGTGGCAGTAACCGAGCCGGTAGTATACGATACGGATGATCCTGCTATATGGATTCATCCTTCCGAACCTGAAAACAGCCTGATCATAGGTACTGATAAGGAAACTGGCGGCGGACTGTATGCATTCGACTTGCAGGGGAAAATCGTTCGTAAGGTGACGGGGCTGCAGCGGCCGAATAATGTGGATATTGCCTACGGCTTTCGCCTGAATGGCGCTACTTACGACATCGCTGTTGTTACAGAGCGCGAAACCAACCAGGTAAGAATTTACAGCCTGCCCGAGCTCGAACCGCTGGATGGCAACGGATTGCCTGTTTTTGAAGGCGAGCAGCAGAGAGCGCCGATGGGCATTGCCTGTTATACGCCCCCGGGTAATGAAGGCATATATCTTATCGTGAGCAGGAAGAACGGGCCGGCTGAAGGATACCTGTGGCAATATAAACTGGAAGATAACAACGGGCTGCCGGCATTAAAACTGGTGCGGAAGTTTGGACGTTTCAGCGGAAGAAAGGAAATTGAGTCCATTGCGGTGGACAACGAATCGGGCTTTGTGTATTATTCCGATGAGCAGGTGGGCATACGTAAATACCATGCCGATCCGGCAAAGGGTAATGAAGAACTGGCCCTTTTTGGAAAGGGAGAGTTCAGAAGAGACAACGAGGGAATTTCTATTTACAAGCTGGATGATACTACTGGTTACATACTGGTATCTGATCAGTCTCGTCATAGTTTTAATATCTACCCACGCGAAGGAGTGGCGGGCAATCCCCATCAACATGTGCGCATTGCCTCTGTACCCGTATCTGCCATGGAGAGCGATGGCAGTGAGGTTACTTCGATAAGTTTGCCGGAGTTTGCAGGAGGAATGTTTGTGGCCATGAGTACCGATAAAACATTTCATATCTACCGCTGGGCAGATATAGCTGAAAAGGCAGGCCTTAAGATACGGAAGTAGCAGCGCCAGCAGTCATTCGAAAGACTTTTCACATTTCTTAAGGAAACGTGAAAAGTCTTTTTTAATAAATTGAAAACCCGTTATCCGGCATTGTTTTTTTGTCGTGGATTTGATTTGACAGGGAAAATGTCCCATGTTAACCTGATGCTCAATATATTTGCTGTTAAATGGCAATGTTAAGTGAAGACGACAGGATGTTCCTGAAGTATTGGGAAGAGAACCGCGGAAAGGAAAAGAAATCTTTCCGTCAGTTGTTGATTGGTCTTCCGCTGGGTTTGATCTTTGCGTTGCCAATTCTGGTCAATTTTATGTCGGGCTGGTACAAGCGGGCCGCCATGATCAGGAACAGCGGGTTCAACCCCCTTGTTCTGGTGATTGCCATTATCATTATTGCCTGTTTTTTTGCCATATTTAATAAAAAATACCAATGGGATATGCGGGAACAGCGGTATAATGAGTTAAAAAAGAAGAAAGAAAAAGATCTGATGCAACGTTTGGGGCAGAATGAAAATCAAGGATAAAAGTTATAATAATCAATATGAAAAAGTTTTTTTGGGGATTTGCAGTAGTATTATCAGCAGGTATGTTTTTTTCGGGCTGTTTAAAAAGTAAGGAACCGGGGTGTCCCTATCAGGATATAACCACTGTAACAAGGGTAGACTCGCAGGCCACCGCGATCAGAGACTATCTCGGAGAAGAGGGGATTACGGACTATATAGAAGACAGCGCCGGATTTTTTTATCAGATCATCACGCCCGGTACCGGCACTGTTACCCCAACTGCCTGTTCGCAGGTGCAGGTTAACTATAAGGGCACTTTTACCAACAATACACAGTTCGATGCGTCAACACAACCTGTGAACTTTTATCTCGGTAGTGTGATTGCCGGATGGCAACTGGGGTTGAAAAAGATCAAGTCTGGCGGCAAAATGAAGCTGTTTATTCCTCCATTTCTCGGGTACGGAAGCAATGATGTGAAAGATCCGTCTACTGGCCAGGTAGTAATACCGAAGATGTCTATACTGATTTTTGATGTGGAACTGCTGGATGTGGTGCAGTAGAGAGAGGTAAGATGGTAGAATTAAATTAAAATCGTAAGAGGGTAAGACCGTAAGATAAATGGTAAGATGTTAAGACCGTAAGATGGTAAGAGAACATACAATTGTTTTCTTGCCATCTTGTATTTTATCCGTGCAGTATTACTTGTTCTTTATCCCATTCAACGGTTACGTGCTGAGATAATCCTGAATCGATGGCTTTTCCACAGTAATCGGGCTGAATCGGCAGTTCACGGCTGAATCGCCTGTCGATCAGCGTACACAACTCTACCTTGGCAGGTCTGCCGAATGCCATCAGGGCATCGAGCGCTGCGCGGGTGGTTCTTCCTTTGTACAGTACATCATCGATCAGCACCACTTTTTTCTGCTCTATTGAGAATGGTATATCCGTTTCGTTTGCGGCATGCAGTTCTCTGCGAACATCATCCCGGTAGAAAGTGATATCGAGTTTCCCATAGGCCAACTTCAAGGCCGGGTACATCTGTTGTATATGCTTTGCGATGCGGTCTGAAAAGAACACGCCTCTCGGCTGTATACCGATCAGTACCATTTCTTCCAGCGCTTCATGCCGTTCTATGATCTCAAATCCAAGTCTTTGTATGGTAAGATTTAGCTGGTAACTATCCAGGATCGTTTTCACAGTCTGTTTGTTTTTCTACAGCGAATATAGCTTATTTTTCTTCGAGGAAAGGGTACCCATACGATACAGGCGGATTAAATGTTTCTTTAATGGTCCTGGGGCTCAGCCAGCGGTACAGGTTCAGCATGCTCCCTGCCTTATCGTTGGTGCCACTGGCCCTGGCGCCTCCAAAAGGTTGTTGGCCAACCACGGCGCCGGTAGGTTTATCATTAATATAAAAATTACCGGCGGCATTTTGCAATATGCGCGTAGCCCGTTCGATGGCGCCGCGGTCGCGTGATATGACAGAACCGGTGAGCGCATAGGGAGATGTATTGTTGACCAGATCGAGGGCGGCGTCAAATGCATCGGCCTTGTAGACATATACCGTCAGCACAGGACCAAAGATTTCTTCCTGCATGGTGATGTAGTCTGGTGTTTTAGCTTCGATAACGGTAGGATGAATAAAATAACCGGTGGTTTTGTTGCATGTGCCGCCTGCTATGATTTCAGCCTGCTCGTCTTTTTGGGCATTGTCGATATACTGTTTGATTTTGTCGAACGCTTTTTCATCGATTACCGCATTGATGAAATTAGTGAAGTCTTCCACCGAACCCATTTTAAAACTTTCTATACCCGCCCTGAGCTTTTGCTTTACGGCGTCTGCAATATTATCCGGAATATAGGCGCGGGAGGCAGCAGAACATTTTTGCCCCTGGAACTCAAAAGCGCCCCGCAGCAGCGCAGTTGCCACCACATCCGGGTCGGCGCTCTGGTGCGCTATCACAAAATCTTTACCGCCGGTTTCGCCCACGATACGGGGATAGGTTCGGTAGTGTGCAATGTTTTCGCCTATTGTTTTCCACATCTGGTTAAATACACCGGTAGAACCGGTAAAATGTACACCAGCAAACTCCCTGTGGGAAAAACATACTTTTCCCAAAACGGGACCGTCTACGTAAATAAGATTGATCACGCCATCCGGCAGACCGGCTTCCCGCAAAATCCGCATAAACATCTGCGCCGAATATACCTGGGTGTATGCAGGCTTCCATACCACTACGTTCCCGCACATAGCAGCCGCGGTGGGCAGGTTGCCTCCGATGGCTGTAAAATTAAAAGGCGACACCGCCAGTACAAAACCTTCCAACGGCCGCCATTCCATACGGTTGTGGATACCCGCACTACTCAGGGGCTGCTGCTTATATATTTCGCTTAGAAAATGCACATTGAACCGAAGGAAATCGATGATTTCACAAGCCGAGTCTATCTCTGCCTGATATACATTTTTGCTCTGCCCCAGCATGGTGGTGGCATTCATCCAGGAGCGGTATTTGGTGGCGATAAGGTCTGCTGCCTTTAAAAATATATGTGCCCTGCTTTCCCAACTCATCGCTTCCCACCCGGCTTTGGCCTGTAGCGCGGCTTCAATGGCCTGTTGTACATGGGTGGCCGTTCCTTCATGAAAGAAGCCCAGCGTGTGGGCTATCTCGTGGGGAGGGTGTAAGCGTACCTTATTCCCTGTTTTTACCTGCTCACTCCCAATATACATAGGAATATCTGCTGTTTCTTTTTTGAGCAGCGAAAGGGTGTTTTTGATTGTATTCTTTTCCGGACTGCCGGGAGCATAATTCAATACAAGCTCGTTTTCCGGCATGGGGTAGCTGAAAGTTCCTATGCTCATGGTGTATAAGTTTATGCTGCAAAGATACAGGATGGCACTGGAATCGCTGTTAAGCCCCGTTCTCTTCTCCTGGCGAACGAAGGCCTCTCACCACTATGGGGTATTCGGGCGCCACCAGACGGGAAGCGACTATAGGGGCTGCCCCGCTGATGAAAAATACGCTATAGCAATACAAAGGTTGTTCGCCTTCATCAGTTGGCGAAACAATTTTTTTGCAATAATCAGTCAGAAAGCCGCCACGGGCGGAAGAAGCTTAGAACTTAAACCCTACCGTCATCATTACGTTCAGGTTAGTGCTTTTCAGTTTAGCCATATCAAAGTCGTTCGCATCGAGTTCATATGGGTAGTAACCATCGTTGAACATCTGGTATACGCAGGCGAGATCAATGAATATGCCTTTGTTGCGCCAGCCGAGGCCGCCTGAGATACTGGTTCTGCCGGCATTCACAGCATCGCCGGGATTTGCATAGAAAAACCGGCTGGTGTACGGACTACCATAGTAAGCCACACCGGCTCTCACCATTACCGTTTCAAATTTCAGTTCTCCACCGATTCTGGCATTTACGGCGCTTTTAAATACATTGTCGATGGCATTGTTTAAATCCTGAAAGTATTGTTTGTCGGCGTTATTATTGGTCTGGGCATTCATGGTTGCCCGGCGGTAGTCGATGTACTCAATATCTGCGCTGATAAAGCCCTTTTGCGACTTTACGTCGCCCTGCGCACCGAAAAAGTACGAAGCTCCGAGCGCCAGCTTCATGGGCGTTCTGTAACGGTAGTTAAACTCTCCGGCATAACCCTCATTCAAATCGAGTGAGCTTTGTCTTTTAACGCCTTCGTACCCTTCTGTATCTGTAATAACATCGGCAGTGTAGGTGTCTTTAAAAGAATACCAGGAGGGGCTGTGGAAACTCAGTCCCACGCGCAGCGCCTCAACGGGTTTGGCCATAATGCCCAGCCTGATGCCTGCTCCCACACCGTCTGTTTTCAGGTAATCCTCTGCTGTAAAATAATTAAAGTCGTTGTTGGTATTAGTGGTGGCATCCGATTCGGTAAATATACTGGTCCTGGAAAAACTGAGCGTATTAATGTTGATGGCACCTCCGATGTGAAACACTTCATTGTAATTAGAACCGAGCCCTATACTGAAATCAGATATATTGCCACGGGTGTTGAGGGTATGTTGTTGATTCACCCCGGTAGCAACGGACGCATTACTGGCATATCCGGTCAGATTATCGTTGTCGTCGAAGGTGGGATCTATCAGATAGGTATTCAATCCCAGGCTGGCGCCATAGGGATAATCCCAAACGGCGTCATTGAGATTGGTGGCATTGTTGCGAATCAACTGATCGAGGTATTTTTCAGAAAAAGAGCTTTGGTTATTGCTGCCGGAGGTAAATACGCGGTTGCTAAAGCTGGCCGAGCGGCTGATAGATACTCCCAGTGCAGTGTTTTTCCACTTGCTGTTGCCATACGATGGCATGCCGTATACCAGTCCGATAGGTCCGTAACTGAAACTGCTCTTTCCATCGGTAGCGGTGTTGCCGCGGTAAGTGCTTTTATTATTAGTCATATTGAAACCGGGCGACAGTACAAACTCGCTGGTTTTGTACATGCCCAAACCGGCAGGGTTGGTGTAGAGCGAGGTGATGTCGCCGCCGAGCGCCGTGGTAGCCCCGCCGATAGCCTGTGCACGGGCTGTACCATGCGAAGGCTGCCAACTGAATCGGAGCGCATCTATGGGCTCCTGTGCTTTTAAAACCAGGGACGAAAAAACTGATACGATCGTTAATATAATTATCCTGTTCATAGTCGCAAATTCATCATTTTAAGCTAAAAAAGAGCGGACTTGCCGCTCTTTTTGGTTAATATCTCTTTAAATATCCGTTCTAATGGATCGGTTGCAACCTCATTGTATTATCTGCCACCTCTTCCGGCTCCGCCGCCACCGCTGCGTGAAGGAGCACTACCGCCGCCGACACCACCGCCACTGCTTCTGCCTGAAGAGGGGCTGGGAGTGAATGAACGGGTGGGTGCGTTGTTGCTCCGTGATTCAAACGTCCGGGAGGGACGACTGTTGTTGTTGCCAAAGGTAGAGCGGGTCCGTCCGCTGCTGTTGGTGGAACGGGGATTCACATACGTGCCATTATCATTGCTGCGGAATACCCTCACAGGTGCATTTCTGCCGGAGGTATTGTTGTTTGCACGGCTGCCACTGTACCTGCCCATATTGCTGGTACGGGGTGCATATGAACTGGCAGGACGTGTTTTAATTGTTCCGCCGCCATGCAATCCACTTCCGATACCCCAATAAGGATTATACATGTATGGGTTATAAAGGCTGTGCATTCCCCAGTAAGGATTATACATGCTGCCCATTCCCCAATAGGGATTGTACATAGAACCCATTCCCCAGTAAGGACTGTGAAGACCACCCATTCCCCAGTAAGGGTTGTACATAGAGCCGTATCCCATTCCCATGCCCATACCGCCCCAGCCGAAGCCCATACCCATTCTCATGCTACTGCCAAAGTAGGGACTCATGCCCATTCCGAAACCACCGTAAAAGGGATCGTAATAGTCAAGAGAAGACCACATGCCGCGGTTCCTCACTTTCATGCGCAGATAGTTATCCTCCGCACTATAGGCCATCCTGTCCTGATCGGTTTGTACATTCACGTATTCACCGTTATCGGTTGCCACATATTCATCCTCATCGTCTTGATAAGATGGGTTATAGGCAACACGTTGCTGGGGAGCAGGCGAATAATATACGTCATCGGGGGTTTGACCGGATTTATATATTGTAGAACAACTACCTAGACCTACTGCAGCTACCGCTAAAAGTAAAATTCTGGTGTTCATAATATCACGTTTTAATAATTATTACAGCATGAAGTTACTACATTTGCTCAATTCTGCTGTTAATGTATTCAAAATAGTTGAAAATAAGTAGGATAATGTAGAAAGCAGGATGTTTTTTTGATTTAAGAAAAATTCAGAATCTTAGTTAATTATGAGCAAGGAAATTACGTCAAGAGCCGAGGATTATTCACAATGGTACAACGATCTGGTGATCAAAGGCGGACTGGCCGATTATTCTGCTGTGAGAGGTTGCATGGTGATAAAACCTTATGGGTTTGCTCTGTGGGAGAATATGCGTGATCAGTTAGACAGAATGTTTAAGGAAACAGGGCATGTCAATGCTTATTTTCCGCTTTTTGTGCCCAAAAGTTTATTTGAAGCAGAGGAAAAGAACGCGGAAGGGTTTGCTAAAGAGTGCGCGATCGTAACGCATTACCGGCTCAAAAACGATCCGTCTTCTCCGGGAAAGCTGATGGTAGACCCCGAGGCTAAACTGGAAGAAGAGCTGGTGGTACGCCCAACCAGCGAGGCCATCATCTGGAATACCTATAAAACCTGGATTCAATCGTACCGCGATCTGCCGATACTGGTAAACCAGTGGGCAAATGTAGTGCGCTGGGAGATGAGAACCCGTTTGTTTTTGCGTACAGCAGAGTTTCTGTGGCAGGAAGGGCATACCGCTCACGCAACAGCAGCAGAAGCCGTGACAGAAACTGAAAAAATGCTGGGAGTATATGCAGATTTTGTAGAAAACTGGATGGCCTTGCCTGTTGTAAAAGGGGTGAAAACTGCAAATGAGCGATTTGCCGGTGCGGTGGAGACCTATTGTATAGAAGCGTTGATGCAGGATGGTAAGGCCCTTCAGGCAGGCACCTCTCATTTTCTGGGACAAAACTTCGCTAAAGCTTTCGATGTACAATTTTTAAGCCGGGAAAATAAGCAGGAATATGTTTGGGCTACTTCCTGGGGAGTATCTACCCGGCTGATCGGTGCATTGGTAATGGCACACAGTGATGATGAAGGACTGGTACTGCCGCCCAGGATTGCACCCCTGCAGGTGGTGATTGTACCGATATACAAAGGCGACGCGCAGAAAGCGCTCGTAGATGAAAAAGTGAAGGAGATTATGCAAGAGTTGAAACTCTCCGGCGTAAGAGTGCAATACGATGATAGCGACAACGCACGTCCGGGGTGGAAATTCGCAGAGTATGAAAAAAAAGGAGTGCCTGTGCGCATAGCGCTCGGGGCCAGAGATATAGAAAACAACACTGCGGAAGTAGCCAGAAGAGATACCCGCGAAAAGGCAGCAGTGAGTATGGATGGCCTGCCGGTGTACATAGTTCAGCTCCTCGAAGAAATACAGCAGGCAATGTATGACAGGGCACTGCAATACCGCGATGAGCATATTACAGCGGTGAACAACTGGGACGAATTTATGCAGACATTACAGGAGAAAGGTGGATTTATATCTGCCCATTGGGATGGTACCCCCGAAACTGAGGACAAGATCAAGGAGTTGAGCAAAGCTACCATACGTTGTATTCCGCTTGAGAGTACAGAAGAACAGGGTGTTTGTGTGTTGTCGGGAAATCCGAGCCGGCGAAGGGTGTTGTTTGCGCAGGCTTATTAGAGAGTAAGACCGTAAGAGAGTAAGACCGTAAGATGTGAGAGCGTAAGAGGGAAACTTGCTGCTCATTCAATCATAATTAATAATAACGAACATAGCGTATCTTCGATTAACTTTAAGAAATGACCATTCTCATCCGCCAGGCAGTGATCGTATATCCCGGGCATGACCTGCACCGGCATCGGAAAGATATACTCATACAGAACGGGCATATTGTACAGGTAGCCGACAACATCAGTGAACAGGCAGATCAGGTATTGACTGCGCCGGGCCTACACGTTTCCCCCGGCTGGGTAGATGTGTTTTCACATTTTTGCGATCCGGGACTGGAGTTCAAAGAAACGCTTGAAACCGGTGCGCGTGCGGCTGTGGCCGGAGGGTATACCCATGTGTTTGTATTACCCAATACCCAGCCTGCTATTCACAGTAAATCGCAGGTGGAGTATATAAAAGAGAAAAGCAGGGGGTTGCCGGTGAATATTCATCCGATAGGAGCCGTTACCAAAAATACAGAAGGGAAAGAACTGGCGGAGATGTACGACATGTTTAACTATGGGGCAATAGCATTCGGCGATGGCAATCATCCGATCCAGTCTGCGGGGGTACTGCTGAAAGCCCTGCAATATGTTAAGGCATTTGACGGGGTGGTGATACAGGTGCCGGAAGATCGCAGTATTGGCACGCACGGACTAATGAATGAAGGCGTGGTGTCTACCCGGCTGGGATTGCCCGGAAAGCCGGTTATAGCGGAAGAAATGATGGTGGCGAGAGATATAGAGTTAGCCATCTATACCGGTTCCAAACTGCATTTCACCGGCGTTAGTTCGGTCCGGTCTGTACAGTTGATAGCAGCCGCCCGTGAAAAGGGGGCGAAAGTTAGTTGCTCCATAACGCCTTACCAGCTTTACTTTTCGGACGAAGACCTGAAAACCTACGACACCAACCTGAAAGTGAATCCGCCGCTGCGGACAGCGGAGAACCGCGACGCGTTGAATGCAGCGGTAGCGGAAGGGCAGGTAGACGCAATTGCCAGTCACCACTTGCCGCATGAATGGGATAGTAAGGTTTGTGAGTTTGAATATGCAGGCAGTGGGATGATCGGGCTGGAAACTTCGTTTGGTGCTGCGGGAATAGCAGGGGTGGCGGTTGACCAATGGGTAACACTGGCGGCTATTAATCCCCGTAAAATATTTAATTTGCCCGAGGTGTCGCTGGAAAATGGCGCCGTTGCAGACCTGACCCTGTTTGATCCGGCAACTGTGTATCGTTTTGAAGACAGCCATATACAGTCGAAATCAAGAAACACCGCTTTTACCGGTAAAGAGCTGAAGGGAAAGCCGCTGGGAATCATCAACGGACCGGTGGCCATATTTAATGATATTCAAAACTGATAAATACGTGTTTATGGAAAATAAAAATGCACATGTAGGGATGACCTATGGATTGATTTCCGGGCTGGTGTCTGTGGTATTCGGATTGGTATTATACCTTATGGGAGCCAAAGCCTATGTTAGTCCTGTTGCGTATTTGGGCATGCTGCTGCCTGTTGTAATTGCTGTGCTGGCGGGGATCAGGCAGAAAAAACTGGACGGTGGTTATATTGATTTTGCCAGGGCGCTGAAAGTAACATTTATGACGTTTGTGATCGGTACACTCATTGCCATGGCGTTTAACTACGTACTCTTTAATTTTATTGATGTGCCTTTTCGCGAGGCACTCACACAGGAGAGCGCGGTGAAGGCGGCAGAATTGATGAAGAAATTTGGCGCCAAGCAGGAGCAGATAGACCAGGTAATGGAAGAGACCATGAAGGGCAACAATTTTTCGTTCAGTAAGCAACTGCTGAATGCTGCTTTTTCCTGTATTTTATGGTTTGTCATCAGCCTGATTATTTCGGTCATCATCAAAAGAAAGAAACCTGAATTTCCTCAATCGTTCCCAGAATCTACAACCTTATAGCTGCCATGGATCTGAGTGTTGTTGTGCCATTATACAACGAAGAAGAATCGTTGCCGGAATTATGCGAATGGATTACGCGGGTAGTAAACATGCGGGCCCTGTCTGCAGAGATCATACTGGTGGATGACGGCAGTACAGACGACTCCTGGGAGGTTATAGAGCGGCTTTCGGCAGAGCATGCTCATATTAAAGGTATCCGTTTCCAGCGTAACTACGGTAAAAGCGCTGCCCTGAATGAAGGATTTAAGGCAGCAAAGGGCAATGTGGTGATCACCATGGATGCTGATATGCAGGATAGTCCGGATGAAATACCAGAGTTGTACCGGATGATTGCAGAAGACGGATATGATTTGGTAAGCGGATGGAAGAAAAAGCGCTACGACAATACCTTCACCAAAAATATTCCGAGTAAATTTTTTAATTCAGTCACCAGCAGGATGTCTAAAATAAAACTGCACGATTTCAACTGTGGTTTAAAGTCTTACAAAAATAAGCTGGTGAAGAGCATCGAAGTGTATGGCGAAATGCACCGTTACATACCGGTATTGGCCAAGTGGGCAGGGTTCAGGAAAATAGGGGAGAAGGTGGTTGAGCACCGGCCCAGAAAATACGGGGTAACCAAGTTTGGCTGGAATCGCTTTATCAATGGCTTTCTCGACCTCGCTTCCATTATGTTCGTGGGAAGATTCGGGAAAAGGCCGATGCATTTTTTTGGTTTATGGGGAACCGTTTTTTTCCTGACAGGTTTTATTGCCGGCGTTTACCTGCTGATCAGTAAATTCATCGATCCGGAGTTTGCCCTTACCAACCGTCCGTCGTTTTACCTGGCGCTTACACTGGTATTACTGGGTTCTCAATTCTTTCTGGCCGGGTTTATAGGTGAGCTTATTTCGCGCAATGCGCCTGAGCGAAACGTTTACCTGATCGAAAAAAAGATACGGCTGTAACCTTTCTTTTTTCATGAAGAAAAAAATTGTCATAATCGGTCCTGCGCATCCGTTGCGGGGCGGGCTGGCCTCGTACGATGAGCGGCTGGCCAGAGAATTTCAGTGGATGGGCTGGGATGCCCGGATCTATACTTTTTCGCTGCAGTATCCGTCTTTTCTATTTCCCGGTACCACCCAGTATTCTACAGAGCCAGCGCCTGAAGACCTGAATATACAGGTACGTATCAACTCCGTCAATCCCTTCAACTGGTGGTCGGTGGGAAACGAGTTGAAGCAACTTGCTCCGGATCTGATCGTGGTGCGGTACTGGCTGCCGTTTATGGGTGCCTGCCTCGGAACCATTTTGCGTAGGGTACAGAAGAACGGTTTTACCAAAGTTGTCTGTATTGCAGACAATATATTTCCCCATGAAAAACGCCCCGGCGACAGACTGCTGACGTCCTGGTTTCTGCAACCGGTAGATCGCTTTATCACCATGAGTGAAAAAGTGCTTAGCGACCTGAGAACGGTAGAACCCAATAAGCCGGCGGTATTTGTACCGCATCCACTATATGATAATTTCGGAGAAAAACTCAGTAAAGAAGCTGGAAGAGCGCACCTGGGATTGCAGCAGCCCGATCACCTGATCCTGTTTTTTGGATTTATACGAAAATACAAAGGGTTGGATATATTGCTGGACGCCATGAAAATAGTAAAGCAAAACAGCGGGCCGCATCCTCTACCCAAACTCATCATAGCCGGTGAATTTTATGAAGACCCTACTCCCTATCTCCGGCAGATAAAAAGCAATGGAATTGAAGACCTGGTTATATTGCGTACCGATTTTGTACCAGACAGTGAGGTGAAGTATTACCTCTGTGCCGCTGATCTGGTGATACAGCCCTACCGGAATGCCACACAGAGTGGGGTAACCCCCCTGGCTTATCATTTCGAAAAACCTATGATTGTTACCAATGTGGGTGGTTTGCCTGCAATGGTACCAGATGGGGTAGCTGGTTTGGTAGCAGAGCCGGATGCGCTATCCATCGCGGATAAAATAATGGAGTATTTTCGTGAAGGCGGCGAAAAATTTTTACCCGGACTATTGTCGGAAAAGAAAAAGTACACCTGGTCTACTATTGCGCATGCCATTATAGAAGCAGAAGAGGATGAGTGAGCGGCATGTGCTGGTATATCAAGGGGACGCAGGAAATTATAACTGACTTTAAAGTAAAAGGTTTCCGGCTATTGTAAAGCCGGAAACCTTTTTAAAAACATCAGACTTCGTTAGAAATCCAGGGTCCATCCCTTTCTGTATTCTCTCTTTACATATTGGTTAACCTCTTCCAGATTGGTCACCTTCATGCGTTTGTAATCCCACAACAACTTCATATTGGCGCCCGGATAGTCAAATCCTCTTCCGTTGGCCCTGGGCTTGGGTGTATCTGCGGCTTTGATAGCCAGGTTTGCCATCAGCATGGCTTCCGTTAGCGGTCCGGATTTTTCAAACGGGGCGCTCAGTTCCATGTTTCCGTAACCGGCAATGCAGCCTTCTACCCATTGGGCATAGTGCCCGCTGGCGCTTCCTTTTACGCGTGGAAGGGTTTGCGGTATTTTCACTTCTTCATTTCTTTTCAGCGGCAGCAGGCGTGGGTTGGCTGCGTATTCGCTGGCCATCATTTTTCCTTTGGTGCCCACAAACAGGATGCCGCTGTTGCCATCTCCAAATACTTCGTCGGCCCCCAGCTCTTCCGGACGTTCGGGCTTAATGCCGCCATCCATCCAATGCATGATCACCTGCCCCTGTGTTTTATTGGTTTTTGGAAAAGTGAGGGTAGCGTGTGAAGAAGGGGGGAAGCTGTCGGGGAAATGTCCTCTTTTGCCGAAAGCGGTGAATACGCTGGTTACAGAAGCCTGTACATCCAAAGCATATTCCAGGCTCAGCACCCTGAATGGCGCTTCCATCAGGTGACAGCCCAGATCGCCCAGTGCGCCGGTACCATAATCCCACCATCCGCGCCAACTGCCGGGAATGAGGTTGTCTACATAGTCCTTATACGGAGCCGTACCCAGCCAGAGATCCCAATCGAGCCCCTTGGGCACGGGTGGTTTATCGGTAGGCCAGGGAATGCCCTGCGGCCAGATAGGCCGGTTGGTGAAGATATATACTGTGTGCACGTCGCCTATCACACCTGCATCGTACCACTCCACCAACTGACGTACACCATCACCTGAAGCGCCCTGGTTACCCATCTGTGTTACCACCTTGAACTTATCGGCAGCTTCCGTTAACATCCTGGCTTCGTAAATATCGTGTGTGAGCGGTTTTTGCACATATACGTGTTTCCTGCGGCGCATGGCAGCCATCGCTACCACAGCGTGCGTATGGTCGGGGGTGGAAACAGATACCGCATCAAAATGTTTGGCTTCTTTGTCGAACAACTCCCGCCAGTCTTTATAATATTTAGCTTTTGGATATTTTTTGCGCGACTCTTCCGACATGCGGTCGTCTACATCGCACAAAAAGCCGATTTCGGCTTTTCCGCTTTCATAAAAACTGTTCAGGTCAGACCGGCCTTTGCCTCCAACGCCTACGCCGGCAACGATCAGTTTATCACTGGGCGCTACATACCCCTTGCCCAGCACGTTGCGGGGTACAATCATAAATCCCGCGGCACCCATGGCCGTGTTTTTGATAAAATTTCTGCGGGACCTGGCTTTTTTTTCTGGCATATTGTTGTTTTTAAGCAATCCTGAAATTGGTTTCGTATAATGGGGAGCGTATTACGGTCGGCTACTACTCAATATTCCCGGCTTTACTCAGTAAAATAGGAAAAAAACAGCGTGTTTGCAAAAATAAGCGGGCAGGCACGGGCTGTTTTATCATACAACTTCAGTACTACTTACAGTGTACCGCATTTACTTTATCGTAGAACTATCTTTCGGCGGATTTCTGCCGTCGGAAGGGTACTGTTCTAAAGTGAGCACCTGGCCACTTACGGGGCCGCTCTCGTCAGACAGGAAGAATATGGCGGCGGCAGCTATCTCATCGGGCCAGATGATTCTCCTGGCCGGTGCATATACGGGAGGCAGGTCTTTATACCAGTCTTCCGGCAGTCCGTGCTCTTTTTTTCGTATGGCTTCGTTTTCTGTTAACACCCATCCGGGGTTGATCTGGTTGACCCGTACGCCTTCTTCGCGGAACAGGGTGTCGCCCAGGTTTCGGGTGAGCGTCATCAGGGCGCCTTTGGATACACTGTAGGCAAAAAGGTTGGGTTCTCCGCTATAGGCATTTACGGAACCAATGTTCAAAACACAGCCTCTTTGTTGTTTCAGGTGCGGCAGCGCGGCTTTGATGAGTGCGAAGGGCGCAATGGTGTTGATTTCCATCACCCGTCTCAGCAGGTGTTTATCGGTGGAATGCAGGTTAGAGGAAGTAACGATGGCCGCGTTGTTTACAACGGCATCCAATTTACCGAATGTTTCCACTGCAAGGTTCACCAGTTGTTCCGGCGCACCGTCGGCGGTGATGTCTTCGATATGTAACACTGCCTTATCGCTACCGAGTTTGTCTACCACTTCCTGCCCCCATTCTCTCTCCAATCCGTGTATGATGAGTTTTGCGCCTTCTTCTGCGCAGCGCAATGCGATGGCTTTACCAATGCCCGTACAACTGCCGGTCACTATTATGACTTTATCTTTTAAACGCATGGGGTAGCTTGTTGATTTTTGAAGGCTGATCTGTTATTATCCTATTTTCATCCCGTGGTTGCGCGCACCCGATTATACGGGTTTCAACACGCTTTTCACCACTTCACCTTTGTGCATTTTTTCAAACGCTTCGTGCCATTCTGTTACCGGCCATACGCCGCCTATGATGGGTTTTACGTCCAATTGTCCGCTGGCCAGCAGGGCAATTACTCTTTCCCATATGGGCCAGTTGTGACTAAAACTTCCTTGTAAGGTTACATTTTTTTGCACCAGGGGATCAAGTGAAAAATTTAAAGGCTGGGGTCCCCATCCTACTTTCGAGATGGTGCCTTTAGGCCGTACCAGTTGCAAGGCCATTTTGAGGGTCACACTGGCGCCGGCGGCATCGATCACGCAATCCGCTCCCATGCCATCTCTCGCGGTGGCCCAGGGCATGGCGTCTCCTATAATAGCTTCGCATCCGTATTGTCTGGCGATCTCCAGCCGGTTGCGGTCTGCTTCCAATCCTACCACAGCTACTTCTGCGCCGCACAATCTGGCCATGGCTGCACATAGGATACCTATGGTGCCGGGGCCCATTACAATTACGCGGTCACCGGGTTTTAGCCGGGCATTTTCTACCACTGCATTGAAGGCCACACAACAGGGCTCGGTAAGACAGGCCTGTTCAAAAGCCAGGTTGTCTGGCACGGCATGTAAGCAGCGCGCAGGTACTTTTACATATCGGGTCATAGCGCCGTTTACGCCATAGCCAAAACCCTTGCGTCCGGGATCCAGGTTGTACAATCCACTTCTCGTCATAGGGCTGTTGGGGTTAATTACAGCGGCGGTTTCGCTCACTACACGGTCGCCTTCCTTCCAGCCGGTTACCCGGCTGCCAATGGCTGCAATATGGCCCCCGAACTCATGCCCCAGCACCACCGGATAGTTCACCGGCCAGCTATGATCTGCTGTCCACTGATGAAGGTCGCTTCCGCAAACACCTACGTTCGCTACTTCGAGTAATACATCTTCGTCTCCGATTTCCGGCTTTTCGATTTCTCGGATTTCTACTGAATACTTTTCCGGGGCATAATTTACAACCGCTGCTGATTTCATGTTGATTTGAAAGTTTACATTTTGCTTGTTAGAGAACGTTCCGTACGAACATTTTTTTAAGGAGCGTCAAGTTACATAAAAATACTAAGGCAGGTTATCAGATTTTGCAACCAGCGGGCTGTGGAGTCGGGATAAATGTGTATTTTTCTACTAAAATTACTGCCATGAAAGTTCTATTCCTTGTTTTGACACTATGGATCAGCGGAAACCTGGCGCCAGCCGACATCCTGCAAAAGGCGACCGGTATCTGGACGGTACAGGTGACAGATGCTCCTGAGGGGTTTCAGCACTATACCGTACATATTAAAAAATCGGGCAATCAATTGAAAGCGGATATAAAGGGTGGGGATGCAGATGTAAAAGACCAGATATTTACGGTGAAGGATAATGTACTATCGGCCAGCGTATATATAGGTGAATATGTGGATCTCCGCATCTGGGAAGAGAAGAACGGACTGACCGGATCGGCCCAAACTTCCCAGGGTACGTTCAAACTGGTGTTTAAGAAGGTTGTAAAGGGAAAATAAGAAGCAGGTCAAGGAGGGGATTTAATGATATAATCCGTACAACCTGAACTTACCTTTGGAGTTTATTTCGAAGGTAGGGGCGGGCCATTTGAGGGGACGGGTGAGGTAGGTAGCAGCATCTACCGGCGCTGAAGACCGCAGGCGAAACAGGTCGGCATCCGGTGCTATCATAAAACGCCGGGTACGTTCGAATGAGGGAAGGGGCACCCCCTTTAGTGCAACAGGATTTGAATGGCCTCCCGTCATGCCGTCTGCACCATAGCCGAGCGATAGGGCTGCCCAGCGGGGTATGTAGGAAGCAGACGGTAAAAAGGATCGCAGGTTTACAGACAGCCAGTAGCTTTGACCGTTATAATCTTTCAGAATGCGCGCGGCAACATTATTTCCCAGTTCCCCCTTATGGTATTGGGCATAAGGGGAGAGGTGCGCTGAAAATTTCATCGATATCCGTTGTTCATTCCACCATTGCTGCTGCGCGGCAAATATGGCTGTGCCCGCTAAGTTGGCCAGCATATCGCTTTTGGAAAACCCCCACTGGGAGGAAAAGCCGTCCAGTATTTCGATGATGGTAAGGCTGCCCAGCGCGGTGGCAGACCCTATGAGGATGGCATTATTTTTCGGCACGCCGCTCCAGCGCATCAGATCGTACTGCAATACACCGGCATTGTAGGCGGTAACAGCGTGGCCAACCTTGTCCATCTGCAGCCACTCCCGGCTGTCGTTGAAAAAATGAAAACGGCTGCGGGGAAACTTCTTGTACCACAGGTAGTAGAGCCCAACACTTACAGCAGTGCCAATTGCCAGTTCTGTGATGATTACCTTTTTAAGACGATCAGGGCGATATACGTCAGAGGGAGGGAGAAAATGTTGTGTAAACCCGGATGTAAAAAAAAGACACATCATTGCGGTGCATGCTATTTTTGTTAGAACGGGTTTTGATTTGTTCATAGCTGTATGTTGCTGTACAACGAAATAACGAAAAAATCTGTTTACGGGTATCCTGTGCTTATATACCGGCAGATAGGGTGAGGGTATGGTGGAGCGCGCGAGGTTTTGGCACATCTTCTTTGCTCCATCTTCCTGACAAGGTATAGTATGCCGTTAGGTAGCCTTCCTTATTCCGCTATCACTGGTACAAAATCTCCAAGACCTTTGTAATATTCGCGTAGTAGAAATCTATATGGGTCTACTCCGTGGTGAAAGTAATTAGGAGCGTTCTGGTAATATTGCCGGTATGCTTCGTTGGCAGAGAGTATAATGGGAACACCCGGGCGAACAAAATAGGTGGTTTTAACGGGAGCCGGCAATTGCAGGTCGGGGAGTGACTGGTGTATAAAGTTGCCCACCTGTTTACCGAGGTACCGCTGGTATGCTTCGGAAGATTTTCTGGATTTCCTTTCCATTTTTCGGAAAGCGTTTTTGAGAAACATTCTTTTTAAAAACGGCAGGTCGTCAAATCGTTTTACGAGATTGAGAATGGGGTTGGGTTCATTCATATCTATATCGATCTGTTGGGTGGTAAACGGCATTTCCGGCACAGGGTCCGATGTATTTACCACGCTAAAACTCCATTGTGAAAGTTGCGCATTGTCGTAATCGTATGCGAAATACATATTGCCCATCTTGGGAGATGCGCTCGCATAGGTTTTTACCAATATGCTGTTATAGATTCCTTTTTTTCTTTGCTGCATAAGCCAGGCACTGAAATAGTAAGCCAGCGCTCCTCCCTGCGAATGCCCGCCGACGATAAACCGGCGGTAGCCTTTATGATACAGATGGTCTATCTGTGGTTGCATGTGTACGGCCAGGTAGGCAAAACCGGCCAGGAAACCTGCATGAACGGCTGCTCTCGGATCGTCCGCAAGCTGGTATTCGAAACGTTCATTTTCCCGGAGTGTCACTACTCCTTTTGCGGGCATCATGGCACAATAGAAATCGGCCAGTATGGATTGCATTTTTCCGGTTGTTCCGCGAAGCATGATCACTACGGAAGAGTCTTTCCTTATCCATATATCCCCTGCGTTATCGAGGCCCAGGGCCGGAGAGCGGTGGTGCATGGTGTAGCCATCGAGAAAGCCGGAAAATGTATGGGTTGGCAGGGTATCTAAAAAAGCGAAATTTAGTTTAAATATATCATCGCATTCCCGGGCATTGAACAGCGGTTGGAAAGTATAAGAAGATTGTGCACCCGCATTCCGCGCCGCCAGGAACAACGTTAGCAGAAAAATGGGATATAAGGCCCAGTACCTGGTCGCGATCTGTGTGATTGGCTTTGCTTGATTCATATTTTTTTACCAGTATGCTGGCACCCTCAGGAAAACCCCTGCCGTCTTCGGTTGTTTTGCCATGAAGGTTGGTTTGGATTATAAAAAGTTCTGCTGGCGACAGCCGTTTGTAAAATTAAGGTAAATCAGCAACAGGATTTATCTTGTATCCCCTTAGGAAGTCTTCAGTCTGCATTCTTTTTTTTCCCTCCAGTTGCAGTTCTTCCACAGCTATATACCCGTCTGCGGCAGCAAAATGCAGGTATGTTTTACCATCAGACACGAACGAACCCGGCGTGCCGGCCCGGGCGGTGATCTTTTTGCTTCGGAATATTTTGAGCGTTTTTTCCTCGAATGTCGTAAATGCTCCCGGAAAAGGAGAAAGTCCCCGGATGAGGTTATGGATGTCGGATACGGGTTGCTGCCAGTTGATGCGGCAGGTGTCGGTAAATATTTTCGGGGCATGTTTCAGTTGCCGGTTTTCTACCAGTTGCTGCGGTATTTCACGGAGGGTTCCGTCTGCCAGTGCCGCTACCGTTTTTATCAGGAGATCGGCTCCTATCTCTTTCATCGTATCGTGTATATCGCCAGCGGTATCATTTTCGCCTATTGGTAAACGTTCCTGCAGCAGAATGTTTCCGGTATCAATTTCGTGCTGCAGCTTAAAAGTGGTTACCCCGGTTTCGGTTTCACCGTTGATGAGGGCCCAGTTGATGGGGGCGGCGCCACGGTACTGCGGAAGTAAGGAGCCATGTACGTTAACGGTACCCATGGGGGGCATGCTCCATACTATTTCGGGCAGCATTCTGAAAGCAACCACTATCTGCAGATCTGCTTTCAGGGAGCGAAGTTCTTCTATAAAAGACGGGTTTTTGAGCTTTTCGGGTTGCAGCAGCGGCAACTGATGCGCCAGCGCATACTGTTTAACCGCACTGCCGGTAAGCTTCATGCCGCGGCCTGCCGGTTTATCCGGAGCTGTAACCACACCTACCACAGGGTAGCCGGCTTTCACCAATGCGTCCAGCGACGCGACGGCAAATGCAGGGGTGCCCATAAATACAATGCGGGGAAAAGAGAGGGGAGTAGCGTGCGACTGCATGGTATTCATATAGAAAGATATAACCGGTGTGCTGCTGTTGAAAAATAAGGGTGAAGGCTTATTACGAGCGCTTCACCCCTGAGCGGGAAATATCACCCGCCTGTATTATGACGCAGGGCGTCATTAAAAAAAATCTATCATTTCACTGCATTAAAAATGCAGTTTTGCCTTTTTCTCCATCAAGGCTTCTACTGTTTCCTGATACATTTCATCCGGAACACAACAGTCTACCGGACAAACGGCTGCACACTGTGGTTCTTCATGAAAACCCTGGCATTCGGTACATTTATCAGGCACAATATAATAAATATCCACGCTTACAGGGGCATGTTTTTCGGAAGCCTCTACTGTGGTGCCATCCATCAAAACATAAGGTCCTTTTATAGTTGTTCCATCCGCTACCGACCATTCTACCCCTCCTTCATATATTGCATTGTTTGGACATTCCGGTTCGCAGGCCCCGCAATTGATACACTCGTCTGTTATTTTAATTGCCATTCCAATTACGATTTTACGGGTAATATTTTGCTAGTACATTTGTGCTGCAAAGATACTTACATCTGAATTAATAATCAATGCTGAATTTGTCTGACAGAATAGCGATACTGGGCAAACTGGGTGCCTATATGACCGGTAATGAACCCGAATGGCAGGCTGCCCGTGAACGGGCTTATCTCAACAACGCATGGTTTACGCCTGAGTTTATTTCACTGGCTGTTGCTAATATCGGCAACGATCTTTTAAACACCCGGGCACTGGATGCCTGGTGTGCGCAGTACCGCGTGCAGGACCCCGCGTTTGAAAAAAATGTGGGTATCATTATGGCGGGGAACATTCCCCTCGTGGGCTTTCACGATTTTTTATGTGTGTTTGCATCCGGGCACCGGCAAACCATCAAGCTGTCTGCAAAAGACAATGTATTGCTGCCGCACCTGATCGGGAAATTGCAGGAATGGGAGCCGACAACCCGTTTGCTGGTGCAGACCGCCGACCTCCTGAAAGGATGCGATGCGTATATCGCCACGGGATCGAACAATACCGGCCGCTATTTCGAGTACTACTTTCGCAACCATCCTCATATTATCCGGAAAAACCGCACTTCTGTTGCCATACTGAACGGAAAGGAAACCGCAGAAGAACTGGAAAAGCTGGCAGACGACGTGTACACCTACTTTGGGCTCGGCTGCAGGAATGTGACGCAGGTGTTTGTGCCGGCCGGGTACGATTTTGTGCCCCTGTTGCAGGCTTTCCGGAAATACGATTACCTGATGGAGAATCACAAATACAAGCATAACTACGACTATGCTTTGGCGCTGCAGATCATTAACCAGCAGTATTATATGACCAATGATTCTATCATTCTTACAGAAAATGCATCTGCTTACTCGCCCGTAAGCCAATTGCATTACCAGTTTTATGATCAGGTGGAGGATGTATACCGGCAACTGAATCCGGAAGACATTCAGTGTATAGCGGGCACCGAGAAGATACCGCTTGGCGCTGCGCAACGTCCGGGCTTGCATGATTATGCCGATGGGATAGATACGATGCATTTCCTGTCTGCACTTGCACCGGTAACCAATGGTTAGCACCGCTCCAAAGTTTTAAAATCAGTTGACTGTCAATTAACATTTCTATTACGTATTGCTTCGTAATTTCACAGACGAAATGTCATAGTTGATTCGTTTTTGAATAAAAATCGTCCGAAAGGCATAGCATTTGATGGTTTTTTTAATGAACTTTATCAGCTATCAGTTTCAATAAACCCGACTGATCCATTTATTTTTAAACAAAAAACAAACGATATAAAAATGAACCTGAAAAATGTATTTTTTACTATCGTGATTAGTGCCGTTACGGCGTTTGGTGTAATATATGCTTACGACAGGTATATGCCTGCTAAGTCTGTAGGCTTGCAAAGCGAAGGGGTAAAAATACCGGCTAATTATGCAGGACTCTTCAATGGATCCAATTTGCCCGGTCCGGTGGATTTTGAACAACCTGCAAAAATAGCCGTTCCGGCGGTGGTACATATTACAACTACCATCGGCAAGTCGCAGGCCAGTAATAATCTTCCACGCCGGAGCAACCCGTTCCAGGGCCTGGTACCAGATGATTTTTTTGAAGATTTCTTTGGTGGTCCCAGAATGCGCAGTGTGCCGCAACGGGCATCCGGCTCCGGGGTAATAGTGAGTCAGGATGGTTATATCATCACCAATAACCACGTAATAGATGGCGCCAGTGAAATCAAGGTAAGCCTGAGTGATAAACGTTCGTTTACAGCTAAACTTGTTGGAGCCGATCCGAGCAGTGACCTGGCAGTCATCAAGATAGAAGCGAAAAACCTGCCGTTCCTGTTATATGGCAACTCAGACAAGGTAGAGATCGGTCAGTGGGTATTGGCCATCGGCTATCCGCTGAACCTCGAAACAACTGTTACCGCAGGAATCATCAGTGCCAAAGGGCGAACCCTTGGGCTGAATGCACGCAGGAGCCAAACACCCATAGAATTCTTCCTTCAAACGGATGCCGCGGTGAATCAGGGTAACAGCGGCGGTGCGCTGGTAAATACCAATGGAGAACTGATCGGTATCAACTCCGCTATTGCTTCGCCCACCGGAGCCTACGCAGGTTACTCTTACGCTATTCCGGTTAATATCACGAAGAAAATTGTAAACGACCTGATTGAGTTCGGCACTGTACAGCGTGCATATCTGGGCATCAGCTACCTGCCGGATGAAGCACCCGATTCTGAAAAGGAAAAGTTGGGTTATAAGAGAGGGCAGGGCGTATTGGTAAGAGAAGTGACCAACGAAGGTGCAGCCGCTGCTGCGGGTATAAAAGCCGGAGACTATATCAGCAAAATCAATGGCGATAAAGTAACGTCGGGTAATGAAATGGTAGAGAAAATAGCCAGGCTGAAACCCGGTGATAAGATAAGTGTTACCTATCTGAGAGAAGGAAAGGAAAGAACCACAGAAGTGGTACTGAAAAACAAGGCGGGTAATTTCGATGTTGTGAAGCTGTCGGTGCTCGACGACTTTGGAGCAGAGTTCGAAAACCTGGATAAAAAGCGGGCCAGCGAATACCGTCAAAAAGGGGGAGTGATAGTGAAAAAAATAAGTCCCAATGGCTATATTGACAGCCAGACGCGCATGAAAGACGGATTTATCGTACTAAAGGTAAACGGAACACCGGTTTCAGACATCGATGAGTTCAACACTGAGGTACAGAAGTCTGATCATATACGGCTGGAGGGATTCTATCCCGGCTATGAAGGGTTGTATACCTATAATATAACCCGCGAGTAAACGAAACGCTTTTGATGGTCTTATACAAAGCCGGGGTTTTCTGCCCCGGCTTTGTATTTGTGCAAAAAACAGGCAGCCATGGAGTGTATAAGTTTACCGCCGCGTTGAAAAATGATGCCTGCTACGAAACGTTGGCAATGGCGTTTTCTATAATTCCAATAGCTTTTGAAAGCTCATTGCGGGATATGATGAGCGGAGGAGAAAGCTGCAAAACATTGCCCTGCGATATTTTGAAACTCAGTCCGTTCCGAAGGCAATCGTACAACACTGCTTCGGATGCTGCTATGGCTTTTTCTTTGGTAGTTCTGTCGGTAACCAGTTCTATACCCCAAAGCAGGCCGATGCCCCTTACATCGCCAATGATGGGGTATTTTTGCTGCAGTGCTTCCAATTGTTCCTGCATAAATATAGCGTCGTCGTTTACTTTTTGCAGTATTTTGTGCTGCTCGATATACTCCAGCATGGCGAGCGCAGCTACGCTGCCCAGTGGACTTTTTTCGTGGGTATAGTGGCCCAGGGATACTTCCGCGGCTATATTATAGGCGTCGCGGGCAACCATAGCTGCAATGGGCATCACGCCTGCCCCAAGCCCTTTACCCAGGCATATAATGTCCGGTTCAATCCCATAATGTTCAAAGGCAAACATTCTACCTGTTCTGCCAAATGCAATGGGTATTTCATCCAGTATCAGCAGTATGCCATGCCGGGTACAGATTTCTCTCACTTTTTGCCAGTATGCTTTTGAAGGGATCTGCACATCCGTATTACGGATGGTTTCAACGATAAATGCGCCGATATCTCCCTCTTTTTCTATTACGTATTCCAGGTATTCGGCATACTGTAGTCCATCGCCTTCGTGACCCAGTATGCCACGATAAGTAGTTGGCGGGGGAATTCTTTCCACGCCTGGCATCAACGGGCCCAGCCCCTTTCTGAATACCTGTTCGCCGCCGGCAGCGATGGCGTCCATAGAGGCACCGTGAAAAGAATCCCATAGGGAAACTACCTTGTGTTTGCCCGTCACCACGCGAGCCAGTTTTAGTGCCATGCCTATAGCAGAAGTACCGCCGGGCGCCAGCAATACGCGATTGAGGTCGCCGGGTAAAAGGGTGGCCAGTTTCTTTGCCAGTTCGGTGGCGGGCACATTGGCATAACGCCGGGGGCTGAAAGGCAATACATCCATCTGCTGCTTTACTTTCTCCAGTACATAAGGATTGCGGTAGCCCACCTGGTGTACATTGTTGCCATGAAAATCCATGTACGATCTGCCGCTGACATCAGTTATGTATATACCGTCGCAGGAAGCCAGTACATCCAGGCAGGGGGTAGACATTGACTGATGCAGGAAATAGCGGGCATCGTCATCCAGGTGCTGTTGTGTTGCTGCATCTGCTATGGTGCGATACCATTCATCGCGGGCTACAGAAAAATTAATATCTCCCTCTGTGCGGTGAAACGAACTGTTATTCATACGTCAAAAATACGTGTTTAGTTTTTGTAAACAATGTTATGTTTAATTAAACTTTATTTGCCAAAAAATAGCTTTTCAGGCGGTGTGCTTTGAAAGGAATCCTTGAAATATACCTCATTTTGTAGAAATTCGCAGCGATATATGGCATTTAAAGACTACTATAAGGTACTGGGGCTGGCGCCCAATGCAACCCCGGCCGACATAAAAAAACGGTTTCGGATGCTGGTGTTGCAGTATCATCCCGATCGTAACAATGACAGTGAGTTTGCGGTAGCGAAATTCAGAGAAGTGCAGGAGGCCTACAATGCCCTGTCTGACCGGCAACAACGCATTATTTATGATCGGGAATGGCACCTTCGCTTTTCGGATACCAAGCCATCGAATATTCGGCAGACCAGTGCAGCTTCGCTGCTGGAAGAAGCCAGGGCTTTATTGCGGTTTATACGCGATGCGGACGCGCACAGGCTCAACAGAGATTTCATACATGCCCGGCTTACCGACATCCTGAGCCATGAAAACCTGGTATTGCTGCAACATACCGCCAGCAGAGAAGAGCGGACAGCCATTGCGCAAAAATTGATGAATGCAGCACAAAGCCTCTCCTGGAAAAAGCTGCAAACGGTGATGCCTTCGTTGTACGCATTGCTTAGCGAAACAGAGGTGGGGATTGAGCAGATTGAACAATGGAAGCGGAAGATACGTCTGAACGATTACTGGGAAAGGTATTACCCGTTGGTGGCTTTTCTGATTGCGGCGTTGGTTTGCGTACTCATCTTCAGCATCAGCAGCTGATATTTTATCATTTCCTGCGTACTGTTTCTCGTGCTGAGTAGGAATGGCAACGGTGTGATTTGCCTGAGGTGGCCCTGCTTTTGGTGGAACGTCCTATCTTTACCGCATGATCTCACTCACCGAAGAGAACTATCTTAAAACGATCTACCGGCTGGCCCGGGAGAAGAATGAAATAACCGTTAAGGACATCGCCGAAAGTCTGGGTATCAAAATGCCTACCGTCAATAGTATGGTGAAGAAACTGGATGAAAAAAAATTTATCCGGTACGAGAAATACAAGGCAATAGAGTTGACTGAAAAAGGCAAGAAGCAGGCTTTGTACATCTTAAGAAAGCACCGGTTGACTGAATTGTTCCTCTCGCAGGTAATGGGGTTGGGCTGGGAAGAAGTACACGATATAGCCGAGCAAATAGAACATATTCAATCTGAAAGGTTTTTTAACCGAATCGACGAAATGCTGGGCAGCCCTCAGTTTGACCCGCACGGGGAGCCTATACCGGATATTCACGGAAAACTGCCCGCCTTTAAGGCTTTTCCACTGTCTGAGGGAGCGGTGGGAAATAGCTATCGGTTATGCGGCGTTGCCAATCACGATCCTGCTTTTCTCCAATACCTCGACTCTATAGGGCTGGGGCTTGGCGGGTCGGTTGAAATAAAGGAAATACAGCCTTTCGACCGGTCTATGCGGGTAATACTGAATAAAAAGAAAGATACCATCTTCAGCTATACCGTTTGTAACAATCTCCTTGTAATGTCGGCATAGTGGGTTATGGCAGTGTGTGTTTGTAAGAACGAAAGCGGATTGTAAAAGAAACTGATGGGGCTGCGTGATATCGCTTACCCCATCAGCAAATGAACAGTTTATTCTGAAGGCGAAAAATTATAAGATAACACCCTTTCTTCCATGTCTGCCAGGGTATAAACCTCCAGCGTACCATTTCTCCTGATATAGGTATACCGGTTCCGGTTCGCGCCGGTTTCTTTTTTGGAGTACCTGCCAAACCAGTCGGCTATGGTGAAAATATTGTGATCGTAGATCCTGATTTTATTCACGCGTCCGGCGTTGATCTTTTTCCGGTTATCATCTGTGCTGCCGTCTACCGGGGTGAAAATATCGGGCCGGAACAGAAAACTGGATACCACATTATTCTGATCGAAGAATACGGTAAGCGTATCTCCCAGATAGCCGTATATCAGGCGTTCGCCCATATGGCTGATGCTGTTGGCAGGGGTACTGCCAAATAATTGCATAGTCGCATCGCGGGTGGTGACGCCTTTTTCCAGTTTGCGCACGTCTTCCTCCAGAATAGGCTTATAAATAGCAAATGGTGTTTTTGCAGGGTTATACCTGCTGCTGCACCCGATGGTTACCAGGAGCACTGTGGTGAATAAGTAAGCAACAATGTTTTTGATCATGGTGTAGTGTTTTTTCGAAGCAAATTTAGGTATAACTGGCGCATTCCTTCAATTCCTTTTCGGTATAAGCCAATCCGTATTGCTTCAGCACATCGTCGGGAACACCGTTCCACTGGTTGGGTGTATTGCCTTTGTAGCCTATATCTTCTATGCCGATTTTTGACGTATAAAAGCCCGTGCAGGTGAGATCGCGCATTTTGTTAAAAAATGCCACGCCCTGCGACATTTCGGGTCTGGCTTTTTCAGGGTAGGCGATATCGTCTACTATCTGTATGCGTTCGTCGTGGCTGATATCTTTAAAGAGTTTGTTGAACCGGTGCAGCGATTCGCGGTCGAGCCAGCGCAGTCCTCCGCGCATAGGTACCTGGTGTGCGGGCATATCTTTTACGATGAACTCTATAAATTCTGGTACGCCGGCATCGGTGGCGCTGCCGGAAACCTCGTCTTTAGGAATGATAATGTCTGCCAGAACGGCGATGGTAGCCATTTCGTGGGCAGTAAAAAAAGTATAGGAAGTAACGCGGCTATAGTGCTCAATTTCTTCGGGCATGCGGTCGGGGCCTGCTGCAGCCGGAGCGCCGGATGCGCTGGTTGTTGCTTTCTTATCACCGGGTTTACAGGCATCCAGCAGTATAGAAGCTGCCAGCGATCCCACCCCGATTATTTTAAGCGATTTTCTTCTGTCCATAATACTGCAATTATAATAGTGGGAATTAAAGGTTTTGTTTTTTCATTTCGTCGATGATGTACTCAGACGCGCGCATAGACAGCGCGAGTATGGTCCAGGTGATGTTTTTATCGGCCTGAGAGGTAAACGCAGCGCCATCTACCACAAACAGGTTTTTGCAATCGTGTGCCTGGTTCCACTTGTTCAGCGCAGAGGTCTGCGCGTTGTTGCCCATTCGGGCGGTACCCGCTTCGTGGATGATTTTACCCGGCGCTTCCAGTCCGTAATTGTTGCGGGGATCTACATCGCCTCCCCAGGTAACTACGGCTCCCATGGAGTGCATAATTTCAAGGAACGTTTCCTTCATATGCTTAGCCTGGGCAATTTCATATTCTGTCCATTTTACATCAAATTTTAATACGGGTATACCATATTTGTCTACTACATTGGGATCAATATAGCACCTGTTGTCGTGCATGGCAAGGGCTTCTCCACGTCCGCCCATGCCTACACCCGCTCCGTAAAAAAAGCGTTGGTCTTCTTTCAGGGAGGCACCGTATCCACCGGCCTCTTTTTTCTTTCCGTTTACCGGATGTTTTCCGTTCTGGCCTTGTATGCCCATGCCGAATCCGTAATTGGGCATGCCCATGCCGCCCCAGTATTCGATGTGATAGCCACGGGTGAAATTCAGTTTCTTATTGCCCTGCAGCCACCAGGGAGTATACACGTGCATGCCGCCTACACCGTCTTCATTGTACCGCTTGCGACCGAACAGTTGCGGCAGGTAGCCGCCGAGCGATACGCCGGTAGAATCGTGCAGGTATCTGCCTACCACATCGCTGGAGTTTGCCAGACCGTTGGGGTGTGCTTTCGATTTTGAATTCAGCATCAGGCGAGATGTTTCGCAGGCACTAGCAGCCAGTATCACCACACGTCCCTTTACTTCGTATTCGTTCATGTCGTCTTTGCTGATGTAGGATATGCCCGTAGCCAGCCCGTTTTCATCCGTCAGTACTTCTCTCGCCATAGCATTGGGTATCACATCAATATTACCGGTAGCCAGCGCGGGATCCACCAATACAGAGCCGGAAGTGAAATCTGCGTAAAACTGGCAGGAACGTCCGCATTGTCCGCAGTATACACAGGTGCCCCTTTCATTGTTAATAGGCTTGGTAAGCATAGACAGCCTTCCGGGTATTACCGGAATGCCGATTTTATTCGCGGCATTTTTGATGAAAAGTTCATGCAGCCGCGGTTTGGGCGGCGGCAGAAAGTATCCGTCGGGTTCATCCTCCAGTCCTTCGTTGGTACCGAATACACCAATCAATTGATCCACCCGGTCGTAGTAGGGTTTAATATCGTCGTAGCTGATGGGCCAGTCTTCACCCAGTCCGTCTATACTCTTTCTTTTGAAATCCTTCGGTCCCCACCGCAGCGATATCCTTCCCCAGTGATTGGTTCTTCCGCCCATCATCCTTGCCCTGAACCAGTCCCACTCGGTGCCGGAAGCTTTGGTATAGGGTTCGCCTTCAATGTCCCAGCCGCCGTAGCAAGCGTCAAAATCACCGAAGGGACGGTATTTGGTACTGGAGCCCCGACGGGGAGACTCATATGGCCATTTAAACTGGGTTACATTTTTTTTCGGGTCAAACAGCGGACCGGCTTCAAGCAGACAAACTTTTACACCCGCTTTAGCAAGCATATAAGCAGCCATGCCGCCACCTGCGCCTGATCCCACAATAATAGCATCGTATTTGGTAGGGTTGGTCTTAATCTGGAAATCTCCCATGATAATCTAAGAATTGGTTCTTTAAAAGTGTGCCCTAAAAATAAGACTTTATCCATAACCAGAACACGATTTTACATTTTCAATTTAAAAGCCGCTGTTTCTAACAAACGGTAATTTATATTTGATGTATATGAAATGGGTGATAGGGGTTGATATGGGTACAACAAATATTAAAGTCATTGCCGGCGACGACCGTGGCAGGGTGGTATTCAGAAACGAAGCACCTTGCGATACCCTTCAAACTTTACCGGAGCGGTCTGAACAGGACCCCGAAGTGGTTTTACAAGTTGTTAACAATTTGCTGAAAGAAGCCTTTGCCCATATTCCTGCTTCGCGGATTGCCGCGGTGAGCTTTAGTGCTGCCATGCACAGTCTAATTGCCCTCGACGAAAAGGGAGATCATTTAACCAATGCCATTTTGTGGGGAGATAGCAGGAGTTACTACGAAGAACGCGAACTAAAGGAAGCCGGTATAGCGGAAAAACTGTACCGCGAAACGGGCGTACCGTTACATCCTTCGCTGCCCTTGTGCAAGATCGTATGGTTGCGGAAACATCAACCGCAGGTATTTCAAAGAACGGCGAAATTCGTTTCGCTGAAAGAGTATGTTTTTTACAAATTGTTTGGGGTATATGTAGTAGACCACGCCATTGCAGGGGCTACGGGTATGCTCAATATCCATACCCTCCACTGGAGTTCCCTGGCTTTGGCCACCGCAGGTATCGGCGCTCATCAGCTTTCTGCCATCGTGCCGGCCACGCATATGGAAACGACTGTTCCTGAAGCCAGCCGGCATTTATTGGGGCTATCGCAAAATATACCTTTCGTGGTAGGGGCCAGCGACGGCTGTTTGGCCAATATCGGCACCGGCGTTACCGACAACACCAAAGCGGCGCTGACCATTGGTACCAGCGGAGCGGTTCGTACTACACTGCATGCGCCGCGCATAAACGATGCGCCTACCTTATTTTGCTATGTGCTTACACCGGATATATATATAAAAGGAGGAGCTGTAAACAATGGCGCTTTTGTATTGCAATGGCTGATCAAAGATCTGTTGAAGTTGCCGCTCTCAGAAGAAGTGTATACCATGTTGCTGTCGGAAGCGGCTGCAACGCCGGCAGGAGCTGAGGGGCTGATCTTCCTGCCTTATCTAAAGGGAGAGCGGGCGCCTGTATGGAATGCCCGGGCAAAAGGCGTTTTTTTCGGATTGAATAGTTTGCATGGGCGGGCGCATCTGGTGAGAGCGGTTATGGAAGGGGTAGGGTACGCATTGTACGATGTATTTGGTGAAATGACTGCCGGAGGCGATCAAATCCAGGAAATATACGTTAGCGGCGGGTTTATTAAATCAACGCTTTGGGTACAGATGATAGCAGATATTTTTAACAAAACTGTTGTTGTAACAGATGCCGCAGATGCTTCGGCGCTGGGGGCGGTTTACCTCGGCTGGCTTGCGACGGGTGTTTACGAAACCATGGCCGGGCTGCCGTTGCCCGATGAAGGCAACCTGTTGTACCATCCGCATAGCGAATACAGCCTGGTATACCGGAAGCGTTTCAGCAAATACCGGTCTTTGTATCGGGCACTGGAAAATGAGTTTGAATAAGGATGGATGTCTGTGCTGGTAAACTACGGTATCACACCCTTTTTTTGCCGGGCCGGTTAATATCATAAGGCGGGTTGATGGCGCTCATAACAGCAGCAGATAAAAAACGTGAAATTGAACTCTAAACAATCACTTCATATGAACAGTATACTCGTTCCCACCGATTTTTCACTGAACGCCAACAAAGCGCTGGATTATGCTGTGCATCTTTGTAAGCAGTTTAAAGCTACCTTGTATATTGTGCATGCCGTGGAGTTGGCCGATACCTCTGTTGGAGACCGAACGGGCACTACCGCCGGATATAATCAGCAGGTGAAGACCGAGGCTGAAGAACAACTTACGCTGCTGAGTACCAGCATTGCAGAAGCCGAGCAGATTGCTGTTGTAACAGGATTGTATAATAACGATGTGGTGGGATGCATTAACGAAGTAGTAGCTTTGCAAAAGATAGATCTGGTGGTGATGGGAACCCTGGGGCGCACCGGGCTGTTGCAGCAATTTTTCGGAAGTAAAACCGCCAGCTATGTGCCGCATGCAACCGTTCCCGTAGTAGTGATACCGCCGGAAGCAGAGTGGCAAAGTATCGGCAACATATTGTTGGCGGTTAATGATTTTGATAACCTGACGGATAAAACCGGTGTGGTATTCGAACTGGCCGCAACATTGGGCGCTAAGGTGCACGTAGCCAGTTTTACAGGCGATGATGTATCGGGGTTAATGGTCTCGCAGGTAAGGGAATGGGAATTACTGAAATGTCGTCAGGAGATAGGCGCAGCTTTCCCGGAGGTGACCGTTCAAACCGTGACGCTTAAAGGGGACAGCCTTACCGGTGCACTGGAAGAATACATTGAAATGGAAGATATGGATATGATTGCCATGGTAACCTATAAAAGAAGTTTCCTGTCTTCTGTGTTTCGGCCGAGTATTACGAGAAAAATGACGTATTATACCAAAGTTCCTTTGTTGGTGATCCCCTCTCATGCTGAATAATTAAACCAAAACGATATGAAAAAAATATTTGTTCCTTACGATTTTTCCGAAAATGCTGCCAATACGCTTTTATATGCTTTGAAACTTGCAGGGGCCACGGGCAGTGAGGTAACCGTTTTTCATGCCCTGGCCATATCGGCTAAAATGATGTCATCGCCGGTTACTGAGGAGAAAAGAAAAGAGGTAATAGAACGGGAGGAGAGAAGTAAGAGAGAAGAACTGGAAAAAGAAGTGGCAGGCTTGCTGGCTGCTGCCGATAGCGGGCTCTCTCCGGATACCGTTGTCTGCAAGGTTACATTTGGTCCTATTGTGGTGGAGAATATTATTTATGCCGCAGAAGAACAGCAGGCAGATCTGATCGTTATGGGTACACATGGTGCATCGGGGTTGAAGAAATTTCTGTTTGGTTCTGTTACATCTTCCACTATTTCCAAATCTTCCGTACCGGTATTGGCTGTGCCGATGGGGCATGCTTATTCCGATGTTAAAAACATAGTGTACGCTTCCGACCTGGAAAATCCAGAGGAAGAATTGGCAAGAATTCTTCCATTTGGAAGGGCCTGCCAGGCTTCCATAGATGTGTTGCATTATAATTATGGGTTCGACAGGCAACTACAGGCAGGCGATGTATTGTCCAGGTATGCAGCCGATCATGTGCACCTGGTGGTTAAGAAAGCAGATAGTACTGTGCCTCTGCTGAAACAGATACGGCAGTTTATTGTAGAAACAGACCCTCAGTGGGTGGTAATGTTTACCCAGGAACGCAGCATGTGGGATAAGTTGTTTATGGGCAGTAAAACGGAAGATATGGCGACCGATCTGCAGATACCGCTGCTGAGTTTTAGAAAACAGTGAGTAGTGAGCGGATGCATGTTTAAAGTTCTCCCGTTATGTCCAAAAAAAGACTGATTGTATTAACCGGCGCCGGTATCAGTGCAGAGAGCGGTTTACGAACCTTCCGGGATAGTGACGGGTTATGGGAAGGATACCCGGTGGAAGAAGTGGCCACGCCGCGTGCCTGGAAAAAAGATCCCGAGCGGGTACTGCGATTTTATAATATGCGCAGACAGGATGTGTTGCAGGCTGAGCCCAATATGGCGCATAAAAAGCTGGCCGAACTGGAAGCAGACTTCGACGTCTATATCATTACCCAGAATATAGACGACCTCCACGAGAGGGCCGGCTCTCGCCACGTACTGCACCTGCATGGAGAAATTTTCAAAATGCGGAGTGAGAAAAACGAAAACCTTGTTTACGACATCCGATCCGATATACATCCGGGAGATACTGCAGAAGACGGTGCACAGTTAAGGCCGCATATTGTTTGGTTCGAGGAGCCGGTACCCATGATTAGCAAAGCCATACTGCTGATGAGAACGGCTGATATACTGGTGGTGATCGGTACATCGCTGGCGGTATATCCTGCTGCCGGGTTGTTGGATTATGCACCACCCGGCATTCCCAAATTTCTTATCGATAAAAAGATTCCCTATTCTTCTTCCCTTTACGATGTACAGATCATAGAAAAGCCGGCTACAGAAGGCGTACTACAACTGGCGGCAGCACTGAAGCCGTTCCGTTAATCATACATAGGGTTTTTATAAATGTATTTTCAGGCGGTTACAATTCCCTTCTTTTTTTGATATAAGTTATTACACACTAAAAAGCATTATGCTTCAATGGTGTTTGATTTTTTCAAACCTTTCAAATCGTAGTTTCCACATACGGGTAATTGCGTAAAACTGCCCGAAATCAGAAACAGTAGCAATAAATCCCTGTCAAATTCCGCTTTAACCGTAATAACTTGCTAAATTGAAAGAAAATTTTACAATATATAACCTTATCACATTTTTAGCTGCTGTTGCTTTTTTTGCTCCGTTGGGTGTTTTGCTGTATAAAAAACTTGCCCGTCATCCGTTTTTTTCGTGGTTTGCTATTTACTGGGCTTTCAGTGGTTTGGTTAATCTGCTGTTTTTGTCGGATTGGCTTCCCTCACATCAATCGTGGCTGGTTTCTGATATTGTTAATTATACCGATGGTGTGCTGATGCTGTTTATTTTATACAAAACATTGGACATTCCCTCACTCAGCAAAAGGGCTGGTTATATTGTAATCGTTTTCCTTGCGCTCAGTGTTACAGGTATGCTTATCCGTGGGTTTTCGGAGTCTATAGTGATCGTCATAGGGGTGGCAATCGCACTTATATTCCTGCAATTGGTGTCTATTCTGATTCATTATCTCCGTTCTGCCAATAAACATCACGTGGGCAGTTCCCGGTTATTGCTGTACTATGGATTATTTTTTGAATACGGAACCTCCATCTTAACGTATATTTTCTCCTACATGTTTCCTAAAATGAATGTGGTGAGAGACAGCTTTCTGTTATTTCATATTTCCATTATTATTTCTACTACGTTTGCATGCTTTGCCATTGCTTTAAGTACCAGGCATCGTTCTCCAAGGCGAACCCAATCGCGTGTTGTGGAGCGGGAAGCAGAGATACAGTTTTTATAGTGAATTATTGCAGCCGGCTTACAGAAGTGGTATCGCCGGAGGCCGCTGCATCTCTTGCCTCTTCGTCGCGAATTCTATGTTGTTCTCTTTTTCTTCGCAGCGATTCCGGATCGAATTCTGTTCTGAAAGAAATACTGCCGCCTGCACGGTTTCGTCTGCCGGTAGTAGAGAGCGCGTCAAAATTACTTCTATAAAAAAAGCTTACCCTGAATTTTCCGTCCGGAGTGATTTTATATTCCGCGGTAACATCCGGGAGGAACAGGAAGCTGGAGTTTTGTCCGCTAAGCGCCGTTTGGGTACCACTGCTCACGAAGTTAAAATCACTGCCAAACGAAACCACGAGTTTATCGTTGAGCAGAGATTTAATAAACTGGAAACTGATGTTGTCGCGGGTAAGGTTAACCGTATTCCCAATACCGGCTCCGGTACCGGTAGGGTCAATAGATGCACGGGTATAGCTGAAGTTTACACTAAGATCGGGGTCTCTGAATATGCCATAGAGCAGGGTTTTGAGTGAACTGCTGAGGTAGCCGGATATGTATTCGGAGATGGTATTGAATGCAAAGGTGGCAGCATCTGTTTGTTGTACATTGTACTGTCCTATAGGGGCAAAGCTTTTGAATACGATGAGGTATGCTACCTGCTTGTTTTTTTCGTTGTCGTCGTTGTTCATTCGCTGCAGGTCGCCCAGCAATCGCTGGCTGTTTTTCACATCGCTGTTAGAGGGCAGGGCAATCTCAAAATGAATGTCGGGCTTCATCAGGTGACCGGTAAGGGTACACAGTACATCCACATCTGTTCTGGCGCTTTTGAGTTTGCTAAGTTCGGGATCGGTGGTTTGCCCCATTTCTGCATACAACGAACTCAGCTTTACATCGTTGGCAGCGTACTTTGCCTTGAGGTTGATTTCGGCATCGTAGGGATCGCCATCCCATCGTATAAAACTTCCTTCATTGGGAAGCAGAATAAAAGGTTTTTTAAAAATTTCCTGGAAACTGAACCGGTAATACCCCCTTTCGATATTGTAACGTCCGTTCATGGTAAAGGGGGTATTGGTGCCTACATTCATACGGAAGTTGCCACTGCCGGTTGCTTCAATAATATCGCCGGTTACCTCATCCAGCACCATATACAACCGGGCGAAATTGTTTGCAGTGAGGTTCAGATCTACATTCAGTTCAGACATGGTATTACTCAGCGAATCATAATCCATCTCCCGCCCGTACTGTTTCCATATAATATAGTCGGCATTGGCGCTCTCTTTAGAGGAAGAAGACGTGATGTAAATGAAAGAGCTGTCTACTGTTTGACCGGTTATGGACATGCGCATCTCGTTGTCGGGACCACGGAGCCTGAAGTTGACTTTTCCAATGGCTTTTCCGTAAAACATGCTATTGTCTGCGCGGGTGGTATTCAGCGCCAGTATTCGATTGCTGTTGATCGTGAAATCGTATTCAAAATTTCCGAAGTTGGTATGCTTAAGATTGCCGGTCAATACGGCGGTATTGGGCACAAGGTGATTGTTTTTGTGAAGCGTGTCTTTCAGGATGATGGTCCCAAAGCCAATATTGCCCGGTGAAAACGTAAGTGTTGCATGGTCAAATTCGTAATAAACCTGTGTATACAAAACTTTCAACCCGCCCTCACTAAGGCGAACGGAGCCTGTATAGTCTGGAGAATCCGCATTGCCGCTGATAGTGATATCGCCAGACGCGTAACCCCTGATATTGCCGAATATGGTGCCCAGATATTTTTCAAGAAAGTCTACCCTGGTACGATCAAAGTTCGCATGGGTGTTGATGAGATGGGTAACAGAGTCTACAATATCGTAGTTGCCCGCTATGCTGAATTTATACTGCTCATTGTTGGATATGGCTTCGTAAATGGCACGCTTGTTTTGACCATCCCAGGAACCGGTAATATCAATTTGTCCGATGGAGTCGTTTTCAAAGCGGAACTGGTCTGCTTTCAGGTCTGCGGAAATATGCATGTTGCGGAAAACGTTCTCTATGGTCACGTTGCCCGTTAGCATGCCTTCCATTCTTGGCTCCTTCAGAATAAAAGGCATAAAATCGCCCATATTCAGTCTGGTTAGCTTTACGATGATATCATTCCATTGTCCTGTATCAGAGGGGCGGCTGACGATGGACAACTCCTGCTGCCCGTTTGTGAACCGGATATTCTCTGCATCGATATGCGAGCGGCTGAGGGTGATTTCGCCTCCGTCGTCTATACGCCATGTTTTATTGTTAAGCACCACGCTGCTGGGGTCGAAATGGATTTTTATACCATCGGTCAGGTTGGTGATTTGCGCAGAAAGGCGCGCATCGTTGATGGTTTGGTTGGCGGCGGTGCTGATGTTCAGTTGCGATACGTTGTTTCTTGAGTTAACAGATATGGTGGTGGAGGGAAACTGCAGACTGTCGTTGACGGTGGTATTACCAATCACCCCGGTGAGTTTCAGGGAGTCCATGTTGCCCAGTCCTGTAAGACGAAAGTCATTCACCGAGAAATTTTTGTAGGAGGCATAGGGTACCATAGCGCTTACTGCCATCAGGTTGGTGCCGGAATTGAGCGAACCTACAATCGTGCTGTTGTTGAAGCCTTTGAGGGCGGGGTTGATCAGGGGCAGGTACTGATCAATATTTTTCACGTCTAGCTGAAACAGCAGGTTTTGTATGGTAATGGCGCGATCCGGCGGCGGTATATAGGCTGGATAATACTTGTTCAGGAAGCCTTTTACCGCATCGGGCAATTCTTTTATCTTAAAGTTTCCGATCATATAGGCGGAAGCTTCCGTGTTTTTGAGCGTCAGGATTTTTTGCCCGTCTACATCCTGCGAACTGAGCGTAAGCGTATCGAACACGTAGGTGTCGTAATCTCGTGTGATGGCTACATCAAACAGATGAACGGACCCGGAAAAGTTGTCGATATCGTCTCCTACAAAGTTCATGTCAAACTTTCCGATCATCCGGATATCTTCTTTGGCGAAATGCAGGGTTTGCAGGTTGCTTCTTTGTATATCGGCAAAAAAATTAAAGACAGGCTTTTCTCCATTAAAGTCAATAGCACCATCGAGTACTGCTATGGCATTCGGATCTGCAACAGATACCCTCCCGTTAAAGAGCTTCTTCGTCATTCTTCCGTTTACTGCGATGCCTTCATAGCTGTAACCTTTGTAATCGAGCCGGCTGAAAAGCCCGTTGAGCTCTGCATCCATCGACTGGCTGGTGAAACCGCTTCCCTTTACCGTTCCGTTAAAGGAAATTTCCCCCAGCGATTTCGCCTGCAGGAGGCGCCCCAGTTGAAAGTTTCCGGTGCTCAGGGTGCCCGAATAGTGCGGTATATTTCCTTTTGCCAGTTGCAGATTCAGGTTGGCTGTAATCGATCCGAGGTTGGTGCGTACCGTTCCGTTGGTAACGAAATTTTTCAGATAGCCGGAAAAATCGCCCTTATAACTCAGGGAGGTAATTTCTTCGAGATGCGGTTCTTTTACCGCCGCTATGCCTGGAAAGATTTTGCTAAGGTCGGCATAGCTGGTATGCAGATCTGCAGAGCGAAAGTCGATATAGGTTTGATCGGTATCGGGCAAACCTTTGATCTGCAGGTTGCCGGATAGCCGGGTGTTGCTATCCGATTTAATAACAAATCCCTTTGAATGCAGGTTGCTTACGGGCCCCGATACATAGCCGTTGGCAGTAATGAGTTTGTTCCAGTTCTTCAGGGCAGGTGCAAAGTAGGCAATGTCTTTGCTGTGTATTTTGCTGTTGTTGAACCGGCCCCTCATTTCCACGTTGTTCACATAGCGCACCATGTCCCAGTTGAAGTTTTCGTAATGCATGGCATAGTAGTCGCCCAGCGTACTCCAGGGTGTTTTGATGGAAAGGGAATCGAATATCATCGCACCTGGCCTCATTCTGAAGTGAGACTTCAGTTCATTCACCACAAATCCAGATCGTTCTTTGGCTGCCAACTGTACCTGCATTGTCAGCGTATCCTGTTGCAGCCGGAGGTGGCGGCCTTTCCCGTTGATGGCAAAGAAGTGGATATAAGAATCATCGAAATAAGGATAAACCGGTCGGTTCACCTGCTTATCTCCTTTAAAAGTGCCGTTGTCTATGGCCAGTTCTCCGATGCGCAGATCCCAGTTGCCGCTGTTGAATGGCAAGCTGTCTTTACTTTTATCGCGAACCGCCGTTGTTTTAGGTCTCCGGGCCGGAAAATCATATACCTGTACAAGCGGTTCTTCAATATGGAGCCGCGCTATATGCGCAAATTTGCCGCTGAGGCTGATGCTATCTGCCTGTAGATTCAATTCTTTTAAGCCAATGGTGAGGTGTTGTCCACGCCAGGCATCTTTTTCGTTGTAACGGATGTTGCGCAGTAAAACCCGATTGAGATAATAAGCGGTTTTGGGTGCCTGCCCTGAACCGCCCGATGAGGTGAAACGATCCAGTAAAAAGCCATAGTTCCAAACAGAATCTTCTCTGTTCAGGTTTACCACCACGCCGTCCAGGGTCAGGTTTCTTACTTCTGCCCTTTCACGCATGAAAAACAGGTTGGTAATACTCACCCTTATTTTGTCGGCATAGATCAGCGTATCCTGCTGTTGGTCTTCCATATACACCCCATCTAGGTTCATCCGGTTGAAGAGAGAGAAGCTGACCCTTTTTACGGTGATACGGGTGCCTATATCCTCAGAGAGGTAGGTAGACACTTTTTTTACCAGCCAGGTTTGTACCGGCGGGGCGCTGATGAGGATAGCTGTTAATACCAGCAAAAACAGCAGCAACAGCACCGTAACCTTTAATATTTTAAATGCAGTTTTCAGGCTGGACAATTAGAGTTTGTAAAATTAAGCAAACCATACCTATTATTATGCAAAGTCTTCCGTATGCGCTCCATTTCATTCGCGTGGGAGCACCAGACGCCTGTTGTATTCCCCAACTCCGAAATGAAGAAAGGTGCATAACCGGCTATCTGGCAAATCGTTGCAACGCCGGAGATTTGCATATAACAGGCAGCTGGTCAAAGCTCAATACTTAATTACAATGTAAAAACTGATAAATTGTTATTTTCTTATAAATTGAGATATGAAAAAAACGTTTTTAACAATCTTCTGTCATTGGTTTATATGGGTGCTACCCAACCAGGGGCTGGTACAGGCGCAAACAGGTGCCCAAAGAGATTTTGTACTCGTGGTGCATGGGGGCGCTGGCACTATTGTTAAAACCCGGATGAGCGCTGAAAAAGAGAAGGCTTATGCCCGTGGGCTGGAAAAAGCGTTGCAGGAAGGCTATGCTATACTCGAAAAAGGTGGGACAGCGCTGGATGCGGTAGAGATCGCTGTAAGGATACTGGAAGACAACCCGCTGTTCAATGCCGGCAAGGGCGCCGTGTTTACCCATGAGGGTACCAATGAACTGGATGCCTCCATCATGGACGGGCGGAATCACGCGGCGGGTGCTGTAGCCGGTGTTACCACCGTCAAAAATCCTGTCAGTGCCGCAAGGGCAGTGATGGAAAAAAGCAGTCATGTGATGATGGCAGGAGCCGGAGCCGACCGGTTTGCTGCCCTGCAGGGGCTGGATATAGTGGATCCTTCGTATTTTTTTACTGAAGACCGGTTCAGAGCGATGGAAAGAGCAAGATCTAAAGACTCCCTGCAAACACTACTTGATCATTCGGGCAGGGAACATACATCTGACATACTGCACGATAAGGACGAAAAGTTCGGCACAGTAGGAGCGGTAGCGCTTGATAGAGAAGGCAATCTCGCAGCTGCTACGAGTACGGGTGGCATGACCAACAAGCGTTTCGGCCGGGTAGGAGACTCCCCTGTAATCGGTGCTGGCACTTATGCCAGTAATGCCACTTGCGCAATAAGTTGCACCGGGTGGGGAGAGTATTTCATCCGGCTGGTAATGGCTAAAACAGTAAGCGATATGATGGAGTTCGGCAACATGTCGCTGCAACAGGCGACAAATGAAATGATATTGAAAAGATTGCCTGCACTGGGTGGCAGCGGCGGACTTATTGCTGTAGATAAGGCCGGCAATATTGCTATGCCCTTCAATACAGAAGGAATGTACAGAGGATATATCGATCATACCGGGAAACCCGTAATAGCGATATATAAGCACTAATCCAGTGTAGAAGGCAGCCCCCTGATGGCATCTTCTATATTATCAACCGAAATCATGAAAGTGAGCTGAAAAAAATGCTTGCCATGCCCCCGGTCCGATTCGTGGTTGTAATCGTATTGGTATACATAGCCGGGTGTCAACCCAAAGGTCTTGTTTAACTGATAACCGAAACCCAGAAAAAACCTGTTGCGGAGAAAATAATCGGCTTTATTGGTTAAAAATATTTCGTTGAAGGTAGAGAGGTACACAGAACCAGGCTCCACCGATGGTTTATTCAGCGGTATCATGGCATTGAGTCTGTAACGGAACCTGTTTCGGTAACCACTGCTTGTATGCCATTGCTGTTCTATACGGTATCGGTGCTCAAACTTTATTCGTTCCAGGTAATTGTTCATGGTGATTTGCTGCCATAGCCTGGTTTCGTTGTTGTCGATCGGTTTGTTAAAACTTCCGTCTTCCGTTATATCATAGGTAATATATTTACCGGTACCGATCAGTACATTAAAGTTTTTGTTGAGTTTGTATGATATGCCTCCTTTCACTTCGTAGTAAAAGAAATCGTCGTAAAAAGACTGAGAACGGAGTTGCAATTCGTTGAAAAATTCCCATTTTTTATCGATACCTATCCGGGTGTTGATAACACTCCAGGAACCTAACCGGTCAGACTGGGCACTGGCGGTAGCGGCAGTACCTATAAGCGTTGCGCACAGGAGGATTTTCCGTAACATGATGAATTCATAAATTTTGCAATTTTACGATCTAAAAAGTTACCCCGCAAAAAAATACACAACCGGTCTGTTGACGTAAATTTCATGTGATTCCCCCGTTTTAATTGCTACATTTACAAGCCTATTTCTAATCCCGCTTCTTATTTATTATGGACAACAGAAGAGAATTTATCAAAAAAGCTGCGCTTTTATCCGGCGGCGCCGGTATTTTCAGCGCCCTGCCTCCCTCTATTCAGAAAGCCTTTGCTATAAACCCGGCCCCAGGCACCACTTACCTGGATGCGGAGCACATCGTATTTCTGATGCAGGAAAACCGCTCCTTCGATCACAGCTACGGCACGCTCCAGGGGGTGCGGGGCTTCAACGACCCCCGGGCTATTGCGCAGCCCAACGGCAATAAAATATGGGCGCAAACCAATGCCGCCGGTGAAACCTACGCTCCGTTCAAACTAGACCTCAAAGACAGCAAGATTACCTGGCTGGGATCGTTGCCACACAGTTGGAGCGATATGACCGATGCACGCAATGAAGGGAAGAATAACCAATGGCTCGATGCCAAAAAATCGGGCAGAAAAGAATGTGCGGGTATGCCCCTGACCATGGGCTATTTCGGCAGAGAAGATATTCCTTTTTACTACGCGCTGGCAGACGCTTTTACGGTATGTGATCAGCATTTTTGTTCTTCGTTGACCGGTACCACCCCCAATCGGCTCTATTTCTGGACGGGCACCATTCGCGAAAAGAACGAACCGCATGTAAAAGCTAATGTATACAATTCTGATGTAAGTTATGGACGCGATGCTTCGTGGAAAACCTATCCCGAATACCTGGAAGAAAATGGCATATCCTGGCAGATTTACCAGAATGAATTAAGTGTAGCAACCGGTTTTGAAGGCGAAGAAGACGGCTGGCTGGCCAATTTTACCAACAACCCGCTCGAGTGGTTTACACAGTACCACGTAAGGTTTTCTCATAGCCATATGAAGTTTTTGCAGAAAGCTATTCATACCCTGCCCGGTGCTATAAAAGAACTGGAGGAAAAGCTGGCATCGCTGAGTGTAACAGATGCATCGAGACCACAGGTAGAACGACAATTGAAGCAAACGCGCGACGGATACGAGTACGTGAAGAATGGTATTGACCGGTATAATATTGACAACTATCAAAAGTTGTCTGACTGGCACAAAACCCTTCACGAAAAAGCGTTCAGTGATAACCGGAAGGACCCCGACTATCGCAGTCTGACAACCATTCACTACGAAGATGAAGGCATAAAAAGAAGCATGCAGATTCCCAAAGGCGACCTGCTTCATCAGTTCAGAGAAGACGTAAAAAACGGTAACCTGCCTACCGTTTCGTGGGTCATAGCGCCGGGCAAACTTTCGGACCACCCCGGTTCTCCCTGGTATGGCGCCTGGTACCTCAGTGAGGTGATAGATATACTCACCCAAAACCCGGAAGTATGGAAAAAGACGATTTTCATTTTAAATTACGATGAAAACGATGGTTACTTCGACCATGTGCCGCCATTTGTACCCCCGGATCCGTACAAGCAGCATAGCGGAAAAGTATCGGAAGGCATCGATCCTTACCCTGAATACCTGAACAAAAGCCAGGAATGGATGAAGACCAAAGAACCGTCTAAAAGCGATCGGGAAGGGCCCATTGGTTTGGGATTCCGGGTGCCGCTCGTGATTGCTTCGCCGTGGAGCAGAGGCGGTTGGGTGAACTCTGAAGTGTTTGACCTGACCTCGCCGATACGGTTTCTGGAACATTTCCTGCACCACAAAACCAAAAAGAAAATTCATTGCAATGAAATAACTGCCTGGCGCAGAAACATCTGCGGAGACCTTACCTCCGTGTTCAGGCCCTACAACGGTGAAAAAATAGAAGCGCCCACTCCGGTAGACCGTATTTCATACCTCGAAACCATACACAAAGCCCAGTTCAAAGACCTGCCTTCCGGTTTTACAAAACTCTCGGAGGCTGATGTAGCCCGGATCAACAACGATCCCCGTGGATCGGATCTTATACCCGAACAGGAGAAAGGAACACGACCAGCCTGCGCCATTCCTTATGAGTTGTATGTAGATGGAAAACTGAGTGATGATAAAAAAACATTCAAGATACGTTTTGAGGCAAAAAAAGAGGTATTCGGAGAAAAATCTGTAGGCAGTCCCTTTATTGTTTTCACTCCCAACACGGAGCTGGCTCCCCGGAACTATGCCGTGGCGGCAGGCGACAGTTTAACAGACGAATGGACGGTAAACGGGAGCTATCATCTGCGGGTAAATGGACCCAATGGTTTTTTCCGGGAGTTTACCGGTAGCGAGCAGGATCCGGCCATAGATGTGCTTTGTGCCTACGAAGGCAGAAAACAACTGACCGGTAACCTGGAACTGAAAATAAAAAACAATACCGGTAAAAAACTGACCATAGAAATTACAGACAACGCTTATAAGGCAAAGCCGATTTCGAAAACGATCAATGCCGGAACGGTACAAACCATTCCGGTAAACCTTTCTGCCAGCAGCGGCTGGTACGATCTGAGCGTAACAGTAAAAGGTGTAGCTGGTTTTGAGAAACGTTATGCCGGGCACGTGGAAACCGGGAAGGCGGCCATTACCGATCCGTTTATGGGGCGGGTAGTATAGGAGAGAATATTTATTGTAACTGTAAACACCGGTGTGCCGGATAAGACGATATCGCTTTGTTTCACCTAAAAACAGCGTAACATCGTCATTACAGCCATGAGTGCCCACCGTGTCGGATCGGAATGGCGACCCGTTTTGGGCTAATTTTCAACTTCACCCGAACTCAGGTTCCCAATATTGAAGAGCTGCTTCTGACCGGAGGCAGCTCTTGTCGTCTAAGACGGTAAAGAACATAACGTATCTGTAGTCTGAAGAGGTAACTATATACGTGTTAGACCATAGTATATTCGCCCCTAAAACCGTGAAAGCCCCCCACTTACCGTTTAAGTAAGTGGGGGGCTTTGTGGCGGTGGGTGAGGGATTCGAACCCCCGAACCTTTTACAGTTATCCGATTAGAAGTCGGGCGCATTCAGCCACTCTGCCAACCCAAGAAGAACGTTAGTTCTTGTTAGATAAGCTAAGCGTAAGGTAGTTTTTTATTCGATATCTTCAGCAGTTACAGGTATATTCAATAAGGCAGCATTTTCGATAATTACTTTCTCAATTTTATTATGCTTGTCAGGTGGACAGCTCTCATCAATGTTATAGAATATTCCCCTTGTTGTTGCATTAATTTGCAATACCACGTACTCACCATAATCAGGCTCAACCATAGCAATTTCTTCCTGAATATGTTTCAGGATTTGCATTGTTTTGTTTATGTCTGGATTGGGTTTAGGGTTACCTTTTACCGATGCGGCCATAATATTGTGAAAGACGCCTGATGCCTCTTTTGCTGATTTCTTTTTTGTTTTTGCCATACTGCTAAGTTACATACATTAGGGAATATTTGGAGCAACAACGCTGGAATGGTACGCCTGCATGCTCATTTTTCGGTTCTTTAAATGTTCATCGTTTCCCTAATGGAAGGATTTTTAAATGCAAGGAAAAAGAGTGCAGAAGCAAATTTTCTGTTACTGTTGGCACTATCTACGAAAACACAAAAATCCCTTTAACCAAAGTTCATTTCACCCGGTGTGCTCAACCTGCATTTGGGTTGCGCGTGGGGACACGTGCAGGGGCAAGAAACCCGTTTCCCCTCAATACCTTTTCAATCCCTTCAATATCAGGCTGTCTTTGGTTGCCGGCGGCAATTGGTGTTTGTATTCGTACAACATGCTTTCCCAGTCGCCGTACATGGCATTGGGTAATACAATAAAACGGGTGCCGAACAAATCAGCATTTTGTTGCGTGAGGGTGTTTCGTACATCTTCCGGGCGCTTGTCGAATGCAGCACTAAAGTCGCTGAGGTTATCTCCAAACAACATAATGATTTCGTGGGTTTCGGAAACTATATCCCTCCGCGGTCCTTTTCCGGATCCTGCGGTTTTCAGTATCAGGTGTTCATCCACGGCATCCGGAAAATGCCAGCGTTGCAAATCTTTCAACGTTTGTGTTCTTTCCTCTTCGAGCCGGTTGGTAATATAAAATACCGCTACGCCTCTGCTTTTGGCGTATTGAAAAAAGCTTAAAGCGCCCGGTACGGTATCACAGTCTATTCTTTTTGTCCATTCAATCCAGGATGCGTCTGTATACTCCTGATTTTTTTCGGCAATATGCACCTGATAAGGACTGTTATCGAGTATTGTTTCGTCTATATCGGTCACCACGGCCAGCGGCTTATTGTAAGAGCCTTGCAGAAGCACATCTAACTGCCAGCGGGCTGTATTGTATGCCTGGTAGCACAGTGCCCGGTATTCAGACGCGCGCTGTTGCCATACGGCTCCCCATAGCGGTCCCTGTACTACCAGCGATGTACTTAGGGTATCTTTTACCGGTAGTGCATGATGTCGGGTACTGGTGCAGGAGAGAGCGGTAAGGAAGATAACCAGTGGAAGCAGCAGATTTGTACGCATATGTAGAGGTGTTTAGCCGCTGCTAAAATATGATCCTGTAACTGCAGGGAAAAATTAATTTACTTTTTCGCTTCACATGCGCATACATGCCTTTAAAAGCATCAGCCTATTTCGTTGGCGCAGTACTAACTGGCTTTTAACTTTATTTATTTATTGTATGTGTAATACATACTATAATATTATTATTACATATTAATATTTACTACTTATATTTTTTTTAACAGTAATACTATCCTCGCGGGCATGTTAATTGGAAATAACAGGATAGTCATACGCGCCGTCTTTTATAATACCGATGTACAGCGCTATGCATTTTAAATACAATAAAAATATACGTTATGAGACCAACTACCACGCATTTCGATATCGCATCCGGTAATAGAGAGTATACGGTTACAGCTACGCAATACCTGAATGGTATAGAAGAGAGGAGATACAGAGTGTGTATCAATGAAAATCCCGTTTGTGTATTCGGGTGGAATGAAGATCTGCAGACCTACCGGCTGATATACGACGTACGCAATCCTCAGATTCCGCAAGAACTGGAATCTGTTATCGGCAGAAGATTATTCCATTGTGATATAGCATCTGTAGGGAAAGCTGCCTAGAGAACACCGTTTCTGCAACATCGGCTGATAACTGTTACGGCTGTATGTTGCATCTGAAAGTATACAACACGCTGCATTCATGGCGTGTTGTATGCTTTTAAGGGGTATGATTATTCACCAGAAAATGAACGATCCTGCAAGCGTTTCTTTCAGGCAATGCAGGTTGAGGCAACAGTTCCAGGTGTAGTGTATGCTGTTTCCCCGATAAATTGTCTGCCAGCACCAGGTACCAGGGAAGGTGGAGGCTGTTGCTCCACTCTGTATGCAGGTTGATTTCTTTGGGCGTACTGCCATCGATGCTGTAACGTATTTTACCCGCATCAGGTCCGGAAACGATGCAAATACCAATGGCATTTCCATTAAAAGTAAAGTGGAGCGACGCCGGTGTACCTTTGCTTTCCAATACCGGTACGTTTACGAAACCCGGTCGGGTAGACTTGCCATCGGCAGGTTGCCAGTAGGGTACCAGGCTGAAATTTTGCAGCCGGGTTGCCTTTTCCGGTTCCACGTATTGCCCCCGGTCGTATATACCTTTATGCATAGCAGAGGGCAGTGAACGGCTGGTTGCTGATGCAGTCCGGGGATCGTACAATTGGCGTTCCTGCTCCAACAGTGCTTTAATAGTGGTGTAATACAATTGGTGCCCGAATTCGGAAGGATGCAGGTCTTTAAAATCATCTTTCCAGGTAAATTCTCTGTTTCGTATCCGCTGCTGCACTTCCCTAGCCAGGTTGATAAATGATAAACCGTAATGTTTGGCCAGTGTATGATGTAACTCGATTTCCGCAGGCTCCTTGCCCGCATCGTAGGCAGCTATTTTGTCTTCGTCTGCAAAAGCCATCAATACAATATCCATTTTTGGATTGTTTTGCAGCGCATGGCGGATGATGCCTTCCATGGCTCTTTGTTGTTGCTCCGATGGGGTTTTATTTACATGATCGTTTACCGCAGTTTCCAAAAAAAGAAGGTCTGTTTGTCCCAGGTCTAATACATCCCTTTGCAGACGAAAGCTGTGGGGCACACTTCCCAGCGATGCCACACCCGCGTAAATGAAACGGAATGTTGTTTCGGGATATGTGTTTTCCAGATAGTGAACCACCTGCTCTTTCCAGCCCGGTCCCTCAGTAATAGAGCCGCCCATCAAACTTACCGTGCAGCTCTTTTTTTCAAGTATATGGTGAAAACTGTTTACCAGCCGCCCATATGTATGGATGAAATCGTCGCTTGATAATTTGTGCTGCGCCTGGGCAAACAAAAACGACAGGGTGGCAATACATAAAAGAATAAACTTCATAAAATGCTAAAGATAAACGAATTATATTCAATTTGAGGGGAAGGAGCGTAATGAAATTGAAAAATATCAAAAAATAAATAGTTAGCGATGCAACTAATAAGAACGCCGCTTCGTCAATAGTTCCGTATTCTGATTACAATATACATCGCGATAAACTGCTAATCTCTTTAAAACGCATACAACCCGGTCCCTATAGCCTGGCGATCACGACCCCTTGTAAACATTCGATTGCATGATGGCACTTTTTTCAAAGCGCAGCATTCGTTCATGAGCCTTTGTTTTACAGAGAAGATTAGGATATGCAATCAAACAGACTGTGCCTTCAAAACCTATGATTTTGGGCACAGTTTTTCTGAAAGGTTTCCCGCTTTTTACCAGTCATATTTCCCTGAAGCCATAACTCGTACCTATGAAAAACTTCAGGTACTGCACCCGTCCGTTTTTGTGAAGATGTCAATCTTGTCCCTTTGCTTAGCTTTTAGTTCAATGAGAGAAACCCCGGGTGCAGCCTGATTATATTGCTTATATAGATACACTATGTAAATGCATTGTAACAGAAGAATATTATAAGCTTCCTGTTAGCAGTTCTCCTCTTACGCTACAGAACGTTTTCAAACATTATAGCCCAGCCCTGCCTATGGAATGCTTACCTGCTTCCTCTGAAAGCCAAAAACCGGTCAGTTGACCGGTTTTGTTTTTCAGAAACCTTTGTGTAAAACGGAATTTGCCTTTTGTAAAGCGCCCTTGATAGCTGAGCCAGTTTCTGCGTCCTTTATCCTAATATTTTTGTGTTCGTTTTGATGATGTAAAGATGGTGGTAAATTCACCGGAAGGGAATTTTATTCGCCAGCTACCATTCATCTGTCGACGAAGTAACTTTTTAAGACGATAAGGATAAACCCTTAATATTGTAATTTGTAATAACCATTACCGCATGATAACCAGTCGTGCAGCGAGCAGCAGGCGGGAGCTGTGGATATTGGTTTGAAACAGCCGCATGTTTACTTAAACAAATAAGTCTGTATGTTATACCTGCTCGGGAGTATTGTATTTACCACCTATCTGGGTATATTTTTTAAGGTATCCGGGCGGTACGGGCTCAATACGCTGCACGTAATCGTATTCAACTACATCACCTGTGTGATCGTAGGTTTTTTCATGCAGCCACACGCGGTGGCCCCTGCTGATATGCTGCAGCATCCGTGGATGTTATGGGCTGTTGCCATGGGGGTGGGTTTTATCACGCTGTTCAATCTGATCGGGTTCTCTACGCAGCGGATTGGTATTGCCGTAACTTCCGTGGCCTATAAGCTATCGTTGATTATTCCGTTTGCTTTTTCGGTGTTTCTTTTTAAAGAACATATACCTGCTATAAAGTGGGGAGGGATTGCACTCGCGGTACCAGCGGTTATTCTTACCTGTTACCATTCCGGTGGAAAATCGGATGCTGGAAAGTTACCCCCATGGATGTATATAGTGGTGCCTGTAATTATTTTTACCGGAAGCGGTTTGCTGGATACGGCTATCAAGTATACCGAATACCATTTTCTGAACGGTGAAAACAACGATAGTTTTTTAGTGGCCGCATTCGGCTGCGCCGCAATTTGTGGGATGGTGGCGCTGGTTTTCAATATACTGAGCAATAAGCGCGGGGTAGCCCCTGCCGCTGTATGGGCAGGGGTGTTACTGGGGGTGCCGAACTATTTCTCTATTTGGTGCCTGGTAGCAGCATTACAGTCTTATCCCGGCGTAAGCTCCGTGATTATTCCCGTGAATAATATGGCGGTTGTGCTTTTAAGTGCTATCATTGCATGGTTTTTTTTCAGAGAAAAACTATCGCTGGTCAACTGGACGGGCATTGCGCTTGCGTTGATCTCTATTGCATTGATCGCGATATAAGTTGTAGATTCGAAGCTATGAGAGAAGCGGATTTTTACTATTCGATCGAAGAACCCGGCGAGGCTGAGTTCAAAGACAGGGGAAGCAAGTTTATAGCCTGCGTGTTTCCGTTAAAAGCTGTAGAAGCGTTCAAGCCGCTGCTGGAGGCAACCAAAAAAAAATATCCCAAGGCCACACATTACTGTTTTGCTTACCGTATCGGACTCGACGGCAATACCTATCGCGTGAGCGATGATGGGGAGCCCTCGGGATCGGCTGGTAAACCTATATTTGCTTCTATAGAAAGCAAACAGCTTACCGATGTGCTGATTATAGTGGTGCGTTATTTTGGCGGCTCATTGCTGGGCGTTCCCGGACTGATCAACGCTTACCGCACTGCTGCTGCACTGGCTTTGCAAACTACTCCCATAGTGCAGAAGTCTGTAGAGATCCCCTACTTACTCCATTTTGATTATACCATCATGAATGATGTAATGATGGTTGTGAAACAATACAACTGTTCCGTCGTAAAGCAGGATCTGCAACTTTTCTGTGATATGGTGATCGGTATTCCTAAAAACCGGCTGAGCGATGTAACATTCCGGCTTGCCGATATAAGAGGCTTAGAAAGCAAGGCATTCCACAACAGTGGCCGATAGCCGCTTAGCAACGCCCTGATGCCTCTGCTGTTTTTTCTGCCTTAGCCCCGGGAACAAAAGTTTTTATGACTACTTCCTAACCTTTTTAGCCCTGTGCCATGCGCTCATCAGCGTGCCGAATGAAGTGATAAGTACGCCCAGCCAAAGCAAATTGATGTAGGGAAACATATAGGCTTTAAGGGTAATGAAATTCATCACAGCGCTGGACTCTTTTACGCCGAGCTGTATTTGCTGCCCTTCTTTATTTACTTCCAGTACCAGACTTTGGGCCGCAACGGTATCTCTCTTATGAATCGGTGTATTGTTTTTGGCAAACAATGCAGGCTGCGCCTTAAAGGTAGTCCCGTTGTTGCCATGCACGGTCACGTCTGCCAGCCAGGCGCTGTCTACCAGTGGAAGGTCTTTATTGGTTTCCTTGTCTGCTTTGATCAGTTGATCTACGATAATGTACCCGTTGGAGTAAAATACAGTATCACCGGCCAGCACAGGAACATGACGGAAACTGGCCGTATCCTTCAGGCTTTCCGGATCGGGAAGGGAAGTTACAAACGTAAAGATATCTTTATTCCAGTAATGCCGGGAAGCCGGGTTGGCAGATATCTGTGTTCTGCCGTCTTCTCCTTTTATGAGGAAGGCGTTGGGATACAATGTAAATTCTTCTTTGACGATATCCCTTACCGTGTCTTTCCACTGGTAGTGAATTTTGAAGTATTTTTTCTCATCGCCCGGGTAGCTGGTATCGCCTACGTAAGTAGCAATGTATTTGTTAAGCGGGGTGGGTACGCCTTGTATGAGCGTTACGTTCTCCATTCCACTATCCTGCTTTCCTTTCGGGTCTCTGAGCCAGTCGAATACGATACCGGTTCTGTTGATGGAAATGGTTTCTTTTTTAGAGGAACTGATCATGATACCCAATAGCATCATGCCAAATCCGAGGTGGGCGATGGAGCCGCCTGCTCCGCTCAATTTGCCACGAAGCCCCACCCATATGTAGGCGGTGTTGGCAACGAATGCATACACGGAGGCAAAAATGGCCACGTGAATAGCGCCCAGGTATCCCAGTCCGTAATTGGTATACTGTATATTGCCGAAGAAACTGATGAGCAGGGAAATAACCAGAGCGATCACCGTAGGTACGGCAATTTTTTTCATCCAGAAACTGCGGGGCGTCGATTTGTATTTCAGGTATTGTACAACGGCCGTCAATACGCCTAAAACAACAGCAATGAGTATCATTACCCTGTTGTATACGTACTCGGGGTCTTCTCCGATGGCCTTGTTGGTACCGAATATTTTGTTGATCAGTGGCAAAGAGGTGTAGAAGGTTATATATGCAGATGATATCAGAAATACCAGTGCCCCCACGAACATCCAGAATTCACGGGAGGATATGTCTTCTTCTTTACTGACTACAGGTATCTGTTTGCTGTTTTTAAAGTATAGCACGGCAAACAGTCCGGTGAAAAAGCCCATGATAACCAGAAAGTGCCAGAAAAGCGAGTTGCCATCGCCTGTAAAAGAGTGTACAGAGGTATCGCCCAGCACCCCGGTACGCGTTAGAAAAGTAGAATAAATAAGCGTCAGGAACGACAAAAAGGTAAACCAGAACACCGATTTGGAAGAATACCCGGTAGACTTATTGAGCAACATGATGTGAATAGCCGCTATAATGATAAGCCAGGGTACCAGCGAAGCATTTTCTACAGGATCCCAGGCCCAGTACCCCCCGAATGTGAGCGATTCATAGGCCCAGGCAGCGCCGAACATGATCCCAATGCCGAGGAAAGCTGCGTTGAACAGTGCCCAGGGCAGCGCCGGCTGTATCCATTCTTTATATTTTTTTGTCCATAGCCCGGCCAGTGCAAAGGCAAAAGGAATGATGCTGGAAGCAAAGCCAATGAATACGATCGGAGGGTGTATGGTCATCCAGTAGTTCTGGAGCAATATATTCAGCCCCTGCCCGTCGCGCAGTGCCTTTTGAATATAGAGCGGATCTTTGAAGATGGGGTAATTGTATTCGTTGCGCATCAGTACAAAAGGACTGCTGCCGATCTTCACGTCGAAAAAGTAAATCCCCAGCAGGAAGGTAGACATAAACACCTGGGCTACGGAAAGAATGGTCATAACAGGCGCTTCCCAAACCTTGCCGGTTTTGATCAGTACCAGACCAATCACGCAGTGCCAGAGATTCCACAACATAAAGCTGCCTTCCTGGCCTTCCCAGAAACTGCTGATGAGGTAGCTTACGGGCAGGCTCCGGTTGGAATGCTGGTAAGCAAATTTGTACTCGAAATAGTGATTGTATAATATCACATAGAGCATTACCATAATGGTGACTACCGCTATGGTTTCAATCACAAAAGCCGTGCGTGCCAGTTTTTTCCAGGCCTGGTGGGCTTCTGCAATAGCAGATGTTTGCGTGGCTTTGAAATAAGCAAAAGTGGCAACAAGCGAGGCTACGAACGATAATACAGCACTAAAATGGCCAATTTGGCCAACGAGCAAGTGTTCACCCTGATAATCCATGTTTTAATGCTGTGTTTGGTTTTCAAAAGCCTTTTCGTATACGGAGGGTTCGTCTTTATATTTGGAAGGACATTTCAGCAGAATTTCCTTGCATTCAAAAACATCGCCGTTCATTTTCCCTTTCATTACGATTCTTTCGCTCACTTCCAGTTCCGGCGGTTTGGTATCGTGGTAAATCACTTTTGTTTTGGAGCCCAGCGAATCCACTGCATAAAACTCCAGATAGTTGGGATTCCCGATCGGGTCGTAAGCAATTTTTTCCGAGCGGTCAAGCTTGGCTATCAAATGCAGGTATTGCCCCTGCTTTTGCTGGGCGGAAGCAATGGTATCGTAAGTGGTGAGATCTTTTGAGAGGGTTGCTAACATATAAGCTATCGCACCGGCAATTAAAATCAAAGCTATTATATGTGTCTTCTTCATGTGGTGGAAACTCCTTTAATCTTAATCTGCGAATTTACACGAAAAACGAATGCACTCCATACTTTCAACAGCGGTATTTGAAGCTGAGTTTAGTCAGGTGAGGCATGGTCTGTAGCCGATATTGGGGGCTGGTCTGGTACAAGCCTTTACCAGTCTGTCTTCAGATAACTGCCGCAATACCCGCGCATGGATATAGCGTACATATTTTATCATTTCTTTCACAAACTGTTTTCCGCATATTTTGTATTTGCATAGCAATATGAGAGCGTTAGCAGGGTCAGGCGGTTTGGTCGGCTGTTTTTACAATCTGCACCTTTACCTTTTTGCCCTTTATTTTTTTCTCTTTCAGGGCATGGAGGATAGCAGCCGCACGGCTTTTTTTGATGGCGGCAAACGCATTAAAGTCGTTTACTTCAATCAAACCGATGTCTTCGCTGCGTATACCGGCGTTGTGGAGAATGAAACCTGCTATATCTCCCCGGCTTACTTTGTCTTTTTTGCCCAGGGAAAAGTTAAATGTAACCCACGAGGGTTTTGGGGGCAGGGTGTAAGGTGGGGGACAGGTAATGGTTTCCACCTCGTTGCTGATATACGGAGGCAGGTATTCATTTTCGTTTATCATCAGAATAACCGTGCCGCTGGCATCCATTCTGGCTGTGCGTCCGTTTCTGTGGGTAAAGATAGCTTCAGAGTCGGGCAGGTGGTAATGGATGATATACCGGATAAAAGAAATATCAAGGCCCCGGGCGGCGAGGTCGGTGGTGATCAGAAAATCTACGGTTCCGTTCCGGAACTTACTCAGGGCGTTTTCCCGTTCTTTTTGCTCCATGGAGCCGTGGTAGCATTCGTGCACCATGCCTTTTTCCGCCAGGTGGGCGCTTACGAAGGCGATATCCGTTTTGTGGTTACAAAATACAATGGAAGATCGGTTCCCGATATGACAAAGCAGCTGGAAGAGGGCTTCCGGACGGCTTGTATCGCCGATCCGCAGTTGCTGGATAGTAAGTTTATGAACGGGCGGAGGGGTACCGGTAGTAAAATTGAGCGTCTCCAACTGCTGAGTGGTAATAAAATCCGGCAATGTGGCAGCCGCGGTGGCAGAGGTGAAAATTCGTTTTTCCAGATTGGGCAGCGATTCCACCAGAAAGCGGATTTCGTCGGTAAATCCCAGCTCCAGCGATTTGTCGTATTCATCCATGATCAGCCACTGTATCTGGTGGGTGGTAATATTCCCCCGGCGAAAATGATCGCCCAGCCGGCCGGGCGTCCCAACGATTACAGCAGGCGCTTCGAGCAGGTTGTTTTCCTCAATTTCCCGCTTATGCCCCCCGTAGCAGGCTGTGATTTTAAAGCCGGTATTCAGTTGTTTGAACACTTTTTCGATTTGCAGCGCCAGTTCGCGGGAGGGTGCAACAATGAGTACACGGGTGCCTTTTACGCCTGCCTGCAGCCATTGCCACACCGGCAGCAGGTAGGCCAGTGTTTTACCAGTGCCGGTATCTGACAGCAGCAGCAGGTCGTTGTTCTGTTGAGCGGCCGCCAGTGCAGCCTGCTGCATGGGGTTCAACGCTTTGATACCCAATTGCTTTAATACGTCCTCCGGATTTTTGTCGTTTACTGCCATGGCGCCAAAAATAGCGCTTTTTGGATTAGGGGCGCGAGCCAAACGGGTGTAAGCGGTAAAGCGTAATAGTAATATATACAGGAAAGCTTCCGGAATGGGAGTATTATACCCGCAGCGACCCCCGGAATCCCCTGGAGCCGTAATACGATTCCGCACCATTGTGGTAAATGAATACCCGGTTGTAGCGACGGTCGCCAAAGATGGCGCCGCCGAGTTTTCGTACGGGCTCCGGTGTTTCCAGCCAACTGGATGTTTTAGTGTCAAACACACCCAGTTGCTGCAGGTGTCGGTAGGCTTCTTCCGTAAGGAGGTCTATGCCCATGGCCAGGGCCATCTCTTCTGCACTGGTTGCTGGTTTGTGTTCTTTTCTGGCTAAGAGGGCAGCCTTGTCGTAGCAAATACTTCTGCGTCCTTTCGGTGTTTCCGGTGAACAATCGCAGAATATGAATTCTCCTGTTTTTTTGTCGTACCCCACAACATCGGGCTCTCCGCCGCTGCTCTCCATTTCGTTCAGCGACCATTGTTTCTCCGGTCGTTGGCGGAGCCTGGCTTCCACGTCGGACCAGGAGATGGATGGATGCCGCGCCTTATTCTGACCGAACCGGGTTTGTAATAAATTCAGGAGTGCCGCGCTGTCGGCTGATGTCAACTTTTTTTGATCGCGATTGGTTTTGCCCATAATAACAGGAGGTTTATGCGTCTGCAGACGGTACCTGAAATTATTATAATTTATCGGTTTTCAGAAAGAGAAGGGATGGATTTTGGAGCGCTTTGTGCATTGACTCCGGTATGTTCAGAAAGAAGTACCGGGGGAGGTGGTATGCATCTGTGTAGCATGTGATGCCCGTGGAATATTGATTTTTAGCTGATTATGGAAAATAATTTACGTAGGAAGAATCCATCTTTTTCATATATTTGCCCCTCAAAATTTATACAGTGAGCGTTAAGTCAAAAGCTAAAACGAAGTTTACCAAAGAAACCTACCTGTATTGGTATGAGTTGATGTTGCTGCTGCGTCGGTTTGAAGAAAAAGCAGGTCAGTTGTATGGTATGCAGAAGATCAGGGGGTTTTGCCACCTGTATATAGGTCAGGAAGCAGTAGCAGCGGGTTGTATGACGGCTACCCGTCCTGAAGACACTTTCATCACGGCCTATCGCTGTCACGCACTGGGTATTGCCAAGGGCATTACGCCGAAGGCCGGAATGGCGGAGTTGTTCGGAAAAGCTACCGGTTGTTCCAAAGGAAAGGGCGGCAGTATGCACTTTTTTGGAAATAAAGAGCGGTTTTTTGGTGGACATGGCATCGTGGGGGCGCAGATAGGCACGGGTGCAGGACTGGCTTTTGCAGAAAAATACAAGGGCACCGACAATGTATCGCTTACTTTCTTCGGCGATGGCGCTGCCCGTCAGGGAATGTTGCACGAAACCTTCAATCTGGCTATGACCTGGAAGCTGCCCGTTGTGTTCATCTGCGAAAACAACCATTATGCAATGGGTACTTCGGTGGAGCGTACTTCCAATGTAATCGATATCTATAAACTGGCAGAAGCCTACGATATGCCGGGTGATGTGGTAGACGGTATGAGTCCTGAAGCTGTACACGAGGCAGTAGACAGGGCGGTAAAAAGAGCACGCGCAGGCGAAGGCCCCACTTTACTGGAGGTGAAAACTTATCGCTATAAGGGACACTCCATGAGCGACCCGCAGAAGTATCGTACCAAGGAAGAGGTGGAAGAGTATAAGCAGAAGGATCCGGTAGACTATGCGCGGGAGAAACTAACGAAAGACTTCAAAGTAAGCGAAGCCGATATTGAAGCGATTAACGACAAAGTGAAAAAGCAGGTGGAAGAAGCCGTTCAGTTTGCAGAAGAAAGCCCCTGGCCTTCAGATGATGAGTTGTTGAAGGACGTATATATCCAGGAAGATTATCCATTTATCGTAAGCTAACGTAACGGCAACCGTTCAACCCATTTACAGCATTACAGAAAGCAATACAACAACAAGTTTATAAAAGAACAATATGAGTGCAAAAGGCAATCAGGACGCTTCAGTAGTTACCCGTGGTTTTCTTGAGAAAAACAATAAATCTATATTATTCATACTGGGTGCTGTTATCGTACTCGTGGGCGGATATTTCGGCTACAAATACCTGGTAAAAGTGCCTGAAAACAGAAAGGCAGTGGAAGCCATAGCGCAGGCACAGCAGTATTTTGCCGCGGATTCTATGCAACTGGCCCTGAACGGAGATGGTAAAAATCCGGGCTTTTTAAAGGTGATCAGCAAGCATGGCGGAACCCCCACCGGGAACCTGGCTAAATTGTATGCCGGACAGGCTTACCTGAGCATTGGCGATTTTAACAATGCCATCAAATACCTCAACGATTTCAATGCCAACGGATCCCGTCAAACGCAGGCGATGGTATATGGAATGCTGGGGGATGCTTATTCGGAGTTGCAGAAAAACGAAGAGGCGGTAGTGAATTACAAAAAAGCCAGTACTACATTCGAAAAAAATATGGCTTTGTCTTCAGAATACCTTTTCAGAGCAGCAAGCTTGTACGACCTTATGGGTAAAAACCAGGAGGCTATTGAACTGTTTACACAATTAAAAGACAAATATCCCAACACAGAGCGGGGCTTTGTAGCCGACAAATATCTCGGCAAGCTGGGCGCCCAGTAAAGTATAGCATATGGCGGATATACTGAATAGTAACTTATACGAATTCAATGCGGGCACTCTGAAAAAGGGTGCCCGGGTTGTTATAGTGCGAACCGAATGGAATGCGCCGGTGATAGACCGGCTACAGGAGGGGGCGGTGAAGATGCTGACACATTATCAGGTAGAACATACTGTGGTGACTGTGCCGGGAGCTTTCGAGGTGCCCTTTGGTATAGCGGCGCACTGGCGTACACATTCCGATAACACCAATGCCCCCGATGCCTATATTGCACTTGCCTGCGTAATACGCGGCGATACGCCTCATTTCGATTATGTATGCCAGGGAATCACGGAAGGCATTACGCGGTTGAATGTAGAACTGCCGGTGCCGGTGGTGTTTGGCGTACTGACGGTAGACACCGAACAGCAGGCAGCGGAGAGAATAGGCGGCAAACACGGGCATAAGGGCGAAGAAGCGGCCATCACTGCGTTGAAAATGATTTCCCTGAACGCTTCCTTCTGGTCAAACGAATTGTAGTAATTCAAAATGCACGACTCATGGCATACTGGTTGGTAAAATCGGAACCTTTTAAATACAGTTGGGATCAACTGGTGAAAGACAAGCAGACTTTTTGGGATGGCGTGCGCAATTATGCCGCCCGCAATAACCTGAAAGCCATGAAAAAGGGGGATGAGGTTTTCTTTTACCATAGTAATGAAGGGCTTGCCATTGTAGGCATTGCCAAACTGGCAAAGGAGCACTACCCGGATCCTACCATTGCAGATGATACCTGGGTGGCGGTAGACATCAAGCCTGTACGGAAACTTAAAAACCCCGTAAGCCTACAACAAATCAAAGCCGACCAGCGGCTGGAAAATATGGCGTTGATACGTCTCTCGCGTTTGTCTGTTCAACCTGTTACAGCCGAAGAATGGGTCATAGTGCTCGAACTGGCCGGGGAGTAGCTGAGCGGTTTGCTTATCCATTTTATTCATCCTTAGTTTATTGCAGGCGCGTAGTTATTGACGTTGCCCCGGGTTTCCGAGCGCCTTTCCCGCTACTTTGCTGTCACCCTGGGGTCTGGCAAAGCCGACCCCGGGGTTAAACAGTTGCCGGAACGGCACAGGTATAGGTTTCTCTTTTCGTCTGCTATATACCGTTACTTCATGGTTGGTATAGCCCTCCCCGGGGGGGGGGGCCGTCACCCTGGGGTCTTGCAAAGCCGACCCCGGGGTTAACGATTGTAATCATGAGATTTCTCCCCAGCCTGCGGCCGGGTCGAAAAGACGGTAGGGTTGCCGGCCCCGGGTTTGAAAAATCCGTATATTGCCTGCTAATTTACAGATCATGAAATTTCGTATACAGATCACAGTGGGGTGCTGCCTGCTGCTATTTACGACTGTTGCCCAAACCACTATTCCCCTCTACGATGAAGTGCCGGGTATGCTGCGCGTTCCCTCCATAGAACGATACGACAGTGCAGAGCAGTGGGCTTACAATGTCACCGATCCTACGCTGACCATCTACTTGCCGGAAAAAAGCAAAGCTACCGGCGCTGCGGTGATCGTATGTCCGGGTGGAGGCTATGGTATGCTGGTGGCGGGCAATGAAGGGCATAAGATTGCCCGTTATTTTGCCGACCAGGGTGTGGCGGCTTTCGTATTGAAATATCGGATACCCGATCCGGAACGGATGATCAATCCCACGATAGCGCCGCTGCAGGATGCCCAAACAGCCATTAAGACGGTTCGGCTGCGTGCGAGGGAATGGGGCATAGATGCCCGTAAGGTAGGCATCATGGGCTTTTCCGCAGGCGGGCACCTCGCTTCTTCGGCTTCGGTACATTTCAACAGTCCGGCCATTCGTCCCGACGCTGTTAGTCTGCGTCCCGATTTTTCCATACTGGTATACCCCGTCATCAGTATGGGGGCAATAGGCCATAGCGGATCCAGAGACAACCTGCTGGGGAAGGCACCTGCTCCGGAACTGATAGAAAAGTTTTCGACTGAATTGCAGGTCACTGCCGAAACACCTCCGGCCCTGCTGATCCATTCCAGCTTCGACAAGGGAGTACCCGTGTTCAACTCTATTCAGTATTATACCGCGCTTCAACAAAAAGGCGTATTAGCCGAAATGCATGTATTTCCCGTAGGCGATCATGGTTTTATTCTGCAATGGCCGCTGGACGACTGGATGCCACTCTGCCTGCATTTCATGAAAAGCATCCAGGTACTGGAGAAGCGGGTGCCATAGCATCTGTTCAGTTCCTTTTGTCAGGAGGGATCGGAGTGTATAGATTTTTAATGGAAAATTCATACCCTGCCTTCGCAACAGAACAGGCTAATTACCTATCTTTAAACGACAGCAGCAACCTGACCCGTAAAATAATCCTGCATGAATCGTAAAGACTTTTTCAGACTATCATTACCCGCTACGCTTTTAATGGCCAATGGCAACATAGTAAAAGCAGCCGACCGGGTAGCTGTGCTGACCCCCTCTTCCGAACCTGTATTGCGGTTTGCGGTTGCTTCCGACGGACACTATGGGTTGGATGGCACGCCGTACGATGCCTACTTTACAGCTTTTACTTCGGAGGTAAACAAACTGCACGCTGCCAAACCTTTCGCTTTCTGCGTGATCAACGGCGATATCATACATGACGACAAACGTTTTTTCCCGGCGGCTAAAAAAGCACTCGATCAACTGAAGCCGAAGTATTATGTGAGCCAGGGCAACCACGACCATGCCACCCCTGCAGAATGGCAATCTATCTGGAATATGCCCGTGAACCTGGATTTTAGTATTGGAGAGAACAGCTTCCTGGCAGGCACCACCTCCAACGAACAGGGCACTTATCTCTGTCCGGACCTGGACTGGATGGCAAAGGCGCTGGAAAAAAATAAAGCACAAAAAAACATCTTCATCTTCTTACACATCAATTCCGGTAAGCTGACGCAGCATGGGGTCGACTGCCCGGAAATGTTTACCCTGCTCAAGAAATATCCCAACGTAAGAGCCATCTTCAACGGGCACGATCACGATGAGGATCATATCAAAATAAGGCAAGGCATACCTTTTGTATTCGACGCGCATTTCGGTGGCAACTGGGGCACCGAGTACCTCGGCTTCCGGATCGTGGAACTGTTCGCAGACAATACTGTTGCTACTTTCATTCATAATCCGTTTAAGATCATCAATAAGGCGAGCTTATAAGCTTACCGGTTACACACCTAGTATACCGGCCTGGAAATGCTGGTGTTGTTCAAAATCAAAGCGGAGCTATGTTGTAACCATCCGTGAATTGGGAAAGACTATTTTTTTTCATTAGTCTACTAAATTAACATAGTTTGTTTATATTTGCACCTCTATACTGTTAGAGTCGAATTTAAAATCAAGATTATGTCTGGAAATGCTTCTGTAATCGCCTGCCAGTTTTTGTACCATCCCACATCATGTGGATGCTGTTGTTTATAAATATTTTCTTCTTCCGGTTCGAGTTGCCATTGATTTTTTAGCGGTAATTCTGCTATTATTCCGGTTCATTAGTGATTAGACCGTAAGGCTTCTTTTCCTTTAATCAAGTATAGGACGTATTGTTTCCATACACCAATAAAAATGCTGTTTAAACAACCACAACATGAAAATGTATTTCTTTGCAATAAAAGTCTATAAAATTAATAGACTACTAACTGTGTTCATCTTTTTGTTTTTAATAAACAATGTATATCCGAACCAGCCGGGTGTTCTGCAACCGGGGCTGCAGGATCATCGTTACAGCGGGCAGGTAGTCAATACTGCAAATGAGCCGTTGGGGGGCGCCAGTATATTCCTGGAAGGATCGTCAACCGGCTACGTAACCGATGCCGAGGGGCGCTTTTCATTTACTCATACAGCCGGACAACTCAGTGTGGAGGTATCTCTGGTGGGTTTCGAGAAGCAAACAACGCTGCTGCTTCCGGGCATTCCTCAGGTCATTACGCTGAAAGAAGCCTACACAGGTTTGGCAGATGTAGTGGTAGTGGGGTATGGTACCCAGAAGCGCTCAAGTGTAACGGGTGCTGTGGGAGCGGTTAAGTTCGACAGAGATATCAATGCCAGGCCTAATGCAGAGTTCGGGCAGGCGCTGTATGGAAAGGTTGCAGGGGTGCAGGTGTTATCCGGTAATGGAAAGCCAGGTGCTTCTTCCTCCATACAAATCAGAGGTATAAACTCTGCGTCTGCCGGCAGTGCACCTTTAATAGTGGTAGACGGTATACCGTTACCCAATTACGATCTGAATCTTATCAACAGCAACGATATCGAATCGATCGATATCCTGAAAGACGCGGCCTCCGCTGCTATTTATGGTTCCCGGGCAGCCAATGGCGTGGTGCTGGTAACTACCAAAAAAGGAAAAAGCGGACAGGCAAAAATAGACCTTTCTTTATCCGGCGGATTGCAGCAGGTGATCGATAAAGTGGAAGTGATGAATGCTGCAGAATATGCACAGGCGGCTATAGACGCCGCTCAAAATGGCTGGATTCAATCCGGTGGAAATCCCAATGCGCCCAATACTCTGGCTGCGCGGGGAGCGTATAAATATACCTGGCCAACAGCGTTGGAAAATCCGGAAACTCTCCCTGATACCGACTTTCAGGATGCTATTTACAGAACAGCGCCTGTAACGCGTGTAAACCTCAACATAACAGGCGGCAGCGAAAAATCAACCTATCTCCTTTCAGGTGGATACCAGAAGCAACAAGGAATTGCTTTGTTTTCTGATTACGAGAAATACAGTGTTACGTTGAAAAACACCACCCGGCTGTACAAATGGCTGGAAATAGGAGGAACTACCACCCTCAACTACGATAATGAAACGGAGCCTTTTAACAGGATGTTTGAATGGGCGGTACAGTATCCTTCCATTTATCCCCTTTACAGCTCCAACGGTTACCTCGGCGCACCTAACAATGAAGAGGGCTTCGCACCATACAATGCCATCCTGTTCCGCCCGCAAAACGGACACCCGCTGTACAGGCAAAACGATGCTATCCGTACTAAACGATTCAATGCGTTGGGTAACTTGTACGGACAGGCGAAACTGGCCCCTGGTTTGACATTTAGATCGGCGTTCAACTATTTTGTAAACCGTAACGACAACAGCAACTACCAGTCTGTTGACCACGATCTGGGATCGGCTTACTATACACAGGGCATTATGACGGTAAACCAGACGCGCATCCTGAATTACACCTTTCAAAACCTGCTCACCTACGACAGAGCATGGGGCAGCCATTCGGCAAACGCATTGCTGGGTATGGAATACAACTATAATGATCTGTTTTTCACCACGCAGGAAAGAAGAGGATATGACAACGACCTGCTGAAAGCCCTGTCTGCCGGAAGAACAGTTTTTGAAGCAAAAGATAACATCGCCAAAACAACACTGATCTCTTATTTCGCCAGGGTAAATTATGATTACGATGGCAGATACCTGTTAAGTGCCAGCCTTCGCAGAGACGGTTCCTCCCGGTTTGCTTCCAATAACAAATGGGGGTACTTTCCGGCAGTATCGGCAGGATGGGTTGTGTCGCGGGAAACCTTCTTCGAAAATATAAACAGCATCAGCAACCTGAAACTGAGAGCCAGTTATGGATTGACAGGTAATGACCGTTTTGCGGATTACCGTTGGATCGGGGGCATAGCCCAGGGGAGGGTGGCCTTTGGCAATACGCTGTCTAATTCTTATTATCCTTCCAGTATTACCAATCCCGATCTGCGCTGGGAAAGAACCAAACAGTTTAATCTGGGGCTGGAGCTTGGCCTGTTCAACAACAGGATCAATCTTGAAGCAGACGTATACAGATCCACATCAGACGGGTTGTTGCTGGATGTACCGGTGCCGATTATTTCTGGTTTTTCTTCAGCATTTAAGAATATAGGCAAGCTCGAAAACAAAGGGCTTGAAATTGCTTTAAATACACAAAATCTTACAGGGGCTCTTAAATGGAGCTCGCAGATCAATTTTTCTCTGAATCGCAATAAAGTGCTGGCACTGGGACCCAACGATGCGCCAATGCTTCTTACCTCTGCAGTATTCAGTGGTATGCAAAAAATAAATGTAGTGGGTGAACCCATCTTTAATTATTACGGATTGCAATACCTTGGCGTGTATAGAAATCAGGCAGAAATTGATGCTGATCCGGCCGCTTATTCAACCGCTACACCAGGCGATGGACGTTATGCCGATATTGACAAAAATGGAGCGATTGACGCCGACGACAGAACCATCATTGGTAACCCGATTCCTGATTTTGTATGGGGGTTTACCAACAATTTTTCTTATAAAGGATTCGATCTCAGTTTTTTGCTCCAGGGCGTGCAGGGCGGATTGCTGATGGACGAAAACGTGCATCGCTCACTGATATACCATGAGGGAAGAAACTATCTGAAACAACTGAATAACCGCTGGCGGTCTGAAGAGGAACCGGGCGACGGCTACCACTATAAAATTAAAGTGGATACCGACGGTTTTGAAAAAACACCATCCAGCTTCTGGTTAAACGATGCCAGTTATTTCAGATTGAAGAGTCTGACCCTGGGATACAGCCTGCCACAGCACGTATTGTCGCGCATACGACTGAATACGGCAAGAGTATACCTCAATGCCACTAACCTGTTCACCCACAAAAAAAGTCCGGTTGCCGATCCGGAAGCGTTTGCAGGTAATGCCGACGATGCCACCCGTCGGGGCGTGAACAGCAACACTTACCCGGCAGCAAAAGTTATCTCACTGGGCATCAACATCGGATTGTAATTCCATAATTAACCGGAAAATTTTTTACAATGAACATCGCATCCTATTTTAAATATATAAAAACAATTTCCCGCCAATCGCTTAATCAACCTTTACAGCTTGCACTTGCTTTTGCATCGCTGGTTATGGTTTCCTGCAGTGAAAAGGAGCTGGATCTCTATCCTGAAACATCCCTTACCGAAGGCATATTTTATACCAACCAGACGCAACTGGAGCAGGCAGCCAATGATGCCTACAGGCAGCTTACCCGGCTATATGACGCAGGAGGCATTACCGATATTTATGGAGAGTTGGCTTCTGATAATGTATCTCTTATTGCAGTATCGGGCGCTAATTCCTGGCCGGAAGACATCAACAGGCATACCATCCGTTCGGATAATGGAAAATTGGAACAGGCGTGGAACACGGCCTATAATGCGCTGTATACCATCAATAATGCCCTGTATCAACTCGAAAATGCACCGGTTGAGTTTTCTGATCCGGCACTTAAACAACGGCTGATAGCGGAATTGAAAACAATCAGAGCACTGATTTATTACCAGCTGACACAGGTGTGGGGAGACGTGCCTTTTGCACTAACGGTAGTGAGTCCGGATGAAAGTTACCAGTATATCCGCGAAAACAAACAGGTGATTTATTCGCAACTGGTGTCGGATCTGAGTGCCAGCAAAACCATATTGCCCCCGTCTTATGAAGGTGCCAACATCGGAAGGGTAACGCGTTACGCCGCATCTGCCATACTGGCAAGAGTGTACATTGCACAAAACGATATTGCAAAAGCAACGGCAGAACTAAAGGAGATCATAGACAGCGGCCGGTTTACGCTGGATGCCAATGGAGATGGAATTGCCAATGTGGAGGATTTTGCGTTTCTTTTCAGACAGGATACCAAGAACTCAAAGGAGTCGATATTGGAAATACAGTACCTGGCCGGACAAAACCAGGTGAACAGTACCCATCAGACAGAGTATGCACCCTGGGACTTCTCCTTCCACCTCCCGGGCAGCAACATTACCTTTCGCGGTAATGGATTGAATACACCCTCCCCGGATCTGATCAACGAATTCGAAGCAGGCGATCAACGCAAATCATTTACACTTAATGAAGGTTTTAATGATCTCCAGACAGGCGATTTCATCAGTTACCCGTATACGATTAAGTTTTTTGACGCTGATCATCTCTATGCGGGTCAAAACGTGGAAATCATACGCTATGCTGATATATTGCTGTTATATGCAGAATTGACACAGGATGCGCAATACCTGAACCAGGTACGTGCCAGAGCAGGACTGCCATTATTTGGAGAACCCGGTTATCCTGCTGCTTTTGCTACGTTACCCCTGGCCATAGAGCATGAAAGAAGGGTGGAACTGGCTTTTGAATTTCACCGGTTCTTCGACCTGGTTCGAACCGGCAGAGCCATTGATGTGTTGGGAGGCAAAGGTATCAGTCTAACCGAAAACGACCTGTTGTTTCCCATACCGCAGGCGGTCATTGATGCGAACCCGGCTATTAAGCAAAATCCGTAATTTGTATGGTAAAACAACCATCAGGCCCATTGGCCTTGTATGCATTCCAATATTACAGCCCAGGTATTTGAACGAATGGAAGCCTGTTAACAGCAAATAATACTGCAAATGAAAAATAGAATAAGCATATTCCTGGTATTGTGTATATGCAGTGCGTTATCGTATGCTCAAGACAATCCTAATATTATCTGGATAGTCAGTGAAGACAACAGTCCCTTTATCGGTGCCTATGGAGACCCTACCGCCACCACGCCGAATATAGATGCGCTTGCAAAAAAGGGAATACTGTTTGAAAATGCCTATTGTACCGCACCGGTGTGTGCCCCCTCCCGTTCTACATTGATTACCGGCATGTATCCCCCATCTGTAGGTACGGAAAATATGCGCAGCGAATACACTCTTCCTGCGTTTGTTCGTTTCTTCCCGGCTTATTTGAAAGAAGCCGGATACTACACCAGCAACAATGCCAAGAAGGATTACAATACGGTAGACCAACCGGAAGTATGGGATGAATCTGGCAACCAGGCTGGTTACAAAAAACGGGCGGAGGGGCAGCCTTTCTTTTCCGTTTTCAATATAGGCACCTCGCATGAGAGTGCTATCTTCCGCCGGGAAGTGAAAAAGCATATGCTGGCACAGTTTCGGAACATACCGCCAGACAGCGTGCAATTACCTCCCGATCCACCCTTGGTGCATGACCCGGAAAAAATGAATATTCCACCTTATCTGCCACCATTACCCGAAGTAAAATACGACTGGGCGGCGTACTACGACAGGATAACAGAGATGGATGAGCAGGTAGGCACGCTGCTGCAGCAACTGGAAGACGATGGACTGGCAGATAATACAATTGTATTTTATTATGCCGACAACGGGGGAGTGCTCGGACGCAGCAAGCGGTTTGTATTTGAATCCGGATTGCGCATACCTCTTATTGTTAGTATTCCGGAAAAGTACAGACACCTGGCGCCGCATGCTCCCGGTGCGCGTACAAAGCAATTGGTAGATTTTACCGATTTCGGTGCAACGGTGCTCAGTCTGGCTGGCATTAAACCCCCGGCCTATATACAGGGGAAGCCCTTTCTGGGTGTGTACGCCGCCGAAAATGAAAGAGACTTTGTTTTCGGATTCAGGGGCAGAATGGACGAACGGTTCGACCTAGTACGCTCCATCAAAAACAAACGCTTCCGGTATGTTAAAAACTATATGCCACATCGCGCGTATGGACAAAATGTACAATTTCTGTGGCTCGCGACTTCCATGCGGGCTTGGGAAAAGGCTTTTCATGAAGGAAGGCTCAATGAAGTGCAATCCCGTTTTTTTCGTACCAAGCCACCTGAAGAATTGTATGATGTAGCAGCCGATCCGCACAATATTCATAACCTGGCATCTGATGAAAACTACCGGTTGGTGCTGGACTCCATGCGTGCACAAACCCGTCAACACCTGATTAATATCAGGGATGTGGGGTTCATCCCGGAAGCTGCGGCCGAAGAGATCAATAAAAAGACAACATTGTACGACTACGCAAGATCGGGAAGTTATGATATAGAAAAAATCATAGGTGCAGCTACGCTTGCTTCTTCCCGGGATAAGAACGCGTTGGAGTTGTTGGTACACCATGCGGCGGAAAAAGACCCATTGGTTCGGTATTGGGCCGCTACCGGGTTGCTGGTGCTGACGGGTGAAGGCAGCCATTCAAAAAGTACGTTGTTTCAATTGCTGAACGACGAGAAGCAATACGTAGCCATACCGGCGGCAGAGGCTCTGTATATGTTGGGTGAAAAAGAAGCGGCACTTAAAAAACTGTACGAAGCGCTGCTCAGTCCTTCCGTGATGATACGGCTGCAGTCGCTGAATGCATTGCAGGTAGCCAACAAAAAAGAATTACAGGCGGTGGAGCCCGTTTTGAAAAATATCGTTCAGAAGAAAGCATCAGAGTACGATAAAAAAGCAGCGGAATATTTACTGAACAAACTAAAATCTTAATGAACCGGTTTTTAAAACAAAGGTATACGATGAACCAGCTTACTGTGTTGCTCGCCCTGCTTTTTCTTTCCGCCTGTCAGCAGCAACCAACACGACCTAATATTCTGATACTGATGTCGGACAACCAATATGCAGACCATCTGGGTATTTATGGTGATGTATCGGTGCGAACCCCACATATAGACAGTATTGCCAGGGAAGGCGTACGTTTTCAAAATGCCTTTTGTTCCGCCCCGTCGTGCACACCCTCCCGTGCTGCATTTCTGACGGGGCAGGAAATCTGGCGACTCGAAGAAGGAGCCAACCTCTGGGGTAGTTTACCGGCAAAATTCAAAACATATGTAGATCTATTGGAAGAAGCTGGATACACCACCGGATTTCAGGGAAAGGGCTGGGGGCCGGGGGATTTTAAACCGGGCGGTCGAGACAGAAATCCAGGTGGCAATTCATTCAGCAATATCGGGGATTTTCTTGAGCACGTAGATAACGGTTCGCCCTGGACGTACTGGTTCAGCAGCAAACATCCGCATCGTCCGTTTAGGAGCAATGCAGGGGAGAATTCCGGCATTGTGCTGGCAGATATACAGGTGCCTGCTTATCTGCCGGATACTGATTCGGTACGGTCGGACATAGCAGACTACTACGCCGCCATAGAAACTTTCGACCAGGAAGTAGGAACTATCATACAAATATTGCGCGAAAAAGATCAGCTACATAATACCGTTATTGTGGTATGCAGCGACAACGGCTGGCAAATGCCGCGAGGGCTGGCTAATCTCTACGATGCAGGATCGAGGGTTCCGCTCATCATCTCTTATCCCAAATGGTCGCAGGAAGAAAGGGTATACACCGATTTTGTGAGCCTGAATGATCTCGCGCCTACCTTTTTGGAACTGGGGCAGATAGCAGTGCCGGATGCCGTTACAGCCCGCAGCCTGTTGCCCCTGCTGAAAAGTTCGCAAACAACAGGACAGGCAGACAGTACAAGAGATGCCGTGTTTATGGCCAGGGAAAGGCATGCGTACGTGAGAACCAACGGTAAAGGATACCCGGCAAGAGCCATACGCACAAAAGACTTCCTGTATATTCAAAACTACGAGCCCGAGAGATGGCCGGCCGGCGACCCGCCGCTGTTCGGTGATGTGGACGCCCATATGCTGCATTATCCCTCGCCTGCCAAGGTGGCTGTAATGCAAACAAGAAATACGAAAGACAGTCTCTACTTTTCACTCGCTTTTGCCAAAAGACCTGCAGAAGAATTGTACGATCTGGCAATAGACAAAGACCAGTTGCACAATGTAGCCGGAATAGATGCCTACCGGGAGCAGCAAAAAAGCCTGAAAGAAAAATTGTATGCCTATCTTAAGCAAACCGATGATCCAAGAGTAACAGGGGGTGCAACGATATGGGATACCGTACCCTATTATAACGATCGGGATAAAGCCCCCCGCCCTTCGGATTTTTACAGAAGAGCGCTGGAACTTGATTCCGTATACCAATATAATAACTAGGAAAAAATGAAAGCAATCAATCTTTACATTTTTGCGCTGACAGTAGTGATCGCAGTGTCCTGCAATAGTGCCGATACGTCAAGGCGAGTACCAAGTCCCAATATTATATTTATCATCGGAGACGATATCAGTCCGGAGGATATAGGAGCCTACGGTAACCCACTCATTAAGACCCCCCATATTAATCAATTGGCTGCCGGTGGACTGAAATTCAACAATATGTTTGTAACGGCCAGTTCGTGCAGTCCGAGCCGTGCAAGTATACTTACCGGCCGGTACCCTCACAACACTGGTGCGGCGGAACTGCATACGCCACTGCCTGCCCACCTGCAGTTTTTCCCTGAGCAACTGAAAGATGCGGGTTATTACACCGCCCTTCTAGGAAAATGGCATGAAGGCCCAGAGACATCCCGGGCATACGATACCCTGATAGCAGGTGTTGAACACAATGGTTCGGGTGGGGAAGAGCAGTGGATCAATATCTTAAAAAACAGGCCGTCTGATCAACCGTTTTTCTTCTGGTTATCACCTTTCGATGCGCACAGAAGCTGGGATGCAGACAGTTTTCACATCACCCACGACCCTTTAACAGAAGTATGGGTACCCGAAACACTGGTCGATGATGAAGCTACCCGTAAAGACCTCGCATCCTACTACAACGAAATCGGGCGGCTGGATTACCATATCGGACAATTGCAGAACGCACTTAAAGAGGAAAAGATTGATAAAAACACGATCATCATCTTTATGGCAGACAATGCCCGTGCTTTCCCGAACAGCAAAACACGTCTGCACGACCGTGGCACGAAAACACCTTTCATCGTCTACTGGCCCGACGGCATACGCCAGCCGGCTACGGTTGACGCACTGGTAAGTACCATAGACATCGCGCCCACACTACTGCATATTGCCGGCATCAGCCCGTCTGAAACCGTACAGGGAATAAGCTTCGACACCCTCCTGCACAACCCGTCAGCACCTTTCAGGAACTATGTGTTTGCAGAACATAACTGGCACGATTACGAAGCTTATGAACGCTCCGTGCGAACCAAAGACTATCTCTATATCTACAATGGACGCCCCCAGCTCGACAATGGTGGCCCTATCGATGCCAACCAAAGCGCAGCCGCCCGTTCTTTGAAAGAAGCCCGCCAAACTAACCGCCTCACTGCATTGCAAAAAGATATTTTCCTGGAACCCAGAAAAAAAGAAGAGTTTTTCGTGATCGCCGAAGACCGTATGCAGATAAACAACGAGGTCGACAATCCTGCCTATGCACTGCAGTTACAATCATTACGGGAAGTGCTTCGGCAATGGCAGGAGGAAACAGGCGACACAGAACCCGACAATCTTACCAAAGACTGGTATCACCGCGAAACCGGCCTGCCCCTGCCTGCAAAAGACATCCGCGGTGAAATGCCGGGCGCTGCCAGAAAAGCTAGCTTCATCCATCAATCCGGGCCTTTTTAACGTTTTGTAGGCAGGGTATTGAGCAAAATCAATCGTTTGGCAACCGGCGTGTGATTATCTTTGCAGGGTGAAAAGACTCTCGCTCATACTTCTTACAGCGGTATTCGGGCTGGCCAGCTTCGGGGTGAACATTCATTACCTCTATTGTTGCGGTGATCTGGCCGAGGTAACCGTTGCCATCAATACGGAGCACGAGGATTGCGGGATGAAGATGGAGGAAGAAGACAGCGAGTGCTGCGAAACCGAATCGGTGACGCTCAAAGTTACGCCCGACCAGACGCCCGGCTTGCAGCAGGATCAACAGTTTGCGCCTTTCGTGGCTACTGCCGTTATACCCGCTTCTTATTACCTGCTTTCGGTGCATACTGCACAAAATATTCACCCGCAGTTTCACAATCTTCCACCGCCCTTTGCACCAGACAGGGTTATTCTCTTCGCCAATTTCAGGATCTGATATTAAAGTGTTTTCTCAACGACTCGAATTTTAATCTTTGAAAATACTTTAATGTCATACGTATATGTACAAGCACCTCTTAGTTTGGGTATTCATCTTACCCATGTATCTTTTTGCCCAGGATGGCGCGTCTAACCAAACCGTATCATTTCCCGTATCCGGCAATTGCGGCATGTGTAAACAACGCATTGAAAAAGCCGCGAAAGAAGCGCATGCCCTGAAGGCAAACTGGAATCAGCAGACCGGTATCCTTACCGTAACATTTAATCCGGAAAAAACCAGCCAGGAACAGATTCAGCAAAAGATCGCCGAAGCCGGGCACGATACCGGCGATTTTAAGGCCAGCGATGCCGTATATAACAGCCTGCCCGACTGCTGTTGGTACAGTCGCGATAAGGCTGCTCCCCCGGGAGAGCAAACCCTGCACACGCTTACGGGAGTGGTGCTGGAAGAAACACCCAAAGGAAAGTTCAATCCCATTCCGTTTGCGACCATCAGCAACCTGCATTCACAGGAGTTCAGCACTACCGACAGCTCGGGCGTATTTACCATCGAAACCGAAATACCGGCTTTGTTGCTGGTAAGCTACACCGGCCTGGAACCAGATACCGTTCGCCTCAACAGCGCGGATCACCTCACCATCATCCTAAAAAGTGCAGTGTCCGGAAAACTGAAAGAAGTAGTGATTCTGGCAAAAAATGAAAAAACCCGGGTGTCCCGATTCAGTACTGTCAACACGTTGCGTTTGGGCGCTGAAGAGTTGAGCAAAGCTGCCTGCTGCAACCTGTCTGAAAGTTTTGAAACCAGTCCTTCGGTAGATGTAAGCTATTCAGACGCCGTCACCGGTTTTAAGCAAATTCAGTTGCTGGGCTTATCGGGCAACTATACCCAACTGCTCACCGAAAACCTGCCCGAGATCAGGGGGCTTTCCGGCAGCTACGGGCTCACGTTCATACCGGGTCCCTGGATAGAATCCATTCATCTCACAAAGGGTACCGGCTCAGTGGTGAACGGCTATGAAAGCATAGCCGGACAAATCAATGTGGAGGAGAAAAAGCCCGATGATTCCGAGCAACTCTATGTAAACCTGTACGCCAACAATATGGGCAGGCTGGAAGCCAATATCAATACTGCACACAAGCTGAACGATCGCTGGAGTACGGCCCTGCTGACGCATATGAATGGTGTAACCATGAAAAACGATTTCAACAAAGACGGGTTTCTGGATATGCCGCTCGGGCGGCAGTTCAACTTCATCAACCGTTGGAAATATGCAGACCATAACGGCTGGATCGGGCAGTTGGCTGTCAAGTACCTCAACGATGACCGTACCGGTGGACAAATGGATTACGATAAGAAAACACACCGGCTCACCACGGAGCGTTACGGGCTGGGGCTGCAGGCAGAGCAATTCACGCTGTCTGGCAAACTGGGGTATGTATTTCCGCGTTATAAATACAAAAGCCTTGGGCTTATGCTTTCTGCCAGCCAGTACCAAAACAACGCCTATTATGGTATAACAACCTACAACGGAAAACAAAAAAACCTGTATGCCAATTTCATCTACCAGTCGATCATCGGCAATACCAATCATAAATACAGAACGGGGCTGAGCTTTAGCAACGAAAACTATACAGAAGATTTCAACACGCAGCATTTTTATAGAAACGAAGTGATACCCGGCGCCTTTTTTGAGTACACCTATACCTACCCGGAAAAGTTTACTGCGATAGCGGGCATCAGGGTAGACAGGCATAATTTGTACGGATTGGTAACAACGCCACGGCTGCACCTGAAATATGATATTACTCCCCAAACGAACCTTCGGTTCAGCGCAGGTTCCGGATTCCGGGTGGCGAATATCCTTGCGGAAAATGCCGGTGTGTTTGTGAGCAACCGCCAATTGGAGATATTGCAACCTACCAATACGCATGGCTTCGGGTTAAGTCCCGAGAGAGCCTGGAACTACGGGCTGAATGTAGTACATCATTTCACACTCCGGGAGCGGAAAGGCAGTATAGCCATCGATCTGTATCGCACACAATTTACCACACAAACCGTAGCCGACCTGGATGCGCACCCGCAAACCATACGCTTCTATAATTTGTCTGGAAAATCGTATTCCAACAGTTTGCAGGCCGAGCTGAATTATGAATTGCTGAAAAAATTCGACGTGCGGCTCGCGTATCGCTGGCTCGACGTACAAACCACCTACGGAGGCAGGCTGCTGGAGAAACCTTTTACAGCCAAACACCGGGCTTTCATTAATCTTGCCTACGAGACGGCAGACAAATGGAAATTTGACTATACAGTCCAATGGATCAGCCGGAAAAGACTGCCCGCTACAGCGGCTAATCCTGCAGAATACCGTATGCCGGATTATTCTCCGTCGTTTTTCCAGATGGCCGCACAGGTAACCAAAGTATTCAGTCCTGTATTTGAACTGTATGTGGGAGGTGAAAACCTTACCAATTATATTCAACGGTACGCCATTATCGATGCACAACATCCTTTTGGTAGCTACTTCGACGGATCGATGACCTGGGGACCCGTTCTGGGAAGAATGCTATACGTCGGAACCAGGATAAGGATATAAATGTCCGGGAAAACCTGCAAGGCATGCCGCCGGCGCTGCTGCTTTTAAGTGGTAAAGATCCGCTGCTGCAAAGACTTGCAGGTTTCTTTCTAACAAAAAACAACAAATTTTTTGCGGAATGAAAAAAATAAAATATTTTTGTCTACCAATTAAGTAGACTAATAAAGTACACAATGAAATCTGCATCGTATTACAGGAAGTCTCGCTTTAGCATTACCACCCTAATGCACCGTTTACCGGTTTCTCTGTGCCGGAACGTATATGGTTGTTGTTGCCACTAATGCCCGCTTTGTTTTTATAATTCCCCGTTAACCATTCACCAGGTATGTTTTTCAGTTCTTATCTGAACTGACCCATCTTTTATTTAAATACATATATAATGAAACGTATGTTTACAGTGGCAATGCTGTTGTCTATGGCATTGCTATACCAAAGCGCTGCATGGTCTCAGCAAACAATCATCCTCACTGGAATAGTGATTCATGAGGAAACCGGTCAGCCGCTGGAAGGGGTAAGTATCCTCCCCAGGGGAGGTAAGGGTGGGGCTACCACCCGGGAAGACGGAAGCTTCTCTCTCCAGTTGCCTTCCGGTGTGAAGTTCCTGCTGTTCAGTGCTACCGGATATGAAGAAGAGGAAGTGCCGGTGAGCGGACCAGGTCCTATCACTGTTACGTTAAAACCCTCTACCCGCCAACTGGATGATATCGTAATTACCGGTTACAGTGTACAGAATAAAAAGTTCATAGCCGGTGCTATCACCACGGTCAGCGCCAGCGATATCAAAGATATACCAGCTTCCAGCTTCAACCAGTTGCTGCAGGGGAAAGCAGCAGGCGTAACCGTTACCTCCAATTCCGGCGTGCCCGGCGGGGGCATCACATTCAGGGTAAGGGGCAACAATTCCATCAACGCATCAGTGGAACCGCTGTATATTATAGACGGTATTTTCATCAGTAATACCAATCAGATACAAACCGGCCTGGGTGGACAAACCCAATCAAATCCGCTGGCAGATATCAATCCATCGGATATAGAAAGCATCACTATCCTGAAAGACGCCAATGCCACCGCCATATATGGTTCGCTTGGTGCCAATGGGGTAGTGTTGGTAACTACCAAAAGAGGAAAGCTGAACAGCCGGGGAAGGATCACCGCCAATGCCGCTCAGGGATGGTCGTCGGCGATAAAAAAGTTCGAAGCCGTAACCGGTCCTCAACTGGCTGAACTGGTGAATGAATCGGTGATAAATACTGCCATCGACAACCGACAAGATCCCGCTGCGGTTACACTCCCGTTTCCAGACCCCGCCGGCGTACCAACCTATGACCGGAACAGCGATCTTTTTCGGGTAGCGAAAACCGACAATTTTGAAGTAGCAGCGCAGGGTGGAACCCAACACAGCACTTACTATGCCAGCCTGGGATATCTCAAGCAGCAATCCATCGTTAAACCTTCAGATTTTGAGCGGTATTCGGCACGCCTGAACTACGACAACCACATTACACGCAATTTTAAGCTGGGAACTACGGTCAGCCTCACACGCACCTGGCGTAACGTAAGCAGCAACGATAATAACCCGAGGGGCGTCATCAACTCTGCTATCTTTCCCCGGTCTAACGTGCCTGTTTACAACGAAGACGGTACTTTTAACCGGGCCGGCAGCTTCGACAACCATATTGCGCTGATTGAAAACATCGGCAATGATGCTGTGGCCTGGAGAACCATCGGAAGCATATACGGAGAACTCAACCTGGCACCGGGATTAAAATTCCGCAGCAGCCTGAATATCGATAACAGTGATGTGTATGAAAACAACTATTACAATACACTGATCGTAGCGGGGCTGGCATCCAATGGTTCGGCGGCTTCTTATTTATCCAAAAGTTTTGTGCTCACGAGCGAGCAGCTACTTACATACATCAAAACAGTGGGCAGCAGTGGCAGGCATAATATCAACGCCCTGTTGGGCAACACGGTGAATAAAGTGTTGCATCAAAATACCGCTGCTACAGGTCAGGGATTTGCCACCAACAGCATCACCGCCATTTCAGATGCGGCCACCAAATCCGGCTCTTCTTCGCGGTCTGAAGCAAACCTGGTATCCTTCTTTGGAAAAGCCAGCTATACCCTCGACGGAAAATATACCATAGATGGCAGCCTTCGTGCAGACGCTTCTTCACGTTTTGGTGCCGACAGCAGATGGGGTTATTTCCCCTCCGGTGGTATAACCTGGCGGGCAGGCGAAGAAACATTCATCAAAGACCTTGGCATTTTCGACGAATTGAAATTCAGGGCCAGCGCCGGTTTGTCTGGCAATCAGAATGGTATTGGTTCTTACGCAGCCCTGGGCATATGGTCTTCCGGATTTAACTATCTCGAAACGGCCGGTACAGCGCCTACCCAACTGGAAAACAGGAACCTTACCTGGGAAACCACCCGGCAGGTAGACCTGGGCTTTGAGTTTGGAATACTGCGGAACCGGCTGTCGTTCAGCGTGGATTACTACAATAAGTATACCTACGACCTGCTGTTGTCTGTGCCGGTTCCCTCGCGCTCCGGGTTCAGCACCTACCTGCAAAACTATGGCGCAGTGCGCAACAAAGGTTTTGAACTTACTGCCCATTCGGTGAACATCAGCAGGGGCGATTTCAGTTGGACGACTGATTTCAACATTGCCTTCAACAATAATAAGATAGAAAAGCTGGCGTCTGATATCGCCCTCGGTGCATCCGGACGCAATGTGTCGATTCTTCGTGAAGGGCATCCTGTGAATTCCTTCCAGTTGTACAGGCAGTTGTACGTAGACTCCGAAACCGGCAATGCAGTGTATGAAGATGTAAACAAGGATGGTATCATTACCAGCGCCGACAGGCAGATTGTAGGCAATGCTTTGCCCAATTACACCGGCGGACTCACCAATCATATTACCTATAAAAATTTTGAATTCAACTTTTTTTTCTATTTCCAGCAGGGAAACAAGATCATGAACATGAGAGACTTCTTTCTGGTACACGGGGGAACCCAAAATTTCATTGGGTTCATCCCCCGCCAGTTAGAACGCTGGCAGCAACCTGGCGATGTAACCGACATCCCACGATTGACAACCTACAGGGGTAACATCAACGAGAATGGGGGAGCGGCCAATAACTATGGCGGACAGGTGGCAAACCTGAGTTCCCGATACCTGGAAGACGGTTCTTTTATCCGTTTGAGAAACGTATCGCTGAGTTACAATGTGCCGTCGGCTATTGCAGAAAAGCTCCGGACCCAGTCTGTCAAGGCCTACGTGCAGGTTGCCAACCTGTTGACCCTTACCAGATACGGAGGGCTTGATCCGGAAGTCAGCGCTCAGAGCAGCAACCAGAATACAGCGGGATACGACTGGGCCACTGTGCCGCAGCCCCGCACCGTACAGGTAGGGCTTACCGTATCCTTTTGATCAAACGTTTTAGAACTTTTCAATTCACTTAATATGAAACAAACACAACAATACCTGCAGCATATTGCCTTGTTCACCGTATTAACCGTGTTGGCGTCTTGCAGTAAGTACCTGGAATTATATCCCAACGATGCCATTCCTTCCACGCAGGCTATTGTAGATGCCGGTACGGCAAGGGCTGCCATCATCGGTACCTACGACAGGGTACAGGGTTACCAGGCAGGCGACTATCCCACGCTGGGTGTGATGCCGGCCGATAATGTTATTTTTAACGGAACCCTCAGTCAATACCTGCAACTGGACCAAAATGCCATTCCACCCGACAATGTGACCACGGTGTCTGCTTACCAGGGCTTGTACCGGGTGATTAATTCGGCCAACAGCGTGATTGCAGCAGTACCCGGCGTAACAGACCCGGCGCTCAGCGAAGCCGCTAAGAATACCATACTGGGCGAAGCATACTTTTTGCGGGCGCTGGCCTACTTCGACCTTGCACGCGGCTGGGGAGGCGTGCAGGTGCAGCTACAGCCTACGGCCGATCTCGGAGTAATTAAAGGGATAAAAAGAAGCACACTCGCCGCCACGTACGACCAGGTGCTCGACGACCTGAAATCGGCCGAACCCTTGCTCAGCGATGATGCCAACACACGCAACCGGGCGCAAAAGTCTACCGTACATGCGCTGCGGGCAAGGCTGCACCTGTACCGGAAAGAATGGGATCTTGCAGAAGCTTGTGCCACCCTCGTGATCAATAACACCAAGTACGAACTGGTAAAACCCTACAGCAGCTTTTTTACTGCCCCCTTCCAAAGCAGGGAGTCTGTATTTGAACTGCAATACTCCAATAACGACAGAAACAGTTTCTGGAACCTTTGGTACCCGAGTTCGCTGGGTGGACAGTATACCCTTAAACCATCGGATGCCATCGTGGCAAAACTCAACGACCCTGGTATCGGCGGCACCAGAAATGCCCTGATAGCCGGAACCGGTAACAGTGTGTATGGAGTATGCTACAACACAGCGGGTATTAATACAGATCCCTCCTACCTGATACGGATAGCCGAACTATACCTTATAAGGGCCGAGGCAAGGGCGCAGCAGGATAATCTTGAAGAAGCCCTTGATGATCTCAATGCCATTCGTGAACGTGCCGAAGTGCCGCCCTTTATTTCTACAGACAAAGCAGCAGTGCTGCTGGCCATAGAAGAGGAAAACAGTGTTGAATTTGCTTTTGAAGCCCACCGCTGGTTCGATCTTGTAAGAACAGAAAGAGCGGGCGAAGTGCTGGGCGTGACGGATCGCAACTTCTGGCTGTTTCCCTTACCCTATCAGGATGTGCTGTCTGACCCCGATCTGGAAGGGAAAAACAACCCCGGGTACTGATCCAATTAATTTTTACCAATAACAAAATATACTATTCACAATGAAATCAGTTATCAAAGTCATTACCGCAGTGGTACTGCTGTTCTATGCCGGCTTTTCCTATGGGCAAAACGATTATTATTATCCCGAAGGCGGGCCTTTCGATAGCCGCATTCCTACGCCCGAAGCATTTCTCGGCTATCCCGTGGGCACGCACTATACCCGTCACGACCAGATAGTAGCTTATTTTAAAGCGTTAGCTGACCTGTCTGACAGGGTAGCGTTTCAGGTGATCGGTAAAACCTATGAGGAGCGGCAGCAGGTGATCCTCACTGTTACAGATCCGGCAAATCATAGCCGGTTAGATCAGATCAGGGCAGAGCACCTTACCACCACCGATCCAGCGAAGCCTGCATTGCCGGCCAGCGCACCCGTGGTGGTATTGCTTGGCTACAGCGTACACGGCGCCGAGACATCGAGCGGAGAAGCTGCCCTCCTTACCGCCTACTATTTCGCAGCCAGTCAAAACGAAGAAACCCGGCGCCTGCTGAGAGAGTCGGTTATATTGATCGATCCATCGCTGAACCCTGATGGAAGAGACAGGGCTGCAACCTGGCACAATGGTTTTAAATCCTTTCCACCGGTAGCCGATCCTGCAGATCTGGAGCACAACCATGCCTGGCCGGGAGGAAGAACCAACCACTTTCTTACCGATCTCAACCGCGACTGGCTCAGTGCCGAACAGGTAGAAACGCAAAACAGGCTGGAATTTTTCCATCAGTGGTATCCCAACGTGCAAATCGACTTCCATGAGATGGGTACTAACTCTACTTATTATTTTGAGCCCAGCCCGCCTGGTAATGAGAACCCCTTTCTGCCACAGGCTTCCTACGATTTTAATGTAACGCTTGCACGTTACCATGCTGCAGCGCTGGATAAGATCGGTTCTTTTTATTTCACGAAAGAAGCTTTCGACAACCTGGCACCGGTATATGGTTCAACTTACCCCGACTATTTCGGCGCCGTTGGTGTTACCTTTGAGCAGGCAAGCTCGCGCGGACTGGCACAGGAGAGCCCCTCGGGTGTTCTCAGGTTTCCCTTCACCATACGAAACCATGTGGTAACGGGCATCGCTACAGTAAGAGGTGCCGTTGCAGAAAAAAACGGACTGTTTAAATTGCAAAAAGACTTTTTTGCCGCTGCCATCCGGCAGGCAAAAGCCAGTCCGGCCAAAGCGTATATATTCGGCGATAAAAAAGATGTTTCTCTCACCAATAAGCTGCTCAGCCTCGTATTGCGTCACAGGCTGAAAGTATACGAGATACCGGCAGACATTACAGTAGATGGTAAAAGGTTTGAACGGGGGCATGCTTATCTTGTGCCTGCTGAACAACCCTTCTTCTACATTGCGCATTCCATCTTCGATGAAAGTACCCGTTTCAAAGACACTACCACTTTCTACAGCACCACCGCATGGTCTATAGCACATGCCTATAATGTACAGTTTGCAAAAATAACCGGCAACTTTTCACCCGGTAACGCGGTGGCGGAAGTGCCTGAAAGAGAAGGCAGCATAGCGGGAGGTACTACCGGTTATGCCTACTTATTAGAGTGGACGGATTACAATGCGCCGAGAGCCCTGTATCATTTGCTGGAAAAGGGCGTGCTGGTCAGAACTGCATTAAAACCATTTACAGCGCCGGTGCCAAGTGGCCCGAAAGACTTTGGGTATGGTACGCTGGTGATACCCGTTGCTGCCCAAGCCATCAGCAGCGACAGCCTGCACGCAGTGCTGCGGTCTGCGGCCGCCATCTCGGGGCTGCAGTTTATACCCGTAGCAACCGGTTTTAACATTAAAGGGATAGACCTGGGTAGTAGCAACATCAGCGTGGTGAAAAAGCCGGAAGTGGCGGTGCTGGCCGGGCAGGGGTCCAGTGTGAGTGAAGTGGGAGAAGTATGGTTTCTGCTGAATCAGCACCTTCACCTGCCGGTAAGTAAACCCGATATTGCCAGCCTGAGCAGGCTTGATCTTGGTCGCTATACCACTATTATTCTTACTTCAGGTTCAGGAAGAAGCTTCGATAAAACCCAGGTGGAAAAACTGAAGAACTGGGTCGCCAATGGCGGTACCCTGGTTACTTTCGGTAATGCATCTGCCTGGGCTATACAGCAGGGACTGGTGAAGGAAAAACTAGTGGAAGACTCCGCTCAGCAACAGGGGAAAAGCCCGGCGGTAAGGCAGGATTATGTAAACAGGGGTCTGGGCGGCCGCGGTGGAAGCGGTATTCTATCTGCTGATATTGATATTACCAATCCTGTTGCTTTTGGGCTGAGCAGTCGGAAAATCTATTTCAATAAACTCGGAAATACCATTCTGCAAACCAGCGCCAACCAGTTTGCAACGGTAGCTCAGTTCAATAGCCGTCCGTTGGTAAGCGGCTTTATATCGCACGGATTGTTGCACAACCTTGAAAAGTCTGCGGCTTTATTGGTAGCACAACACGGGGCAGGTACAGTGGTACTATTTGCAGATGGCCCTGTATACCGGCATCACTGGCATGGCACCGACCGTTTGCTAACCAATGCCATTTTCTTTGGCGATAAGGTGCGACTGCAAAATTCATTTTTCGGAAATGCCGAAGAAACACACGCACATACCCACTAAAAGCACGCATATCTACATCTACTATTCAAAAAATGCGGAGTTACCCTACTCCGCATTTTTTGTTTAACACCTGTCATTTATTTTCCGAATACATTATAATTCCAGCCCACGCTTAAACCCACAGGTAACATTTCCTGCTTGATTGTACCGTTTTGGCGGATGTAGTTATAGTCGCGGAAAAATTCAGCATTTCGCAACGGCACCATCAGGCTGACATTGATTTTGTGTGGATTCATTCGTCTTCCAAGCTTTATATCCACACCGCCGCCGAGGGTGAGTCCGTTATATACCGCATGGTCGTTGCCATTCAGGTATTCTACCTTAATCACGGCGTTATAGCCGTACATGGCAGTGAGTACGGGTGTAACCCGCTTGTTGGGCAGCAGGTTGAAAATGATACCACCATTAGCGCCGGGTCCAACGAGGTTATACCCCAGTCCGCCAAAAATGCCCAATTGTTTTACGGGCTGAAATTCGGCTTTCACGCCTATGCCCCCATGATCGAAACCGAAACCGGCACCAAAAAACAGGGAACTTTGTTTCTGAGAAAAGACGGCATGGGATAGCGTAAAGCCCAGCAGCAGGCAAATCGTGTATTTCATTATATACATGTGTTGATAACGGGATATTGCTGGTTCATAAGGGAACGGATATAAGCGTCAGAAATACACACAGCGTCTAAAGCCGAAAACCAGGGTATGTACAATCACCAACGCGCTTTCACCGCATTACATAATATATCACGGCCCACACCACTATAAAAAAAAGGCCTGCATACAAATTAGTAAGATGTTGCCGGAGGTCTTTTTTGATAAAAAGTCTGTACAGTATCCATACGAAGAACACTGCCACTAAAGCCAGGGGAATATACACTCTCAAAGGGCTCATACTATTGTGTTTTGCTTGCTGATTGAAAAGAAAGACAAGGGCTTGTGTACATGCCTGCAAATGTAAAGGAATTGTTTAATATAATATATAGTGCCCCAGGTAAGTTGGCTATATTTGTATTTTTCACTATCGAAAGCAGCTTGTCATGCATACTCCCCGCAAAAAGAACATTTATTACAGATTACTGGTATGGCTGGGTGCCGGCCAACAGGCATTTATTCATTTCGCCCGGTTTGCGATTTTTCTCGTGATGGTATGGATCGGCGGACTCAAAGTTTTTAAGTATGAGGCTGATGGCATTGTACATTTTGCAGCCAACAGTCCGTTTTTCAGCTTTTTTTACAAGAATGCTTCCAATAAAATTACCGATGCACAAGGCAAAACCGTTGCAGAATATACCCGGTACAAAAACCCCGAGGGAAAAGTAGTTGCCCAAAACATACACTGGCATACAGCCAATGGCACCTATGCCTTTTCGTATGGTTTAGGAGCTGTGATTGTAATAATTGGTATACTGGTATTGCTGGGGTGTTGGTTCCCAAAGCCTGGTTTGTGGGGTGGCGTGCTTACATGCATCATGTCTGTTGTTACCCTGTCATTTCTTATAACTACGCCGGAAGTGTATGTACCCAACCTCGGCGGAGATCATCCCACTCCCCATCATGGGTTTCCTTATTTATCCGGCGTAGGCAGATTGGTGATAAAGGACATTATTATGATGGCGGCAGGGCTGATCGTAGCATCAGACAGCGCGCAAAAAATACTTAAGCAATAGCATTCCCGCCACAGGCCACGGTACTGTGTTTTTGGCCCGCCGCAGGCAGGGAAAATCGCATGACATGATCGCATGGCATGGGCAGATTCAGGGAGGCTGCAACAGAAACCGTCTGTTACAAAACATCGTCCCTGAGGGCTGCCGGATTTCACAGTTAAAAATCAGCTACTGCATCAGTCTGTACAGCTCATCCAGATTAGGCGAAAGAATGATTTCGGTCCGGCGGTTCAGAGCACGGCCCTCCGGCGTAGCGTTGGTATCTTTCGGGTCGAAATAGCTATGCCCGGAAGCAATCACCCTTGCAGGGTCTACCTTATAGGTATTAGTGAGAATGCGTACTATTGACAAAGCCCGTGCTGTACTCAGCGCCCAGTTATCTTCAAAAGTTCTGCGGATAGGGATGCTGTCGGTATGTCCCTCTACTACAATCTGTATTTTGGGGTCGCTGTTCAATACATCGGCTATCTTGCCCAATGCTTCCTGACCTTCTTTGCCTACTACCGCACTGCCGGATTTGAACAACAGTTTCTCCTGCAGGGAAACATACACCTTGCCATTTTTGATGAATATATCCAGGTCTTCCGCACGGTACTGGCCCAGCGCCTTGTCGATAGATTTGCGGATGTCTTCTACTACGCTTCGCTGTTGGTCTATCAGTCTTTGCAGGTCTTCCAGTCGTTTCTGTTGTTCTTCTACGGTGAGGGTGGTGCTGGTAAGTTGTTGCTCAGCGCTGCTCAGGCGTTCGCGGGTGGTGCTGAGCTGTTGCTGCGCCCGGTTCAGTTCCTGCTCACGGAGCGATTTGGCAGACGAGAGCTCATCTACCTGTTTTTGAAGGGTAGCTACTGCTTCGCGGGTTTCCTGCAAACTGCTACGGGTGTTGGCCAGTTCATGTTCCAGACGGGTACTGTCTTGCCGGAGGCTGACGATGGAATTGGTAGCTTCCAGAAATTTCTTTTTCGATACACACGAAAAAAACAAAGGCGAAACAACTACACAGACGAGGAAGTATTGGATCAATTTCATGCTGAAGAATTTTTAAGGATGTATAAGGATGCCCAAAAATAGGAAAACTGTGGCATCCACCGGCTTATACGATGAAAAGAAAACCTCTACCTCCGTTATAACAGGCCAATATTTCGCCTTACAACGCTTCATTTTTAACTTCATCGGGGGTGATGACAATTTTACCATGTTCGTGGGTAACGCGTATGCTTTGCCCGGCTGTAAATCCGCTTTCGAGCAGCCAGCGCCCGGCCAGTCTGATTTCAGGAAAAATCGCATAGGCATTCCAGGCCCGCGTAAAAAATCGATTGTATACGCGCAGTTTGCGTTTACGCGGCCAAACAGGATGTTGATCTGGTGATGACATAAGCATTGTTTTGATGCAAAGCTCCGTCAACGCCTGTAGATATACCAGTAGGTAAAAAGATAACAAATCTGTTTTTCCGGATAATTTATCCCCCCCCCCCGCTGTGTTATTTACCGTCTATTTCGTATATTGATATTATATGCTGGTTTTCCGGTAACACCTATCTTTACGCCAATAAAACACTGTATCCATTATGCAACCAACAATACATGAAGGCCGTAATGTAAAACGCTTTCGCGAAATGCTGGGCGTGAAGCAGGAAGCCCTGGCTTATGAACTGGGCGATGACTGGAATCAAAAGAAAATTTCGCTACTGGAGCAAAAAGAAAGCATCGACCGGGCGCTGCTGGAGCAGATTTCAGAAGTGTTGAAAATACCGGTAGAAGCTTTCCAGAAGTTTGATGAGGAGCAGGCGGTAAATATTATTTCGAACACGATTAACAACCACGACCAAAGTGCCGTAATACAATACAATCCTGTTTTCAACCCTTTAGAAAAATGGCTGGAAGCGCTGGAAGAGAATAAAAAGTTGTACGAGCGCATGATCAAGGAAAAAGATGATATGATCAGAACCCTTACCGCTGTGCTCGAAAGCATAAAAGGGCATGCGGGATAGTAATGACCGGTGTGTTTTCTTTCACCCGGGGTCGGCTTTGCCAGACCCCAGGGCGACGGAATAGGGGGGGCTCTCGCTGGTATTTCTTCCCGGTACCGGCAATCAACGCCGATGATCGGATAAATATCGCTTCACCATGTATGGCTTCCCGCTGCAGGCGGGAGAGAAACCTCACCAACAGGGCGGGGGTATTACCGGGACTTGGTGATGGCCGCCTTCGATGGTACATATGCAATGGCCGGGCGCAGCATTCCGGCGGGGCAGGGTTGCCCGCCGACACCGGCCGGTAACGATAATCGCTTACCTTTACTTCATGGATAACCTGGAGCAGATTGCTGAATTTAAAACATCGCCTGAACTGGTGGAGAAACTCTACCAATATAGTATCGTGAAAAATTACGAGGCCGGCGATGTACTATTGAATGAAAACGCTCACATACGCGCTATTCCGATCGTTACCAGGGGAATGATAAGGGTGATGCGCACCGATGACGACGGAAAAGAGATACTTCTGTATTATATAAAAGCCGGGGAAAGCTGCATCATGTCGTTCCTGGGCGGCTTGCACAACGAAACCAGCAAAGTAAAAGCCGAGGTGGAAGAGGATGCAGAAGTATTGTTTTTGCCGGTAGATAAGGTGTCGATGTTCATCAAAGAATATCCCCAGTGGCTGGATTATATTTTCCGCCTTTACCACAAGCGATTTGAAGAATTACTGAATATTGTGAATGCGATTGCCTTCAAAAAAGTAGATGAAAGGCTGCTGGCATTGCTGCGAAAAAAATCTGAATTAACGGCTTCCAACACCATTCAGGTAACCCATGAGCAACTGGCCAATGAGTTGGGCACCGCGCGTGTGGTGGTATCCCGTTTGCTGAAGCAACTGGAGGAAACGGGCCTTGTTAAACTGGGGCGAAACAAAATCAACCTCCTCTGATATGGGCGGCTTTGCGTTTGCACTACTGCGCCGCATATAAACCCACCGATCGGGTAAATGGATTCAATATTTGGCGGGTTGCCCCCTGGCGGGCAGCGATTTCCGGATGAATGCTCTGATGTGTTCGTTGCTCGATATCAGGTCTTCTTTTCTCAGGTACATCATATGGCCGCTCCGGTAGGTTTGGTATTCAATACGGTCTTTCAATTTCCCGGAGGGGTCTATCTGCCACATATTATAGCGTGCATTGAAATAATCGCATGCTCCATCGTAGTAACCGGATTGCACCAGTACGTGCAGGTAGGGATTGGCAGCCATTGCCTGCCCCAGCGCTTCTCCGGTGCGGTCGTTGGTACGGTCCCAGGGATGAACGGGTCCGAACATTTTGTAGCGCGCATCAGTTCTGTATTGCAGTTTTTCCCGAATGTACATATTGATGGCCGGTGTAAAAGAGTGTAACCAGGAGCTTAGTTCAGCATTAAAATCGGGGCGCTCTCCTGCGTCTTTTTTGTCTATACCCAGGTACCGCGAGTCGAGTCTGCCGATGGTGTATCCCTTCCCGCGCAGCAATTCTTTCCAGAACAGGCCCAACGGTACCTGCAGGTTGTTTTGAAGAACGACGGATTCCGGCAATCCCGAGTACCGGGCTATCTGGCGTGCAATGTCTTTTTTCTTTTCCTCCGGTAACCATCCCATACCCGACAAAGCCCCGATGAGTGTTTGCATGGTATAGGCTTCTACTTCGGGTAATAGCTCAGTGAGGTCTTTCTGCTGGAGGTCTGGGGGGAGTTGCCGGTGGTACCATGCCGTAGCAGCAAAATAGGGAAGCCGGAGGGCAGCCGCCTCGGTTTCGCTGCGCTCTATGCCCAGTGTAGTGGGCGATACCAGTATCACGCCGTTGCAATACATCCAGTGCGACTGCTGCAGCTCCTGTGCAAGTCCGGCCACCCGGGTGGTGCCGTAGCTTTCGCCGATCAGGTATTTGGGAGAAGCCCAGCGCTCGTAGCGCGATATGAAGCTGCTGATCCAGCCTGCCAGGTATTTGATATCTGCATTCACGCCAAAAAACACAGATCGGGGTACCTCGGTATCTACAATTCTGGAGTAACCGGTATTTACAGGATCTACGTAAACAATATCGGCAATATCAAGTATAGAGTGGGGATTGTTGGTATACCCATATGGCTGCACAGGATAGCCTTCGTCGTCAATTTTCAGTATAGCAGGGCCGGTATAAGCGAGGTGCATCCATACAGAAGCAGACCCCGGCCCTCCGTTAAAAGAGATAACAACAGGACGTGCTGCCCTGTCTTTTACATCCGTTCGTTCATAATAGGTGTAAAACAGGCCGGCAATGGTGCGCCCTTTGTCGTCCCATACCGGCTGGGTACCGGTCACGGCCCGGTAGGGAACAGTTTGCCCGTTGATAACTACCTCACTTTTCACTGTTACCTGAGTGTCTGGGTGAAAAACGATATCTGTTGCTGAAGGCTTTTTGCCTGCCGGCGATGTGCTTTGCGCAATCAGTGGCCATGCCGCAACCAGTAGAACGATGGATAGTATACCTTTTTTCATAGCCTGATGTTTTAAAAACTATATACTTCAAACTTACTGAAAAGTTCGTAACCCGGCACCGGTGTTGTGTAACCAAAGTAGCTGGAGAATACCCGAGTAACCGCCAGTTTTGTATCCTTAATGATGAATGAATGGATGTAGCAGGGTATTTGGCTTCGGTACTTATTGGTATCACGCTCGGCCTCATTGGTGGTGGTGGTAGTATACTAACGGTACCGGTGTTGGTATATTTGTTCAGGATCGACGCGGTATTGGCTACCGCCTATTCTCTTTTTGTGGTGGGCGCTACCAGTGTGGTAGGGTCGGTATCTTATTTCAGGAAAGGGCTGGTGAATATACAAACGGCTGTTGTTTTCGGTATTCCGTCTATTGTGGCCGTATTGCTCACCCGTACCTATCTTTTACCGGCTATTCCGGATACGATACTATCCGTTGGCTCCTTTGCGATCACCAGAGATGTATTGCTGATGCTGTTGTTTGCGGTACTGATGATTATTGCTTCCTGGAGTATGATTCGTAAGGAGAAAGATGCGCCGGAAGAAGCGCCAAAACCACAACAATTTAATTATCCGCTTATACTGGCAGAAGGGTTGGTAGTAGGTACGCTAACCGGGTTGGTGGGAGCCGGGGGTGGTTTTCTGATCATACCGGCGCTGGTTATGTTGAGCAGGTTGCCGGTGAAGGAAGCCATCGGCACTTCCCTGGTGATTATTGCGGCGAAATCGCTGATTGGATTTATGGCCGAAGGAGGTAATACTACCCTCAACTGGAGATTTCTTGCCGTGGTAACCCTTTTTGCCATCCTGGGTATATTCATCGGCATGGTATTGTCTCAAAAAATAAACGGCGAAAAATTAAAACCAGCCTTTGGTTGGTTTACACTGGTAATGGGCATGTACATCATCTTACGGGAAACCGTTTTTCGGTCTTAACCATTACCGGCCGGCCAATACTAATTGTATTTATTTTTCAATACACTTACCTGTTCCTGCAGGTTGTTGACCAATGATGCCAGTTGATTTACATCCCAGCGCTGCTGGCTGGCTACTTTGCTGATCACCATTTGGGCCTGCCATAGCTCCAGTATATCTTCAGAATTTACCTGATAGGGCTGATAGGCAGGGTTGTCGCTCACCAGGGTAATCTTCGATTTGGTCCGATTGTTTTTTACCAGCCGTTTATACACAATGCCGTCTGTTCTGGACACCACAATGAATGCCTGGTTGGTCTTAGCATCGTCCAGGCTCTCTATTTTTTCACCCACGATTACCGATCCGCTGGGAGTAGGCAGCATGCTGTCGCCCACAATTTCAAACGCACGGTAATTGCCGCTGCTCAACATGGGCAGGGTAAATGTATTCAGCTCGTCGAGAAATTCCATATCAGCGTAGCCGGCCAGGTAGCCTGCAGCAGCCTTCACGGGTACGAGGTGTATCAGGTTGCTGGTTTCAGACATCATTTTCAACTGGCGTCTCCGGGTAATATAGTTGCCCTTTACATCGCTGATATCTTTACGCAGCAGATCGTCCAGCGTCAATTTAAACATATCAGCCAGCCTTTCCAGCACATCAATACGTGGTTCAGCCCGTTCTTCTTCATAGGCACCCACCAACGAACGTTTGATGTTGAGCTTCTGTGCAAACTCCTCCTGCGTCCATCCCCGCAGCTTGCGCAGGTATTTCAGATTTTGTCCGGCAAAAGATTGAGACATACTAATGAATTTAGTGGCAAAATACTAATTTAATTAGTTGCAAACAAGTTTACAGGCTATAAATTTCCAATATGGCACCCTGTAATCGCTTCCCAACGTCGGTTTTGGTTGCAGAGTCGTACACACGGTGTTCGTTTTCGGACAGTTGTTTGGGTATTTAATTTTTGTAATTTATTGTAAATCAATACCTTGGTAAGGTGGCATGTAATTCGTTTCTCAAAAACGGAAATTTGAGGTCTCAATGGCGTGATGCGGTAGCCGGTGGAGGTCCGGCGCTCAGTAATCGGTCATGAGAATTGTTCATCCGTAAATCGTTTACCGGTAATTACATCGTATGTTCAGAAACTACATCAAAACAGCCTGGCGGAATGTATGGAAAAGCAAGTTCTACGCAGGCATTAATATGCTGGGGCTGGCAACAGGGCTTACTACTGCGATCCTGTTGTTGTTATGGATACAGGACGAAAAGAGTTTTGACCGGTTTTATAAAGATCATGATCGAATCTACCAGGTGAGCGCACATTTTGATTTCAGCGGCGACAAACAGGTGTGGACCGGAGTACCGGCACCTTTGTCGGTATATGCCCATTCCATACCACAGATCGAATCTTCGGTTCGGATCAAAGACGACTGGGGGATATCTGTAAGACGACCGGAAAGCAGAGAATACATCACTGATTTGCATACCGCTTTTGTTGACAGTAGTTTTTTTTCTGTATTTGATGTAAAGCTGGTTTACGGTAATCCGCAGAACCCTTTACCGGATATGAATGCTGTGCTGCTGACGAAGTCTGTTGCAAAAAGGATTTTCGGAACCGACGAAGTTACAGGGAGGATATTAATGCAGGATTCTATGCAATTTGTTGTTGCAGGTGTATTGGAAGATTTTCAACATAATTCATCTTTGCGTTTTGATGTTTTGCTCCCTATGAAAAGGTATGCAAAAATGTTTACTGATTGGGGAGGTAATGGCGATTGGAAAACCATTGATGAAGACCTGGGTAATTATGCATTCAACACATTTGTGAAGCTGCAGCCTGGTGTGGATGCGAACAGCATTGGCCATGCGCTGAGCGAGCGATATGCTGCTGCAAGGAATGGCGATAACCAGACTTCTTTCAAACTGCAGCCGCTGGCGGAAATGCACCTGATTTCGCCTGATGGAAACAATGCGGCGTTGCGTATGGTGCAGGCGTTTACGGTTATCACCCTACTGTTATTGTTGATCGCCGCTATTAACTATGTAAATCTCTCCACCGCGAGGGCCATGTCCAGAGGAAAAGAAGTTAGCATGCGTAAGATTGCAGGTGCTTCAAAAGCTCAGCTTTTTTTGCAGTTTGTGGTAGAAACCCTGCTGATCTTTATGATGGCCGGCGTGCTGGCTTTATTGTTCACCTGGCTGCTTGTGCCTGCTTACAACAGCATTTCGGGCAAATCCATCGCGTTTTCGCTGGCCAATCCCACGGTGTGGTTACTGATAGGAGCTGCCATTGTCGGTACATTGATACTGGCCTCTGTGTATCCTGCTCTGCATCTTTCTTCATTCAGTCCTGTTCAGTCGCTGAAGGGAAAGGTCGGACCGTCTTTTTCCAATATCCTGCTGCGGAAAATACTCGTCGTATTCCAGTTCACTATTTCAGTGGTGCTGATCATCTGCACACTGGTGATCAGCGGACAAATAAAATACATACGCACTTTGAACCCCGGCTATGATAAGGAGCATGTGTTTATCGTTCCGCTGACGGGGGATGCGGTTAATCATGCGGATGTCATTAAAAAAGAATTGACAGACAGCCCGGGCATACTTGCTGCATCTGTATCGGGTGTATATGATATTACCAACTATGGAGATGCAACGGGAGATATTGACTGGCCGGGCAAGCCTGCAAACCGGCAACTGATAACAGGGCGCGCAAGCGTAGATAAGGAATTCATCCCTATGATGAATTTTACTTTTGTAGAAGGAGAGAATTTTACCGGTATGCCTTCAGACACGGCGGCATTTATCATTAATGAAACCCTTGCAAGGGAGATGGCACTTAAACCGCCCTATATTGGAAAGAGCATGAAGCTCCATGGAACAAGCGGCGTAATAAAAGGTGTGTTGAAAGATTTTCATTTTAAATCCCTGAAGGAAAGGATAGGTCCGATGGTTTTTTGGACGAGTCAATGGAAACCTAACTTGTATGTTAAAACTACGGGGGCTGTTGCCGGTGAGGCTATACAGGCTGTGGAAGCCGTTTACAGTAAATATCCCTCAGAAACACCGTTTTCATACAGTTTCCTGGATGCTAAATTTGATCAGTTGTACCGATCCGAAAATCGATCTCAGCAGTTGTTCACCATTTTTGCGGGAATAGCCGTTTTCATCTCATGCCTTGGCTTGTTTGCCCTGGCCACCTATTCTGCACAATTGCGCACAAAAGAAATTGGCGTAAGAAAGGTATTGGGCGCCAGTGTGGCCAGTATAGCACAATTGCTGGGAAAAGACTTTCTGCTACTGGTTGTACTGGCTATTATGATAGCCGTGCCCATAGCATGGTATGCTATGAACCGGTGGTTGGAAAATTTTGCCTACAAAACCGATATCGGTATAGGCTTGCTGGCAGCGGCAGCGTTTATAGCCATAGGAATAGCCGTCTGTACTATTGGCTTTCAGGCCATCAAAGCGGGGCTTGCTAATCCGGTGAAGGCGTTGCGAAGTGAATAAGCTAATCTGAAAATCTGGATCACGCTATCACAGGAAGAAAATGTTGCAGGGTGATTTTTGCAACTGTTGATAGAAAAGAAGCATCTATAACCGTTCATCATATACCAGTCATTACAACATATGTTTACCAACTTTTTTAAAACAGCGCTCAGGAATTTTGCCAAACACCGGCTTACTTCTTTTATTAACCTGTTTGGGCTTACGCTGGGACTAACGGGCTGTTTGATGATAACGGTGTATGTACTGCACGAAGTGAGCTACGAGCAATGGAACGGCAACGCCGACCGTATATACAGGGTTGCACGGATTTTCAATACCAGTGATGGTGAAAAATCGCTCGAACTGAGTACCGTATCACCCCCCTTTGGTTATTACTTTCCCTCTGAATTCCCTGAAATAGAAAAGATGACCAGGCTGTTGGGTATGGGCACGGTACCACTGAAATATGAAGAGAAGCTGTTCAACGAAAAAAAGGCCTTTTTTGCGGATGAAAATTTGTTCGAACTGTTTCCGGTAAAAGTAGTGAAAGGAAATCCCGTTACTGCATTGAAGGATCCTTATACGATTATGCTGACGGAAGAAGCGGCAAAAAAGTATTTTGGAGACGAAGACCCCATCAACAAAATGATCCGGGTGAACAGCCAGGCCGAGGGAAAAGTTACCGGTGTATTTGAGGCGTTTCCGGCCAACTCGCATATTCATCCGGAAGTGCTGATTTCTTTCAATACCCTGAGAGATTCTCTGATATACGGAGAACAACAGTTGCGTACCAATTGGGGAAACAATTCGTTTTTCACATACTTACTGCTGTCCGATGGTTACGATCCACGATCGATGGAGCAAAAGTTCCCTGATTTTCTGGACAAGCATATGGCGCGTGAATACGGAGGAGCGAAGCCATCTGCGCTCACTTCTTTGTACCTCAGAAAACTTTCGGATATACACCTGTATTCGCATACAGATGTAGAAGCAGAGCCCAATGGCGATATTAAACGAGTGTACATTTTTTCTGCTATAGCACTATTTATTCTATTCATTGCCTGCATCAATTATATGAACCTTTCTACTGCCCGGGCGCTGTTGCGTGCCAAAGAAATAGGTATCCGGAAAGTAGTGGGTGCCGGTAAATGGGAATTGCGGGCTCAGTTGCTGAGTGAAGCCATGTTGCTTTGCTTACTGGCTGCTGCCCTTGCTTTATTACTCACCTGGCTTACCATTCCCTGGTTGAACAAAGTGTCTGGTGAATCGCTTTCTTTCCAGGTACTATTGCAGCCGAATGTATGGCTGTGGCTGCTGGCTACGACTGCGCTGGTGGGATTGCTATCCGGCTTGTATCCTGCGCTATACCTTTCTTCATTTCAGCCGGCGAAAACCCTGAAAGGCCTGTTCAAGGTGGGGAGGGCCAATATCTCTCTTCGTAAAACGCTGGTGGTTTCGCAGTTCGCTATCGGCATATGTTTGATTGTACTCACCATCACCGTTATGCAGCAGCTCCGTTACATTCATACGAAATCGTTGGGGTACAACAAAGATCAGGTACTCACACTGGCCTATGCAAATGAAGTTGACCAACATTATGAATCGTTCCGGGAGGCCATATTAAAAAGTCCTCATTTTAAGAACCTAACCCGGTCGTCACGGATACCTACCGGGCGTTTGCTCGACAATATGGGCGCATCTGTGTTGAGTGGAGATTCGTTGCGACCGGTTACCGCCGATATAAAATATGTGAGTTGCGATTACGATTTTGCCGATACGTATGATCTGGAACTGGCTGCCGGAAGATTCTATTCAAAAGCATTCGGGATGGACACTGCCAATTTTGTGATCAACCAGGCGGCTGTGCGGGCGGCAGGGTGGAAGGCAGACAGTGAAGCCATCGGTAAAGATTTCAGGTATGGTGGTATCAAAGGGCAGGTGATTGGGGTTATAAAAGATTTTCATTTTGAATCGATGCACCAGTCGATCGCACCCATGGTGTTTTTGCCGGTTCGATCGTACGGCAACCTGTCGGTAAAAATAGATGGTAGCAATACAAGGGCAGCAATGGAATGGCTGGAGCAGGTATGGAAGCAATATTTTCCTGAAACCCCCTTCGATTATACGTTCCTGGATGAAAGGTTCGATCGGTTGTATGAGGCTGAAAAAAAGCAGGCGGGCGTTTTCACTTCTTTTTCGCTGATGGCGATATGCATAGCTTGTCTGGGACTTTTCGGACTGTCTACGTTTGCTGTGTCGCAGCGGATAAAAGAAATCGGCGTACGAAAAGTACTTGGCGCAAGTGTAAAAGGGCTGGTATTGCTGCTGGCCAAAGATTTCCTGAAGCTGGTGGTCATAGCGGCACTGATTGCGTTTCCGCTGGCATGGTACGCGATGCACCAGTGGCTGGCCGGGTTTGAGTACCGGATATCCGTGCAGTGGTGGGTATTTGTATTATCCGGATTACTGGCCGTATCGGTAGCTTTTGTTACCATAGGATTGCTGGCTATCAAAGCAGCTTTGGCCAATCCGGTGAAAGCGTTGCGAACGGAGTAGAAGGTATTGTATAATGCAAGTGAACCCGTAAAGGATGGATATGATAGAAAATACTGGAAAATATGGAAGAGAGGATGTGTGCCGATATAGTATAAAATAGTTAGAATAAAATAAGAAATTCCACCATGCTGTATCATTATTTCAGAATGTCATGGCGTAACCTCCGCCGCAACCGGTTGTTTTCCGTGATAAACATCTTTGGACTGGCTGCCGGTCTTACAGGGTTTATTGTATTGCTGTTGTACCTGAACTATGAAAAAAGTTATGATACCTGGCATCCGGATCTTTCCCGGGTGTACAAGATATCTATGGAAAATCGTGAGGGCATTATCTGGAATGGTAATACGCAGGCACCGCTGGCTTCTTTTCTTATGCAAAACCTGGCCGGAGTACAGGTAGCGACCCATACATTGGGAGGTGGTGATTTTGAAATGCCCGTAGAAGCAAACGGGAAGACGATGTACCAGAAAGGGGTGCTGACGGCCGACTCGTTGTTTTTCTCGGTGTTCCCCTACCGTTTTGTACACGGCAATGCAGCAACAGCTTTGCAGGCACCGGATGCTGTTGTGTTGGAAGAACACCTGGCTAAAACGTATTTCGGTGATGAGGATCCGATGGGGAAATCCGTAGCGATATATGGTGGGGCGATCGAAGGAACCGTTACGGGCGTGATACAAATGCCTGCTACGCCCTCCGTTCTGGAAGCCCGCATCGTCATGCGGTCGCCCCATGAACGAACCAATAGCCACTGGCAAAATTTTTCTTACCAAACGTATGTGAAATGCGACAAACGCGTTACGGCCGGAGCGCTGGATACCGCAGTGAACAGAACATTCAGGCAACATTTCTCAACAGGCGATGCATCTGGTGCAGCGCAACCGGGAATAGACAAAGAGGTGGTGTATTTCACGATGCCGTTTGCAGATTTGCATGCCCACCCAAAAAGTGGTGGTAGCAGCAACCGGGTGATCAATGTACTGCTTATGTTGGCGGCACTGTTGTTGGTGGCGGGCGCTGTTAATTTCAGCAACCTTTCTCTGGCAGACGCTTTCAGGAGGGCGAAAGAAGTAGGGGTGAAAAAAGTGCTGGGTGCGGGAAGGGGCCGGTTGTTTCTGCAGTTTATACTGGATGTAACGTTGCAGGTATGCTTAGCATTGTTACTGTCGGTGCTGCTGGCAATGGTGATACTTCCCTGGTTTAAAGACCAGTTTCATATCGAATTGTCGTTTTTTCAGTCCGGTGCATCAACCTTTTACATGCAAATGGCGCTGTGTTTACTGGCAACCATACTCATTGCCGGCGCCTATCCCGCCATGCAGCTTTCCGGATTCAGCCCTGTTGTTGTTTTAAAAGGCACCGGATTCCGGTCAAAAAATGGAGACAGTTTCAGAACCGCACTCACTGTATTTCAATTTGTACTGTCTGGTTTTTTTATCATCAGCAGTCTGGTCATTTTTAAACAGGTACAGTTTATGCAGTCGGAAGACAAAGGCTTTTCCGGCGATCATATTGTACGGATTCAGACAACACAGGCCACCAGAGAGCAAAATTTCGATAAAACAAGACAGCAATTGCTGGCTATTCCCGGTGTGATTGAAGTGGCAAAAACCACGGTGGTACCGGGAGACGCGCTGATGGATACTTCTTCGGCAGACGTAAATTGGAACGGAAAGGAATTGAAGATGAATGAAGTAAAAGTGAGCAGGGCGTATTTTTCGTTGATAGAAGCAAAGTTGGTGGCCGGCCGCTGGTTCGATGGACGCTATGCAGATGAGCATACCCGTTCGGTGATCATCAACGAAGCTGCAGCGCAACTGATGGCGGGCGTGAATCCGGTAGGCCAGACGATTCGTTTTCCCTATTGCGATTCCATACCTGTTCAGATTATCGGGGTGGTAAAAGATTTCAATGTGCGGGGGTTAGACGTGCCCGTGCAACCGGCGATGTTCAATATAGGCAATGATGCGTGTGGCTATAAGAGTGGAGGGGCCCTCCTGGTGAAAGTAAATGCAGCCAATACACAGCAGGTATTGTTGGATATAGAAAAACTGTGGACGAAAGTGGAGCCTTCTTTTCCGATCCGATACAGTTTTTTGAACGAAAATTTCAGCAGGTTGTATGCGTCATATCTTCGTATACAGCAGGTGGTGACGTACTTCACCGTCGTGGCCATACTCGTTTCCATTATGGGGCTGTTTGCCATGAGTGTTTTTCTTGTACAGGAAAAAACAAAGGAGTTGGGTATTCGTAAAGTATTGGGCGCAGGCGTAAATAATATATTACGAATAACATCTATCCGGTTTTTACAACAGGTAAGCCTTGCTATGTTGATCGCTATGCCCATTGGTTGGCTGGCAGCGCATCATTGGCTGGAGAATTTTGCATACCGGTTCGATCTGGGTTTTCCTGTTTTTGCAACCGCCTCTCTGATCCTTATAGGTATGGCGTCGATCACCATCGGTTTCCAGGCCATCAAAGCAGCACGGGCCAATCCGGTAAAAGCATTACGAAGTGAGTAAGGCGATTATTGAATGCGGGGTACTGACGGGAGCCGACTCCGTATTTCCTGTTATAAAAACATTGCCATCATCCATCAATGTATATACGATATGATAAAAAATTACCTCAAAACAGCATGGCGGAACATCCGTAAGAATAAGTTGTTTTCCTTTATTAATGTGCTGGGTCTTGCTATCGGCATTGTTACCTTTTTTATCATAATGCTGTATGTGCAGGATGAACTGAGCTACGACAAATTTAACCATCATGCAGACCGTATAGCAAGGGTGATATTCCAGGCAGAGATCAATGGAGGTAAGATAAATGAGGCCATAGTAATGCCACCGGTGGCGGCTGCCATGAAAAAAGATTTCCCGGAAGTAGAAGATGCCACGCGCATGGTTGCGATGGGCTATCCAAAAATAGCCTATCACGAAAAAAAGTTTAAAAACGATCGGGTCGCGATGGCAGACCCCAATTTTTTGTCCATATTTACCTTCCCCCTGGTAGATGGAGATGTAGCTACGGTGTTGTCTCAAAAAAACAGCCTGGTTATTTCTCAAACTGCTGCCGAAAAGTATTTCGGAGAAGAGCATGCGACAGGCAAAATGCTGAAACTGGATGATGAAGTGTATACGGTGACGGGTGTGATGAAAGATATGCCTTCCAATGCCCATTTTCACTTTGATATTTTGTTGTCGATGACCGGATCGAAGGACGCAATGTCTGATTCGTGGATGACGGGTAATTTTTACACCTATCTTCTTCTGAAGCCCGGTGCAGAACGAAAACAGGTAGAAGCCCGTCTTCCGGCTATGGTGGAACGATACATGGGGCCGCAGATACAGCAAAAGATGGGGTTGAGCCTGGAACAATTCCGGACAAATGGCAACCGGTTGGGTTTTGCATTGCAGGCGCTTACCGACATTCATCTCAAGTCCAACACCTCGAATGAACTGGAGCCCGGAGGTAATATAATGTACGTATATATTTTTAGCGGAGTGGCAGTTTTTATGCTCATCGTTGCCTGCATCAACTTTGTTAATTTGTCCACCGCGGGGGCTTCACGAAGGGCAAGGGAAGTGGGTGTGAGGAAAGTGGTGGGGTCTGACAGGGGGCAACTGATGGTGCAGTTTTTATGTGAGTCTGTGCTAATCACTTTTTTTGCGCTTTTAATAGCATATATTGTTTTGCAGATTGCATTACCACTCTTTAACGATATTTCGGGAAAAAGCCTGTACATCACCTGGAAACCGACGTTGGCGTTCATCGGGCTGGGAGTGATTGTTGGTTTGATAGCGGGATGTTATCCTGCTTTCTATTTGTCGTCGTTCAAACCAGTGCTCGTGTTAAAAGGGCGCATCGCCAATAAACCGAAAAGTATAGGGCTTAGAAGCGGTTTGGTAATATTTCAGTTTTTTATTTCTGTATTTCTCATCATCGGCACTATGGTAGCCTACCAGCAGATGAAATATATTCAACGGATGGATATTGGTTACAACCGGCAACATTTGCTGGTAATCCCCAATTCCGGAGCGCTGGGTGGCAACGAGCAGGCTTTCAGGGAAGATATGCTTCGAAACCCTATGGTAGCCAATGCTACCTTGTCGTGGTTCAAACCGGCAGGCCCTACCGATTACAACAATGCGCTGGGATATCCACTCGGCGATGATAAGCTTCTTGTAAACGGCGTGGATTTTCGTATAGACGATCAGTACATTCCGGTGATGGGGATGAAAATGGCGGCGGGAAGAAATTTTTCGCACCGTTTTTCGACAGACTCTTCTGCTATTATACTGAATGAAACGGCGGTAAAGGCAATGGGCTGGACCAGTGAGTCTGCTATTGGTGAAACGGTGGTCATACAAAACAGCCCCCGGGGGCAACATTTTCCCTATCAGGTCATAGGCGTTGTCAGGAATTTTAATTTCAAATCCCTGCATGAAGCGATCAGTCCTTTGTACATGACGTATTTTCCTCAGGGAGGCCTGATATTCAAGTTGAATACCGGCGACACGCAGGCGTTGCTGGCTGAAATGAAGACCGCATGGGATGCCTACCAGACGGAAGAGCCGTTTACTTATTCTTTTATGGACGACCTGTTTAACAGTGCCTATGCGGCAGAGCAAAAGACCGCAGACGTATTAAATATCTTTTCGGTATTGATCATTTTTGTAGCCTGCCTTGGCTTGTTTGGACTTGTCACCTATACTGCTGAGCAACGGACAAAGGAAATCGGTATAAGGAAAGTAATGGGTGCCAGTGCAGTGCAGGTAGTACAGATGCTGTCAGGGGCGTTTTTGAAACTGGTAGTCATCGCCTCCTGTATCGCGTTCCCTGCTGCCTGGTGGGGAATGAATAAATGGTTGCAAAACTTCGCTTACAGAATTGAAATACAGTGGTGGGTATTTGCGCTAGCTGCGTTGCTCTCCATAGCGATCGCATTGCTGACCATCAGCTTCCAGGCCATCAAAGCTGCTATATCCAATCCGGTAAAAGCATTACGTAGTGAGTAAGGAGACTTGGGTTTAATGATGATGATAAAAAAATGTGAGAGGCAGTAATTGCTAGATGTGAAAGCTCAAATGCGGCAATTGCTATTTTGCCGCGATTCGCCGAAGTCAATGGTGTCCCACGATAAGAGAGTGGGGAGGAGGAGGTTGGCGATTACAGATAGTTTTTTTACCTTCAAAGCTCACTATACACCTAAACAAAAAATCATGAATGCGTCTAGCCGCAGGCAGTTTTTGAAAAGCAGTAGTCTGGCTGCGCTGGGAATGGCTGTTGCCCCCTCTTTGAAAGCCTTTGCACCCAGCGATAAATTAAGGATTGCCCATATTGGTTTGGGTGGTATGGGCAATGCCCATATGAACTGGTTCGCGAATATTCCCGAGGTGGATATTGTGGCACTGTGCGATGTGGATGCCCATCACCTGCGGGATACACACAACAAATTGAAAAAACTTCGTCCCAAAGCGGCTAAGGTGGCTTTGTACGATGACTTCCGCCGGATCCTCGAACGAAAAGATATTGATGCCATTACCTGTGCCACCCCAGACCACTGGCATGCTGCCATAGCCACCCTGGCTTTTCAGGCCGGCAAAGATGTATATGGAGAAAAACCGCTTTCGTACGATATAGGCGAAGGCAAAATTATGCTCGATAACCTGAATAAGTACAACCGGGTGTTTCAGATGGGCAACCAGATTCATGCCGGCGATAATTATCACCGGGTGGTAGAACTGGTGCAATCCGGCATCATTGGCAACGTGCATACCGTGCGGTTGTGGAAAACCGGCGCACCGCCCGAATTAAAGGATACGAAACCAGCCGCCGTGCCGTCGCAGCTCAATTGGGATATGTGGCTGGGGCCCGCTCCCTATACCGAGTATATACCAGCGAAATGTCATTTTACCTACCGTTATTTTCTGGATTATTCCGGTGGCGTGTTCGCTGATTTCTGGTGCCATATTGCTGATGTCGTATTCTGGAGCCTGCAACCCAAGGGGCTGAAACATATCCGCACCCGCGGTGAAAAAGCAGACGGTATCGCTGATGTACCCAAGTGGCTGGAAGCGGACTTTACCTTCGATAACCTGAAAATTTTCTGGACCACCACGCCACCAGACGTGCCGGGGGCTGCGGAACGGGGGATAGGCGCCTATTTTGAGGGCGACAAAGGAACCCTGATCTGCGATTACGCAACCCGCTCCGTTACCATCAACGGTAAGAGTATGACGGATGTAGATGACGTACCGGTAACGCTGCAACGGTCGCCCGGTCACCAGCAAAATTTTGTAGATGCGGTAAAAGCGAGAACCCAGCCGGAATCCAACCTGGCATATGCACGCGAAATGACCCTGCCGATGCACCTGGCGCTGATATCGTATCGGCTTGGAAGAGAACTGCACTGGGATGCCGCCGCCGAACAGTTCGTAAACGATGCGGCAGCGAATGCCTTGCTGCACCGGGAACACCGGCCGCAATGGAAGCTTATTTAATACCGGGTTGCAGCACAGAAGTAGTAAGTGAACAGTAGTAAGAGACGAATGCACATTTGCCACAGGCATCTTACACTCTTACTATTTTGCTATCTTACTATTTTACATTCTTCCTATCTCACCTTTTTGCGCAAATTCGCTCTGTTACACCGGAAAGCTGATTTTTCCCATCGATACCGTGGGCATGCCACTGGCAGCGCTGCCGAACCGGGTGTATCCACCGCTGATGGCTTCATTGGCCAGTACGGCAAATAGTACGGCTTCTTTAGCATCGGGATGTATTCCCAGTGCCTCCGTGGTTTGAAAAGCTGCGCCCGGCAGCAACTGATGAATGTTGGACAACAACAGGGGATTGTGCATCCCTCCTCCGCTTACAAAAAAATGCAACCTCTCATGCTTACCTGCAATGCGCTGTATTGCTTCAGCAATGGTGGCCGCTGAAAACATGTTAAGAGTAGCCAGTATATCCTCCCGGCTGATTTGTTCGGTACCGGATTCGCGCTGCGCACGCTGCAGATAATGGAGGTTGAATAATTCGGGTCCCGTCGTTTTAGGAAAGGGCTTCTTAAAAAAACGATCATTCCTTAAACAGCGCAGCAATGGCTCGCATACGGAGCCGGCGTTTGCCAGTGCGGCATCCTCGTCGAAGAACCGACCGGGGTATTCCTGTCGTATGAAGGCGTCCATCATGGTGTTGCCGGGGCCGGTATCGGTACTGAATACCAGGCTGGCATCGAGTGAGCCGGGGAGGTAAGTGAAATTGGCAATGCCGCCTATATTGAGCAGTATCCTGTTTTCTCCGGCTGTTGAAAACAGCAGGTAGTCTCCATAGGCAGCCAGCGGTGCACCTTCTCCCCCCGCAGCGATATGTTTTTGCCGGAAATCACTAACGGTGATAATACCCGTTCCAACGGCTATGTGGTCGCCGTCGCCTATCTGGAGGGTGGCATTCGGAAAACCAGGTTGCCTGTGCAGGATTTGAGGCGCATGGTATATGGTTTGTCCATGGCTGGCTACCAGGTCTATATCCCGGCTTTCGATCTGCCAGTTGCGCAGGGTTTCTATGATCATGCGGGCGTGTTCGCGCGCTATCCATGCGTTGAGCAGGCAAACCTTTTCGAGGTCAGTTTGTTGTTTGGAAAAAACGGAAGATACCTGCTCTTTAAATTCAGGCGTATAAGGGTGGGTTGTGAATGCTTCGAGTGTCAGCTTCGCTGCGGAACCAGCCCCGCTGACGTTACAAAGCGCTATATCCAGCCCGTCCAGTGAAGTGCCAGACATCAGTCCTACGATCCGTCGTTGGTCTTTCAAAGCAATAGCATGTAAGCGAGCGATATTCTGATTCATACACAACAGATGAGAATGTAAAAAAAACGAATTTCTGCTTTAAAATCAGGAAAAGGGTTGGTTCACCGAACAAAAGCCCCCGCTTATCGAAAATACGGCAGAGTATATGCCAGCCGCAAGGTATTTGTCGTTAAGTATCAACAACTTACCCTATGCAGTTCAAAAATATCACCATAGTGCTTAGTATTTCCCTGCTGATAGCCGGTTTGTGTCTTTATTTTTTACCTACCAACAGAAAATATACCACAGAAGCCGATATCAATGCAGACCGGGTAATTACGCTCCGTACTTTAGCCGATACGGCCAACTGGAAACGCTGGGAAGCGGGCCATTTGGATGGACGCGAGCTGGTAGACATTATCGCGGCGAATGGTGAACTGCATTATGTTTTCCGGCTAGATGACCGGTCTACTGTAGAAGGCTCGGTATCTGTCTTAAAATCCAACCAGTGGAGTACAAAATTGCTGTGGACGGAAAAAGTAGAGTTTACCAAAAATATCATGAAAAAACTGCGGCTGTTGTTTCATCCTTCTGAGTTTAAAGAATCCTTTCTCAGGAATATAGACAATTTCAAGTACCTGATTGAAACCCCCGGCGATTACCTGGCCGGTATTCATTTTGAGAAGGTAGAAATACCGGCCAATAAGTTTGTGACACTTACCGATACGGTAGCTTTGTCTGATGCAGGCAGCAGAATTTATCAATTGAGAGACCGGATTGTGGCCGAAATTCCCGCTGACCGTATTAAAGACGATGAAACCTTCTACAGCCAGCACGAACTGCTTCCCGATTCAACCATGTATATAAGAGTGGGAGTCATTGTAGAGGAGGAGGTGCTGTTGGTGCCCGAGCCCTTCGACCTGCTGGATATGGATGAATATCCGGCCATTGTAATGCAGGTACATCGTCAATACGCCGAGATAGGACAGGATGTGTTTGTTATGCACCAATGGCTGAAAAAAAACAGCTACCGACCCGCGTTCGACTTCTGGGTAGAACATTCTATGAAAGATGATCTTACCCCCGCAGATGCCCCCCTGACGGTGATCCAGGAATATTATTCCGTAAAGTAATCCACCATCGCTATCAGTATGGACCATACATATATAGTTCCGCAACACTGTATGCGGCATCCGGTATCTATATTGTCCCTCTGTCTTGCAACCGGCAAATGCTCAGTACAAGCAGCTCCACACTATATTCTACATGATAGTTTTTGGCATCAGACCCCCGAAAATCACAGCTAATTTCGGTCGTTTGATGAGGGTATTGAAAAATAATGTCAAAATTTTTACTGATTTTCAATTAGTTATAAAGGTGGTTGTTGAAAAAAAGGGTTTGTTTGTAGGTGGAATGAAATAATACGTCTACTTTTGCGCTCCAATTTTTAACAAAGGATATTCGCGGGATGGCGTGGATATCTACCCTATGCTCCGGTGTAGGAAAAACAATAAAAACAATGAGTAAATTACATTTCACTACCAAACATGCGAACGCGGCTTCCGTGCAACATAACTGGTATGTTGTAGACGGTACCAATCAAACCGTTGGGCGTATGTGTGCCAGGATCGCAGCCGTACTAAGAGGTAAAAACAAAGCTTACTACACGCCTCACGTAGATTGTGGCGATTTCGTGATCGTTATCAATGCCGACAAAGTAAAGTTTACAGGCAATAAGCTGGAAGACAAAAACTACATTAATTTCTCCGGGTACCCGGGTGGTAAAAAAGAAGAAACCGCTAAAAATCTGCTGAACCGTCGTCCGGAAGTGGTTGTTGAAAGAGCGGTGAAAGGAATGCTTCCCAAAAACAGGCTGGGCCGGAAGATGTACAAAAAGTTATTTGTATACGCCGGTGCAGAACATCCGCACGGAGCGCAGCAACCCAAAGAACTGAAATTTTAATTAGTAAAAGCTTACAGCGTAAAGTATAAATATGGAAAAGCAAAAAAATGGTGTTGGTCGTCGTAAAGAAGCAGTAACCCGGGTTTTCCTGTCGAGAGGTACCGGTAAAATCACTGTAAACGACAAAGACTACAAACAATATTTTTCTCTGGTATATCTTCAAAACCAGGTAGAACTTCCTTTAAAAGTAACGGAATCACTGGATAAGTTTGATGTTAAAATCAACGCAACCGGTGGGGGTATCAAGGGTCAGGCAGAAGCAGCCAAACTCGGCATCGCCCGTGCGCTGCTCACTGTGAGCGCCGACTACCGCCCTGCTTTGAAAGCTGCCGGCGTGTTGATGCGCGATCCCAGAGGTGTTGAACGTAAGAAATTCGGTAAGAAAAAAGCAAGAAAGAGCTTCCAGTTCAGCAAACGTTAATACAGGTGATGGTTTGTGGTTTGTAGTTAATGGTTGTATGTATCTGTTAAACTGCTCTACCATATACAAATCCGATAGAAATAATAACAAAAACCGATCAATCAATTAGTATAATGGAAAATAGTACTTCATTACAACAGCAACTACTGGAAGCAGGCGTACATTTTGGACACCTGCGTAAGAAGTGGAATCCCAAGATGTTGCCTTATATCTTTGCTGAAAAGAAAGGTATTCATATCATCGATCTTAATAGAACTGTAGAGCACCTGCAGGAAACCGCTGCTGCGCTGAAATCCATCGCCAAAAGTGGTAAAAAAATAATGTTTGTCGGCACTAAAAAGCAGGCAAAGGAAATCGTTACCGAATGTGCGCAAAGGGTAAATATGCCGTATGTTACCGAAAGGTGGCTGGGTGGTATGCTTACCAATTTCAACACCGTTCGGAAGAGTGTAAAAAAGATGCAAAGCATTGAAAAAATGCTGAATGACGGTACGCTGGACAGCATCACCAAAAAAGAACGCCTTACACTTACCCGCGATAAAGAAAAAATGGAAAAAGTGCTCGGCGGTATAGCACAACTGGGACGTGTACCGGCTGCATTGTTTATCGTGGATATAGGTCACGAACACATTGCGCTGGCAGAAGCCAAGCGCCTGGGGGTAACTACTTTCGGTATGGTAGATACCAACTGCGATCCGAATCAGGTAGACTTTTCCATACCTGCCAACGACGATGCTACGAAGTCTATTGCAATTATAGTGAATTATATTACAGCAGCCATTGCAGAGGGCTTACAGGAGCGTCAAAACGAAAAAGACGAAGAAGAGGAAGAAGAAGTGGTAGAAAGAGGACCCAGACTGGATATTGACGATGCCGGTGGTGACGGCGAAAAAGGCGCACGCCGCAGAGGACCCTCCGGCGGCGGTGGACAAAGAAGACGTACACCATCAGCAGGTGGTGGCGGAAGAAGACCCGGTGGAGCGAAATAGTTTTTTGTAACTAAAATAATGATATTAAGATTATGTCTACAGTAACTATCACAGCAGCAGATATAAATAAACTGCGCCAGATGACAGGTGCGGGGATGATGGATTGTCGGAAAGCACTGACAGAAACCAACGGAAACTTTGAAGAAGCAATAGACTGGCTGCGCAAAAAAGGTGCTAAAGTAGCAGCGCTGAGAGGAGATCGTGAGGCAAAAGAGGGTGTTGTTATAGCACAAACCACCCCTGATAATAAAACGGGTATTGCTGTTTGCATTAGTTGTGAAACAGACTTTGTAAGTAAAAATGCTGATTTCATTGCTTTTGCAACAAGCATTGCAGATGCTGCTATAGAAAACAATGTAAAAAGTGCAGAAGAGCTGAACAACGTAACCATTAACGGTGCTAAAGTAGCAGATCTGGTAAACGATAAACTGGCCAGCATCGGCGAAAAGATTGGTGTGAGCAAATTTGAACGCATCGACGCGCCCTACGTGGCATCGTATATACATGGTGCCAACCGCATAGGCGTACTCGTAGGCTTCAATAAAGATGCAGGCGACGCCGGCAGAGATGTGGCTATGCAGGTGGCAGCTATGAACCCTGTAGCCGTAGACCCCGAGTCTGTGTCTGCAGAAGCAGTAGCCCGTGAAAAAGCCGTGGTGACAGACCAGATCAAGAACGATCCGAAAATGGCTGGTAAGACGGACGCGATGATTGAAAAAATTGCGGAAGGCAAGCTGAATGCATTTTTCAAGGAAAATACGCTGATAGCACAACCTTTCGTAAAAGACGGAGGCAAATCGGTAGGAGATTTCCTGAAATCAGTAGACGGTGAACTAAAAGTGAGCGATTTTAAGCGTGTAGCTTTAGGATAATTTCATTTCCACTTTTAATTAGTAAACCGGCTTCCAGTAAGCCGGTTTTTTTTGTGCAGTATCATACCTGGGTGGTCAAGAACCGCGCCCGGCATCGGTCAGAAGAAGAAAAATTTGCAGATATTTTTCAATTTAAAGGTGTATCTTCGGTAAGATAATTTGAGTTTTATCGCTCTTGTAAACTTTTTCCCTCTCTTTTTACATCTGCCATTTATCTCAAATATTTATTATTGAATTATATATTTTTTATGAACATTTATGTTTCCAATCTCGGCTATGGCGTGCACGACGAAGACCTGAATAAACTTTTTGAAGAATATGGGAGTGTTTCTTCAGCAAAAGTGATTACAGATAAGTTTACAAGTAAAAGCAGAGGCTTTGGCTTTGTAGAAATGAGTGACCAGCAGGCCGCAGAAACCGCCATTAGAGAACTCAATGGAAAGATGATAGACGGACGCCCGGTAAGGGTATCGGAAGCCAGACCCCGTGAAGAGCGCTCCAATCGCGGAGAAGGCTTTACAAAACGCTGGTAACGTAGAACGTTGTTGACGAGTATATATAAAGGCTGGTCTGCACGACCTGCCTTTTTATTAGCAGAGAGGTGAAAGAGTGCAATACACCCGGTAGGGCTGAAATTATTTATTTTCAACGCGGTATTGTATAATTGAGACAGCCGCGGTAAAAAGAAACTTTTAAATATAACTATGGCAGAAAGCTGGAACAAAAAAGAAAGAGAAAACAAAAAAAGGGAAGCGCGTAAGAAAAAACAGGAAAGAAAACTGGAACGCAAGGAAAATACAAACAAAGGAAAGGATCTGAATGAGATGATGGCTTACCTGGACGAAAACGGGAATCTTACATCGGTACCTCCTGATAGCCCCAAAAGAGAGGTGAAGCTGGAAGATATCGAAATAGGTGTTCCCAAGCGAAAAGAATTGACCGCGGAGGAACTGCTGCGAAAAGGGGTCGTTACCTACTTTAATGGGGCGAAGGGATTCGGCTTTATCGAAGACAGCCAGAACGGACAGCGCATATTTGTACACCAGTCCGCTTCATCAGAACTGCTACAGGAAGGGGCTAAAGTAACATTTAATATAGAAAGAGGCCCCAGAGGCTTTACAGCGGTAGATGTATCCAGAGACAAAGGATAAGATAGCCACCTGGCATGGAATTTCACTCCTGCTTGTGGCTGCGTATTGAAATGCTGTTCATTCTTACCTTATTACAATCACAGGATCTGAATTTCCCTGCTTCGGGGAATGCGCCCCCCAAACATGCTCTTCCGCTGCAGGAGAAATGGCGCTGATTTCTATCTTCTGCCATCTAAAAAAATCATACCTTACTGGCAAACTAACGCCATGGTACCGCATCTCAGGAGAGCATTCAATCAGGAATTTACGTCCGGAAGATACGAACGGTTCCTCCAGGATCTGAACAGCGTTCATCCCCATGCTATTGATTTTCGGGTGGCAGAAACGCCGGTGTTTGTAGATAAGCTGTTCAGACAAAAGTTGCTGAACGCCTGCGATGCCATTGTTGATATTATTACGGGTGATAATTTCAAACATATTACGGAGAGAAGTATACCTGCGCATGAGCATGTGAAGAAGGAAAACAGTCGCTGTCCGATGATGGTATTCGACTTTGGTGTTTGTATCAATGAAAACGAAGAACTGGAACCGAAACTGATAGAAATGCAGGGCTTCCCGTCTCTATACGCCTTTCAGGCATATTATCCTGAGGTGTTGAAAAAGCATTTTGTAATTCCTGCCGGCTATAGTCAATACCTCAGCGGATACGAGGCCGGCAGCTACCGGCAGATGCTGAGCAAATTGCTTTTAGGCGATCATCCCGCAGAAAATGTTGTGTTGCTGGAAATCAGGCCGCACCAGCAGAAAACAAGAATTGACTTTTATTGTACAGAAGATTATACGGGGGTTCGCCCATTGTGTATTACCGAGGTGTTTGCGGAAGCGAAAAAATTGTTTTACAAAAAAGATGGTCGTACCATACCCATTCACCGTATATACAACCGCTTGATTTTTGATGATTTGAATACACAAAAAAACCTCGGAAATATAATAGATATTACACAGGATTGGGATGTGGAATGGATACCTCATCCCAACTGGTTTTACCGCATCAGCAAATACACCCTGCCGTTTATTAAACATCCCTACGTACCAGAAACCCGGTTTGTTAGCGAATTGAAGTCTATTCCCGCAGATCTTGAAAACTATGTACTGAAGCCCTTGTTTTCTTTTGCAGGACAGGGGGTGGTTATAGATGTACAACAGGGCGATATAGCAGCCATAAAAGACCCGGAAAACTGGATACTGCAACGCAAGGTTACCTATGCCAGCGTGATACCCACACCCGATGAACCGGCTAAGGTAGAAATCAGGGTAATGTATGTATGGCCCGAGGGCGAAGATCGTCCGCATGCTGCTATCAACCTGGCAAGGCTGAGCAAAGGCAGGATGATTGGTGTACGCTATAATAAGGATAGGGAATGGGTGGGAGGATCCGTTTGTTTCTTCGAGGAAGATTAATGCAGCAGCGATTATCTTTGACAAAATATGAAGGCCTTGAATGATTTTGCAGGTATTGATAAAAGCTGGACCCTTTTCCTGGACCGGGACGGCGTTATTAATTTCGAGAATGTGGGAACTTATGTTACGAGGTGGGAAGATTTCCGGTTCATGGAGGGCGCACAGGAAGCCCTGAAAATACTCAGCGGAATTTTCGGAACAATAGTGGTTGTGACCAACCAGCGGGGAATTGCCAAAGGACTGATGAACGAGCAGGACCTGCTGGGTATTCATACTTATATGCTGGAAAACGTAGTCATCACCGGTGGGCGCATCGATAAAATATATTACTGTATGGATGAAGGGCCCAACCGGAAACCCTCGCCAGGAATGGCTTATCAGGCCAGGGATGATTTTCCGGCCATTGACTTTACCAAATCGATTATGATTGGCAATACCATGAGTGATATGATGTTTGGAAAATCTGTAGGGATGACTACTGTTTTCATAAGCAGTAACCGACCGGCCCCGGCCTTGCCCGATCCTGTTACGGATGCGGTATATCCTTCGCTGTATGAAGCGGCAAAAGCGATAGCGGAAGCCGGCGACCCATATACAGCTACGGATTTCTGAGCGGGTGCACTGAATGAACGTACTCTTATGGAAATATCTATATCTTTTCCGTTACTCAACAGTAAGTAAGCACAGTATGAACCCGTCGGGTCTATTGATTGGGATGCAATGCTTATTCGGTTATGCTACAGGGGCGCCCGGGTTAGCGAAGGACCTGTTTTTCTGAGAAAGATAATGTATCCGCAGAGGTTCTTCTTCTGCAGTTCATTTACCTGTACGGGTTTTACCAAATGATATTCAGAAGCACTGGGTTTATAACCGTATTGAATAATGTGTGGGTTTGCCTCACCGTCTTTTTTTCGTTGGTATACCACCTGCTCTTCTTTGTAGTCGTACATTTTAACTTCGCATATGTTGGATCGGGCATCTCCTATAAATACAACTTCGTAGGGTTCTCCCTGCTTCATGGGCATGAGGATGGGTAATTCGTATTCGCTGTCCATCGAAACGGAAGCTTCCCTCAATACAGTAAAACCTTCTTTATGGTAATATTCCTTGATGCTGTCTGCCTGTTGTAAAATATTGCCCAGGCTACAGGGGTCTTTGCTGATGCTTTGTGCAGCCAGTTGAAACGGAAGCAGCAGGAGCATCCAATACAATAGATGGGTACCGGAGATTTTCATGGCACTATTTTTCCAGGGGGTTACGGAATCATGTTACCCCTCTAAAACGGAAATACGGGGGAATTATTTCCTGTGAAAGAAAATCCCATCGGCCTGCTGAAGGGGCGTCAATACCAGATCGTTGATGCATACATGTTCCGGAAGGGTAGTGGTATAGTAGATTACATCGGCTACATCTTCTGCCGTGAGAGGTGTAAAACCCTGGTAGGTCGCTGCGGCTTTTTCGGCATCGCCGTCAAACCGAACCAGGGAGAACTCTGTTTCAGCAGCACCGGGATGTATGGATGTTACCTTAATACCATGCCGCAGAAGGTCAATGCGCATACTTTTGCTGATGGCTTTTACGGCAAACTTTGTTCCGCAATACACATTACCCTTTTCGTACACTTCTTTACCGGCTACAGATCCGATATTAATGACATGCCCCCGTTTGTGTGGTATCATAAGGGGAACTACAGCCTTTGATACGTAGAGCAGCCCTTTGATATTGGTGTCTATCATGGTATCCCAATCGTCGATATCGCTTTCTTCGAACAATTCACGACCCAATGCCAGTCCTGCATTGTTCACCAGCACATCAATGGTTTTCCATTCTTCGGGTATACCGTCTATCGCAGCAAAAACGTCTTTTCTTTGCTGTACGTCAAATGCCAATGGTAATACTTTTATGCGGTATGTACTTTGTAACCGTTGCGTTATAGCCTCCAGGCGTTCTTTTCTTCTTCCTGTTATAATTACATTGTGTCCCTCTTTTGCAAATCGCTCAGCGGTAGCTTCTCCGAATCCTGAGGTTGCACCGGTAATTAGTATATTTTTTGCCATATATCAATGCTGTAGTTGGCCCTCAAAGCTAAGCACCGGAAAATGATTTAGCAAATGTCAAGAGGTGTAAGGAGGTAAGACCATATGATTGTAAAATTGTTAGCCTGTAAGTGTAAGATTATACGAGTGCAAGATGCAAGACCGTAAGAATGTAAGACCTTTTGTCATCTAACCGTTTGCCATTTTAGAGTTGTACTATCTTACCATCTTACTATTTTACCATTTTGTCCTCTCACCATTTTACCCTCTTACCCTCTTACCATTTTGCCATTTTACATCATCTCTCCCTCTACCGTATGAGTATAAACGTCCCCTTTTTAGAAACCGGCCTGCCCAGATAGTCGGTACCGCTCACCATCCACACATAAGTATCGGCAGCCTGGTCTACCCCTTTGAATCTGCCATCCCATGCCTGAGTAGCATCCGGGGTGGAAAAAAGCAGTTGTCCCCAGCGGTTGAATATTTTCAGGTAATCGAAAGTTTTGATACCTACGGGTATAGCCCGGAATCCATCGTTTAGACCGTCGCCATTGGGGGTGAAGCCTGTTGCCATAAAAATATCCGGCGCAGTACGGAAAATCTTTACAGATATCGTATCATCTGCATAGCACCCTTCCGGAGTGCTTACCCTTACCGTATAGGTTACCAGATCTCCCACATCACCCTCGAAAACAGCAATTGGGTTGGAGGCGGTCGTGTCGCTTAAATAACTCGCGGGTCGCCAGGTGTATACGGTGGCGCCTGTGGCCTGTAACTGGAGCGGCTGTTCCAGTACAGCAACAGTATCATTGCCTGCAAAAGCAGGTACCGGAGGTATCACGCGTACTTCAACGGTCTCTACGGTAGGTTTGGGGCATCCCAATACATCTGTCACGCTTACAGAGTAGAGGGTGGTGACATCGGGCGTTACCAGCGGGTTGTACAGTCTGCTGTTATTCATTCCTTCACCGGGGGACCAATGGTAGAATGCGCCCCCTTCTGCGAACAACTGAACCGTTTCTCCTGCACATATGGTGGTATCGTTTGATACGCGCACATTGGGGTAGGGTACTGTATTGACTGTGATTTGATCGCGGGCACTACATTTTCCAATATAGGCTGTAACCTGATAAGTGGTAGACGCTTCGGTGGGAACAATCACGGCATGTTTGACATCTGGATGGACGATGGTGGCAGCGGGTTGCCACTCAAAACGAAGTCCATCACTTTCCGGCATCAGTGTAGCTGAATCTGTAAGGCACATGGTGAAATCGCTGCCCGCTTCCAGTGAAACGTAGTCCACAACATGTACCCGAATGGTATCGGTGGTGGTGCAGCCAGGAACGGTGGTCAGGGTGACGCTATAGGTGGTGGTGGTTTGCGGACTTACCTGTACGGTTGATCCAGACAAAGCACTGATGTTATAGTCGGGTGTCCACACGTAATTGCCCGGGGGCCCCTGTGCCGAGAGCGAAATGGTATCTACATTACACATGAGCGTATCTTTCGGAAGGGTTAAGAGGGGTTTATCCCTTACTATAACTTCGTCGTGGATGGTTGCCATGCAGCCTTTGCTGGTTCCAACGGTAAGGCTGACGTTATATGTACCCGCTTCGGTATAGGTATAGGGCGCAGTACGGGTGCCGGCAATATCATCCGAAACATTGGGTACGCCAAAATCCCATTGCCAGTGATTGACTATTCCGTATGCGGCCGTAGTTTGATCTGTAAAGCGGATGGCGACGTCTTTGCACCCCTCGGAGTAGCTGAACCGGGGATTGAATCCGGGATATATTTTAATGATTGTGTTTGCCGTGTCGGAACATTCTTCAAATCGGTTGGTGATTAGTCTTGCCCTGTAAGTACCTGTATCGGCATAGGTAAAAGAGGGGCTGGCTTCTTCCGAAGTAGTGCCCGCGGGGTCGCCGAATTCCCAGTAATACGATTTGATAAGAGAACTGTTGCTCCGGTTCTGGAATTGCATGGTGAAGTTTTCGCAATTGACGTATTCCGGCTCCAGGGAGGCTTCGGCGATCGTACAGGAGGTGATTTTTATTTGTATGTCTTTACGGTGTACATTAATCACCTTGCCATTTCTGTACTCGCTTACACAGGCGGTTATAACGTATATGCCTGCCCGGGGTGCTATACCCGAAACTATGCCGGTTCGGGAATCGATCCGCACACCGCTTCCCAACGGAAAACTCGCATTGAATGTGAAGGGGTAAGGTACAGAAGTATATGGCGGCGCGCTGGCTTGCGCCGGTTGAGGATCGCGAAGAGAACCGCCGATATAGGCCTGGCAAAAACTGTACGACAGTGAGTCGCCGTCAATATCGGTTGCACTGAAATCGTACATAAAAAAATTGTCTTCACATACTACTACGGTATCTTTAGTGGCAAATTTGGCGCTATTGTTCATAGGAGCCGTGGCATCCACTGCTCTGCCGGGAATCTCAGCGGTATACGTACCCCCCACATTGCCGGAGCCGCTTATATTCGTCATGTTTTCTATGCGGCAGCATCTTTGGTAAGAAACCACATAGCCATATTCTGTAACAGGTAACTCAATGGTGAAAGTGTATACTCCGAGTTCATAACATACTACCGGAGGGTTATCTATACACCTTCCTGCATCCAGCAGATTCAGAATGTTTCGGTTCGATAGCGGAATATTTCGGGTAGTAGTATGCGTAGACGAACCGGACGCAGTTTTTGCATAAAAGCTGATGGCAGCAACAGGATCCAGTTGCGCGCCGGTAGAATAACAGTCGCGATACAGTCTCAGGGTAACGCGATAGGTAATATTATTTCCGGAACTGCTCACGTATTCGTAGGTCATTTCACCACCGGTGATATGTCTGGCGTATGCAGCAGAAGAACATAATAAACAAAAAACGAAGGCCAGGTATTTACAATTCACAGCAATCCTTTATATAATTAAGATACTGCTCAAGGGATTTGGAAACCTGGTTTTTCGCTTCCCACATGCCCATATGACCAACACCCGGAAGTATGGTTGTGTGCGAAACAGAAGGAATATGGCACTGTTTGAGGCTGTCTTGTAAAGATACACTTTTATCCTCCTCGCCGATGATAAACAAAACCGGTTTTCGATAATTTTTTATGAATTCTGTTCGGTCAGGGCGTGTCAACATCGCCTGGTAATATTGTATTAATGCATCGGAAGTGAAGGAGCGGGATTTTTGTATCAAAGATTCCACCTCTTCCGGTTGCTCATTTAAAAATGATTGTCCAAACAAATTGGGGATCGATTGTTTCAAAAATTCATGTGCGCTGAACTTTTGAATAAATGCGATTCCTTTTTTTCTCATCTCCTTCCTTTCTTCCTGGTCTGAAAAAATACTGGAATGAATGAATCCGATTCCGACAACGGTATTGATATGGCGAAATAATAATGAAAGAGCTATATAGCCACCCATACTATGACCAATAATAATACACTTGTTAATATTCTCATGCTGTAACAATTGATAAAAGGCATCGGCATATTGATCGAGTGCATTGTTATACCCCGGGTCTGGTGTCATGAATGCTGAATTACCGCTACCAGGTATATCGGGAACGATCAGGCGAAATTTCTGTTTTAGTGATTGCAGCTGGTGTTTCCAAACGCTTCCATCTTCACCAAAACCGTGAATAAGCATAACCGCAGTATTTGACCCGGATGAGCTTAGATAATGAATGCGGGTATTCTCGAAAATAAAGTGTTTCCGTTCCATGTCGTTTTTTTAGCATTTGTTAACTGCGTTGACGCTACAATTTCCACAAATTTTACTTCAGGAAGATCGATTGTTCCCAATTAATGTAGCAGGCGGAGCATAGGTCATGCGGCGATAAGCGATCCGGCTATGCCACAGCAGGCTTTTACCAGCAGCACGCCATCTATCACAACCAGATAGTATAAAATGGCTTTTCGTTTTTGCATAGTAAATGCAATATAGAGCAGTAGTAAAAAGGGAATAGCGTTGATTAATACAACCGGAATGGGAAACCTGTTATAGTATGAAAATATTATGAAGGAGAGAAAGCCGATCAGTAACAGGGGAAGGATGATCAGGAAAAGAGTTGTTCGTAACCCCCATTGTACTACGAAGGTCTTTACTTGTTTATTGGCATCGTTTGCGTAATCTTTCAGATCGAATAAAATAGCGTTGGCGGTGCAAAACATCCAGTTTTTTATAAACAACCATTGCATGAATCCATCTGCTATAACATTGCTTTTTTCTTCAGCCAGAAGGTACGATACGGGAAATACGTTTACGGTGCCAGCCCAAACGTATCCTATGAGCAACGGCTTGAGCCAGCCAATACGCCTTAATCCGGGAGCATGTTTTCTGAAGCCGTAGTACAGCAATGCAACAAGTGGCAGACTCACTAATACCAACCACTGCCAGCCTTTTAGCCGTGGAACATCTTTAAATTGAATGATGCTCCATACTACAGCAAATGCGCTGATGATCAGCAGCGTGAGCTGACTAAATCGTACAAAACGATGATTTTCACGATACCAGTTCGTTCTAGGACTTGTATTCGCAACTGAATTACGCAGCGGCAGGTATGCTCTTGTATAAAATACTATGGTGACGCTGAAAACCAACAGGTAGAATACAAAGCTGTTTGCCTGCAGTTGCAGTTGAAAGTTGGTTTCCATTGCCAGCGTTACCGCCAACAGGCCTACAAAGTAGTTGGAAAAAAACAGCGGTGCTATTAGTTGGGTTTTCAAGCGTAGACTATTTCAAATATTACGCGTGTACTGCACAGTGCAGGTTACAAACTATTTGAAGATCACCGTACCACTGCTTTGGGTTAGGGCTACTTCCATTTCTTTTAGTTTCTGGTGTGTTTGCATTAGTATAATTTGTTCTTCCGGCGAGGTAGCTTTGCCCAGGTCTTTCTGGTTTTCGCTGATCAGGCGTTTTATTTTTCGAAGTTTGAGGTAGCTGAGAGATGAGGTCACTTCTTCCTTATACAGTTGTTCACGGGTAAGCAGCGGCCCGTCATAGTGTTCCTTCCAGTTCGGGCTCAGTTCATACCTTGTATCCATGAGCCCCACCACCAGTTGGCTTAGTGCAATATCATCGCTGTACAGGAACGATTTGGGTGTTACCGGTTTGCCTTCACTGCTCCAGCGTTTGTACGTATCGATGATGGTTAGCATTTCTTTATTATCTATGAGTTCAGCCAGCTCTTCAAATTCGTTTAAAATGTATTCGCCAACTTTTTGGTTATCTCCCCATTCATAGTCGCCAAATTCCAGCAAAGCCCGAACCACATTTCTTTCCACCTCTTCGTCTCTGCTGAGGAGCGCTTGTGTATCGGAGTCATCTTCTGCTATATCCTCCACCGGAATAGTTGCTTCGGTTTGCGCAGGTTTGGACTGCAGTTTGCTGATCCGGTCGCGGATGAATTTGTTGACCAGCGCATTTAACCCGGCTTCGTCAACATTCAGCAGGTCGGCACATTGGCGGATATAATCCTGCTGCCGCGTAAAATCTTCGGTTTTATTCAACCGGGAGATGGTTTCGGCGATACGATTGACTACTGCGGCTTTTTTATGGGAATCATTTCCCGCGTCTTTCAGCGACACCTGGAGCTGGAAGAGAACGAAATCTTTTTTATTTTCCGCAATAAACTCCTGAAAACTTTCTCCCCCTACTTTCCTCACATAGCTATCCGGGTCTTCTTTGTCAGGTATCAGTACAAGTTGAACATTGAGTCCTTCTTCCAGGGCAAGATCAAGGCCGCGCAGCGCTGCATTTACGCCAGCGGTATCACCATCGTAAATGATGACCAGGTTTTTGGTGTACTTTTTTATCAGTCGTAACTGGTCTGGCGTCAGAGACGTACCCCCACTGGCTACCACATTTTCGATACCGGCCTGATGCAGGGAAATGACATCTGTATAGCCTTCAACCAGCAGACATTGGTCTGCTTTGTCGATGGCATGCCTGGCGAAATAAGCGCCGTATAATATTTTGCTTTTTACATATATTTCATTTTCCGGGGTATTAATATATTTGGGAGCCCGGTCGTTTTTGGCGATGATGCGCGCGCCGAATCCTGTGATTTTACCGGTTGGATTATGTATGGGGAAAATAATCCTTCCCCTGTAATTATCAATGAGTTGCTCGTTCCTTTCCACCACCAGTCCTGTTTGCAGCAGGTATTCCTTATTATATTGAGCAGCGATGGCGGCTTTAGCAAAGCCTTCTCTGTCCTGACTGCAATAACCCAGTTGAAATTTATCAATAACCTGATCGTTGAAGCCTCTTTCTTTGAGATAGGAAAGGGCAATATCCCTTCCCTCTTCAGTGTTGAGGAGGGTATCGCTAAAGAATTGCCGGGCGAACCCGTTTATAATATAAAGACTATCAGCTTTTTGAAGGGCTTCTTTTACCGTAGGATCGGCAACGGTTTCTTCAATTTCAACATTGTATCTTCCTGCCAGCCAGCGCAGGGCTTCGGGGTAGCTGTATTTTTCATGCTCCATTAGGAAGCTGATACTGTTGCCACTGCGGCCGCAACCGAAGCACTTGTAAATTTCCTTGGCAGGTGATACGGTAAAAGAGGGTGTTCTTTCGTTGTGGAAAGGACATAAGCCCAGGTAACTGGTGCCTCTTTTTTTGAGTTTCACAAAGCTCCCTACGATATCTATGATATCAATTCTGGACTTTATCTGTTCTATGGTATGCTGGGAAATCAAGGCGAAAAATGATAAAATTAAAACACCACAAGTTAATACACATCCCTGTACCAATACATTTTTTTATTAACGGGATGGTTTTTAACAATTTAAAAAACGCTTCTTCGTTATAAACCCTGTTGTCTATATCCTCGAATAACTAGAATAATTTCCTATGAAGAAATTTATACGGTTACAGATACTGTTTTTATTGACATTCAGTAACCTTTTTGCCGGTGAAATCGGTAAGGAACTGCCTCCGCCGGTGGCGGGGTTTACTGTTTCAAATAATCAGGGCGGTCTTCCAAATCAGGGATGTGGTCCGCTCGAGATCACTTTTACCAGTACCTCTATCAGTCCAGGTGACCCAATTGTAAGCTATGAATGGACTTTTGGTGACGGTACGGTTCTGACTACAAATGATCATACTGTTACGCATACTTATACCACAGGAGGAAAGTTCGAGGCATCTCTTACTATAACAACCAGCTCTTTGGCTACCAGTAAATATGATTATCCATATAATATTTATGTTAACGTACCAAACCTTGGTCCGGACAGAGAGTTTTGTATGAACGAGTTTGGTGAGGAGGCAACTTTTATTAGTTCAAGTACTGATGGATCGTTTCATACGGTATGGAATGATGGCTATATTGGCGTTGCCCGGAATTTGCAGGCTCCTGGTATTTATTGGGTGGAGGCAACAGATCAGGCAAACGGCTGCTCCCGAAGAGATACCGTAATCATTACAGCGAAACCCTTAGTAGATGTAAAATACGGTTATACAGAATTATCGAACTGCGGGGGGGCGGTGACCCTTCGTTTTGTGGATAGTACCAAATTTAATACTGATTGCGGGGGCCCTCTGCCCACGTCGGTTAACTACCTGTCTGAGATAATGAGTGGACCGGCCCATGTGTATGAAGGTAGCACTGATCAAAATCCAGAGTATACTTTTACTACAGAGGGAACTTACGAAATATGGTTAGGAATTGAGGATGGGCTGGATTGGCATGATTATATAATGAGTGTAGATATCGTGTTTGCTGATGCTAATCCTCCTACAGCTCCCACTTTTACCAACCAGACTATCTGCGCTGGTGGCAGCGTTGCGCTGGACGCCGGTTATGAATTAGGAGTAACTTATAGCTGGTTACCCACGACAGGGTTGAGTAATCCCAATATTCACAATCCTGTGGCATCGCCCGGCAGCACCCAGACGTACACCGTCACAAAGACGAAATGCGGCAATAGTGTTACCGGTTCAGTAACTGTTACAGTAGGACAACCGTTTACAGTGGATTTGGGTGGGGACAGACAATTTTGCAAAACGCAATTTACATCATTAAGTACCGGCATAACAGATGCAACCTCTACTTCGTGGGGATCAGACGGAGATCCTACTTTTGCGTCAAGGGGGGGAAGTAGTTCGATGGTGGGTATCATTCCCAACACGCCCGGAAATTACTGGGTAACTGTAGTAAAAGACGGTTGTACTGTTTCCGATACCATTAATATATCAATAGTAAATAGCGTTTTGGTAAATCTTTCTTATTCTCAGCCGGATGCCTGCTTCCCTAATCGCGTTCAATTTAATTCAGACCCTGGCACTAGTAGTTCTTGCGGTCTCATTAATCAGTATAAGTGGGATTTTGGAGATGGAACCGTAGTTAGTTACGGAGCCGGCGCTGCGCCTTCGGAAAGAAACCCTTTGCACATATATGCTTCCCCTGGTACGTATAATGTAAGGCTTGTTGTATTCAACGATATCGGTGACTCTACAGAAGCGACGACTGTTGTAAATGTGGCTGCACCGGGTTTCGACGTAAACCTCGGAAATGATGCAACTATTTGTGCTGCAGACATGATTACCCTCGATGCCGGTGATTTTCCTGGCGCCACTTATTTGTGGAGTACCGGCGAATCCACACAAACCATTCAGGCATCCACAGCCGGCGAATATTGGGTGGAAGTAACAGTCGGCGCTTGTTCAAGCAGAGATACCGTTGAAATTACGGTTGCGCCTGCTCTGGACGTAGACCTTGGCGCAGATGCATCCATTTGTTCCGGCAGCAGTATTACGCTTGATGCAGGCGAGTTCCCTGGTGCTGATTACTCCTGGAGCACTGGGGAGAGTACGCGTACGATCAGCGTCAATGCCGCCGGCACGTATATGGTAACGGTAACCCGTAATGGTTGCTCGGCAAGTGATAGTAAGGATATTACAGTAAATACAGTTCCTGTTGTAGACCTTGGAGCCGATGCATCCATCTGTTCGGGCAGCAGTATTACGCTTGATGCGGGTGAGTTCCCTGGTGCTGATTATTCCTGGAGCACTGGAGAGAGTACGCGTACGATCAGCGTCAATGCCGCTGGCACCTATACAGTAACAGTCACGCAGAATGGCTGCTCGGCAAGTGATAGTAAGGATATTACAGTAAATGCAGTTCCTGTTGTAGACCTTGGAGCCGATGCATCCATCTGTTCGGGCAGCAGTATTACGCTTGATGCGGGTGACTTTCCTGGTGCTGATTATTCCTGGAGCACTGGAGAGAGTACGCGTACGATCAGCGTCAATGCCGCTGGCACCTATACAGTAACAGTCACGCAGAACGGCTGTTCGGCAAGTGATAGTAAGGATATTACAGAAAATGCAGTTCCTGTTGTAGACCTTGGCGCAGATGCATCCATCTGTTCGGGCAGCAGTATTACGCTTGATGCGGGTGACTTCCCTGGTGCTGATTATTCCTGGAGTACTGGAGAGAGTACGCGTACGATCAGTGTCAATTCCGCCGGCACGTATATGGTAACGGTAACCCGGAACGGCTGTTCGGCGAGTGATAGTAAGGATATTACAGTAAATACAGTTCCTGTTGTAGACCTTGGAGCCGATGCATCCATCTGTTCGGGTAGCAGTATTACGCTTGATGCAGGCGAGTTCCCTGGTGCTGATTATTCCTGGAGCACTGGAGAGAGTACGCGTACGATCAGCGTCAGTGCCGCCGGCACGTATATGGTAACGGTAACCCGTAATGGTTGCTCGGCGAGTGATAGTAAGGATATTACAGTAAATACAGTTCCTGTTGTAGACCTTGGCGCAGATGCATCCATCTGTTCCGGCAGCAGTATTACGCTTGATGCGGGTGACTTCCCTGGTGCTGATTATTCCTGGAGCACTGGAGAGAGTACGCGTACGATCAGCGTCAGTGCCGCCGGCACTTATACGGTAACGGTGACCCGGAATGGCTGTTCGGCGAGCGATAGTAAAGTGATATCTGTTGCTACGCTTTCAGTGGATCTTGGAGAGGACATATTGATGTGTAAGACTGGAGGTTTCGCGGTTCTGAAGACAGGGATTACCGGAGCGCAATCTACTACCTGGGGATCGGATGCTGATCCAAGTTTCGCTGGTCGGGGATTGGATAAGTCAACAAATGGTGTACTGCCCGGACATCCTGGTAAATACTGGGTAGCAGTAGTAAAAGGCGGCTGCACAGCCCGTGATACCGTGAATATCGGATTAAAAGATGGTATTACAGTTGAATTTACATCGCAGCAAGTTACAAGTTGCTATCCATATAAGGTACAGTTCAACTCTGATCCTTCTACTTTTGTAACATGTGGTTCGGCCTCCATTTACAGGTGGGATTTCGGAGATGGCACTATAGCATCCTATACAACCTCAATTATTCCAGGCCAACGAAACCCCGAACACGAATATCAATTGCCTGGTACTTACAATGTCAGGTTGACGGTTGTTAACTCGAACGATGACTCTGCTTCGTACACCCTCCCGGTGGTTGTTACCGGCAGCGGAGCGGCGGTTGATCTCGGTGATGATGTTACCATCTGCAGTGGCACTACGCTTACATTAGACGCTGGTGAATTTACCGGAGCTACCTATGAGTGGAGCAACGGCAGCACCAACAGAACCCTTCAGGTTACGGAAAGTGGAAATTACCGGGTGTTTGTGACTGTTGGCGGCTGTACCACCTCCGACGACATAAATGTAACGGTAGTGGACAGCGGACTGCCGGTTGACCTTGGGAACGATACTACCGTATGCGTAGGAAGTACCATTACCCTTGATGCAGGTTATCCGGGCGCTACTTATCTGTGGAGCAATGGCGCCACTACACAAACCATATCGCCATCGGTAACAGAAAATACGGTGTTTACCGTAGCGGTAAGCCGCGATGGCTGTTCGGGTAATGGCGAAATACGGGTAAATGTAACCAATCAACTACCGGTGACTTTAGGTGAAGATGTAACCCTTTGTGTTGGTGAAAGTCTGGTGCTCGATGCAGGACATTCAGGTGCTGATTACCTGTGGCACGACGGGGTGGCTACACAAACCCGTACGGTTACTGCGCCGGGTGAGTACAGCGTGACTGTTACCGACGGGGGCTGCTCGGGTACCGCTTCCATACAGATTACTATGTTAGAGGCGCCTGCGGAGGTAGACCTCGGCAGTGATACGACCCTTTGTTTTGGAAACACACTTGTGTTGGATGCAGGCCATCCCGGTGCAACCTATCTGTGGAGCACCGGCGCTACCACGCAAACAATTATGGTGTCTGCTTCCGGTACCTATTCTGTTGATGTAACGGCCTGTGGTACTACGGTTTCAGGTAGTATACAAGTTACTGCCAGTAGTGCACCTGCACCTTCCATTTCACTGTCTGGCAACGAACTTATTGCCAGTACAGCAGATACTTACCAATGGTACAAAGATGGTCAACTGATTCCCGGTGCCACTGCCAAAAAACTGAAGCCGAAAGGGTATGGTAACTATACTGTACAGGTGGGCAGCAGCGACTGTGTGGGTGAGGCATCTTACTTCTTTGTACCTTCCGGAGAAATCTACCTTGGCGATATCCGGGTGAAAGTAACGCCCAATCCCAGCTATGGACAACCCAAGCTGATATTGTCTAAGCTACCCGGAAAGCCGGTGCAGGTGAGTGTTTTTGACAGAATAGGCAGAAAGGTATTACTGACCCATATTGTGAATACGGTGAACGAACTGAACCTGACCGGATTAGCCAGAGGTGAATATTTTGCCGAACTGGTGCTGGATGATAAACGTGTGATCGTGAAGATCATAACCCAGTAAGGATAAGACGACACATAAACAAAGGAGCCGCCTGAGGGCGGCTTCTTTAATTGCGAACAGTTGTGCCCGGTTATTGCTGACCCACTAAAAAAAGTGCATTGCTGAATAGCAGTTTTCCATTTTGCCAGAAATTCCGGAACAATACGTTGTCGGCAAGGTATATGATGTTTCCGCGTCCCTGATCCTCTACGCCGAATATCATACCGTCGTGTAGTTTTCTTTTTAGTTTGGCACCTACAAAGCCGGAAAGAAGGTTGTTTTTCTTGATGAAACCTACGTTCCATCCTCTGTCTATAAACGCATAAAAGTCGTCGTCCATCTTAATCGTGTAATATACAGAATCGTTATATCCGAACGAAAGGGGATGGGTTACATCCAGATGAACTTTATATATAGAACCGGGTGTGGTTTCGGATATACGATCCCTTTCCTGTTGTTCGTATACTTTCAGTGAAGCGTATTCGTCTTTTTTATTTGTAGTATCCTCGTTTTTCTTGAAGGTAAGTTTACCGCTGGCCTTAGCCAGCTCGGCAACAGCCCTGTCTATCGCTATGATTTTCCCTCCGTGGTTTACCCAGTTGTATACTGTCTCCCACTGTTTCTTGTCCTGTAGGAAGGGGTAACTTCCCGCCGGCAGTATCAGGATGTCGAACTCGTGCCAGACAATTCGTCCGATATCGTCACTGTTGATAAGCGTAACGGGGTAGCCCAATTCCTGCTCCATAAAATGCCATACCTCGCCCACAGCATTGGAGTATATACCCGCACCGCTGAGCAGCGCTACCCGGGGTGCTTTCAAATAGGCAACTTTACTGCTGCCGAAATCAAAACCCTTATCTACAAAGCCGGTGCTAACGGAGTAGGCTTTAATATTTTCCTTATTACATAAGTCCGTTGTCAGTTTCCAAAGTTCAGCCGGCTGAAATGAGTGGTTACTGGTTTTGAGCACCAGAATAGCTCCTCTCTTGAAGGAATGGCTGTTTACTTCAAAGTCTTTACCAGCGAACCGGAGTTTTACTTTTTTCTGCAGCAACTGGCTGACAACTCTTGCACTGCCAATGCCTTCCCAGGGTATCACATAACCATAGGCATCTGCGGGTTCGGTTCGCAGGCTGTCTGCCTTTTTATATTCTTTAAGGTTTGATATCTTTTCCTTTGATGCAAATGCGTTCAGTCCGTAGGCATAGGGGAGGGCCCATGCTGTAATATCGTACGTGGCAGTATCCACCAGCTTCGGCTGCGGGTCGAATAAGACGGAAATTAGAGTGGATTTGGGTTGCAGCGCGCTGATCACGATATCATTGTGTTCGATGTTGAAGGTTTCTTCCCTGCCGCTTTTATAGTGATATCCTTTACCGTTACCGCTGGAAGAATGATATTGGATTTGATTTTTATCGAGCAGCTTCAGCAGGGCGTCGATATGCTGTGTTTGGGCAGGATGGTGTTTGATAACGTAAGCTTTGTATACACCGCTTCCTTTGGAGACGGAATGATCGAAAAATTTTTTAAATTCCCTGATCAGCTTGCCGGCGTTTTGTGATGCTATTTCAATAGTGCTGATGCCGCTGGTATAATGATGTATTAACCGGTCGTGTAGTGTAAGCGTATCTCCTTCCTTCTTCAACACACCGGCGCCGGCGGCCCCGCCGCCAGCCTGTTCATACGTCATGCCAATGGCGCCATTGTATATAGGATAGGTGTCTCCGTAGGAGGGGTAGTAAAGATCGAACACCTCTTTTGTGAAATACAGCCATCCGTTCGCATCGAAATATCTGGCATTGTTTTTTCCGATCGATTGCTGAAACTCCCGCTGCCAGGGTGTGATTATTTCGTGATAGGGCTGTGCCGCAGGTGCAAAATAATACGGGTTGTTGATGCCTTGTTCGTGAAAGTCAACATGAATCTGCGGGTACCATTGCTGGTATAGCTGTAACCGCTGACGGCTCTCTACCTGTGTTTGCCAGGCCCAGTCGCGGTTGAGGTCAAAGTAATAATGGTTGGTGCGTCCGCCAGGCCAGGGTTCCCGGTGTTCTCTGGCAATCAGTTGTGGATTGTATTGCTTACCGGCTACACTGTTGAACCAGTTTACGTAGCGGTCTCTTCCGTCGGGGTTCATGCAGGGGTCTATAACAACAACTGTGTTGTTCAGCCAGGCTTTCGTGGTACGGTTAGCGGGGTTTACGAGTTCATACAACGTTAGCATAGCCGCTTCAGAAGAAGAGGTTTCGTTGCCATGAACATTATAGCTGAGCCATACAATCACAGGGGCCGTGGTATCAGGGTTCGCTTGATCCTTCGCCATGCCGGTCAGCCGGAGGTTGTTCTTTCGTATGTTTTCCAGCTGGCTGATATTGGAATGGTCAGATATAAATGCCGTCATCAAGGGTCGTCCTTCATTGGTTACTCCGTAGGGAACGAGCTTTACCATTTGGGCTGCCTCCGCTGCCACGTGCTGGAAGTAATGAACAATCCGGTGATGGGGGGTGTATCGTTCCCCTAACGCATAGCCTAAAAACGCTTCAGGAGATTGAACCTGATTGAATGCAGCCATGCAATGTAGGAGCAACACGATGCCGACAGTTAGTTTTTTTTTCATTTTTGGTAATTGTTTAAGCAATTTACTGGAAAAAGATTGTACAACAATTGCTTTTAATAAAGCAGATATTGGGTTACTGTATGACTATCAGGTTTATTTGTGTATATTTGTAATATTTATATATGATGAAATCTATTATGAAGTTTGTTCATTTTCTGACCGTGCCAGCGGTGAGTTTTCTTTTATCGTGTAATACCTCGTCTTCTATAGACCCCTATACCTATACCATTCAAAAAGCAGTGACTTCCAGTAATGGAGTAGTAGTATCTGCACATCCCCTGGCTAGCCAGGTAGGAGTTGCTGTGTTGAAACAGGGCGGTAATGCGGTAGATGCAGGTATAGCGGTGCAGTTGGCACTAGCCGTAGTGTATCCCGGTGCAGGGAATATCGGAGGCGGAGGATTTTTGGTAGGCCGTTTGGCAGATGGGAAAAATATAGCCATCGATTACCGGGAGGCTGCGCCGGCAGCAGCTACCCGCGATATGTATTTGGATAGCGCGGGCAATCCCGTAACGGATCTCAGCCGCAGGGGGCATCTTTCTGCTGGTGTGCCCGGTACGGTAGCTGGTTTGTTTGCCGCTCACCGGTATAGCCACCTGCCTTTTGAGCAATTGATTGATCCTGCTATTGAACTGGCGGAGAAAGGGTTTGCCATTACAGCATCTGAAGCCGGTTCGCTGAACCTGCTCAAAGAAGATTTCGAAAGATACAACCCGGTTAAAACCGCTTTTCAAAAGGAAGCAGAATGGAAACCCGGCGACACATTGGTACAAGTTGAACTTGCTGCGACCCTGCGGCGGATACGCGATAATGGTCAGAAGGGGTTTTACGAAGGCGAAACGGCCCGGCTCATCGTGGAAGAGATGAAAAGGGGAAAGGGAATTATTAAACAAGATGACCTCAGCAATTATACTGCAAAAGAAAGAACGCCGGTAGTTTTCGATTACAAAGGGCATACCATCGTCAGTATGCCGCTTCCCAGCAGTGGTGGTATCATTCTTGAGCAGTGCCTCAGGATGATTGAGAACAGAAACATTGGGCAATGGGGCTTTCATTCTCCCGCCGCAGTACAGTTGATGATTGAAGTGGAAAGACGTGCTTATGCAGACCGCGCTGAATTCATGGGCGATGAAGACTTTTATGCTGTACCGGTTAAAGCGCTGATAAGCCAGGCATACCTTGAAAAACGAATGGCCGATTTTGTGCCGGGAAAAGCGGGTAGCAGCCAATCTGTAAAACCTGGTTTTCCATCGGAGAGTGAAGAAACCACTCATATATCCATTGCCGATAAATGGGGCAATGTGGTGGCCATCACCACCACCCTCAATGATCATTATGGCAGCAGGACGGTGGTAGCAGGGGCTGGTTTTGTACTCAACGACGAAATGGACGATTTCAGCGTGAAACCGGGCGTGCCCAATATGTATGGGGCGTTGGGAACGGAAGCCAATGCCATTGAGCCGGGTAAGCGGATGCTCAGTTCCATGACACCTACTATTGTGCTGAAAGATGATCAGCCATTGCTGGTGGTGGGTACACCTGGCGGCACCACCATACCCACCTCGGTTTTCCAGAGTATTGTCAACATCGTAGACTTTGCGTTGCCTCCTTCGGATGCAGTCAATAAACCAAAATTTCACCATCAATGGCTACCGGATGAGGTATTCGTTGAGAAAGATTTTCCGGAAACCACACTGGATTCGCTCCGGTCTATGGGGTATACCATTGTGTACCGAACACCTATCGGACGTACAGAATTAATTAAAGTAACGAAAAATGATGATTTGTATATATTTGAAGCTGTGGCAGATAAACGGGGAGATGATGCAGCGGAAGGGTATTAGGCGAAATTTATCATAGTTATTCAACCTTTGTTATCATATAATCGTATTATTATAGTTAAATAGCCAGGCTGAAATATTAATATTAACTTTAGTATGAAGTTATCAATAAAACTGTTAAGTTGTTTACTGCTGTTGCTGGTGGTCTTTTCGTGTAGAAGGAAAAAAGATGAACCAGTTGTCCCGCCTCCTGATACCTCTCTCACCGTGTACCCGCTGGCACCGCCGCCTTCTTCCATCGTTTTTGAGAGCAGGTATGGAAATATCTACGAGATAGACTTTGATTACAGCGTTCCCGGAGAGGTGAATGTACACTTCGATGATAAGCCTACGGTGCGGTATAGTTATGCTGATGGGTACCTGACCGAAGCTGCTTATTTTGATAACGCAGGAAATAATGCAGGAAAATTTACCGTGTACAGAAGCGGTACTACCATCAACAGGGTGATTGTGGAGCATATAGACAGGCTTACTGCTGTTTCCACAAAAGATACCATGGTGGTATCGGCGAGTGGCGGTTCCGCCAACACGGTGATGACGGTGACTGGAAAGTATTTTACCGGCACCCCGCTTAACGTAGAATATGTGTACCAGGATAGTTTGCTCCGGGAAATTCGTGGTGGTGAGTTTGGCAATGGTTCGGTATACATGCCTTCCTACCGTTTTTCTTACGACGATATGAACCGGTTGTCTTTAAAGAGCACTGATACGTATTACGGAACGGCTTACTCTTATGGCGACGCAGGCAGTGGTTTAGACAGTCTGTTTCTGGTGCTGGGAGGGAAGGACGGTTATTTACTGGATGGATTGTTGTTTCATGATGAATACCTAAGCGTGTTTTTTTATCCTTTACGGCTTATCCTGGATGATACCGGAATTGAGCTGGATGCGCTTGTGCACCGGTATGGTGCTTTGAAAGAGGTGCGTACTGTTCCGTCCGGTTCGGAATACCCCGAACAGAAGGTGTTTACAGTGCAGAATGCCTTTAACAGTGATAAACGGGTATTTACCAGCCGGGTTACGCGCGGAACTGATTTTTTTGCCAGCTACAGGATCAATTATTAACAATGAATGCCGGCTGCAACGGATCTTTACACAGCCTATTCCAGTTGTAACGCAAGAAAGCGGCTATGTAGCGCTTTGCAGTATTCACATGCATGATGCGCACAGTTCTTTTAAAGAATGAATACACATTGCTATGACCTGACGCTTTCGGAACTTTCTTTGTTGACTTCGGCAGGAAGGGAGTTCGCCTCCTGTGAAGAGCAATTGTATTTCGTACCCGACCCGCTATATTTACTTTGCAAACCGGTCTTATTTCATTTTATTTACCTTCGCCGCTCAAAAGAAGATCATCCATGACTCCTGAGCGAAAAGAACGGTTATCTGCCGTACTCCGTAAAAGACAGCATAACCTTGCGGTAGTGCTTGAAAATGTTTTTGACCCTCATAATATATCAGCGGTTATGCGCAGTTGCGATGCGGTAGGTATACAGGACATATATGTATTGAATACCAAAATACCACGGCACAAAAAATGGGGCGCTAAAAGTTCTTCCAGCGCTGCAAAATGGTTGAGCATTCACCAGTATACAGATAGCGCGGAGTGCTTTGGCGTACTTCGCCGGCGATATAAAAAAATTCTTGCTACCCACTTAAGTGAAGATGCAGTAGACCTTTATAGTGTAAACTTTACTGAACCCATTGCCCTGGTGTTCGGCAATGAGCACTCCGGAGTCAGCGAAGAAATCATGCCTTTTACGGATGGTAATTTCATCATACCGCAGATGGGTATTATCCGGTCGCTCAATATTTCGGTTGCCTGTGCCGTCACCATTTATGAAGCCTATCGGCAGAAAAAGGCCGCGGGTCACTACGAGCAACCTTCCCTTCCTGCGGAGAGAATGAGCGGACTAATGGATGCATGGGGATTTGCTCCGGAAGACATGGAGCAGGATATTTAAAAATCAGGTGGTATTTTGCAACGCTAAATCTATCAGGTATTGTTCAAACTCTATACGACCGTTGTTAAAGATGTACGGATATTGCTCCGGGATAAAATCGGACTGGTGATCATGTTTCTGATGCCGGTGGTACTGGCTATTATCATCGCTTCTGTGCAGAACAGCACATTTGAACTGGTGAACGAGAATAAAATTCCGGTTTTGTTGCAGAACAGAGATACCGGCCGCATCGCTACCGAACTGGAAGATGCACTTGCTGTATCGGGGATGTTTCGGATAACGCCTGCGGATCCTTCATCTACAGACGACGAACTGAAGGCGGGCATCAATACACGGAGCGCACTCGTAGCGCTTGTCATACCTGAACATTACTCGGCAGAAGTGCTAAACAGAGCCAGGTCAGTAGCCCGCCAGGCATTGGCCAGCCTGGATCCGGAAGCTGCTGCTTCAGATACAGATACTACGCGAAGTCCGGTAATCATGTACTACCATCCGGTATTGCAATCATCGTTCAGGCAGAGCGTAGACGGCGGCTTACAGGGCGCCCTGCAGGCTATACAGAGCAGGTACATTGTACAGCAACTATATTATACAATAAATGAGTTGCCCATTCCGGCCTCGCTGGAATCACAGATTGTGGTCAATCAGACCCCCATTGTGCAGGAAGCCGTGGCCCGGAACGATACAAGGCATATACCCAACGCTACGCAGCATAATATACCGGCCTGGACCATATTCGCTATGTTTTTTATAGTGATATCGCTGGGCAGCAGTATTGTTCGTGAGAAGCTGAGTGGCAGTTTTATCCGCTTGCGCACTTTGCCCACCAGTTTCTCTATTGCCATTGTTTCCAAACAGATCGTATACGTAGCCATCACCGTGTTGCAGGCGGCAGTAATATTTGCCATTGGTACCTGGCTGTTTCCACTGCTGCAACTGCCAGCGCTGAATATGCCCGCTGATATACTGGCGCTGGCTGCCGTAGTGTTGTTGTGCGGCTGGTGTGCCGCTGGATTCGCTATTTGTGTGGGGGTGTATGCTGCTACACAGGAACAAGCCAACGGTATCGGTGCAGTATCCATTGTGTTGCTGGCCGCCATCGGCGGATTGCTGGTACCCTCGTTTGCGATGCCCGATTCTTTCCAGCTAATAATGCGCATTTCTCCCCTCCACTGGTGCCTGGAGGCATTCTATGCCCTGTTTTTACAGGGAGGTAAATTGAAAGATATTGTACCGAATATTATACCTTTAATATTCATTGCTTTATTATTGCAATTGTTTGCGTTTTATGGTTTAAAACGGAAAAACTTAATCTGAAAATTGAGCTAATGGAAAAAGAGCAGTTAAAATTAAAATTGAAAGAGCAAATCATACAGTTCCTGAACCTGACCAACGTGAAGCCGGAAGATATCAAAGACGATGAACCACTGTTTGGGGAAGGTTTGGGGCTGGACTCCATCGACTCCATCGAGTTGATCGTACTGCTTTCGCGGGAATATGGTATCAATATCCAGGATCCGAAAGAAGGACGGAAAATACTCGTTGACGTCAATACCATGGTAGACTATATTATTGAACACCGAACCAAATAAACAATACATTGTCTGAGATCGTTGTTACAGGATTGGGTATTGTGAGCGCAGTGGGGTACAACGTTGCAGAGAATAGGACTGCATTGTCGCAGGGAAAAACCGGTGTATCGCACTTATCGCTCTTCGATACCCGCTATGCGGGTCTGAGGCCCTGTGGCGAAATAAAAACGGATAACGACGATTTAAGAACCAAACTCAATGTTGGCGAAAAAGGGGTTACCCGCACTTCGCTGCTGGCCCTGCATGCATTTGAGGAAGCGGTAAACGACGCAGAACTTACTGCTGCCGAATTGCGTGAATCCGGTACCGCCCTGGTGGGCGCCAGTACGGTGGGGGGGATGTGCCTCACAGATGAATTGTACCACGATGCCAACCGGGATGCCATCGGCTCTGATTATCTCGCAGAATACGATTGTGCATCCTCCTCCATATACCTCCAGAAAAGATACGGCATAGGCGGATGGGTCAATACCATTAATACGGCCTGCTCTTCTTCAGCAAATGCCATCATGTTTGGCGCAAGGCTGCTCAAACAGGGACGCTGCAGGCGGGTGATTGCAGGAGGGGTAGACAGTCTGGCAAAGTTTACCATCAACGGCTTTAATGCGCTGCATATTTTATCTCCTGAGCCATGCCGTCCTTTCGACCGGGATCGTAGCGGGCTAAATCTGGGAGAAGGCGCTGCCTTTCTGGTGATGGAACGGGCCGCTGATGTAAAAAACCGGAAAATGTATGCAAGACTTACCGGGTATGGCAACAGCAACGATGCTTTTCATCCCTCTTCACTTTCCGACGATGGTGCCGGCCCGCAACTGGCTATGCGGCAGGCGCTACAGGAAGCGGGACTGGAGGCTGGTGCCATAGACTTTGTCAATGCCCATGGAACGGCTACTGAAAACAATGATTGGGTAGAAAGTCAGGCCATGCTACAGGTATTTGGCACACCTCCGGCCTTTGCCTCTACCAAAGCCAATACGGGCCATACGCTGGGCGCTGCTGGTGCCGTAGGTGCTGTTTACAGTATCCTTAGCCTTTATTACGGTGAACTCTACCCGGCCATACATTTTGCGCATCCTATCGAAACTACCAGACTGGTTCCCGTATTACAGTATACACCACGTAGCATAGAGCATGTAATGGCAAATTCTTTTGGCTTCGGAGGTAACTGTAGTTCTTTGGTGTTTTCTGCGCGCTAATCAACAAATTACAATTATCGCATGTATATACATAAGATAAACTGCATTTCGCCTCAGCAGACCTTCGGCGACCCCGATCTCGAAGCGCTGTTACCGGCGGTGGAGGGCAAAATGTTTGCCAGAGAACCGGCATACGAGGGCGTGCCGCCCGGCATGCTGCGACGGATGGGAAGGGCAGTCCGGATGGGCGTGGGGTGTGCACTCCCGCTGTTGAAAGACCTGAAACCGGATGCCATCATTGTAGGTACCGCGAATGGTGGAATGGAAGACTGCATCAGGTTTCTTAACCAGATTATGGACTACGAAGAAGGTATGCTCACCCCCGGCAACTTTGTACAAAGTACGCCCAATGCTACCGCTGCACAACTGGGGTTGATGACGGGAAACCGAAATTACAATATTACCCATGTGCACCGGGGGCTGGCCTTTGAAAATGCGCTGCTCGATGCACTGATGTTGTTGAAAGACAAACCAACACTCAATGTTTTACTGGAAGGACTCGATGAAATATCTGCGTATAATTACAATATTGATTTCCTGGCGGGATGGTATAAAAAAGAACCGGTAGACAACCGGCGGTTGTACGATACCGCTACGCCTGGCACCCTGGCGGGTGAGGGCGCTGCGGCTTTCATTGTGAACAGTAGTTCTCAAAACGCGCGGGCAAAAGTATTGGGCGTACATACCCTTCACACGGACGACCGGGCAGAAGCGGCCGAATTTCTGCAAGCATTTGTGCAAGAGTGCCTGCCTGCCGGTGCGAACGTCGATATCCTGATATCGGGGGAGAACGGCGATCTGCGGCATCATCATTTTTATGAGAGTGCATATGCTGCCTTTCCGAACTGCGAAGTGGCCCGTTATAAACACATGTTTGGTGAGTTTGGCACCACCATGGCCCTTGCCTTATGGCTGGCGTGTTTGCAGCAACCGTATCCTTCGCATATGATCAGACAATCTGCTGTTCACAAGGGGAAATATATACTCTTGTACAATTTATATCAGAACAGGCAGCATAGTGCTATACTGGTAGAGCGTTTGTAAGTGCACCTGCTTAATGCGTTTGTAAACGTCGGTATCTTTGCAATAGCATTGCACGCTTTCCTGTGGTAGTTTTGCATATTCATCATACAAGATTATTGTACTGTAAGAAGGATATGTAAAAACTAAAAGGCTGATAATGGATGAACCAATAATTAAACAAGAAGCAGGCTGTTGCGCCAAAGAGCATCTGCCTGCGGGCAAGCTTAGCGGCACCGGCCATCATCATCATCATTCCCATCACAATCATCCTCCAGGCCACCACCACGACGAAGATGGCCATGCGCATGATCATATTGCCAACGGAAATGTGTTGCGGCTGTTAACACCTTCCGTTGTTTCATTCATCTTACTGTTCTCAGCCATAATGCTGGACAACTGGGTACCACAAAACTGGTTCAATAACTGGTTAAGGCTTGTCTGGTACATCGCGGCCTACCTGCCCGTGGGCATTCCGGTAGTAAAAGATGCTTTTATCAGTATTAAAAAAGGAGATGTATTCTCAGAATTTTTTCTGATGACGATTGCTACGGCAGGTGCTTTTGCACTGGGTGAGTATCCGGAGGCGGTGGCGGTAATGCTTTTTTATGCGGTGGGTGAAGTATTCCAAACCCTTGCGGTATCTCGTGCTAAAGGAAATATAAAAGCCCTGCTCGATCAGCGGCCAGACGAAGTAACGGTACTGCGCAAGGGACAGCCGCAGACGATACCAGCGGAAACCGCCACCATCGGCGACATCCTTCAATTGAAGCCCGGCGAAAAACTTGCGCTCGACGGTGAACTGCTAACCGACGGGGCTTCTTTTAATACCGCAGCCCTCACGGGAGAAAGTACTCCGGATACGAAAGCCAAAGGCGACGCTGTGCTGGCCGGCATGATCAATCTCCACACTGTTTCTAAGGTAAGGGTTACCGCGGCGTATACAGACAGTAAGCTGAGCCGGATACTGGAACTGGTACAGCACGCTACCACCCAAAAAGCGCCTACCGAGTTGTTTATCCGGAAATTTGCCCGGGTATATACGCCCGTAGTGGTGTTTTTAGCCCTCGGCATCTGTTTGCTGCCCTGGCTTTTTGTAGAGGAGTACCGGTTTGGCGACTGGCTCTACAGAGCATTGGTATTTCTAGTGATATCCTGCCCCTGTGCGCTGGTAATATCTATCCCGCTCGGGTATTTTGGCGGTATAGGAGCCGCCAGCCGTAACGGCATCCTGTTTAAAGGCAGTAATTTTCTCGATATCATGAGCGGCGTAAAACAGGTAGTAATGGACAAAACCGGTACACTCACCGAGGGAGTGTTCAGCGTGCAGGAGGTGGTAGTCAACAAGGCATTCGACAAAGATAACCTCTTGCAAATGGTGAATGCGCTGGAGTCGCACAGTAGCCATCCGGTGGCCAGCGCCATTCATGCGTATGCTGGTCCCGTAAACCATATGCTGGCGCTGAAAGATACCGAAGAGATAGCCGGACATGGTTTGAAAACAACCATCCATGGAAAAGAGTTGCTGGTAGGTAATTTCCGACTGATGGAACGGTACGGGATCGCCTGCGATGCAGACCTGCGCAACACCGTGTATACCACCATTGCAATAGCTTATGGCGGAGTGTTTGCCGGGTATATTACCATAGCCGACAGTATAAAACCGGATGCACGCCTGGCCATCGATCATTTAAAAAAACTGAATGTAACGCCTACTATGCTGAGTGGCGACAAATCGGCAGTGGTGCAGAAGGTGGCGGCAGAACTGGGTATAGCCCATGCATACGGCGACTTATTGCCTGAAGACAAGGTGCGTCATATCGCTGCTATCAGGGCTGGTGGTGAAACCGTAGCCTTCGCCGGAGACGGGGTAAACGATGCACCGGTGGTGGCGCTCAGCGATGTGGGCATTGCCATGGGTGGTTTGGGTAGCGATGCCACCATCGAAACGGCTGATGTGGTGATACAGGACGACAAACCGCTGAAGATTCCCATAGCGATCAGGATAGGCAGAGAAACAAAAAAGATCGTATGGCAAAACATACTACTGGCTTTTGGTATCAAAGCCATTGTACTGATATTGGGGGCGGGCGGACTCGCTACCATGTGGGAGGCCGTATTTGCCGATGTGGGGGTAGCGCTGCTCGCCATTGTAAACGCGATCCGGATACAGCGGATGAAATTCATCTGAAAGCACTAATTTGCTGCTTCAATACGTAACATGCGGTTGTGGTCGCTTCATCCAAAATACCTGGATGCAAAAGGAATAGTGGCGTTGTGGCGGGAAGCCCTGCTGGCGAGCCATGTGCTATATGGAAAAACGAAGGGGTATATACATCATCCTCAATTACACCGGTTCAGGCAAACCGGCAACCCCCGGTTTGCCATCAACGAATATCTTTCCGCAATATACAACGAAGCAACCGCTAGGGGGTATCATTTCGACCCCGCTAAAATAGAACAGGGATTTGCCCCTGCCATTATACCGGTAACGGCTGGTCAGTTGGCCTATGAGTGGAAACATCTCCTCAGAAAGTTGAAAGACAGAGACCCGGAAATGTTCAGGAAGCTGAAGGAAATACAATCTCCCGAAGTCCATCCCATGTTCAGGGTGATAGCGGGTAGCGTAGAACATTGGGAAAAAGTTTCGTGACAGTACTTTTTAACATTTTTACTGCGTTGGGCAGCAGGGAGGATCGGAGCCGGCTTGTATTACGCAGTAAGACGACGGTAACCAGTTTGTCAACTGCCGCTATCGTTATCTGAAATCTGGTCCGGTTGTTGCATTTTTGTTTTGTTCCTGAGAGCAAAACTGAAAACAGTAGATATGACATTGAAAAAAGTTTGGAATATTGTGCTGCAGGTGGGAAATGATTTTATAGACAACCGCGTATTCAAACTGAGTGCAGCGCTTGCTTATTACACCATATTCTCCTTTCCGGGGCTGGTGATTTTGGTAATATGGGTAGGTGATCTGTTTTATGGGCAGGCTGCTATTGAGGGCACCATTTACGGGCAAATCAGTGACCTCGTAGGAAGGGATGCCGCATTACAGATACAGAATACAATCAAAAATACAGCACAGTCGTATCAAAGCGGATTTGCCAGAACGGTGGGTGTGGTAACCCTGGTATTTGCGGCTACCAAAATTTTCAGCGAGGTACAGGACTCCATCAATATGATCTGGCGGTTGAAGGCCAAGCCTAAAAGAGGATGGCTGAAGCTGATTGTGGACAGGTTGCTGTCTTTTTCTGTGATTGTGTCGCTGGGTTTTATACTGCTGGTATCGCTGATGGCGAGCGCATTGATGGAGGTACTCATCAACTCTCTCATTTCTGTTTTTCCGGAAACACAGGTTGTGGTGGTATACATCGTAAATGCGGTTTTAACACTGTTGATTACATCCCTACTGTTTGGTTTAATTTTCAAAGTGCTGCCAGATGCCAAAATAGCCTGGAAGCACGTGAGAGCAGGAGCCATAGTCACCGCGGTTTTATTCCTTGTGGGAAAACTGGTGATAGGCTACGTGCTGGGCCAGAACAAGATGACCACAGCCTACGGCGCCGCAGGTTACGTAATCATAGTATTATTATGGGTATATTATTCGGCGGTAATTTTATATACAGGTGCCATATTCACCAGGGTGTATACCCTCCACACCGGTTCGCAGATTTACCCCAGCAAATATGCGGTGTGGGTGAAGGAAGTGGAAGTAGACGCACAGGTATCATTACAGGAACTACCCGTGGCCGAAACGGAAACCGGCAATGTAGCAGAGAAGAAAGATGCACGTGATCGTCATGCAGGATGATATGTACCGTTGCATTCTCTTTCGCTGCTGCGAATGCCGCCTATAATTTGTGTGCATGGCACAGAAACCGGTCTTCCCGAGGGGCGCTGTTTCGATATTGCAATTCTTTACTATATTCGGCAACAATACTATTTGCCTTCTGAAACTGTTTTTTTACACATATATCCTGCTGCTTTTTGGTCTTATGGGTCATACGCAGTCCGCTTTCGAGCAAAAGATTTCTGCACTGGACAGCCTGTCGGCAACCGGGCCGCGTGAAAAGCTGTTTGTGCATTATGATAAGCCGCTGTACCAGTTAAAAGACACGCTTTGGTTAAAAGGGTATATCACCACTGCGGCTCAACATGTGCCCAACGACAGCACCCGCATCCTTTACGTTGAGATCATCGATGCTGATAAAAAGGTGGTGAAGCGCATCAGTCCGCCCTGTTATTGGGGATTATTCAGCAGTTATATTGTACTGGGAGAAAGTGAATATGTGCAGGGGCAGTATTTGCTGCGTGCTTATACGCGGCATATGCAGAATTTTGGAGATTCGTTGTTTTTTGTATCTCGTTTTTCAATAGTCAACCCCTCAATGCCTGCGTGGGAAACGCGTTTTGAACGATTACTATTCGATAATAATAAATTTTCGATGACAGCTTTCTTTAAAGCCACAGATCGTCGGCAAAACAGGGCCGACAAGGTATCGTTGCGCCTCCTGTCTGCCGGTAAATCCCTGCTGCGCTGGAGCGCTGTGCCGGACTCATTTGGAAGGTTGCAACTGGATACCGCTGTTCTGGGCTTCAAGGGCACGCAGCCCGAAATAGCCATCACGGGAGCCAACGATTTACAGCTTCGGTTGCCCGTTCCGGTAATGAATGGCAAACCTGATCTGCAATTTTTGCCGGAGGGCGGAGTGTTGGCAGAGGGCATACTGCAACGACTGGCGTTTAAAGCAGTAGATCCGATGGGTAAGCCATTGGCAGTAAAAGGGATCATCAGAGACGACCGGGGCGATAGCATTGCGATTTTTGAAACGCAGCACGAAGGGATGGGCTGCGTAAACTTGCTGCCAGATCCGGGACGAACCTATACTGCGCAGTTGCAAAGCGGGTACGATTTTCCGCTGCCGGCTGCCGTGGCCGAAGCATATACACTGCGGGTAGATCAGTGTCCGGATACGCTTGGTATACGGGTAGATGCCACCAATAGTTATAAAAACAGGTTTTTTTATTTTACTGTTACCACCCGTGGTATTGTGAGGGCCTGGGGAAGGCTTCGAAAGAAAGAAGAAGCGGTGGAGGTAAAAATAGCCAAGCAGCAATTTCCATCAGGTGTATCGGTGGTTACACTGTACAACGAGCAGTTGATGCCGCTAAACGAACGTGCCGTATTTATATGGCAAAACGATGCACTGCAGCTTAGCGTGCAAGCCCACAAAGCTGCTTACTTGTACAGAGACAGCGTCAGCCTATTGCTAAAGGCAACAGACCATACAGGAAGACCGGTACAGGGTAATTTTTCTGTATCGGTGATCGATACCAGTCAGGTACCCTTCGATACATGGCAGGAAAATCTGCTTACTTACATGTTGCTCAGTGCCGACATGAAGGGGAGCATAGAGCGCCCATACAGGTATTTCACGTATGGGGAGGCTGAAAACGCTGATCTGTTGATGCTTACGCAGGGCTGGGTATCCTATCACCAGCCCCCGCTTCAAAAGCCGTTTCCATATGAGAAAGATTTCAGTATCACCGGCAGGGTCACCAATGTTTTTAACAAACGATTGTCGGCCATTGGGGTCACCCTGTTTGGCAGAGCCGGCAGCGACCATATGTTTTTAATGGATACGGTTACCAGTGCAAACGGGCAATTTGTGTTCAGCAATTTCCCGGTGTTTGAAACCGACTCCGTCAGTATGGTTTTCAAGGCGCTTAACAAAAGAGGCAAGGCATTTAATGTAAACATAGAACTCGATGAACCGGAGTACCCGCCATTTGCAGGTAATATGTTCCTCACACGAGGTGCAGCGATGTTAACCGATGACGCGATGAAGAAATACACCGCGCACCGCCAGCAAATGATCACTGCGCTCAAAAATGACGGCACTTATTTGGAAGAGGTGGTGGTAACGGCCAGGGCGCGCATTGCGGGTTCCAAAAACCTGAATGCCGATGGCGGTGCAGATCAGGTGATCAACGAAGCCGTCTTGGATAAAACGCCGAAAGAAAATCTGGCAGATGTATTGCTGAGGGAGCTAAAGGGGTTTCGGGTGGGTACCGTTCCCCGGAGCAGCCGCCAGCGGTATATGGTAAACAGCAACATAGCGCGGTTTATTATCGACGGAGTAGACCTTGAGTTTTTTTACCAGCAGGAAGCCGGGCAGGGCTTTATGGATTACCTTTTGTTTTGTAAAGGCATCCTGAGCTATTTTTCAGCAGAAGATATAAAAGGCATCGAAGTAATGAACACGCCACGGTACAATTCCGTTTATCGCAGTCGCTTTTTGAGTGTGGAAGAACTGATGAACTCTGGTCCGGCTACGGTCGATTACTCCTTTATCGAAATCACTACACATGCCGGTGCGGGACCGTTCATGAAGAAAACGCCCGGCTTATACCTTTTGAAACCGGTTTATCCTTTCATAGCCAAACAATTTTATAGTCCCCGGTACCCCTCTCCTGAATCGAAGCCGGTATTTCCGGATCATCGCACCACCGTATACTGGAATCCGGAGGTGGTAACGGATAGCACGGGGGTTGCTCAACTGTGTTTTTACACATCTGAAAGCAAAGGAAATTACCTCATCTTCATTCAGGGAACAGATATGAGAGGAGGTTTCGGGGTGTATTATGCGCCATTGGTGATACAGCCGGAACTTACTGCCGTACCGGAATAACAGCACAGTTTCAGTGATAGTGCAGGGCCAGCCATTTTACAGATAGCCGCGTACATGTTATACCAGGCCAACGCCTCTCTATTGAAAGTAAGCATAGCTGACAAGTTAGTTTTATAGCGATTTTCCCTTATTTTCGTGTACGTACACGAAAATGCATACTATGAAGGAAATTGAACTGTTATACCACCGTTTGCTCGAGCCATCCGATGCGCTGGTAGAAGATATCGCCAGGATCAGCGGAGACCTGCTGGTACTGGGTGCCGGTGGCAAAATGGGACCGGCCCTTACACTGCTCGCTAAAAAAGCCATCGACAAAGCAGGTATCAGTAAAAAGGTGATGGCTGCCTCGCGGTTTTCTGAACCCGGATTGAGGCAGTCGCTGGAATCGGAGGGTATACGTACCTATGCGGTTGACTTGCTGGAAGACGATCAGCTGGAAAGCCTTCCGCCTGCTGAGAATGTATTGTTTATGGCCGGGCAGAAATTTGGCACCGCGGGCAATGAATGGTTTACATGGGCAATGAATACCTACCTGCCGGGCCGTGTGGCACTGCGCTATAAAGATGCCCGTATGGTGGTCTTTTCTACCGGAAATGTATACCCGCTGTCTCCGGTATCTAAGGGTGGACTCAGTGAGCAGGATGCTACCGGCCCTGTAGGTGAGTATGCCCAATCGTGCCTGGGGAGGGAAAGACTGTTTCAATACGGTGCATCGAGGTTTGGCACCCCGCTATTTATATACCGGCTCAATTATGCCAATGATGTAAGTTATGGGGTGCTGCTGGAAATAGCCAGAGCTGTGCTTGCAGAACAGCCTATTGACCTCAGCATGGGGCACGTAAACGTAATATGGCAGGGAGATGCGAATGAAATGGCCCTCAGGGCATTACTGCACTGCGAACATCCGGCGAAGATTGTTAATATTACTGGTCCGGAAACGGTGCCGGTAAGATGGATTGCAGACAGTTTTGGCAGTTTGTTCAATAAACAGCCTGTATTCGTCAACGAAGAGCAGCCCACTGCTTTGTTGAGCAACGCCTCGGAAGCATTCCGGTTGTTTGGCTACCCGCGCGTTACTTTAAAGCAGATGATAGCTTTGATAGCGGATTGGCTGGTACAGGGAGGAAAAATCATTAACAAGCCCACTCATTTCCAGGAAAGAGAAGGACAATTTTAAACAAGCATTATGCATACATTGGAAACAGGCATCAGTCAGCTATTACATAAAGGCACCGTTATTCCTGCGCACCCCCTTGCATTGAACGAGCACCTGCAATTGGATGAACAAAGGCAGCGTCGGCTGACCCGTTATTATATGGCCTGCGGTGCAGGCGGAGTAGCGGTGGGCGTGCATACCACGCAGTTTGCCATCAGAGACTCCCGGTTCAATTTACTGGAGCCGGTGCTGAAGCTGGCAGCCGAAGAAATAGAAAATGCCCGCTTGTCTCGTCCCTTTATTCGGGTGGCTGGTATTGTGGGGCCCACAGAGCAGGCCGTGAAAGAAGCAGCGCTGGCAGCTAAGTATGGGTATCACCTGGGGCTGGTAAGCATGGGTGGATTACCAGATGCTACGGAAGCACAGTTGATAAAACGCGTGGAGAAAATTGCAGCGGTCATTCCCATATTCGGGTTTTACCTGCAGCCCGCGGTAGGCGGACGCATTCTGAGTTATGGTTTCTGGAAAGACTTTGCTGACATTCCCAACGTACAAGCTATTAAGGTAGCCGCATTCAACCGGTATCAGACCCTCGATGTGGTGAGGGCGGTATGCCAGTCGTCACGGCACAGCCAAATTGCGCTCTATACGGGTAACGATGATAACATTATTGCGGATTTGCTTACACCCTACCGGTTCACTGTAAACGGCACACCGGTAGAGAAGAGGTTTGTGGGCGGACTTCTGGGGCATTGGGCGGTATGGACAAAACAATCAGTAGCGTGGTTTCACCACCTGCAGCAGCAAATAGCTGCGGATAATTGCGATTACCGCGAGTGGTTAACCAAAGGCGTGGCAGTGACGGATATGAATGCCGTGATCTTTGACGTGCAACATAACTTTAAAGGATGCATAGCCGGCATTCATGAAGTGTTGCGGCGTCAGGGTTTGCTGCAGGGTACCTGGTGCCTGGATCCGGAAGAGCGGCTGTCTCCCGGGCAGGCAGAAGAGTTGGATCGTATCTGCGGCGAGTACCAGCAGTTGACAGACGATGACTTTGTACGATCATTTCTCCAAAACGAACAGGGGAACATTTAATTTGCAATCCTATGCTTAAAAAGCTGATACAGGCGTCTGCCGGGGAAGCAGTACCGGAACTCATACGCTGGAGGCGTCATCTGCATGCCCATCCGGAGCTGTCATTCCGGGAGTATAATACATCGGCGTATGTACAGTCTGTGCTCGACCATCATGGTATAGCCTGGCGTACAATGGCTGATACAGGTGTGGTAGCGATTATTACCGGAGCGCTTCCTTCTGATAAAGTGGTGGCCTTACGGGCAGATATGGATGCATTGCCGATTCACGAGCAGAATGAAGTAACGTATAAATCCACCAGCGAAGGGGTCATGCATGCCTGTGGGCACGATGTACACACCGCTTCATTATTGGGCGTTGCCGTTATGTTGCAGTCGATTAGGGAAAAATTTGGCGGCACAATCAAACTGATATTTCAACCGGGTGAGGAATGCCTGCCGGGAGGCGCCACGCTGATGATACGCGATGGTGTACTCAAAGATCCGGTACCCACCGCCATAATCGGCCAGCATGTGATGCCTACCATTCCTGTGGGTAAAGTGGGCTTCCGAAAAGGAAAGCATATGGCATCTATGGATGAGCTGCGGCTTACCGTGAGGGGCAGGGGAGGACATGGGGCGCAACCGCAGGACAACATAGACCCCGTGCTGATTGCTTCGCATATTGTGGTGGCATTGCAGCAGGTGGTCAGCCGCATGACCAACCCCTTTACGCCGGCTGTTGTTTCGTTCGGAAAAATGATCGCTAACGGCGCTATCAACATCATTCCGGATGAGGTATACCTCGAAGGAACTTTCCGAACCTTCGACGAAACATGGCGGCAGGAAGCACATGTGGAAATGAAAAAAATAGCCGAAGCAACCGCACGGAGCATGGGAGGAAATTGCAGCTTTACCATCAATACCGGGTATCCTTTGTTATTCAATAACGAAGCATTGACAGAAGAACTATCCGGCTATGCATCGGAGTATCTGGAACCGGAACAGGTGATAGCACTGGATCCCTGGATGGCTTCTGAAGATTTTGCCTATTATTCACAACAGGCACAAGGGTGTTTTTACATGCTGGGCGTGCGCAACGAAGCCAAAAATATTACTGCTGCACTGCATACCGCTGTTTTCGACATTGATGAGGCAGCGCTTGAAATCAGTGTAGGGCTCATGACGTATCTGGCATTGCGCCGGCTGGGTAATAGCTGAGTGTGATATGGATATGGTCATGAAGTGATGCCTTTAACGAACTACTTTCCCGAACACAATACAGGATGAAAAAAAAGCAGTTGCAGGAACCCGGAGTGAAAGAAATAGCGCGGCGTGCCCGTGTATCCATTGGTACGGTAGACAGGGTATTGCACAACCGACCGGGTGTTTCGGCCGGGACGCGTGAAAAGGTGAATAGAATTGTGGAAGAGCTAAACTATCGTCCCAATATACTCGCCCGGCGGCTGGCTTCTAAAAAACTCCTGGAATTCAACGTGCTGATTCCGCATATCTCAGACGAATCCGACTATTGGCAGGCACCGCTGAATGGTGTCATCCAGGCAGAAGCTGAATTGAAGCCTTTCGGTATCCGCATAGGCAGATACTTTTTCGATCAGAATGATAAAGCCTCTTTTGTAAGGCAGGCAGCGCTCGTATTGAAACAAAAATCAGATGGCGTGTTGCTGGCGCCTTTTTTTCTGGATGAGTCGGTTCGGTTTGTAGAATCCTGCCACCAAAAAAACGTTCCCTTTGTTTTTATTAATTCAGATATTCCTGATCAGCCCTGCCTCAGCTACATAGGCCCCGATCTTTATCAAAGCGGTTACCTGGGAGGGCAACTGGTAAAGTATGGTCTGAAGGCAAGAGCAAAAATACTTATTGTGAACATTTCGAAGGAGATCAAGAACTACCAGTACAACAGGCTGCTTAGAAAGGAAGAGGGGTTTCGCAATTATTTTGCCGATAGTGGTTGCAGAAACAGTATCATCAAAACAGATATCCGTAAAACAGATACACTTTCCATAGAACGCAATCTGTCGGAATTGTTTGCCGAGCATCCGGATATCGGGTCGGTGTTTGTGACCAACTCACGCGTGGGGGCTGTAGCCGGGTTTATGCAAAAAAATCAAATCAACAACAGGGTAGTAGTGGGGTACGATCTTATAGCAGACAATTTGCATTACCTGAAAAATGGCTGGATCGATTTTCTTATTTGCCATCGTCCTGTAGAACAGGGATATCGCAGTGTGATGAGTTTATATCGTCATATCGTAGGAGATGCAGCGGTGGAACAACGATACTATATGCCCATCGATATTGTTTCGCGCGAGAACTGCGATTATTACCGGAATTGATGGCTTGGCTTTCTTCGTATGGTGTTTTAATCCGGGTTTTGTAACATTGCATTTATTTATCAGCCTGCGTTCGGGATAAGGAAGCATGGTTTGAGTGGCGTTCTTCCGGGACTTTGCTGAAAACGGATAGAACTCTAACAGCACTCGCAATGGCGATCGGATTTTGAGCTAACTTTCGGCTTAACCTGAACGTATGTTGGCATCCATTGCCGGTATGCCGATGCAGCCGTATCTTACTCAGCAACCAGGAAATGAAACGCTATGTACATTTTTTCTGCACATAAGGGAACGCATCAAAGAGGTCCGCGCCAGGGAGTTAGGCAATCCCGCAAAAAAATACGTGTTATTCATGTGAAAAGAATACTACTGTTTTTGTCATACCTGTTCATAGGTATGGTTGCGCCAGCTCAGGACAGCACTGGTAAAAGAGACAGTATTACGCTTACTGAAAAACTCATTCTGCAGGAGCAAAACCAGCGGGTGATCGATTCGCTCGTGAAACTGCAACTGGAAAAACAATTAAAGGGTACCGACCGAAAAGGCGAGCGAAGCGATCTTGAAGAAAAGCTACGCGTACTGGAAGAAAAAGAAATTGCCCGGCAAAAAGAACAACTGGAGCGCATTCAGCAGTTAAAAGCCATAGGCGACAGCTTTCCGGTGCATCCCTTTCTGGACACCTTGTTGTATGTACATACGGGTATCGGCTCTTTTTCTGCGTCCGAAAGGGCACGCAGTACCATGGAGCGTATGCGTGAACTGTACGAAGATGATTTCTTCAGCAGGGATTCGTTATCGCTGGTATCCACGGAGGGTATGACCAATATCGTTTACAAAAACAACCGGATCATAGCCTCCTGTACAGACCTGGATGCACTGTGGTATGGTATCGATAGAGAAGCGTTGGCAACACAATACTTCAATACCATCGGAAACGCCATAGAGCAGGAAAAAATGCAAAACAGTTTCCGCAAACAGTTGATACGGATCGGCTGGCTGCTGTTAACCATCGCAGGCATATTTCTGATCATCTATATAATTAATATATTCTTCAAGTGGCAGGAACACTACTTGTTTAAGCACCGGCGAAAGGTGTTTCGCGGCATTTCTATTCGCTCTTTCAAAGTGTTTACGCCTGCGCAACAGGCTTCGCTGGTGATACGTTTTCACAGTATCCTGCGTATGGTAGCCATAGTAGTGGTGTTGTATTTTTCGTTGCCCGTAATTTTCAATGTATTTCCGCAAACCAAACCTTATACCGAAACGCTGCTGGGCTGGGTGATATCACCCGCGAAACAGATTTTTCATTCGTTTGTGTCTTTTCTGCCCGACTTCGTCACCATACTGGTGGTATTTATTTTTACACGATACCTCATTAAAATAATCAAGTATTTTGCAGACCAGGTAGAGAAAGGCAACCTGGAGATACCGGGGTTTCACCGCGATTTTGCCCGTACCACCTACGGCATTGTTCGCTTCTTGTTATATATTTTCATGCTGGTGGTGATATTTCCTTACCTGCCGGGTTCCGGATCGCCCGCTTTTCAGGGCATATCGGTGTTCCTGGGTGTGTTGATTTCGTTCGGTTCTTCTTCTTCCATCAGTAATATGATAGCCGGGCTGATCATTACTTATATGCGTCCTTTCAAGATCGGCGATCGCGTCAAAATCGGTGATGTCACCGGCGATGTAATGGAAAAAACCATGCTGGTTACAAAAATACGTACCATCAAAAACGAAGAGGTCACCATCCCCAATGCCAATGTACTTGCTGCCAATGCCGTAAACTATTCGTCGCAGGCAGAAAGCCAGGGACTGATATTGCATACCAGACTTACGATGGGCTACCAGGTATCGTGGAAGCAGAACGAGGAGCTGCTGATGCGGGCTGCACTTCGCACCCGTGGGGTGGAGCATATCCCCGTACCATTCGTCTTTCAACTGGAACTGGGTGAATTTTACGCCACCTATCAGTTGAACGCCTATACAAAGCTTCCGAACGAAATGGATACCATTTACTCTGAACTGCATAAAAATATTCAGATACTCTATCAGGAAGCCGGTATCGACCTCACATGTGCGCATTTCACTATATTGCGGGATGAAGGTGGACAAGCTGTTGCTGTCAGTACTTTTCCCTCGCCGGATGGCGGTGATTGATCGGATGCGGTAGGTGCTGTTGTATAACCGTTACAATACAGTAAGATGGGATATTTGTTGTTGTTAACGATATTAATGAATGGTGGAATTTCACCTGAATCAGCCATTATGCAAACTTCATCATTGATAACGGCGGTTGAAAAGAATGATTTGCGTACCGTGCAATCAGCTTTGCAAAAAGGCGCCGATGTAAATACGGTAGACAAGCAGCAACGCAACCTGCTGCTGATCGCTACCCGAAATAAACAATCGGAAATGGCAAGGCTGCTGGTAAAGCACGGAGCAGATGTAAACCAGCAGGATGCCATCAAAGACAGTCCTTTTTTATACGCAGGCGCTACTGGGCAGACAGCACTGCTGGAATTGTTCCTCAGGCATGGCGCCCGCTTTGACGTGTTTAACCGTTATAACGGCACGGCACTGATACCTGCCTGCGAACGGGGACATATAGCAACCGTTCGGCTGCTGGCCAATACGCCCGGCTTTCCGGTCAACCATGTGAATCGCCTGGGCTGGACGGCTTTGATGGAAGCTGTGGTGCTGGGCGATGGCAGTGAAACCTATGCGGAAGTGGTTCGGATATTGATAGCAGCCGGTTGCGATACCACCATACCGGATAAAAACGGCATCACCGCATGGCAGCATGCCCGCAAAGCCGGTTACCGGCAGATTGCCGCACTGCTGGAAGGAAAACAGTGATGGAAAGCAGCCGGGTGAGCATTTCCAAATTTCGTATCTTACTCTTTTCTTCACCAACTCTTCTGTAATGAGATACCTGATACTAATGATCGGCTGGCTGGCTACTGTGCAGGCAGTGTCGCAAACACATCCGGACAGCACCTTGCCGGTGCGCGGACTGGCTATAGCAGCGCCGCCCCCGCAGGCGCTGGATTCCTTTGTAACATTTATCACTGAAGAACTCGTACCCCGGAGGATCAATACCCTTATACTGCGGGTAGATTACAACTATCAGTATGAGTCGCATCCCGAACTCAGAGACGAGCATGCGCTTTCCAGGGAAGACGTTAAAAAGATCGTAGCAGCCTGTAAAGCTGGCGGCATCCGCATTATTCCCCAGATCAATCTGCTGGGGCACCAGTCGTGGGCGGAAACCACGCTCAATTTGCTGCGCGTGTATCCCCAGTTTGATGAAACACCGCATGTGAAAATGCCCGAAAAATACAAATGGCCCAACGACGATGGTTTGTATTGCAAAAGTTACTGTCCGCTGCACCCCGACGTGCACAGGATTGTATGGGCGATGGTAGATGAAATCTGCGATGTATTCGAAGCCACGGCCTTTCACGCCGGAATGGATGAAGTGTTCTATATAGGGGATGATAAATGCCCCCGTTGCAAAGGAAAAGACAGAGCCCGGCTGTTCGCGGACGAGGTGAGCAAAATACGCAATCACCTCTTTTTGTCGGACAGGGAACTATGGATATGGGGCGATAGGCTATTGGACGGCAATGCCACCGGACTGGGTATGTGGGAAGCCAGCACCAATGGCACCCATGCGGCCATAGACATGATACCCCGCGATGTGGTGATCTGCGACTGGCATTACGAGCGGCCGGACAAAACGGCTGTGTACTTTGCCATGAAGGGGCTCAGGGTGGTCACCTGCCCCTGGCGCAACCCGGAGATTGCCGCTATACAACTGCAGGATATGATCAACTTCCGGGAGCATTCCACACCACGTATGAAAGAGAATTTTTATGGCGTGGTGCAAACCGTATGGTCCGGAGTACAGCCGTTTTTACGAGGGTTTTACCAGCATACCAAAGACGCATCGAATGGCGAAAATACGCCCTGGCATTCCTTCAGAGCCCTCTTCGGGGAAACAGCAAATCCATAGCGTTTTTATACACTATGAAAAAAATGTTGAAAAACTTTCAGGCGATTTGAGCCGAAAAAAGTTCAAATCCATACTTTTAGGTGCATCAACAGATTCTAATCGAAACGTATGGCATCAAAAGGAAGAATTTTAAGCATCGATATCGGCGGATCGAAAGTGAAAGCCACCGTGTTAGACAGCAAAGGACAACTACTGGAGGAATACAAAAGGTTGGCCACGCCGCAGCCTTCCACCCCCGCCAATGTACTGAAAACCATCCATCAGCTTGCGTCTGCTTTCGCCGGATACGAGAAAATATCCGTCGGATTTCCCGGTTATGTAAAAAGAGGCATTGTATGTACAGCCCCTAATCTGGGTACCGATGCCTGGAAAAATACAAAACTGGAAGAGCGTATTCAAAAATTGCTGGGCAAGCCCTGCAGAGTAGTGAACGACGCTGATTTTCAGGGAATCGGCATCGTAAGCGGAAAGGGGCTGGAAATGGTGATTACGTTGGGTACCGGCTTCGGCACGGCGCTCCTCCACGATGGGGTATTATTGCCACACCTCGAGTTATCGCAGCTCCCGGTCAACATATCGAAGGGAGAAAACTACGACAACTATATTGGTGAAAAAACACTGCTGAAGATAGGAGAGGAAAAATGGAACAAACGGATGGAAAAGGTAATTGATATCCTTAAAACCGTATTCAATTACGATCGCCTGTACATCAGCGGCGGAAACGCCAAGAAGATAAAGTTCAAGCTCGACGCCAATATATCGCTCGCTAACAACCAGGATGGCATTAAAGGCGGCGCGAGACTGTGGGCACAGTAAACCGGACCTGGTTTTGTTAAAAAAAACAGAAGTTTTACCGGCTGTTTACGATTGTTTTCACTAATTACCGCCGGAAACACGCTTCCGCATATTTTTGGTTGTTATTTTGCATACCAGATACCACGCTGGTTGTCGTCGAAAATCGTTGCCTCGATTCATATCGGCTGCAATACGAAACTGTATGGCCGGTGCGATCTGTTGCGAAGCGATTGCATGCCCGCCGCCAGCCGTTGCCTACGGTATTGAAACATTATGCAAAAAGAAGTACACAGCAGTAATACGGCCAGAAAAATCATTCGCAGGGTACTCCGGGTAGTACTTTTCGCGGTACTGCTGCTGGTGTTGCTGTGTTTGTCTGTACTGCTGCCGCCTGTACAGGACTTCATCAAGCAGCAGGCTGTACATTATCTCCAGGGAAAAATAGGCACAAAGGTGGCTGTAGATAAGATTTATATCGGCCTTCCCAAAACCGTCAACATCAATGGCATTTATATCGAAGACCAGACGGGAGATACACTGCTCCACGCAGGCAGCATTCATGTGGATATAGGTATCTGGAAGCTGATCACAGGCCGTGCTATAGTAGTGAGTTCAATAGATTTGAATGATATTACCGCCAAAGTAAACCGCCTGTTACCGGATACCACTTTCAACTTCCAGTATATTGCAGACGCTTTTGCTTCCGACAGCCCCAAAACAACAAGTGAGGAAAGTTCCGGTTCCCTGCCCATCGAAATCGGAAAACTGCAGTGGAAGAATATAAGGGCAATATACAAAGACGATGTAACAGGGTATGATGTAAGTCTGCACTGGGGCTCCTTTGCAGCGCAGATCAGCGAATTCAACCCCGGCGAAATGAAGTTTGGTGTCGAAAGCCTGGCGCTGGGGCAGGTACACGCTGTGGTACACCAGCAGCCTCCACTGGTGGTAGCCGCCGATGTTCCACCCTCCGCAACCGATACCACCGCTGCGGCAGCGCTGCCTGTGCTGCAACTCGGCAACATCCAGTTGCAGGATGTTGACATCACTTATAACAGTATACCCGCCGCCTTGTATGGCATGGTACAGTTGGGCAATTTGTCTATTACCCCCCGGGAGCTGGACCTGCAACGAAAACGCATAGCGATAGAGGCACTGCATTTGGACAATACTACAGCCATCGTTCGTATGGGAAAGTCTGGCGGGGAAGAGGAACAGCCGCCTGCCTCTGAAATAGAAAAACCCGCAGATAGTGAGGAAGACACATGGCAGGTTCGCTTAGGTGCTGTAGAATTCAACAACAACCGGTTTCAGTTCGACGACAGCAATGCCCCTGTGCAGCCAAAAGGCATGGATTACATGCACCTGAAGCTGGACGATCTTACGCTGCATGCCAACAACCTTATATACAACAGCGATAGCATTGCCGGTACTGTAACCAAAGGCAGTTTAAAGGAACAGAGTGGCTTCGAATTAACCGATCTGCAAGCAGATTTTTTATACGCGTCTACCCAGGCTTATCTGAAAAATCTCCTGCTGAAAACGCCGCTTACGGAAATCAAACGTTCTGTCTCGATACAATATCCTTCCATAGCTGCTTTGCAAAAAGACATCGGACAACTCCGGTTCGATCTGCAACTGGACGACAGCCGCCTGCACCTGAAAGATGTATTGACGTTTGTGCCGACACTCGACCTGGAGCAGGGCTTTGCTGATGCAGGAGACGTGTTGAGGATCAACAGCCACATTAAGGGGGGCATCAACGATCTCCATATAGCCGCATGCAGGATAGCAGGCCTGGGACACACGGTGGTAGACATCAGCGGCCATTTGCGCAATGCTGCCGATATGAATCGCATGGGGGGCGATCTGCATATCCGCCGGTTGACTACATCGCGCAGCGATCTGCATAAACTGCTTCCGCCGGGCACGCTGCCGGATAATATCACCCTGCCCGAGCAGCTCCAGCTCGCAGGTCGGCTGCAGGGCGCGGGTGGAAAGTTGTACACGGCCTTGGAACTGCAAACCAGTTTGGGCAGCGCAGGCCTGACAGGTCACTTGCAGGATATTGCCGATCCGGAAAAAGCCGTTTACGATCTCAACGTACAAACACACGAATTGGATATAGGTACCCTGTTGCAGCAAAAAGAAAACCTGGGCCCCGTTTCCCTAACGGTTACGGCCAAGGGACAAGGATACGATCTCCAGCATGCAGATGCCGTATTTTCAGGTAAGCTCATAGCGGCGGTGGTGAACAACTATCGATACGAAGATCTGCGGTTAGACGGAAGCATCGCCCGGCAGCAGGCTACCATTAATGCAGCGATTGCAGATCCCAATATCCATGTTACGCTGGCAGCAGCGGCAGACCTTTCACAGACCTATCCTGCACTGCAGTTGAAGGCTGGTATAGATAGCATTAAAACCCGGCCCCTGCACCTGACAAATGATGCATTGATATACCGGGGTAACCTCGATCTTGATTTTTCGTCTACCCATCCCGATAGCCTGCAGGGAAAACTGTTTATACTACAATCATTGCTCGTGCACAATCAGCACCGGGTACAACTGGACAGCGTAAAAATGGAAGCGGGATATAAAGACAGCCTGCAATTCATTGCACTCGAAAGCGATGTATTCAACGCATTGTTGCAGGGCAAATACCGGCTCACAGAAATGGGTGATATACTTCCCCGGCTCATACAGCCCTATTTTTCGATGGATACGGCAGGACGCAAAACACCCGGTGATTTCAACTTTACACTACAGGCCGGCATCCATCAAAGCCCCGTTTTGAACGCATTGGTGCCGGCGCTTACACGTCTGGACTCTGTTAGGCTCGACAGCCGGTTTACCTCTGACAACGGTTGGTACCTCAACCTGCATGCCCCTGCGATCGTATACGGCGCTACGAACCTGAGCAATCTGTTGGTGAGTGCGCAAACACAGGATACAGCGCTTGTTTTTAATACCGCTGTGCAGCGCCTGCAATCAGGCGACATGGTGCAGTTGTTCAACAGCCAGATTAAGGGAACCGTTGCCGATAACAAAGCGGATGTAGTGATCCATCTGCGCGACAGAGAAGAAACAGAAAAATACCATCTCAACCTGCTATTGGCGCAAACCGAGAACGGCATATACGATATATCATTGTCTCCGGACAGCCTGTTGCTGAACTACCAGTCGTGGAACGCACCGGATGATAACAAGATAACCATAGCCCATGGCGATATACACGCCCGTAATGTTGCCATTGAAAAGGAAGGGCAGGCAATTAAAATACAAAGCGTCTCCGACGAACTCAATGCACCGCTGCAGTTGCAGTTCCAGGATTTCAAACTGTCTACCATTACCGGGTTTGTGCAGTCAGACTCATTGGGAGTCAACGGCAGTCTCAACGGGGAAGTGGCTTTTCGGGATATTACCTCGCAACCCGTTTTTGTGGGGGATCTCCGTATCGACGATTTGTCGATGAAACAGGATACCGTGGGAAACCTGCTGGTAAAAGTAGACAATACCCTGGGGAATACCTACCGCGCAGATATAGCGCTGAATGGAAAGGGCAACGATCTGAAGGTGTCCGGAACCTATGAAACAGGCAGCAGCCGTTTTGATATGAATCTGGATATAGCAACGCTCCCCTTGTCGACGGTACAAACGCTTTCGGGCGGTATGCTAAGCAATGCGTCCGGCGCGGTTAACGGACAGTTCGCTGTTGCCGGTACTGCAAAACAACCGCAGGTGAACGGCTACCTGAATTTTGATAAAGCCATAGTGAATGTGAGCATGCTGAACAGCAATTTTAATATTGATCAGCAGCAACTGACGGTGAACGAAGAGGGTATCAGATTCAACCGGTTCGGTGTGAAAGATGATACGGGTAATGAACTGACGTTGGACGGTCTTGCGGCTACTACCGGTTTTACCAACTACAACCTCGACCTCACACTGCGGGCTGATAACTTCAGTGCGCTCAACAGTACCCGCAAAGACAACGATGTTTTTTACGGCAAGTTGGTGTTCGATGCCAACCTGCGGATAAAGGGCACCGATACCGCACCTGAGATTGACGGGCGCCTACGGATAAATGACAAAACAGCCATGACTGTTGTATTGCCACAGGAAGAACCCGGTGTGGTAGAAAGGGAAGGAGTGGTGGTATTTGTGGATAAATCTGCCGGGAAAAACGATTCCTTATTCCTGGTACGCTATGATTCGCTCAATACGACCGCCGTACGCGGCATGAAGGTGTCGGTAAATGCAGAGGTAGACAAGGAAGCGGATTTTACGGTGATCGTAGACCAGGGAAGCGGCGACCAATTGAAGGTAAAGGGAGGCGCGCAATTGAATGTGGATGTAGCCCCTGGCGGGGAAATAACCATGTCGGGTGTGTACGAAATCGACAAAGGAAGCTACGACTTCAGCTTCAATATGCTGAAAAGGTCGTTTCAGATAGATAAAGGCAGTAAGATTACCTGGGGGGGAGAACCTACCGATGCTACGGTAGACATTACTGCGATATACACTGCTACCACAGCCCCGCTCGATCTGGTGAAAAACCAGTTAGGGGCAGAAGTGCAGTCGGCCGAGCGCAACAAATACCTGCAACGGCTTCCCTTTAACGTGTTGTTGAAGATGGAAGGAGAGCTGATGCGTCCCCGGATCAGTTTCGACATTGTATTACCGGAAGATAAAACCACCGGCATTTCATCGGATATCGTAAGCAACGTGAAGACGAAACTGGATATGATGCGGCAGGATGAGGCAGAAATGAACAAGCAGGTGTTTGCATTACTATTGCTGAACAGGTTTGTGGCGGAGGATCCCTTTACTGCCAGTGGAGGCGCCAGTGCCGCTACCATGGTTCGGCAGAGCGTGAATAAGATAATGGCCGATCAACTGAACCGCTGGGCAGCGGATATCATTAAAGGAATAGACATCAATTTTGACCTCGAATCCACCGAAGATTTTACCACCGGTGAAAGGCAGGAACGTACCGACCTCAATGTGGGCTTGTCCAAACGCATGTTTAACGACCGGCTTACCGTAACGGTGGGTTCAAATTTTGAACTGGATGGTCCGCAGGCCGCCCAGAACCGTGGCAGCAATATTGCCGGTAATGTAAATATACAGTACCGGCTAACCGAAGATGGAAGGTATATGTTAAGAGGATACCGCAATAACGACTACCAGGGCATTATTGAAGGATACGTGATAGAAACAGGGGTGGGCTTCACGATTACAATGGACTACAACCGGTTCAGAGAAATTTTCCGGAAGCGCCGAACGCCGGAAGACAGAAAAAAACAGCGGGAACAACAAAGAGAGGAAAGAAGAAAGCAAGCCGGCTCCATCAAACAACAGGGAGGTACATTGAATGAGGAATAAGTGGCTACATATTATTGCATGCCTCGTATGGATGGGAGCGGTCACAAGCTGCAGTACTACAGCCAAACTGCCGCCGGGCGAGGCGTTGTACAGAGGTGCCCGCGTGGAAGTGATGGATAGAAAAGTGCATAAAAAAGAGCGAAAAGCGGTGGAAGAGGAATTGTCTGAACTGGTTAGGCCTGTTCCGAACAAACGATTCCTCGGCATACCTTTTAAGTTGATGTTTTACAATCTGGCTGGTAACCCCAAACGCGAGAACTCGCTGGCAGGTAGAATGAAATACAAGTGGGGAGAACCACCCGTGCTGCTGAGTGAAGTAAACCTCGACTTTAACAACCGGGTGTTGCAAAGCACCCTGGAAAACAAAGGTTACTTCGGCAGCGTGGTCACCGGCGACACCATCGTGCATAATAAAAAGGCGCGAGCCGTCTACGAAGTAAATACCGGTCACCGGTATGCGATCAGGAAAGTGGTGCTGGATGCAGACAGCACAGCTTTGTACAAAGACATTTCCGCAGCATTTGAGCAAACCCCGCTCAAGCCGGGCCAGTATTTTAATCTTGCCACCATCAAAGCCGAACGGGAACGAATAGATGCATTCCTGAAAGACCGCGGATATTATTATTTCGATCCCGATTACCTGATGATAGAAGCCGACAGTACCATTGGCGATCGTACGGTAGACCTCTACCTGAAGGTAAAACCCGCTACGCCAGACATCGCCAGAAAGGTGTACACGATTAATAATATTTACATTTATCCCGGCTACCGCCTGGCTGCCGGATCGGGAGATACTACCCGCCGCGGTGCTGTGTATTACAAAGGTTACTATGTTATAGACCGGAGAAATACCTATAAGCCCAAGATGTTTCAGCAGGCAGTGCGGTTTTACCCCGGCGATACCTATACCCGCAGGGCCCAGTTGCAGAGCATCAACCGGCTGGTAAACCTGGGTGTTTTTAAGTTTGTGAAAAACAGTTTTGAACCGAAGCAGGTGAATGATTCCGCCAGGCTCGATGTGGTCTATCAACTCACGGCCCTGCCCCGGAAATCGATCCGGTTCGATGTCAATGCCAATACAAAGTCCAATAATCTCACCGGGTCGGCCCTCACGATTGGCTGGCGGCACCGGAATACCTTCCGCGGTGGCGAACAACTGACCATCAACGCAACCGGAGGGTTTGAAGTACAGGTAGGCGGTCAGCTACGCGGCTTCAACACCTATAGGGCCGGACTTGAATCCAGACTCAGTTTTCCGCGCTTCCTGATTCCTTTTGTGCTGATCAATACGCGTAGCGGTTTTATCCCCAAAACCAATGCGCTGCTGGCTTACGATATACTGGTGAAGGAACAGTTGTATGCCATGAATTCATTCCGGGCTGGTTTCGGATATGCCTGGAAGGAAACCATCACGAAAGAACATGAGTTTAACCCCATAGCCATCAATTTTGTACAACCCAGATACATTACCCGGCTGTATATGGACAGTATGGCCACCAATCCGGCACTTGCAAAAGTGGTGGAACGGCAGTTCATCATCGGTTCCAATTATAATTACAATTATAACCAGACAACGGGCAGCAGCTTGTTCCGTGGATGGTATTTCAATGGCAACCTCGACTTTTCAGGCAATATAGCCGGTCTGCTGACCGGGGCCCGCTCACCCAATGACCCCAAACGTATATTGGGTTCCGTATTTTCTCAATACGTAAAGCTTGAAACGGATATACGGCACTACATGCGGCTCTCGGCTAAAAACACCTGGGCCAACCGGGTTATTATTGGCCTGGGGCTACCTTACGGCAATTCGCGGGAACTGCCTTTTATCAAGCAGTTTTTTTCCGGTGGTACCAACAGTATCCGGGCATTCAGAAGCAGGGCATTGGGCCCGGGTACCTATTACAACGATGAGAATAACCGGATACTGCCCGACCAATCGGGCGATATTAAACTGGAGCTCAATTCCGAACTGAGGGCAAAACTCTTCAGTATTGTGCAGGGTGCTTTGTTTGCAGATGCCGGCAATATCTGGCTGTACAATAAAAACGACAACAAAACGGGCGCGGAGTTCACCAGGAACTTTCTGAAGGAGCTGGCAGTGGGCGTGGGGGCAGGTATAAGGCTGGATATTTCCTTTCTGGTACTTCGGCTCGACGTGGCCTTTCCCGTAAGAAAGCCCTGGCTGCCCGAAAAAGAACGCTGGGTATTTGATCAGATCAACTTCGGCAACGGCCAGTGGTTGCGGCAAAACCTGGTGTATAATATCGGGATCGGGTATCCGTTTTAAGCCATACACGCAGCTCCTGTTGTCAAACAAGTTCGCATGCAGGTTCTGCAATTGTAAAAGCGCTTCCTTACTGCAGTGCATAGCAGAAAAAAAGCGTTGCTGACATTGTTCGCTTACGATTTCTCTGCATTCCGTTGTAAATAACTAATTACCCCCCTATAGGAAACTCCGGAGGCTACTATTTAAGGAACTTAGCATCCACATTTACACACCCTATTTAATCAAGTTGATCGTAGATATTTGGGTTTCCATTTTAGATTCGTTGAATCTATATTTACAAAAGTACGTGTATGTGTCCGCCGCCTGAGCTATACCATTAAATCTTCCATCCCAGCTACACTTGGAAAAAACACACAACCTGTTGGAGGTCTGAAAAATGTCTCCACGAAGACAGCTTCTGTTGTATATAAAACTGAAATATACGGAGACTCTAAAGTCACTCTATAATAAAACCGATCTGTATCTGCAGGGTCGTCACCCAAGTGAACAACTTTTAAACTGACGTCCCCTTGCCATACATACCCCAAAAAAATCGCCCCGCCAAGAATAGCGGGGCTTTACCAAAACTAACTGCTTATGAGAAAATTTATATCTAATATCTATTAGATTGCTTGTTCCACAAAACTACAACGCAACGGCGTAATAAAAATGTTAAATAAGGTAAAATGCTTTTCGAATTTGGGAATATCCCGGTTATTTAACGTTGGTTAACATTTTCAATAATAATTCCGGTTCATCTGTGGTAATGTAGTCAAACTTTTGGTCAATATACCATTGCAGGTCCTCTTCTTTGTTTACCGTCCAAACGTTCAGATTCACCTGATTGTCCTTTGCTTCCTGTATCCAGCCGGGGTTGTTTTGAAAAACCCTGTGGTTATAGTCTATTCCCCAGATTCCGTCTTTTTTTACCTCCAGGGGAGACTTGTCGCCATTTAGGTAGGCGGTTTTGGCCGTCGGGTCGAGGGCTATTATTTTTTTCAGCATATCGTAATCGAAACTGATGTACATGATCCATGGCTGCGCATTGAGCTCCTTCACCAGTTCCACGGCTTTCTGTGCGGCAACTTGCCCCCGCTCCGGACTTACCACAGAAGGTTTCAATTCGAAAACCAGCATGGTTTGCTGCTGTTTCATTCCTTCCAGCAGGTATGCTCTGGCGGTGGGCAATTTTTCGCCATTGGAGAGCTTGTCTGTTATTAAGGCGGCATAACTGCTGGTGGCAATGGTTTTACCGAAGTGGGTATTGTCGTGCGCTACCACCAGTGAGTCGTCGGCGGTGAAATGGACATCAAATTCGCTTCCGGTGCAACCCAGCCGGATGGCTTCTTTAAGCGACGCAATAGAATTTTCGGGCAGGTTGTTTTTCTTGAAAGCGCCGCGGTGGGCTACCACGCTATTGGGAGCAAATGAAAGCGCTTTTGTTGCGCTGGTGGCATTTGGTGTAGAGCAACTGTTCATACACCATAAGGAGGGTAATAAAGCGATAAGAAAAAATTGTTTCATGCATATATCTTTTGTTGTTCATGATAGCTTCAACGGGGTATACATTGCGGTACGCTTTCTTGGGGTGACCCTGGTTTTACAGCTTTTCCGAAATGTTGAAGTACTATTCTATTTCCACGGTCAGCAGAATGGCCAGATGGTCGGAGTGGGGTTGCGGCAATACACGGTAATCGATGATCTTCCAGTTGTGCTGCTTGCTCAGCCACAGGTAATCGATCCGCCTCTCCGGTGCATCTGTAGGATAAGTGGCGGCGGTATCGCCTGCCGTAACAGCGGCATCCTTCCAGTTCGGTTGCAGCATGCGGTAAGGTTCATCGGCTGGTGTAAAATTCAGGTCTCCGGCAAGAAGGGCTGGCAGCGATGGGTTACTCAGTAGCTCGTTCAGCTTTTCTACCTGGGCCAGCTTATTGGGCATGTGCTGGTGACAAAGATGGGTGGCGCCGAATACCAGCGTTTTGTTGGCAGCTACCGGGTACACAACTTTTATCATAGACCGCGGTTCACCACCGGAGGGAATGGGCAGCAGGTGGGTACTGGTTTGAGCCTTTTTCCGGGTAAGTACGCCTTCGCCGTAACCGCCGCCATCAAAATCCATGGCTTTTCCGAAGTACCCATGCATCTGGGTTTTTTCAGCTAATAAGCGGATATAATCTATTCTCTTTCCATATACCCTTTCAGAACGGCCGGTCATACTGTCTACCTCCTGCAGCGCCACCAGATCTGGTTTCAGTTCGTTGATCAGCGCCGCCACGCTGTCGAGGTTAGGTTGCTTCCGGTACAGGTCTTCTCCATGAAATATGTTGTAGCTTAAAATGGTCACCCTATGTTGCGCTATCGCTGCAGTAGCAGAAAAAAACAGCACGGTACACAATAGCAGCGCAGCGCGAAACGACGTAGATAGTTTGTTTGGCATGGTTATATTGTTTTGATGAGGCCATCGTACAGGGTATACCGGTTAGCAGACAGCCTTGCTGTTTCTCCTGCATATACTTTGTGCAAAAAAATCTTCCACCGGCGTTTGCCGGCAACGGCCTGCCGCGTTACGCACTGCTTACCCGTAGCCCCTGTACAAATCCTGATAAAGGTAGGTTATTGCCGGATTTTGTGTGTTACCTGTGAATGAATTCAGCAAAACAATCTTGTGGTGTGTATTCAACCAGCCGATACCCATCCTACGAGAGGTGGCTTTTTTGCAGCACCGGTACAGCGGCGGTTTTGTCTGAACTTTGTTTTTACTTCTGCCTATTCTTCAATACATTTGACCGGGAAGGAAGGTAGCGCATGCATGAAATAGAACCATTTTATAACTGGAGGCATCTTTATACTGCTGAAACAGACCAGCGATCGCCGTTTTTCGGTAGGGAATACAGCGAATTTGTTTTTTCCCATACCGTATACAATTATTATTTGCACCCGCAATGGGATGAGTTTGGCTCCCGCACTTTGTATCTGAAAATATTGTATGCCGACTATGAACTGGGGTTTGCTGTGATAGAGTTGATAGGGGAATGGAATGATGCCATAGAAAACGATATTCAAACCCTGCGTCGTGAAGTGACGGATACGCTCTTTTACGAAGGAATCAAACACTTTGTGTTGGTTACGGAAAATGTGCTCAATTTCCATAGCAGCGACGATGCCTATTATGAAGACTGGTTTCAGGAGCTGAATGAGGAAGGAGGCTGGGCCGTGATTTTGAATATGCCCGAGCAATCGCAGTATGATTTTAATCATGCACGCCTGCACCGATACATAGAACTGATGGACTTGCCTGATTGGCGTACCTTGCAACCACAACATTTATTTCAAACTATAGATGATCGTATGCATAACCGGTTGAAGGAGTAAAAAAAATGGCAAACTGTTTTTTTACCGTGTTTGTGTGTTATTTTTGCGAAGTTCATCTTAACCACTTCTTCTGATATGACCTGGAAACAACTCTTCACTTCCTCTGTAGGGAAAAAATTTGTAATGGCGCTGACCGGTGTTTCACTGATAGCATTTTTGGTAATACATGTCGGTTTGAATGCCTGCATTTGGGCCAACGACGATGGCGCTATGTTCAACCGGGCTGCCCGCTTTATGGGTAGTACTGTAGTAATCCGGATAGCAGAAGTGGGGCTGTTTATCGGCATTATCCTCCATATAGTACAGGGCATCATGCTGGAACTCCAGAACCGGAGCAAGCGGAATATCAAATACGAAGTACCGTTGGGCAACAGGGGCAGCAAGTGGTATAGCCGCAGCATGGGGCTGCTCGGCACGCTTATTTTACTTTTTCTTATTATGCATATTTATCATTTCTGGACGCCCAGCCGCCTGGGTGGTATAGCTGGTATACAGGAACTGCAGCATGTGGAATATGCAGGCGACACCACGGTGTATCACGATCTGTACAAGGAAATGATCATTGTATTTCAATCCGGAATTGTTGTTATTTTATATGTGTTGGGCTGTATTTCGCTGGCGTATCACCTGCTGCATGGGTTTAGCAGCGCGTTCAGAACCCTCGGGCTGCACAATAAGCGTTATGTAAAACTGGTGCAGGGCGCGGGAGTAGCATTTTCGATCGTCGTACCGCTGGTTTTTGCTATGATGCCGGTATCAATATACCTGGGCTGGGTGAAATAGCGTTGAATAAAGAACACGAATAGGTAATATTACAAAACAACGTATACAATATTATGCTGGATTCAAGAATACCTGCAGGACCACTGGAAAGCAAATGGGAAGATTATAAAGGACATGTGAAGCTGGTGAATCCTGCCAATAAAAGAAAACTGGAAGTAATAGTGGTGGGAACCGGTTTGGCAGGCGCTTCGGCTGCTGCTTCACTCGGCGAACTGGGATATCGTGTAAAAGCTTACTGTTTTCAGGATTCTCCCCGCCGGGCGCATTCCATCGCTGCGCAGGGAGGGATCAACGCAGCAAAAAATTATCAAAACGACGGAGATTCTGTTTTCCGTCTTTTTTATGATACCATCAAAGGAGGCGATTACCGTGCCCGGGAAGCAAATGTGCACCGTCTGGCAGAAGTGAGTGTGAACATCATCGATCAATGCGTTGCCCAGGGTGTGCCTTTCGCCAGGGAATATGGGGGGCTGCTGAACAACCGTTCTTTTGGCGGTACACAGGTAAAACGAACTTTTTATGCTGCGGGACAAACCGGGCAGCAATTGTTGATAGGCGCTTACCAGGCGCTGGAAAGGCAGGTGGCGCTTGGCAATGTGAAAATGTACACCCGCCACGAAATGCTGGAGGTAGTAACCATCGACGGAAAGGCAAGGGGTATTATATGCCGCAATCTGGTGACCGGAGAACTGGAACGCCATTTTGGTCATGCTGTATTATTATGCACAGGCGGTTATGGCAACGTATTTTACCTTTCCACCAATGCCATGGGCAGCAACGTTACGGCTATATGGAAAGCGCATAAAAAAGGTGCGTACTTTGGCAATCCCTGCTTTACACAAATTCACCCTACCTGTATACCGGTAACAGGCGATCACCAGTCGAAGCTGACATTGATGTCGGAATCGCTCCGGAACGACGGCAGGATTTGGGTACCTAAGAAAAAAGACGATAATCGTAAAGCCAACGATATACCCGAAGATGAGCGGGATTATTACCTGGAGCGCAGATACCCTGCCTTCGGTAACCTGGTGCCACGTGATGTAGCATCGCGGGCAGCAAAAGAAAGATGCGATGCCGGATACGGCGTGGGAACCACCAAACAGGCGGTGTATCTTGATTTCAAATACAACCTCATCAATAAATACGGCAGGGCGGAAGCCAACAAACAGGGTATTGAAAATCCCGATACTGATACTTTGATCAGGCTGGGCAAGGAAGTGGTGAAGGAAGAATATGGCAACCTGTTTGATATGTACGAAAAAATCACCGGAGAGAATCCGTATGAGGTGCCGATGCGCATATACCCTGCGGTACATTATACAATGGGCGGCTTATGGGTGGATTATGAATTGATGACTTCCGTGAAAGGATTGTATGCGCTGGGCGAATGTAATTTCAGTGATCACGGCGCTAACCGCCTGGGCGCGTCTGCATTGATGCAGGGATTGGCAGACGGCTATTTTGTGATTCCTTATACGCTGGGAAATTACCTGGCAGACGATATAGCAACCCAACCAATTCCCACTACGCACGAAGCCTTTGAAACTGCGGAAAAAGCGGTGCGCGAACGGATTGAAACCCTGATGAACATCAAGGGAAAACAATCGGTGGAAAGCTTCCACAAGCGGCTGGGTAAGATCATGTGGAACAAATGCGGTATGGCGCGCAATGAGCAGGGACTGAAAGAAGCGATTGAAGAGATCAGGGCGTTGCGAAAGGAGTTCTGGCAAGACCTCCGGTTGCCCGGTGAAATCAACGAAATGAATCCCGAACTGGACAAGGCCAACCGGGTAGCCGATTTCCTGGAATTGGGAGAATTGATGTGCATAGACGCCCTGGAAAGAGCAGAAAGCTGTGGTGGACATTTTCGCGAAGAGAGCCAGACCGAAGAAGGAGAAGCCCTTCGTCATGATGATCGGTTCATGTACGTTTCTGCCTGGGAATACGAGGGTGAAAGCAACTGGAAACTGAATAAGGAGGAACTGAACTACGAGTTGATAAAGCCAACACAGCGGAACTATAAGTAATTTGTAACGAAGGGTTCCGGGACCGGTACGCGGGATTCTGTTTGGATTTTCAAATTCTCTAATCTCCAAATTAATGCATTAATTGCTATGGAACATTATAATATGAACCTGACGTTGAAAGTCTGGAAACAAAAGAATAAAGACACAAGGGGCAGCTTTGAAACCTATCAGGTGAAGAACATTTCTTCCGAGATGTCTTTCCTGGAAATGTTCGATGTGTTGAACGAGCAGTTGATCGAGGAGGGTAAAGAGCCTATAGCTTTTGACCACGATTGCCGGGAAGGTATTTGTGGTATGTGCTCCATGTATATCAATGGCCGTCCGCACGGTCCCTGGCATGCCACCACCACCTGCCAGTTGCACATGCGTGCTTTTAAAGATGGCGATACCATAGTGGTGGAGCCCTGGCGCGCCAATGCTTTTCCGGTGCTGAAAGACCTTACCGTGGAACGGGGGGCATTTGACCGGATTATTCAGGCCGGCGGTTTCGTTTCGGTAAACACCGGTAATGCGCAGGACGGGAACAGCATTCCCATCGAAAAGGAGAAGGCCGATCAGGCTTTTGCAGCAGCAGCGTGCATTGGTTGCGGAGCTTGCGTAGCGGCCTGTAAGAACAGTTCAGCCATGTTGTTCGTGGCTGCTAAAGTTTCTCACCTGGCCTTACTGCCACAGGGAGCGCCCGAGAAAAAGTCGAGGGTGCTTAATATGATAGCACAAATGGATAAGGAAGGGTTTGGAGCTTGCACCAATACCGGTGCATGCGAAGCGGTTTGTCCGAAAGAAATATCGCTGGATAACATCGCCCGGCTGAATAAAGAATACCTGCACGCTGCAGCGGTGATGGATAAATAGCGTACGTTCTCATCGTACATCATCATACGGAGCGCGTTGGTTTTAAAATATCCCAATCCAGTATCTCTGGCACACTACGTTCAGCAGCGCAGGCGTTACACCATTCTACACGTTACGGGTCTGGAAGCTTTTTGGCTCGTTGGTTTTCCTGGCAGGATCATAAACTGTCGGGAAAGTGTATGCCTTTTTCTGTTACAGCATTCAATATGATCTTCTCCGTAGGCAATATCAACACACATGTAATACCGGCAGTGGCAACGCCGGGAGTGCAGCTCGATGTATTGCGCCTGGATACCATACACCCCGTTGTTTCCGGCAATAAATGGTTTAAACTCAGCGGGTATCTGCGGCAGGCTCGTAACCGGGATGCGCCCGGGATTGTTACTTTTGGGGGAGCGTATTCCAATCATATCGTGGCGGCTGTGTATGCAGCGAAATCAGCAGGGATGCGTTCGGTGGGTGTTATCAGGGGCGAAGAACCGCAACGCTACTCGCCATCGTTGCAGGATGCTTCGGCAAATGGGATGAAACTGGTTTTCATTAGTCGTTCAGAATATGCGCATCGCAAGCGAAGCCCCGATCTTTCCTGGCTGGACAGTTCTCTTCATCATTATCACCTGATTCCCGAGGGGGGAGCAGGAGAAATGGGTGTAACGGGTGCTTCCGGTATACTGCACCTGGCGGATGGTTGGGAAACCTACTCGGATATTGTAACTGCCATCGGCACCGGCACTACTACGGCTGGTATCTTAAAAGCGGCAATGCCCGGACAACGCATTACAGGCATCAGTGCTATGAAAAATAATAAAGCATTATATGGTGAAATAGAAGTGTTGTTACAACGTTCTGTTACAGAAAGGTTAGAGGTAATGCACGGGTATCATTTCGGAGGGTATGGGAAATACACAGAAGAATTGCTGCGGTGGATGAACTACTTTTATCATATGTCAACCATTCCGCTGGATTTTGTTTACACAGGCAAGATGATGTTTGGCATATTCGATCTGTTGAAACGCGGCTATTTTTCACCCGGAGCAAAAATACTGGCCATCCACAGCGGCGGTTTGCAGGGAAATCGTTCTTTGCCTGCCGGATCCCTGGATTATTAGCCGGTTAGTAGCATTATATTTGCGAAGCAAAGCGATATTCGGTAATCATAAATTGTTTTTAAAGGGGTATTGTAATGATAAAGCACCTGGCGGCCACTGTAATTTTGATAGCTGCGATGCTCACTGGTTATACAGTGTGTGCACAGGATACCCTGCCTTCTTTTACTGCTGCCAATCGAAACGGCCGCATCATTCTAAACTGGGTGAACGACTATCCTGTGGTGAAGCAATTGAGCATTCAACGTTCATCAGACAGTCTGAAAGGGTTTAAAACCATTCTAACCCTCCCTGATCCCACGGCTATCACCAACGGTTTTTTGGACAATAATGCGCCGGATACGGTGTTGTTCTATAAATTGTATATCCTGCTGGACAGCGGCAAATATGTTTTCAGCAAATCCAAACGGCCCGAAAAAAAAGAAATGCAGCCGGTGCAGACAAGTACCCATTTGCGGACGGAACCTTCATCGGCCAGCCAGCCTGCGCTTCCTGCTGAAGTAACAGCAAATGAAGAGAGGGGCTACCAGGGCGCCATCCAGTCGGCAACGGCCAGTGGTTCGGACCGGCAACACAGCAATGTAAGAATGGATACGGTTACAAAGCTTACGGCCCCGACAGCAGTGGTAAAGCCTTCGTCTTTTGTATTTACCAATCCCGAGGGCAATATCACGATTGTGTTGCCAAGAGATAAATTTCATCACTTTACTATCCGCTTTTTCGATCCGGAAGGAGATCCTGCTTTCGCTATCGATTCCGTCCGCGAACACATCATCATTGTTGATAAATCAAATTTTATGCGTTCGGGAACTTTCCGCTTCGAGTTGTACGAAAATGGTGTTGTCAGAGAGAAAAATTTCGTGCAGGTACCACGCTTTAAGTCGGCTAAATAACCGGGAACTTTCCAGTTAGATTCCCGCCCCGGTCCGTAATCAGCCCCATAAAAAAGCCCATAGCTCCGGAAGATTTCCGGGCTATGGGCAGGTTTCAACCTCAACAATTGCTATAATACAGAAATGGTATTAGTTTTCGTGAAAGTCCATGGGTGCTGCCACACCGGAATGGTGCTTGTTTTCCAGCGGCACGTACGAGGCTTTTATTTCTTTGGCATAATCAACCTTGGTTTTCTTTCCAAACCTTCTCTGAATGCTGTCGAAAATAGAATATACCACCGGCACCACTACCAGCGTAAGCAGCAGCGATGAAAGCAGGCCGCCGATGATTACAATGGCCAACCCCCTGTTCATGTCTGCTCCGTCGCCCTGTGCCATAGCAATAGGCACCATGCCTATCATCATTGCGATGGTGGTCATCAGAATCGGGCGAAGACGAGCCTGGTTGGCAGAAACCAATGCATCAAAAGTGCTGTCTCCCTCCTGTTTGCGGTGATTGGCAAAATCTACCAGCAGAATCGCATTTTTGGTAACCAGGCCTATGAGCATAATGATCCCCAGTATGGTAAAGATATTCAGCGACTGATTGGTGAGCGCGAGGAAGAGCAATGCACCGATGAAAGACAGGGGCACTGAAAATATTACAATGAATGGAGTAGAGAAGCTGTCATAAAGGGCAACCATTACCAGGTATACCAAAAGGATGGAGGCAATGAGGGCTACACCGAGGGTGCCAAATCCTTCCTGCTGGTTTTCCATGTTTCCTCCCCATATATACGACACACCCGGTCTTCTTTCTATCTGAGAGAACTGTTCTTCCCACTGCTGGGCCACCGTTCCCAGCGGTGCGCCTACCACCTGACCTTGTATGGATACGGCGGGCGACTTATCGCGCCGTTCCAGCAGGGTAGGCCCCGAACTGTATTCAACGTCGGCGAACTGGCTTAGCAATACCGGCGTGCCATTGCCGCTGATGAACTTAAGGTTCCGTACATCGTCTATGTCAGAGCGCCCGGTTTCGTTAAAACGGATATTGATATCGTATTCGTTATCGCCTGCACGGTATTTATTATCGGTGTTGCCGGAGAATGCTGTTTGCATCACGGCTCCTACGGAGGCAATATTGAGCCCCAGTGCATTCATTTTTTCCCGGTCTGCTTTCACACTTATTTCCGGGTTACCCGCTTCAGATGTCAGCTTTACTCCGGTAGCGCCGGGAATGGACCGCAGTGCATCCGCTGCTTTTTCTGCAAAGTCCTGTGCATCTTCCACAGTAGGCGCCACAATAGTCAATTGTAAAGGCGACATTTCCGCACCCATGATACCAACGTTCACTGTTTTGATCTTTGCGTCTACCAATTCGTTCTCCAGCTCACGTTTCAGTATAGCCGAATATACTTTAGAACTTTCTTTGTAATCCTTGTTCAGTTTTACATGTATTTCCGACTTATACCTCGATCCTCCTACAGAAATCAGACCGTCGGAAGCCTGCCCTACGGTGGTGATCATTTCTGCTACTTCAGGCTTTTGGGCGATGTACGCTTCTGCTCTTTGTGTGAGTTGGTTGGTTCTTTCCAGAGAAGCGTCTTTGGGCAATTCAAACTGTACGTAAAATTCACCCCTGTCTGCTGCCGGGAAGAAATCTGATCCTATGTATCCGTTGCTCACGAGTGAAAACGAAGCAAACAACATCACTACCGCTACCGATAAGGTGGCTATTTTGTTGACCCTTGAGCGGAGCGCCCATTTCAGAATATTGGATATCCAGTTGGTGAAGCGGGTGAGCCCCTTTTCAAAGCCCAGTATGATGCCGCCCAGCCAGGATTTGGAACTGATCAGTTCCAGCTTACCATAGCGGGAATACAACCAGGGCACAATAGTAAACGACACCAGCAGGGAAAGCAGGGTTGAGATGATAACGGTAACGCAGAATTGAGCCAGTATATTGGCCACTAATCCGGTTGACATGGCAATGGGCAAAAATACCACCACAATTACAAGGGTGATCGCGGATACCGTGAAGCCGATTTCCTTGGCGCCGTCGAAAGCAGCGCGTACCTTGTTTTTACCCATCTCCATATGACGGTGTATGTTTTCAATCACTACAATGGCATCGTCTACCAGAATGCCCACCACCAGCGACAGCCCCAACAACGACATCAGGTTGAGGGTATAGCCCATCATCAGCAATCCGATAAACGTGGCAATCAACGAGAGTGGAATGGCCACCATGGTAATGGCTGCGTTTCGCAAGCTATGCAGGAAGAACAACATGATCAAACCCACCAGCACTACGGCAATCACCAAATCGTGCATTACGTTATTGGCCGCGTTCAGTGTAAAAAGAGAAGAATCGTTTGCTATCTGCAACTTAATATCGTTTGTTGCGTAATCTTCTTCTATCTGCTCCACGGTTTTCCTCACCTCACTCGACACAGCCACCGCATTGGCATCAGACTGCTTGAACACCTGCAGCAGGATGGTATTGCTACTGTTAACACGCGCTATCTTTTCTATCTCCTTAATGCCATCCTGTACATCAGCCACGTCTTTCAGGAAAATGGTGGCGCCGCCGGGTGTGGTAATGGGAAGGTTTCTCAGTTGTTCAATAGAACTAACTTTTCCGGCCAGACGGATGGTGGTCCGGTTATCTCTGGTGCTGATGTTTCCTGTAGGGAAGTCGAGGTTCGATGCTGCCACCAACTGCTGTATCTGGTTGATGGATACGCCATATCCCTGTAGTTTTTCAGGATCCACACTGATCTGAATCTCTTTTTCTTCTCCTCCGATCATATCTACTTTCGCTACCCCGTTGATACGTGCGAATACAGGCTGTATCTTTTTGTCCAGCAGGTCGTACAGTTCTTTTTCCGTGAGGTTAGATGTAACCGCCAGACTCATAATGGCTACATCGTCCAGCGAAAATTTCGACAGAGACGGCGCTTCCACATCGTCCGGCAGTTCGTTCAGCACGGCATTGATTTTGCGCTGCGCATCTGTAAGCAGAAAATTCACATCCGCCCCGTCGTTCAGCGTAATCATGATCAGCGAAAGGTTCTCCATCGACCTGGACTCCATTTTTTTAATGCTCTCCAGCGATGCTACGGCATCTTCCAGCTTTTTGGTGACGGAGTTTTCCACCTCGGCGGGCGATGCCCCCGGATAGATGGTTTGAACGGTGATTACATTTACCTCAAACTTCGGCACCAGTTCGTAGCCCAGTCTCGAGTAAGAGAAAATCCCCCCCAACGTAAGTATAATAAACAGTACGATGATGATACTGGGACGTTTAATTGATATTTCTGATATTTTCATTCTTTTAATATTTCTGTATTCTTCAAAAGCTTGCTGTCTGCTACCTGATCACCTGTACGGGCGTCTGGTCAAAGATGTTTATCTGCCCCGATATGATCACCTGATCGCCTTCTTTCAAACCATTCAGCACTTCAATATCGTTTCCGAAGCTGCGGCCACCCTGCACTTTTTTCTCTACCGCCCTGCTATCTTCTACAACGAATACCCGGCTGTCGCTGACACTGCCTACAAAAGCCGTACGTGGAACAACGAGACTGCTTGTAGCCGTACCCTTACCGAACACAGCGCTGCCATACATTCCTGCCCTCAATTCGTTCTTCGCATTGGGAATTTCTATTTCCACTGAAAAGTTGAGATTAGCGTCTGCCTTAGGAGCAATGAAAATAATTTTCCCCTGGAATACCTTCTCCGGCATCACACTTACAGTGACATCTACCATTTGTCCGGTTTTCAGTGTGGCGATGTTCTTTTCATCTACATTTACTTTCAGCTTGAGTGAGCTGATATTTACAATTTCAAAAGCGGCTGTACCCGGACTAACATAGGCGCCCGGCTCTATTTTTTTAGAATGTACGATACCACCCACGGATGTTTTAATCGATATATCTGAAGCGGCGAGTTGCGCGGTTCTCAAATTATTTTTAGCCGTTTCATACTGGAGTCGGATGCCATCCAGTTGCTGCCGGGTAACACCACCGGTTGTAAAGGCATTTTCGAACCGCTCCAGGTCCATTTTGGCATTGTTAAGGTTGGCTTCAGCGTTCGCTACAGATACATTTTGTTTATCGCCCACTATGGTAGCCAATACCTGTCCGGGACGTACAAAATCTCCTTCTTTTACCAACACGCTGGCCACTCTGCCGCCTACCTCAGCTCCCACCACTACTTCCTGCCTGGGAATAAATGTACCGTTCGCGGTGTAAGCCAGTTCAATATCTTTTATACGTGCTATATCTGTTCGTACTGATATGGCTGTATTTGTTTTGGCAACTTCCTCAGTAGCTGCCTGATTGGCGGCCTTGTTCTTATTTAACTGATATCGTATACCTGCCAGTACGGCTATAATTACAACGATGGTAATGATGATTCTCACAACGGAAGTTTTTTTATTTTTCACTTGCATATTTTTATTTTTTACATTTTTTCTGATGGAACTTCTATACTGGTTCTTCTGGTGAAGTTTATTATATAGGTCGTTTCATGATGGTTTTTAGGGATGATAATTTTATTCGCCTACAAGGGATTTTAAATTTCCGTTTGCTTTGATCATTTGTATTTCGGCTACTTTGTAGTTCAACAAAGAGAGCGTCAGGTTGTTTTGTGCGTCTGCATATGCTTTTTCGGCATCCAGCAGGTCGGTGAGTGTTGCCAGCCCGTTCTGATAATTGTTCTGTGTATTATCCAATACTTCCCTGGCCAGGTTAATATTTCTTTTGTTACTTTCTACAGTAAGCAGGCTGTTTTTGATCTGCGATCTGGCATTTTCGCTGGCAAGGTCCAGTGCGAGTTTGGTGTCCTGTATATCCGTTTCCAGTTTTTTAATCTCGATATTCGCCTGATTGACTTTGGCTCTGGTAGTACCACCGTTAAAAATAGGAATAGAGAGGTTGAGTCCTACGGCAGAAAAACCAGACCAGTTTACCATTTCGCTCGAATTGAATATGGGGAAGTACGGTCCCATTCCCAGGTACCCCAGATTTCCGGTGAGCGACAGCGTAGGGTAATAGGCTGCCACTGTAGCTTTTTTATTCAGCTCCAGCAGATAGGACTGCATATTCAACAGCTTGAGTTCCGTACGGTTGCTTACATCGGGTGCATCTGCGAGTATCGCAGCATTCACCTGAAACACCTCGTTCGGCAGCACAATGTCTTTACTCATTTCCATTCCGATTGCAAACTTCAGCGCGTTTTCCGACAGTTGGAGGGAGTTAACCATTTGCTGCTTTGTTGATTCGAGGTTGTTAACAGCCACTACCACACGATCCAGGTCTATTTTTTTCGCCAATCCGGCATCTACCAATCCGCCGATCACTTTTTGGGTTTTCAATGTATTATCCAGGTTGGTTTGTATGGTGCGTAATTGCTGCTGCAACTGAAAAACCTGGTAATAAGCTTCCGCTACTTTTTCAATCAACTGCTCATCCGTGAGCGTACGGTTGATGCGATAGAACTCTCTCGTAGATTTCGCTGCCTTCAATCCCGTAAAAATGGCCTGGTTGAATATCTGTTGGTTCAGGTTCAGCACTGCATTGGATTGCCATTTCTGCCCCATGGCTACCACTACCATTTTTCCTGGAACGCCCATCAGATCGCCCGGGAAGGCAACTTTTTGCAGCATAGGATTGTAAGTGAGCGTACCCGAACCCGTTACCTGGGGTAGCGCAGATCCCCTGGTTTCGTCGATAAGGTATTGTGCGTTTTCGAGATCGAGTTTTGCTTTCTGTGCTTCGGCCTTGTGCTCGAGCGCATATTTAAGCGCCTGTTGCAGGGTCAACTGTTCCTGAGCCTGGGAAAGGTGGCTGGTAAAAATACCTGCACACATAACTACCCAAAGTTGTATTCTCCTTTTCATCTGTTATTACTTAAAGTTTTTTCTTTTTAAAAATTGGTAGAAGTATAGGTTGATTACATAAATGCATGGCTGACGCTGGCAATAAGCCGTGTCTGATAGCAGAAAGCTGCATGGTCTTTTTTTTCATTGTCTGTTGTTTAATAACATTTCTGATTTTTCTGTTGAATTCACGATGGCAAGCAAATAAAAGTAAATGGCGTGCTTATCGAATGCAGGTATGCATTATTAATTGCTACAGGGAGTAGCATGGTTTTGCAAACCCGAAATAAAGATTGTAATCAGTTCCTTTTGATTGTCGAACAACTCCCTGAGGCTGTTATGATCAGGAATCATATGTTGTTGTTTATAGTCGAACTGCATAGACGACAGGGCTTTCAGCAAAATAGAAGCTGTTTTATCTGCATCTGTTTTTTTTAATTCTCCTCTTTCGATGGCTTCGTTAAATTCTGACACTACTATCGCCAGTTGCTTATCCTCCATTTCCAAATAAAACCTATGCAGTTCATCTGAATCTCTTAAGTTTTCCTTGGGATGATCTATGGCCAGCATAAAGTACTTTTCGAAAAAAGAAGCCTTTACGTCCACTATTCCTTTCAGCTTTTCAACCAGCCCCTTTGTTTGACTGATTTTTACAAGCAGCTCTTCCAGAAAACTGGCCATGATGTTTTCTGCTACTTTAGTGATGAGCGATTTTTTATCGGGGAAGTAATAGTAGATGCTTTGCTGGGTGATATTTAAATCTCTGGCTATTTCCGAGAAAGTAGTCTTGTTAAATCCAAAGTGAATGAAGCGGTTTAGGGCTGCCTCTATGATCAACTCTTCTTTTATGGTGGTATCCGGTTTCACGCTGACTATTTTACTTTTTGACTTTTTTAATTTAAAAGTCAAAATTATAGCAAATAAAGTTCCCGCAAAATAATTTTTAGCATTTTTTACGGAATTTGCAAACCTTTCACAAAAATGGAGGCCAGCTCCTGTTCTTTAATAAAAATTGCGTCAAATTGCTGTTTACTGGGAAATACGGTCACACCGTCTTCATGCAGACATATATGTCTCAGCCCTTCCAGACTGAGCAGGAATAACTCGGTAGTTGCTGATAAGTCATTTATATACAATATTTTATCCGCGACTCCTTTTTCAAAAATGGTTTGAATTATGTTGATTTCTATTGTTTTGGCATTCTCAAAAAGTGGCTTTAGTTCACCAGGAGCTTTTTCAATGGCCTGCTCAACGAATTCAATAATATTGTAATGTTTAACGATGAAATCTTTTCGCCGCTGCAGATAAAACCGGATATTTTCAAGCGGATCTTCATATTCAAGTATATCGCTATGTTGTAGATTTTTCAGTTCACTGAAAATATGCGATATCACAGCGGCATATAAACTGAGCTTATCCGGAAAATAATAGTACAGGAGTGCTTTGGAGATGCCCAAATCACGTGCAATTTCCGCCATGGTGGTTTTGGTAACGGTAAAATGGCGGAATCTTTTTTCCGCAGCCTGTATAATAGCTTCTTTTTTGATGGTTTGCTTCATATTCCGATTGGAATATACAGTTATTTTCGAAAAACAACCGCTGATTCCTGTAAAGCAGTAAGTTGATGTTGCTCAGGGGCAGGTTATTATTGCTCGTAACAACTTTTCCTGCCGATACCGGGGGCTCACAATTTGATGAATAGCTTCTTCCTGTACAGCGCGTAAATAATCAGATAGTTAATGCCGACGAACGCAAGTGCATACAGAAGACTGGCTAGAGGTGGCGCTATGCCGGCATCGATCCACATTCCAACGATGGCTTCATTTACGGGCTGGCGGTAGCATACCAAAGCCAACACGGCAGCAAGTACATAGGCTGTTATGGCATTTACGCCAAATACCACCCCGGGTATACTCCATTTTTTATAGCCTTTTATATCTGCAATGTAGTAAAAGGCGCCCAGGAGCATGGCCGATAGGCCGGAAGTAACCAGTACAAACGAACTTGTCCACAGGTTTTCATTCACCGGAAAAATCAGCCCCCAAAAATATCCTGCAATAGCAGAAAACAGTCCCACAGTCATCAGCCGGTTTACTTTTTCGGCGGGTGCCAGTGCACTTGTCAGCAGTTGGCCAGCCAGCATGCCTGTAATACCTGTGGCCACTGAAGGGATGGTGCTGAGAATGCTTTCCGGATCCCAATGGCCCTGCCACATTTTTCCGGGAAGAAACTTCGAGTCGAACCAGGCAACAATATTGATGCCGGGTTCGAGCATGGCCACATTATAGCCTGGCGTAGGCAGGGCGGTGAGCAGTAGCCAGTAACCGGTGAGCAATATTACAGTCAGCCATAGCTGCTGTTTCCAGTTGGTGTTCAGAAAAATGAAGGCGCAAAACATAAATACTAGCGCAATCCGTTGCAGGGTGCCCGTCCAGCGGATGTGTTCCATGTCGAAGTCCGGAATGATATTGAGCAACACACCTACGGCAAATATTTTAAAAGTCCGGAAAAGTATTTTTTTGTACATCGGTGTTTTGGGGTTTCCTGCAGCGAGCTTTGAACGATAGGCATATACTATCGATACACCCACAACGAAGATAAAAATCGGCGCGATGGTATCCGTAAACGTGAGGCCGTTCCACACCGAATGGCGCAGGGTGGGGTAAACGTATTGATCCATACCAGGAAAATTTACCATAATCATGGCGGCAACAGTAAATCCGCGCAGGGCGTCGAGGGAAACCAGGCGTATGCGTTCCATATGGGCATGGAGAGCCCTACAACTGCGGGGATACTACGTGGCGGGGATGTTTATTCGCCGCTTACAGCATTTAGCGGGTATCCGGAATGTATCGTTTGGAATGCAGCCGGCAGGTAATGTATAATGTCGCCCGCTGTCATGGCTTCCTGTGTCAACCGGTTGGCTGCAATATCGCCTGCCAGTCCGTGCAGGAATACGCCCAGCAGTACAGCATCTTCTACAGAATATTGCCCCAGCAGCCCCAGCAGTATACCGGTCAGCACATCGCCGCTGCCGCCGGTGGCCATCCCGGGATTGCCGGTGGTATTGAAGTAGGCTTTTCCGGAAGGAGTGGTAATCACCGTGTATTTTCCCTTCAGAACGATGTAAATACCCAGCTCCTGTGCTTTCTCCACCGCCAGTTGCAGCCGTTCGAAATGGTCGCTGGTTTTTCCGAACAGTCGTTCAAACTCTTTAGGGTGCGGCGTGAGAATGGTATGCGGTGGCAGCTTGCGGTACAGGTGTTGTTGCGTTGCCAGCAGGTTCAGTGCATCGGCATCCAGTACCATTGCGCCTTGCCGTTTCAGCAGGTTTTTGAGCATGGCCGATGTATGTTGGTGCTGCCCTATACCGGGACCCGCCGCTACTGCGTCGAAATGGCCGGGTACATCGTATGAGGTGATGTGTGCAGGATCCTGGTCTGTAAGGCACATAGCCTCGGGTACGGCGGTCTGCAATATAGCGTATCCGGATCTTGGAACATAACAGGTAAGCTTACCTGCTCCGGAGCGTAAACAGGCTTTTGCGGCCAATACTGCAGCCCCCATCATACCATAGCTGCCCGCCATCAGCAGCAGGTTGCCATAGTTTCCTTTGTGAGCAAATGATTTTCGCGGTCGATACAGGCAACGTATGCTGGTTTCGGTTACCAGTTCATAAGGGGTATCTGTAGCCTGGTAATAGGCTGTGTGTAAACCGATATCGAGTATGTTTACAGCGCCCGTGTAGGGTTCGTTTTCAGGCAGCAGAAAGGCCAGCTTCCAGGTCTGAAAGCTGAGGGTATGGGTGGGGCGGATAATAGCATTACCGGCAGAGCATTTATCGGCAAACAATCCGCTGGCGATATCAATGGATAGAATAGGTGTTTGCGATTCGTTGAGATAGGCTACCAGCGCGGCGGCTATACCTTCCAGTGGCCGATTGAGACCGGAGCCGTAAAGTGCATCTATGACGACGCCTGCTTTCCGCAGCGCTTGTTTGTCGGGAAAATCTTCGCGGGTACGCAGGTAGTGTTTCTGAACCTGAAGGTGATCGAGCCTTTGCAAATTGGTCATAAAGCCTGGTGAGTATTGGCTACTTTCCAGCATGTATAAATGAACTTTTCTGTGCCGGGTTGCCATCAGTCGGGCTATTGCCAGTCCATCGCCTCCATTGTTGCCGGGACCGCAGAAGATAACAAGTTCGTTATGAACAGCAATGTTCCGATCGATCCATTCGGCGCATGCTGCTGCGGCTCTTTCCATCAAATCAAGCGATGAAACGGGCTCGTGCGCAATGGTAAACCGATCCCACAACCTGATCTGGTCTGCGGAGAATATTTTCATGTAAACAAAGGTAAGGGAGGGAGATAGCAAATTAGCAAAATGATAAAATAGTAAAATGGCAAGAGGGGAAGGAGCAAAATGGTAAAATGGTAAGATGGTAAAATAGTAAGAGGGGCTTTTTCTTACAGTCTTACCATTTTACATTCTTACGGTCTTGCAGTTTTACACGCTCACATCTCTACTCCTCAGCATTCTCGTCGGTGGCATAGTCTCCGAAGGCGGCATATAGTTTTCGGGCCTGATAAATGTTTTTATTAAACCGGTTGCCCAATACGATAACAGTGGCGGAATCTTTTATCATTCTGGCGAATACCGTGTTATTGCCGTGCCACCATCCGTTGTGAAAGATGACCTTTTCTTTGTCGGTGTACTCCAGCATACGCCAGCCCAGGCCATAGTTGTTAACTCCTTTTTTTTCGTAACTGTATCCGCTGTAGGCGGCTTCCAGTGTTTCGGGTTTGAAGAGTTGCCCGTAGCTGAGTGCCGACTCCCATTTCAGCAGATCTCGGGGTGTACTGTATATGTTTTTGTCGCCATACACCGCATCGAGGTAGGTAAACGCTTCCTGCTGGTTTTTCCAGTTGTAGGAGGGGAGGGCTCTCGCAGAATCTGCCATGGTAAATACATAGGTATCGGCCATATCCAGCGGAGCAAAAAAGTGGTCGTGCATAAATTGGGGATAGGGCAATCCGCTTACATTTTCAATGATCAGCGCAAGCAGGGCATAATTGGTGTTGCAATAACTGAAAGACCGATCGGGTGATCCTACGGATAATTCGTTTTTCCGGCCTATAAGGAATTGTAGTATATCCTGATTATACATAATGGTATTCCGGTCCCATCCCATCTGTTCCATCACATGCGTGTAATTAGGAAGTCCGCTCCGGTGATTCAGCAGGGTTTTAACGGTAACGCCGGGGTAGTTGAAGCCTGGAAGGTATACAGAAGCTTCATCGTTCAGATTGAGTTTGCCTTCTTCCCATAGTTTTAATACCGCCATTCCGGTAAAAGTCTTGGAAACGGAAGCCAGGTGCAGTGAACTATTGGCACACAGTGAATCGCTTGAGCCCGTACGGCATAGCCCCGTATATTTTTCATAAATGATCTCCCCTTTTTTGGCCACCAGAAAGCCGCCGCTGAAACGGGACTTTTTCAGTACCGATTCGTAAAACGCATCCGAAGCCTGGTAAAACCGATCAAAATCGGCCGGAGGAATAAGGGGTTCCTGCACCACAGGAGCTTCCTGCACGGGCGCTTTCGTCTTGTTTTTGTCTATAGTGGTATAGTAGCAGCCTGATAAAAGGATCACAGGGAGGAATAGGTATGATATGCAGCTTTTCATTGGATTTAAATCGGGTTAAGAACGCCGGAACACAATTAGTTATTACTTTTGCAAAAATTTTGAACAATTTACGAAATGACCGACAAAAATAAGACCAGTTACCCCAAAGAAAAGATTAATATTTTATTGCTTGAAAATATTAGTGATCTGGCGGTTGAAAATTTTAAAGAGGCAGGATATGCATCGGTGAAGAAACTGGCTGGTGCATTGCCGGAAGCAGAGTTGATCAAGGAAATCAAAAACGTACACCTGCTGGGTATTCGTTCCAAATCGCAGATCACCGCCGCTGTACTGGCGGCTGCTCCCAAATTACAGGCTATTGGTTGTTTTTGTATAGGGGTAAACCAGGTAGATATCAAAGAAGCCACGTCCAGAGGGGTAACGGTGTTTAACGCGCCTTATTCCAATACGCGTTCGGTGGCTGAGTTGATCATAGGGTTGTCGGTAATGCTGATCCGCAGAATCCCGGATAAAAACAAGGCAGCCCACGAAGGTCGCTGGCTCAAAGAATCGAAAGGAAGTTATGAACTCAGGGGTAAAACCCTGGGCATCATCGGGTATGGTAATATCGGCGCGCAGGTGAGCGTGCTGGCGGAAGCCCTGGGGATGAAGGTGATCTTCTACGATATTGTTACGCGCCTGCCGCTGGGGAATGCCCAGGCCAGAAAAAACCTGAAAGACGTGTTGCAGGAGGCCGATATTGTAACCCTTCATGTGCCTGAAACCAAACAGACCAAAAACCTCATCAATGCACAGAACATCCGGCATTTTAAAAAAGGTGCCCTTTTCATTAATTATGCCCGCGGTGAGGTGGTAGACCTGGAGGCTTTGGCAAAAGCGCTCCGCTCAGAGCAGCTGGCAGGTGCAGCGGTAGATGTGTATCCGCTGGAGCCTGAGAAAAACGGTGATCAGTTCAGTACGCCGCTCCAAAACCTTTCTAATGTTATACTTACTCCCCATATAGGTGGCTCTACTGAAGAAGCACAGGCCAACATTGGAGAGGACGTAAGCAATAAGCTGATCAATTTTCTGGAAACAGGTACTACGATCGGCTCTCACACAGTGCCTGAACTGGCCTTACCTATGCAGGAAGGTGCCCACCGGATACTGCATATCCACAAAAACGTGCCCGGCGTACTATCGCAGATCAACAGCCGTCTTTCCGGGCACCATATCAACATACTCGGGCAATACCTGAAAACGAATGATGAGATTGGTTACGTGGTGCTGGATGTGAATAAAGGGTTATCTAAAGAAGCACTGGAACTGCTGAAGGAAATTAAAGAGACCATCAAGGTGCGAAGACTTTATTGATTTTCAATTGTTTATATTCCTGGCGCCTGCTTGCAGGCGCTTTTTTATTTCTTATCTTCACATAAAGTTTTTCTGTTGCCGCACGAAGCCATTTCTGTATTCGATATGTTTAAAATCGGGGTAGGGCCATCCAGCTCACATACCCTCGGTCCATGGAAGGCTGCCCGTATGTTTACGGATACGCTGGCGCGTCGAAGCCTGTTAGCAAGGGCGACGGAAATAAAAGTGCTGTTGTACGGCTCCCTTGCTAAAACAGGCAAAGGCCATGGTACAGATATAGCAGTTCAGTTGGGGTTATGCGGCGAAGATCCCGAAACATTCGAAGTGTCGCTGCTTGCCGGCCGCATCGCGCAGATTGCCAGAGAAAAATTGATACAACCAGGTGGAATGGATATTGCGCTTCGCTTCGATCCTTCGGAAGATATCGTTTTTTTGATGACAGAAAGTTTACCGTTTCATCCCAATGCGCTTAGTTTTCTGGCTTCAATAGACGATGGCCAGCAGATTTGCGAAACTTATTACTCCATAGGAGGTGGGTTTGTGGTGCAGGAAGGAGCCGCATCTGCTGTACAGAAAAACATTGAGCTGCCTTTTCCTGTCAATACTGCATCTGATTTACTGCATTGGTGCATGAAAACCGGATTGTCTATTCATGAAGTAGTACTGGAAAATGAGCATGCCTGGCGCAGTGAAGAAAATACCCGGCGCGGCGTGATGCGTATTTACGAGGTAATGCGCGATTGTATCTATACCAGTTGCCATACCAGCGGTATTCTTCCGGGGGGGCTCGGTGTGCAGCGCAGGGCGGCAGGGCTTAACCGAAAGTTAATGAGTGGGCGGACCTATTCCAATTTCGATGAATGGGTGGCCGCTATTCGGCAGGGAGGCAGCGGGTTTAATTATACGCTGGACTGGGTGAGTTGCTTTGCGCTGGCGGTCAACGAACAGAATGCATCGTTCGGAAGAGTGGTTACGGCGCCTACCAATGGTGCTGCTGGTGTTATTCCGGCTGTGTTGATGTATTACCTTGTATTTGGCGAAGGCTTGCAGCATGAAGACAATATTGTTTCCTTTTTGCTAACGGCATCGGAAATTGGCAGCATTTTTAAGAAAGGGGCTACCATTTCGGCTGCAATGGGTGGCTGCCAGGCAGAAATAGGTGTATCGTCAGCCATGGCGGCAGGGGCGCTCACCGAGCTTATGGGCGGTACGCAGCGGCAAAGTCTGATGGCGGCTGAAATAGCGATGGAGCATCACCTGGGGCTCACCTGCGATCCTATAGCCGGGTTGGTGCAGGTGCCATGCATAGAGCGCAATACCATGGGCGCCATCAAGGCCATTACGGCTTCTCAACTGGCATTGCAAAGCGCGCCGGACTACGCAAAAGTATCATTAGATGCCGTGGTGAAAACCATGTGGGATACTGCTGTTGACATGAACCATAAATACAAAGAAACGGCAGAGGGCGGACTGGCGGTAAATATTCCGCTGGGTTTGAAAGAGTGCTAGCGTGGTAAGATGGGGAAATGGTAAGATGGGGAAATGGTAAAATAGCAAAATGGTAAGATGGCAAGATGGTACTGTATGTTGCGGTCGCAGACTCTTACAATCTTACAGTCTCACCATTTTACAATTTTACGGTCTTGCAGTCTTGCGGTCTTAATATCTTACCATCTCTCTCTTACGGTCTTATATAAATACTCCCGTACTTCCGGTAATATCCGATCAGGTCGGCCACCACTTCGCTGTAGCTCATCATTCCTTCCGGCTGGGCATTTGCCTGCAGGTATTTGCCGTATATCCAACTGATCATCGGCTCTACGGGGTTGCGGTATTTTTGATAGTAAGTTTTCAGCTCTTCCCAATCATCCTGTACTGCCGGGTGAAGAGTCGACATCACCTGTCTGGCTGCAGATGAATCTACCCGCCGGAGGTTGCGGTTGGCGTATAAAAACATGTCGAAGAAAGCGGAATACCTGAAAATATCATCCTCAGAAGCCAGGGCTGCTGCAAACCCCACGAAGTTGGCCTCGTTTTCCTTGGCATACCCCAGCTGATGTGCTATTTCGTGCAGGGCAATAAAAGGTTGTGTAAACATCGGCATCTGGGTATTTACCTGCGCTTCTCCCGTGAATGGGTTATAATAGCCGGAAAATCCCCAGTAATTCCCCAGCCAGCCTATCAGAGAAGGTTTGAGAGAAGGGATGTCGTACTTCACAAACGAGTAGTGTTTCTCCAATTCCATATAATGCTGCTCTGCTGTACGCAACAGCTCTCTTCCTTCAGGGTAGGCAGCGCCCGATTCCAGTAGCGCCTGTTTGGCGGCGTTCAATTGGCTTGCCAGTAATTCATTCATCTTCAGTAATTCCTCTCTGGAATAGGCAGCCCGCTCAAAGTTCATTTGATGGCGAATCCCTTGTCTGTTATAGTTTAACCCCCATAATACATTGAATATTATGTAAATAATTAGAATACCTGATATAAAATTTAAAGTAAAAGACAGCCATTTTTTTCGGTGTTTCCATTTTTTCTCCCATATGAATCGAACCAGGCTGGTGAGAACGTATAACAGAAAGGCAATATAGAGGATGTCTCCTATGCTGAAGGGAACCCAACCGGTAATATTCCGGAGTACGTCGGCTATCACGGGGTAAACGCTGGTTGCGTATACGCTCTCTACCCGCTCAGCGCTCAGGGAAAAGAGGTGGATGGAGACGGCTGTTATAAAAAGAAAGCTGGTTGCAACTGTTTTCCTAAGGGGCAGATCCGGTATTTTCATAAAGCATGCAGCCTTTTTTCGCTGCAAATATACATAAGATACAGGTCCCGGCTTTCAGGCGCACCGGCACAACCTGCTTGCGGAGACCTGTATCATGCCACTATTTTGCTTTAGCCTGTTCTTCGGGCTCACTGTTCATTTCCACTACCTCCGCTACCGATCCTTCACCTACATGGCATTTGCCTGAAAATGTAACCGTAGGTTCAACCTGTAGTTTACCTGCGGCCACATCGCCCTGCAATACGGCTTTTCCCCGCAGGTTCAGCAGGTCTTTGATAATGATTTTGCCCACTACTTTTCCCAGAATATCGGCTTGCTGGCCTTCAATATCGCCCTCTACAATACCTTCTGCGCCGATCAGTACTTTTGCAGATCCGGATATATTTCCCTTCAAACGGCCATCAATTCTGATGTCGCCGCTGCTGATGATATCGCCTTTAATAGTTGTGCCGGCGCCGATAAGGCTGGCACCTGATGAGGAGGATACGTCTATGTCGGATTTTGATTTTGACGAAAACATAGTTATTGGTTTTAAAAATGATGAATCAGTCGTATTCGTTTTCTTCCTGGGGCGACTGCAACATAGTCGTATCCAGCTTGATGGTGGTTTCTCCTTTCAGCACGTTTTGTATGTTCTCCAGGTATTTGTCGCGGTACATCATCTGTTGCTCCAGCGAGTCTACCTGCATTTTCAGCTGCATCATGTCTTTCCTGTCCGATCCCGACCCATAACCGGGTATATAATAGCGCAGCGGCGTAAATACCAGCAATGCAACGGTTAGTCCTACCAGCACCACAAACAATGTACACAATGTCACATACACACTTATTCTCGATAGCCTGAACTTGATGACTTCTTCATAGGTATCGTCGTTCATGATCACCAGCCTGTACCTGTTCCTCAATCTTTGTAACGTACCGTCTGCATCAAAAAGTTTAGCCATTCTCAGTTATTTGTGTTAAAAATAACCACTTTGACTTAGTTCGTGGAACTAAAGCTTGAAAAAATGAACATTTAAAATAATTTCGTTGAAAATTAGTTTATTGTTGTATTAATGAACCAATTATCTTCATGTCTCTGTATAAGTTAGGTTTAACGATTTTTGGCACATGTTTATTTTGTGTCAGTTTTTTTTCCCCGGTCAGGGGGCAAAAAGACGTGACGCTGGATGTTAAAAAACCGGAGCAGTACGAGAACAGGGTGCTTGGTTCTGATAAAACTTTTACCACCAAATACACCATTCCGCGCAAGCTGATTCAAAACACCACTACGCATTACAACTATTATTTCAATGCCAATATCAAAATAGAAGAAGTGATTGCGGGTGCCAAGCAGAGTTTCCGCGACGATTATACAGCTTTACTGCCATTCTACAACTATACATTAGAGGCTACCGCCGCCCAGCAAACAGAACTGGATTCTGTGATTCAAAAGGCCAATGCTGCCATATTGCTGCACGATCTTCGCAACGAATGGGTAGACGATATGTACCTGCTCATGGGAAAAGCCTTTTTTCTGAAGAAGGATTTTGATTCAGCATTCACCGTGTTTCAATACATCAATTATTATTTTCAGCCGAAAACAAAGGAAGAGCTGGGCTTTAAAAAATATATCGGCAGTAATCTCAATGAAGAAGGAAATGTGTATTCGGTGTCAACCAGCGAAAAAAGAAGTCTTTTATCGCGTGTGTTTAACAAACCGCCGGGGCGGAACGATGCGCTGCTCTGGCTGTTGCATACCCTCATAGAAGACAGCTCCTATGCAGAAGCTTCTGCGCTGATACAAACCCTGAGAAGGGATGAGCTGTTTCCTGAACGGTTGAGGGCTTCGCTGGCGGAAAAGCAGTCCTATTATTTTTATAAGCACCACCAATGGGACAGTGCCGCGCATTACCTGCATATGGCGCTGGATAATGCAGCCAACCAGTCTGAAAAAGCCCGCTGGGAGTTTTTAATCGGTCAGATGCATGCGCTGAATAAAAATAACGCGGATGCAGAGAAATATTACAACCTCTCCATCAAGCATACCTTCGATCCTGTAATGGAAGTATATGCCCGGCTGAACATCATCAAGCTCTCCGGTGGTGAGGATACACGTGTGGTGGAAGAAAACATCGCCAAGCTGCTGAAGATGGCCCGGCGCGACCGATATTATAATTACCGGGGTATTATATACTATATGGCCGCGCAGATGGAAATGCAGCGCGATAATTACGAAAATGCAAGGAAATGGCTGCTGCGGGGCGTATCGTACAACCGCGAAGACCTTGCCCAGCGCAACCGGTCGTACCTCTACCTCGGCGATATTGCCTTTCAGAAAAGAGACTATATCATGTCGCATCAGGCTTACGATAGCCTGGATATCAGCAGCCGGGTAATCAAAGATCCTGAGGTGCTTAATGAAAGAAAAACGGCGCTGCTGGAAATAGTAAAAAATGTGCAGACCATACAATTGCAGGATAGCCTGCAGGTGGTAGCCGCGATGCCGGAGGAAGAGAGGGAGAAGCATCTGAAAGCTGCTGTAAAGCGAATGCGAAAAGAAAGGGGCCTGAAAGACGACCGGTCGGACGGGTTTGGCGGCAATAATCCCATGGCGAATAAGCAGGCAGAAGATTTGTTTGCCAGCGGTGCGCAAAGAGGGGAGTGGTATTTTTACAACAATGCATCCAAAAGCAGTGGCTTTACGGCATTTCGCAATACCTGGGGCACCCGGCCCAATGTTGATAACTGGCGCCGGCAGGCTGCTGCGGCAGCACAAATGAACGCCCAGCAACGATTGCCCGATGGGCCGGCAGGGGAGGAGGCATTAGATGCTGAGGCCGGAGAAGCAGATATCAGCTACGAAGGATTGTTGAAAAAGCTGCCATTGACAGAAGAGGCGATCAATAATTCTAATGATAGTATTCAGTTAGCACTGTTTGATTTAGGTAAGATATTTAAAGATAAATTCGAAGATTATAAAGAGGCTATTCACTATTATGAAACCCTGCTGGACCGTTTCCCTGAAACGGTGTTCCGGGAAGAAACCCTGTTTTACCTGCATTATTGCTATACCCGGCTGGGCCTCACGGCGAGGGCCAGGGAATTTAAAGATGCCCTGGATACCAATTACAAGCAAAGCAGGTACCGTACGCTGATCGATAACCCGGGGTCGCTCTCTCCGGAAGATCCGGTTCAAAAGGAAGCTACCCGTAATTATGAGAACATATACCACCTCTTTGTAGAGGGAAATTTTGAAGAAGCCCTGAAACGAAAACAAACAGCAGACAGCATGTATGGTAACCGGTACTGGACACAGCAACTGCTGTATATTGAATCTGTATACCATATTAAGCAGCGGCAGGATGAAGAGGCTATAGAGGCATTGCAAAACCTGATAGTGGTGAACAGAGAGGCGCCCATCGCAAAAAGAGCGGAAAATATTATAAGCGTATTGAAAAGGCGCGCAGAAATTGAGCAATACCTGACGGAACTTGAGATCAATACGGAGGATTCAGCGATGGTGGCAGACAGTACTTCCGGCAACCCGGCAACGGAGACAGAGGTGGAAAACCAGGAGGGTGAAGAAGCGGAAGCTGCAAAACCATCGGTAACAGGCATCCAGCAGGGAGTAACCCGGAAAGACCAGGAGGCTAAAGCAACGGCTGTGAAGCCGGCGCAGCAGGTAATTACCCGCCCGCCGGTGGATTCCACCGTTATCCCCAAACAGGCTCCCCAAAAAGAAAACGCAGCCGGCTTTAAGTACGATCCCGATGAAGAGCATTGGGTGCTCATCTTACTGCATAAGGTAGACGGCATTTATATCACGGAAGCGAAAAATGCCTTCGGAATGTATAACAGGGAGCGTTTTTCGGGAAAACCGATGGATATTACTATTCAGCCGCTCGACGATGAATATACCCTGCTGATGACTTCGGGTTTTGAAGATGGACCGGCTGCGAAAGCTTACCTCGAAACAACGGTGAAAATGGCGGGAGCACAGATTGTTCCCTGGCTGGCGGCAGGCAAATATTCGTTTACTGTTATCTCCGGCGCTAATCTGAAAATATTACTGGCAGATAAAAACCTGGAAGCCTATCAACAGTTTGCGGCAGAGCATTATCCCATAGGGGAGTGATTGACTTTTTAACGCGTTTTTGTCGATTGAGCACGTAACTTGCATATTGGTATTAGATATATAAAATTCGTATAACTTGAAACTTGCAATCACATCAGAAAAGGTCAATAAGTATATCTGGAGGCTTTTTTTTGCAGGCATAGGTTTGTTTGTATTATTTATACTCCTGGTAAGCTGGGGGGTATTCGGCAAACTGCCTTCTCTGTCTGAATTGGAGAACCCTTCCATCGCTTCGGCTACGGAGATATATGCATCCAACGGACGGCTGATGGGTAAGTATGTGATAACGGATCGTACCATTATTCCTTACAGAGATATATCGCCTAACGTTATCAATGCGCTGATAGCTACAGAAGACGAGCGCTTTTACCGCCACTCCGGCATAGATGCCAGGAGCCTCGGTCGGGCACTGGTGTATATGGGTCGCGAAGGCGGTGCCAGTACCATTACGCAGCAGTTGGCCAAGAATATGCTGGGACAGGGGAGCCGTTCTTTACCGCAGCGTATTCTGGAAAAGTTTAAGGAAATGATCGTGGCCATTAAACTGGAAAGAAATTTTACCAAAGAAGAAATCATTGCATTGTACCTCAATACGGTGGAATACAGCGACAACGTATATGGCATTCGCAATGCCGCGCTTACTTTTTTCCAGAAAGAGCCAGACAGGCTTGAAGTGGAGGAAGCAGCGGTGCTGATCGGTATGCTGAAGGGTACAGGCATCTATAACCCGCGTGTGCATTCAGACAGGGCCTATAACCGGCGCAATACGGTGATTGATCAGATGGTACGCAACAATTATATTACAGCAGATGAAGCAGCAAAAATAAAGCAGCCGCCTATCAAACTCAATTACTTCAAGCAAACGCAAAACACCAACCTGGCGCCTTACTTTGTGGATGTATTGAAGAATGATATCCGTAAATGGTGCAGCGAAAATGTGAATCCTAAAACCGGTAAGAACTACGATATATACCGCGACGGGTTGAAGGTATATACCACCATTGACCTGCGTATGCAGAAATATGCAGAAATGGCGGTAGCCCGCCATATGCCGAACCTGCAGAAAGTATTCAACAACCAGTCTAATATAAAGTCTGGCAGCATATGGAAGACCAAAGAAGGCAAGGCCGTATTGGAAAGAGGCATGAAGGGCAGCGACCGTTGGCGGGCACTAAAAAATGCCGGGCTGGGCGACGATGATATCCGCAAATCGTTTGAAGAGCCGGTAAACATGACGGTGTTTGCCTGGAACGATAAGCGGGAAAAAGATACGGTGATGGCGCCGCTGGATTCTATCAAATACAACCGGCAGATGCTGCAGGCAGGCTTTATGGTGATGGATCCGTTTACCGGCGAAGTAAAAGCCTGGGTGGGGGGCATTGATTTTAAAACCTATAAATACGATCACGTTAATTACAATACCAAACGGCAGGTGGGGTCTACTTTCAAGCCTATATTGTATACCCTTGCCATCATGAACGGGTACCGCCCCGAGAGCGAAATATCGGTAGATCCGGTAGATCTGGGAGGGAAGGTGATAGGGGATAAAAAATATGAAGGCACCCGCTCACTGAATTATTGTCTGGCAGCATCGATCAACCCTGCGGCTGCCACGTTGATGAACCAGATTGGGGTAGAACGCACGGTGGAGTTTGCCCATCAGGCTGGTATCGTTAGTAAAATACCGCCTTATCCCTCCATAGCCCTGGGATCGGCTGATCTTTCCCTCATCGAAATGATGAATGTTTACAGCATGTACCCCGCTGGAGGAATGAGTACCAAGCCTGTGTATATTTCGCGTATTGAGGATAAAAACGGGAATATATTGCAAGCGTTTACCACTACCCATAAAGAGGTGATCAACGAAGCAGATGCCTACATTATGACGCGTATGATGCAGGGCGTGGTGGATATAGGTACGGCGAGATCGCTGAGATCTACCTATGGCATCACTGCCGAAGCAGCAGGCAAAACCGGTACTACCAATAACAATGCCGATGGCTGGTTCATTGGTTTTACACCCGCCATACTGGCCGGTGCCTGGGTAGGGGCAGACGATCCGATTCTCCGGATTTCCAATAATTACGTGGGGCAGGGTGCGCAGATGGCGATGCCGATCTGGGCGTATTTTTTTCAGGAAGTATATAAAGACAAGAGCCTGGATATTTCGCCCACTGCCCGCTTTGTGCAGCCCGCCAGTGTAAAAGAATTGTATATACAGCAGATGAATGAACCTGCTTTCGACAGCTTTATGATCGAGGGCGACGACGATGGCGATAGCTCCAATGAGTACATAGACGTACCGGTAAGCGATGGGCGCGAACGGGTTGTTACCGAGTCCAAACTCACACCGGAAGAAGAAAAAATACTGGAAGAAGCACAAAAAGGAAATAAAAAGAAGAACAGGGAAGAAGCAGTAGACAGTACCGAGGGGAAAAAGCGGGGATTGTTTAAAAGGATTTTTGGTAAGAAGAAAAAAGACGACGACGATTAAGGCCAGTTCAGTAAGGAAACGAGCTTTTCCAGATACAACCGGTCGGTTTCGTTGAAGCTGGCGGTTTCGGAGCTGTCTATGTCCAGCACGCCTTTCACTTCTCCGTTGCTGATTACCGGCACTACGATTTCAGATTTCGACAAACTGCTGCAGGCTATGTGTCCGGGGAACTTTTCTACATCCGGCACAACGAGGGTTTGGGCGGTTGCCCACGAAGTGCCGCAAACACCGCGCCCCCTGCGGATGCGTGTGCAGGCCACCGGCCCCTGGAACGGGCCCAGTACCAGTTCATCTTCTTTCACGATGTAGAAACCTACCCATAGCCACTGAAACTGTTCCTTAAGCGCAGCGGCTGTATTAGCCAGGTTGGCGATCAGGTCGTTTTCGCCCTGCAATAAAGCCTCTATCTGTGGCAACAGCGCCCTGTACTGTTCCTCCCGCGAACCAGCGATAATGTGTAAGTCTTCTGCCATGTAAATATTTTACCGTGTTTCCAAGAAATCGTATACAAAGGTAGGAGATCTGCAGGTTAATTATTTGAACACAAAACATACAAAAACCCTATATTGCGCAGAAACCGATTACAGGGAATGGCATCGTTATATGAAAAGCTCAGGAACATACAACTGGTCAGAAAAATAGTCTACGTTTTAATTGGCATTATATCTTATCCCCGGCTGGTTTTTCTCAACTCCTTCAAAATATCAGGCACGGAGCATATCAAAGACCTTCCGTCGAAAAACGTGCTGTTTATCAGTAATCACCAGACTTACTTCATGGATGTGATTGCATTTCTGCACATATTCTGTGCCGTTAAATGGCGGAAGCATAATAAACTGGGCATTCCTTACTACCTGATCAATCCCTTTACAAGGGTTTATTTTGTATCGGCTGAAGATACCATGAAGAAAACATTTATGTCTCGTTTCATGGCATTGGCCGGCGCTATAACGGTGAAGCGTACCTGGGTGGAGGAAGACAAAAGCGTAAGAAAAGGACTTAATCTGCACGATTACAAAACGATCAGCCAGGCGCTGCGCAACAACTGGGTGATCACCTTTCCACAGGGTACTACCACCCCTTTTGCCCCCGGCCGGAAGGGTACAGCGCTGATTGCCAAACAAAACAGATCCGTCGTTATACCGGTGGTTATCAATGGGTTCAACAAAGCCTTTCATAAAAAAAGCCTGAAACTGCTGAAAACCGGTACCCAGCTCAGCGTTCGGTTTAAACCCCCGATGCAGTTAGATTATGACAAAGACAATCTGGATACCATCCTCGAACAAATGATGGAGGCAATAGAACAAAGCGACGGCTTTAAGCCAGGCAGTTAGGATTTGCAGTGTGCAGGCACTTCCGTCTGCATTTATTTGGCAGACGGACCAAATACCCGCACTTTATCGTGCATGGTATACAAACGAAAAGTATCGCCTTCTGGCACCAGTATGCCACTGGAGGTATCGTCGCCCATGATGGGGTTGCCCTGGTATTTTTCCCAGTGTATGAGGTCTTTCGAAACCGCTACGTTGGTAGACCATTCCCGCCAGTCTTCATAAGCCGATCCGTGGTAATAGCCGTAATACAATCCGTTGTATTTGATCACCTGGTTCATGGCCACGGCAAACCGGTCGTAGGGTTCGGAACCCATGGCGATTACGGGATCGTCCTGTACATTGGTCCAGGTCTTCATGTCTTTGGAAGTGGCGAGCCAGATACCGAGGTCTTCGCGCTCGTAAAACAGGTACCAGGTGTTGTTTTCAAACCAGGCGGTAGGGGTTCCGTACGGACCTTTGTCGATAGGGTCGCCATTGGTTTTGCGTACGTCCAGATCGCCGGTTTCGGTCCAGTGTATTTTATCTGTAGATTGCATCAGGTGGGCTACATCGTCTTTTCCTTCTGCAAACATATAATACACACTATCGTGTTTGATCACAAACACATCTTCCACCCATTTGGAGGTATGGATGGGATTAGCAGGATGCCGCTGCCACGAGATACCATCCGTAGACGTAGCGTAACCCAGTTGCATGGTGGCATCTTCTTTTGCTGCATACCCGGTATACCACATATGATACAGGCTGTCTTCTTTCAAAATGAAGCCGCGTTCCCGTATGTAGCGGTCCCAGGTGGTTGTATCTGTTCCGGAAAATATGGGCGCAGCCCGCAGCGGCACGAATGACACGAGCACTTCGGGAAATGCACCTGCTATCCGATTGGCACTGTTGCCGGTTTCGGGAGCGTTACAGCCTGTAGCTATGGCCAGTAATAACAGCAGGGAGCAGGAAATGTATTGCATAAATATGTTGATTTTAAGATAGAAAACGTTGGTGAACCTACGAACATAAGAGCACCCGGCAGGCTTTTTTTAACCATGAAAAAGCATTTATCCCAAAAAGTTCATTAGAGCTATGAGTCGATGATAATGAAAGGTTGTTTAATGTTGTCGATGTTTTGCCATAGGTTTGCAATCCACTTTCGTCGTTTCATCTGTATCGACATTTTGAGTACCCTGTCTCTTCCTTTTTTTACCAGATAGCTTCCTGCATTGATGGTTGTGTAACGTATAGTTTTAAGGGTTGGTTTTTCTTTTGCTGGTATGACTACCTGCTTGAACAGGCTCATAAGGTTATATGCTATCATGATAAAATTCATGGTTGCTTCTGTAGCATCAAAGCTGTTTTGGTTCATTTTGTCGGCAGCATAATCATACTTAAGTTCCTTGATTTGGTTTTCACAATTGGCACGTCCCCTATACAATCGCCACACTTCGGCAGCGGGTAGTTTTAGGTTGGTAACATAACAACTGTGCCTGTAGCCGGACATGATTTCATCTTCTTCAAATAGCCTGAGAATTTTACCTGTTGCCTTTGGTCTGTCCTTTATTCTTTGTCTTAAGATGACCATTCTGCGGGGAGATTCCCATGTAGGTGATTGATACTGTGTATCGCAAATCTCTATACCATTGTCTAATTGCATCCATCTTTTCTGGCTTTGGATATGTCTTTGCAAGGTTACATACATGGGACAGGCAATAACGTAAGATATAGGACTGGGGCGACTTTCCAGCAATTCAAATATCCTTCTGGAGTAAAAACCACTATCCGCTCTGAGTAGTCCTATCTGCTTGTTTTGGAGGTTAGAGAGGGTTTGATCCATAAAAGCTTCAAAGTTATTGGCACTGTGGGCATCGCCACTTCTGAGCCAAAAGTTGGCAACTAACTGTACATCTGCCACAAATGCCATGAGTGGATGATGTGACTTTCTGCCTGGTTTCTTTGCATTATAACCTATAGCTGCGCCTTGTTGGTTTCCGTAACGGGTAATGACCGAAGAGTCAAAATCGAGTGTGTAGTTGTCAAAAGACAGGTTATCGAAAAACCATTGGTAAAAGGGGGGAAATACCCGGCTGTTGGTTTCTATGTTGAACTTTTGAAAAAAACGTACAAATGCCCGGTGTCCGGCCATCCGTTCCCAACCAAAGAGTTGTTGCAACACACCATCAAACCGGGCTACCTCAAGATGCTTGTACCGGTTAGCGCCACACCAAATAGAAATGATAAATTGAAGAATGATTTGAACCGGATCATATCCCCTGTTGGAGCCGGGTTGCGGTAACGCGGTTCGCTCCAAAAAATTAATGAAGTCCATCTTATGGAGCATTTTCTGCAACAAAACAATACCTCCATGAGCAGTAATTTCTTTATCGGTAAAGGCAAGTTTAACATCCGGAATATTATGTAAGATTACCTTACGCTAATTTAGGAAGTATTGTCCATTTTGATATTCAAGATAAATGATTGAAAAACAATTACTTGAAACATAAAAACTCTAATGACAGTCATTAGAAATTGTGGATCCAATGAATTTTTTGGGTTAATTTAAGGGAAGGTGTTCCAGCTACCCATTATTACCGCGAATTGTGGGGCTATTAGAACGACTTAATAACAAGTAGAACAACTAAGTGCGTTGTTTAAATGGAGGCGAATGGCTCGTTTTGCATAGCCTCTGTTGCAGTTGTTTGTATGTTTCGCATTATGTTAATATAGTCCGCCCCCTTAAGTTTTTTTCTGTTCCTGTGGTGGCCAATACGTGGGGGATAGTGGCAGTTACCCACAGCGAGGTACGAGCGAGGGTTAAAGCGAATAGCCCGACCCCTGTCCGCCAAAGTATTAATAAAAAAGAAGGGCAGGGGCACGCCCTCATAAAAAACAGTATGCTTGACCCAATAAAGAATCCAAAGACGACGAACATAATAACCAGCTTGTACACGGTGGGGTGGTGGGTGGGCCTGGGTTGGCGGCGAAGCCGCCAAATAGATTCACCAAATAGATTCACCAAATAGATTCAAATAATCTAAAATAAGCTTCCCTGTAATTCTATTTTGGGATGAAAAGTCCCGATAATCATGAATGGATTGTGAGAGACATAATGATGGAGTTGCGACGTGCCTAGAAATAAGTGTAAATCCTTAGTCTTTGCAAAATCATCAAAGTATTTTTTTCGAACATCTGCTATCGCCTTCTGTTCATTGCCGTCATGACGGGCCAAGCAATTCCAATAAAGTTGGCCAATTTCCCAGTCTTCAATCATCATACGGCTTTCTGTACCCTGATTGTCCCGTATTACATATCTGAACTTATAGGGGAGTTTTTGAACCACTTCAAGTTTACCGTCTTGAGCTACCTCAAAAAGATTTAGTTGGTTTAACCTCGCCAGTTTATCCTTACTCCATTCCCGTTCGGTTGCTTCTATGATGAAATCGGATATTTCTGTAGGTTTAAATACAGCAAGAGATGTGCATATATTTTTATTTTTAGCCTCAGCAATCAGTTCAGAAAGGTTATAATAAATTTTTCCAAGACAGAGTTGCTTGCGTTGTAGCCAATTTCCTGCAGTATCTATATGGCCTACTATATTTATTTCGCTATCATGAGAGTATGGACGGTAGCTCTCCGGCCTAAAATCGCTTTCATTTTTGACAAGATCTACCTCAATCCAGTCATACTTTTTGTATTGTTCGTTGTACGTTTTTTTTCTAAAAGGTACCGGGTATATTCGTATCCAAGTTCCATCTTCCTTAAAGCCAGCAGTACATACCAACTCATCATATTTCGATGAAATAGTTGGGTAGGTCTTAACTGCAATAAGCACTTTAGTGAGCGGCATGAATTATAAATGTTTTAATTCATAGCTAAAGCTTGGCAGGCTCTCTATAGCCTCTGCTAAATGCTTTCTATGACATTGGCAAATATTGGCTTCAAAGCAAGTTAAAGCTATGCGTTTATGCTTCTTTAATAGCTCAAATATTTCTAATTGTGTTTCCAGTGTTTGTGTAAGATTCTCTTCGCGATATTGAGCAAACAAGTTGTCATAATCACTTTGATTATTAAGCTCTTGACGTTGATCAGACTGGATGCCAACTTGAGGAAAATGCACATATTTCACCCCGAGACTTTCACAATATTTCTTTAGCTGATTTTTGCTAAAACCATATTTCATACTTAACGGATTATTGCGCACGTCCACGAGTACCTTTACATCGTTTTTAAGCAGTTTTATGAGGTAGTTTTCGAGAGAAATGCCCTCATAACCGATAGTAAACAATACTGTTCGCTGTCCCGAAGGTCGGGCATCCGCTATCTTTTGTTGCTCTTCAGGATTTAGTATAGTTGTGGCAACCTCACTATTGATGGCGTAAAAAGGATAGTTCAGATAAGTGTGTTTCATCAAAGCTTGGGTGCTCATAGCGCCATAATTAGCTTTAACGGTGCGAAGTAATTGTGAGTCTGCGGTTTTAAGTTGCTTAATATAATCTACATCATCTAGTTTCTTAAAACCAGCTTTTTCATCACTTATAATACCCTTTGTTACCATTGCGGTAAGATCAGCACTGGCTGAGTAGGAAAAACATCCGTAACGATAAGGAACAAATTCGTACTCAGGTTTTGCTTTTCGCTGAGCAAATAAAAAAAGCAACTTTTGTAGACGGGTTTTTTCCAATTGTCCATCAAATATCTGTACCAAAGCCAATATTATTTTCCGTCTATAAAACATATAGCAAAGTTACGATTAATGTTTATGATCTATTGTTTTTTCCATTGCTTCGAGGAATACCATATTGCATTAACGCTGTTGCCCATATGCTGGCAGATGCTTGGATGAGGAAACTTTTGATTTAGACAAATAAACCAAGTATCAGTTCCTACACATAATTTAAATACTATATAGCCTCCTACTTTAAAGAGCGAATATGAATAGCACGTTACTATTTCCTCAATATTCTTTTTCCTGAGTTTATAATTAAACGCATCTTTAACGATCCCTTGAGTTTCGTGGAAAATGGGCCATATTTCTTTAAGTGATCCCTCTCTTATATATTTTCTAATATCGGCAAATTGATCTTCCCTAGCTGTTGTGCGGTCATACAGACAAATCAACTCTATACCGATTTTACCAAGAAATCTGCCAATTTCGTGAATTGCTTTTGGAGTAATAACGTAATTCAACTGGCCTGTATGTCCGCCATCTAAATTGACCGTAGCCGGGTCTAGTTTTAATTCTGTTGTAAAGTCATCATGAGCAATAAAGCCGAAATTGTCATGATGTTCGTGAAAATCCGGTAATATGCCACGCGTGCTATTTTTGGTAAAATCTACAACAGGTAACTTTCCATTTTTAGTTTTGGTAGTAAATAGCGTTCTCCAAAAACCCAAAGGTGTTTTGTTAAGGACGTAATTCTCTATCCGACTTAGATAGTTTTGGCATTTATCGCAAATCTCTTTTTCTAAAATCAAATCGTCATTACCCAAAGATTCAGGAATTATATGTTCTTTGGTATTAAAGTCTGTTCCAGATGGGCAAAAAAGACAAGTACTCATAGCAAATTTTTAAATTTTGTACAACCAAAGTTCCTTTATGGCTAAACACTATTTATTGCATGTATACTGTCTCTTATTTTATCAACTTCTCCAACCTCACCATCATCTCATCCTTCTCTTTCAGCATCCTTTCATACAACGCCATCTTTTCTTCATGAAGTTTTAAAACCGCATCAACAGGATTGTAATTATTGATTACAGCACCTACCTGAGCATTGTCGTTAAACGTGCTTGCAATCACATTCACCGCCTGTTCCTCATCAAAATTCTCAATAGCTTCCACGAGTATTTTAAGTGCAGCAGAGATCTTAGGCAGCGGGGAGCGTTGATGGTTTCTTTCTGCTCCACAAAGAAATCTTTTGCTGGTTCCAATCATCGCCCAAATCGGCAGCAAGCGCATCCTGTTTTATACCAAGCATTCGCGGAAGCTTTTTATGTTTCGCCCTTCATGTATTTTGTGGTTTGGCATAGTGTCAAAAGTTGGTCGTGTAAATTTAATCAATCATATGATAAAAACTAAAGTTACGTAAAATACAGGGCTTTTGTTTGTAAACCACATATTATAGCTGACAAACGGCTTACCCGGCCTCCGCAGCGATTGTCCGTTTTGTCCTATAATGTTTTGCATTATGTTAAATAGTCCGCCCTTTAAAATTTGCCTTTTGTGCGGTGGCTAATGCGTGAGGGATAGAAGCGGAAAGCCCGCAACGAAGTGCAGCGTAGTGAGGACTTGCAGCGGATAGCCCGACCCCGGTTAGAAAAACAAGGCGAGGGTAGGAGCCGTAGTTTTTTCTTATCGGGGGCACGCCCTAATACTTAACAATGTGCGCCACGATGTGCCTAAACAGCGAAGTATAATACAACCACAAATAATTGGGTGGTGGGTGGGCTTGGTTAGCGGCGAAGCCGCATAACGTTGCCGTTTTTTGTTTGAATAAAAGAAGGGTAGAGCTAACGGTCGTATTTTTCCCGAAGCTCCAGCTTTTTAATTCTGGATTCTATGGCTCCTTCGTTTCTTGCAAAAATGGCTGATAGTTCTTTTACAGTTTTACCTTCACAAAAAAGCAATTCCAGTTTTTCATCATCTTTCACCGTCCATTTTTCGTAAGCGTTCTTATGCGCTACTTGCTTATCGGCTTTGGTATAGCTTCTATTAGCCGTCTTTGTTTTTTCTAAAATTCTTTCCTGCAGTTCCTTTCTGCCCAAATTTACCACCAGGTACGATAGCTTTAAATGCTTTGCCACAATACCATTTAGTAATTCACTTATGCTACTATCAGAGTTTTTCGTACTTACCAGCGCTGTCATTTCAGCTTTTAAATCCTTTGTTTCGCCTACATGCACAATGGTATCATCTTCTTTCAAAATATACACCGCTGCCTCATTCGGGAATTGATTAGCCCATGTGCTGTTTAGCTCAATAGGAATGGCTTCTGATTGATTTAAAAGCTGACGTTCAAGTTTATCAAGATATTTATTTATTGATTCCTTTGTCACGAGTTGAAAGATTATGTAACTTGAACTTCAATAGGTACCTCAATCATATTTTTGACTGTTGTATATAGTTCAACATCTTGTGCAGGTGTATCAAGCGAAATGATTAATGAATAACGTGTTTTTGTTTCTACTTTTCCCAAATGCTTTCTTTCGCGCCACCAGCCTATTATTGGGTATACAGCTATTAGATTACAATGCGCCAATTCTGCAGCTGTTAATTCCATATAATCGGAATGAATAGACCCATTGCTTCTATTATTGACACCTATAACCCAACGTTCATTACCTAAACCGCCTTCAATTTCATCATCTTCTTCACGGGCAGCAACATTAATTTTTTTACGAAAAACATCTTCTGTATCATTTGTATTGTTAATATCAAATCGCAGGCCATAAGACTGATATCTATATTTGTCCTTCCATCCGATTTCACCCGCTCCTGGCTCAATAAAATAGGATAGTGTTACTCTTAGCCTTACAGGAGTTGCGCCCATAGCTAATAGCAAATCACTTGGCCAAGGAAGATTAAAAAAATGAATTTCGTTAGTCGCGGGTTTTTTTTTGTCATTAAAGGCAAAGGGTTGAATGGACTCTTGGGCAATGAAGGTTAATGCACTTTCCTGGCTGTACAGTGCACGGTCTAATTCAGGAACACCAAAGCCAAATACTTTCAGTAGATTTTTGAAATCTCCTTTGTTCCCTTGTCGTACATTCATTTGATTCAACATGGCAGGTTTCCAATTGGCAGAGTGAATCATTAAGCCTCTAATTGTTTCAGCCCAAGCATTTGGATATTCATAAGCAACTTTTGCTGCAAACCACGACGCCTGTGCAGCAGCAGCACTTGTTGCATTAATTACGTCAAATGGTTTTGTTCTAAAGGATTTTGATGTAGATAATAAATCTAAATCATCATGATTTGTAACACTTCTGTCGGGCGCAACTAATAAGTTTCCGCCTTCAAAAACTACATCTGGCTTTATTGGCCATTTTTTCTCCCAAAGTAACGAGGTTGTGCTATGGGGTGAAAGCTCACCTTCATTTGCTAATAATGAATGATTAGCAAAGCGTTCATCTCTAACAAGTATTTTATCTGTATAAGCGCCCACTGTAATTGCATTCCACGACTGTGATGGATTTTGAACGGAAGTATTATGATTTAAGGTTGGATAATTAATTAAATCGTTCAAATCCTGATAATAATTTTTCATGTTCCCAGCAGAAACAATAATAAGTTTATGGCTTTCTCCTTCTCCATAAGCCGCTTTATCTATTGCTCCCGACCAGGAAGATGGCCTTCCCATATTTACATCATCAGTAGAAGTCACAGACATACAATAAATCAAGACCATTTCCGGATTTTGTATCTCTGCCCTTGCTATCCCTTGTACCGTTACATCGCCCCATAATTCTTTTGGTGTTTGTTCTTGTGTAGGTGGTGGCAGAATTTTTACAGAACAAAGCTTATGTGTAAGCGGAATACTATTTCCAGTCGTTAAAACTTCTTCCATTTTTCCATAACCTGCTATGCCTGCCATTAGTGTTCCATGCCCAGCCCCGTTTTCATGGTCATTTGTTCCCCATGCATTATCGACTGTCAAAGCATTTGCATTGTCAATTAATGGTTGTAACAATTGATGACCATTATTAACACCAGCATCCAATAAACAAACCTTCACATTACTATCTGCAAGTTCAATTCTTCCCAATAAATCATTTACCCATTCCTGTTGCTCAATAGCACTTTCGTTCACCCAAAAACCCGCAGGCTCCTGCCCGGCTCTAAACTCTGCCAGTAAATCACTTTGTAGCATCAATTCAATTAACTGTTCGCGATTAGCATTAATAAGTAATACAGCTCTTTCAGGAAAGATAATGCTATTGGGTTTTACTTCAATTCCAATATTTTGAAGCGTTACAAGAAACTGTGCAATCTGTTCTTGCTCCTGGTTTTCTTTTGTGTTTACATTTAGCCATGCTTCGCACCACCTGGCATGTTCCGCTGGTATAAGTTGTGGGTTATCTGTCCAAAGCCCTTCTAATAGAGCAATACTGACGTCTTCAATACTATTTACCAAATCTGCATTAGCCGGAGATATTTTCACATTTGCTTCAGGCTTGAGCGCAAGAATTTGTGCGCGGAAGTACTCTTCTTGCCCAACTGGAACAAAGACCGATGCTTTTGTCCGCTCTTCTCCATTTTTAGCAGTATCTTTTATTGTAAGTAGGCGAATGTTATTCCCAAGTGCTCCTATCGATTCCTCAATATTGTTGTGGTCTTCCAGTCCTGGAAAAAGAATATTTGTATTGTTTTTAGATTGGTAATATTTTATCTTGTTTATAAAGAAAGCTTCCTTTCCGTTAGGAACATAAACAGTTGCTCTTGCCTGTGTTCGATTTTCGCCAATGGGAATTTCTTTAACGTTAAGCAAACGGATGCCTTTTCCGAGGTCTTCCAGGCTTTTCGTAATCAAATCATGGTTTGCAGCGCTGGTAAATGAAAGATAAGTGCCTTCTTTAGTCGCAACCTGTTCTGCGCCACGTTGTTGTTGTAGTAACTCTTTTTGTTGCCAAATGGCATTAAGCTGATTTAACAGTTTTTGACTTTGAGTGGCTCTATTACGGTCAGGGATGCGTGGCGTACCACCCATTGCCGGAGGTGCTTTATATTTTTCACTGCTTAGATTTCCTGCAATAAAAATGTGTTTGTATGCCATGCCAATATATTATTTATGATACGCTGCATTCCGGTCTTTGATTGCTTTAAGAATTAATTGATTATTCATTTGCTGCTTTTCGTTCAAGACCGTTTCCTTAATGGCATCTATACATGCAAGCGATATTTCAGCATGACTCAAGCCGTTTATGTTTGGTAGCAGTTGGGGGAATTTTATTTTTTTACTAAACTGGGAAAGCCTGTTTTCCAGAAGTGCCAGCTTCTCTTCTTCATCAGGCAGATGATAGAGAATAACATCATCGAACCTGCGAAAAAGGGCTTGGTCTAAAAGTGCCTTATTATTAGTGATGGCTATAATAAGGCTATCCGAATTATCTCGCTCAATAAATTGAAGAAAAGAGTTTAGAACCCTTCTCATTTCTCCCACATCATTATCACGGCTCCTTTCACCACCTATGGCGTCAAATTCGTCAAAAAGATAAACACCTTGTTTTTGCTCAATCAAATCAAATACCTGACGCAGTTTGGCACTGGTTTCGCCCATATATTTTGTTACCATTTTATCCATTAAAATGGTATAAAGCGGTAAATTCAATTCATTAGCTATGATAGAAGCAGTAAGGGTTTTGCCAGTTCCGGGAGGGCCAGACAGCAGAATTTTTCTCCGATTCTCTAAATCATGTTTGCGAAGTTTATCCCTTTGTACAAATTCTGAAATAATTCTGGTAATCTTGGATTTGATATCTTCAGAAGCAATAATATCAGAAAGGTTAACTGCTGGTACATTCTCCAGTATTAGCCCTTGTAAATCGGGAGTGAATGTTTTGGTTTTGTGCTTTACTTCTTTTGCTTTATCTATTATATTTTTAATCTCATTGGCTACTATGGTATGTCCCAATTTGGCTTCATGAGCAGCAATTTGCAACGCAAAGGTTGTAAACCGCTCTGGCTCATTGTTATAATGAGCCTTAATTAGTGATATGATGTAATCTGCTTTTGCCATTTAAATTTTCGAAATTACACTTTAAGTGCCAGCTTTTTTGCTGCTTATTTTTTACTTCTTTTCAATCAACCTTTCCAACTTTTCAATCATTTCCTTTTGCTGCTGAAGCATACGTTCATACACCTCAACCATTTTTTCAAGTGGATTGAAAGTAAGAGTACAATTATAGTTGTTGCCAATTGTTCCATGATTTGAGCTGCTATCATTGAACGTATTGATGTATGCAATAGCTGCTTCTTCATCAAAATTCTGAATAGCTTCGGCAGGTATTTTTAAAGCAGTAGCAATTTGTTGCAGCAGGGTAGGGTCTATGGTTTCTTTCTGCTCCAGTAAAGAAATCTTTTGCTGGTTCCAGTCATCGCCCAGGTCGGCAGCGAGGGCATCCTGTTTTATACCCAGCATTTCACGAAAACGCTTTACGTTTCGCCCTTCATGTATTTTGTGGTTTGGCATAGTATCAAAAGTTGTCATAATGCAAATTTAATTATTCATATAACAAAAGGTAAAGTTACGTAAAATACAGGGCTTTGTTTTGTAAACTACATCAATAGAGTGTAGGATACAATAAAGCATGGGGCTTGCTTTGCAATGAAAACAAAAAGCATTTATCATGGCAACAGATGAACCATTAAGCAAAGCAGCTCGAACAAGACGTATGACCGTTTGCAGCAAAGGGTTTGAGCGGTTAAGTAAACGACGATGCGTATTTTTTCCTATCCTCAGCTTAAGCGGTAAATGGCTTCAGGATAGCGGTTTTAAAATTGGTCATACAGTAGACATAGCCTGTGAAGATGGCAAGCTAACCATCACTGTGTCGAAGGAGCAACGATACGTTGATATATAAATACCCGAATCAGTAATGAAAAAGTCAAAGTATTTTAAACACTGGCGGCAACACCATCCCGCCAAGCGTGTAAACCATCATTTGCGCCAGTTGTTAGCACATTATGTTAGTTTTTTCCCCGAAGGTGCTATACCTGAATTAAGTGAATTGGTATTGGATATAACGGCTTTAATGGAATTGATAGATGTTTCAGAAAAGGACAAACATTATGTTAAGTAGCAGGTTTGCTCTAACGGCCTTAATGCCGCAGCGTTAAGAAAATGAGTGGAGTGAAGCGTTAAAAAATGCCTGCTGTCCGAAGCGTAGGCGTAGCCGGAGCAAGTTCAGGCATTTTAGCGAAACGTAGCTCATTTTTAGCGAGGCATTACAGCCTTGATTTTTTGGTTCTTTTGCATCAAGGCAAAAGAACATATAGATAAATTCCGCGAGCGCCAGCCTGGAAAAATGCAAAAAAGAAAGCCGGCGAAGCGGCGCACATTGCATTTTTTACAGGCCAGTGAGCGACCATTAAAAAAGAAGCCGGGCAGAAAAAGGCAAAGATTTTAAAGACATAAATACGTCATAGCGGAATTGGTGCCAGTAAAATTTTCCTGCGTAAGTTTTCATTAACCGCAGGAAATTTTACCAGCCAATGCAGCTATACCAACGGCTATTTAGGCGCAGCCCGGAGCGCAGCGGAGACATAATGACTAATTATAGGACAAAACGGATAAGCCCGAATTTTTGAAAAAAAATTCACCATTGAGCCGAAGGCGTCCTTTATTTACCCGCAGGGCAAGCGTAGTGTAACGGAGCGCAGACATAATATAAATTATAGCTGACAAACGGCTTACCGGCCTTCGCAGCGATTGCCCGTTTTGTCCTATAATTTATATTATGTTAAGTAAAATTTTTCATACTTTTTACGCCTCGATCGTTCTTCCTTCTGTAACCGCTTTGCTATGCACCGCTTTCACTCGAACATATTCGGATTGGCCAATGATAAAATGATGCAACGCATTCCGCTAAAAAACCTACCTTAGAATATAAAACGTATACTATGCTTGACAGTCTTTTGAACCTTGTAAAACAACACGCCGGCGATGCGATCGCAAAAAACAACGCTGTACCTGCAGACCGTACCGATGATATTGCGAACGAAGCTGCGCATTCCATCCAGGGTGGCTTTGAAAACCTGCTTTCGCAGGGAAGCATCAACGATGTGCTGAAACTGTTTGCAGGACAAGGTTCGGCGCAGAACCAGCTTTCGCAGCAGTTTTCCGGCAATCTGGTGCAAAACCTCATGGGCAAGTTTGGAATGGACAACAATGCTGCCAATGGTATTGCCGGCAGCCTGATCCCTGCTGTGCTGGGCAGTCTGGTAAAGAAAACCAACGATCCCGGCGACAATGCTTTCAATATTCAGGATCTTTTCAACGATTTTTCGGGTGGTAAAACCTCCGGCTTCAATATACAGGCGCTGCTGAGCAAAGTACAGAGCGGCGCGCTCGATCTCGACGGCGATGGCGATACCGACCTGCAGGATATTATGCTGCTGCTGAATGGTAAAGGCGGCGGATTGATGGATACCATCAAGGGTATATTTGGCAGGTAGCGATATACCGATGACTTGAAGACGACACCACCCCGTAGTTCGCATTGCGTGCTGCGGGGTGGTGTTATTATTTTAAAGATTCACTGCGTGCTGCTGTTGAAGGAATGCACCGATCTTTTGGTGCAGACCCTGGCTTACCGGAGTAACGGGCAGGCGGAGTACATTTTGGATCAACCCCATATGGGTGAGAAACGATTTTACGCCCGCCGGGTTGTTTTCTACAAACAGCAGATCATAGGCGTCGAGCAGACTGTTGTTGATAGCCCGTGCTTCTTCCAGCCTGTTTTCCAGCGACAGACGAACGAGGTTCGAAAACAGGTCTGGCATACAGTTGGCAATCACACTGATCACCCCGTCGCCGCCGCAGGCTATAAAGGGCAACCCCAGCAGATCGTCTCCGCTTGTAAATAAAAAGTTTTCGGGTCTGTGCTTGAGTATCTGCATGGCCTGCACAATATCGCCGGCGGCTTCTTTTATACCGCCTATATTGTCGTGCTCTGCCAAACGAAGCGTGGTATCGGCAGCCAGGTTGCGCCCCGTTCTGCCCGGTACATTGTAGAGCACCACCGGTTTGGGCGAAGCATCGGCCAGCACCCGGTAATGTTCGTATAGCCCTTCCTGTGAGGGTTTGCTATAGTAGGGGCTTACGCTCAATACGGCTGTGGCCTGGCTGAGCGGAAAACTGTTCAGTTCTTTTATGATCTCAGCGGTATTGTTGCCGCCGATACCCACCACTACGGGTACTCTTCCATTCACTTTTTCGTAGGTGAATTCGGCTACCTGCTTTTTCTCTTCCTTGCTCAGCACCGGCGTTTCCCCGGTGGTACCAAGGGTAACAATGTATTCCACTCCATTAGTGATGAGGTGCCCGATGAGTTTTTCCAGCGCTGGGTAATCTATACTAAAATCAGGCTGAAAAGGGGTAATGATGGCAACACCGGTACCGGTAAGCTGAGATCGTAGTGACATTATGCTACTTTGAAATTATGGGTAAAGGTAATCTATCTATTATATCGGTTAAACATTATTCAGACCAGAAGCCCATCCGGCTGTATTTTTCGATGCGCTGCTGTATGCGTGTATCGGGATCAACCGGCTTCAGTTCTTTCAGCAAACGCACGATGTGCTCTTTCAGAAAGGCTGCAGCTTCCTCGTAGTTCCAGTGGGCGCCGCCACTGGGCTCGGGCACCACTTCATCTACCAATCCGAATGACTTCATGTCGGTGGAGGTGAGTTTCAATTGTTCGGCGGCTACTTCTTTCTTTTCCCAGCTACGCCAGAGTATAGAACTGCAATTTTCGGGCGATATCACGGTGTACCAGGTGTTTTCGAGCATCAACACTTTATCGCCTACACCTATGCCCAGCGCGCCACCGCTGGCCCCCTCTCCTATGATTACGCATATAACGGGAACGCGCAGGCGCATCATTTCGAATATATTGCGGGCAATGGCTTCTCCCTGCCCGCGCTCTTCGGCCTCAGCACCCGGGAATGCACCAGGCGTATCGATGAGGGTTACGATGGGTTTGTTGAACTTTTCAGCCAGCCGCATCAGCCGCAGCGCTTTGCGGTAACCTTCGGGGTTGGCCATACCAAAGTTTCGCAACTGGCGCATTTTGGTATTGATGCCTTTTTGATGGCCGATGACCATTACGGTTTCCCCATCGAGCAAACCGAAACCACCAACAATGGCCTTATCGTCTTTCACATTCCGGTCGCCATACAATTCCATATAGTCGGTGAGTATGCGCTTGATATAGGCATTGGTATAGGGCCGGTCCGGATGCCGGCTAAGCTGTACCTGCTGCCACGGGGTGAGGTGCTGCGTAATTTCTTTTCTTTTTTGTACAATAGCATCTTCTATCTGACGGATGGCATCGGTATAATCCAGGGTTGGATTTTTTTCGGCCAGTTCCTTCAGTTGGGTCGCCTGTTCAAAAAGCTCCTTGATCGGCTTCTCAAATTCTATAAACTGTCTTTGTTTGAATTGGGGCATACACTACGTTTAGGCAGACGGCAAATTTAAAGCTTAAATTGTTAAATACAGCCGTTAAAATTATCATAGATCAACCGATGGTACAAACGATTCTTTTACTCCTCCATCATCTTCCCCATGGCTGGTGTTGCGGCAGGGAAATGTGTGCAGGCATTGGCCACAATAAGCGCTGTACAGATCGGGAGGTTGTTGGCTGTTGGTGATGCCGGCCCATAACCCCGCCCATCAAACAGCAACAACGGCAGCCAGTACCTGTATCCGCTATTGCGCAGACGGCTGGCAGGCATCATCCAAGATAAGGAGTAACAATATGAATGCGTAACGTGATGTTAATCACTGTATTGCGTATGCTCTATTTTGCTGTTTTTTTGTTGCCTGGATAGTCGAATACAATATTGCAAAAAGCACGTACACCGGCATCGAGCATGCTGTCGTCTATAAAAAAGTCGGGGGTATGGTGTGGCGCTGCTTTTTGGGGGTCTCCGTCTTTCGGCATACCCCCCAGGAAGAAAAAGAAAGCAGGGGCATGATCGCCGAAAAATGAAAAATCTTCCGCGCCGGTTGTCCATTCCATTATGTGGAGATTTTCCTTTCCCACCGCTTTTTCGAGCGAAGGCAGGCTTTGCTGCACCAGTTCGGGGTCGTTATAGGTAACTTTCGTTTTGGTATCGATCACCACTTCGGCGGTAGCGCCGCTGGCGGCCACTATATTACGCACTGTGGTATGTATGCGTGCATGCACATCTTTTTGCATATCGCTGTCCAGTGTCCGGATGGTGCCCTCCATGATCAGCTCTTCCGGTATAATATTGCTGCGTACGCCGGAGTAAATTTTACCTACGGATATCACTACAGGTGCTTTGGTAAGGTTCTGCTGCCGGCTGACGATGGTTTGCAGCCCCTGTATTACCTGTGCTGCTATTACGATGGGGTCTATACCACTCCAGGGCTGCGATCCGTGCGACTGTTTTCCCTGGATGCGGATGGTAAACCAGTCGCTGGCGGCCATTTCTGCGCCGGATTTGTATTTGATGGTGCCGATGGGTGTTTGGGAGTTGATATGCAGTCCGAATATGGCATCCACTTTCGGATGCTCCATCACCCCTTCTTTGATCATCAGTGGTGCCCCGCCTTCTTCATCGCCGGGGGGACCTTCTTCTGCAGGTTGAAAAATAAACTTCACGGTACCGGCAATGTCTTTTTTCATTTTGCTGAGCACCGAGGCAGTTCCCATCAGGATGGCCACGTGTGTATCGTGGCCGCAGGCGTGCATCACAGGCACTTCGTTGCCGAGGTAGTCGGCTACCTGCTTCGAAGCAAAGGGAACCATTGTCCGCTCTTTTACCGGCAGGGCATCCATATCGGCCCGCAGGGCAATCACGGGGCCGGGCTTCCCTCCTTTCAGAATGCCCACCACGCCGGTTTTTGCTATACCGGTCGTCACTTCCAGCCCCAGGCTGCGCAGGTGGTCGGCTATGTAGGCGGCTGTTTTGAACTCCCGGTTAGACAATTCCGGGTACTCGTGCAGGTGTCTCCGCCATTTGACCATCTCCGGCATGAGCGTGGCGGCCTGCCGGGCTGCCTGCTCGTGCAATTTTTGCCCCAGGGTTTCCTGCGCCATGGCACCACCCATTATCAGTAGCAATATATACTTCTTCATATGCAGTTTTTGATAATCGGAAATTACGAAAAGAATCTATCGGAATCCGTTAGTCCGAGCCTGTGCTTCAGCTTTCCAGTATTTGCCGGAGATCTGCAGGCGAATAATTGACGGATTTAAGCGTTTTTTTATCCGCTGTTCTAAAAACAAGGTACCGGTCGCCTTCCTTTTCATAATAACAGGGCTGGTTAAGCGATGTATAATGCTGCACGGTTTGTTCGGCTTCTTCCACTGTTTTGCAGGCCTTGCTCATATTGCTCCGCTGCACCTCGTCGAACAAAGCCTTGAATTTATCTGCCAGTCCGAACTCCAGTATAGCACCTGCCAGTACATACTGTATATCGCAGAGCGCGTCTGCCACTTCCACAATGTCTTTCTGATCGATGGCTTCCTGTAATTCTTTCAGTTCTTCTCCAATCAGCGATACACGCAGCGTGCTGCGTTCCGGTGCGGGTATGGCGGGCGTTTGCAGGATCGGATGTTTGAAGGTGGTATGAAATGCGGCCACTGCGGCCAGAGGGGTTGCTTCTTCCATGCTGGTAATATTTGAGGCGTAAATATAAAGCCAAATCGGGAATGTAATATATTTGGTACTTTACTACCCTGCTATGAAATATTGTACCTGTTTTTTTGCCTGCATACTGTTATGCAGTACAGCGCTGCATTCTTTTGCTCAGCAACATGGTGGCACCGGGTCTGTACCCACGGTGTTGCAAGCGCTGTTCCAACGGCCCGATGCGGGGAAATGGCGGGCGAAAGATACCGTGCGGCTGGCATTCAACACGCACCATACACAGGGATTGCTGAAGATCGGCGATTATTTTTTCCTTAGTTCGGTAGCGGTTCGCACCTGGCCCCGCCCCTACGGGCAACTTATCAACGGGTACGACCGCGATACCGGAGATGGTACGGGCTACCTGTTTAAGTTTGACCAAACCGGCAGGTTGCTGGCGCAGATACCATTGGGAGAGGGCGATATGTATCACCCCGGAGGGATTGATTTTGACGGGAAATACTTGTGGGTACCGGTGTGTGAATACCGTCCCTATGGTAAATCGGTGTTGTATCGGGTAGACCCGGAAACCATGGCGGCGGTGAAGGTGGCTGATTGCAACGATGCCATCGGGGCAGTAGCATTCAACCGCGACCGGAACGAATTGATCGGTATGAACTGGGATGCTGAACATTTCTACCGCTGGCAATGGCGGGAAAAATCGCAGTCGCTCCGGTTGAAAGGCAAACAAAAGAATCCGCACCATTTTATACGCTATCAGGACTGCCAGTATACCGGCAACGGTATCATGTTGTGTTCCGGCCTGCGGAGCTACAACAACGGAGGCAACCGGTTCCGCCTGGGCGGTCTGCAGGCCCTCCGGCTGAGCGATTACGCTTCTGTCTGGGAAACCCCCGTGCCATTATGGGCGGGAAATAACACGCCACTCAACAACAATCCTTTTTATGCAGCGCCTACGGCAGACGGCGTAATGTTATATTTCATCCCTGAAGACGACCGTTCGAATATGTATGTATACGAAGTGAAGTAGCACTTTCGCTGTATGCGGTTTACTGACTACGGACGTACGGTGTTTTCCCTCTGTTTGAAAAAAGATAAAGAAAAAATTTTGAATATCAAAAAAGCGTATTACTTTTGTCTACCAAATTGATGGACTAATAAAAAAATACAATTACAATGCGCCTTTCTTACTCCTGCTCCTCCTGTTGTTGTTGATGCAATTTGCCTATAGTCTCTTCCATTTTATTCAACAACACTATCCAAATTAATTCAGTGATGAAAAAAGTTTTCTTTGCTGTGGTGATGACTATGCTCATTACACAGGCAGTTCGTGCGCAACAATTCGTTGAAGGCATTATTACAGACAGCAGTGGCGCTGCTTTAGCAGGCGCTACCATTATAGTGAAAGGTTCCAACCAGTTTTCGATCGCCGGCGATGACGGACGCTTCAGGATCAACGTCAAAAAGCTGCCGCTTACTTTCGGCGTCAGTGCGGCTGGGTATCAGTTTAGGGAGGTTACGGTACAGGAAATATCGGGTAAGCCTTTGTCGGTTATATTATCTGCCGGCGATAATCTTACCGAAGTGGTGATCAGTTCCCGGCGTCGCCTGGAAACAGTGCAAAATGTACCGATTCCCATTTCGGTAGTGGGCGGCGGACAGGTGGATGCCGCAGGCGCGTTCAATGTGAACCGTGTGAAGGAACTGGTGCCTACGGTGCAGTTGTATTCCTCTAACCCCCGTAATACCACCCTCAATATCCGGGGGCTGGGCTCCAGCTTCGGACTCACCAATGACGGTATTGATCCCGGAGTGGGCTTTTATGTAGACGGTGTATATTTTGCCCGTCCCGCTGCCACCACACTCGACTTTATAGACATAGAACAGATAGAAGTATTGCGTGGCCCGCAGGGTACCCTTTTCGGGAAAAATACCACAGCCGGTGCCTTCAATATCACCACCCGGAAACCCAGTTTCCGCCCGGGGACCAATGTTGAAGTAAGCTACGGTAACTATGGCTTTGTGCAGGCCAAGGCTTCGGTTACAGGACCGCTAACCAAAAAGCTGGCTGCCCGTTTTTCGTTTGCCGGTACACAGCGCGACGGTACATTGTATAATACAGTAACCCAAAAACACCTGAACGATCTGAACAATATCGGCGGCAAAGTACAATTTTTGTATAGCCCGAACGATCATATAAAAATAAACCTGTCAGGCGATGCCACACAGCAGCGCCCCGACGGATATGCACAGGTATTTGCCGGCGTGGTTCAGACGCAGCGCGCTGATTACAGACAGTTCGAAAATATTATTGCCGACCTGAATTACCAATTGCCCAGCAGAAACCCGTTCGACAGACTGGTAGATCACAATACGACCTGGCGCTCGGGCAACGACCTCGGCGGCATATCGCTGAATGCCGATTTCAAGGTGGGGTTTGGCACCCTTACCTCCACTACTGCATGGCGCTACTGGAACTGGGACCCTTCCAACGACCGGGATTTTACCGGACTGGCCGTATTGCAGTTGTCGCAGGCTCCCTCCAAACACAAACAATGGTCGCAGGAGTTTCGTTATGCCGGTGATATATCCTCCAGTTTGGGCGGAGTAATCGGATTGTTTGCGCTCGGGCAGGATCTGAAAACCAGTCCCGTGCATACAGAGGAGTCTGGCGCGCATCAATGGCGGTTTGCGAAAAACAGCACCAGCGAACTTTGGGAAACCCCCGGTTTATTCGACGGCTTTGGCATACAAACCCGCTCGCGGCTACAGACTTTCAGCGGCGCGGTATTTGCCAACCTCGATTGGGCCATTACCGAACGCCTGCATGTGTTGCCTGGTATCCGCTTCAACTACGACCGCAAGGAAGTGGATTTTAACAGGCAAACCTATGGAGGGCTGCAAACAGACGATCCGGACCTTATTGCGCTGAAAAGAGCCGTATATACCGACCAGTCTTTTGCCGCAGATGTAAAAAACAACGACTGGTCCGGACAACTAACGGTATCGTATAAGGCAAGCGATCAGGTAAATATCTATGCTACCTCTTCCACGAACTTTAAACCCGTAGGGATTAACCTGGGTGGACTACCTACCGCCAGCGGACAGGTATTGATTGAGCTGGCGCAAATTAAGCCGGAATACGTCACACATTTTGAAGCAGGTGTCAAAACAAGTCCCTGGAAAGGTTCCACACTCAACCTCACGGTCTACAACACCAATGTAAAAGACTTTCAGGCGCAGGTACAGTCTGCCGAACCGGGTATCAACCGCGGCTACCTGGCCAATGCAGAAAAAGTACGGGTGCAGGGCGTGGAAGTTGATGCCAATATACGCGCGGGTAAACACCTGACGTTTTACGCAGCGGCGGCATACACAGATGGAAAATATATTTCCTTCTCCAATGCACCCCTCCCGCTGGAAGAAACAGGCTCGCAGGTATCTTTTAAAGATGTGTCCAAAGGAAGATTGCCGGGCATATCCAAATGGGCGGGTTCACTGGGAGGAGAACTCACCTCCGGCGCGAGAAACATCTGGGGACAAAACGGCAAATTGTTCCTGGCATTCGATACTTACTACCGTTCCGGATTTTCGTCCAGCCCTACCCCATCCCGTTACCTCAATGTGGAAGGGTATGCTTTGCTGAATGCCCGGGCCGGCTTCCGGGCCACAGAAGGTATCTCCTTCTTCCTCTGGGCACGCAACCTGCTGGATAAAGATTATTTTGAGCAATTGCTGCCAGCCGCTGGCAATGCCGGACATTATGCAGCGGTACTGGGCGATCCCCGCACCTTTGGGGTTACCCTCCGGTACACCTGGAAACAACCCTGATATATTGCATCAGCATATTTATAAACGCGCTGCACAAATACTGCAGGGCGTTTTTTGTTGCGCTTTTACCAGCGCATTATATAGTATATTTGTTTTTTGCAAGTAATTATGGCAACGATCAAATCTGGCTCGATTGATGAATTTTACGAAGAAACGGCGAATTTCTTAGGTAAAGACGTTACCTCGCTGCTTCCTCCGGATATTCAGAAAAATATAGGGCACTTCAATGTGTTTGATATTTCAGAGACCATTCAACAGTTAAAGCGGACGAAACAAATGCCCTATAATCGCCGCTCCTACTATAAAATCAGTTTAATACGGGGCAGAAACAGCGCTGAATATGCAGACAAAATAATTGATGTGCAGCAGAATGCTTTGCTTTTTGCCACGCCGAAGATTCCTTACAGATGGATCCCGAAAGATGAATACCAGGGCGGTTGCTTTGTAGTGTTTACAGCAGATTTTATGACCAAAAGCAAGACGGGTTTGGTATTGGATGAATTGCCGCTTTTTCAGCCGGGCAGTTACCCGGTATTTGAGATGGAGGATGAACAAGCGGAGGAACTGATGCAGGTATTCAATAAAATTAAAAAGGAAATCGTTTCGGATTATGCGTTTAAATACGACCTGATACGGAACTATGTAATCGAATTGATCCATGCCGGCCAGAAGTTGCAGCCCATCGGTACAACAACAGGTGCAGCGCCATCCGGCAAGCGTATAAGCGCCTTGTTTGCAGAGTTGCTGGAACGCCAGTTTCCCATAGATCATACGCAGCAACGGCTGGTGTTGCGTACAGCGCAGCACTATGCCAGGCAGCTTTCCGTACACGTTAACCACCTTAATAAAGTTTTAAAAGAGGAAACCGGTTCTACTACCACATCGCTCATCAATAAAAGGGTGCTGCAGGAAGCTAAATTATTGCTCAGGCAAACAGGCTGGTCGGTATCTGAGATAGCCTATACCCTGGGATTTGAAGAAGTAGCCCATTTTTCCAACTTTTTTAAAAAGCATACGCAATTGACGCCCGGTGCTTACCGCACCTAGTTGCAATATGATTGAAAATTGCAAATAATTGATTGAGATGTACAATCCAATAACCGACAATCGACTGAACTTTGCGTTCAAATATATTTTATGAGCACAGCAAAAATTGCACTGGTAACCGGGGGCAGCCGGGGTTTAGGAAGAGATATGGTTCTTAACTTCGCCCGGAAGGGGCTGGATATTCTATTTACGTACCACACCAACCAGTCGAAGGCGGATGAAGTGGTGGCAGCGGTACGCCAACTGGGAAGGCATGCGGAAGCCTTTCAACTGGATACAAGGGATATTGGCAGTTTCGATGCGTTTGTAGCAAAACTTACGCAATATGCAGGAGAAGCAAGGGGCAATGCCAACATAGATTTTCTGGTAAATAATGCCGGAACAGCCCTGTATGCACCCATAACAGCTACTACAGAAGAGCAGGTGCAGGAGAGTTTTGATATTCACTTCAAAGGGGTGTTTATGTTGACCCAAAAACTGTTGCCGTTCATTAACAACGGTGGAGCCATTGTAAATGTTTCGTCCGGCCTTACGCGAATCGTTCATCCGGGTACGGCAGTATACGCGGCCATGAAGGCAGCCATTGAAACGTACACAAAATACCTGGCAAAAGAACTGGGTTCGAGAAAAATCCGCGTGAATGTTATTGCCCCAGGCGCTATTGAAACAGATTTTGGAGGTGGAAGAACCAGAGACGTTAAAGAAATCAACAACATGATTGCAGGAGTAACTGCGTTAGGAAGAGTAGGTTTACCGGAAGATATAGGAAAAGTGGTGGCATTCCTTTGTACAGAAGAAGCAGGCTGGATCAATGCCCAGCGTATTGAGGTGTCTGGTGGTCAGGCTATTTAACGGGGCTGGCATCGCTTTGTTCTATTGAAACACGCGACCGGCTAATTTTTCACAAACTGTACCATGATCAGCATAGCGTAAATTTTCTACCATAGCCATCCGGGAAAGCCGGACATCAACGTTGTCCGGCTTGCTGTTTGGCGCCCGTCAGGGGGTTAGGGCGAAGATGTACACCGCTTCAGGGAAAACTTCCGGAAATACAATTATTTCTTCCCGATGCCGGGAGGGCCTCGTATTGTAGCGGTTCAGAAAAATAAGGGATCACAACGGTAACAGATCCGAAGCATCGCAATGAAGATGGTTCGAAAGTTTCGGATACATCGTAATACCCTGCTTACTGCATTGTAAGATACTTCCTATCATATGACAAGTTTTTGAAGCCGGCCATGGAATACATTCGGGTATAAAAAAATCATGCATCAACTGCAACTACACCCCTACCTGTTTTTTGGTGGCAACTGCCGCGAAGCCATGGCGTTTTATCAATCCGTTTTTGGTGGTGATTATTCGTACAAACGTTTGGCGATGGTCCGGAACTCTGGCGGCAACAGCGATATAGCCAGACAAAACATTGTTTTATGAAGAAAATAGAAATAATGAAATGCGAAGACTAACATGGCAGGTACAAACCACGGTAGACGGATTTATAACCGGACGGAACAACGAAATGGATGGGATGACCTTTCCGTAGACGAATGATATTGAAATGTACATCTTAAAACCTTACCGGCCCGTAGCTACGATACTACCGGGAAGAAGACTGGCAGAAGGGGTCGTTCCCCATCGGACGGGTAAAGTTTACCGAAACACCTAAGGTCGACATATCGTTAATAAAACATAACCCATGGGTACTACTTATAGCATTACAGACAAGTTTGGTAAAGCACTGGCCCAACGGTTGGCAGATAGCATCACCGTGGTACTGCCGGGGTTTCCGGCAACGAAGTTTGTCAAAGATGTTGCGCTTTCCGTGCCGGATCGTTCGTATACCCAGCGGGTGGAACTGATAGCTGACAAGCTGCATCAATACCTTCCTCAAAACTATCCAGAGGCAGTAGCGGCATTACTGCAGGTGCTGGGGCCGCCTAACCCTCACGAAACGGGCATGTTTACCCAATACTACTGGATAATGCCCATTGGGAAGTTTGTAGAGAAATACGGGCTGGAACATTTCGCGGTATCTATGGATGCTATCGGGGAAATTACGAAACGAAACACAGGAGAATACGCTGTGAGGCCCTATATTCGGAAGTATCCGGAAAAATCGTTGAAGAGAATGGCGAAATGGGCACGGTCGAAAGATTTTCACCTCAGGCGTTTAGCCAGTGAAGGGCTCCGCCCCAAACTTCCCTGGGCGCCTAAGCTGGATATTTTTCAAAACAACCCGCAGCCCGTCTTCGATGTTTTGCACCTGCTGAAAGAAGATGATATCAAATTCGTAAAAAGATCGGTGGCCAACCACCTCACCGACTGGCTGAAGGTGAATAAGCCGGCTGTTTCGGCATTGATCAAAAGCTGGGCCCAATCGACCAATCCGCACACCCGATGGATTGTTCAACACGCTACCCGGAAAATAAAGGTTGATTAGTAAATGATATGTCAAAAACGGATCGTCTGTTGCTAACGCAATATGAAATTGCCCCATTCCCGGCAATATGCTGCTAAACCAATATTCCCTTATTGCTCAACCGGGTTAAAGACCAACCGGTGCTGCGCATTGCAGCGACCAAAGGAGAAAAAACGCCATCTTTTACCAATTATTCCTTGGGTTTGCGTACCCGCGTAAGCGGAAGGTTTTTGAAAGGCGCTACAATCAGCGGAAATTTTTCTACGGTCACATTGCCGGCATCGAGGCCGAATCCTCTTTCTTCTGAGAGGCTTACTTCCTTGATACCGAAATAACCTTTCATAATGAGTTTTTCCCAAAAGCTGAGCTCATTGTCTACACTGAGGTATTTCTCAATTACGATAAATTCAAAGTCGCCTGCCATATTGTTTCGCTGGAGACTTTCGTAGCGACTGGTGATGTTCACTTCCTTATTGGCCACCATATCTTCCACCACTTTTCGAAACATGATGTTGATCCTGGGTTCTACGCGAAAACCCAGCCTGAATTCTACCCGGATCACTTCGTTGGGAACGATCGTTTCTACTTCGTATTCACAGGTATAGGGATTGTCCAGCGTATCTACGTGTACAAACCAGTATAAGTCAGCCCGTTTGGGTTTTCTGTTGAAAATAGAATACATGATTTTATGCTCTATTTCCTTGTGATTGTTGGCGCTGGTAAGGTATACCAGGTGGGTAGCATATTTCGGCACACTCTGGTCGTTGCTCAGTTCCTGCAACATGGGCAGGTAGTTTTCAAGTCTGACGAATTCTACGTACCGGTTTTTGATTTTCCTGCTCCGGTACCAGATGTACATTACCAAAAACATAAAGCCGCCGATGATCACGGTGAAATAGCCGCCGTGGGTAAACTTCTGCATCAGCGCTACGAGATAAGTACCTTCAATCAACAGATAGCCGATCAGGAATATCCATATCAGCACGGGGTGTACGCGATGGCTCACGAGGTAGTTGGCAAACAGGAGGGTGGTCATGAGCATGGTTACAATAATGGCGAGTCCGTAGGCGGCCTCCATATTGGCAGAAGTGCGGAAATACAATACTACGGCCACGCATCCCACAAACATCAGGTTGTTGAGCCAGGGAATGAACAGTTGGCCTTTTTCCAGTGAGGGGTAGCGAATCTTGAGCCTCGGCCAGAGGTTCAGGCGCATAGCTTCTCCTATAAGGGTGTAGGATCCGGATATCATGGCCTGGCTGGCGATCACAGCGGCGGTGGTAGCCAGTAGTACCCCCGGAATGATGAGAACATCAGGCACCAGGTCGAAAAAAGGATTGATATCGGCATGCAAACCGGCCGGTGTATCGCGGTGGTTTTTCAAAAGGCTGGCTCCCTGTCCGATATAGTTGAGTACTAAACAGGCCTTCACGAAAATCCAGGTAATGCGGATGTTTTCTTTGCCGCAATGCCCGAGGTCGCTGTACAGCGCTTCTGCCCCGGTTGTACACAGGAACACGGCACCCAGAATCCACAGGGTACCCGGGTGGCCACGCAGGAGGTCTACGGCGTACCAGGGATTGAATGCTTTCAGGATAGACAGGTCGTCGAACAGGTGCCATGCGCCCAGTATGGCAAGCGATGAGAACCATACCGCCATTACCGGACCGAAGAACCGGCCGATAGAATAGGTACCAAATTGCTGCAGAAAAAAAAACAGGAATAATATGGCAATGACAATGTAAATGATATAGTCCTGCAGGTTGTGGAATGAAGGATTTTTCTGCAACCCTTCTATAGCTGAAGTAATGGTGATGGGCGGAGTGATCATACCATCCGCCAGCAGCGCGGCCCCCCCGACCATGGCGGGTAATACCAGCCATTTTTTTCGTCGCCGTACCAGGGCGTACAGGGCAAAAATACCGCCCTCGCCCTTGTTGTCTGCCTGTAATACCAACACCACGTATTTAACGGTGGTTTGCAGCGTTAGTGTCCAGATGATGCAGGAAAGGCTGCCGATGATGAGTTCGTCTGTAATAGCCCGGTTGGTGATAATGGCGTTGAAAACATATAGCGGCGAAGTACCTATGTCTCCGTAAATGATTCCTAACGCAATAAGAAGGCCGGCCATGCTGGCCTTGCTGGTGTGTTTGCCCACTGTAGATGCAGGTTAATTTGTTTGCATACGTAAACAAACGACAAAGTTACAGGCATAATTATAACTGCTGCAAAATGTTTTTTCGAAAAGTCGGCACAACAGGCCTCGGTATCGGAAAGCCTGGTGGGCAGTATCGTGCGAAATCCCAAGTGCATATTTTTAAAATTTATATACCAGGCCGATATTCTTCACGGCGGATAAAATACATAATATTAACTTTGCGCGCTCATGAAATATACTACTGAAATAAACAAGCGTAAGACATTTGCCATCATATCGCACCCGGATGCCGGTAAAACTACCCTTACGGAAAAGCTGCTTCTGTTTGGAGGCGCTATCCAGACGGCGGGTGCCGTTAAAAGCAATAAGATCAAGAAGCACGCTACGAGCGATTTCATGGAAATTGAAAAGCAGCGCGGTATTTCAGTGGCAACCAGCGTAATGACATTCGAATACAAGAACCTGCTTATCAATTTGCTGGATACCCCGGGTCACAAAGATTTTGCCGAAGATACCTATAGAACCCTTACTGCGGTAGACAGTGTGGTACTGGTGATAGACAGTGTAAATGGTGTGGAGGAACAAACCCGGCGACTGATGGAAGTATGCCGGATGCGAGACACCCCGGTGATTGTATTTGTGAATAAAATGGATCGTGACGGGAAATTACCCTTCGATCTGATAGAGGAAATAGAAAAGGAACTGCATATACAATTGCATCCCATGAGCTGGCCCATCAACAGTGGAAAGGATTTTAAGGGGGTATATAACCTGCATGATAAAAGCTTGTTGTTGTTTTCTGCGCATACCAAAGCCAACGAAGAAGATGTGGTGGTGATAGAAGACCTGGCCGATGAAGTACTGGCAGAACGGGTTGGAGAAAAAGATGCGACGCAATTGCGGGAAGATGTGGAGCTGATTGACGGCGTATATGGCGAGCTGAATGTAGCAGATTACCTGCACGGGAAAACCGCCCCCCTGTTTTTCGGGAGTGCCGTTAATAACTTTGGCGTAAAGGAAATGCTGGACACCTTTGTTCGCATAGCGCCTTCGCCACTTTGCCGCCATACTTCGGAACGCGAAGTCTGCCCTGATGAAGACAAATTCAGCGGTTTCATATTTAAGATTCATGCCAACCTGGATCCAAGGCACCGGGATCGTATTGCCTTCCTGCGCGTATGTGCCGGAAGGTTCGAACGCAATAAGTATTACCGGCATGTTCGCCTCGAAAAAGAGGTGCGCTTCAACAATCCCTACTCTTTTTTAGCGCGTCAGAAAGACGTGATTGAAGAGGCGTTCCCGGGAGATGTGGTGGGATTGTTTGATACGGGAAATTTCAAGATAGGCGATACGCTTACCGAGGGTGAGCAATTTTACTTTACCGGCATACCCAGCTTTTCTCCTGAACTTTTTAAAGAGGTAGTGAACAAAGATCCGATGAAAACCAAGCAATTGGAAAAGGGATTGCTTCAGTTGACCGACGAAGGAGTAGCGCAGTTGTTTACACAACACGGTGGCAACCGGAAGATCATTGGTTGCGTGGGCGACCTGCAATTTGAAGTAATCCAGTATCGCCTGCGCCACGAATATGGCGCGTCGGTACAATTCAATTCGCTTCCTTTTTACAAGGCCTGCTGGATTACGGCAGAGCAGCCCAAAAAGCTGGAAGATTTTATCCGCTTTAAAACCGGCAATGTTGTACTGGATAAAGACGGACATTACGTGTACCTGGCGCAGAGTGAATGGTTTTTGAATACGGAAATCTCCAACAATCCGGATATCAGTTTTCATTTCACCAGCGAAATTCATAAGGCCAAAGCCTAACCAGAAGTAAATGAATGCTTGTTATTTCGCCCAGAAATCATAGTAGTTGTACCACTGCTCGGGATAGCGGCGCACCATTTTTTCCATCGCTGCTGCGAAATCCTGCGACATTTGCTGCATAGCTGTACGTTTATCGGTAAAATCGTACTGCAGTGCGGGTGTGGCATGAAAATGATAGTGGTACCTGCCCTCCTTCATCGCAAATACATACGATACCGGTACTTTAAACTGAGCAGCCAGTATAAATGGCCCTGCCGGAAAGCGCGCTTTTTCTCCCAGAAAATCGAGGGTGATGGTTTTTACGCCCTCTACAAACCGGTCGGCATGCATACATACCAGTTCGTTGTTCGAAAGCGCGGTATGGATGGCGTATATATGAGAGAGATCTTCTTTTATGAGAATGATACGTGCCTGCTTTGCTCCCGTAACGGAATGTAGGTAAGCTTTGATTTTTTCGTGCTCTCCGTCGAACATAACAATGTTGACGCTGGTGTTGAGCCTTTGCAGCAAATGGCCGGCAGCCTCCCAATTACCGATATGCGCGCTGAGCAGGAGCCCTCCCCTGTTCATGCCTACCATTTCATGCAGGTGTTGCTCACCGTCAAAATCAAAACTAAACCGGTTCTTAATACCGGACTGGACTACAATTTTATCGATCAGGCTTTGTCCGAAGCTGTAGTAATTCCGGTATAGGTACCGTTGAGATTTCCACCAGCCAAATCCCAGCCGTTGCCGCAGGTAATATCGTATATGGCGGGAAGAAGAAGCAAACAGGAAATAATAGCCGCTTACAAAACAGAGGAGAAAATAGGCAGTGCCTACTCCCGCTTTTTTCAGTAATAAAACGAATATTTTGTATCCTACCGCAGTGCCGGCCGATTTTCCCTGCCAGGAAGGCATTATGCCAGTTCTTTTGAATTAACCCTGGCTTTCACGTAGTTGTAAAAGTCGTTGAAAGTAACGATGGAAGTAAAGTCTTCGGGCTTTACCTTAAAGGCAAAATTGTTTTCAATCACTACCACCAGATCAATATAATCCAGACTGTCCAGCTCCAGGGTTTCTTTTACATTTCCCTCGGGTGTAATGCTGGCCTCATCCACTTCAAATTCTTCGGCCAGGAAATGATTGATCTTGGCAATGATTTCATCTTTCTGTGACATATGTAACTATTTACTCCATTTTCTAACGATCAGGGTGGAGTTCGTTCCACCGAATCCAAACGAATTCGACAAAAATACGTCTATATTCTTTTCTGTTGTACTTTTTACAATATTCAAATGGGCTGAATCTTCGTCAGGGTTTTCAAAATTAATATTTGGCGCCATAAAATCGTTGTGCATCATTAACAAACTATACACAATTTCGCTGGCGCCTGCCATCCAGCATTCATGGCCTGTCATCGATTTGGTAGAACTCACCGGTGTTTGCTTGTCTCCGAACACGGCAGTAAGTGCTCTGGCTTCGCTGGCATCTCCTGCCGGGGTGGAGGTGGCATGGGCATTGATATAATCTATGTCTTCTGCCTGCAAACCCGCATCTCTCAATGCCATTTCCAGCGATCGTACAGGGCCGTTTACTGTGGGATTCGATATGTGTTCGCCGTTGGAGGAAAAGCCATATCCTATCACTTCGCCGAGTATGGTAGCGCCTCTTTTATTGGCCGACTCCAGACTTTCCAGCACCACCGTAGCCGCTCCTCCGCCGGGTATCAATCCATCCCGATCCCTGTCGAACGGTCGCGATGCCTTCTGCGGGTCCGATTCCCGGACAGAGAACGCAGACAATGCGTCAAAATTGCCCATGGAATACTCGTTCGTTTCCTGGGCGCCGCCGGTGATGATGCACTCCTGCAGGCCGGTTCGGATAAAATGATAGCCCAGCCCGATGGCATGGGAGCCGCTGGCACAGGCTGCGCTGATGGTGAAATTGACGCCACGGAGTTTGAAAATGGTGGATAGATTCATGGTTACCGTGGAGTTGAGCGTCTGAAATACAGAAGCCGATCCCAGCAGCATGGTATCTTTTTTCTCTCTCAATACATCTATACCTTCTATTACGGGCCTGGCAGAACTGTCGTTGCCGTACAAAATGCCCACCTCATGATCATTCAGGTAATCTTCGTCAATACCCGCCGTTTGCAATGCTTCGCGGGTAGCCATGTACGCGTATTCGCCCTGTTCCGGCAACATAATGCGGGAACGCCGGTCCAGCAGCCCTTTCAGCACGGGGCGTTCCACATAGCCTGTAAGTCCGGAACGATACCCCATCGCTTTCCGCACCGGATCGAGCACAATGCCCGATTTTCCGGCATACAGTGATTCGCGTACTTCCTCCAGGTTTTTCCCCAGGCAGGAGTATATTCCTATTCCTGTTATAACAACTCTTCTCATTTCAAATAAAACAGCTTATCCATACAGGAGCAGCTTATTTTGATAGTCGGGATCAAATATTACCAGAATTTGGTACCCCTTTTAGGAGTACATTCCTCCGTTTACATTCAACACCTCTCCTGTTATATAGCCCGATAAGGGGGAAGCAAAAAAGCCAACGGCGTGCGCCACTTCTTCGGGTTCGCCAAAACGGCTCACCGGTATCAGACTTCGAAACTGCTTTTCCTCTATTCCTTCGGTCATATCGGTATGAATAAATCCCGGCGCAACTGCATTGACCGTAATGTTGCGTCTGCCCACTTCCTGTGCCAGGGCCTTGGTAGCTGCAATTACGCCGCCTTTCGCTGCGGCATAATTGGTTTGTCCCGGCATACCTTTTAATCCGGACAGCGACACCACATTTACAATCCGTCCGTATTTTTGTATCAGCATATTCTGTAATACCAGTCGGGTAACATTAAAAAAACCGTTGAGACTGGCATTCAGCACCGCATTCCATTGTTCTGTTTTCATCCACATCAGCAACACATCGTCTTTAATGCCTGCGTTGTTTACCAACACTTCTACAAAGGCTTCCTTATTGGCTTCCAGCCATCCTCCAAGCACTTCCTGTACCTGATCGCTGTTGCCCACGTCGAACATCAGCAGGCTGCCATCGCCGCCTTTTTCCCTGAGCAGGTGCAATGTTTGCTCCGCCGCTGCCTGGTTCGACCGGTAGTTGATCAACACATGATAACCCATCCCGGCCAATTGTATGCAAACGGCTCGTCCTATACCTCTCGATCCGCCTGTTACCAATGCATATTTCATGTCTACAGTAAAATTTTCGTAAAATACTAAAAAAAGATATACTATACCGGCGTAGTATCCAGTGGCATGCTCAAAACCGGTATATCGTTCTCCCGGATGTATTCCTTCACCTGCCGGAGCTGATCGTAACGCGGCTGGTCTTCTGCAAAACGGGGTACTATCTTTCTGATCTGGTGGTAGACCTCGCGGGTAGCAGGTGCCAAACGGTCGGCACAATCAGCATAATCTACTGCCTGCGCTACCGTGATCATTTGTATGGCCAATACCTCGAAGGAGTTTTCCACCACTTTCCGGGTCATCAACGCTGCGTTGCAGCCCATGCTTACGATGTCCTGGTTATCGTTGTTATTGGGTATACTGTGTACGTACATGGGAAAAGACAAGGTCTGGTTTTCTGCAACGGTAGAGGTAGCTGTAAACTGCATTCCCTGCATACCAAAGTTGAGCCCCAGTACCCCCAGGTTTACAAACGGCGGAAACTTTTCGTTGAGTTTATGGTTGAGCAGGTAGTTCAACTGCCGTTCAGACAGCATCGATAACTTGGTGATGGTGGTTTTCAGTTTGTCCATTTCCAGTGATACATAATCGCCGTGAAAGTTACCACCGTGAAAAATGTTCCGGTTATCGTGGTCTACCACCGGGTTGTCGTTTACGGAATTGAGTTCGTCCACCACTACTTTTTCGGCATAGGCTATGGTATCGAAAACAGGTCCCAGCACCTGGGTTACACACCGAAGCGAGTAATATTCCTGCACTTTATCTTCAAACACATCGTGCCGGATGTTTTCCGGTTTGTACAAATGCTCAGACCGGCTGCGTATCAGCCTGCTTCCTTCCAGCGTTTTTCGCAGCAGCGCAGCCACGGTGTTTTGCCCGGTATGCTTTTTCACCACATTCAGTTCGAAGCTGAAATGATCATCGTAGGCTTCTACCAGCTCATTCGTCATGGCCGAAAGCAACAAAGCGTATTGCAGCAGTCTTTTTGCATACACCAGGTTGAGCAAACCAATACCGGTCATAGCCGAAGTACCGTTGATCAGCGCCAGCCCTTCGCGTATGTGCACCTTGAGCGGCGTAATATTGTATTGTTTGAATACTTCTGCGGTAGCCTGTCGTTTTCCGTTGGCCACTACCTCTCCCTCTCCTATCAGCACCAGGGCCAGGTGGGCAAGCTGTACCAGATCGCCGCTGGCGCCTACCCCTCCGTGTTCGAAAATACACGGCGTGATATTGTGATTGATCAGCGATTGCAGTACCAGCGCTGTGTCGGGGTGTACGCCCGAATACCCCTGCAGCAGGCTGTTGAGCCTTGCCAGCATGAGTGCTTTTACGGCATCGTCCGGAAGAAGGTTGCCACTGCCCGAACTATGGCTTCTGATCAGGTTGTATTGCAATTGCAACACATCGTGCTGCCTGATTTTATACTGCGCCATCGGACCGAAACCCGTGTTGATACCGTAAATCAACTTTTGATCGGAGAAGTTTTGAAGAAATGCATGATTCACTGCCATCCTTTCCAGCGCAGCTTTGTCTAACTCTAGCTTTTTGTTCTTTATTACGATATCTGAAAAAGAGTTTAGAGAAAGACTGCCATCAACATGTATCATTACACTAGTATTATTTTTTCTATAGAAGAAGCGTATGGCGCATTTACCTCATAACATCATCCGGTTATACGCGCATCAATCATATTGCTAGCTGGAATTGCTGCTTTCCGCCGGCAAAAATGAGTAACGCGGGGTGAATGCGACCGCAAAAAAAAACAATTAAAATAAATGTATCAAATAATTCTGCCTCCTCCTCCGTCTGACTTACTTTCTCCGAAAGGCTTTGTAAGGGGCTTTCAGCGTTTTGTCACTACAAGAAGTGGTTTCAGGCTTATGGTACATTGTAATAAAATTTACCGGGGGCTCCGTTATTAATTAACTATGTAGTGCAAAGCACCGGGTATTGCTGTTTTTGCAAATGTAACACTCTACATGGGAATGCAATTGCCTTTCGCTGTTCCCGGCCTCAGTTTCTTTTATCGATAAACTTCACAGGTTTGCGCATTCCTTCCGGAAACTGCAAGCGCTGCATAGCTTCCGGCTGCAGGTAGGTAATGTGTGGACTTACCCGCAGTTTTGCCTGCAAGTAGGCCCTGATACGATGGTTGCATTCGGTGGTATCGTCTTTGGGAACAATATACAACAGCACCTCATCGGTTCCAATATCGTTGGTAGATACTTCGGCTACATATTCTTTGATATCTGCCATGGCGTTCAGTATTTCAAACAACGCCGGTGCAAACAGCGTGGTTCCCTTGAACTTGATCATCTGTTTTTTTCTACCGATAACGGGCGACAGGCGGAGGGTTTTTCTCCCGCAGGCGCAGGGTTCTTCGAAATACATGCAAATATCACCGGTTTTGTACCGCAGCAATGGCATACCCTCCACACCCAGGGTGGTAATGGTGACTTCTCCCTGCATTCCTGCCTGTACGGGCCGGTCACTTTCATCGAGCAATTCTACTATTACGAGCTCTGGCTGCAGGTGTCCGCCCCTGCCTTCACTGCATTCGGTAAAGGCGGTTTGCATTTCTGTAGAAGCATAGGTGGAATAGAGTTGGATATCCCATTGATCCGTTATTTTTTTTCCCAAAACGTTCATAGAAAAATCCAGGTGACGGATGTTTTCGCCTATACAAATGGCTTTTTTCACAGAACTGGCAGCTATATCAATATGCTGCTCCCGGGCAAACTGGATAAGTTTGATGATAAAGGATGGTACCGCAACAATAGCGGTGGGTTGTAGCCGGAATATGTTTTCCCATTGCAGCGATGGCACCCCCGGCCCTACTCTGATGACGCCTGCGCCCATCTGGCGGATGCCGGAATAGTAGGCCATGCCTGCCATAAACTGGCGGTCGAGGGTAAGCATCAACTGATAAATATCGGCCTGCGAACCGCCGGCACATAAGAAGGAATTGTATTCGTTATATGCCAGGCGCTGTAAATCGTTTTCCGTAAGGGCAATGGTCACCGGGCTGCCGAGGGTGCCGGATGTGGCGGTGTATTCGATGACCCGGCCGCGGGGTACACACAAAAAGTCGCTGTTGTGTTGCTGCAGCTCTTCTTTATTGGTTACCGGAATGTTTACGAGGTCATTGGCAGAACGGATACGGGTGATGTCTATTTTTTCGCGCTGAAACAGTTGTTTATAGTAGGGAGAATTGGTTTGCACGTAATGCAGGAGCTCCACCAGTTTTCTGTCCTGTAACTGTTGAATACTTTCTCTGGAGCCAAAAGCCGCTGTAGGTGAATAAGCCATTTTTTGTGTGGTATCAGATTTGATACAAAGCTAAGGTATGATCTCATTTGACAGGCAGGGTATTTCCGAACGGCATTCCAGTACTTATCATACGAAGTGGTAGCGTCGAAGAGCGATTCGCTGTATGTAGTTTGTGCTATCTGCGTGCTACTGCGGATGTTTTTGTACTCGGCCCTCTGCGACGGAACATCTTAACGGATTTGTTTATCGGTAATACCGATCTGTTCCATCCAGAAAATACACCGTCCGAACCATTCTTGAAAAGCGGGTTCGTGCAGCAGTCCATGTTCTCCTTTGGCGTACATGTGAAGTGAGGCGGGTATACCATGCTCCTGCAATCTTCGGTAAAACACCAGGCTGTTTTCTATTGGTACCACGGTGTCATCTCCCGCGTGTACCAGTACTGCGGGGGGCGTATCGCCGGTTATATGGAGCTCATTGGAGAAATACCTTATTTTTTCCGCCGAAGGTTTTTGTCCCAGTAAATTATTTCTTGAACCTATGTGCCCGAAGCGGTCGGTAAAGCTGATCACCGGGTTGATCAGTATCATAAAATCAGGTCGCAGGCTGGTGCCGGAGTTGTTTGTAATGTGTGCATCTTTATAGTGTACGCCTCCGCTGGCGGCAAGGTGTCCACCCGCCGAAAAACCCATCACGCCGATTTTACGCGGATCCAGCTCCCACTGTGCTGCGTTGTCGCGTACCAGTTTGATAGCCTGTTGCAGGTCCTGTAGTGGTCCTGTCGTTTTATCCACCATGATTTCATCGCCGGGTAATCTGTATTTCAGCACAAAGGCGGTGATGCCTCTTTCGTTGAATTGTTCTGCTATGCGGTGGCCTTCACGGGTGATCAACTGGGCATGATATCCGCCGCCGGGTACTATAATAACGGCTGCTCTACCCGGGTTTTCTGCTGCTTTGAATACGGTAAGGGTTGGCTCCGATACCAAACGGAGAATGGTATCCACTACAGGTTCAAAGGTTTTTGTTTCCTTTTGCTGATGTGTTTTCGAATTGGGAATGCTTCCCGGATACAGGGAAACGGTAAGCTGGGAAAAGCAGGTTCCGGCTATGCAAATTGCCAGTATCGTGCAGGCAATGCGATGTAGGTATCGGTAAATCATATGGCAATAAACTGATTTTTTCGCTAAGCGTAACAGAAAATCGGGATGAGCGTAAAAGTATCCGCTGTTATCTGCTGTCTGTATGGGACTACGAAATCTTTTATGTTCCCCTCCGTCTGCTATGGTAAACGTTTAAACAGGCCGGTATGTTCTCCGGGCTTATAGCTTAGCAGTGTAACATTCCCGGCCCGAAAATGCAGGTGGGGGCAACCAATGGTCGCAACAGAATATACGCTTACAACCACAAATACTTCGAGGAGCAGTCCCCCGGTTTACAGTGTTATGGTGCAACTATAGCGCTATAATGCAAATTGTGTTAGCTTCTTTCCACGATGGTTTGGTCTATAGCCGATTCCAATGCCTGTTCTTCCTGTAACTGCTTAAGTTTTTTGCCATAGGCTATCTTTGTGATCATCACAAACAATACCGGTACCACGAATATAGCCAGCGTGGTGGCTGCCACCATACCGCCGAATACTGTCCAACCGATGGTTTTGCGGCTTTCCGCTGCGGCGCCTTCGGCAAAAGCCAGCGGCAGTACACCCAGTATGAAAGCAAGAGAGGTCATGATAATGGGGCGCAACCGCAGGCTTACCGCCTGCAGGGTGGCATGGGTAATGTCGATCCCAAGGTCTACCCTCTCCTTGGCAAATTCAACAATCAGGATGGCATTTTTAGCAGCCAGTCCGATAAGCGTAATCAGTCCGATTTGCGCATAAATATTGTTAGACAGTGCCGGAATAAAGGTCAGCGTCAGTATAGAGCCAAAGGCTCCTATAGGTACCGCAAATAAAACGGAGAATGGAATAGACCAGCTTTCGTACAACGCAGCCAGGAAAAGAAATACGAATATGATCGAAATAGCAAAAATCATGTTCTGCTGCCCCCCGGCAGCTATTTCCTCGCGGCTCATACCCGAAAACTCGTATCCATATCCGGCAGGAAGTGTTTGGGCTGCTGCCTGCAAGGCTTCTATGGCTTGTCCGCTGCTGTAGCCCGGCGCCGGCGTACCGTTGATTTCGATGGAGCGGTAGATATTATAGTGCGAGATCACGGAAGGTCTTTCAATCACACTGGTGGTAATCAGCGACCGGAGCGGTACCATGTTACCCTGCATATTGCGCACATAGAAACGCTCTACGCCTTCCAGCGAACTCCTGTAGCTGCTGTCTGCCTGACTCATCACACGAAAGTTTCTGCCGTACAGGTTGAAATCATTTACATAGCTGCTGCCCAAATAATTAGACATCGTTGTGTATACTTCGGCTACCGACACCCCTAGTTTTTTAGCCTGTTCCTTGTCTACATCTATCTTATAGCCCGGTGTGCGGGAACTGAAGAAGGTATAAGCATTTCCAATTTCGGGACGCTGGTTCAACTGTGCAAGAAACTCCCGCGCCACTCCTTCAAATTGTTTGATATCGTCTGTACTACCCGTTTGCTGTAGCTGGAAGGTGAAGCCGGAAGTAGCGCCCAGCCCCGGAATGGCTGGCGGTGCAATTACTACCACCCGTGCCTCTCTGAAATCTACGGTAGCCTCCTGTACCTTGCGCATTACATCACGTGCGTGCTGCCCTTCGCCTTTCCTGCTATCCCAGGGATTGAGGTTTACAAATACAGTACCTGCGTTCGACTTCATCGATCCGCTTACAATATTGAAACCACCGAGTCCGCCCACTACCCGTACTTCGGGAATACTTTCAATGCGCTGGATCAGGCTTTTCAGCAACGCCACGTTTCTGGTAGACGATGCAGCTTCCGGCAGTTCGTAGGTCACCATCAGGCGTCCTTCATCTTCAGTTGGGATAAACCCGGAAGCTTTATTTTTGAAAAGAAAGAATAATCCTACAAACAGCACTACCATCATCACCAGTACATAGGGTGTAGCCCTGATCCATTTGGCCACTCCTCCCGTATAACGATCGGTAATGTTACCAAACCAGCGGTTGAAGCCTGCAAAGAACTTTTCGAGCCAGTTTTTGGGAGCATTTTCATCTTTTGAAGGTTTCAGCATCAACACGCAAAGCGCCGGTGTGAGCGATAACGCAACAAAAGCCGAAATGAGTACCGATACGGCGATGGTAATCGCAAACTGTTGATACAAACGACCCACGATACCGGGTATGAACCCAACCGGCACGAATACCGCTGCCAATATAAGGGCAATGGCTATTACAGGTGCTGAAATATCTTTCATGGCCTTTCGCGTGGCCTCCCTGGGCGTCATTTTTTCATGGTCTATATTATGCTGAACCGCCTCTACCACCACAATGGCATCGTCTACCACTATACCAATGGCCAACACAAAAGCAAATAAAGTAAGCGTATTGATGGTAAAGCCCAACGGGCCGAACAGTATAAAGGTACCGATCAGCGATACAGGAATAGCCAGCAACGGAATCAGGGTAGCACGCCAGTTTTGCAGGAACAGGAACACCACCAGGGTTACCAGTATCAATGCTTCTACCAGGGTATGTACCACCTCGTTGATGGAAGCTTTTACCACCGATACACTTTCGTTGGGAATCAGAAAGTCAATATCTTTCGGAAAGCCGGGGCGGAGTTCTTCGAGTCGTTTCATGACTCCGTTATAGGTTTCCATGGCATTGGCGCCCGGCGCCTGGTATATCAGCAAAAACGAAGCCGGACGACCACCGTTTACAAAGGCGTTGATGCCATAATCGAAACGTCCCAGTTCTATCCGCGCCACATCTTTCAGGTACACAATATTACCCTGAGCCGGGTTGGAGCGCACGACGATATTTTCAAAATCTTCCTGCTGGTTGATGCGGCTATTGGTCAGCACACTGTATTCAAAAGTCTGCTGGCCGGGTTGGGGGTTCCCGCCCACGGTACCAGCGGCCACCTGGAGGTTTTGCTCCTGCAGGGCGGCATTCACTTCGGCCGGCGTGAGGCCCAGGGCGGCCATTTTTTCGGGGTTGAGCCATATGCGCATGCTGAAGTCGTCGGCACGTGAGAATACATCGCCCACGCCTTTCACACGCAGCAGCGCATCTTTAATATACATGTTTACATAGTTCCCTATAAACAATGCATCGTGTGTCTGGTTGGGGCTGTAAAAAGCCAGTACAGCCATTACACTGGGGTTTCGTTTTCTAACGGTAAGCCCCAAACGCTTAACAACGTCTGGCAGCGTGGGTTCTGCCACACTCACCCGGTTTTGTACATCCAGTGTAGCAATATCAATGTTGGTACCTACTTCAAAATTGACGGTGATGGCACTTTGCCCGCTGGCAGAGCTGTTGCTGCTCATATACGTCATACCCGGTGTTCCATTCACCTGCGTTTCGATGGCGGTGGTGGTGGTTTGCTCCACCGTTTCGGCGTCTGCTCCGGTAAAGTTGCCGGAGATATTAACCGTCGGCGGCGTTATTTCGGGGTACTGCGCCACCGGCAGCGTGATCATGGAAATGAGACCCACCAGTACCAATACGATGGATATTACTATGGCCGTTACGGGCCGCTTTATAAAAGTTTCTGCTATCATAGCTATATCGCGGTGGTAATTATCTTACCGGTTGTTAATAATGGTTTGGCCACTGTTATGGGCGGGCGTCGGTACCGGAAGAAGCATCGGCGATAGAAACCACCACACCTTCCCGCATGTTTTGCACACCTTCTACTACTATCGTTTCATTGACCGATACCCCGTCTCTGATCACCACTTTATCTCCCAACTGACGCTGAATGGTTATTTTACGTTGCGATACCCGGTTGCTGTCTTCTACGGTGTACACAAAAAAGCTACCCAATTGTTCTGTCACTGCTTTAAAAGGAATGATCAGGGCATCGTTGGTGTTGCGGTTTACAACTCTCACGGTGGTGCTCATGCCGGGCTTCAGTAATTTTTTATCGTTGGGGAAAACAAGTCTGGTACGAATGGTACCTGTTTGCGGATCTACTGCACGATCAATAAAGCTGATGGTGCCGTAGCCAGGGTATACTTCTCCGCCGAAGGCAATGGTAAAAGTAGAATCGTTTTTTTTCTGGGTGGATTGCAGTTGTGTAAACCGATAAATTTCACTCTGATCTACTACAAAATCCACACCTATCGGGTCATCGGTCGATATAATATTCAGCACGGTTTGTCCGGCTACCACCGAAGTGCCCATTCTTACCTGCGATATACCAATGGTACCATCGAACGGCGCTGTAATATTCGAAAACCGGAGATTAGATCGTGTAGCTGCCAGCGCGGCCCTGGCGGCTTCCACCTGTTTCTTGGCTGCTTCCAACGCTGCTTCTGCATAGTCTACCTGTTGTTTTGCTATCGCATCCTGCCGGTCGAGCTCCCGGTACCGTTCTGCATCTTTCTGCGCTTTGATCAGGTTGGTTTCCTGCACCTGAAGGTTGGCAATAGCCTGCTGTTCGTTGGCGCTGTATACCTGCTGGTCGATCGTGTACAATTGCTGACCTTTGCGTACCCGGTCGCCGTCTTTGAAGAAAATACCGGTAATATACCCCGTCACCTGGGGGCGCAATTCTACCTGATGCAGCGGGGTAACCGTGCCCGGGTACTCATCGTAATACTCAACGTTGGACACTGCCACCTTCGTAACCGTTACCGGTATATGCTGTGCGCCTGCCGGCTGTTGGTTTTGCTCGTTTCCACCGCAGGCAGCCAGCCAGATCATAATTCCCAGTAGCGCAGTTGTTCTGATCGTTGTATGCAACATATATCTGTTTATTAGAAACATATTTTTACTTTGATAATCACCATTTAATTTCACCCAACGCACGTTGTACATCTATTTTGCTGGAGAGCAGCGTATACAATGCATCAAAATAGTTGATTTGAGCGGTGCGGAGGTCCGTTTCCGAAATAATCACTTCCAGATAGGTTTTCACGCCTGCGCGGTATTGCAGTTGAATAATGTCGTACACTTCCTTCGCCAGCTCCAGGTTGGCTTTTACAGCTTCATAAGCAGCCAGATTGCTTTTATAACCGGCTATAGCGGCATGATATTCCTGGTTGACGCCGTTTCTGAGGCTGATGATGTCCTGCTCCGTCCTTTTCAGTTGCCATTGGGCTGCGGAAAGATCATGTTTTCTTTTTCCACCCTGAAAAATCGGAAACGACAGCGTGAGGCCGGCATAAGAGGCCGGAAAGGTTCGTGAATAAATTTTCGAAAACTCGTTGTTCAGATAATTCATGTTGTAGGCACCGTTGGCCGACAATGAGGGCAGGTAGGCCCATCTGGCATAATCCACGTTCGATTGCAGCAGGCGCATCTGGGTTTCCAGCAATCTGAATTCAATCCGGTTACGGTAATCAGGTGTTTGCAAAGTATCCAGTACTATCTCCTGTTCCATCTGCAGGCTGTCGTATACAATATCCAGCGGCGCACCCATCGGGTAATTCATAGCGGTTTTGAGCGCCACTTTTCTTGCCAGCGTAAGCGCTTCAAAGCTTTTCTTAGAGGCAATGGCATTGTTCAGGGCTATGGAAGCTCTTTTATAATCTGTTTTGTCGGTAATACCCGCCTGGTATTGCTGGTATGCATCCTTATAACTTCTTTCGAGGCGGGCAATGTTTTCGATCATTACCTGCACCTGTTGTTCGGTAGCCAGTAGATCATAAAAAGCGCGGGATACATTTACTGCCACATCAATCTTACTGCTCTCGGTATTTTGCTTCGCCTGGGTTCTAACGTCTGCCCTGCTGCGGCTGGCCAGCAATACATCACGATTAAAGATGGTTTGGCTGGCCAGGAAAGAAAGTCCTGACGTGTTTTCCACGCCGAGTCGCACCGGATTGCCAGCTACCATCGCTACGGGTACCTGAAAGTTATGCTGAAACGTATAATTAAAATTTATCTGCGGAAACCAGTCAGACAGGCGACTTTTGATATTGTGTTCTGTAATTTCTTCGTCTATACGTGCCTGTTGTACTACAGACTGCCTGTCTATTGCATAGGCAACACATTGCTGGAGGGTAGCGCCCTGTAGCACCGAATCGGTGGTTACCTGGGCGGAAGCGCTGTTGAAATGCAACGAAAATAAAGCAGACAAAATAAGAAAAAAACGACCGGCAGGTTTCATACCTCTACTTAATGCTTATTAACTTAATATGTAAAAGATTGCCAGGAATACTCTTACACCAAACGCACCGCCACACTACTGTACACCCGACCATCGCTAAAACGAACAACGCTTTCGGGTTGAAAGCGCTGCGAAGTTATAAATAATAAGTCGCAATAAATCAAACGTTTGTTTAATTTCTTTGTTAAAGAACGTTAAATAGTCGCCGGCATCCTCCGCCGGGTTTCCCCTGATATGTTGTAATGGCAATATATATTACGCGTGTGAAAGTGTACTTTTTAAGAAAAGCTGCATTTTTTATATTTAACAAATATTCATTACAATGAAAATCGTGGCGCAGCGTTATTATGCCGCTGTAACAGGTGAATTTCTTAGTAAATTTACCTGATTGGTCCAATTTTTGCTAACTTAGATTTTTTAAAATTCAGGCGTTTTGCGTTTTTATTTTTTGGTTGTAATCGTTGTTGTCGCTTCCAGTTGTTCCAGTACCCGCGCTCGTATTACGAAGGCAGCCACTGGTTCGCCTACTGCTGGTGTTTATACTGCTCCCTCAGATACGAAAGCCTCGTCTTCTCAGGCTGTATCGCAAAGGCAACCGGCCAATCCTGTACATGATGCGCCCGATATCCGGTTTATTCCTTATTTCAATATTGAAGCCGGTGATATCCTCCATTTCAAATATGCCATTAAAATGAATGTAGAAGTGGAGAAGCTGATGAATACGGCGCTCTACAATTTTATAGATCACTGGTGGGGTACGCCTTATAAACTGGGCGGTGCTTCCAAAAAAGGAATCGACTGCTCTGCTTTCACACAAATGCTGTTATCTGATATATACGACGTAAAGATTCCGCGTACCGCTTATGCTCAAAAAACAATTGTTCAGCCTGTGGAACCCGAAGATTTGCAGGAGGGCGATCTTATTTTTTTTAACACCCGTGGCCGGGGAATTTCGCATGTAGGCATTTACCTGCACGATAATAAGTTTGTACACGCTGCCAGTTCCCGTGGTGTTACCATCAGCAGTCTTACAGAGAATTACTGGACTAAAAGGTATGCCGGCGCAGGACGGGCTATACAAGACAAACTGGTAGTGACAGATACAAAGGAGGCGCAGCCTTCGTTCTGACGCTTTGCCTTCGGTTGCACGAACTTTACATACCATCCCCTGCACTTTTTTTATCCGTAACCCATACATACAACCATATGCCGGCACCACGGCGATGGCCATTTTTAATGGAGTTTTTGCGTAATAAAAAGATCAGGTATGCATAATATAGACATCGGACTTATAGAAATGACGCTGGATATTACCAAGCACGTCATTCACCGGATTACAGAAAAAGATCCCGGTATGGGGATGTTCCGTTCTGAACAGGCCTTGAAACATGAGGTCGGTGAAACCATTACGCCCCAGGGCATTGGCGGTGAAAAAGCTTTTCATATCTGGAAAACCATATTGTCTAAGGCCTGTGCGCCTATAGACCATCCGCGCCATCTGGCATTTGTACCGGCTGCGCCTACCCGCGCTGCCATCATGTTCGATCTGGTCACTTCAGCCTCATCTGTTCACGGCGCCTACTGGATGGAAGGTGCCGGCGCTATTTTCGCTGAAAACCAGGCCATGGAATGGATCGTATCGCTTACCGGCATGCCTCCTGGTGCTTTTGGGGTGTTTACCTGCGGAGGTACTACGGCCAATCTTTCGGCCATTGTTACTGCCCGCGAACATTGGCGTTCGAAAAATGAAATCCATGCCGGGCAGAAAGGCATTATTATTACCTCTACGGGAGCTCATTCTTCTGTACGGGCCATGGCCAAGGTAATAGACGCTGAGATGCTGCTGCTGGATAGTGAAGACAAGATCACCGGCGTACAGTTGGAACAATGCATCCAATCCCTTCCGGAAGAAAAGCGGGAACGTTTGTTTGCTGTGGTAGCTACTGCTGGTACTACCAATGCAGGTATTATCGACGAACTGGACGCGATCGCTTCTATTTGTGAAAAACACCATCTTTGGTTTCATGTAGACGCGGCCTATGGTGGAGGTGCGTTGGCTGCTGATACGGTAAGACCGCAATTCAGGGGGATAGAACGGGCAGACAGCATTACCATCGACCCACATAAATGGTTGTTTTCGCCTTACGACTGTGGTGCGGTAATCTATCGGGAACCTGCACTGGCAAAAAAAGCGCATGCGCAAAGCGGTTCTTATCTCGACATTTTTAATGAAGAGGGTGCTGATGGGTTCAACCCCTCCGATTATCAGATACAGCTTACGCGCAGGGTGCGCGGGTTGCCGCTTTGGTTTTCGCTGGCGATGCACGGTACCGACCGATACAAACAGGCGATAGAAAGGGGGATCGAACTGGCCCATATTACTGCTGATAAAATCAGGCAACATCCGGACCTGGAGCTGGTGAGGGAGCCCGGGCTCAGTTGTGTACTGTTTCGACGTAAGGGCTGGAAAGCAGCAGATTACAGCCGCTGGACTTTCGAAAATTTCAGCAAAGGATTGGCCCTTGTAGCGCCTACCAAATGGCGGCAAAACGGCAAAATAGAAACGGTGACGCGCTTTTGTTTTATCAATCCCGATACTACGGAAGAAGACATTGATCTGATTCTGCATACGATGGAAAAATAGTACAGGAATGGAGGAGTACTGCTTTCGCAGGCATCGGCATTCTACAAGCCCTGCCGGCAATAGCGCAGGTGGTTGTTGATTGGCCGCGCCATACACTCCACCTGACTGTACATGCAAACAGCTTTTCATAATTTTCCCGATCCCGCTTACTTATTCCCGAATGTATAAACATGGTTGTGAGCTCTTCTCCTATTATTGCAAATACCAATCGTATTTCTTAAAAGCAAATATTATTCAATATGATCAAGCTGATGACCGGGATCGTTTTGCTGCCTGTTTTAATGGGAGCTGCATTGCATTTTAACCCCCATACAAATACCCGGCCTGTAGGATATTTTGAAGCGGAAGGAAAAAAAATAACGACCCGGTTCGTGAGGGTATTGTATGCCGGCGAAGGTTCGGAAGAAGGTACCACCAGTAACTCCGTTAAGCAGGTTGTATACAACAGCAAGGATAAAAACGGAAAACCCGTAAAAGCCTATCGGTTTCAGATCGTTGCCAAAAACACAGGATACGACGAACTGCAAACCGATAAAACACAGGATTACAAGTTGAAAAATGTAACAGAAGGTGCTAAAATACATATAGAAGTACCGGTGGAAAACGGGCAATTGCAGTTGGAGAAAGCCTATGTGGGCAACCTGGCCTACAACTTCGGCACCCGTGAAACGCGGCATATTTTAACCGCCCACACGGTTGATGATATACAACTTTCCCTGAAAAGGCTGGATATCCCGGCTTTCGGTCCGGATGCCAAACCGGGAGACAAGGGGCTGAAGTACAACGAAGGGTATATCAGCCTCACGCTGACTTCCAAAGCTAAATACATCAACGAAGACAAAACAGGTGATTTTAATCTCCATATTGATGGCGTAATTTCGGTAATCCATGTAAGAGGAAAAGAACGCGAAGACAGGGCGGTATCTATTGATGAAGGAATAGTGGCCAGAAATAAATAGCGCGGCATCAGGATGTTGTAATAGGCTATGCACAATAGCAGCAACGGCAGAATGTTCCAGTTTTTCACTCACCACGCTGAGCTAGTCCCTTCGTATAAGTGGCCGTGAAGATAGCTGATGCCGTAGTAGTTTTACCCAATAACCTCGCGAGTAACCCCATCTGCTATTTAATAAAATCGTCCTTTTAAAATTAGTAGTGATCCAAAAACGACCCTAAGAAGATAAAATGCATGTAATGTACTCCCTTGGAGGGCGAATACAACCTACTAATACTAGATTGGCGTATAAATAAACACAGTTTCGTACTGTAGCAGGTTTTACTAACTGTTGGCACCCTTAAACCAATTTTAATCTATTTCAATAAAGTCACGATCATAGATTATAGCCTCAATTGCACCTAAACCAGTATTGCTTATTTTGCACAAAAAATTATCATATCCGCCATAAACATATCCATCTTCAGACATCATTAGAACCATATGGTCTCTATAAGCAGAACCAATTAAACATAATTCTTTACCAATTCTCTGTGAATAACTCCCATTTATTCTTTCAGGCGCTTCGAAATTAGTTGCCCTTTCAAATGAAAAATTCATGTCGTCATTTTTTAGTCCATTCCTTTTATTCTCGAAGTATATGACAGAATCCAAGAACAATTTCAAGAAATCAACTACCGCAGTAAAAGCTGGATAACCTTCTTTCTGAATAATACTAATAATATCATCCTTAGTGTTCGTCTTGTTTTCTACCCATCCCAACTGTTGCAAAACATCAAGTATATCTTTTTTGTCATTTATTGCAATTAACTTTTTATCACTCATGATTTTAGTATCCTTAATTGTTATCCAACAGTTTTCAGGTGCCTCACCAACATCCTCTCCGGGTATTGTTTAATCGGGTAACGTCTTTTCACCGGAAAAGATGATCAATCACCAAGATGCATTCTCCTTTCTTCACCGGAACGCTTCCATCAACTGCCTGCAGTTGAGTATTTTCTCTACCATATCCTGACGCACATAGTAGTACTGGTTCGAAGCTTCAAAGCCGATGCGGGAATCTTTGCCCATAATGGAGAACAATTCGGCTGCTATAGCCATTTCTTCTTCCAGGAGCTGTTTCAGTTGTGCCTTTATTTTCGTGGCCATAACGCCGCCCGAAACCTTGTTGAGCAGGCTGTCGCGAAGCTGTACAAACGAAGCCTGGTTTGCCACCGAGGCAAAATGCAGCCAGGCTGCTTTGGCAATAAGGTGTTCTTCCTGAAGGGCCATCCGTTGCTCATTGTTCATGGCTGCTGCAAATTCTTTCAGGAGTGTTTCCTGGGTCTGTAAGCCAGCTAACCACCCGTCTGACAGTTTTTTCATCTGGGCGATATAGGTATCAACGGGGTATATACTGCGCCAGGAGTGCAGATCGTCGTAGGGGATACCCACCATGGTAGCTTTATACCCTGTAGGTGCGGTATACAGCAGATTAGAGGGCCCGTATTGTTGGGGGGCGGTGTATACGGTAGAAATATGGTAGGGAAACTCCCGGAATGCTTCGCTGAATTGTTTCCATGCTTTCAGCGTGCCCTGCTTTGCGGCTGTACCGTATCTGCGTGTAGCCAGTTCTGTTAGCACCTCGTCTATGGTGGCAGCAGGATGATCAGCAAAAGCTTTGGCTATTTCAAGGTTGGGCGATGGATACCCGCCCAGCGACCAGCTCAGCATCAGTCCGTTGATGTCGGTTTGGGCCAGATTGGCAGCATGTTCTGCAATCAGATAGCTTACCGGCAACCAGGGCACAGCAGAGAGCTCCCAGGTATTGTTGAACTGTACCTTCGCCACGGTTTTCAGTCCGGCATGTTTGGCCCAGGCCCAGTGCTGTTGCGAACGGGTGCCCGGCCCGGGCGCAGATATAGCATATTCACCAATGGTGGAGGGCACTCCTCCCCTTTCTATTTCCTTTGCCCATTCGCTTACCGACATCAGCCATACGTCTTTCGGCAGCCGCTCTATGATATCGGGCGCCAGCCCGTGGCCATGCCAGCCCCAATCCCAGGCAATTACCTTTGCATTGGGGTTGCCAGCGTGTACGCCGCGGCTGATGATAGCGTTTACATCGGCAATGATAGCTGCATAGCCCCTTTCACTGCACCGGGGGCAGGTAGACTGGTTATTGTGCGAAGCGCAATGCGTATGGTTTTCAGAAGCGGTAATGGTAAAAACACCTCCGAGGTGAGGCACTTCGGTAAACACATAGGTGAGTGCATTTTCCATCCATTTCACTACGGAAGGATGCGCTGTGCACATCGCTCTGAAGTCACCCTGCACCGCTCCCATCATATCTTTTCTGTTGTTGAAGAAGGCTACGGGCATCGTTCTCGGTTCGTTCATATAGAGGTACACCGCTATCCCGTACTTACGGGCTCTCTCCGTAATGCGTTTGAGGTTGGCGATACGGATATCATGCCCTTCTCCGAATTCAGGAAACAGATCGCCACCCGGCGCCAGTTGGTTCAGCACCACATGCATCCAAACACCTGTAACACCCCTGGCTGCCAGCTGAGCCAATAGTCCGTCGGGATAAGGATCCTGCAGGGTATCTATCAACGGGTCGCCAAACACGCCGAAATAGGAATAGATATAACGTAATTGGTCAGGCGACGCCGACAATGCTGCTGTTTGCCCGGGTGCCTGCTGCAGTTGCGCTACGAAATCGAAGGGCTGTGCTGCTGTCAACGCCGCCGGCGTAAAATATTGCTTCGCCAGCGCTTTGATAGCTGCCAGTTGTTTTTTATCAGAGGCAGACGGTGCTTTGTACATTACCCTGTTGCACCGGGGCTTGAGGCTGCCCAGTTTGACGAAAAGAAAATCGTCTTCTTTCAGTGCAAACTCCATTTGCTGCTCTGTAAAGTTCAGCAGGGTCATGAGCTGATCATAGGGCAGCAGGTGCCAGTTCCGGCGTATAACAGTGATGTAGATCTTTTTTTCGAAATCCGCTGCAATTGTACGCGCCGGTGGCAGCCCCATAGCTGTTGCGATGGCTGCTATTTGTTGTGCAGATGCGCCTACAGTGGTTGCAATACGTTCAACCGGTACAAGGTTCCAGTTGCGCCATACCACTGCATATAATTTGGAAGGAAAATGCGGGAAATCCAAGGCAGGCGGATGACTACCCACCGGCAATGTTTCCTGCGCCCGCACAGATAGCGTACTTAATAAAACGATGATAACAGCCTGGATAAAAACTACTCTTCCCATAATATTGCCTATGGGATGAAGATAGCAAAAAGTGAATGGCTTACCGCAGGTATTTTTGCTCAACGGCACCTCTGAATCTGCGGTTGAGCCGCTCGTTGTTTTCTTCCAGTAATACATCAGCATTGCGTCGCGGAGACAGGTTGGAGTAGCTGCCGGTGGCAATATAATGCAACACGCTGGCCAGGCAGGCTTCCTCCACATCTCCCCAACCTTTCTCCAATCCGTCGTTTACGTTCGCATCTACCGGCAGACCGTTGAAATAATTTCCCTCATCATTTTTGTTCAGCGAGCGAAACGATACGGGAAAAATGTACCAGTCGCCCACACCGATATTAAAGTAACCCACTGCTTTTCCCGTGGTGGATTTACCAATCAGCCTGGTTTCCATATAGGGTTGCAAACTATTGATCAGCAGTTCGCTGGCCGAAGCACTGTTGCGGGTGGTAATAAAAAACACCCGCTGTAGATCAAGGTTTCCTTTTTTCGAAAAGTATATCGTTGTATCCATCAAATCAGTAAACTTGTCGTTGAAGCGGTGCCGTATCATCACCCCATTGTCCCCGGCCACAGGCACCAGATAGTTGGCCAGTTCGTTTTGCAGTTCCACATACCCGCCGCCGTTGTAACGCAGGTCTACAATCAGGTCGTCGATACCAGCGCTGGAAAACCGGTTGAAAACCTTTCCGAGCCTGGCTTTCACTTTGGGAATTTCACCGAGAAAAGAAGTGTATACCATGTAGCCCACTTTTTTTGTCCCTACCTGATAAATACTGTCGAGGTATACCGGGTTTTCGGCATATTGCGCGGCTGTCAACGCAACAGATACCGTAGCGCCGTCTGGTTGCCGTAACGCAAGTGTCACGGCAGCACTGTTGTAAATTGCTGCTACGATCCTTTGCACGGTAGCATCCTGGGTATTGATGACATTGTTTCCATTCACGGCGGTAATCTGCCATCCTCTGCGTATACCTGCACCATAAGCAGGCGATCCGGGTTCTACATGCGATACCCGCAGGTCGGTTTCATCATGAAAGAATACGCTGATGCCGAAATCGGTGGTAATGGCTGCACTGATATTATCCCACTCGCTCTTTTTCAGGGCAAAACTCCAACGGTCTACGGGGGCTGCAAACCCGGGTTCAATGCCGTATTTGCGAATGCCCTCCATTAACTGGTTGGGATCGCTATAGCTGCGAAAATCAATGCTGCGTGGCAGCGATTTATACCAGAGGTACAATTCCTGTGTATAAGCCCATGCCGTATCCAAAATGGCACGGTCGGCTCCGCCAGGCCCCTGGTATTTCTTGCATCCTGTAGCAACCAGTAAAGGTACCAGCACAATGATCAGTGCGATTTGTTTCATCAGTCAATATTTAACGTACATATTTTTACCCGCCGCATATCTGTCCCCTCAAAGGGCAGTCAACGGCCGTCAGTTTTATAACGCATGATGAGCAATTTACAGTATAACCGGTAATGCTCCATACAAAACGCTTTCATTCAATATACGATCTTATCGGATAATGGGTTGAAAAAAGCGGGTTTTGCGCCCAGGTAGCTACATACATTGATTTTGCCTATTAGCCCGCGGGACGTACATTTGCGATCTGATTGTTTCATTCACATTAAAAAATTATTGGCATGGCAGAAAAAATAAAAGTTGCGAACCCGGTAGTGGAACTGGACGGAGACGAAATGACCCGGATCATATGGAAATTTATCAAGGATAAACTCATCCTGCCTTATCTGGATATCGATATAAAGTACTACGATCTGGGTATCGAATACCGCGATCAAACAGACGATCAGGTAACCATAGATGCTGCAAATGCCATCAAGCAATACGGGGTAGGTATCAAATGCGCCACCATTACCCCCGATGAAGCCAGGGTAGAAGAATTTAAGCTGAAGCAAATGTGGAAAAGTCCGAACGGCACCATCCGGAATATTCTGGACGGTACTGTTTTCAGGGAACCCATTGTAATGAAAAACGTGCCCCGGCTGGTAACCAACTGGACCGCTCCCATTATCGTGGGTCGTCACGCGTTCGGCGATCAATACCGCGCAACGGATGCGGTGATCAAAGGAAAAGGAAAGCTGACTATGACCTTTACACCGGAAGACGGCGGCGAAACCCAGACTTTCGAAGTATACAACTTCAAAGGCGATGGCGTAGCGCTGACCATGTACAATACGGATGAAAGCATTCGCGGATTTGCCAGAAGCTGCTTTAATATGGCCCTCAGCAAAAAATGGCCGCTGTACCTTTCTACTAAAAACACCATCCTCAAAAAATACGATGGAAGGTTTAAAGACATCTTCCAGGATATTTATGAAAATGAATTCAAGGCACAGTTCGATGCCGCAGGCATTGTGTACGAACACCGCCTGATCGACGACATGGTGGCTAGTGCGCTGAAATGGAACGGTAATTTTGTATGGGCTTGTAAAAACTACGATGGCGATGTACAGAGCGATACCGTAGCGCAGGGATTCGGCTCACTCGGGCTGATGACATCGGTACTGGTAACACCCGACGGTAAAACACTGGAGTCGGAAGCAGCACATGGTACGGTTACCCGTCACTACCGCGAGCACCAGGCGGGCCGGCCTACTTCAACCAACCCCATCGCTTCTATTTTTGCCTGGACCCGGGGACTGGCTTTCCGCGGCAAGCTGGATAACAACCAGGCTTTGATAGATTTTGCAGAAGCTCTGGAAACAGTGTGCATCGAAACAGTGGAAGGTGGCAAGATGACCAAGGATCTGGCTGTATGCATACATGGTAATAAAGTGAATCACGGTGAACATTACCTGTACACAGAAGAATTTTTGGAAGAAATCAATAATAATCTTATAAAAAAGTTGAAAAAATAAAATTTTCTGATACTTTTGTGTTAAGTATTTCCCTAAAAATTTAATTGCTCCGCTACGCCTTAGCGGGGCAATTCTTTTTTATGTCGTCGGTGGCTACATTTCGTATGCTTCACTTTCTCCTGAAAAAGCGCCAGGCCATCAAAAAACAAATACAAGGAATCGATCAGACTGCACGGCGGTCAAAAAAAAGCCGCCTCACCGGAAAGTGAGACGGCCTGGTCTGATTGAATTAGCTTTAATAAAATACAGCTATCGCTGTGATTATTTTTTGGTAGCAGGAGATGCAGCCGGAGCTGGCGCCTGCTGATTATCTTTTACATCCAGTACCTCTATGTCAAAAATCAGGTTGCTGTTGGGCTTGATCACATGCTGACCACGCGAGCCATATGCCAATACAGAGGGTATAAACAGCCTGCCTACCGCGCCTTTGCCGAAGTTGCGCAATCCATCGTCAAATCCGGGGATAGCGCCACCTGCACCGATGGTGAGGTTGAACGGCTCCGTATGATTGAAAGAAGAGTCTACGTTGCTGTCGAAAGTGGTTCCGTCCAGCAACTTGCCGGTGTATTTTACCGATATGATCTGCCCTTCTTTGGCGGGCTCTCCACCGGGCTTCTGTATTTCATAGTAGGTACCCATCTCGGTTTTTTCGGGGCTGATATTGTTTTTGGTAAAGTACTCGTTCAGCAGTTTATCGTCTTCCACTTTCTGGGTAATCGCTTTGATGGAGTCAGCTTCCTGCATTTTGCGCACTTCATTGGTGTAGTCTTCCTGCACCATATCCTGCTTAAAAATGTCCATTACTTTTATGGCGGTTACCAGGTATTCTCCTTTCTTGAATTCTTTCGGCATCATGCCCATTCCATCCTTAAAAACGCTGTCTGTCAATATGCGGGCAACCGCGCTGTCTCCCTTGCGGAGTTGAGAAAACATATCGAAGTATTCACCCAACTGCGTACTGTCCAGGGTCTGGTATATAGGCAGGTTATCGTACGTCTGCTGGGTAACCGAATCTTTATACATCCGGGTGATATGTACTTTCAGCACATCGCCGTAAGCAGCCACACTGTCGCCACCTGTACCAATAATTTTATACTCCATTCCCGATTTGGTTTTGGTATACGCTCCGTCGCCACAGGAATACATCACACCCGCGAGGCAGGCAACAGCAACGAGTCCAACTGCTTTTTTCATAAATGTCTATTGTAATTGATTGTTTATTGTAATTGAGTCTGATTCTCTTTGATAGCCTGCTTGAACTGGCTGACGGCTTCTGCCAGTGAAACCGCACTTCTTCCGCCTGAAGCATTAAAATGTCCGCCCCCGTTAAAATACCGGCGGGCAAAACTGTTTACATCCACATTGCCTTTACTTCTGAACGACCATTTTCTCTCCTCATCCCTGTCTATTACCAGTGCTGCCAGTTTGATGCCCTGTATAGACAGGGGGTAGTTTACCAACCCCTCGGTATCGCCTGTACGAATATTGTACCGGAGCAGATCGTTCTTGGGGATCGCTATCAAAGCGGTATTGTATTCGTAAAAAACTTCCATGCGGTGCAGCAGTACATGACCGATGAAACGCAGGCGGTCTTCCAGGAAATTGTCGTACAGGTGCTCGTGTACGATGGTATGATTCAAACCCCTGTTTTTCAGCTCGGCCACAATGCGGTGCACGGCAGCGGACGTAGCCGGAAACCGAAACGAACCGGTATCGCCTATGATGCCGGCGTACAGGCAGGCACCAATATCGCCGTCTATCAGGTGCTCGTATCCCCCATTTGCTATCAGATCGTACACCATCTCCGAGGTGGAACTTTTAGATGTATCGCTGATACCATATGTAAAAACACTGGTCTCCGGCTGCTGGTGATGATCTATCAGCACTTTCACAGCTCCGGATTTAGCCAGTTTATCGGCCATATGTTTGGTGCGATGCAGGGCGTTAAAATCAAGGCAGAATATCCATTCTGCGGCGTCGAGCGCAGCATCTGCTTTTTCGCGGGAAGCTTCATAATCTATCACCTGCTTTGCACCTGGCATCCACTTCAGGAACTCCGCCCAGTTGGTTGGCGAAACCACCGTTACCTGATGCCCCAGTTTTTTAAGCACGGCTGCCAGCGCCAGTGAAGAACCCATGGCGTCGGGGTCGGGCTTTTGATGCATGGTTAATACTATGGTAAGGGGCTTGTCTAGTAATGCGTAAATCTCCTGAATAGGCTTCATAATGAGGCGCAAAAATCAGGCTTAATACCCACTTGATCAAATCTTTTTTAACATATGCATTAAAACTAACCAATGGCGAACCGTAAAATTGAAAAACTGGACTTACCTTTGCGCCCAAATCAAACGAAATGAGCAACAGAACTTTTACGATGATAAAACCGGACGCGTTTGAGAACGGACATGCCGGCGCTATCCTCGACAGGATCATTAAAAACGGGTTTACCATTGTAGCCATGAAGCTGACCTCTCTTACACCGGAGAAAGCCGGTGAATTTTACGCCATACACCGCGAACGTCCCTTTTTTGGCGAACTGGTGGAGTTTATGAGCAGCGGCCCCCTTATTGCTGCCATTCTCGAGAAAGAAAATGCAGTGGAAAGTTTCAGAAAACTGATCGGCGCCACCGACCCCGCTAAAGCAGAAGCAGGAACCATCAGAAAGGATTTTGCAGAAGACGTGGGCAGAAATGCAGTACACGGCAGCGACAGCGATGCCAACGCTCTTATTGAAGGCAGTTTCTTTTTCAGCAACCTGGAACAATATAAATAAAGTTGTAATAACATCACCGGTTAGTGGTATATACTTACAACAGCCATACCTCAAACCGGTTAGTTTTAATAAATTATTACCCTTTTTCCGAGTTTGGCATAATCTTAGTTATATACTAAGCATCTTTCTCAAGGGTTTAGGGTTGAAACTAAAGGGGGCTCATTTCCATGAGCCTCAATTTTTTTTATACATACCATACGCTCGCTTCACGCTGCTGAATAGCTATTGATTTACTGAAACACCGCTCAACGCATCTGTCATTCGTACGGTATACATCGTACATCTCTCTTCCGTATCTCATATACTGTTACAGCGGTAAGTATTACCTTTGTCCAAAAAAAGGTGATAGAGATCGATAATGTTTTATTGAGTGATGAAATTGTGAAAGAGCAGTTTGTATGCGACCTTGCCAAATGTAAAGGTGGCTGCTGCGAAGACGGCGACGCCGGCGCCCCGCTGACCGGAAAGGAAACCGATATACTGAACGAGATTTTTGAAACGGTTAAACCCTACCTCACGCCGGAAGGCATAGCAGAAATAGAACGAAAAGGCCGTTACTATTACGATACAAGGTTTGGTTGGGTGACGCCGACCATCAACGAAGGCATCTGCGCCTATGGATTCCGCGATGCACAGGGCATTATCAAATGCGGTATTGAACAAGCTTACCTGGATGGAAAAACCGGATGGAAAAAACCCATCAGTTGTCACCTCTACCCTATCAAAATCAAAAAAACAAAAACGTACGAACTCGTGAACTACGAACCCAGAGATACCCTGTGCAAGCCTGCCTGTAAGCTGGGGAAAACACTCAAGGTACCCGTATACGTGTTTCTGAAAGAAGCCATCATACGGCAATACGGAGAAGACTTTTACGGCGTGCTGGAGCAGGTTGCCACACAATATTATCATAAAGAATAAGCCATTTCGTTTACAAGCCACTATGCAAAGCCGGATTATTGTATACTCGCCGCATATTACCAACCGGCTGCGCTACATAGCAGATGAGTTGCTGTGCAGGCTCGGCGGACTCAGCGTTGAGTTTACGACCGATGCGGAACACTTCCGTCGTTTTAACGGCGCACGCATCAATTATACTGATACCGTACTGGATGTGGACGCGTTGCATATCTCTCCGGCCAGTGTACTGTTCGAAAACGGTATACAACCGCAGCGAATACCGGTAGAAGGTACGGGAACTAACACCGTGTTATATCCCCGGTCCTCAGGAAATTTTCCTTTCGATATTTTTGCGGCGGCCTTTTACCTGATCAGCCGCTACGAAGAATACCTCCCACATAAAACAGACGAATACGGGCGTTTTACCCCCCAGGACAGCATGGCTTTTAAAAACGGGTTCCTGAAAATCCCTATTGTAGACCAATGGATGGAGGTACTCAAAAACGCGCTGACAGCGCTTTTTCCGGAATTATGCTTTACCGCGCGCAGCTTCCGTTTTACACCTACCTATGATATTGATATGGCCTACTCGTACCGGTTCAAAGGCTGGTGGCGAAATGCAGGCGGATTTTGCCGCTCCTTACTAACCGGCGATATAGCAGCCGCCAGGGAACGAGCAGCCGTACTCGGTGGTCAACAGGCAGACCCCTTCGATGCATTCAACTGGCTGCATGATCTCCACGGCCGGTTTGCGCTGCAACCCCTGTATTTTTTCCTTGTGGCACAGCAAAAAGGGCGGTACGACAAAAATATTGCGCCCACGAAACCTGTTATGCAGCACCTCATACGATCGCACAGCGAACGGTATACCATAGGGCTGCACCCTTCCTGGGCGAGCGGCAACGATACCCGTTTAGCTCAACAGGAAAAAAACTTACTCGAAAGCCTGGCCGGACGAACGATCATCAACAGCCGGCAACATTACCTAAGGGTACAGTGGCCTCATACCTATCGCCAGTTACTCCGCGCTGGCATCACACACGATTTTTCCATGGGATATGCCGGTATGAACGGATTCCGCGCTTCCGTAACATCCGATTTTCACTGGTACGACCTGGAAAAAGAGGTAGTAACCCCCCTCCTGATCCATCCCTTTTGTTTTATGGATGCCACAGCATATTACTATCAGAAGATGAGCCCTGCACTTGCGCTGGAAGAGTTATTGTATTTTTTCAATATCATCAGCAACGTGAGCGGCTCCATGATAACCATTTTCCACAATAGTTTACTGGGCCCCGGGTGCAGCACAACTGCCTGGAGGGATATGTATGCGAGGTATTGCGAAATAGTTCAGGGAAATATCAGGTAGCGTTGTTCCGTTGTTTTCTGAAGCCGGTATTCACCAGATAGATGCCGAGTAGTGTGATCGCTGTGCCAACAGCAATGATGATATTGAGCTTTTCGTCTGCGAGCAATGCACCTACTACCAGCGCTACAATGGGATTGATATAAGCGTGCACCGACACCTGCGCTGCCGGTAACCTTTTGAGTGCATAAATAAAAGCGGAATAAGTGATTACAGAACCAATCAACACCAGGTAGCTGATCGAAAAAACGGATGGCAGCGGAATATTGCGAACCGGCACATACTGTCCCGTTAAGCGCGATGCCAGCAATAAAACAATGCCCCCCAGCAACATCTGCCACCCCAGGCTGAAATACGGGTCTACATGCTTTGCATTCTTTACCGTATAGATGGTGCCGAACGCCCAGGCAAGTGAGGCTATAAGGTTTAATATCACTCCAATGGAGAAAGACGAGTTGAGCAGATCGTGCAGGTAATCGGAAAAAATAAACAGGATACCACCCGTTCCCAACATCAGGCCCACTACTGTTAAAAGGTTGAGTTTACTTTCTTTAAATACAAATGTACTCAACAGGGCAATCCATAACGGCGAGGCAGCGCCAATCACCGCTCCCAAACCACTGGGCATATATTTCATAGACCAGGTACTAAAACCGTTGTTAATAACTATCAGTAGCAACCCCATCCAGAAAAACTGGATAAACTGCTGCCGGGTGGGCCAGCGAAACCCTTTGTAATACAGATAAATAATATAAATGATGCCGGCAGCCAGTTGGCGGATACCAGCCAGTTGCAGCGCGGGCATATACTGTACCCCTTTTTTAGAAGCCAGCCAGGTAGTACCCCATAACAGGCACACAACGCCCACAGCCAGTAACGCACGAGTTCTTTGTGTCTGATTGCGTAAATAAACCGGTTCTATCAGTGTCCGTATCCTGCCGTAAACATCGTAGATATAATGCTTCATAACCATTCCACCCGTAGTGATACCTCATTTGCTACGCGTAAAATATTGGCAAAGGTATACGTTTAGCAGATCACAAAATAGCGTGGTTATTACTATCTTAGAGGTATGCAAACAATTGCAGCATCAGAACTGATACTCAACAGCCGGGGGGCAGTATACCACCTGGATCTGCTGCCCGAAGAATTGGCTCCCTGGGTGATTACCGTGGGCGACCCGGATCGGGTGAAGGAAGTTAGTAAACATTTCGACCGGACGGAGGTAGAGCGGCAGCATCGTGAATTTATCACCCATACGGGCTGGCTGGGCTCCAAAAGAGTATCAGTGGTATCCACAGGTATCGGCACAGACAACATTGATATCGTACTCAATGAACTGGATGCACTGGTAAATATCGACCTGGAGACCCGGAGAACTAAAGAAACATTGCAGTCGCTGCACATCATACGGGTGGGCACTTCGGGATCGCTGCAGACAGACATTCCGGTAGATGCGTTTGTAGCCAGTACACACGGCATCGGCATCGACAACCTGCTGCATTTTTACCGGCACGAACCCAATGAGGAAGCGCAGGCCATTTTACAGGCGTTTATCACACATACCCAGCTTAATAACCCGCTGCCCTACGTAACCAGCGCCAGTGTAGGCCTTTTAAAAAATTTTGTACAAGACTTTCATCAGGGCATCACGGTCACTTGTCCGGGTTTTTACGCCCCGCAGGGAAGGGTATTGCGGCTGGGACTGGCTTTTCCGGAACTGGTGGAGCACCTGCACTCGTTTCAACTCGGCAGGCATCGCATCACCAACTTTGAGATGGAAACGGCCGCCCTGTATGGATTGGGGCATCTGCTGGGGCACCAGTGTCTCAGCCTCAGCGCCATTGTAGCCAACCGTAGAACTCTGCAATTCAGTAAAGACAGTAACCTGCTTATTAAAAAATTGATTATCAACACCCTGCAAACCCTCGATTCGCTTTGACCCGTATGCGTCCCTGATGATGGAATGTATGAGTCTGCTACGCGCAGGCAAGACCGTTACCATGAGGCCACACCGCCACCGGAGGAGAAGGCAGACGAAAACCTGAAATGCAGGCGAAGCATTTCAAATTTAAAATGCAATACTTACCTTTGAACCGATTCGTTATGCTCAATAATCACTTGCCGGCTATTGTTTTTAACGATTCATACCATTTCATTCCTTAGAAAAAACGATAAATTATTATATGGCTATAGTTGACCTGGTGATGCCCAAATTAGGTGAAAGCATAATGGAAGCAACCATTTTACGCTGGCACAAAAAGGAAGGCGATCATATTAACATGGATGAAACGCTGCTGGAAATCGCTACCGATAAGGTAGACAGCGAAGTGCCCTCCTCTGCTGAGGGTACAATAGAATCCCTGTTGTTCCAGGAAAACGATGTGGTGCCCATTGGTGCCGTTATAGCGCGGATCAACACCAACGGAGTAATGACCAGCGCCTACGACACTGCTGCACCCGCCAACGTTGCTGCTCCTGCACAGGACTCGCCTGCCGAACCTGTTGAAACCGAACACGACATTCCTTACCAACCTGCCAAAACCGAAGTGCCCAGACTACAGGGCGCTGCCCGTTTTTATTCGCCCCTGGTATTGAACATAGCAGCCAACGAAGGAATTGGTCTTGCAGAACTGGAAAAAATACCGGGAACGGGTAATGATGGCCGGGTAACTAAAAAAGACATCCTGCAATGGCTGGAATCTGGCAGGAAAAATACCGGATCACCTGTTCATACGCCAGCTACCGTGGTAGCCACGCCTGATACGCCGCCTGTATCTACCGGCTATGAAGGCAATGTGGAAGTGATAGAAATGGACCGTATGCGCAAGCTGATCGCGAAGCATATGACAGAAAGCAAGGCTACGAGTGCGCACGTGACCAGTTTCGCAGAATGCGATGTAACCAATATTGTGCTGTGGCGGGATAAAGTAAAAAAGACTTTCGAACAACAGGAAGGCGATAAACTTACCTTTACCCCCCTCTTTATAGAAGCCGTAGTAAAATGTATCAAAAAACACCCCTGGCTGAATGCCAGCGTAGACGGCGATAAAATAATAGTTCGTAAAGACATACATATAGGCATGGCCACCGCTTTGCCTTCCGGCAACCTGATTGTGCCGGTGATCAAAGAAGCAGATTTTCTCAACCTGACCGGGTTGGCAAAAAAAATCAATCACCTCGCGAATGCAGCGCGCAGCAACAAGCTGAAACCCGATGATACACAGGGCGCTACTTTTACCGTAACCAATATCGGCAGCTTCGGTAGTCTGATGGGCACCCCCATCATCAACCAGCCACAGGTAGCCATACTCGCTATCGGTGCCATCAAAAAGCGCCCCGTAGTGGTGGAAACCAAACAGGGCGACAGCATCGCCATCCGGCATATGATGTTTCTTTCCCTCAGCTACGACCACAGGGTAATCGATGGAGCACTGGGTTCCACTTTCCTGAGCTCGGTGGTGAAAGAACTGGAAGGCTTTGATGTGAACCGGGTGATATAGCCGTTTTACGCAGCCCCTTCTTCATATCGGGCAAGAATTCTTTCCCGCTGTTATTCACTGTTACTCCCTCTGTCGATACATTCTTTTATACTCAGATTTCGGTGAAGTAGCGTTTTTGTGACCCCAAACGGCATCTGTTTTCTTCACAGGAGCATTTCCTCCCGCGCTGCTGTTGGGAGGAAGAATGCATATGAAAACTTTTCAACACAATAACAATTGGAAATACCGGTTATGTGCCGGGCTATATTACCTTTATGTAATAATCACGCTTGCTGCATCTGATATCCGTATACACTTAAAGCTCATTTATGAAAAGAATAATTAAATGTTCCTTGTTATGGGTCATATCGTGTTTAATATTTAATCACACCCAAAGTCAGCATACGATGAATTACGACAACGCCTGGAAGAAAATTGATGAACTCCTGCATAAGCAGGGGCTTCCGCAATCTGCCCTGGCAGAGGTAGATAAGGTGTATGCCGCTGCGAAGAAAAACAACCATCAGGGGCAGCTCATCAAGGCGCTGATCTATCGGCTGCAGTTATCGCAGGAAGCCGAAGAGCAGGAGACTATTGCTATACAAAAAATGGAAGCAGAGATAGCCCAGGCAGCATCGCCGGCCAAGCAAATCTTACAATCCCTTGCCGCCGACCTGTACTGGCTGTATTTTCAGCAAAACCGCTGGAAATTGTATGATCGTACCAATACAACCTCGTTTAATAAAGCAGACATTGCCACCTGGAGTATCGACGAGCTGCATTCCAAAATAGCGGCGCTTTACCGGGCTTCGCTCGAAAACAAAACAGCGCTGCAACAAGCCTCCTTAGACGAATACGATCCCCTTATCATAAAGGGGAACATGCGTGCGCTGCGTCCCACCTTGTTTGACCTGCTGGCGCACAAAGCCCTGGAATACTTTCAGAACGATGAGAGAGATATAGCCAGACCTGCCTATGCATTTACCATCAACGACAGCCTGGCCTTTGCACCCGCAGCCATCTTCGCCACCCGTACCATAGCGTCCGGCGACAGCGGCTCCCTGCAATACCAGGCGCTCCGGATATTCCGGGAACTGATTGCTTTTCACCTGCCCGATAAAACACCCGACGCGCTGGTAGACGTAGACCTGAAAAGGCTTTCGTTTGTTTACCAGAAATCCGTCCAGCCCGAAAAGAACGAGTTGTATGTTGCCGCATTGCGAAACATCATCAACCGTCAGGAAAAGCATCCCGCTGTGGCACAAGCCTGCTATATGCTGGCCAGCCACTATTATTCACAGCAACCGCCGATGGACGAATCGCCTGAACTGTTTTCCGGCGGTGAAACCCCTGCCAGCAACAACCTGAAAGAGGCCCTGGATATCTGCAACAAGGTAGCCGATGCATGGCCCGGAACCGAGGGCGCTGCCAACTGCATCAACCTTCGCAACAACATACTGCAGAAAAACCTCGGTATGGAAACAGAAAAAGTGAATATTCCCGGAGAGGCATTCCGCACCCTGGTAAAATACCGAAACATAAACCATATTTATTTCCGGGTAGCAAAAATTACCAGGCAGCAAAAAGCCGCCTTGCAAAACCAATACAGCGATAATTACTGGAAAAAAATAACCGCCTTCCCCACCCTGCGGGGATGGGAACAGTCGCTTCCGGCTGCAGACGATTACCGGGAACATTCCGCAGAAGTGAAAATAGATGCACTGCCTGTGGGCGAATACGTGCTATTGGCCAGTTTGAATAAAAACTTTGCTACGGCATCCAACCTGCTGGCGGCACAATTTTTCTACGTGTCGAATATCAGCTACGTACACAGTGATCATGATTATTTTGTATTGCACCGTCAGACGGGCCAGCCGCTGCAGGAGGCTGCTGTACAGGTATGGAATGTGCAATACAATTATACCGACCGTAAAAACGCGCTCACGAAATCTACGCTGATCAAAGCAGACCGGAACGGATTTTTTAAGGTGAATCCCAACACCGAAGCACGTGATGTACAGTTGGAAATATCCTGGAACGACGACCGGTTGTTTATGGATGACCACGTATACCTTTACACGCAGCACAACGATCTGCAGGCTACACCCACCCAGGAAGTGTACGAGCAGGAAAAACGCCGGCTGTTTCTGTTTACCGACAGAAGCATCTACCGTCCCGGCCAAACCCTGCATTTCAAAGGCATACTCATCACTAAAAGCTTCGATACCAAAAAGCCGGCGATCGCCGCCGGTCGGAACCTTACGCTGCGACTATACGATGCCAATTCGCAGGTAGTAGATTCAGTTATACTTACCACGAACGAATACGGCGCTGTATCCGGTAATTTTTCTCTTCCCCAACATGTGCTGACGGGGAACTTCAACTTAAGTGCAGACGATATCAGCACCGGGGTAGCTATTTCGGTGGAGGAATACAAACGCCCCCGGTTTTATACCGAAATAACAGCACCCAAAGATCGTTTTCGCATAAATGATACCGTTAATGTAAGCGGTGTAGCCAAAGCGTACGCTGGCAACCTGATAGACGGCGCTACCGTCAGCTATCGCGTATACCGGCAGGTACATTTTCCACACCCCTGGTGGTTGTACCGGATAGCCCTTCCCCGCACTGCCCGTATGGAAATAACCAATGGCACGACTACTACCGATGCTACTGGAAAATTCACCATTGGCTTTGCCGCCATTCCTGATCACAGCGTATCGGCCGGACTCGACCCGGTTTTTCACTATACCGTGGAAGCGGATGTGACCGATGTTAATGGAGAAACGCGCAGCGCCTCTGCATCCGTACCCATCGGGTACAAATCGCTTGTATTGGGCATACATCCTCCTGCCGAACCGCAGGCTACAGAAGATTTTAAAGGGTTCCGCTTTACCAGTCAGAACCTGAGTAATGAGCCGCTGGCAGCGAAGGCCAGTATCCGGGTATACCCACTGGAAGGTCCAGGAAGACCCATTCGGACCCGCTACTGGAAACAACCCGACCGGTTTGTATATACGGAAACTGAATTTCTTGCACTGTTTCCCTACGATGAGTACAGAAATGAAAGCGATTACCACAACTGGAAAAAGGGCGCAGCGGTATTATCTGTTGCTGTAGAAAGCAAGGGAGATACCCTGGTACCTGTTTCTGCAGCTCAATGGAAACCCGGCTGGTATGTAATAGAAGCCATTGCTACCGACAATGATGGTGGCGAAGTAAAAACAACGGCATATGTGCAGCTCTACGACAAAAAATCACCGGCTGTGCCCGGACAGGCATTCTTCTGGAGCGCATCGCTGGGTGAACACGCTGAGCCGGGCGCAACGGCTGCTTTCCTGACCGGCACTACCGCCAGCGATGTATTCCTGATACAGGAAAAAAAGCGTATGCCAGACGATGATGATGCGCGCAATGTGCCCGGAGAATTCAGCTTCCATACCTTCAGTAACCAGTATCAAACCTTCAGTTTCCCCATTACGGAGCAACACCGCGGCGGATTCGGCATCACCCAGTTTTTTGTAAAAAACAACCGGCTGTATAGCCAGTCCAGACATATTGCCGTTCCCTGGAGCAACAAAAAGCTAGATCTGCAGTTCACTACGTTCAGAGACAAAACCTTACCTGGCAGCGAGGAAAAATGGCAAATACAGATAAAAGGACAAAAAGGAGAGCAACTCGCGGCAGAGATGCTGGTCTCCATGTACGATGCATCGCTGGATCAGTTCAGACCGCATCGCTGGAATATACCAGACATATGGCCTGCCTATCACAATTACTATAGCTGGCAAGGCACAAAGTCTTTTGCAGGTGTATCATCTGACAACTATAGCACAATGCCTGTAAAACACCAGCCGTTTGATAAAAAATACGACCAGCTTTTATCGTTCAGGTATGGCCCACTGTATGACACTTATGCCCGTGTGTTTACACGTATGTCCATGCCCATGACCACCCGGGCAAAAAGAGAAACAGCAACAGACATGATGCAGGCTGCATCTGTAGAAAGGGAAGAAATAGCCATGGACGGAGCTGCTGCAAATATAGCTGAAACAGCCCCGCCTCCTGCCCCGCCTTCCTCCGGAGGAACTGAAACAGGCAGCGCAAATAATCCGATACGGAGCCATTTCAACGAAACCGCCTTCTTTTTCCCCGAACTCAAAACAGATTCAACCGGCAATATCAGTTTCGGCTTTACTATGCCGGAAGCCCTGACGCAATGGAAAACGATGGCCCTTGCGCATACCACCGACCTGGCTTTTGGTTATGCACAAACGACAACCGTTACACAAAAAGAACTGATGGTACAGCCCAATGCACCCCGGTTTGTGCGTGAGAAAGACAGCATGGCTTTCAGCGCCAAAATTGTGAACATGGGTGAACAGGTGCTGAATGGATTTGCCAGGCTGGAACTCTTCGACGCTGCTACGGATCAGCCGGTAGATCATCTGTTTAACAATGCTGTGCAGGCTAAGAATTTCTCTGCCCCAGCCGGACAGAGTGCTGCTGTAAGTTTTCAACTGGCTATCCCCGCCAACTTCCGGTCTGCCCTGCGCTACCGGATCAGCGCTACTTCCGGTAATGCAGAAGGGCAGCAGCTCTCCGATGGCGAAGAGAATATACTGCCGGTGCTGACCAACCAAATGCTGGTAACAGAAGTGTTGCCGCTGAATATGCGCACTCCGGGCACCCGCACCTTCCGGTTCAACAAACTGCTGCAGTCTGGCAAAAGCAGCACGCAGCAATCATCCGGATTAACCATAGCATACACTGCTAATCCAGCCTGGTATGCTATACAATCGCTGCCCTATCTCACAGAATATGCACATGAGAGCTCGGAACAAACCTTCAGTCGCTATTATGCCAATGCATTGGCGGCGACTATAGCCAACAGCCATCCACGCATCAAAAATATCGTGGAAAAATGGCAGCAGGAGCATACCGGTATCAATGGCCTGGTGGCTGCATTGCAGAAAAACCAGGAGTTAAAGTCTGTACTGCTGGAAGAAACTCCCTGGCTCACCGACGCGAAGGATGAAACAGAACAGCAGAAAAGAATCGCCCTTTTGTTCGACATGAACCGCATGAGCAACGAATCTGTCGCCAGCTTTAGAAAACTGTCGGAAATGCAAACACCCAATGGTGGTTTTGCCTGGTTCAAAGGCGGGCCAGATAATCGATACATCACCCAATATATTATCACTGGCATCGGGCACCTTTATAAGCTGAATGCACATACACCGGATAACCTGCAAAGCGAATGGAGCGGGCTGATTGAAAAAGGACTGGCCTATAGCGATAGCAGGATCAGAGAAGATTACGATGCGTTGCTGAAAAACAAGGCCGATCTGAAAAAGAACAACCTCACTAATATTGCCATCCAGTACCTGTATATGCGCAGCTTTTTCCCGGATAGTAAAATCCCCGAAGCAACACAAACCGCTTACAGGTTCTACCTGGAACAATCTAAAAAATACTGGCTGTCACAATCCCGCTATATGCAGGGCCTGACAGCGCTGGCACTACACCGCAACGGCGATAAAGAAACCCCCGGAAAAATACTGGCTTCGCTGAAACAGCATGCTTTGCAGCACGAAGAGCTGGGCATGTACTGGAAGGATGTAAGGGGTGGGTTGTACTGGCACCAGGCACCTGTGGAAACCCAGGCGCTGCTGATAGAAGCATTCCATGAAATTGCTGCCGATGCCCAATCGGTAAATAATATGAAAACATGGTTGCTTAAGCAAAAACAAACGCAGCATTGGGGCAATACCCGTGCCACTGCAGAAGCCTGCTACGCATTGTTACTGCAGGGCAGCAATTGGCTGGCCGAAACACCTGCTGTAAAAATCAACCTGGGTAATAAGGTATTTTCATCCGGTGAATCTGATGCAGCAGGGACCGGTTATTTTCAATACCGGGTGCAGGGCAAAGATGTAGCGCCAGCTATGGGCGATATCACGGTTTCGGTACAAGCTTCAGCCAAAGAGACCAGCGGTAGCTGGGGCGCCGTATACTGGCAGTATTTTGAAGACCTGGACAAAATTACTTCGTCTGCCGAAACCCGGATGCCGCTTCAACTGAAAAAAGGATTGTTTGTTGAACGCCTGTCAGCCACCGGACCCGTGCTGGAACCCGTAGGCAGCGCCCCCCTTAAAGTAGGCGACAAATTAAAAGTAAGGATTGAATTGCGGGTAGACCGCGATATGGAATATGTGCACATGAAAGATAGCCGGGCGGCGGGTGCTGAACCGGTGAATGTACTGAGCAGTTACAAATGGCAGGGAGGTATGGGGTATTATGAGGCCACGAAAGACGCTTCTACCCATTTTTTCTTCGACCAACTGTACAAAGGTACTTACGTGTTTGAATACCCGCTGTTTGTGACCCACGAAGGAAATTTTTCGGCAGGCATAGCCACCATACAGTGCATGTATGCTCCGGAGTTTGCAGCGCATTCGGAGGGGAAGAGAATAGAAGTCAAATAGGGAAACGATAAGATATAAGGGAATTCTGTTGCCGTACAATGAGGAATACATTTTACAGCAGCAGGATTCCCTTTCTTTTTGCATATACCGGCTATGCATATCCCGTAAACTACTTTCGTGCAATAGCGGAGATATACCTCTCTGAAACCGGGGTATCGTATTATTGTTTTTCTGCCAAAGACTGTATAAAATCTCTGATGGAGTCGCCGGTAAGTACACCTACCACGCCGGTTACCACAAACTGAACGCCCACACACAGAATAATGAATCCCATAATTTTTGTCATGGCATGCAGCCCGTTTACGCCCAGCAGTTTTACCAACCGTGTGGATGAACGCAACGTAAAGAACACAATAGCCGCCACAGCAAGTATACCCAATGCTATATATAGATAATCCAGCCAGTAGCCTTTTGCGATAGAACTCATACCAATTACCACCGATATAGCCCCCGGTCCGCTTAAACTGGGCATGGCCAGCGGCGTGAACGATATATCCTGCTTGGCCCTGGCTTCGCGGGCTTCGGCTTCGGTATGTTCATTGTCTTTGGGCTTCAGCATGCCCATTCCCACTCCGGATACCAATATCCCTCCGGCTATGCGCATGCCCGGCAGGGATAGCCCGAAAAAATTCATGATAAATGTACCTGCCAGCAAAAACACCAGCAGTATGGCCGACATGTACATTACTCCTTTCTTTGCCTGCAGGTTTCTTTCGGCTTCTGAATAGCCTTCTGTGAGCGACAAAAACATAGGCGCTGTACTAAAGGGATTTACAATCGGCAGTAACGCTGCTATGGTTCCAAAAATTAATTCCATACTACAGTTTATTTTATTGAAAAGTGAGGGCTAAATTAACAAATCAGGATCACTTCGACGCCTCGGTTGTTATTCATGTTGCGTGCCTACGGCACGCTGTGTTGTTTTCTGACGGATGGTTACAGATTTATCGTCCCTACAGGACGAAGAGGATGCGGTACAAACGAATGATATTTTTAAACTAGAAGAGACTGTTGTTTCGAAAACGCAAAGCATACTTGTATACTCATCATCCAGGCTATACTCATCTTGTGGGGAAAGGTATTTCGTCCCTGCAGGACGAAAAGACGCAGCATACACTAATGATATTTTTGGACGGTAAGAGAACGGTTCAACAACCGACCTTTCTTCCTGCCGGTAGGCCGGGGAAATCTCCCGAGGTGTAGGTAATATTTCGGAAGATTGCTCCGCATTCTTCGTGGCAGAACGGCTTGATGCCGTTATTTCGACGAAACAACGCATATTTCTATACCCATCATCCAGGGTATCATCATCTTGTGGGGAAAGATATTTCGTCCCTACAGGACGAAGGGGCGCAGTACAAACCAATAATATTTTTAAGCGGGAGGAGAACTTGGTCAAAAACAACCGACCTTTCTTCCCGCAGGCAGACGGGGAAATCTCCCGAGGTGTAGGCAATATTTCAGAAGATTTCTCCTCGTTCTTCGTGGCAGAACGACTTGATACCGTTATTTCGACGACACAACGCATATTTCTATACTCATCATCGAGGCCGTCATCATCTTGTGGGGAAAGATGTTTCGTCCCTGCAGGACGAAGGGGACGCAGTACAAACGAATGATATTTTTCGACGGAAGGAGAACGGTTCAACAACCGACCTTTCTTCCCGCAGGCAGGCCGGGGAAATCTCCCGAGGTGCAGGTAATATTTCAGAAGATTGCTCCGCGTTCTTCGTGGCAGAACGGCTTGATGCTGTTATTTCGACGAAACAACGCATATTTCTATACTCATCATACAGGCTATCATCATCTTGCGGGGAAAGGTATTTCGTCCCTACAGGAAGAAAAGATGCAGCATACACTAATGATATTTTTCGACGGTAAGAGAACGGCTCTAAAACCGGCCGTTCTTCCCGCCGGCAGGCCGGGGAAATCTCCCGAGGTGAAGGTAATATTTCAGAAGATTTCTCCTCGTTCTTCGTGGCAGAACGACTTGATGCTGTTATTTCGACGACACAACGCATACTTCTATACTCATCATCCAGGCTATCATTATCCTGCGGGGAAAGAAGTTTTGTCCCTGCAGGACGAAGAGGATGCGGTACAAACGAATGGTATTTGAAACAAACCCATATTCCCCTATACCGAACTAAGTTTCTTATGGGCAATCGCTCATCGTACCAGAAACAGTCTTTCTCTTTCTTCCACCGCTGTGGCGAAATATTGCTTCAAAAAATCCCATTGCTGAAGGGTGCGTTTCTCCAGTGCATCCAACTGGTTTAACAAAGACGCTGTGTTGTATTGGTAGTTCTCGGTTATTCGTCCGATTTGGGAGATATGCTGTTGCGCGAGGTGGATATGTTGCTTCACCGGCTGCAGCATACGGGCGATGGCTTCGTCATTTTTATAAGGGAAAAACTGGTTGTTGCGGTATTCAATAAATGTGTTGAAGACTCGGGTGGCATCGTTGAGTGCTGCTACTGCTGCATTGTACAGCCGCATATCTTCTTCTCCGGCAATAATGGCTATTTTCATGCGGTTGTACGACTGCCATGTTTTGTACAGTGCCCGGTTGACCTGCATATGGTTCATTCTGCGCGCAATACCTAAAAAACGCTGCAGGCTGTCTGCTGCGAGGAAAGTTCGGATGGAATCATTAAAATTGAAACCCGTTTTTTGTCCTGCTTCTTTATAGCCAATCGGATGGTGCAACAGTTGCCAGATAGGGTCGAATGGCAGATGTGTTTGTGAAAAAAACGTGCCTTCTCTCCGGTAATATACATATTCCGGTCGTTGTACTGCATCCCAGGTAGGATCGAACAGATACCAGGTATCAGCAAGCTGTGCAGCCACCCAGCTATGGGCGGTGTTTCCGCCGATCTTCACCAGTCCGTGCACCACATATGCGGGTATATCCATTTCCCGGGCCAGTTCGGCAAACAGTGTTGCATAGTGTTCGCATACACCTTTTCGTCGTCGTAAAATGGCCGCGATTTTCTCTTCGTGGGAAACGCCCTGATCAAAATAATATGCGCTGTCTGTACTGTAACGGATGTTGGAAGTCACCCAGGCGTAAGCGGCCCGCAGCCGATCTTCTTTTGAGGTGTATCGCAACTGAAACTGTCCGGCGAGGGCCTTTGCCGTCATCAGCTCGGGTATACCTACCCATGCTCTTTGTACCGCTGGTAACTGGGCCTTTGCCGATGTACAGCACATGGCCACCACAAAGTATGCTATCCACACCCGCTTCACTATATGAAAATACAGCTTTTTGGATAAAAAACAGCAGGTATGGAGGACAGTTGCTTGCGGTATACATGCCCGCCGGCTACTGCAACTGATGCATATATTTTCTGGGAAGATAAATGGAAGCGGCCATTAACCCGCCAAACAACCCTGCGCCGGGTATAAGAAGCTGCCAGCCATGTCCGGCCGGAAATTTCATGAATGCAGCCAGCACTGCCAGTAACATGCAAAAGCTTACCACGCCAAAAAAGAATGACAGGCTCAACGCAAAGAAACGGTTCCGCCAGGTTACCAATACCAGTAAGGACAGTAGCGTCAGTGCGCTCAATAAACTAATAAAGCCTAACGAGGCATACACCATATCGCCGAGCAGGCAGAACGCCGCTGATAAAGCAATCAGTATCTCCGGCAGGTGTAACCGGCACTTTTTTACAAAATTCTTCAATTCTTTTAATTTTTCTTAAATATAGTACAATTAACTGACATGCAATCCCGATTCCATACCATTGCCTTTTCAAATACCTAAGCTTTCTTCCTCCTTTATCCCGCGATAAATCGCTCCAAAAGAAAAGCTATACAGGGCTTGTCGGGTGCTGCCATCAACCTGTAATTGAAATGAATCGTTTAGTAAAAAGGCCCAGCGAAAGCAAATGTCAAAGCCTTCGGGTCGAACGGAATGACGATAAAAACATACGGGTGGAAAGGTTGGGCCCTTCAACCGTATCTGGTTGTACAATACAGCCAAGTTAGTTTCCGGTAGGATGTTGCTGTTCCGGCCCTATTGGCTGATCCCTTCCAGGTTCAGCAGAAACGCGTATTCCAGCGCAATTTCTTTCAGGTAATCGAATCGCCCGGATGCACCGCCGTGGCCATAGTCCATATTGGTTTTCAACAGCAGTACGTTGGTATCGGTTTTCAGAGTCCTGAGTTTGGCCACCCATTTAGCCGGTTCAAAGTACTGTACCTGGCTATCGTGCAGTCCGGTGGTAACGAGCATATTCGGATAGGCTTTAGCCACTATATTCTCATAGGGCGAATAAGATTTCATGTAGAGATAGGCATCCTTGTCGTTCGGGTTCCCCCATTCATCGTATTCGTTGGTGGTAAGCGGAATAGTTTCGTCCAGCATCGTATTCACCACGTCTACGAAAGGCACCTGCACCACCAGTCCGTTCCACAGTTCCGGCGCCATATTGGCCACCGCCCCCATCAGCAATCCGCCTGCACTGCCGCCCATGGCATACAGGTGTGCGGGAGAAGTGAATTTTTCTTTCACCAGAAATTCGCCGCAACTGATAAAATCGGTGAAGGTGTTTTTTTTCTTCATCATCTTTCCTTCTTCGTACCAATAGCGCCCCATTTCCTGTCCGCCCCGTATATGCGCAATGGCAAAAACAAATCCGCGGTCGAGCAGACTAAGTCTGCTGCTGCTGAAATAAGCGTCCATATTTACCCCATAGGAGCCATAACCGTACAATAAAAGCGGATGACTGCCATCTTTGGAAAGTCCTTTTTTATACACCAGCGAAACCGGCACCGCCGTGCCGTCGGCAGCAGTGGCATACAATCGTTCGCTGGTATAGTCTGCAGCATTATAACTACCGCCCACTTCCGTTTGCTTCATTAACTGTTTTTCGCGGGAAGCAAGATCGAAGTCGAAAACAGAATTGGGGGTCACAAAAGACGTAAATACATAACGCAGCCTGTTGGTATCGAAGGTTTCATTCTGACCAATACCGGCCGCATAGGTGGGTTCTCCGAAATCAATATAATAATCGCTGCCCGATACATGGTCTATCACCCGCAGCTTCACGAGACCGCGATGCCGTTCATTTACCACCAGAAAGTCTTTAAACACCTCAATGCCCTGCAGCAGTACCGTATCGCGGTGTGGAATCACTTCTGTCCAGTGGTTGCTATGGGTCTGTTCGTAGGGTGCTTCCATCAGCCGGAAGTTCCGGGCGCCGAGATTGGTGGTGATATAAAACCGGTCGCCTTTATCGTCCACATCGTACAGTACATCTTTCATGCGCGGCTGAAATACGGCAAAAGGTTGTCCGGGGTTGTCTGACCGGATGTACCGTACTTCAGAAGAAAGCGTTCCGGCAGATGTAATAAAAATGAACTTACCCGACTTACTGCGCTGCAACCCGATATAGTTGGTAGGGTCGGTCTCATGGTATACTGTTACATCCTCTGTTACCGGTCTGCTAAGCACATGCCTTTTTATTTTTTCGCTCAGGAGTGTACGGGCATTGTTTTCGGTATAAAACAGGGTGTTGTTATCGGCCGCCCACTCACTGTATCCGTCGGTATGGGTGATGGCATCGCTGAAGAGTGCGCCTGTTTCCAGGTTTTTGATATACAGGGTATACTGCCTTCTCGATACGGTATCTACTCCAAAAGCCAGCAGGCGGTTGTCGTCGCTTACGCTGAAGCCGGTAGCACTGTAGTAAGAAAATCCCTGTGCCATTTCGTCAATGTCCAGCAATATCTCTTCGGGGGCATCCAGGCGCTCTTTTTTGCGGCAAAACTTGAAATACTGTTTGCCCTCTTCCGTGCGTGTATAATAGTAGTATCCGTTTTTAAGATAGGGAACCGACTCGTCTTTCTCCTTGATCCGCGCCCGCATTTCAGTAAACAGTTTCTCCTGCAAGCCTTCCGTATGCTTCATCATGGAGTCGGTATAGGCGTTTTCTGCCTGCAGGTAGGCGATAACGTTAGCACTATCCGGGCCTTCTTTAAAATAATCGTTCAGCCAGTAATAATGATCGATGGTTGTTTCGCCATGAATATTCCGTTCGTATGGTTTAATGGGGGCTACCGGGGGCGTGGCACCAGCGGGCCATACAGCCTTGCTGCGTTTATCGGAAAGGTTGCAGGATATTGTCATACCAGTAATTAGAATGAAAACTGTTTTTACAAAAGGTTGCATGCGTAAATTTTTAATTTGCACCAAACGCAGCAGACGAAACCGTGCCATATACCCGCTAACCGTTAGCGGCCACCGTGGGCTGTTTCTCCATCATCAGCCTGACGGCATCTGCAATCGCATCGGCATCGTATCCTGCGTCTTTCTGTAACTGTTTCGGCGTACCATGTTCTATCAGCATATCGGGTATGCCCAATATCTTTACATCGGCTTTATAGCCATGCGCGGCCATGAATTCCAGCACTGCGCTGCCGAATCCGCCTATTACGGTTCCGTCTTCTACTGTAATTATTTTGTGGAATGTGCGGAACACCTCGTGCAGCAAAGCTTCGTCGAGCGGCTTCGCAAAGCGCATGTCGTAGTGCGCCGGCTGAATGCCGTCTGTGCGCAGATCGCGAATGGCGGCGGCAGCATAATTGCCCGGATGCCCCAAACTCAGGATGGCTATATCCCGTCCTTCTTTCAGTTTGCGGCCTGTTCCGATCTGTATTTCCTGCATCGTATTCCGCCATTCCGGCTGCACGCCTTCGCCTCTCGGGTACCTGATCACGAAAGGCTGCGTGGTGGAAGGCAGTTGTGCCGTATACATGAGGTTGCGCAACTCCGATTCATTCATCGGTGCACTCACAATCATATTGGGTATGCAGCGCATATAGCTGATATCGTATGCGCCATGGTGCGTGGCTCCATCTTCCCCCACCAGACCGGCCCGGTCGAGACAGAATACCACCGGCAGGTTTTGTATGGCCACATCGTGTATCACCTGGTCGTAAGCCCGCTGCATAAACGAAGAGTAGATATTGCAGAAAACCCGCATCCCCTGGGTTGCCAGCCCGGCACTCAGGGTAACAGCATGCTGCTCACAGATGCCTACGTCGAAAGCACGGTCGGGCATTTGCTCCATCATGAATTTCAGCGAAGAGCCGGAAGGCATGGCAGGCGTTATGCCCATGATGTCTTTATTTTGCTCAGCCAGCTCTACGAGGGTATGGCCAAATACATCCTGGTATTTGGGGGGCTGTGGCAGGTCGAAATGTTTTTTGTAGATCTCTCCGGTGATTTTGTCGAACAATCCCGGCGCATGCCATTTGGTCTGGTCCTGCTCTGCCAGCGAATATCCCTTGCCCTTCACCGTCAGCACATGCAGCAATTTGGGACCCGGAATGGTTTTAAGATCCTGTAAGATGTCTACCAGTTTGGTCACGTTGTGCCCGTCTACCGGTCCAAAATACCGCAGGTTCATTGCTTCAAACAGGTTACTGCTTTTGTTAACAAAGCCTTTGATGCTTTGCTCCAGCTTACCGGCCATTTCGCGGGTAAATCTTTTACCCACCGGCAGCTTGCCCAGCGCGTTCCAGATATCGTCTTTAAAGCGGTTATAGGTTTTGGATGTGGTGATATCCGTGAGGTATTCTCGCAATCCGCCTACATTGGGATCTATGCTCATGCAGTTATCGTTCAGCACAATCAGCATGTCTGCATCCGCCACGCCCGCATGGTTCATCCCTTCAAAAGCCAGACCGGCGGTCATAGCGCCATCGCCGATCACGGCCACCGATTTCCGGTCTTCCCCCTTGTATTTGGCAGCCATCGCCATACCCAGCGCTGCTGAGATAGAGGTGGACGAATGTCCTACACCAAAACTATCATATTCACTTTCCGCGCGCCGCGGAAAACCGCTGATGCCATCGTATTTTCTATTGGTATGAAACACATCTCTGCGCCCCGTGAGTATCTTATGCCCATAAGCCTGGTGTCCCACATCCCATACCAACTGATCATAGGGTGTATTGAACACATAATGCAGGGCTACTGTCAGCTCCACTACCCCCAGGCTGGCGCCGAAATGGCCGCCGTGCACACTCACCACATCAATGATGTACTGCCGAAGCTCTTCACAAAGCTGTAATAATTGATCTTTATCGATTTTCTTGAGATCATCCGGATGATCGATCTGTTTCAGAAGTGCACCGGGCGTTATTTCCATGTGATATATCAATTGCGAATCCGTGGCAAAAATAGGACATTAAAACGGTAGCAGGGGACAATTATTACTTTTATTTCAATTTGGTTATCAACGATTTATATTTAGTCGGTGCTGCTGTACACCGCTAGACCCGGTTTTCTTGCCATTAATACTTCTATTCCTTTCAATACTTTGCAAAATTTTCTAGTTTTGGTTGATGGTTTCCCGCATTTCAAGATATTGGCTTTGCCAGGGGTTGGGCTGGGGTTTTCTGGTGCTCATCAATGTGGTATGGGCCTATACGATAGATTACGATATCACCTGGAGAATGATCGCAAGGCTGATGACGATGGTGATCATCGGCATCATTCTTACCCATCTGCTTCGTAAGCTCATTCTGCGCAGTAACTGGCTGAGCCTTCCTTACGAAAGCGCCCTCAGCCGCCTGTTTACCAGCGTGGTATTCACCGGTTTTCTTTGTTCGTTTCTTTTCCTGGGTTCGCACGAAGTGCTTGGCATCAGCGAACTCGATCCCGGTGAAAAAGAATCCTTCCTCAACCGGGTGCTGCTCTATGCCTTCAATTGCATTATCGTATTGATGATATGGGTGGTGATCTATTACCTGTACCATACCTTCCAGCGGAATAAAAAACGCGAACTCGATACCCTGAAGCTCGAGTCGCTGGTGAAAGAACTGGAACTTAAAACCATCAAGGCGCATATCAATCCTCATTTTATTTTCAACGCATTGAACAGTATACGTGCCCTGGTGATGGAAGATCCCCAGCGGGCGCGCAGTGCTATCACAGAACTGAGTAATATTCTGCGCAGCAGCCTGCAGGTAGAAAAAATGGAGACCGTGCCGCTGAAACAGGAGCTGGACATCGTGAAAGATTATCTCGCGCTGGAACAAATGCGTTTCGAAGAACGGTTGCGGGTAGATTTCAATATCAACGAAAACACCCTGCAGCAGCCCGTTCCGCCCATGATGCTGCAAACCCTGGCAGAAAATGCCATCAAACACGGCATCAGTAAACAGATGAGCGGAGGGCAGATACTTATTAGCTCCGACTTTGTAGGTAACCGGCATGAGATCACTGTTCGCAATACCGGATTACTCAACGGGCATCGGAATGCTGACGGATTCGGTATCAGAAGCACGATAGACCGACTGAAACTATTGTATGGCGCCGAAGCGTCGTTTGAAATAAAAGATGTACCGGGCAATATGGTGGAAGCCAGATTGGTGATGCCGGTACAAACCTCTTAACAAAAACATACAAACATGGTGAAAGCAATTATTATCGACGATGAACGACTGGCGAGAACAGAACTGAGAAAACTACTGCAGGATCACCCGGATATAGAGATCATCGCCGAGGCAGCCAATGCTGCTGAAGGCCTGGAAAAAATAGACACCCTGCAGCCCGATCTGGTGTTTCTGGATATACAGATGCCCGGCAAAACAGGATTCGATCTGCTCACTGAGCTGGACAGGGCTCCTCAGGTGATTTTCACGACCGCGTACGACGAATATGCCCTGAAAGCTTTTGAAGTAAATGCGCTGGACTACCTGCTGAAACCGGTGGAGCCCAAACGACTCGCTGATGCCCTGCAGAAGCTGGATACAGTAGAAGACAGCGACATTGCAGCGTCGGCTGACGGTAATGCAGCCCGTACCATTCTGGGAGAACAGGATCAGGTATTTGTAAAAGACGGCGAGCGCTGCTGGTTTGTAAAACTGGCGGAAATACGGCTTTTCGAAAGCGTAGGCAACTATGCGCGGGTATTTTTCGGCACCTACAAACCCCTTATTCTTAAATCGCTGAATGCACTGGAAGAACGGCTGGACGAAAAAGTATTTTTCCGTGCCAACCGGAAACACATCGTCAATCTGCGCATGATCGATAAAGTAGAGCCCTATTTCAATGGCGGCCTGCTCCTGGAAATAAAGGGCGGCGAAAAAGTAGAAGTGAGTAGAAGGCAGGCAGTCAAGTTCAAAGAAATGATGAGCTTTTAAGACTACCGCTTTAGCCTAAAAAATAGTTAATAAGCGCTATCGTGTACCTGCGAAGAAAATAATCGCACTATTTTCACGTTCGCCAAACAGGTTGAAAAAAACCGTAGGGTTGTTTTCTTACAAACCTGCTGACACCATAATAACAGAGCTGGCATAATTTTACGTCCTTTATTAAAATAATACGGGAAAGAAAAATTTATGTACGTTTGTTGCACTTTCAACAAAAACAAATATGATTTTTTATTTTCTGCAAGTACCTGCTGATTCTCTGAACAGAGCTGTAGCTGCTCAACACGGTATACCCGAGCCCGGAACTTCCATCAGTTTGTTTGATCTTTTACTGTCCGGAGGCTGGTTGATGCTGCCGTTGTTTGCGCTGCTGGTGATTGCCGTCTTCTTCTTTTTTGAAAGGCTGATCGCCATTCGCAATGCCGGTAAGCTGGATTATAATTTTATGAGCATTATCCGCGACCATGTTACCAATGGTAATGTAATGGCTGCCCGCTCGCTGGCAAAAAACACCTTTAATCCCGTGGCGAGGATGATCGACAAAGGATTACAGCGCATAGGCAAGCCCATTGAAGCCATTGAAAAAAGCATGGAAAACGTGGGAAAACTGGAGGTGTACAAAATGGAACGGAACCTATCGGTACTTTCCCTGATCGCAGGTATAGCACCTATGTTTGGTTTTTTGGGTACCATTGTGGGCATGGTGCAGTTGTTTTATGGTATATCCTCTACGGGTGAATATACACTGAGCACCATCGCAGGTGGTATTTATACAAAGATGGTGACCTCGGCTACGGGTCTCATCATCGGCCTACTGTCGTACGTGGGGCACAACTACCTGAATGCGCAGATCGAGAAAAACGTAAATAAAATGGAGGCCGCCAGCGCTGAGTTTATAGATCTGTTATATGAACCCACCAAATAGTTGAAAATACAGCGGAAATGAATTTACGAAAAAGGATGCGGAATCAGGGCGAGGTGCACACAGGGGCGCTCAACGATATATTGTTTATATTATTGTTGTTCTTCCTCATTGTTTCTACCCTGGCCAACCCCAATGTGATCAAAGTGTCTGCCCCGCGCGGCAAAAGCGACAGCAATAAAATAAAACAAACCGTGGTTGTTTCCATCGACAAAAATAACCAACTGTATATCGGGCAGAAAAAGATAGTGCCCGAGCAGTTGGAAGAAGAATTGCAGTTGGTATTGTCGAAAGAAGCCGAAAAGCCATCGGTGGTGGTGAATGCGGATACAGCAGGGCATTGGGGAGATGTATACAAGGTATTGCAAACTGCCAAAAAACTGGGGGCATCCGCCGTGGCTTCCGTGAATGCCAATTAGTATACCACCCTACATACACTTATTTGTGCAACGCCCTTCCGGGCGTTTTTTTATGCACATACAGTTTGTAAAAACAGATTTATCATACAATAAATAATCTCTTAAAAAGTTTATTTACTGTATGCTAACGGTTTTCGCGTTTTTCGGGCGCCGTGGCTTTTGTTTCACCGGTATCCGCCAGTTCTTTCATGCAATGAAAAACTATTTCTGTTATATATACTGTGCCTGCATGTTGCTGACCGCCAGTTCCCTTCAGGCAAATCACCCGGGAAAGGTGTATGCATACATTTTCGACAGCGCAGCGTATACACCTATTGTAAGTAATACCGTCCTTACATCTAACACTACCATTTGTCATGGCACTTCACCTGGTATGATCATGGGTAGCAACCCATCAGATGGTACGCCCGGCGCTGTGTATACCTACCAATGGCAAAGCAGCACCACCTCAGGCACCGAGGATTTCTCCAATATCATATCCGGCGATGGTCAGCACTATACGCCCGGCAACCTGACGGTTACGACCTGGTTTCGTCGCATTGTGACATCTGCAACAGAGACCAGCACCTCCGACCCTTTACAGATAACAGTGATACCGGCCATCGTGCAACTGGTGATCAACGACCCCGATCCGGTATGCTCGCCGCAGTCAATAGACCTTACCGATCCGGCCGTAGTGGCAGGGAGTACCGCCGGACTCAGCTTTTTGTTTTTCAATGATGCAGCAGGCACCGATCCGCTGCTGCACCCCGAAGCCATCAATAGTGCCACAGCCCTGGATAGAAACTATTATATAAAGGCGGCAAACACCTGTGGCGATGAGGTAATACAACCTGTTCGGGTAGTAATCAATACACCGCCTGATATTTCGGTAACGGGCCCCGTGAGTCCGGTATGCAGGGGAACGGAACTAACCCTCACGGCCACTGCGCCGGGCAGCACCGTGCAATGGCAGGGTTTGGGATCAGGGCATACCGTACAGATAGCGCCGCAAACAAGCAGTACGTATACCGCCGTAGCCACCAGCAGCCAGGGCTGCACCGCCACGGCCACCGCCACCGTAAACGTGATTGACTTTGCCATGCAACTAACAGCCAACCCCTCTGTGGTGTTGTCGGGCAACCCCGTTACCCTTACTTCTTCTGCCAACAGTCTCTACGCCGTAGATGCCTGGCTGCCGGAGAATGTATTCGCGAATCAGGTGGCCACTGCACAAACCATTCAGGCTACGGCCGCCGCTGCCACCTTTTCTGTAGTAGGGGTGTCGGAAGACGGATGCAGGGATACAGCCAGCGTAATGCTTACCGTGAACGCCAATGAAAACGATGTGTTTATCCCCAATGCTTTTACTCCTAACAACGATGGGAAAAACGATGTTTTCAAAGTGTATGGTTCTGCCATACGGGAAATAGACATGAAGATCTACAACCAATGGGGAAATTTTGTGTTTGAAACCAAAGACAATCAACTGGGCTGGAATGGCACACAAAACGGCAAGCACCAACCGGTAGGCGTATATATGTACATTATTAAAGTAAAGCTCCAAAACGAAGACAGCTTTATCAGAAAGGGGTCTGTTACACTGATACGGTAACCGGCATACCTAAAACGAAAACGGATGAAAAAATCGATATACCTCATAATAATGCTGATACTAGCAGTTGCTGGACGGCTCACAGCCCAGGTGGATCCTCATTTCTCTCAATATTTTATACAACCCATGTTTTTGAACCCGGCGTTAACAGGGGCTATCGAAGGCGACTACCGGGTGTCTGCCATCTGGCGAAGTCAATACAACAATACGTTCAACACCCAGGGAGTGGCAGCCGAAATGGTTACCAATAAACACCTGAATATAGGGATCAATATCCTGAACCAATTATCCTCCGGCGGCGCATACAGCTTTACCAGCGGTCAGCTCAGCCTGGCCTATACGGGCGTACGTTTCGGTAACCATTACCTCACCATGGCCATGCAGGCAGGTATGCTCAACCGTAGGTTCAATGTAAACAAACTGCAATTCGGCGACCAGTGGCTGCCAGGTATCGGCTACGACCATAATATGCCCAGCTCTGAAGTACTGAACCGCCCTTCTGCTGCTGTTTTCGATGCAGGAGCCGGTTTACTGTATTACGATGCCACGCCCGATCGTAAAATCAATGTATTTGCCGGTGCAGCCATTTTTCATATTACACAACCCAGCGACCCTTTTATTACGGGCAGCGATCATACAAAATTACCGGTGCGGTACAGCGCACATGCCGGCGCGCGGATTATGCTGAGCGACTTTCTGAATATTGTACCCAATGTACTGTACATGCGGCAGGGAACAGCAGATGAAAAAATGGCGGGTGCCTACCTGCAGATCAGGGCCAACGACAAAACCGATCTGATGCTGGGTGCCAACTGGCGTATAGGCGATGCCGCATCGCCCTTTGCCGGGTTTTATTACAATGGGTTTACCCTTGGTATCAGCTACGATGTAACGCCTTCCACTAAAGACTATATGGCAATAGACAGAAACAGCCTGGAGTTGTCGCTCTCCTATACCTGGCGAAAGAAAAGCACTACTACCACCCGGCCTTTCTTCTGTCCGCGTTTTTAAAGGAATAAATCAATGACCATGCTTTTACAACAACACGCTATATACATCACCAAAGGAATCGCCGGTATTGCACTGGCATTCTGTGCCGGACTGCTTACGCCGGCCACTGCACAAACCGGAAAGACAGGATATTTCGTACAGGCAGAAAAACTATTCAAAGAAAAAAAATATTATGAAGCAGCGCAGTATTATGAAAAGTATCTCGAAACCGAAACTCAGAAAGGAAAAACAGCCCGATCAACCCCTTTTGCCGTTTCAAAAAAAACAGCCGGAAAATCAAACTTCAGCATTTACAACGAAACTGTGTATCGTTTGGCGGAAAGCTACCGCCAATTGAAGGACTATACGAAGGCAGAGCAATACTATGCCAGGGCGGCAGCATTTTCTCCCAAAGCATACCCCGACGCCTTGTACTGGTATGGGGTAAGCCTGCGGGCCAATCAAAAATACGATGAAGCTTTGCAGGCCCTTGAACAGTTCCGCGAACAATACAAGACGATGGATGGCCTGCTGGCCGGAGCCGACCGGGAGATCGCTAACCTGGCTTTTATAAAAGAGCAACAGCAAAGGCTCAAAGATGAGTTTACCATTACCAGGCAGCCCCTCGAAGCGCACGGTGCCTATGCGGCCACCACGCCGGTGAACCATGAAGAGGTATATTTTACCGCCGTGCATACCGATCTGAAAGCGCAGCAGGATAATAAACCATACATTGTTACCCGCCTGTTCAAATCTTCGTGGAATGATTCAAAAATAGCACCTGCCGCGGAACGCATAGTCATTCCGGAAGAAACCGGCTTTCATACCGGCATGGCCAGTTTTACCCGCAACGGGCAGAAAATGTTCTTTACCCGATGGACGGTGGAAGATGGGCAGCCGGTATCCGCCATTTACCGCTCGGAAAAAACCGATACCGGCTGGTCGAAGCCACTAAAAATGCCGGCACCTCTGAATATGAAAGGCTCGAATAGTGCCCAGCCCTTTGTTACGGGCGAGGATCATTTCCTGTTGTTTTCGTCTGACCGTCCCGGTGGTATAGGCAAATACGACCTGTGGTTTGCCCGGCTCGATACCGACGGCAACGTGTTGCAGGTAACACACATGGGTGAGAAGGTAAATACAACAGAAGATGAGTTGGCCCCTTCGTACCATACGCGTAGCCGGCAGCTCTTTTACTCCAGCAATGGCAGAACAGGCATGGGAGGCTTTGACATTTACTACACCAGAGGCGATTTTCAAATGCTGAACTGGGAAACACCGGAAAACCCGGGCGCACCGATCAACTCATCACGTGACGACCTCTACTACGTTAGCACCGATGATGTGAATGTATGGAATAGCGGCTTCCTGAGTTCCGACCGCGATACCGATTGCTGCCTGGATCTCTATGCCATTCAGCAAAACAACAAGCAGTATGTAACCGGGAGGGTTATTGATTGCGATAAGGGGCAGCCCGTTGCGGGCGCTCAGGTGACGGTGAAAGATGCCAGACGCGGCAAGCTGTTGCTGAACCGCCAAACCGGCGCCGACGGCGTTTATACTTTCGAATTGCGCAATACCTCAGTGTTTGATATAGTGGCCGATAAGCCTGGCTTTGAAACGGAAGTCGCCAATTTTACGCTTAAATTCAGCACCAGAGAAGAAAACTTCACCAACCGGGATATTTGTATGACACCCATACAGGTGACCCCCTCTATACCGGAAGTAGACGACATGCTCTCTACCCTGACGGAGGCTTCTACACTGGCAAAATTTTCTTTTAATAAATTCTCCCTTAACCAGTCTTATTACCGTATGCTCGACTCGCTGGTGACGATTATGCAGCGATACCCTGATATTTTTATTGAGATCGGCGGGCATACGGATTCCAAAGGTTCGGAGGAATACAACCTCAAACTGGCAGAAAGCCGTGTGAGAGCCTGTATACAATACCTGGCAAGCAAGGGTATAGAGAGGAAACGGCTGATTGGTAAAGCATATGGTGAGTGCTGCCCGGTGGCACCTGAATTCATCAACGGTGTAGACAATCCGGAGGGACGCGAAAGAAACCGGCGGGTAGAGTACAAACTGGTGCAGGGCAACACGCAGTAATTAGTACCCCTAAAGGAATACATTATGATAACACACAACGACCTTATCCGGTATTTCGGGCACGACTTCCACGACGAGTCGCTCAGCTCATTCCTGCATCATACTTTCAACGATCTCGTGGATCGCGTAGCAGGAGAAGATGTTTTTATGATCTCTGACCAGTACGGCATAGAGATTGGCTTTTCCAATTGTGGCAGCCTGCTGATCGATTACAACGGTGAATTGTTTGAACGGTTCAGCCCGGTGTTTTCCTATATTACCCTCTACCCTGCATCGCTCCATATCATTGATCAACTGCCCTTCGACACCCGTTTTGGCCAAACACGAGAAGAAGTTATTTCCCGCGCGGGTGCGCCTACGAAAACAAGCGCCGGTTTTTCTACCCTGCTCAATAAAAAGTACCTGATCGACAATTATAAGGTAGCAGATATTGTAGTGACCTACGATTACCATGCCGATGCTGAAACCATCAACTTTATACAGATCCGGCACAACGAACTGGTGGGCGAACTCAAATTATAAGTATTGGCTGATTGCAGTCTGAAAAAACGTCCTGTAGCCTGCAGATGTATACCGGCCCGGAAGTTTGCATTTTAGCCATTATTTTTGTGTAAAACATCTTGGAAATTATGCAGGTAAAAAAAGTGAAGGATTCGCAGATCATTATGACGGAACTGGTGCTTCCGAACGACACCAATGTATTTGGTAACCTGATGGGAGGCAGACTCATGTACTGGATGGATATAGCGGCGGCACTGGCAGCCCAAAAACACGCCCATGCACCGGTGGTAACCGCTTCCGTAGACAACATATCGTTCCGGCACCCTATTTTGCTGGGCAATACCGTACACATCAAAGCTGCCGTAAGCCGGGCATTTACCAGTTCCATGGAGGTACACATAGAAGTGTGGTGCGAAAACTTTGTAAAGCAAACCAAGTACAAAAGCAACGAAGCCTACTATACCATGGTGGCCCTGGACGAACAGGGCAAACCTACCCCCGCGCCCGGAGTGGAACCCGAAACAGAGGAAGAACGCAAACTCCATGAAGGTGCACTGCGCCGCCGCCAACTACGGATGATCCTCGGCGGCAAAATGAAACCCAGAGACGCTGCTGAACTCAAAGCTCTTTTTGTGGATTAAGGGAATGCATTGGTGGCGTGTATGCGCACCGGTACAACCGATGTAGACAACATGGGCCACCTGCATCGTTTACGAGCAGGCATCTGTATAATCTGCACTGCTGTAACGAGGTACCTGCCATGCCTGACCTATTATATACCTTACGAAAGCATTTATCATCGCGCCTCTTCGAAGTCTGTGACTTCGAAAGCTATATGTACTTCTGAGAATAAAGTCTCTGTATTGAAATATCTCCGCCCGGAGGCGGGCAAGAACATAGGATATCCGTAGTCAGAAGACAACGGACAGCGTAACGGAAAAAGCGCTATCGTCGCGCGGGAGTCTTCGCAGTGCGCAGACCGGAAGCCTGGCGCGAGACCCCGGCGCCCCCTGTTTTCGAAGGCTACGACTTCGTGAGCGCGATGGTTTTTTGAGACTATGGTACGCGCACAGAAAATTTTCCGACCGGAGGCGTGGGAGAACATAGGATATCCGTAGTCTGAAGACAACGGACAGCGTAATGGAAAAATCTCTATCGTCGCGCGGGATTTTTTCCCCGTGTATCCTTATCGCCGCGCGGGGTCTTCGCAGTGCGCAGACCGGAAGCCTGGCGCGAGACCACTGCGTACTCTGTCTTCGAAGGCTACGACTTCGTGAGCGCGATGTTTTTTAAGACTTACAGTACGCGCACAGAAATTTTTCCGCCCGGAGGCGGGCAAGAACATAGGATATCCGTAGTCAGAAGACAACGGACAGCGTAACGGAAAAAGCGCTATCGTCGCGCGGGGGTCTTCGCAGTGCGCAGACCGAAAGCCCGGCGCACCCTGTCTTCGAAGGCTACGACTTTGTGGGCGCAATGGTTTTTAAGACTATGGGTATGCGCACAGAAATTTTTCCGCCCGGAGGCGGGCAAGAACATAGGATATCCGTAGTCAGAAGACAACGGACAGCGTAACGGGAAAAGCTCTATCGTCGCGCGGGGGTCTTCGCAGTACGCAGACCGGAAGCCCGGCGCGAGACCCCGGCGCCAACAGTTGCTGCATTGAAACGTTTCTGCCCGGATACGAAGGTTCCCGATATCCCTCACATCTGCTACCTTTGCAAAAAACATGATGGCCAACCAGCACCTCACTTATTTGTTTGCCCGGCTGCTCATTGGCATGAGTATGTTTGGGCATGGTTTTGTACGCCTGTTCAACCTTACCGGCTTCGTGGAAAAAATGACGGCCGATTTTGAAAACACCCTGCTGCCACTGGTCCTGGTGCGCCCCTTCCTGTTGGCCCTGCCGGTACTGGAACTGCTGGTGGGTGTGTTGCTGCTGCTGGGGGCAAAAACCAGGCTGGCTGCCATAGCCGGACTACTGATTATACTGGCCCTGCTTTTCGGCTCGTCTATGCAGCAAAACTGGGGTGCGCTGCCTTCTCAATTGTTGCACGGCCTGTTCCTGCTCGGTGTATTGTTGTTTATACCCTACAACCGGTATGCGCTCGATGCCCGGCTGTAAGCATATTTATCCCCGCTGGTATCACCACCTAAAATAACCGATCATGAAAGTATTGCTGGTAGAAGACGATGCCAAACTCAATAAAAATATAAGCGAAGCCCTGGAGGCCGAGGGCTATAGTGTGCTGTCGCTATACGATGGTTCGCTGGTGGAGCGCACCACCCGAAGAGAAACATTCGACTGCATCATTCTCGACATTAACCTGCCCGGCAAAAACGGTTTCCAGGTATGCAAGGCGTTCCGGGATTTTAATACCACTACCCCCGTGATCATGCTCACCGCCTTTGGCGAACTGGAAGACAAGGTGCAGGGGTTCGACTCCGGGGCCGATGACTACCTCACCAAACCTTTTTACATGCGCGAACTCCTGATCCGCGTACATGCACTGGCGAAAAGACGCAACAGAAACATCAGCCTTCCCACTGACAACGCTGTATGGACCATAGGCGATATTACCATAAACGATGCGCAGAAAAAAGTGTTCAGGCAGCATACCGAAATCAACCTTACACCGCGCGAATACCAGATACTGAAACGGCTGTGCGAAACAAAAGGCGAAGTGGTAGCTAAAAAAGAACTGATCAGCGAAATATGGGGCAATTCCGTAGACGTCAATACCAATACCATTGAGGTATATGTGAATTTTTTGCGCAACAAGCTCGATAAGCCCTTCGGTAAAAATACCATTAAAACCAAGGTCGGTTACGGCTATTATCTCGATATACCATGAAGATCAGGAACAAAATACTGCTCTATTTTTCGCCCACCGTTATTTTGCTCACTACCCTGAGTTCCGTGATCATCTATTTCCTGTTTGCCGCATACCGCGAGGAAGAATTTCAGCAGCGGCAAAAAGAGAAAATTGCCTATACCGTAGGTATGATGACGCACTACAAGGAAATAAGCGAGAACCTCACCGCCATCATGGATGAACTCACCATTCACGATTTTTATGACGAAAAAATGATGATTTTTGATCATCATAAAAACCTGGTGTACAAAAGTGTAGACGATCTGCTCATCGATAACTATCAGCAAATATTAAACGACCTCTCCCCTGCCCGGCAATGGATAGAAACCAAGCAGGGCAGTTACGATATAGTGGGCGTGTATATAGAAAACGATCAAACCCATTTTTACGCCATCAGCAAGGCATACGATGCCGCCGGGTACGACAAACTACATTTTTTGCGCAACACTTTGTTCGCGATTTCCATTATCATATCATTGGTATTGTTGCTGGTGTCTTACTACCTTTCGGCTAAAATTTCGGAACCGATCACCACGCTGGCAAAACAGTTGAACAGCTCCGATCTTATCAGCGGCGATGTGCAGGCAGTACGGGTCAACACCAGTTCATTCGAGATCAACGACCTCACGGAAAAGTTCAACCAGTTGATCCGGCGCGTCAACGAAGTATTTGCTTTTCAGAAACACAGCATACACCATATTTCTCACCAGCTGAAAACGCCGATCGCTATTCTGGTGTCTGAACTGGAGCGTATACAGCAGGCCGATGTTCCACCGGCTGTAAAAGAACAGTTGCAGGAGCAGGTGAGCCAGGCCAAGTCGCTGGGCGATATCATCGATTCGCTGCTGGAGATTTCCAAAATAGAGTCCGGACAGCCATTGGCCAGAGAAGCCATGCGCATAGACGAACTGCTCTTCGACCTTTTTGAAGCAATCAATACCATTTACCCGTCTTTTGTATTTGAGCAAAATTATTCACCGGAATGTGTAGATGAGTCTAAGCTCACGGTAAGGGGCAACCGGCTGATGCTGAAGCAGGCTTTTCAAAACATATTAACGAACTGTGTACAGTATTCCGACAATGGTACTGCTCAGGTATATATAGACTGCTCCGCACCCGGCTGGCTGAAGCTGCAATTTGTTAATACAGGTACAGCCGTTGATGAAAAGGAAGCCAGGTTTTTGTTTGAATATTTTTTCCGGGGTACCAATAGCGCCGGCAAGAGCGGGTTTGGTCTGGGGCTGGTGCTCACCAGCAAAATATTGTCGCTGCATGCAGGTACCATCGTTTACGCCCCATCCAGCAACAACGTGAATGTGTTTGATGTTGCCCTCCCTTTAAGCTAAAATTTAGACGGTTTAAGGCATTTTTAAGGTCATCTGCAGGAGTTTTGTGCTCAAATTTAAGCACACCCGCACATGGGCATTCAACAACATGCAGTAGTAGCTGTTATTTTTTCTGTTTTATTTTTCAACGCCCGCGGTCAGGATACCCTGTCGCTGAGCCGGAAGCAATGCGAAGCCATTTTTCTGGAACAAAATCTGTTGCTCATAGCCGAAAAAATGGAGGTGTCGAAGGCAGAAGCGCTGGTAGTACAGGCCAGACTATGGCCCAACCCAACCGTGGAACTGGATGAGCTGAACCTTTGGGCTACCCCCGGGCAGCTCGCTGTGTTTGGCGAAGAGCTGCGCGGCTTCGGAAACGGAAAGTTTGGCAGAAACCAACAAATGAGTTTTTCTATAGAGCAGGTCATTGCAACGGCAGGAAAACGGAAAAAGCTGGTACAGGCAGAACAGGTGAACGTAGAAAAATCGCAGCAAGGCTTCGAAAACCTGCTGCGCAACCTGAAAACGGTATTCAGGAAAGAACTCACGCGCCTGCAATACCTGCAACAAAGTACCGGGGTATACCGGCAGCAGTTGCAGTCCGTATCTCAGCTCACCCATGCATATAAAACCCAGGTGGAGCAAGGCAACCTGCCTAAAGCCGACTATGTAAGGCTGAAAGCCCTGGAACTGGAAATAGCCAAAAACCTGAATGAGCACGTAAAAGAAACCAACGATACACAGAAGGAACTGAAACTGTTGATGCGCTTGCCTGCGCATGCCCGGCTTCTGCTGACGCAGGATGGATACCTGAAAAATACCGACTCCCTCGCAAAGCTGGCCTTACCCGCATTGATAGACGAAGCCATGGCCAGCCGGCCAGACCTGAAGCTCGCCAAACTGGAAGAGCAATTCTTTAACAATATGTACCGCTATGAAAAAGCCAGGCGGGTGCCCGACCTCAGGCTAAAAGGCGGCTACGACAGGGGCGGCAACTTTATGTACAATTTTGTTGGGTTTGGATTGGGTATAGACCTGCCTTTGTTTGACCGCAACCAGGGGAATATACAACACGCCCGTATGGGAATAGCACAATCCAAACTTCAGTACGATCATCAACAGGCGGCCGTTGAAAACGAAATAGCCGTGGCCTACCGCAACTTACTGACTTCGGTAAATTTTTACGAAAACATAGCGCCTGATTTCGACCAAACGCTGGATAACATGCTGCAAGCCTATACCCGGAATTTTACCGAACGAAACATCAGCCTGCTGGAATACCTGGATTTTATGGAAGCGTATGCAGCAAACCGGAAGATTATACTGGAAGCAGTGAAGGCAATCGCCGATCATTCCGAAGAACTCAATGCCGCCGTTGGAAAAGATATTATTCACTAGATGCACTATAACCATGACGAGAATAGCATTTATAGTATTGGGTTATTGCCTTTTAATCCGTTTGTTTTCCGGCTGTAGCAACGATACATACGACCCGCAGCCCGCCAGCCGGGGCTACTGCCTTGATGAGCGTTTTGCCAATGAAATAGCGTGGGTAACACCCGTTATGCAGCCGTTTACCGAGGGGGTGCATCTCACCGGTTCGGTAGAAAGCAATCCCGATAAGGTGTTTCATTTTATTAGCCTGGTGGGGGGCATTATTTCAGGTACCCATTTTTCGTTGGGCGATCGCGTAGTGAAGGGCCAGGTGCTGGCCGAACTGCGAAGTACGGAACTCACGGAATGGCATGCTGCTTCTACAACCATCGAATCGCGGATACTTGTGGCGGAAAGAGCGTTACAGGCAGCCGAGCGAATGTACCAGGATGGCATTGCCTCGCAAACGCAACTGGCAGAAGCACAAACCGGTTTGGAGATACTGAAAGCCGAACGGGAAAGAATAAACGCCAACATGCAGTTGTTCAGCGCAAGCCGGGAAAAAGGTGTTTTTCAGATCAAAGCGCCTGCCAACGGTATCATCACGTCTAAATCCATTACACCCGGCGCTCAGGTATCGGCGGGCGGAGAACCTTTGTTTACGGTATCCGATCTTAGTGATGTATGGGTAATGGTGAATGTATATGCCTCTCATGTCAGGCATATCACTACAGGTATGGATGTACATATCACCACCCTGTCTTACCCCGGAGAAGCATTTTCCGGAAAAATAGGCGCGCTTTCCCAGGTGCTGGACCCGGAAGCTAAGGTGTTAAAAGCACGCGTGGTATTGAAAAATGCCGGCCTGAAACTGAAACCCGGTATGATGGTAGACGTTACCGCACTCCGCAGAGGGGGTACGGAGGCGCTGACCATTCCCACCGGCGCGCTGCTGTTTGACAACAACCAGCATTTCGCCGTGGTATACCAAAACAACTGTGAACTGGAAATCCGTAAAGTAGATATTTTATCGTCCCGCAACGACACTACTTTTATTGCCGGCGGATTAAGCGACAGCGATAAGATCGTTACCAAAAACCAGTTACTGATCTATGAGCAAATCAAAAACTTTCAAAATTAAGAACGATGAAGCGGTTTGTTCAGGGAGTGGTAACGTTTTCATTGAAAAACACCTCCATTGTTTTCTTTTTTACCGGTATGCTGCTGGTAGCCGGTATCATCAGCTATATCCATACCCCCATTGAGGCATTTCCGGATGTAACCAATACCCGGGCGCGCATCATTACCCAATGGCCGGGCAGAAGTGCAGAAGAAATAGAAAAATTCGTCACGCTGCCGGTGATGAAGGAAATGAATACCATTCCTAAAAAAGCACAGGTTCGCTCCATTTCTCTTTTCGGACTATCGGTTATAACTGTGATTTTTGAAGACGATGTAGATGATTTTTATGCACAGCAATACGTGGCCAATCGTTTGCAGAGCGTAAACCTGCCCGAAGGGGCCGATGCTGGTATTGAGCCACCATATGGGGCCACGGGCGAAATATTCCGGTATGTACTCAGGAGTAAACTGCCTGTCAGCGAGCTCACCGCCATTCAGGACTGGGTGATAGAACGGGAACTGGTAGCCGTACCGGGGGTGGCCGATGTGGTAAGCTTTGGAGGAGAAGAAAAAATTTATGAAATAAAGATCAACCCTACTGCACTGGCCAACTACGACCTTTCGCCACTGGAAGTGTACGAAGCCGTTTCAAAAAGCAATGTAAATGTAGGGGGCGATGTAATAGAGCGGGGCAGTCAGGCATACGTGGTGCGCGGGGTAGGATTGCTGGAAAAGATAGAAGACATTGAGAACATACTGATAGAGGTGAAAGGCACTACGCCCATACTGGTAAAACATATTGCCGAGGTAAAAGTGGCAGCCAAACCCCGGCTGGGCATCATAGGATTGCAGGATGAAGAAGACCTGGTGCAGGGTATAGTGGTAATGCTGAGAGGGGAAAACCCCGGCGAAGTCATCGCCCGGTTGAAAGAAAAAATAGCTGATCTCAATGAACGCATCCTGCCCGAGGACGTAAAAATTGAGCCCTTCATAGACAGGACCGAACTGGTAAATGCCACCGTAAATACCGTCAGCAGAAACCTGGTGGAAGGCATATTGCTGGTGTCTATCATTGTATTTATATTCCTGTTCAATTGGCGCACCACCGTTATAGTAGCTTCTGTGATCCCCCTTTCCTTTTTATTTGCCCTCACCATGTTGCGTATACAGGGGCTACCGGCCAACCTGATCTCCATGGGCGCTATCGATTTCGGGCTGCTGCTGGAAGGCACCCTGGTAATCGTGGAAACCGTATTTGTAGCGATGGAGCGAAAGGCGCACCAGTTGGGAATGCAACGATTCAACCGCATGTCTAAATTGGGACTCATCCGAAAGAGCACGGGAAGCGTGGCCACCTATATTGTGTTTGCGCAAATCATACTCATCATTGCTTTACTACCTATATTTTCTTTTCAGAAAGTGGAGGGTAAAATGTTTTCACCGCTGGCATTCACGCTGGGCTACGCCCTGTTGGGCTCGCTGATACTGAGCATTACCTACGTGCCTGCGCTGTGCAAAGTATTGCTGACAAAAAATATTGCGGAAAGGGAAAATTTTATATCCCGGTTTTTCAGAAACAACCTCTTCCGGCTGTTTTTGTGGAGCAACCGGAGAAGGCAGTTCACTGTGGGCGGTTTTGCAGCCATACTGATCGTGTGCATTATTAGTTTTATATACTATGGTTCAGAGTTCATTCCCAAGCTGAATGAAGGCGCCCTGTATGTGCGCGCTACCCTGCCCAACAGTGTAAACATCGAAGAATCGCAACGGCTGGCTAAAGAAATGAAAACCAAACTGCGCTCGTTTGAAGAGGTGAAATTTGTATTGAACCAGGTGGGACGCCCCAACGACGGTACCGACCCCACAGGTTTCTTCAACATCGAGTTTCACATTCAGTTGCACCCGGAAAAATCCTGGAACCGCAACGTTAATAAGGAGGCACTGGTGGAAGAGATGCGAGCGGTATTGCATACCTATCCCGGCATTGTGTTTGGCTTCAGCCAGCCCATACAGGACAATGTGGAAGAGTATGTAGCCGGGGTGAAAAGTTCGCTGGTGGTAAAGATTTTTGGCGACGACCTCTTTGCCCTTGAACAATATGCAGATGAAGTGGCTGCCAGCATTCGTCCCGTACCGGGAGTGAAAGACCTGAATGTATACCGCAATATTGGTTTGCCCGAACTGAGAATTCAACTGCACGACAGCAAGCTGGCCCGGTATGCCGTAGATGTAACCGATGCCCAGGCGGTAATAGAAATGGCCATTGGCGGAAGAGCCGCCACCCGGTTTTACGAGAATGAAAGAATGTTTGACGTAAGGATACGGTTTGAAAAAGAATACCGGGATAATGAGGAAAAAATCGGCGAGATTTTGATACCGGCCAAAGACGGCAGAAAAATACCGCTGCGGGAAATAGCCACCATCAGCTATATAACCGGTCCTACTTTTATTTACCGGGAAGGCAGCAGCCGTTACATAGCCATCGGTTTTAGTATTGAAGGCAGAGACCTGGGCAGCACCATCGCAGAAGCAAAGGCGAATGTGGCAAGGGATGTGAAACTGCCGGATGCTAATAAGGTGGTATGGGCAGGAGAGTTTGAAAGCAAAGAAAGAGCGGGCAAACAGTTGGCGCTTATCGTACCGGCCGTACTGTTACTGATTTTATTTCTCCTGTATTTTAACTTCGGCACCGTAAAAGATACCCTTATTGCAGCCAGCACTATTCCGTATGCATTCATAGGAGGGTTTATTTCGCTGTGGGCCACCCAGACCATTTTTGGTATTTCTGCCGGTATAGGATTCATCATTTTATTTGGCGTAAATACCATCAACAGCATCATCCTGATAGCAGTGATGAAGGAAAACGTCCGGAAAATGCCGCTGCAGGCCGCTATTTCGAACGGAGTACACAGCCGTGTGCGCCCAATTGTGATGATAGCGCTGATGGGATCTGTGGGGCTGCTGCCGGCGGCACTTTCTACCGGTATGGGGTCGGAAATTCAGAAACCGCTGGCAATAATGATTGTGGGGGGACTACTGATATGCATGATACTCTCCCTTACCGTGTTGCCCCAGGTTTTTTACTGGGCGTACAGGAAACCGCCTGCTCCCAACAAGGCAAATGCCCTGTAGTTGCATTCCTGATGACACCTGGTATCTCCACACCATTTCAATGGCTATCTTTGCCGGTAAAAAGCATGAGTTCTGCATTTGTACGGGAGAGCGATGAGCAGTGGCTGCATGAGGTAGGTCCGGGACTGCCGGCGCTGGTGGTGTATTTAACCCGCGAAAACAATGGTATCCGGGTGTACGAAAAGAAAAACTATCTGAGTGAAAAAACACAAAAAACCGTGCATGAAATGAGCAACGGCCTTTGTTACAGCAAAGATGAAAACGGTCGTTGGTATATTGCGGATTAGTATATTTGCCTTCGTATGTTCAGGTGGTATCTGCTCGCAATTATTCCCGGTGTATTATGGGGTGTTTCGGGCGCTTTTTGTCAATACCTTTTCCAGGTAAAGCTGGTAAACCCCGAGTGGCTGGTGACGATCCGGCTGCTGATTTCCGGTATCATCTTGTTGTGCATTGCCCTCGTGCAGCAAAAGAATGTATGGGCCGTGTGGAAAAAGGGCAAAGATGCCCTCCAGTTGCTGATTTTTTCTATCGGGGGAATGGCGGCCGTACAGTATACCTACTTTGCGGCCATCCATGCTTCCAACGCCGCTACGGCTACCGTATTACAATATGTGGGTCCGGCGATGATTTGTGTTTATCTGGTGATACGTAGTCGCAAGGCTCCCACCACGAAGGAACTGATAGCGTTGGTAATGGCTTTGTCCGGCACCTTCTTACTCGTCACACATGGTCAGACCGGTTCGTTGTCTGTGTCTTCTCTGGCGCTTTTCTGGGGACTCACTTCTGCAGTGGCCCTGGCTTTTTACAGTCTCCAGCCGCTGCAACTGCTGCGAAAATGGCCTTCGGTGGTGATCGTAGGCTGGGCCATGCTGATGGGCGGTTTGGCGTTTTGCTTTGTAAGCAATCCGTTCTCAGTGGCAGTAGACTGGGATGTATCGAGTCTGCTGATGGTAGCGTTCGTTATTTTACTGGGCAGTCTGTTTGCTTTCTATGCTTACCTCATCAGTGTGCAATACATCGGTGCAGCCAAAGCGAGTATGCTAGCCTGTGTAGAGCCGCTGGCCGCTACTTTTTTTGCCGTTACCTGGCTGAAGGTTCCCTTTGGCATCTACGACTGGCTGGGCACCCTGCTTATACTGCTGATGGTTTTGGTATTAACCTACCGTAAACGGAAGAACAAGCTGGCTGCCGGCTAAGCGGGATATTCTCTGATGATGGCTATGCTCTCCGGCTCGCCGCTATATGGCTCCCGTTCTGCCCCCGTCTACCCGTACGCTGGTTCCCGTAATGTAAGAGGCCGCAGGCGACGCAAGAAATGCCACCATGTTGGCTATTTCCTCCGGTGCGGCAAACCGTTTCAAAGGTATGGGTTCGCAAAGCCGGGCTATAGCTTCCTGCTCGGTAATCTCCTCCTGCTCCATCGTCATTTTTATAATGCTTTGTATACGTTGGGTATTGGTAAAGCCCGGCAATACGTTGTTGACGGTAATGTTGTAGCGCCCGAGTTCGTTCGACAGGGTTTTTGCCCAACCTGCCACGGCGGCGCGTATGGTGTTCGAAACCCCGAGGTTGGGCAAAGGCACTTTCACCGACGTGGAGATGATATTTATAATACGTCCATACGCACTTTGTTGCATACCGGGTATCACTGCCTGCACCAATGCCTGGTTGTTGACTACGTGTTGACGGAACGCCTGTTCCAGATCGGCATCGGTAGCATCGGTTATGTCACCGGGAGCCGGCCCCCCTGTATTATTGATCAGTACGTGAATATTTCTCTCCGATACAATGCCAGCAATGGCCGAGCGCACAGCATCGGTATCTTTGAAATCGGCTACGCTGTAACCATGTACCTGTGCCTGCGCTCTGTGCAATATGGATAAGGCTTTTCGCAATCTTTCCTCATTGCGGGCCAGCAATACACAGTTGGCGCCCGCGGCCGCCAGTTCACGGGCCACCGCCAGTCCTATACCCTGTGTACTTCCGCAAATAACTGCATTCCTGCCGGCTAGTGATAGATCCATACAAACGTTTTTGCAAATGTACCGCATTACAATAATTTTTTTACGGCCTGGAAAAACTGTCGCGACCGGCATACCTTTTTATTCGAATCAACGTTTCACCTGTATGAGGAACCTATTACTCCTGACGATATGTATGATGGCTGTTGGCTGCAGCAGTACTGTTACAGACAATCTGTCTGCTGACCCACCTGCTCACATTGCTGCAATCATCGATACACTGCCCGTTGAAGAAAGCAGCACTCCCCCTGCAGCCGTTTCAACGCCAGGTATAGAAGTGCCGGTACTATGCTATCACCAGATACGGGAATGGAAAGGCAATGAATCGCGCCTGAAAAAAGATGTGATTGTTCCGCCAGACAGGTTCCGGGCGCAGATGCAGATACTGGCCGACAGCGGTTACCAGACGATTTTGCCCGATCAGTTACATGATTATCTAACCAAAGGCACTCCCCTCCCACCGAAACCGGTGATGATCAGTTTCGATGATGGCGTGGTAGACCAATACACCATTGGTGCGCCGGAACTGGAAAAACATGGCTTTAAAGGAGTATTTTTCATTATGACAATATCCCTGGGGCGCTCTATATATATGAACAAGGAGCAGGTGAAAAGCCTGGCAGATCAGGGGCATGCGGTGGAAACACATACCTGGTCGCACGAAAACCTGAAAAAATACAAACCTGAAGACTGGGACGAACAAATTGTACAGTCCTGTAAACAACTGGAAGCCATAACCGGACAACCGGTTCAATACCTCGCCTACCCTTTCGGGGTATGGACAAAAGAAGGAATACCGGAACTAAAGGAACGCAATATCAAGGCCGCATTTCAGCTTTCGACTAAAATAGATGCGGAAGAGCCCCTACACACGATCAGGCGGATGATTGTACCCGGCGACTGGAGCCCGGAAGCTATGATACGGGCTATGAACAAAACCTTCCGGATACACCCTGCTCCCTAGGCCGGGTATTATTTATTTGTGAACGCAGATTTCATCGACGCATATTGGCTATTTTCGGCTTTTATACGTAATAAATAGAATGATGCGCAAAAAAATATTCGTTTACAGCCTTATAGCAATTGTATTTTCCTCAAAGATCTCCGCACAGGAGCAAAAAGCCAGCAACATCATACTGATGATTGGAGACGGAATGGGAACTGCCCAGATATTTGCCGGCCTCACCGCCAACAAAGGATGGCTGCACCTTGAGCGATTTCCGTACAGCGGTTTTCATAAAAGCCAGTCTGCTGATGCCTATGTAACGGATTCTGGTGCAGGCGCCACGGCTTTTTCCATCGGTAAAAAAACATACAATGGTGCCATAGGTGTAGACGCTACCCGGGTGGCGCATCCTACCATACTGGAAATGGCTTCGCGCAGAAAGAAAGCTACCGGCATGGTGGTGAGCTGCTCCGTTACACATGCCACACCTGCTTCGTTTATAGCCCACCAGCCCTCCAGAAGCATGATGGAAGAAATAGCAGCAGATTATCTTGCCACAGACATTGATGTATTCATCGGCGGAGGGAAAAAATACTTCGCGGAGCGGAAGGATAACCGGAACCTGCTGGACAGTTTGAAAAGTAAAGGATATCAGGTGCTGGATACCCTGCCGGAAATAGTAAAGGTACAATCTGGAAAACTGGCCGGCTTTATAGCAGACGGAGAGCCACCCAGCGTGAAAAATGGGCGCGGCGACCAGTTATTACAATCAACAAAAACAGCCTTGCAGATCCTGCAACAACATACAAACGGGTTTTTCCTGATGGTGGAAGGGTCGCAGATAGACTGGGGCGGGCATGCCAACGACATAGACTATGTAACCAGCGAAATGATAGACTTCGATAAGGTGATTGGCGCGGTGCTGGATTTTGCCAAAAAAGACGGCAACACATTGGTCGTAATTACCGGTGACCACGAAACAGGTGGCCTCTCTCTGACAGGTGGAAACATGAAAGAGGGCCAGGTGGATGCCAGATTCAGCACAGGTGGCCATACGGCCGTAATGATACCCGTATTTGCCTATGGACCCGGCGCGGAACAATTCGGCGGTATCTACGAAAACACCGCTATTTTTGATAAAATGATGAATTCATTTAATTTTGGGAAAAAGAACTAACATCAGGAAACTGTTTCCCTATGTTGGTTAAAAAATTATCCGCTATGAAGAAGTTTGTAGGAAGTGTACTCGTTCTCTTTATGCTTACGGCCTGTGGCGGTAGTAGTGGTCCCGCGCCTGTAGTAGACAGTCTGCCCGATAATACGGTGGTAACGCCAGGAGGCGACAGCCCATCGCTCCCACTGGATTCCATCCCTGTTTCCGACGTAGACTCCCTTCAGTAAATTAATGATATAGTCAACAGCGTGCCCCATCGAACGGGGAATGCTTTTTTTTTTGCAACAGGATGGGCGGTTGGCTCTTGGTTATTTCCCTGTAATGGCTGTCAACAACTGTATACAGTTTTCCGCAGGCTGTATTTTGTCTGCTTAGTTGCCACCGCTTTTGATCCTGCTTTGTTCATCGGCAGCGCCGCCACTGCGTCTCCGCTCAGGAGCGATATTATTTTTACCGAATTTATAAGTAAACGAAACAACAAACACCCGGTTGTCTTTTCTGCGGTCGTTCACTACAGAAACATCCACATCTGCATAGCGGGAATAGCCGTTGAAGTTCTGTGTACGAAAAACATCCCGAACGCCTATTTTTATAGTGCCGTTTTTGTTGAAAATCTGTTTGGCCAAAGCCAGGTTCAGGGCGCCCATGTTGCCACCGATCAGCAGTCCTTCTGAAATACGATTGGTGTACCAGCCGCTCACCTCTGCAGTGAAGGTTTTAGCAAAGTTGAAACTATTGGTCATATTGCCCAGGAACCCTGTGGCCTGTTGGGTGATGGGGTAGTTTTTTGTTCCGTCAACATACATCCCCTTGTAAAAGTTCGAAAAGAAGTTGGCATATACATTTATAGTCCACCAGGGTATTATCTGACGATTGGCCGTTACGGTTACCCCCCACTGTTGCATACTGGCAAGGTTTTCCATGGTTTGGAACATGGTTTTACGCTCGGTATCCTGCTTCAGTATCTGCGTAATAACATCGTCGTTTCGGGTATAGTTTACCGTAGTGGTCAGGAAACGATAAAAAGTATGGCTCAGTTCAATATTGTTGGAAAACTGCGGTTGCAGGTAAGGGTTGCCCTGCCCGTAAGTAAGCGAGTCGATAAAGAAAACAAATGGGTTCAGGCTGCTGTAATCCGGTCGCCTGATGCGTCGGCTGTAGCTTAAAGCCCATTGGTTCTTGTCATTCATGTTATACGACACGGAGGCATTCGGAAACAGGCTGGTATAATGGCGTTTAAAACGGGTATCGCCTTTTATCTGTCGTCCGTCAACGTTGGTGTTTTCCACGCGCAGGCCACCATTCAGTTCCCATTTCTTTATACCGGCGCTGAATATTGCATACACCGCATTCACATTTTCTTTATAAATAAAATGATTGCTTCTTTCTGCATCGGCAAACCAGCCGGTACTGGTATCTCGCTGATATATTACATCATTGTTAATAGACACAAAAGCAGTTTTTACCCCTGTTTCCAGTTTCATGGCTTTTGAAAAAGGATGCACATAGTCTACTTTGGCAGTGTAAAGATGTGTAGCAGAAGGGAAGAGCCCGTCGAGTATAATTGTATTGCCCTTTTGAACATTCCCCGCATCCATCACCCGGGTGTTGAGCGTGTTTTTCCCTTTGCTGTAGTAGTACCCGTAGTCGAGATCGCTTGAAATTTCCCGTCCCGTTGAGTCGAAACTGTGCTTATAGTTGAGATTGGTGGTAATGTTTTTTTCGTTGTTGGCATTGTAGGCATCCGACACAAATGTGTTCGTAACCAGGTGATTCGCATCGTTGAGAAAAGAAGTGCTTTGCTGCCAGTTTTTCCATGGATTGAGGTTGCTGTTTATAACCACACCCACTACATCTTTTTCTGTAAAATTATAATCTGCTCCCAGTTTTACGTTGTGCCAGCTGGCTTTGTTGTGTCGCAGCGTGGTTTGCCGGGCGGTGCCCGATAAAACTTCCTCTTTGTAAAAATTTCTGTCAATGTTAAGGGTACCGATTCCCTCCCATACGCCACCGTTATAACCTCCAAACAGGTTGATCTTTTGATTGCGGTAGTTGAAATTGGCCCCTCCGTTGTATTTAGGATAAAATCCCTGCGAATAGTTGAGGTTCATATTGCCGTTCATTCCCCTCACTGTGCCTTTTTTGGTGGTAATGTTGATGATGCCGGCGCCTCCGGTAGCATCGTATTTCGCCGGTGGATTGGTCATGATCTCTATTTGGTTGATGCCGCCTGCCTGCAGGCTTTTGAGAAATGAAGCAAGATTCTGACCACTGAGATAGGTTTGCTTACCGTCTATCAGCACCAGTACCCCACCCTTTCCTTTCAGACTGATATTTCCATCGTTGTCCACAGATACACCCGGTGATTTTTCCAGTAGTTCCAAAGCATTCAAACCGGCATTCGTAGGCGATGCTTCTACGTTTACCACCGTTTTTCCGGCCTTTACCTCTACCGGAGATCTCTTGGCCGTTACCGTAATGGCAGACAATACGGAATTGTTTTTCACCAGAATGACTGTGGGAACATCGTAGTGGCTGTTGTTGATGATAAAAGCGGCAGAATAAAACGGAATATGATCGACGGCCGTTACTTTAATAAGGTAGTTGTTGTTGGATTGTTTCGTGAACATAAACGCCCCTTCTTCGTCTGTAATAACAGCGGATACTTCAGACGAATCTTTTTCGAGCAACAATGCAACAGTTGCGTTCGCTACAGGCGCCAACGCGTCGTTAAACACCCGCCCGCTTATATTTTGTGCACATATCACCGATGCCATCAACAAAAAACAACCTGCCAATAAATACCTCATAGAAAACTATATATTACTGTTATGAAGCAAAACTATTTTCGAAAAACCTGCCAGTGAAGCGATTCCCTTTAAATGGCAAAAAGCAGTTTGCGAACGTGTGATAAACCTGTTAAATGGTTTATCAAGCTTCACCGGCTATACTGCCTGATGGTTATCTTATACGGACTGAAGCTATGAATGTTACAGGCACTGGATAAGTTGATGCCATTTTGGTGGCAGGTGCACCTGTAGAACAGGCGATTGGAATACCAGTTATAAAACAGCGTCTGGGTAGGCCGATGGGCTGCATTACCCGCTAACGCAACACCATCCCCAGGATTAATAACGCAGGGCAGCAGCGTTTAGAATCGTCACGGATAATCAATAAATGCAGAATGGTAAAGCCAGCACCTTTTAAGCAGCAGAAACTCGGCAATACAATGCACGAACGCTGCAAGAAAAGCGGCAGTAAGGGCATCATTTGTGTGATTTCTCATTTTTGCATGTATCTTTGCATAAATAACGCACAAAACAGCAAATAATCAGCAGATGACAAAGATAACCGAACAGCCATCCCGGTACCGCCATTTGGAAACCATGTCTATAGAACAGATCACCCGCAGTATTAATGCAGAAGATGCCCTGGTAGCCACCGCCATCGAAAAAGCCCTTCCACAGGTAAACCGCCTGATTGAGCAAATTGTTCTTCAGATGTCGGAAGGCGGCAGGTTGTTTTACGTGGGCGCAGGAAGTGGGGGGCGTTTGTCTGTTCTGGATGCCATGGAACTTCCCACCACCTACGGTATAGATAAAGGGCGGGTAAATGTAATCCTGGCAGGCGGATTGGATAACCTTTTGCTCGCCCTTGAAGAAAAAGAAGATGAAAAAGAAGCCGGTTGGGAAGAACTGCAAAGACAAGGCGTGACGCCTCAGGATATTGTAGTGGGCATTTCGGCCAGTGGCACCACCCCGTTTGTACTCGGCGCGCTGGAGCAAAGCAGGGCCAACGGCATCACCACGGGTTGTATAGTGAGCAACCCGGACAGCGCTATTGCTGCCGCTGCTCAATACCCGGTGGAAGTGATCACCGGTCCCGAGTTTGTAAGCGGAAGCACGCGCATGAAATGCGGTACAGCGCAAAAAATGCTTTTCGATATGATCAGTACCACCGTTATGATACGGCTCGGCAGGGTATCGGATAACCGTATGGTACATGTGAAACTCATCAACAATAAAATTGTTGACCGCGCAGTGAAAATGCTGATGGAAAAAGCCGGTATAGCCGACTATCAGGAGGCAAAAGACCTGCTGCTCCAAAAAGGAAGCGTACAGGCCGCCCTGGATGCACTACAGGTTACCCGGCAATAGCCCGTGGCCTACAGTATGGTAATATTATTGTTCCAGAATGTCGCCAGCGCCTTGTCGTCTGGCGGCAATTCTGTTATCAGATAGTTTACCTGGTTAAAATCACATATTTTCATCCGTTGCACGGAATTCAGTTTTTCTGCAATGGTAAGGATGGCCACTTTTTTCGACGACCGGATGATGGCCTTTTTTACCTGCACCACTTCCCAGTCTATATCTGTAAGCCCATCCTGCACGGAGAAGGCGTTGGCGCCCAGCAGGCAAAGGTCTACACGAATTTCAGATAACTGGTTCACAACGCTGGCTCCTATATGCAGGTAGGCATTTTTATTGAGCTTTCCGCCAATGGTAATCACGTTAAGATTGGTGTGTTCAGACAGGGTGATGGCCACATGTGGGCTAATGGTGAGGATAGTGCAGTGAAGTCCTCTGGGAATAGACCTGGCCAGCTCCAGTAAAGTGGTACCTCCTTCCGTCAGGATCACCATATCATTTTTCAGCAGGGTATGCGCTTTATTGGCAATCACCTGTTTGGCCGGCTGGGCATATACATCCGTTTTACCCCGGAAAGGGGCCACCAGCGATTTACTGATGGCGCCACTGTGCACCTTCAGTATTTTTCCCTCTTCCACCAATTCCTTCAGATCGCGGCGAACGGTATCGATCGATACATTGAGCAAAACACTCAAATCGTTGGACAACACTTTGTTATGCAGGTTAATCTCCCGCATAATCAGCTTATGACGTTCTTCCTTCAACATAATAACAATAGTAACATATTAGTGGCAATTATACTGCTTTTTCTTGCATGTATGACAGGTTGCCACAAAATTACTGCATCCTGAAAAGTAACAACCGATAAACCTCGTTGGTGTGCATCGCTGCTGCTATAGCCCGTTACCGCCTTATTACCTACCCATTTCTCATCGTTCCCGCTATGTGCTGAGCGGAAGGATAAAAAAAAATTCATGATTTCAATATTTTGCTGTTATTTTTACATAATAAAAGCATAAAACAGCAAATCAAATTATTTGACTTTATTTTAGTAATCCATCCCATTTTTTACCAAATAACTGACAATAATGAGTTTAAAGAAAATTCTTCTCCGGCGGTTCCGGCTTTTTCATTGGGTCGTATTGTGTCTGCTTACTGCAAACATGCAGCAAATAAGCGCAAAAGAGCGCTTTCCTGCTGCTTTGCCGCACATGTTGCACAGTCATTCCTCCCTGAGCAGTGCACTTGAAAACATTCCGATTACGGGTCGTATCATCGACGAATCCGGAGCACCGCTTCCGGGCGCTACCATTCTCGTAGTGGGTGCTGGCGTGGGTACCGTATCAGACGAAGAAGGTAGTTTCAGCATTACCGTGCAAAGCGAAAACGATACCCTGTTGATTGAGTCTATCGGCTACCTTACACAAAGCATACAGGTAGGTGCGCAAAGAAATCTCAACATCGTACTGAAGGGCGACAGTGAAACGGAAAGAATGAACGAAGTGGTGGTAGTGGGGTACGGCAAGCAAAAGCGTGTAAACGTTACCGGTGCCATTGCTACCATGGGCTCTAAACAATTGTCGGTGGTGCCGGCGGGCAATACTGCCAATCTGCTGGCAGGTCAACTGCCGGGTCTGATTGCCGTTCAAAGAAGCAGTGAACCCGGCAACGATAACCCTGAACTATCTATTCGTGGTTTCGGCCGTGCGCTGGTAGTGGTAGACGGAATTGTGGGAAGAGATTTTAACCGGCTGGATCCGAACGAAATTGAAAGCATCAGCATATTGAAAGATGCAGCTTCCACCGCTGTATATGGCGTGAACGGGGGGAATGGCGTGGTATTGGTTACCACTAAGAAGGGTACACGCGGTAAGCCTGAATTTAATTATTCCTTCAATTACGGTGTACAGAAGGTAACCAGTTATCCGCGGCTCGTGAATTCGGCGGAATTTGCCGAATTGAAAAATGAAGCCGCCTACAATATTGGTGGTACTGCCGTATACTCTGATGAAGACATACAAAAATTCAGGGATGGCAGCGACCCCATTAATTTCCCTGATATTGATTATTACAAGTTGTTTATTAAGGATTACACACCACAAAAACAACATAACCTGTCTGTAAGAGGAGGCAGTGAAAATATCCGTTACTTTTTTAACGTCAGCAAATTTGATCAGGAAGCGATGTGGCGGGGCGGCAACCAAAATTACGGACGGTATAACTTCCGCTCTAATGTAGAAGCAAATGTGGGTAAAAACTTATTGATAAGCGTAGACATTGGTGGCAGAACAGAAGATCGCAACAACCTGGTGCAGGATGCCTACCTGATGGCCTCCTGGATGCAATACCAATGGCCCATCAATAACCCATACACACCAGATGGCAAAATCCAAAATACCAACTATGGTTTGATCGCTTACCTCGACTCGGATATGACCGGTTATATACGGAACCGAATCAATACCTATCAGGCCAATGTAAGTATTGATTATAAAATACCTTTTGTTCCGGGACTGAGCGCAAAGCTGACAGGCGCACATGATCTGCTGATTACCGACAATAAACACTGGATGAGGGAATATGGTCTGTACGCGTGGGATCCTGTGAATGAGGTATCGGTGAAAACGGGTTCAAGAGAATCGAACTCTCTGAGCATGGGTAACTCAAAAGCTATCATAACTCGCCTGCAGGCTTCGCTGAATTATACCCGGCGATTTGCAGACCGGCACAACGTAACCGGACTGTTGCTGTACGAAGAAATGGAAGACAGGAATACTTCGCTCACAGGTCAGCGAATCGGCTACGTAGTGCCGATAGATCAGATATTTGCCGGCCCGCAATTAAACCAAACTACCGGAGGAACGGCCAGCGACAATGGCAGAAGAAGCTATGTAGGGCGTGCTACGTATGACTACCTGGGTAAATACCTGCTGGAATACAGTTTTCGCTACGATGGGAGCCCCTTGTTTCCGGAAGCAGGCCGCTGGGGTTATTTCTCCGGCTATTCCGGTGGATGGCGGGTGTCTGATGAAGACTTTTTCAAAGACAATGTAAAAGTATTGGACTTCTTAAAGCTGAGAGCATCTTACGGCGTAACAGGCATTGATTATACCGTTACTCCCTTTCAGTACATAGCCGGGTATAATTATCCTTCTGGAAGTTATATCTATGGAGGAACGACCGTTTCACAAGGTTTTACAGACGCAGGCATTACGAATCCGGCTGTAACCTGGCAGGAAAACAAAATAACCAATATCGGTGCTGAACTGGGTTTTTGGAATCGTCTGCTGGAGGTAGAGGTCGATATCTTCAGGCGTTACCAATCCGGACTGTTCGGAACAAGGGCCACACAGATACCCTCTACGTTCGGCGCATCGCTTCCCGCCGAAAACATCAACTCCGATATCGTGAAGGGGTTTGAAGTGGTGGTTCGGCATAACCACAACATCGGCCAGCTCAATTATAATGTCGCTGCCAATGTTTCTTTCGCCAAAAGACGCTGGGATCATTTTGAAACACGGGCCTTTACCTCAGATTATGATAAGTGGATGAATGATGTAAACGGACGTTATAGCAACAGGGCCACCGGCTTTTTAAAATACATCGGTCAGTTCCAAAACCAGGAAGAAATAGACAACTCTCCTATTCAGGACTTAAACGGAAACCGCACTTTGTTGCCCGGCGATTTCAAATATGAAGACTTTAACGGAGATGGTGTTATTGATGACCGCGATATACAACCCACCGGTTACGGTACCAACCCAGAGGTAATGTATGGCCTGAATATCAACCTCGCATGGAGAAAGTTCAACGTGGCAATGAACTGGCAGGGAGCCGGTAATTTTCAGGTACACATGCAACACTTTCTCATACAACCCTTTGCCAACGACATGAGCACCTATGCCTATTGGTTAGACAGGTGGCGTCGTGCCGATCCCAAAGACCCTAACTCCGAATGGATTCCGGGCAAATACCCCGCTACCAGAAACGATGGAACGCCTAATAACAACAAAGCATCCACCTACTGGTTGAGAGATGCTTCATATTTCCGACTGAAATCGTTGAACATCGGTTACACCATCGATCATCATTTGTTGAGCAAAGCAGGTATGAAGTCTATTAACATTTTTGTAAGCGGTCAAAACCTGTTAACCTTTACAGGACTGGAGCATATAGACCCCGAAACACCATCCGGCCGGTTATCAGTATATCCGTTGATGAAAACATATAACGCCGGCATTAGTGTAACCTTCTAAACAAATTCGTATGCGATATAAAATATTATTAATAATTATAATTTTTGGTTTTACCGGCTGCCTCAAAAACGTATTGGACAGGAAGCCGCTTAACAGAATTTCCGATGCAGATGTGTGGTATTCCATTACACTCGCAGAACTATACCTTGCGCCTATTTATGATGCATTACCGATTGGTTTCAACCGGGCCGGTACTGTGTATGAGTCAAATTTAACAGACGAAACTACTCAGCCCTACGCAGGGGTTACCATTGTAAACAATTACGGCACCCAGTCACTGGCACTCAATACAGGCGCCTATACTCCCATCAGGCGCGTGAATTATTATCTGGAAATGATCGGAACGGGAACGCTCACGGAAGAACAAATCAAAGAACAAACTGCAGAAGCAAAATTTCTGAGAGCCTACCTGTATTTCGATCTAGCAAAAAAATACGGGGGTATGCCCATTATTACGGCCCCTCAGGGTAAAGACGATCCACTGGAAACACTACAGGTAACCCGGAATACAGAAGACGATGTATACAGTTTTGTATTGTCTGAGCTGGATGCTGCGATAGCCGGCCTGCCGGAAAGCAGAGACGCTGCCAATCGCAACCGGGCGGTAAAAACCACTGCGCAGGCCCTCAAAGCACGCGCAGCTTTATACGCTGCTTCCATTGCAAAATTCGGTGCTGTACAATTAAATGGTCTGGTGGGTATTCCACAGGACCGGATCTCGTTTTATTACAACGAAGCTTTCAATGCTTCAAAAGCGGTAATAGAAAGCGAAAAATATAATTTGTACACCAAACAATACGATCCGCAAACTGCTACCGGAGATGCATCTGCAAATTTTACCGCTATTTTCACAGACAGAGATCACGATGAAATCATCTTTCAGAAAAGTTACAGCAAGCCAGACAAGATGCATTCCTATGATACCCATAACTACCCGCAAAGTTTCAAACCGGGTTGTTGCGGAAACGCCCAATCCGCGACCCTCGAACTGGTGGAATCATTCGAGTTTACTGATAATATCAACGGTACGCTGGATGTAACCGGTAAGGAATTCGATTCGCCGGACGAATTGTTCGCCAAAAAAGATCCGCGTTTTGAGGGTTCCATCATGCGGTCTGAAACCCCGCTCCTAGGAAGAACGGTTGAAATATATCGCGGCATTTACGACCAAAGCGGCACCCTGCATGAAGTAGCCAATACCCCCTTTCCCGATGATCCGGGTAAGCTACAGGTAGGGCGTGATGGCCCCTATACCCTGGGCGATGTGGGCAAAACAGGTTTTTATGCAAAAAAATATCTTACGACTACCGAAGTGACACCGGAGAATCAATCCTGGCAAAACTATATCGATTTCAGGCTGGCAGAAATATACCTTACCCTCGCAGAGGCTGCCTTCGAAGGAAACCTGGACCAGACTGCGGGGTTGAATGCACTCAATGAGGTAAGAAAAAGAGCGGGGATGCCGTTGCTGACGGCTACAGACTTTACACGTGACCGTATACGCAATGAAAGAAAAGTAGAATTGGCTTTTGAAGACAAGCGTTTCTGGGATATGAAAAGATGGCGGATTGCTACAGACCTGTTTCAGAATACCAATATGCATGGTTTATGGCCTTACCTCAAATACACGGGCAGCGGCTACAAATGGATCTTCGTTAAAAAAAGCGGAGCGCCCATTGATAACGGACAGTCAAGAGTATTTCTGGAAAGAGACTACTACAGTAACCTGTCCGGCTATATCAACACCAATCCTAAAATTGAAAACAACCCCGGTTGGTAACAACGGGTAAGCCGATTTTGATCAGATATGCAAACTACAAAATGAGAATTATGAAACAATTACTGTATATATGCTGTACGCTGCTGGTTTTTTCCGGTTGCGAGGTAGACAACTACGATGGCCCCAACGCCACCATCACCGGAAGAATTATTGACAGAGAGACGGGGGAGCTGGTGCCCTCCGGCGGCTCTGTAGCCGGCACTATCGTTCGTTTTTATCAAAACAATGCTACACAGCCGCTGAATTTTGTAACCTTTCCCGATGGAAGTTTCACTAACAAAGCTTCATTTACCGGCAACTATAGCTATACCGCCGAAGGTGCGTTTGAACTCGTGAATACCTCGGAGCGCATTACCGTTGAACGGGAAACGCAGGTAGATATACCGGTAACACCCTACATACGTCTGCAATTGACCCAGGTATCTACTTCCGGCGACAAAGCGATCTTTAAAGTATCGTACGATAAGCTGGCGGCAGAGCAGGATTTTATTGAGCTGGGAATTTCATGGGCAGACTACCCCAATCCCAACCGGATTGTATATAAAGGAGGCACCACCATACTGGAAGATGTAGCCGCACTCAACCTCACGGAGGGTGAGAAAGCATATGAATTATCGGGGCTGATATCCGGCAAAACCTATTATATCCGTGCATACGCCCGAACAAATAATCCCGGTGCGTTTTTCAATTACTCGCATCAGGCAACATTACTGGTACCCTGACAGTTGGTTTTTCCCGGGGCATTTGCATAAAGTGCTCCGGGTTTTTAATGCCAACCAGTTCTTCAAAATATCATTAGCTTTAATAACCATAAAATTAGTTTACCATGCAGCATATTTTTAACCGTCGCAAGTTCATCAACAACCTGGCCATTACCGGAGCAGGTATTGCAATAGGCGCCCCGCAGATCGTTTCTGCCGGTACTACAAATACTAAACCGGCTATATTAGGAGGCCCCAAAGCCCATGCCGGTGCTTTTCCTTCCTGGCCTGTACTGGACACAGTAGAAGAAAAAGGATTGCTGGATGTACTGAAAAGCAAAAACTGGGGCAGGCTGAACGGTGGCGTAATGGCTAAGTTTGAATCGGAATACAGCCGTATGCTTGGCGCAAAGCACAGCCTGGGTACTTCAAGTGGTACAGCCGCACTCACCACCATACTCGGCGCGCTGGACATAGGCCCCGGCGACGAAGTGATTATACCGGTATACACATTTGTAGCTACCTACAATGTAGTGGTAATGAATTATGCTTTGCCCATATTGGTAGATACCGACATAGAAACCTTCCAGATCGACGCGGCCAAAGCGGAAGCTGCTATTACGCCGCAAACGAAACTCATTATGCCGGTGCACATTGGCGGCTCGCCCGCCAACCTCGATGCGTTTACTGCCATGAGCAAAAAACACAATATCCCGATGGTGGAAGATGCCTGTCAGGCACATCTGGCTGAATGGAACGGTACCAAGGTTGGCAATTTCGGACTGGCGGGTGCTTTCAGCTTCCAGTCGTCTAAAAACCTGAACTGTGCCGAAGGCGGTGCCATTACGTCCAACGACAAATCGTTTATCACCAATTGTTATACCTTTCACAACCAGGGACAGGGCGGCACGTCTACTTCTTTCGGTACGGGCATGGGTACCCGAGGCACCAATCTGCGTTTAACCGAATTTCAGGGAAGCCTGTTGCTTTCGCAGATGACAAGAGTGATAGCGCAAAGCAACCGGCGTTGGGAAAATGCACAATACCTCTCCCGCCTGTTAAAAGATATACCGGGTATTACACCGGCCAAACTATACCCTGGTACCACAAAGAGCGCTTTCCACCTGTACATGTTCCGGTACGATAAAAACCAGTTTGCCGGAATGGGCAGAGATAAGTTTTTACAAGCTCTTTCTGCGGAAGGAGTTCCCTGCTCTGAAGGATACGGACAGATGAACAAAAGCAGTTATGTGACTGCACTCGCTTCCAACAAACATTACCTGAAGGTATATGGTGAGAAAACCATGAAGGAATGGCTGGAAAGAAACCATTGCCCCCAGAACGATGCATTAACCTCGCAGCAGTCGGTATGGCTGTACCAAAACATGCTGCTGGGGTCTAAAAAAGACATGGAACAGATTGCAGAAGCAATGCGTAAAATTCAGAAATACGCGGGAGAGATCGCAAAAAAATAAATATAGCAACAACATGAAAAAAGTTTTTCCTGTTTTACTTGCCCTGATAGTGGTATGCGGTTGCCGCACTGCCGTACAGGCGCAGACCCTGAAAGCCGGAATTGCCAAAAAGGTGATTACCCCTTCCGATCCGGCCTGGTTGAACGGATATGCATCGCCGCAAAGATTCAGTCCGGCTACCGGTATAGACCATGACCTGTGGGCGAAAGCCATCGTTTTAGAAGATGCCAACAAGAAAAAAGTGGTGATTGTAACCACGGATGTGCTGGGACTCTCTCACGAAATTTCGGCAGACATTGCCAAGGCAGTGTTGCAGAAATACGGCCTGCATCGTTCTCAATTGATGTTGAATTCGTCACATACCCATTCGGGACCCATGGTATGGCCTGCCGCCGGTATGTTCGATTACGACACGAAGAATATGATTGTAGTAGCGGCATATGGTCAAAAGCTTACGGCGGATATACTTGAAATCATAGACCAGGCCATTGCATCGTTGCATCCGGTGAAAGTATCCAGCGGCAATGGTACCGCAGGATTTGCCAAAAACCGCCGCGATCCGAACATCAGCATCCGACCGGTCGACTACGACGTACCCGTGCTTACCATCCATGATGTGCAAAACAAGCTGGAAGCGGTATTGTTTGGGTATGCCTGTCACAACACCACCCTGGGCGGCGATCACATGAACATCAACGGCGATTATGCGGGTTATGCACAGCTGGAACTGGAAGCGCAATATCCCGGGGCCAGCGCCTTGTTCTTTCAGGGCTGCGGCGGTGACATCAACCCCGAACCGCGGGGAAAGCTCGAATATGCTATACAACATGGAAAAACCCTGTCGGCTTCCGTACAGCAGGTGATCAATGGAAACATGAGCGCTGTAAACGGGCTCATCAATACCAGCTTCACCGAAGTGCCGCTGGAGTTTCCTGCTTTTGATGCAGAACAATACCAGAAAGAAATACTAAGCGAAGACCAGTATGTGCAGCGTCGCGCCAAACTCATGTTGAGCGCTTATAACAAACGATGGGATGTTTCTACCTATCAATATCCCATACAGGCGATTCGTTTTGGAAAAGACCTTTCCATACTGGCGCTTGCCGGCGAAACGGTGGTAGATTACTCCCTTTGGGCCAAAAAGCAATTCGGCAAAAGCGGGCAGGTGTTTGTGGCGGGTTACAGCAACGAGGTGATGTGCTATATACCCACCAAACGTATTCTTGGGGAAGGAGGATACGAAGCGAACTCAAGCATGATTTACTACGTAATGCCCGGCCCTTTTGCCGATAACGTGGAAGACCGCATACAAAAAGGCATTCAAAAGGTGATGAGGGATGTCGGGATAAAGTGATGATATCACGAAACGATACATAAATCCCCCCGACTTGGGGGGATTATTTTTATATGCCGGGTGGCCGTCTCAGTGTGCCTCTTTCTGTACCTTTACCAAAAAAATATGGCTACCATACAGCTTACCACGGCAGATTTTAAAGCGAATATTTTTGATTACGAGAAGGAAAAAGACTGGCAGTTCAAAGGAAACATGCCGGTGATTATAGACTTTTATGCCGACTGGTGTGGCCCCTGCAAAATGGTGGCGCCCATACTGGAAGAACTTGCAGCAGAATACAGGGAACAGCTCGTGATCTATAAAGTAGATACGGAACAGGAAGCCGAATTATCCTCGGTTTTTGGTATACAAAGCATCCCCAGTTTTTTATTTATCCCAATAGAAGGAGATCCGATGATGCAGCGGGGTGCATTACCAAAGAATGTATTTAAACAGATCATAGAAGAGCATCTGGTGAAAAAGAATACCGCACCCGACGAGGAATAGCTTTTCAGCTACTATAAAAACAGGTAAGAGATATAATAAATAATAGCAGCCATTAAAGCGCTCACGGGTATGGTAATAATCCATGCCCATAGCAGGTTTACAGTAACGCCCCACCTCACGGCAGAAAGACGTTTGGTAGCTCCTACCCCCATGATGGATCCGGCAATGGTATGCGTGGTACTTACCGGAATCTTCATGTGTTCTGTAATAAAAAGTGTAAGCGCACCGGCAGTTTCTGCTGCTACTCCTTCAAACGGCGTAACTTTGGTAATGCGGCTCCCCATGGTTTTTACAATCTTCCAGCCTCCGCTCAGTGTACCTACCGCAATCGCTGAATAACAGGAAATGGGCACCCAGACAGGCATTTCCTCAAAATCGTTGATAACACCGCCGGCTATCAGCGCTACCGTAATAATACCCATCACTTTCTGTGCATCGTTGCCACCATGCCCTATACTGAAAGCAGCAGACGACACCAGTTGGAGCCTTTTAAACCAGACCGTAGCCCTGTGTGTATTGAGCTGGCTCAGGTACAATGTGAATACGCTCATCACCACAATGATGAAGCCTACCAGCAATAGTTTGAAATTAGAGGAATGAAAAATCACCTGCATCGCATAGCTTTCGTATTCCGTACGCAATACAGAACGGTCAAATTCCATTGTATTATACAAGACCAATCCGGTAACCAGAATAACACCCAGCGAAAAAAGTTTGGGCCATATTGTTTTACGGAAAGAGTTGATAAACCAAACGGAAATGATAAACGCCATTACCATGCCCAACAAAGGTGCGAGAATTATGAAAGCCACTATCTGTAAAACAGGGGCGGCATTTATAGAAACAAAACCGGCATGCGCTATAGCAGCGCCGGCGAAGCCGCCGATCAGTGTATGCGAAGAAGACGAAGGAATGCCAAACCACCAGGTGATCAGGTTCCAGATGATGGCGGCTGAAACACCGGCCAGTATCACCTGCAGGGTAATGTAATCTTCTTTCACCGTCTTGGCGATCGTATTGGCTACCCCATGATCCTTGAATATAAAGAAAGCCACAAAGTTGAACAACGCTGCCCACAACACTGCCTGAAAAGGCGTTAGTACCTTGGTAGATACGATGGTGGCAATGGAATTGGCCGCATCATGAAAACCATTGATGTAATCGAAAATAAGGGCCAGCGCAATAATAACAATCAGCAGGGTAGTCATTCGCTAATATTTGAGTACAGCATTGAAAAGAGAGGCGTTTTTATTCAAACCCTACGCATATTTTACCAGGATGGATTCAATAACGTTGGCTGCATCCTCGCATTTATCTGTTGCAATTTCCATAGCCTGGTAAATCTCTCTTTTTTTGATTACCTCGCGGGCATCCTGTTCCGTATCAAACAAACGTTCAATGCTCATGTCAAAGATATCGTCTGCCTGGTTTTCAATACTGTTGATCTTGATCAGTGATTCGGTAGTTTCTCTCAGGTTCTTCATGTTGCGAAGTCCGTGTACGGCTATACGTATATGCTCGCAGGCCTGCACAATCAGTTCAGCAAACTTCTGCATACCCTGATCATTTGGGTTTACTTTATAAAATTTGATCTTTTTAGACGAAGCGTATATATAATCGGCTATATCATCAAGCGCCGTAGCCAGGTAGTGAATATCTTCCCTATCAAAAGGTGTTATAAAATTTCTGCCCAGCTCTGTAAATATTTTATGGGTAAGGTCGTCATTTACATGCTCAAGTTCCTCAATCTGAGAAGCAATAGAGGAACGTTTGTCGTAATCGTGTTCATGCACAATTTCTTTCAGCTTCTTTGCCATATCCAGCACTTTCACTGAAACTTCTTCAAACAACTGGTAAAATATTCTGTCTTTTGGAAGAAGCAGTTTCATTATAGACTTGAGCATATAGCACTAAAATTTTGGCAAAATTAAAGTTATAGCAAGGGGAATGACACAAAAATCGAGAGTTAACAATTTGATAATATTAAAATAACAGCGCCTGGTACCTGCTTATACAAAATTTAATTTATCTGTGAAACATTTATAATCATTGACTATAAAGGTGTTAGTATTTGCCAGGCTTCGGCGGTTCTGTTACCTGAGCATAGCCAAAATCTGCAGACAGTGTTTTTTTGTCTGCTCTTTACCACTAAAATCGACCATTACTACAATAAAAAACGGGACCGAAACAAGGTCGATCCCGTGGGATTAAAAACATTAATCCAAAAGCTAGTTTATCTGCGGTGCTGTCACCCATCGCCTGTCTGTGGTATTGTATATCACATTTTTATCAGGAAATTCTATTACCAGTTCATCGCCGGAATTTTCGGTGTAATAGGGTGACAAGTCTTCGCCTGCTACCATTTTTGGAAAAAGCAGCGTTGTTTTCTGCAACAGCAATTCTTCTTCCATTTTCCAGGTGCGGTATACTTCTTCATACTCCGTAATACGGCCACTGCTGTCTACGCGCATCCTTCCGCCGGTAGCGTTGTATTTTATCTTCAGGCTGGGCGCCAGTCTCCTCACCTCAAAATATACGTATCCGTCTTCAGCAGGATAGTATTTATCGAGGTAGGTTTTTGCTGCCAGCGCCTGATATGCGGTATCAAACCGTTGCTCAAAGCGATTTTCGTAGGTAGCATGCCGGGGTAAGGCTGCCACATACCGGATAATGCTGTAGGTAAAAGCAGCCTGTTCCGACGTTGTCAGCCATTTTTCCGGGCTATAGGTTTTCTTTTGCTGGCAGCCACTTAACAAAGCGGCCGCCAGTAAAAAGAAAGGTATTGTTGACAAAAAACGATTCATTCCTCTAAATTTGAATGATGGACCATTCCGGTACTAGTGCACTGTAGAAATGGGGCTGAAATCTGTCCAGCCTTCTGTCCAGTCTGTGCTGCCAAAAGCGCCTCTGAAAGTAACTGTTTTGTCGAATTTATCGGCTCTGCCTTCTTCTTCGAACTTATCGTAGTCGAATTTAGCACCGCTTGCCAGGGTACCCGAAGTTACCGCAAAAGATGGTTTGGTGTAAGCTGTGTTCAGCCTTTTTCCAAAGAACATATCGGCTTTCAATCCCAATGCTGTATAAGCGGCTGCTTCCTGGAAACTGGTTCCTGCTGAAATTTCGTTATCGTTATCAGTAAGGTAGTCTTTGATAGATGCTACAGTTACTGCATCGTTTCCACTAACAATTTCGTTGGTTTTTCCGTAGAAAATATTATTGGCGATCACACCTTTTCCTGACTCATAGTTGGGGAATACGGTATTCTGGTTCATTCTTACAGCGGTCGGATACCCTACTACCACAGAGTTGAACAAAGAAGCAGATACTCTTCTTCTCAGGTCCATACCATATTTGTAATTGGCAGAAAAACTGTTACCATCTATCGCAGGGCCTAAGATCGTGAAGTTAGAAACGGTAGCCGTGGTGGGCAATTCGGTTTCTTCGTTGGTGCCATTGGTATCCCATTCAAAGCCGTTGGAGTCTGACTGGTCGGCGTAGCTGGGGTATCTAACACCCAGGCCGAACTGCAGGTTGCCGGAGAATCCGTTATCGATATCGAAATCATCGTCCCAGGTACCAAACACGATCAGGTATTTACCGTTTACAGTACCGCCGAACCACTCAATACCATCATCGCCACCGTAGGTTACCATGATGTTTTCGAATGTAGTGCCGTTACCCACACCTGCCAGTGTAATACCGTTTGTTTCATTGTTGGGTGTAAGTTCAATACCGGCAAATTCGCAACGAACAAATGTCAGCGAGCCGGAATTGTCGTCCGCCGCTGTACCTCCATAGGTTACAGCAGGCTCTATACCTTCTACAGATGGGCTGTTGAGGTTTACCGGTGCATTCCCTAATATAACGATACCGCCCCAGTCGCCACGATCTCTGTCGCCAGGTGCTTGATTAGAAGTGAAAACGATGGGTTTTTCCTTGGTGCCGTTTGCGATAATTTTACCACCGCGGTCTATTACCAGCGTTCCTTTCGATTTCTTTTCACCGGCAACGATGGTGCCCGGTTCGATGGTAAGGGTTTTACCACTGCGTACAAACACCTGTCCTGAAAGCAAATACTTTTTACTGGCTTCCAGTGTTTGTGTTTCAACATTACCGGTCAATACTACATACTCGTCTTCTTCAGGAGGAGTAGGAGGATTGGGGTTGGGCTCATCTTTGTCTTTTTCGCAAGAAGTAATGGCAAAAGAAACTACTAGTGCCAGCATCGATGTTCTTAAAAAACTAAACTTCATACTTGGTTGTTTTTAAATAGTTGTTATTTAATGGTATAGGTTACAGATGCACTTATCAACGTACCTCTTCTGTAGTTGAAAATGCTGTGATCATGGTTCATATCTATTTTATTGTCGCGATTCGTATCCTGGTAGAATCTGTAGCGTGCGTTAAACAGATCCTGTATGCCTATTTTCGCCGACCAGTTTTCGTACAACTGTTTGGTAACGGTGATATCAGCGGCGTGGCGTGGCAGTTCATAGATGGTGGGGAACAGGGTGCTGCCGACTGCGTAAATTCTTTTTCCGAAAATATTGTACGCTGCGTTTACCTGCCATCCCGTGCGGGTGTTGGAATAATGCAGGGCTGCGTTGATAATGTAGGGCGATTGGCCCTGTAATGGCCGTTTGGCATCCTGGCCCAGGGTAGCATCCACACCGTAGTCTACCTCCGATATGATGTACGAGGCATTCAGGTTGGCACTGATCATATCGAGAAACCTGCTCGATGTCAACCCTTTCAACGATTTGCGCAACTCAAACTCCAGTCCGAAATCGTAGGCGCTTTTTGCATTCTGAAAAGAGAATGCGGGCGACTCAGACCTGATCAGGATTCTGGTTTCAATAGGGTTATTAAAATATTTGTAGAAAGCGCCGAAGCTGATGGTTTCTCCCTGTCTGGGGTATATTTCGTAGCGCAGATCAAAGTTTTCGATCTTAGCCGTTTTCAGATCGGGATTACCGTATTTTTCAGCATCGAATTCATAATCATAAAACAGAAAAGGCGCCAATTCTCTGAACTCCGGGCGATTGACGCTCCTATAATATGCAAACCGGAGTTTGTTGCTTTTGGTCACATCGTAGTCGAGGTTCAGGAAGGCTAGCGGAGACAGCACCTTGTTATCTACTTTAATAGCTCCTCCTGCATCGTTCGATGTACGCAGCTTTTGAATATTGTATTCAGCCCTGATACCCCCCGATACATTCAACACGCCCACCGGTACAATGACGCCTGCATATCCGGCAGAAAGCAGGTTGGAAGCGGTATAGCTGTCAGATGCCCTGGTGCCTTCCTCGAGCAGAAAGCCATCGTTTACCTTTACGTGCTCCGGTGCAAATATCTGTGACAGGGGCAACAGCTCCATTCGCTGCAACTCAGACAGAGAACTGCTTCCCGGATAAAAATAGCTGAAGTACCGGGTATCGAAATCTCTTTTGCGATAGTCGATCAGGTAACCGGCTTTGAACGTAATCGGGTTTTGTGCGGACGGATTGAACTTCTTTTCGAAGTTCAGCCCCTGACTGAATCCTCTTTCTTTCAGGTTGCCGAAAAACCTACCGGCATCGTACAGGTTCGAACTGGGCGGTAATATCATCCTGAATACCCCGGACTTGTCGCCCGTCTCAATGGTACGGAACCTTCGCAGATCGGGCTGTTGCTCGCCAAGATAGTTGGCGCCCACCACCCATATAAGGCTGGAGTTGGATGCGCTGAAATTGTGTGTACCTTGTAGTTGTCCGCTGTACACGCTACGGCTCCGGTACTGGTACATGGTATTTCTTCTTTCCAATCCTGCACCCTGAATAAAATCAGTACCGCTTCTTAGCACCGTATGGTTTTCGCCGATCTGGTTAAACAGGTTTTTAAATTCTATTTTGTTGAATGCATTCGTCTTGAGCATCCAGTTACTGATAATGCCGATTTTGTTTTCTTTCTCGTATACATTATCCAGGTAGTCGAACCGATAATCTACCGGGTCGCTGGCAAGCGTTTGCTCCAGGTAACGGTTGAACCTTTTGCCATAACTCATTGCAGACTGGCTATAGTTGATGGCCGACAAAGTACTCAGGGTATTTTTGCCGATGTTCCAATACCTCGCCCAATTTGCTCCAATGCCATAATCAGGAGCTGCATTGGAATGGATGGGTGCAAAATTATTTTTTAGCAGGTTGGCGGCATCTGCCCGCACCTGGGAGCGGTTGGGAAGCGAACGCAGGTTTTCGGCAGGAAAACCCGATGGCAGCCTGCGGTAGCCATTGTCGAAACCCAGAAAATCGGTGCGGGAACCTTGGGACTGTACAAAATCTTTAGCGGTGGTACCCTGGCGATAACCCCCTGATGCAGTGATAGACAAAAAGTTTTCTTCCTTTGCATGGCTGGTGAACACTTTGATGAGCCCACCGGCAAAATCGCCTGTGTTTTCGGGTGCACCACTCTTGTAAATCAGCATACGATCCAATACGTTGCTGGGTATCAGGTCGAACGAAAAAGTTCTTCTGTCTACCTCGGTGCTCGGTGCAATGGCGTTGTTGAGCATCACCTGGTTATAGCGCTCGGGGATACCGCGCACCATGATAAAGCGTCCGTCTACTACGGTAACCCCGGGTATACGGCTCATCACCTGAGCAGCATTCCTGTCCTGCGACAGCCTGATCTGTTGCTGCGAAACCCCGCTGATCACCTGATTGGCTGTTCTTATTTCCTGTATAACTGCTCTTTGTGTATTGGTGCCGCGGGTAGACATCACCACTACTTCATTCATGGCGCCTGAACTGGATTCAAGGTGAATTTCGACTTCCGTACGCGAATCTGCCTCTACTTTCACCGGTCCGAGCTTCAAGGTTTTATAGCCTACAAAAGAAGCAACCAGTGTGTAAGAGCCCGGATCTACGCCTGCAATGGTGAATTTGCCTGTGCTATCGGTGCTGGTACCCTTCTTAGACCCTTCAATAAGTACACTTACGCCCTGTATGTGTTCATTGAGTAAAGTGTCTTTAACATATCCTGTCAGGATGCCTGTTTGCGCATATGCGGTTTGAACAATACATACACAGCCACATGCTACAAGCATGAGAAGGAAATTGCGTTTCATTAGTTTTGTTTTGCTTTTGTGATTAATGCCTCTATAAAATACAGATGCCTAACTAAGCGCAAAAGTGAAACGACTATGTTACCAAATGGTTTCGGGAATGCTACGTGTTTATTAACAAACTGAATATATGCGTATCTGCATACGGGAATATTCCCGGCAACAGGGCAGAATAAATGGCGGGATATGCCTGAAGTCTCACCTGGCTATGCCCTGCAGGCGGGGACCTGATTTATAGGGTTTAATTCTTCAGTATTACTTTATACGGATTCGTTCTGGCGGATATCTTAAGAAGATATCACATGCATAAAATAAAATAATATACTTCTGCTCAAAAAAACTCCTTCGTCATTACTCCACACCCAGCATGGTGTTTACTGCCACTCGAAAACCGGTAAACAACTCATTGCTTTTTTCGCCGGTTGGCGATTTCGTCATGAGTAAAGCCGCATACCCGTTTTGGGTATCAATATAGGGCCAGGTGCCGGTTAAAGAGGGGCTGGTTACCACCCTTCCTTTTCCCGCCTCTTCTTCTACCAGCCAGGCGCCCAGCGCGTATTTCCAGCCTTCCGTTCCAACAGGAGTGTATTTGACCGGCAGTTCTGTAAACTGTGCTTTCAGCATTTCATCCACCGCTTCACTACTCAACACCTGCCTGCCTTCAAACTGTCCATCGTTCAGCAACATTATCAGAAAATTCATGTAGTCGTTGGCAGTGGTACGTGCCCCGGCTGAGGGATCAACAGACATGTTGTTATCATAAAATGACGTGCCCCTCATTTTCAACGGGCGTATGATTTTCTCCTGTGCTACCCGGTCGAAGGTTCGCTTGCTCACCACTTCCATCATCCGCGCTGCAATGTTCATGCCCACGTGGCTGTAGAAAAACTCCGTCTGCGGATTGGTAACGATCTCCCGCTTGCTGGCAAAGTATTCCATTTGTTCTTCCAGCGTGGCAAACTTTAACCGGGGGGCCAGTTTACCTACCCCTGTTTTTTCGCCTTCAATACCGGTAGTGTGCGTAAGTCCGTTTCGGAGCGTGACATACCCCTTCATGTATTTAGCCAAAACGGGTACGTGCTGTGAAGTCTTATCTTCCAGTGTTATCTTCTTATCATCCACGAGAGCCATGGCTACGGCAGCGGTCAGCCATTGTCCGCTGGCCCCCACCGGGGCCTGAATCCGGCTGGTAAAATCTGCATGGGTTTCTTTGCGGTAAACCATCTTATCATCTTTCCAGACCAGTACAATCACCTCTTTTCCCAATACCTTTTTGTTCTTTTCCAGCCATTCATCTACAGGGGCTAAATTATACTGCGCCGATACAGGCTGCAGGATTAACAGTAAAAAAGACAATAGACTGAAATTCAGGCAGATTATGCCGGTTTTATATGACATATTTTCTGTTTTTGGGGTTTGGAGTGCATTTTGCGCCATGGTGCTAAAGTTATTAGAAAACCCAGGAAAGAAAAACTTAAAAAATATACCGCATGAATCTCAATAATTTTACGATTAAAGCCCAGGAAGCGATCGCCCGTTCGCAACAACTGGCTTTTAATCATCAGAACGCCAATATAGAAACAGAACACATACTCAAATCGCTGCTCAGCGAGGAGGATTCGCCCATTGAGTTTTTGTTGAAGAAAAATAATGTGAACCTGAAGTTTGTGGAGACCAAGCTCGACGAAAGCATAGCCAGGCTTCCCAAGGTACAGAGCGGAGAACCCGCGCAATCGATCAGTCGCGATGCCAACAACCTGATATTGAAAGCGGGGTCGATGTTGAAAAATTTCGGCGATGAGTTTGTAAGTGTGGAGCATCTGTTGCTGGCCCTGCTGCAGGGGAGCGATAATACCGCAAAGATTCTTAAAGATGCCGGTCTCACAGAGAAGGGATTGGTGGCCGCCATCAAAGACCTTCGGAAAGGAAGCACCGTGTCTTCTCAAAGCCACGAATCCCAGTTCAACACCCTGAACAAATACGCCAAAAACCTGAACGAACTGGCCAAGCAAGGTAAGCTGGATCCTGTTATCGGTCGTGACGAAGAAATACGGCGCACCCTGCATATTCTTTCGCGCAGAAATAAAAACAACCCTATGCTGGTGGGAGAACCTGGTGTGGGTAAAACAGCCATTGCAGAGGGATTAGCGATGCGTATTGTAAATGGCGACGTACCCGAAAACCTGAAATCGAAAGTCATATATGCCCTGGATATGGGACAATTGATTGCAGGCGCAAAATACAAGGGCGAGTTCGAAGAACGCTTGAAAGGTGTAGTGAATGAAGTGGCAAAAAGCGATGGGGAAATCATATTATTTATAGACGAAATCCACACCCTGGTTGGCGCCGGTGGCGGCGAAGGGGCGATGGATGCGGCAAACATTTTGAAGCCAGCCCTGGCAAGGGGTGAACTCCGGGCCATTGGTGCCACCACTCTCAACGAATACCAGAAATATTTTGAGAAAGACAAAGCGCTGGAGCGAAGGTTCCAGCGGGTATTGATCGACGAGCCCAGTGTTGAAGATGCCGTTTCCATTCTGAGAGGTATCAAAGACAGGTACGAAACACACCACCATGTGCGTATTAAAGACGAAGCCATCATAGCTTCGGTTGAATTGTCGCACCGCTATATAGCCGACCGGTTTTTGCCCGATAAGGCAATAGACCTGATCGATGAAAGTGCTGCCCGCCTTCGTCTTGAAATGAATTCCATGCCCGAAGAGCTCGACCAGTTGGAAAGACAAATCCGCCAGCTGGAGATAGAACGGGAAGCCATCAAGCGCGAAAACGATGATGCAAAGCTGAAAGAACTGGGAAAAGAAATCTCCCTGCTCAGCGTACAAAGAGATACCCTGAAGGCCAAATGGCAACAGGAGAAAGAACTCGTGGAGCAGATACAAGCAGGTAAAGCCAGTATAGAGGCGCTGAAACTGGAAGCTGAAAAAGCTGAACGTAACGGCGACTATGGAAAGGTGGCAGAGATCCGTTACGGAAAAATAAAAGAAGAAGAGCAAAAGATTGCAACCCTTACCAAAGAGCTGGATGAAGTAGCGCCGGAGAAAAGATTGCTGAAGGAAGAAGTAGACGCAGAAGATATTGCCGAAGCCATTGCCAAAGCCACCGGTATACCCGTAAGTAAAATGTTGCAAAGCGAAAGAGAAAAGTTACTGAATCTGGAAGACGAACTGCACAAACGCGTGGTAGGACAACATGAGGCCATCACTGCGGTATCAGATGCCATCCGGCGCAGCAGGGCCGGTTTGCACGACCCTAAAAAGCCCATCGGCTCTTTCATATTCCTGGGTACAACCGGCGTTGGTAAAACAGAACTTGCCAAAGCACTGGCTGAATACCTGTTCGACGATGAAAACATGATGACGCGCATTGATATGAGCGAATACCAGGAAAAGCATTCCGTGAGCAGACTGGTAGGCGCCCCTCCCGGATATGTGGGATACGATGAAGGTGGACAACTCACCGAAGCCGTACGCCGTAAACCCTATAGCGTGATACTGCTGGATGAAATAGAAAAAGCCCATCCGGATGTATTCAACATACTGCTGCAGGTACTGGATGATGGCCGCCTGACCGACAACAAAGGACGGGTGGTGAACTTCAAAAATACCATCATCATCATGACCAGCAATATGGGCAGCCACCTGATACAGGAAAATTTTGAATCTGTAGACGAGCATAACCTTGATGAAGTGGTGGAAAAAACAAAGGCAGCCGTAATGGAACTGCTGAAACAAACCATACGTCCGGAGTTTTTGAACCGTGTAGACGATATCATCATGTTCCAGCCGCTGCTGAAGAACCAGATCAGAGGCATCATCAACATACAATTGAATCATCTGAAAAACCTGGTGGCTGTGAACGGTATAGAGCTAAAGTTTACAGATTATACCATCAACTTCCTGGTAGAGAATGGCTACGATCCGCAGTTCGGCGCACGGCCGCTGAAACGACTGATCCAGAAAGAGATCGTGAACCAGTTGAGTAAAAAAATACTGGCGGGCGACATCGATAAAACCAGACCGGTGCTGGTAGACGTATTCGACAATACTGTAGTGTTCAGAAATGAAGGCGGTGCTCCGGTGGAAGCCGGCGATGAAAAACGGAGCGAAGCTCTATAATGCTGACTGGTGAAACCAAATCCGGAAATGGGATATTCCATTTCCGGATTTTTTGTTTCAATGCAAACAGGCAGCTAACAAAAGACGGAGTACTCAATATTCTCATCAACCAACCTTCTGATGCAACAAAAGGTATATTGTACGGCAGTATATACCACATCGTGTCGAGATATAAGCATTTGCATCTAAGAGAGTCTTTAGTTCGCCTTATACAAATTACTATGCAACTTTTAACTTACATTTATGCCATTGCAGTAGAAGCTATTCCGCCAAAATTTTTCAGAACGGACATGTCAGGTGAAAGCATTGGGAAATGCTTAAAGAGGATTTCAGGCGGTAGAGGATGGTGGTGTAGCTTTTGAAGAAAAATGAAAATGCTTACAAGCACATTTGCTGAACAGAAGAAAAAAGCGAATGAGTTAGATGATGCCATCAAAAACAATTTAAATAAAATTGGTTATGGCTGGAAATGAACTATTACAATACGGTGAACTTCTTCACAAGTTGAAGGAAAAGATTAAATCTGCTCGGCAAAGAGCGATGTTGGCTGTAAACAATGAATTACTTTCTGTTTATTGGGAAATAGGAAATGCTATCGCTGAACAGGAAAAACAAACAGGTTGGGGCGGAAAAGTTGTAGACAAGCTGGCCGCCGATTTAAAAGCCGAATTTTCGGACATGAAAGGGCTTTCTCCACGCAACCTGAGGTATATGCGAGACTTTGCTTTAGCTTACCCTGCATTTTTACAGCAAACCGCCATAAAAACAGAACTAACTGAAAATAAAGAACTTGCAATTTTGCAAGTACCACTTGCAAAATTAAGCTGGTATCACCACATCACGCTATTAGACAAGGTAAAAGATACAGCTACCAGGTATTTCTATATACAAAAAACGGTGGACAATGGTTGGAGTAGAAATACACTGGTACACCAGATAGAAAGCGGAATGCATAAGATACAGGGGGCGTTGATAAATAATTTCAATAATACAATGCCTGCTTATCAAAGTGAATTAACTGCACAGGTTTTTAAAGACCCGTACAACTTTGATTTTATTATGCTGGGCGAACAAGCCAAAGAAAGAGATTTGGAAAATGCCTTAATGACACATGTTACCAAAGTATTGTTGGAACTTGGTGCTGGTTTTGCTTTTATGGGAAGGCAAAAACGCTTTGATGCAGGTGGAAAAGAGTTTTTCGTTGACCTGCTTTTTTATCATACCAAATTACGCAGGCATATTATTATTGAATTGAAAATTGGTGAATTTGAGCCTGAGTACGTAAGCAAAATGAACCTTTATTTAGGCTTAGTCGATGACCATTTGAAAGGAGAACACGACGAGCCAGCCATAGGGCTGATACTGTGCAAAACCAACAATAAAATTGTGGCAGAATACGCCTTGCGGGATACCACTAAGCCCATTGGCATTGCAGAATACAAAATAGCAGAACGATTACCGGATCATATCAAAGGGGAATTGCCAAGTATTGAAGAAATTGAACAACGGTTAGATGAAGAAATAAAAGAAGCACAAAGCCTGGTTAACGAGAGATTGCAGGCAATAAAAAATAGAATAAAGAATATAAAAACCGATGAAATACAAACGCCCGCCACATTTGCAATACTAAGCCAACTGTATCAAAAAGGATTACGGGATCTTTATACAGAGTTGATGGATAAAGTGAAGGATTTTGACGAAGTTTTTTACTCCAAAAGTTTTCACTGGTTTTGTCCTAATAAAAACTTCAATACGATAGAGCAGGTAGATGAATTTTGGAAAGCGGAGGAAAATCTTAAGCAGATTTTTGAATTACAATTTCAGATACGGTTAGATGGCTTTAAGAAAGCGGGAACAGAGCATTGCAATTCTTCGCATGTGCTTACATTCAGAATGGATACCTATCACTACAATTTTACATTGGTAAACTACAACAACCAACAGCCATTTTTAAAAAAATTGTATCATCAGCCATTAACATTAACCGACAGGCAACAAATTGGCGATATAATAATGACAGCAGCTATGGATGATATTGAACGATTTTTAGAAAGGATTAAATATGGGAATATATGAGCGATTGGAAAATATATAATTGGGGGAAATTTGTACAGATATATCTTATGGCTACACAGAAAGTTCGAGTTTGGAGATTTTTGGGCTAAATTTTTGAGAATTACAGCTATTCAATACGATTTCGTTAATTGGAATAATGTGCTTGATTGTCCAATCACAGTCTCAGACCCTAAGAAATATAAGTTAGAGCTTGGCGATATGTAATACCTCGAATACGAGCTACAGCCATTTTTAAAGATTCGAAATGCAACCAATAACCGAAAGCAAAATTAAAGATTCAGATAATGGCAGTAATAAGTGAAAGCCCCCAAATAGAAGCCATCACATTGGGATATTTGCAAGTTTTATTGTATAATCTTTAGGGTGTGATGATACACAGCCCACCCCTATTTCCTGAGGTAAGGCAGCAACACTTCCTGCCAAATGGCGTATCCGTCTTTATTCATGTGGAGCATATCTTCCACGAACAGCGCTGCACGGGGTTTACCTGCCGGGTTGAGCATGGGGGTGTAAACATCAATGTAATCGGCATCCGGTTGTGTTTTCAGAAATGCTGCAATGGCCTGGTTGCCTTTTTCCATTTTTTCCATTAGTTTTTCCCTGCTGGGGCTCGGCTTCATCGCTACATAAGCGATGGGCACCCGGGGGTAGTGGTCTCTGATCTCGTAAAATAAGGTAATAAACCGGTGTGTAACAGTTTCAGGCGATACAGTGTTAGATGCGGCGAGGTCGTTTTCTCCGCAGTAAATTACCACCTGTTTAGGGTGGTAGGGATAAACAATATCCCGGATATAGTAACTCAGGTGATGCAGTGAAGCGCCGCCGAATCCCCGGTTGATGATGGTATAACCGGGAAAATAATCCTGCACATCTTTCCATAATGTAAATGAAGAACTGCCTATGAAAAGAATGGCATTTTTCGGAACTGCGCTGATACTATCCTGTTTTTTAAAAGCCTGGATATCTTTGTAAAATGCAGGCTCCTGCGCGCGCACCTGTTGTGCGCCTATTGTCCATACAATAATGATGGCTATGCTTCGTGCCGAGCGGAAAAATTGTTGCATCATATGAATCGTTTTTTCAAATAGCGGGTGCCGGTCCGGTGTCATCTGCTGTAAGCAGTTTTCAAATTCATGGTCGTTATTCATCAACCCATAGGTCGAAATACGAATTTTTTCTTCGGTATCTGCCGCTGCTGTACAATGGCTAAAATACATTATTTGAACCGAAACACTTATTTTACTCCTTAAAAAACCAGCTTAGCACCTCCTTCCAAATGCAGCCTGAAAAGTAACCCGGTTTTTGAACCATCATTTCCAATGAGCTTATCAACAGAGAACAGGAAAACAACCCCACCCGCTGTTTTTCTAAAAGATATTCTTCATCCAGCGTACCTTTACTGATATATACAAAAATTCCTTCACTATCAAACACAGGGCATGGAAACAACCAAAGTAACATTGAACGCCGATAACCGGGGCGAAGTAGAGATATATGCTGATGGTAAAAAAGCAGGCTTAATGGAAATAGATGTCAAGAACAATGTGTTGACTGTCTATCATACAGAAGTTGATCCTGCCTACGAGGGAAAAGGATTCGCCAGGGTATTGCTGAACCAGCTTGTTTCGTACGCCCGGGAACAGCATATCAAGATCGTTCCGCTCTGTCCATACGTGCTGATGCAGTTCAAAAGACGTCCGGATGACTACAAAGACGTTTGGGCGAAAGCAGGAGAATAATACGACGGCTTGTAATCCCTATCCCAGCTACCCTTTTCTGGACGATTTCATTTTCGATTTCGGCAATGGTGCTTTTTCCTGCTTCTTTTTCGTTTCAGAAAGTTGTATGGCGTAATGTACAGCCGCATACGCGTCTACCAGTCCGCCTTTCCGACTGATATCGGACAACAATACTGTTTCCTGCGTTCCGGGAATATTTACCTGCTCGTCGAGGGGGCTAACGGAGTTCTCTATGGCTTCTTTCACTTCAGCGGCAGTAAGCTCGGGAAAGTACGACATGATCAGGGCCGCTACCCCTGCTACAACAGGGCTGGCCATACTGGTACCACTTAATTTGCCGTAAGCATCCCCGCCGGGCATGGTGGCATAAATTTGAACGCCGGGAGCAAATACATCTACCGCGTTTTTGCCATAATTGGAAAAAGAAGCGGTAATACCACCGTTGGCAGGATCGCCGCTGGCGCCCACGGTTATCCAGTTTGTTGCTTTCCTGCTGGTATCGTTGTTGTAATAAGGACTGGGAAAATTATCGCTCTCATCGAGATTTTTAGCGCTGTTTCCTGCTGCATGCACCAGTAAAACCCCTTTGCTTTCTGCATATTGCACAGCAGAGTCTACCCAGTGTTTTTCGGGCGACACACTTTTGCCAAAGCTCATGTTTACTACCCTGGCGCCGTTGTCAACCGCATAAAATATGGCATTGGCAATGTCTTTGTCGTGTTCATCACCGTCGGGTACCGCCCGCAGGGTCATGATACGTACGTTATCGGCTACACCATCGCCGCCCAAACCGTTGTTGCGCACAGCGCCTATGATGCCGGAAACATGTGTGCCGTGCATCGGCGTTCCCGCCATGATATCGCTGTTGCCATAAAACCGGTCACTAAAATCGTAGTAATTATCCTGCACAATATCTGCCCGGTAGTTTTCGGGCTCCTTTTGAACGGCTGTTACCTTCGCCAGCTCACCTTCGTAAAACTCGCGGATCATTTCCAGCAACTTGGTGTTTACCATATCATCTGCCTTAAACGCCATGAAGAGCACCTGTATATTGCTTTTGGCTTTGCTTTCATCTGCGCTGCCTGGCTTCCATTGTATAACATCGTCGGCCTTGTATTCCTGTTTCTGCAGGGCTGCCTGCACTACGCTGTCGGCCCAGGGCATGTTTTCCACCATGTTTTTCAGAAACATCACGTTCATCGAGGCTTCTTTGGCATCGCCCTCTACCAGTTCCCTCACTTTTTCGTATAGGGCCAGTTCTTCCTTTTCTTCGGGGCTTGCGGTAGCGGGGTCGGGTGGCGTGGATCCGAATTTTCTTTTAAGTTTGTAATAGACTCTTGCTGCTTCGTAAGAATCTTTGTTCACGTTTTTGCCGTCTTTTCCACCGAGAAAATTCCAGCCATATACATCATCTACAAAACCGTTGTTATCATCGTCTATACCATTACCTGGTATTTCACCGGGATTTGTCCATAGCACAGGTTTCAGATCTTCATGAAGAGTATCAATGCCGGAATCTATTACAGCAACCACCACGGGCACGCTTTTCCGGTCTTTTAATAATTCGCTGTAGGCCTTTTCCACACCGATGCCGTAAAACCCATCGGTTTGCTTATTCAGTAAATGCCAGTTATTGGGTGCGGTTTTCACAGCAGTTTGCGCAAACCCTGCGCTCAGGCAGGCGGAAAGCAAAAGCAACAATCCTGTTTTCTTCATGATTACTTATTTATAACGTAATAGCTAACAAAATAAATCTATTTATATGAATGTGCCATATAAATCCGGTATCATACAGCAAATATTTGCCGTTATGTACAGATGAAAAAAACAAAGCCGGAGTTGTGGGCTCCGGCTTTGTTGTGGAATATTTAACTATTACTGGCGGTGCTGTTCGTCGGGTATATCGCTGATCCAGTCTGTGCTGGTAAATACTTCTCCATTAAAATCAATTGCCTCTGTTTGTACAGGGCAACCGTTGTTGTTGGCTGCACCGGCTTCAAACGGACAATGATCTTCTTCGTCGTTAACGCCATCGTGATCGCTATCCGGAACCGGACATCCATTAAACCTCGCCACACCCGGCATATCAATACAACTATCTTCATAATCGAATATGCCATCACCATCAGTATCCAGCATCAGCGGATCCTTTGTCAAACTGCCTACTGATACTTTTTCTATCGACACAATAAATGGTATGGCTGTTTCCTCGCTTGCTTCAGCAGGTATTTCTGCGGGGATATCGGCAGCAGCATCCGGCATATCTATGGTCACCACAGCTGTTACAGGAACGGCAGCTTGTTTTTTTCGCGATGCCGTGATCACTATTTCGGGTAAATCGAGGTATTGTTCCAGTCTGGCTGATGCCGTGATCACTATCTCCGGCAAATCCACGTATTGTACGGGAGCGGTTCTGGCCGGCGCAGACACTACTATCTCTGGTAAATCCAGGTAGTGGATCGTTTCAGGGCTGTTGAGCAGGTTTTCATATTCACCGGCCAGGTATAATGAATCTGCTGCGTAATGTTTTTCATCAGCGATAGCTGTAAAGGTGTTTTCGGTGAGCGTTTGAGCGCCATAATCATACATTATCAAAGCTGATAACAGTAAGACATCTATTTTTCGCATACTTTTTTAATTTTCGAAGGGTGGAATTTGTATAAAAACGGGTAAACACTTAGTGCTATTGCATGCATCCCGTTTGTAGGTCGTTGAAATACGTACGTTGGTCGAAATGAAAACGCAGGTTTAGCATAGGATAACTACGTGTTAAAGCCCGGGTGTTTCCGTAACGATGAAAGCCCACCTTTCGGTGAGCTTTCATCTATTCATTTCCTGCTTCGGCAGGTATTATCAGTATTTCGCCTTTAATTCCACCCTTCTGTTCAGTGCCCGTCCTCTTTCTGTATTATTGTCAGCAATCGGTCGCTCAGATCCGTATCCCGTTGCCGTCATTCGTTCTGCTGCCACACCTTTCTTCACGAGGTAGGCTTTGATGGCGAGTGCCCGTTTGCCAGACAGTACCTGGTTGGTTCTTACCGAACCGGTATTATCGGTGTGTCCTTCAATTTCAAGGCTCATTTCAGGATTCTCATTCATCAACTGGGCTACCCTGTCGAGCGCCTCAAAAGACGTTTTATTAATATTATCACTGTTTACATCGAAGCGTATGCCGCGTGCTGCTTTTCTAAAGTCTTCTTCAAAGCTGGCATCAACAACTGCCGGGCAGCCGTTATTTTCTTTCACTCCAGCCTTAGCCGGGCATTTGTCTTCAGCATCAGGTATACCGTCGCCGTCTGTATCGGGTGGCGGCGGACAGCCTGCCAGCGCGAGGATACCAGGTACATCCGGACACTTATCTTCTTCATCCGGTATACCATCTTTGTCTGTATCCGGTAACGGGCAACCTGAAAGATGACTCAGGCCTGCCTGCCCCGGGCATTTGTCCATATGATCGGGTATGCCATCGCCATCTGTATCCGGACAACCATTGGTAGCGGGAGTGCCTGGCTGATCTTTACAGAGATCGTCTTTATCTGGTACGCCGTCGCCATCACTGTCGCGCATAGCCTCTTTATCCCTGGATGTTTTAGACCGTGTGAGCCATACCACCATACTGGCGCCCAGCGACTGGTGCCTGAACGAGCCTTCGTAAGGAGCGGTATAAAAATCAGACAGGCTATGGCCGTAATTGGCCGTTAGCATAATTCGGTCGTTAAAGTCCAGACCTGCCAGTGCATTCACGCCATAATCCAGTTTATTGTATTTATTTACTTTTTCACCGGTGGCCATGGTATGATCGAGCCGGGTTTCCTCACCTGAAGCATTAAAAAGCTGGTATGAGGTACTGCTATTGACCTGCATACCGGCGTAACCGCCAACACCTGCTATCAGGCGAACGCTGGACGAAAGCGGAATCCTGTAAACAAGATGTACCGGAAGTTGCACATAGTCCATGCGCCATTTGGCTATAATAGATGAGGTATCGGAAACAAAAGATTTGGTAGAATCGTATGACTTAGAAAAATTTCTGCCGATGGTGCGATACAGCAGCGACGACTGCAACGCCCAATTCGCTTTTTTGTTCAACGCATATTCCGTATAAATACCCCCATGAAAACCGGTGTGCTGAGAATAATAATCTTTAAAGTGCTGGTTCCATCCCGGCAAACTGTTTTTTTCCATGATCTGCGAACGGTGTACACCGCCGCCGATACCCACTTTCCATTGTGCCTGTAAAAAATTGAGTATAAGTAGGTTACACGCTAAAATCCAGTATATTTTTTTCATACTATAGGGTTAGTTCAAAGGATAATCAAACCTGATATACATAGAATAACGTGTAAGGCCGTATAATATTATTGTTCAGCCGTCGGTTAAGTTTGATAATCACCGGAGTAAAAGCAGTAAGCGGCCTCTCTGGAAACAATCCCGGCTATTTTATGAACGAAGCGGGCTGTTCAAAATAAAAAACCGGGGAATTGTAGCGAATACGGAATTTATTTCTAAAATAGGACTTTTTTAAAGTAGATTTATCCACATTCCTGGTCGATCATCTTAATAATGAAGAGTTTATCCACATGTTTCATGTGGAACGTGGATATCTTTATTTGGCTAAAATGATGTGTTTTAGTAAAAATTGCTCCTTAAGTCATCAAACCTCTTTATTGGTGCAATTGTAGCGAGTATAGCGCTTTACAACTGGAAACTGATGCCCTGCGCCAGCGGTAAATCGGCAGACCAGTTGATGGTATTGGTCTGGCGGCGCATATAGTTTTTCCAGGCATCGCTGCCGCTTTCGCGTCCGCCACCTGTTTCCTTTTCACCGCCGAAAGCACCTCCGATTTCTGCACCACTGGTACCAATATTTACATTGGCAATACCGCAGTCGCTGCCTTGTGCAGAAAGAAAACGTTCGGCTTCCCGAAGGTTTAAGGTCATAATGGATGAAGACAGTCCCTGTGGCACACTGTTTTGAATGGCAATGGCTTCTTCCAGGTTTTCGTAGGGCATCAGGTAAAGAATAGGTGCAAAGGTTTCGGTATGTACGATACTAAAGTCTGGCTTCACCTCGGCAACACAGGGCTTTACATAGCACCCGCTTTCGTAACCCGGGCCTTCCAGCACGCCGCCTTCTACAATGAACGTACCGCCTTCCGCCCGGCATTTTTCTATGGCATTGAGATAGGCGTTTACGGCCTCCCGGTCAATCAGTGGACCTACATGGTTTTCCGGCTGGAGCGGATTGCCTATGCGCAATTGCCCGTAAGCGGCTATGAGTTTGCTGCGAAACACCTCATAAATATCCTGGTGAACGATCAGGCGGCGGGTGGTGGTGCACCTTTGCCCCGAAGTACCCACTGCGCCAAACACGCTGGCTATGATGGCGATATTCAGGTCTGCCTCTTTGGATACGATAATGGCGTTGTTGCCGCCCAATTCGAGGAGCGACCTGCCTAAACGCGCTGCTACGGCAGTGGCCACCGATTTACCCATGCGGGTGGATCCGGTAGCCGAAACCAGGGCAATACGCGGATCGGTGCTTAATTGCATACCCGTATCGGCGCCTCCTACCAACAGGCAGCCAACGCCATCGGGTACATTGTTGCGCGAAAATACTTCTGCTACGATATGTTGTACTGCAATAGCGCATAGCGGCGTTTTTTCAGAGGGCTTCCAGATGCAGGTGTTTCCGCATACCCATGCCAGCGCTGCATTCCAGCTCCATACAGCCACCGGAAAGTTGAAGGCCGAGATGATGGCTACGGGCCCGAGTGGATGCCATTGCTCGTACATCCGGTGTCCTGGGCGCTCACTGTGCATCGTGAGCCCGTATAGCTGGCGTGAAAGTCCCACGGCGAAATCACATATATCAATCATTTCCTGCACCTCCCCCAACCCCTCCTGGAGGCTTTTGCCCATTTCATACGACACCAGCGTTCCGAGCGCCTGCTTCTGCTGTCTTAATTTGTCTCCTATCTGGCGTACGATCTCCCCTCGCCTGGGCACAGGCCAGTTGCGCCATTCCGGAAATGCTTCTGTAGCTTTACGCACTACGGTTTCCACGCCGTCTCCGTCTGCAGTATACACCCGGGCAATCTCCTTTCCGTCTACCGGCGAATACGATGCGGTAAGCGTACCAGAGGAACCTATCCAAAACTGCCCCGTTGAAACAGCCTGGTTAACGGAGCTGATCTTTAATTGTTCGATGAAGTCGCTCATAGCCTTATTTTACTGCAATATACTAATTGTACCCGTTTGCCGGCCTTCTCCCGCTGGTATGCTGCACCTGTGCACTGGGAAGCAATTGCCGGCTGAAACATATGCTGCCGGCAACGGATGAGAGGGGCAATCACTACATTGCGCTGTATTTAATAGCATAACATCATTTACAACCTGTTAGCATTTGCTAACAGCAGCCTTTGTTTATCTTTAGCAAATGTTATAAAGCGGTGGAAGCATCTATATTGTCGATGTAAACGCTAGGAGGTCTCCAGTTTTTTCGCCTACTTTGCAATGTATTTTATACATCACTGCTACTTATAGTTTCTTCCGGCAGTTTTCACCCTTCCATTTTCCTTGCATTAACCAGTGTTCACAAACAACAGGTTCCAACCTTCTATGAAACCGGTATTGTTCATTTCATTAATTCAAAAAAATGAAAAAAAGTATCATCATCCGGTTTTGTTCTATTACAATGTTATTTGCGGTAACCGGTACCGCAACGGCAGGCGAAAATGCTGCCCTCCCTTTTCAATTCGATCTGAAAGTATTGGTAGAGTCGTCTGTACGGTCGTTCAACAATCTTCCTGTTGCACATGGGCTGCTGCGCCGTGTGGAGCCACTAAAAAACCGTGTATGCGTATGCGAAATTATGGAGGCTGAAAACAACAATCAGTCGTTCTCCAACCTGGTGGTATTGGCGGAAAAAGAAAACGACGGCGATCTCAGCAAAAGCTATCGCATAGCCGAGCAACAGATCAGCAGCGAAAAAAAGCAGATGAAAGCCATTTATTTCGATAAACTGCGGGTGAATACGAAAATAGCAGTAGCCACGGATTGTATGAGCCTTTACCTGAAACTCAACCAGCGCAACAATGATTTCAGGCTCTATGATATACTGAATGCAGACATCCGCGCTGCCATCAGGCGTTAGTACTGCTCTGTTTCACTGGGAAACTGTGCGTTTTTTACATCGGTAATATATTGTTTCACCGCCCCGGTTACCTGTTCGTGCAGGTTGAGATACTGACGGAGAAAGCGGGGCTTGAATTCCGTATTAATCCCCAACATATCATGCATCACCAACACTTGTCCATCGCATTGCGCACCGGCACCAATACCAATAGTGGGTATGTTCAGGCGCTTGCTTACCTCCCCTGCCAGCGCAGCCGGGATTTTTTCCAGTACCACGGCAAAGCACCCGGCTTCTTCCAGGAGTCTGGCATCGCGTCGGAGCTTTTCCGCTTCCGCTTCTTCGCGGGCGCGTACCGTATAGGTGCCGAACTTGTAAATAGATTGGGGGGTTAGTCCCAGGTGCCCCATCACGGGTACCCCGGCTGACGTGATTCTGCGGATGGATTCCAGCGCTTCCTCCCCTCCTTCCAGTTTTACGGCATGCGCCCCGGTTTCTTTCATGATGCGGATGGTAGAATTGAGCGCCTCCTTTGAGTTGCCCTGGTAAGCGCCAAAAGGCAGGTCTACCACTACCAGGCAGCGATGCGCACCCCTTACCACGGAAGCAGCGTGGTATATCATCTGGTCGAGCGTTATGGGGAGCGTGGTTTCGTGCCCCGCCATTACGTTGCTGGCGGAATCACCTACCAGTATTACATCAATACCGGCGGCATCGATTATACCTGAAAACGAAAAGTCGTAGGCGGTGAGCATGGCTATTTTCTCACCCTTTTCCTTCATCTTCTGCAATGTGTTGGTCGTTATCTTTTTTACTTCCTTATTGACGCTCATGAGTTGTATTTGAGGAACGAAATAACAAAATTTGGGCAACTAAATCACCGAAGCTGCTATGCGTTGGGTTTGCGTTGAGACGCAGGCAGCGGTACAAACCCGGTTTCACCGGGCACTTTCGGAAATACCTGCGCCTGCCAGTCTGCTTTTGCCTTTTCGATACGGCTTTTATCAGACGATATAAAATTCCAGTAAATAAAGCGTTCTTCCGGAAAGGGTTCTCCTCCAAAGATATATACCGTCGTGTGTGGTGCCATTTCGAATTGGCAGAGGGTACTGTCTTTAGCTACCAGTATCTGCCGTTGGCCGTAGTCGAGGCCGTCGTTTCGGATACTGCCCTCCAATATATACAATGCACTTTCGCCAAACAGGTGCGATCCGATATCCAGCAGCGCCGGCAGGGTACTTTTCAATTCCAGCAGGTACAGCGGCGAATATACAGGCACCGGCGATCGCCGTCCGAATGCTTCCCCGGCCAGCAAAGTAAACTGTACCCCCGACTCTTCCCAGGAAGGAATTTCATTCTCCGCTATATGGGTAAATGATGGCTCCACTTCTTCTTTGTCTTTCGGCAAAGCCACCCATATCTGCAAACCGTGTAATTTTTTAGGTTGATGGCGGAGCGCATCCGGGGTTCTTTCTGAATGCACCACACCGCGGCCGGCAGTCATCCAGTTCACCGCCCCCGGCAATATTTCCTGCGCAGCCCCCGTACTGTCGCGGTGCATAACGGCTCCTTCAAAGAGATAAGTAAGGGTAGACAACCCGATATGCGGGTGGGGAGGCACGTCAAAGCTTTCTTCCGCGTTCATCTCAGCAGGCCCCATATGGTCGATGAAAGCGAAGGGCCCCACCATCCTTTTTTCTCTGAACGGCAACAACCTGCCTACCAGGAAGTTTCCGATCGATGCCGCCCTTTCTTCTATGATCAATGCTATATTCGACATGGCAAATAATTTATGGTACAATGTAAGCTAATATTTTGAAGCTATCCCGCATACCTGCTTAATACTGTCCCGTACTCAGCAATACAAGGGTACAGGCATTAATAGTGGCAATGCCCTGTTCTTTTGCAAGTTGTTCCAGCTCAGGATTTTCAGCGCCTGGATTGAAGATGATGCGCTGGGGATGCAGCGACAAAATATAATCGTAGTACTGCGGTTGATTTGCCGGATGCAGGTACAGCGTAACCGTGTCAACCGACTCAAACGCCTCAGGTTCCGTACGCACATCCACATCAGCAATCGCCACTTTTTCGCGTCCGATGGCCACCACCGGGTGTTCTTTCTGCCGCAGCCTGTTAATAGCCATATTACTGTACCGCTCAGGATTGGCGGAAGCGCCGATTACAAGTGTTTTTTTCGCCATACTTCAAAAGTATTTCATTCCGGGCAATATTGGCATGAGCTGCGTAATTTTATACCGCCGCGGCAGTACCACAATAAAGTATTTCCGGTGCAACGAAAGACGACGCTTTGTTGTCAGGTAAGGTCGTAGGAATATAATGACTGATTATCAACAACTGGTAAAAGACTGTATCAAGGGGCGTTCAGCAGCACAACAGAAGCTGTACGACAGTTTTGCTGAGCAGATGCTGGCGATCTGCTATCGCTATACCAAATCGCTGGCAGACGCGGAGGACGTGTTGCAGGAAGGGTTTGTTAAAGTTTTCAAATACCTGCACCAGTTTCGCAACGAAGGTGAACTGGGGGGATGGATCAGGCGCATTATGGTAAACACCGCCATCAACTACCTAAAACAAAACAGTAAATATCAATATGATCTTTCCTTTACAGAAATGGGAGGATTGCACCCGGTATCTGACGATAACCCGCAGGTACAGATGCAGGCTAAAGAACTGGCCAATCTGGTACGACAATTACCCACCGGTTATCAAACGGTATTCAACATGCATGCCATAGAGGGATATACCCATGTGGAAATCGGCGAAATTCTGGGCATCAACGAAGGAACTTCCCGTTCGCAATATATGCGGGCCAGAAATCTGCTGATCACATGGATTGAAAAACATTCAAGCGAACTTAAACGTGAACAATATGCCGGAAAATGATTTCGAAAAGCAGGTGCAGCGGCTATTTGACGAATTGCGGATTAAGCCTTCGGAGAACGTGTGGCCGCTGGTACAAAACAGGGTGAAAAGAGACAAACACCGCAGACGGATTTTTTTATGGTTGCCCGCCGCGCTGGTAGCGCTGGTGGCTGGCGGCTACTGGGCAATACAATCCCTACCAGGCGCTGCTGCTATCAGCGAACACAGCTCGACGGCCACGAAACAAACGACGGCCTCCTCCTCCGGTGAAACAGCTACCACGCCATCCGATGCATCTCCCTCTGCTTCTGATATAGCGGAAACAATGCCTACTCCACCCATTTATGCAAAAGATATATCGAAGCAGGAAAGCAGGCGAGCGTCAGCCGACGGATCGAACCAGGCGGGCCGGCCTGTACCGGATAGAGCTGGCGGCTACGGGGCGCCCACCGGCGGTAAACCCATTCGCCGTGCCGGCGAGGATGGCTCCATAGCTGATGAAAAAACGGCTTTGTTTAATAATACGGCGTATGAAGCAGGGAAGCCGGCGCCGTTGGCATCTCCGGATAAACATAGTAATCATAATAATATGGGTAAGGCGTATCAGCAACCGGAGGCTGCATTGCAAACAGTAGCTATGCGTGGTTTGCCCATATTGTATTCACCGCAGGCACTGAATGCTTCTTCGGTTGCTGCACCATTGGTACAGGTAGCCCGGCCGCGATTATGGGAATGGGGTATATCAGCCGGTGGCGGCATTTCTGGCATAGACAAAGGAAGCCTGTCGGATATATTTCGTTTCGATCCCATAGCAGAAAGATCAGATGCGCTGGCTTCGCCGAGTTTCGACGCCGTTTCCGGTTATTATAACCAGTTCCTGGCCCCGCAGGGCAATACCATGTATGCTGTTGCCCCACCGGCTTCTGTAGTGAAGCAGGATTTTTCATGGCACGCTGGTGCTTTTATCAAAAGAAAACTGAATGAAAAATTCAGCCTGTCTTCCGGACTCTCGTATCACCAGTATACTACCAATCGCCTTGTAGGCGATGTGAACTACCAGAATACTGCTTCACTCAACTTATCCGGCAGTACAAATAACAGAGTGCCACGGTATTCCGGTACGTACCGCATAGGCGGCCAATATACCAGCCGCTACCACTTTATTGAAATGCCACTGGGCCTGGACTGGAAAGTAGTTAACAGCAAGAAGCTGCCGGTGTATATTCATGCTGGTTTGCAGTTTTCGTACCTGATTGCTACAAATGCGCTGCATTATGATAGAAAGAGCGGCATGTATTACGAAGACCGTGATATGTTTAAGCGCTTTCAAACAGGGATATACGCAGGTATTTCTACCCGTGTTTTTTCCGGCAAACCGTATGCTTTTAATATTGGTCCCATGGCGTCTTATCATACCAGTAATCTTACCAAGCCGGTTGCTGACAAACGGCAAAATCTGGTGTATGCAGGAATGAAGTTGCAGTGGGTAATGGGTAGTCGCTAGCGGGCTGAACAACTTATTACCAATCAGCCTTCCAAATGTGATCACGTTTGGAAGGCGGCAAAACCTTTACAGTAAACTCTTCCGAAAGAAAGTAGTGCGTTAAAAATTCCAGTTGGTGAGCATACCTACCCCCATTGTAAAGATGACAATGATCACCACTACGATGAATATCAGACTGGGTATCAGACCTATGATGGCACATATCCTTCCGGCTTTCAGGTTGCTGTAGGAAGATTCCGTGTACAGGTCAGGACTGATTTTGTACAGGCTTATATCCTTATTATAGAGTACCAGGGCTATGATGCTCAACGCCAGACCCGGTATACCGTAACACAGGCATCCTACGATCGATAAAATGCCGAGTACAAGTACGGCAGTAGCGTTGGGTAATGCTCTGGGCTGCTCATTCCCGAAAACAGAAGGTTGATTTTCCAATTAAATGAATATTTGTGAGGTGAATATTTTATAAATATAATGCATGAGCATGATTGCAACAACTGCAATCTGTAGTATTACAATCACCCTTGCGCCCGCAGCGAAGCGGACAATCAGATGAGCCGCTGTATAGAGAACCAGTGCTGATAAAGGAATCAGGGCCGGGTACAGGGCAATAGAGCCGGCAAGGTCTCCCTTCAGCAAGGCAATCGCGCTTCGTTGCATACCGCAGCCCATGCATTGCATATGAAACCATTTTACCGAGGGGCAGGTGAGCATATGCGCTTCCAGCCAGCGGACAAAAACAGCAAAAGAAGATATTAAAGTCATGATGGCATTACCGGCTGTGCAAAAGAATAAAAACATTAGCCTCATCGCAACAACTTTTGCAAAAAACAGGAGTTACAGGCTTTGTTATTTTCGCTTAAACCAATTCTCAAGTTTTATACCGTCCAGGCGCTCAAAATCTTTTATGTTGTCCGTCACCAATATGAGTTTATTTTCTATGGCAGTTACGCCAATTAGAAGGTCAAACTCGTCGTTCAATGGTTTACCTGTTTTTCTAAGGCGAACTTTCTCTTTTGCATAGCGTCTGATTGAACCATATACCGGAATAATTGAAAGTCCGTTTACAAATGCATCAACCGCTTTATGCGACCTTGTTGGATTATCGCTATTTTCAGCACCATAGCGAAGTTCAATAACTGTAATTTCTGAGATAAAACAGTTTTCCAGACCTTTCTGTTTTATTAATTCATCCATTTTCAATTTACCACGTAAAAAGAAAACACAATTACTGTGTCAGGCAGATACTGCATCAGAATTTAATTTCCTTTTTCCTGAATTTTCTGCTCGATTTAATGTCTGATATTATTTCTTCCGCTGATTTACCGGAATCAAAGGCCCCAAATGATTTGTAAAATTTGTTCTTTGTTGTTGCTTTGTCTCTTTTTAATGACTTGGAAAGACGTTCAATTAGTTCCATCTTATTGGAATCACTAAGTCCTTCAAACAAACCAGCGTATGTCTCCACTATATGCTTGTCTGTATAAGTCATTTTTGAACCTTTTGAATAAAATTACGAATTTTTCAGTCCGGTTGAAAGTCTTCTAAAAATAGTCTCTCATATTACCGGGGGTATATCATCATCCCCTTTAGCACCACGCTATACCAATGCCAGGTCGAGCACCTGCTGCATGGTTTTCACGTAATGAAAACGGATGCCTTTTATGAAATCGGAATTGATTTCCTGCACGTCTTTTTCATTCTGCCAGCACAATACCACATCGCGCATACCCGCTCTTTTTGCTGCCAGCACTTTTTCTTTGATGCCTCCAACGGGCAATACCTGTCCGCGCAGGGTAATTTCGCCCGTCATGGCCAGGAACGGCTTCACCTTTCTGCCGGTGAGTGCAGAGGCAATGGCCGTCATAATCGTGATGCCAGCGCTGGGACCATCTTTCGGCACGGCCCCTTCCGGAACATGCACGTGAATATTCTTTTTCTGGAATGCATCGGGACTTATACCATACTTTTTTGCGTTGGCCTGGAGGTAGGTGAGTGCAGTAGAGGCACTTTCCTTCATTACATTTCCCAGGTTGCCGGTGAGCCGTAATTCACCTTTGCCCTCGTACACGGAAGTTTCGATAAACAATATATCGCCGCCCACATAGGTCCAGGCCAATCCTACTGCCACGCCGGGCATATTGGCTATTTTGTACAGTTCGTTGCTGTATCGGGCCTTTCCCAATATTTTTTCAATATCCTTGAGTGTGAGTGAAGTTTTCAGCTTGTTTTTCAACGCATACTCCTTGGCCTGCGAACGCATAATGGAAGCCAGTTGCCGATCCAACTCGCGCACGCCGCTCTCGCGGGTATAGTCTTCTATCACCTTTCGAAGCACCTTATCACTGATTTTAAAGTGCATAGACTTTAACCCGTGCATTTCTTTCTGCTTGGGAATCAGGTGATTTTTGGCAATCTGTATTTTTTCTTCCACCGCATACCCGTTCAGGTCTATGATCTCCAGCCGGTCTCTGAGCGCTGGCTGGATATTCAGTATATCGTTGGCCGTAGCAATAAACAGCACCCTGCTCAGGTCGTATTCCAGTTCGAGGTAGTTATCGTAAAACGTATGGTTCTGTTCCGGGTCGAGTACTTCCAGCAGTGCACTGGAGGGGTCTCCCCTGAAATCGTTGCCTACCTTATCTATTTCATCCAGAATAATCACCGGATTGGAAGATTTTACTTTCCGGATAGATTGCAGTATGCGGCCTGGCATGGCACCGATATAGGTTTTGCGGTGCCCGCGTATTTCACTTTCGTCGTGCACGCCTCCGAGGCTCAATCGTACATATTTACGGCCCAGAGCGGCGGCAATGCTCCGCCCCAGCGAGGTTTTGCCAATACCCGGGGGGCCTACGAAACACAGAATAGGACTTTTCATATCTCCTTTCAGCTTCAGTACTGCCAGGTATTCCAGCAGTCGCTCCTTTATTTTGTTCATCCCATAATGGTCCTTGTCGAGTATTTTCTTGGCCTTTACCAAATCGTAGGAGTCGTCCGTGCCCTCGTTCCAGGGTAATTCCAGCATCAGGTCGAGGTGGTTGAAAACCACAGAGTAGTCCGGTGTGGAAGGATGCATACGCTCCAGTTTCTCAATACCCTTTACAAACATCTCCTTCGCCGGTTCGGGCCATTTTTTGCTTTCGGATTTTTTGAGCATTTCCCTTATCTGGCGCTCGTTGGTATCGCCGCCCAGTTCTTCCTTGATGCTTTTCAACTGCTGTTGCAGAAAGTATTCTTTCTGCTGCTTATCCAGTTCCGTTTTGGTTTTGTTGGTCAACTGGTTCTTCAGCTCTGCAAATTGCAGTTCCCGGTTCAGGATGTGCATCAGCTTTTCCGCCCGCTGCTTGATATCATTGATTTCCAGCAGATCCTGTTTTTCTTTCAGTTCGCTGCTGATGTTGCTGCTTACAAAATGAATCAGGAAAGAAGGGTTTTCGATATTTTTAAGGATCACCGAAGCCTCCGAGGGCATATTGGGTGATAATACAATGATTTGTCCGGCCAGGTCTTTGATAGAGCTGGTGGTAGCGGCAAAATGCTGGTCGGCTTCCAGGTCTATTTTCTCATCTTCCAGCAGGGTGATATTTGCTTTGAAATACGGCTCCTGGCTGGTAATCTTGTTGATCATAAAGCGCTTGCGCCCCTGTATGATAATGGTGGTGCCCCCGTCGGGCATTTTGATGAGTTTTACGATTCTGGCTACCGTGCCTACTTTCTCAATATCCGAAGCCTGCGGCTCCTCCACTTCACTATCTTTCTGGGCCACCACGCCGATCAGCTTGTCGAGCTTATAGGCATCGTTCACGGCTTTAATCGACCGGTCTCTGCCAACGGTAATCGGGAGTACCACACCCGGAAACAACACGGTGTTTCGCAGCGGCAGCAGGGGCAATTCGTCGGGGATCGCAATTTCGTCTTTGGTTTCTATATCATCTTCGTTCAGCGGAATGATCGGCATAAACTCCATTTCATCTTCCGGCATGAGTCGTATCTGTTGTTTTTTCATCCTTGTTTTTTGGGGTTATGTGGCCGTTGACGCCACGCATGACCCGTCATTTTGACATTTTTTCTAATCAAACGCGCAAATTAATTCTTGCAGGTATTATTGTCAAGTATAATGCCATGAAAATAAAATATCCGGGCGTATTCGTCCGGATATTAACAAAAAACACTTATTTATACTGCCTTACAGCGCAAATCCTACCCCTAACTGAAAGGTTTCACTTCGCCACCGATCCTGCTTATCTATGTCATTCAACTCTGACAGTCCAACCACATACCTGCCATAAACGCGCAACCGGAAAATATTAAGCTGCGCGCCACCCACCATAGCAAAATCACCTTTCCTGAAAGCGTCGCCCCCATTTTCCAGCAGGGTTCGTTGGCGGTTCATCAATACACTGAATTGCGGACCGGCATGAAAAGTAATAAAGGAAGCGGGACGAAACGACAACAATAGCGGTACACTCAGGTAGTTGAGGCTCACATTTTTCAGATGGCTGCCTTTTACTTTATACATGTCGGAGAACTCCGAAGAAGTACGGGTATTGCTTTGGTTGAACATTACCTCGGGCTGTATGCCCCATTTTTTCGAAACCATTATTTCAGGAGCAACTCCCAGATGATAGCCCATGCCATACTCATCCTTAAACGATTTGCCCTCCAGCTTACCCATATTGGAGCCGGCATGAATCGCTAACCGGAAGCTTTGGGACAATGAAGAAAAGGGTAAAAGAAAAACACCGCCGGCGATCGCAGCGGCTAACAAGATTCGTTTCATGTGTGTAGGTTTAAAGTACAATAAACACCTAATAGCGTGCCAGTAACCCAATTGTTTCGGAGTAATATGTTAAGCAAAACAAATGGAAATGTTATTTTGCCCTCTCACCATCTTACTATCTCACCATCTTACCATTTTACGATCTTACCATCTTACCTACGGTCTTCCCATTTTGCTTTCATCATCTTCTTCCCTTACCATCCTATGCCAGCTCAAACACCGTTATTTCCGGTAAAATGCCCACCCTGCCAGGGTAACCTATAAACCCGTATCCGCGATTCACGTATAGTTTCTGATTGAGTTCTTCATACAAACCCGCCCATTGCTTGTATACGTATTGCACAGGGCTCCATTTAAAGCCGGGTACTTCCACGCCAAATTGCATACCATGGGTATGACCGCTGAGCGTAAGGTCTATATCCGGATATTCCGGCCGCACCTGCGCGTCCCAATGGCTGGGGTCGTGGGTCATGAGTATTTTGAAGGGGTATTTTTCCGTACCGGCGTAGGCCTGTTCAAGTTTACCGTATTTGGGAAACCTGGCTTTGGCCCCCCAGTTTTCGACGCCAAGAAGGGCTATTTGCTCCCCCCCTCTTTCAAACACCACATGTTCATTCATGAGTAATTTCCAACCCATGTCTTGCTGAATATTCAGCAGTTGTTGCAGGTTGTTTGCTTTTTCTTCGGGAGATTTCCAATGTTTGTAATCGCCGTAATCGTGATTGCCCAGTACGCTGTATACGCCCATTGGTGCAGAGAGGCGCGCAAAAACATCGCGGTAAGGCACCAGTTCGGAAGTCTGGTTATTGACGATATCGCCGGTTACGAGTATCATATCTGCCTTCAGGTCGAGAATGGTTTTCACGCCATTCATTACCGCTGCGCGGTTATTGAAACTGCCGGAATGTATATCTGATATCTGCACGATCCGCAGTCCGCTAAAGGCCCGGGGAAGATTGGGGAAATTCAATTTAATATTCCTGACCTGATAATTGTATTTATTGGTAAATCCATACAAAAAACTCGACATAAGTCCTCCGCCTACGGCTATGCCCAGCCAACTAAGAAAGGCCGACCTTGAAATACCGTCTTCTCCGGCGGTAGTCGCTTTTCTTTTGCCGGCTTTCAGACGAAGTACCCCCCACTGCACCATCCTGCGCAGGTCGTCTATCAGCAAAAACACCACGGTGATGGCTTTCGACAGAAACAGTCCGATAAATATAACAGTGGTGTAGGCCCGCAGGGATTGCGGCCAGGTATCAAAATCTATAAAAGGAAAGGCTGCCAGAAAAAGCATGGCGAGCGCGCTTATCACCCAATACCCTCCAAACACCAGCTTCCGGATAGCAGGAGACACGGGCCGGAATGCCACTTTTAACGCCTGAAACACGTACCAGTCTATCAATAGCATCACCAGTATCAAGATCCAGGAATCCGTAAATCGCCTCATGGTATAAACTTAAGCTTGTTTTTTGTAATAGAAATCTTAAAACTGGATGAACCCGTCCAGTTGCTCATTGATGACTTTCAGCGTAGGTGCATCTTCGATCCGGTGCTCCACAGTGAGTAGTGTATTTACCACCGAAATGGGCAGTTTGTTGTAAAACACATGCATTTTCAGGTAGTGTAAAACACCCGTCAGGTGTTCCATGCCGCGGAGATTGCCGGCCCGCCCGGTGGATACACCGGTGAGCAGGGCTTTTTTGCCCCACCAGCATTTTTGGATATCGGTATTGTCGAGCAGGGATTTGAGTACACCCGGAAAGCTTCCGTTGTATTCCGGCACTATGAAAATAAACTTCTGCGTGGGCGCCAGTACCTCTTGTTCCAGTGTGGCTAAAGCGGTATTGCGGGTAGCCACGTCCATCCCTTCGAGCGAAATAAAATTGGCCGCTACGCTTTTGTTTTGCAAAAGCTGCTGGTATAGTTTTGCCACCCGCAGGGTATTGCTGCCGGGTCTGTTGGTGCCCGATATGATGGTGTAGACGTCTGGCATACTTATAGATAACAATCAATGAATTATAACACCATTAATAAATGATGCCGTAAATTTGTTGACATTGCGTTGCAAATATAGCCGCTTCCTGCAAGCGGGCGATCAATTCACATTAATTGTACTATCATGAAGCTTACATATTATGGTCATTCATGCTTTGCGGTCGATATCAAAGGAAAGAAAATATTGTTTGATCCTTTTATAACACCCAATGAGCAGGCTAAAAAAGTAAATGTTGATGAAATAGCAGCCGACTATATCTTTTTATCGCACGGACATGAGGATCATGTAGCGGATTGCGTACGTATAGCCGCCCGCACCGGTGCAAAAGTAGTATGTGCTTTTGAGATCCATACCTGGCTCAACAATCAGGGTATTACCAATACCCACCCCATGAATACGGGCGGAAAATGGTCGTTCGAATTCGGTACGGTGAAATGCGTGACGGCCCACCATTCCAGCAGTTTACCCGATGGAACCTACGGCGGCAACCCCCTGGGTTTTGTGATCACCAGCGAAGAGGGTAATTTCTATTATGCCGGTGATACCGCGCTTACCCTCGATATGCAACTCATACCCCGGTATGCCCGGTTGGATTTTGCCGTACTGCCCATTGGCGATAATTTTACCATGGATGTGGCAGATGCTGCCGAAGCCGCCAGGCTGGTTGCCTGCAACAAAGTGGTAGGTGTACATTACGATACCTTCGGATATATCAAAATTGATCATAAGAAGGCGAAAGAGCAGTTTGCTCAACAGGGGTTGTCGCTCATCCTGCTGTCGCCCGGCGAAGCGACCAATCTTTGATAACCTGCGCTTAAGGTGGAATGTCTACTGACTTGCAGTAGAAATTTATGCAAAATGATCTGTTGCGAGATTAGGTTTTAATAACAAGTATCCTTGGAAAGAAAATGAAAAACAACGAGTTAGCAAAGGCTGTTCAAAAAAGCAGGAAGTAGTTTCCGGAGTTTAAAGAGCCGACAGTTTCCATTCATTTGCTGTACCCAAATCTTATGTATCTTCTGTTTGTATTAACGAAACGTATATAAGTTTTCAATCTGCAGATGTATCTAATAAGCTGAGTTGCGTAGATATGCTTTTTTAGCTAGATTTACATTACTGTAAGATGTAATTTAAATGTCGCACTATGGAACCTATTATATTGGAAGTGAATGAGGCAGTAGCGCGCAAATGGCCCAGCGCCCCCACACTGCTGAAAGAGGAGGCCGCCCGGCTGGTGGAACAGTTTTTACTGCTAAAAGGCGAAGTACAACCTACTGGTACCGACAAACTAACGTTGGCCATAGACCTTGCAGAAGCGGGGTTTCCTTCAGAAGTTATTACCAATCTTACTCAACTTATGCCCGAAGTGTTCGAAGCATTTATAAAAAAGTAAACATCAGCAGGCATGCGGTTGATCGTGGATACCAACCTGCAGTATGTTTTTATCATCTGCATTGTCTTATTATGCGGTGCAGACGATACCCGCCAGACGGTTGCACCACCACTGATGCAGCCGGACTTACCAAACGCAAAAGCCCGATGACCGCAGAACGGCACACCGGTCTAACTCCTTTGTATGAACCCGGGTACGACCAAAATATACCTGTGAACCTGACAAATAATAGGTTACATTTGTAGCTTCACATACCGTATTTTTGCGGATACCCGGCTTAAAATCATAATATATTCTATAATTACATGGCAAGAACAATTGGAATAGCCAATCAAAAAGGAGGAGTAGGGAAAACCACAACGGCGATTAACCTGGCCGCCAGCCTGGCAGTGCTGGAGAAAAAAACCCTGTTGGTGGATGCCGACCCGCAGGCAAACAGCACCACCGGCGTAGGATTTGATTTGCACAACATACAGAAAAGCCTGTACGACTGTATGGTCAATGACACACCCGCCAGGGATTCTATACTCAAATCGGAAATACCGTTCCTGGATGTTATTCCCTCTCATATTGACCTTGTTGGCGCCGAAATTGAAATGATCAACTACCCCAACCGGGAAAATGTACTGAAACATATCCTGGAGCCGGTGGCAGACGAATACGATTTTATTATTATAGACTGCTCACCTTCGCTGGGGCTGATTACGGTAAATGCGCTTACCGCTTCGGATAGTGTGGTAGTACCCGTACAAACAGAGTTTTTTGCATTGGAAGGTTTGGGAAAGTTGTTGAATACGATTAAGATCGTTCAAAGCAGACTGAACCCACAACTGGTGATAGAAGGCATACTGATGACGATGTACGATGGCAGGCTGCGCCTTTGTAACCAGGTGGTCAACGAAGTGCGGCTGCATTTTGAGGACATGGTGTTCGATACGATCATCCATCGCAATACCCGGCTGAGCGAAGCGCCGAGCGTGGGCAAGCCCGCTATCCTGTACGATGCCGAAAGCAAGGGTTCTATCAATTACCTGAACCTGGCCAAGGAAATACTGCAGCGCAATAATATGACGAATATATCCCATGAAGAGAGTATCTTAACCTTAAACAATGAGTAGTTCTTCCAATAAAAACACAGCAAAAAAAGAAGCCCTGGGAAAGGGAATCCGGTCGCTGCTGAAAAGCATAGATGCCGACCTCAAAACCAGCACCGGCGAACAGCTTAAATCGGGTGTGGTGGAGAAAGCCACCACTACCGTTCGGGTATCGGTAGATCAGATACAGCCCAATCCCAAACAACCCCGATACGATTTTGATGAAACAGCGCTGAACGAACTGGCGGATTCCATCAAGCTGCACGATATTATTCAGCCACTGACCGTTGTAAAAACCGGGGAACGCTATACCCTGATTGCAGGGGAGCGACGCTGGCGGGCGGCAAAGATTGCCGGTCTGAAAGATGTACCCGTATACATCCGCGAGGCAGACGACCAGCAACTGCTGGAGCTGGCACTGCTGGAAAACCTGCAGCGGGAAAACCTCAATTCCATAGAAGTAGCCCTCAGCTACAAGCGGATGATGGAAGAACTCAGTTATACCCAGGAGCAGGTGGCCGAAAGAATGGGGAAGGAACGCAGTACCGTTACCAACTACATACGCCTGCTGAAATTGCCGCCGGATATACAGGTGGCGGTGCGCAACAATACCATCAGCATGGGGCATGCCAGAGCTATTGTAAACGTAGATACGGTAGACAAACAGTTGTTTATATTCAACGAAATCAAAAATAAGGCGCTTTCTGTACGGCAAACGGAAGAACTGGTGAGAAAGCTGTACAAGGAAAACGCTGTTAAAAAACCGGTAAAACCCACGCTGGCGCCTTCTTTCAAAAAAATAGAAGATAATTTAGCGTCTCATTACGCTACCCGCGTTAAAATGCAGCACAATAAAAAAGGACATGGCGCCATTACCATTGAATATTTTTCAATACAGGAACTGAACGCCATTCTCGAAAAAATGAATGTGTCTGCCGACTAAACACCTGTATGCATTTACGGCCTGCATTATTTGTTGTTGTACTAACGCTGCTGGGTTCGGCAGGGTTCGCCCAAAATGATACCACCATCGTTGTGGCAGACAGCGTGGCGGCCGCAGGGATGCAGGCCGAAAAGCTCATTGTAGTAGAAAATACAGATACAACCGGAAAAAAATGGAGTCCGGCAAAAAAAGCGGCCATTTATTCCGCCGTGTTGCCCGGCGCCGGCCAGGTGTATAACCGCAAATACTGGAAAGTGCCGCTGGTGTATGGTGCATTGGCCATTCCGGCGTACTATTTTACAGATAATCTCACCTATTTCAAAAGAGCAAGGTATGCCTATAATTATCTGTATGACCGCCGAAACCCGCCTGCCAACCCTGCCGATACCTTTGGTGTGTATAGCGATATTCACCCTCTTTTTATAGGTGCAGTTGATCGCGGTGATCTTTCAAGCATTCAAAATGCCCGTAACCAGTCGCGGCAGAATGTAGATTATTCCGCTTTGTTCTTCATCCTGCTCTGGGGGCTGAACGTGGTGGATGCCGCTGTAGACGGACACCTGAAGGATTTTGATATTACGGATGATCTCAGCATACAGATCAAACCCGGGCGTATGCCTATTGGGAACACTACGGGCATCGGCATTGTACTGAACATCGGCAAAAACCATGTAAACCGACATTACGGGCGGTAGATTTCTGTACCTTTGCGCTTCTTTAAAATTCACTTTATATTATGAACATTGCGTTAATCGGCTATGGTAAGATGGGAAAAGCAATTGAAGAGATTGCAATAAAAAGAGGACATACCATCGTGCTTACAGTATCTATCGATAACACGGCAGACAATACGATCGAAAACATCCGCAAAGCAGATGTGGCTATTGAGTTTACCGGTCCCGACAGCGCTTTCGATAATATCACGCGTTGTTTTGAAGCGGGTGTGCCGGTAGTAAGCGGCTCCACCGGGTGGCTCGATCGTTACGAAGAAGCGGTTTGGAATTGTAAGGAAAGCAGGGGCGCTTTGCTCTATGCCAGCAATTTCAGCATCGGCGTGAATATATTTTTTGAGATCAACAAACGCCTGGCGCAACTGATGGCCACCCATCAAGAGTATGATGTATCGATGGAAGAAATACATCATACGCAAAAGCTGGATGCGCCGAGTGGTACCGCTATCACCCTGGCCGAACAGATACTCGCTGCCAACCCGTTTAAAAAGCAGTGGGTGAATGCACCGGCAGGCAAAGCATCTGATCTTGTTATTGTAAGCAAGCGGCAGGATCCTGCCCCCGGAACGCATGCCGTAAAATATCATTCAGCAGTAGATGATATCGAAATCATTCATACGGCGCACAACCGCAGCGGCTTTGCCCTGGGAGCCGTGCTGGCAGCAGAATTTCTAGACGGTAAACATGGGGTGTATAAGATGTCTGATGTGTTGAGTCTGTAATGCCCCTTACGGCGTCAGGCTTTTTACGTGCCGGAACCCACCTGTTGCGCATTGCTATCTGGCGGTGGTTTACAGGTTCTTCTATTTTCTACTTATATTGCCATCATAAAATTTTCCCGGAATGCTCTCTAAAAAAACCCAGTATGCTTTTCAGGCGCTCATGTACATGGCACAGGTAGAAAAGGAAGGCCCCATCCTGATAGCCGAAATAGCCAAAAAGAAAAAAATACCGCTTAAATTCCTGGAGAATATACTATTGGAATTGAAAAACGAAGGCATATTAGATAGTAAAAAAGGAAAAGGCGGCGGCTATTTTTTCAGAGAAAATCCGGCCAAAGTATCATTGGCAAGGGTGATGCGGCTGCTGGACGGTCCCATTGCCCTGCTGCCCTGCGTGAGTCTGAACTTTTATGAACGATGTAGAAACTGCGACGAAAAAAACTGCGGGCTGCGTGAAACCATTATCAGTGTCCGGGATGCTACACTGCGAATACTGGAAAAGAAAACCATAGCAGACCTGGTATAGCGGGTGGGTTTCTTCCAATGGAAAAAGCCCCGATGCGGGGCTTGCTACAATGAATCTGCTATTTAAATTACTCCGTTATCAAAGCCAGTTCAACGCGACGGTTCAGCGCCCTACCCTCTTTGGTAGCATTGTCTGCTACCGGACTCTCCACTCCATAAGCCGATACCACTATTTGTTCTTCTTTTACCCCCAGGTCTACCAGGTAGTGCTGTACATGCAATGCGCGCATTAAAGATAATTTTTCGTTGTAATCGCGGTCTCCCGTATTGTCGGCAAAACCGGCTACGCTTACTTTCAGGTTTTCATCAAAAATCAGCCGGTCTGCATAATGCATTACCGTAGTAAAATCTTCGGTTTCCAGATTGTCAAACTGATTGAAGTTAAACTGAAGGGTATTGAGCGCCAGGTAGTTGCCCGATTCTTTTGTACTGCTATGCAATGCTTTTGCCCGTTGATTGACAGAACTTGTTGTGTGTACATCCTGTCTGCCTGTTACATCTTCTGTTACCGGGGTATATACAGCCAATTGGGCTTCTGTATGGTTCGCCACCAGCACGCCGTCCGGGGCAACCGCTAACACTTCTTTATTTAATACAGCCGGTGTAGATTCGGAAACTGTTGCTGTTTCGCTGAAATCGGCTGATTGAGCTGCTATGTTTTTTTGCGTATGATCGGTAGCATTTGTTTCTGTTGCTACTGCTACGATAGCAAGGTCTCTGGTAAAAAATCGGTCAATCTGATAGGATAAAAGGATAATACTTACAATTATAATTAACGTTTTCATATAGGTCTTGTTTAGTTGTGAAAAAGTATTATTCCCTAATAATTACGTAAAAATACGCTCATGGTTAGTAAAATCCCAGCAAATGGATAGAAAACTACTGTAAAGGGGGGCTATTTTAGCATATCGCAACGGTGTGCGGAGTATTGGTTGACCTACGTCAACACTTCTGCGTTAAGAGGGATGTATGACTATGTTTTCCACCATTATCACGGCATCCAGATTGATGGGTCCGTAAATATGCGGAAATGTGTCTTCAATCGCATGACTCCAGTCGTAGATTAATTGACTGGTAAGCTTTTCTGTATCTATAGTAAGTTTAAGCAGGTTGTCTTTTGCCGAAAAATAGCGTGCTATCACGTCGCTGACCTGACGGTCTTCGCTACAGTGAATATACCCTTCCTCTATGAGAGAGGGCGCAGTGTAAAACCCCAGTGCCCGGGCTTTCTCCCAGTCTTCACGTGTTGCTATATGGTAAATGAGCGACATGGCCTGCTATCATTTAATGTATCAGATAACCCTCTTTATCTGCTGTTCACACAACATAAGATCGGCTACCACAAATGCGGTAACGGCTTCGAGCACCACCGGCACCCGCAAAGCTATACAAAGATCGTGTCTTCCCTTTACAGAAAAATCTTCGGTTGCTCCGGTTTCCCAATTGAGGGTGTGCTGTAATTTGGGCGTAGAGGAGGTAGGTTTTACGGCAATACGAAAAACCAGTTCGTTGCCATTGGTGATGCCGCCCACGATACCTCCGGCGTGATTGGTGACTGTTTTTCCGGTCATATCGGCGATGGCATCGTTGTGCTCGCTGCCGAACATGCGGGCAGCCGCAAAGCCTGCTCCAAATTCTATTCCTTTCACGGCGGGTATGGCAAACACGGCATGGCTGATAAGGGATTCGGCTGAATCAAAAAAAGGTTCGCCTAATCCTATCGGCAGTCCGCTTACCCTGCATTCCACTATACCACCCACACTGTCTTTTTGGGCGATGGCTTTTTGCAGTCCTTTTTCCGTATCAGCCTCCCCTCCTATTTCCAGAATTTTTGCCGTTACACTTGCGCCGCTGGTTGCCAGCAGCTTTTTGGCAATAACCCCGGCAGCCACCAGGGCTACGGTAAGGCGACCACTGAAATGGCCTCCGCCCCTGTAATCTTCGTACGTGCCGAACTTCCGGCTGGCTACAAAATCGGCATGACCCGGACGCGGTACCGCCCGCTGTTTCTGGTAATCGCCAGACCGGGTATTGTTGTTTTCGAACAGTATGGTGATGGGTGCGCCTGTAGTGGTATCATTGAAAATGCCGCTTTTGAAAATAGGCAGATCAGACTCCTGTCGGGGAGTTGTACCTTTTTGGGTGCCGCCTTTTCTTCTTTCTATATCCGGCAAAAAATCGTCCAGCGTCAGCGAAAGACCGGCCGGACAGCCATCGATATTGATTCCTACGCTTTCGCCGTGCGACTCTCCAAATATGTGTATGCGGAAAAACCTGCCAAACGAGTTCATGTTCAAACAAACTTTAGATTACTGCTGTATGCTTTACAATTGTTAACTGAGCGCCCAGTTGTTGTATATGGTCGTAAAAATCGGGATACGATTTGTTTACTGCCTGTGCTTCTTCTATAGTGGTATCACCTGTGGCTTTCAGGGCTGCTACTGCGCAGGCCATGGCTATGCGGTGGTCGTGCCGTGAATGCACGGTGGCGCCTTTTACGCCTGTACCGCCCTGCACGCGCATAACATCTCCATCCAGCGCTATCTGCACCCCCATTTTTCCAAATTCTTCCTGCAGGGTAAGCCCGCGGTTACTTTCCTTGTGCGCCAGTCTGCTCACACCCTGGATAACAGTAACGCCGTTACAGTAGGCTGCCAGGGCTACCAGAGGCGGAAACAGATCCGGACAATCGGTAGCATCGAACGTAAAGGCTTGCAGAGGTGTTGGCGTCAGTACAATACGATCGCCCAGAATATTCATGCCGGCGCCTGCACTTACCAGCGCTTCCATCATTTTTTTATCTGCCTGCGGGGAGCCGGTGTCCAGCCCTGTAATGGTAATGTTTCCGGCTATTGCGCCGGCCGCGAGCAAAAACGCACCGCCGCTCCAGTCGCCTTCTACCGTATAGTGTATGTTTTCGGGTGGCGATACCGCTTCCCGGTCAAAATAAAAAGACTTGTATTCGTTGTTAACCGGCACCTTCATGCCAAACTGTTCCATTACCCGAAGGGTAAGGTCTATATAAGGGCGGCTTTTGAGATTGGTAACGGTGATCGTTACATCAGCAGCGCCCGCTGCAGCATAAGCCATCAGCAAACCGGTAAGGAACTGCGAACTGAGCGAACCATCTATGGTGATGTTGCGGGGTTGCAGCGGACCGGTAAGGGTGACGGGCAGCTTTCCGTTATTGGACTGTACATTGATACCCAGTTGCGGAAATACTTCGTCGAAGAAATCCATGGGGCGGGTCAGCAGACTTCCCTCTCCGTGTATGGTTACCGGACGGTTGAGCAGTGCGATCAGGGGAGCAAACATCCGGATGCCCAGCCCGCTTTCTCCACAATTAACCGCATCGGGTATCTGGCTGTTTTTAACCGATACCCGCAGGGTATTTTCAGACTGGTTTTCAACAGAGGCCCCCAGGGCCCGTATGACGCTCAGCGCTGCCAGGTCGTCGTTGGAATGGCCGGGATTTATAATGGTGCTCTCGCCTTTTACCAGCAACGCAGCAGCACAGGCCCTTTGCATAGAGCTTTTGGAAGCCGGCGCCTGCAGCGCGCCATTCAATACCGAAGGGGCAATTGTTACAATCATGGTTTATAATGCAGTTACTATTTTTTGTAATGTAGTCAGCGGAATCGGGTGCACCACCCCTTTTCCGATTTTATCGAGCAACACGAAATTCATTTCTTTCCGCTCTCTTTTTTTATCCATTTTCAGTACATCAAGTACTTTTTTCTTATCAAATTCGGCATAAGTAGGCAGACCGTACTGTTCTAGCACATTGGTTATTTTTTCGGTGTCTTTGAAACCCCGCAGTTGCGCCGCTATTTCCGAAGCATAGGTCATACCGATGGCAATGGCCTGCCCGTGCGACAGCTCGTACTGGTTTTCCAGGGCGTGGCCAAGTGTGTGCCCGAAATTAAGCAAACGGCGGTCGCCTTTTTCAAACTCGTCTTTCTGTACGACCTTTATTTTAATCAATGCGTTTCTGCGGATCAGGGCTTCCATCGCTTTTTTCGATTTCCGGTAGGCAGCTACCGACCCTTCCTGCAATTCCCGAAACAGGGGAGCATCTTTAATGCAGGCATGTTTGATGATTTCTGCAAACCCGTTGATCCATTCGGGCTCGGGCAAACTTTTCAAAAAACTGTGGTCGTATAATATAAACCCAGGCTGGCGGATGGTGCCTGCCAGGTTTTTATATACCCCGATGTCTACGCCGTTTTTGCCGCCTATACTGGCATCTACCATCGCCAATACAGTGGTGGGCAAAAAGCCGAAGGAAATACCCCGCATGTAAATTGCCGCCACGTAGCCTGTGATATCGGTTACTACACCACCGCCAATACCGATCAACGTCGTTTTTCTGTCTGCTCCCATTGCAATCATCTGCTCTATCACCGTATCTACAGTAGCCTGCACTTTAAACGCTTCACCGGGCTTCAGTACAATGGTGTTCCAGCCCCTGAACTTTTTGGCATGGGCGCTGAAAATATGTTCATCGGTTACAATGATGGCAGTTTTGGGCTCCACGATTTTACGCAGCAGGGGAAAACCTGCCGCGAAATAATATTGTGTAGATGCGTTGTTGAATTTGTAGGTAACAGGGTTCATGATGCTCTTAATTATTATGTCCGGGCAATGATACAACCATTTTGCCGAAGGCTTCCAGTTCCTCACCCAGCGATTTGGTTTGGTGGTATTCTTCCTGCCGGCTTATGTACTCAATGGATTTATCTACCGTAGAGGGACTAACGGAATACGCCGCATAGCCGGGCTCCCAGTTGAATGCGGCAGTTAACAGCCGGGTATCGTTCAGCCAGTTTTCAGACATGTCCTTTAACTGGTTGACTACGCTGGCGGGCGACTGAGCAGGTATGAGTTTAAACAGGCAATGCACATGCTCGGCGGTACCGTTTAAGGCCAGCACCTGTATGCCTTTAGATAATCCTTCCTGCCGTATGTACGGAAAGAAAATCTTGCGTATGGCCGGCGTCAATACCTGCGCTCTTCCGGCGGTGCACCATATTGCGTGAATATAAATAAACGTATCTGTTACCGCCGCCATGCCCCATAGTTTCAACCCAGGCTAAGCATTCATGATCTTGTTCTGGTGGTTGATAGATTCCATGTGTACCGCATCGAAATACCGGGTAATGAATTCTTTGCTCAGTCCGGTTTTTTCGCCTCTGGCGAATGCTCTTTCAAGAATTTCGTTCCAGCGGTTGGTTTGTAATATGGTAATATCGTTTTCTTTTTTGTATTGACCGATCTTTTCTGCCAGTTTCATGCGCTGGCTGAGCAGTTGCATCATTTCGTCGTCCAGGTGGTTGATCTGCTGACGCAGTTTTTCCAGCGCCGCATGCACTTCTTCCGATCCCACATCTTCTTTTCTCCAAATGATGGCATCCAGCATTTCAGCCAGCACTTCAGGCGTTACCTGTTGTTTGGCATCGCTCCAGGCATTGTCCGGGTCTATATGACTTTCAATCATCAGCCCGTCGAAATGGAGATCGATTGCTTTTTGCGCTACATCCATCAGTATATCTCTGCGTCCGCAAATATGGGAAGGGTCGTTGATCATGATGAGTTCCGGGTTCCGGCGCTTCATTTCAATAGCGAGGTGCCACATGGGCGCATTGCGGAATTCGGTATTACCGTAGGCGCTGAAACCGCGGTGAATCAGCCCGAGGTGCTTGATGCCGGCTTTTGCCACGCGTTCCACAGCCCCTGTCCAGAGTTCCAGATCGGGGTTGATCGGGTTTTTGATTAAAACGGGTATGTCTACGCCACGCAATGCGTCGGCTACTTCCTGTACGCTAAAGGGGTTTACGGTTGTGCGGGCACCTATCCACAACATATCTACTTCAAAATGCAAGGCGTCTTCTACCTGTTTTCCGGTGGCTACTTCTACAGTGGTGGGTAAACCGGTGAGTTTTTTTGCCTGTTGCAACCAGGGAAGTCCCTTGGCACCGATGCCCTCAAAACTGCCGGGCCTGGTACGGGGCTTCCATATACCCGCGCGGAGCATATCTACCTTGCCGGTTTTTGCCAGCCGCTGGGCTGTTTCCAATACCTGGGCCTCGGTTTCAGCACTACAGGGACCTGAAATAATAAGGGGTTTTTTATTCAATTTTTCCAGCACTACTGCTTTCATGCTGTTATCAACCGCTTGCATACTGTTGTTTTTTTATATGATATGTAAATTAGTTAATTATTGGTTATCTGCGACTGTCTGCGTCGTTCATGCGGATACTCCGGCCTTTGTATTTTTTACCATCTATGGAGCGTATCATCTGGCGGGCCGCCTGTTTATCCACTTCAATCCAACTGTTCATTTCTTTCATGTCTACTTTGCCCAGTACTTCCTTCCTGAGATCACTCATATCGAGTATAAATTGCAGGAAACTCGCTTTATAAAACCCGTCTTTGGTTCCCAGGTTTACAAACAACCGTGTATAGTTGCCGCTGCTGCCATACTCTCTTCTGCCATCACGCCTGCGATCGTTGCGATCGAAAGCAGTTCTGCGGTCGCCTCCTCTTTCTCTCATTTCCCGGGGTTTCTCCCGCAGGTTCAGGTCTTCGGCATTTTCGTAATATTTCAGAAACCGTTTGAACTCCAGTGCTGTTAGCCTTTTCAGTATTTCTTCCTTGCTGATATCGGCGAATTTTTCTTCCAGCATGGGTATATAAGGTTCGTAGCTGGTGTCGTCTATTTCCTGTTGCAGCAGGTTGTCCATAAAATGATAGAACTGCTTGCGGCAAACATCTTTTCCGGAGGGTATTTCCAGTTTGTGAAAAGGCACCTGTACAATCCTTTCTATCTGCCGTATTTTACCGATTTCCCGGCTATGTATGATAGACATGCAGATACCGGTATTGCCCGCCCGTCCGGTTCTTCCGCTGCGGTGGGTATATACCTCCACGTCGTCGGGGAGTTCGTAGTTAATCACATGGGTAATTCCCTGTACGTCAATTCCCCTGGCAGCCACATCCGTAGCAATGAGCAATTGCAGGGTTTTGTCGCGAAATTCGCCCATGACCTTATCGCGCTGCTGTTGGGTCAGATCCCCATGCAGGGCATCTATATCATACCCTTCGCGGGTAAGCTTTTCTGCTATCTGCTGGGCATCGGCTTTGGTACGGGTAAATATAATGCCGTAGATGCCCGGATTGAAGTCAATCAGTCTTTTCAGGGCTTCATAGCGGGTGGGAGCGCTGGTAATATAATACTGGTGGTCGATATTTTTATTGCCGGTATTTACTTTGCCTACGGTTAGTTCTACCGGGCTTTCCATGTATTTTTTGCTCACGCGCCTGATTTCCGGGGGCATGGTAGCGCTGAACAGCCAGGTACTTTCTCTGGCGGGCGTATTCTGGAGTATGAATTCCACATCATCCTGGAATCCCATATTGAGCATCTCATCTGCTTCATCGAGCACTACGTACTTGATCTGCTCCAGGTTGATGGCTTTTCTTTCAATAATATCAATGAGTCTGCCGGGGGTTGCCACTACAATCTGCACCCCTTTTTTCAGGTCTCTGATCTGCATGCCGATAGAGGTACCGCCGTAAACAGCCAGCACATGCATGCCGGGCATGAACTTCTTGAATAATTCAAGATCGTGAACAATCTGCAGGCATAGTTCCCTTGTGGGACATACAATCAGCGCCTGTGGAAACCTTTCTTTTTCGTTAACGAGATGCAGGAGCGGAAGCCCGAAGGCGGCTGTTTTACCGGTGCCGGTCTGTGCCAGTCCTACCAGGTCTTTGGTACCATTCAACAAAACGGGAATGGCCTTTTCCTGTATAGGCGTAGCCTGTTCAAAACCCAAAGCCTGTGTAGCTTTTACCAATCTTTCCTCCAATCCCAACCCTTCAAATGTAATCATATATCTGTTTAAAAATTTTCGCAAAGATAACCAGCATTTAGCTGATTGTTTTCATTTTTTACGGTTCGTATTATAAGTTTTTCGTCCATATACCCGCAGATCATTTAATGATCCGGTTGATTTTGTTGGCATTTTTCATCAATTCTTCCAGGTACTCGTAGTTCTCTTTTTCGAAGCAGCTCTTGAATTTCCGGAGCTGGGTGATGTGTTCGTTCAGCACATCGAGCACGTGTTCTTTGTTTTGCCTGAAAATGGGCAGCCACATTTCCGGGCTGCTTTTGGCCAGGCGCACGGTACTTTCGAAGCCACCCCCGGCCAGCTCAAAAATAGCGCTCTCTTCTTTTTCCTTTTCCAGCACGGTGTTTGCCAGCGCAAAGGATGTGATATGCGAAATATGACTCACATAGGCCGCGTGCATATCGTGGTTATTGGCGTTCATATAGGTGAGCCGCATACCCAGCGCCCGGTACACCGCTTCTACGGTAGCTACGGCATCGGGATCGCTTTTTTCCTTTTCGCAGATCACACAGGTTCTGTCTTTAAACGCATCTTTTACGGCTGCCTCCGGCCCACTGTATTCGGTACCCCACATCGGGTGCGACGCTACAAACCGCCTGCGCATCGGGTGTGCGGCCAGGGCTTCGCATAATGCCTGCTTGGTAGAACCGGCGTCTACCACCACCTGCCTGTCTGTTACCATATCCATGATTTTCTGTATCATGGGAATGGTAGCGTCTACCGGAATAGCCACATATATCAGATCGCTCTGCTTTACCGCCTCTTCCAGTGGCAGATAGGTGTCTATAATACCCAATGCTTTCGCTTTCTGCAGGCTGGCCTCGGTTTTGCTTACGCCTATCACCTGTTTTGCAAGGCCTTTGTCCTTCGCTATCAGGGCAAATGAGCCGCTGATCAACCCCACCCCTACGATGGTCACCGTTTGAAACATGGTTGTTTTATTTTTTTCCTGATGCTTTAATCCTTTCTATACTTTCTGCTATTTTTTCTTCGGTGGCGCAAAGGCTTATTCTTACAAATTCATTCCCTTCGCTGCCAAATATCCCTCCCGGAGTAATAAACACGCCCGCATTGTATAATACCTCATCGCTTACCGCAAACCCATCGGCATAACCACCCGGTACCCTGGCCCATACAAACATGCCTACCTGCGAGGGGTTGTATGTACATCCTATGATATCAAGTAGTTCATACACTTTATTTCTTCTTTTTCTATAGATCGAATTCAGGTCATCAAACCAGTCCTGTTTCAATTCCAGCGCCTTTGCAGCAGCGAGTTGCACCGGCAGAAACATACCGCTGTCCATATTCGATTTGAAGCGCAATATCTCATCAATCCGCTGTTTGGCGCCACATACACTCCCTACACGCCAGCCGGCCATATTATGCGACTTGCTGAGCGAATTCAATTCTATCGCTACCTCTTTAGCCCCTTCTGCTGCCAGTATACTCAACGGCTGCTCGTTTAAAATAAAACTATAAGGATTGTCGTGCACCAGCAATAGTTGATGGGCCCTGGCAAATGCAACCAGTTCGGCAAACATTGCCATAGTGGCCGGTTGGCCGGTAGGCATATGCGGATAGTTTACAAAAAACAAGGTATCTCTACTTTTATTTTTTGTAGCAATAACCGTCTTAATTTGTTCAAAATCAGGCATCCAGTTGTTTTCTTCTGATAGTGTATACTCTACCACCGTGGCGCCGGCCAAGGTAGCAGCGCTTCTGTACGTAGGGTAGCCTGGATTGGGAACAAATACAATATCGCCCGGATTGATATAGGTCATGCAGATATGCATAATGCCTTCTTTGCTTCCTATCAGCGGGAGTATTTCCGCATCAGCATTCAGCGATACGTTGTACCATGTTTCGTACCATGCGGCGATGGCGTTTCTCAAAACAGGACTGCCTTTATACCCCTGGTACCCGTGCGCATTGGGTTTCAGGCTTTCCTGCTGCAGGGTATTGATTACCTCCGGATGCGGCGGCTGATCGGGACTGCCGATTCCGAGGTTGATGATTTGTTTGCCCTGCCTGTTCAATTCATCAATTTCCCTGAGCTTCCCGGAAAAGTAGTATTCCCCTATTCCATCCAGTCTGTGTGCCGTTGATACCATTCCTTTATCTTATGTATATAAATAGTATAAAAATCAGTTTTTTAATTAGTTGTATTCTTTTCCCTTTTTGTACACTCCGTAAATTTTCAAATCTTCGGTAATAGCTTTGAGGTCGCGTATTACCCTGTAAAACTGCTCCAGGGAGTCGAACTCCATATCGGCGTGAAACGCATAGCGAAAATTGGTGCCTGGCAAAGGAGAGCTTTGTAATTTACTTAAATTAATGCCTGCTTCTGAAATGGTAGTCAGTACTTTAGCCAGACTTCCTTTCGAGTGATCGGTATGGAAATAAACCGATGATTTGTCAGCGCCCTCCACTACTTCCGCCAGGTCTTCGTGCTGAAGTACCAGAAATCGTGTATAGTTATGTTTGAGCGTATGAATATCCGCTGCAGCAATGTCCAGGTCGAACAATTCGGCAGCCAGGTTGCTGGCAATAGCTGCCACATGGGTGCTGCCCGTATCTTTCAATTGCTTTGCACTTAGCGCAGTATCTTCAGACTCAATGAGTTTCCAGTTATACTGCTCTAAAAATTCAAAACATTGTTGCAAAGCCATTGGGTGTGAATGTACTTCGCGAATATTTTCCAATGTCACCCCTTTGTTTACCAGCAGGTTTTGTACGATATGGAGGTACAGCTCGCCTACAATTTTTAAGTGACTTTTTTGCAACAGGTTGTAATTGGGCAATATGCTTCCGGCGATGGAGTTTTCGATGGCCATAATGCCCCCATCGCTTTCTTTTTTATGAGAAGCAATTTTCACCACATCCCTGAAATTATCGCAACAAACCACCTGTACGTTTCCGTCGAAAAAATGGTGGGCAGCTACCTGATGAAAACTGCCTTCATATCCCTGTATGGCTATCACCGGCACCGGCTGTTTGGCTGCCTGTTTTTTTTGCTGTGGTAGGGTTTGCGTATCGCTGCTCATAAAAACTGGTTCTTTAACGGGTATTAATGATATAAAAAATCCCGGCATCTAGCCGGGACTGATTATGTTGAGTTCGATATTTTATTTTTTCAACAAAAGCAATCCCGGTCTACCGGTAAAGTAGAAGAAAAAATAAAAGAATCCGTATGCCTTTGTTCTATTCATTGCGCAGCAAATGTAATATTAAAATCTAAAAAAAAAATATTTCCTTTATTTTTTTGCAAAAAAAACCGCCTCCTTACGGAAGCGGCCTCAACGATTGCTTGCCAATAAAAAATCGATCCCGATTAGTTCTTAACTGCTTCAGCGGCCTTTTTCAGGCTGTCTGCTGCTGCTTCGCCGGCTGCTTTTACGCTATCTGCAGTGGCTTCGGCTGCATCTTTAATTTCTTCTGCTTTCTGCTCTGCACCTTCCTGGATTTTTTCAGCTCCTTCTTTAACGTTTTCAACGCCTTCCTGTACAGCGTCGTTTGCTGTGTTAGCGGCTTCGTTACATGCTGCAAATGTGCCTATTGCAAGAATCAGGAATAATTTTTTCATCTGAGTTGTTTTTATTTTTTAATAATTAGTGATTATTAATACCGTCGGGCCGGAAAAGGTAACCCGACTTTTTTAGAAATTTATTTTTGCCCAACTTTGGGTTACCAAACACGCTTTTTCAGTATTAATATCAGCCAGTGAAATATATAAAGGAACAGCAGTTGCTAAGAGCGCTATCTCACAATGATAAGGCGGTGGTAGAGCAATTGTACAGAGAGCATTTCGGTTTGGTACAAAAGCTGGTCATTCATCACAACGGCACCGACGACGACGCGAAGGATGTTTTTCAGGAGGCGATGGTGGTATTATACGAAAAGTCGAGGAGTAGTAATTTTGAAATTAACTGCCAGATAAGCACCTTTTTATACGCTGTTAGCCGAAGGCTGTGGTTTAAAAAGCTGCAACAAAACAGCCGGTACGAACGCAATGCTAATGGCGTAGAAAACACGGTGTACGTGGAAGAAGATCTGGGAGTGCACGAAAAAAGAAACGCGGAGCTCGCGATGATGGAGAAGGCCATGAATGGCATAGGTGAGCCTTGCAAGAGTTTGCTGCGGGCTTTTTACATAGAAAAGCGCAATATGCAGGACATAGCCGCAGATTTTGGCTACACCAATGCCGATAACGCGAAAAACCAGAAATACAAATGTCTGGTACGATTGAAAAAATTGTTTTTTACTCAATATAAAAACGGTAACCCCCATGAATAACGATGTTCATTTGATAGAGATGGTGGAGCGTTACCTCCGGGGAGAAATGTCTGAGGAGGAAATCATTCTCTTTAAAGAGTTGCGACGTAACAATCCGGAAGTGGACCAGATGGTCGTAGACCACAACTTCTTTATTAACCAGATGGAACGATATGGTGAACGCGAGCAATTGCAGTCAACCCTGCACGAAGTGCATGCCAGGCTGGTGCAGGACGGAACCATTCAAAAATCTTCCGGCAAAAGCAAACTCGTGTACCTGTGGCAGCGCTCGCGCAAAACCATTACGGTGGCGGCTTCCATTGCCGGGATCACCGCACTGGCCATCAGCGGCATCATCACTTCCCTGACGCCAAAAACCGATAAGGCGCAGATTGAGAACCTTGGTCGTAAGATCGACATACTGGAGAAAAACCAGAACAGCACCCGGCGCGAGCTCAGTGATGTAAAAAACAAAATCGAAATCCCTGCCATGCCGGCCAAATTCGGCGGTACCGGCTTTATGATAGATACCCGGGGCTACCTGATTACCAATGCGCACGTAGTGAACCAGGCAGAGAAAGTGACGGTACAAAACCGCTCTGGTGTGGAACTGAGCGCGCAAACCATCTATTTCAACGACAGTATGGACATTGCCATTTTGCAGATCGTAGACAGTCTGTATAAAAGCAGTCCCTCATTACCCTATGGTATACGCCGAAAAGCGAGTGCCGACCTGGCAGAGCCGATTTTCAGCCTGGGCTATCCGAGAGAAGAAATCGTATATGGCGAAGGCTACCTCAGCGCTAAAACAGGTTTTAATGGCGATACCCTCAGTTGTCAGCTATCCATTTCTGCTAACCCCGGCAACAGTGGCGGCCCTGTGCTCAACAAAGAAGGAGACGTGATCGGCGTGCTGAGCACCCGCCAGAAAACGGCCGACGGTGTGGTATTTGCCATCAAATCGAGCAATATATACCGGGCGGTGGAACAGTTGAAAACAGACAGTACAGCTCCACGCATTAAGCTGCCGGCCCATTCTTCTATCCGTACGCTCGACAGGAGCCAGCAGGTGAAAAAAGTAGAAGATTTTATATATATGGTAAAAGGCTACTGACAATTTGTAATTAATATGACTTTTAGTTGCCTGTAATCCGATTTATAATTTTCTTTGCCGACAACTAAATACTAACAGCACTTGTCACAGACGGTTATTGCAATTTATGATGTGGGGAAAACCAACAAAAAGGTTTTCCTGATGGATGAAAGGTATAAGATTGTATATGAAAAAACATCGCCTTTTCAGGAAATCAAAGACGAGGATGGTGATGCCTGCGACGATGTGGCGGCGCTGTCGCATTGGGTGAAATCTTCTTTTGCCGAGTTGCTTCAGCTCGAAGCGTTCAATATTGTAGCTGTTAATTTCACCGCATACGGCGCCAGTTTTGTTCATATTGGTAAAGATGGCACTCCGCTGACTCCCCTGTATAGTTATCTGAAGAAATACCCGGAGGCGCTTTCCAAAAAGTTTTACGATACCTATGGCGGTGAAATTGCTTTTTCGATGCATACGGCTTCGCCCGTGTTGGGAAGCCTGAACTCGGGACTGCAACTGTATCGTCTCAAACACGAACGCAAAACCGTTTTCGATGCAGTGGATTGTTCTATTCACCTGCCACAATACCTGAGTTACCTGCTTACAGGCAAGCCCTATTCGGATCTTACCAGCATCGGCTGCCATACCGGTTTGTGGAATTTCCCGCAACGCTCGTACCACGAATGGGTGTTTCGCGAGGGCATTATAGACAAACTCGCCCCCCTCCGCTCTTCCGACCAGACAGATGCAATACAGGCGGGGGGCAAAACCATACAGGCAGGCATCGGGCTGCACGATAGTTCATCGGCGCTGATCCCCTATCTGCGGAGCTTTAGTGAACCTTTCATGCTGATATCCACCGGTACCTGGTCTATCAGCCTGAATCCGTTCAACAGCCAGCCGCTGAACGTGTACGAACTTCAGCACGACTGCCTCAGCTACATGACTTATCTGGGCAACCCTGTAAAGGCGTCGCGCCTGTTTGCAGGGTATGAACATGAGCAGCAGGTAAAAAGGCTGGCAGCTCATTTCAATAAGGCCGACGATTACTACAATACGGTATCGTATAACCCGGCCATAGCCGCCGGATTGTTACAACCGCTGCCCGTAGAAGGAAAAGCCGCCATTACCGCTTTTCCAGCACGCGATTTGAGCGATTTTCCCGATTATGAAACTGCCTATCACCAATTAATAGCCGACATCATGGACCGGCAGGTATTTTCATCGCAACTGGTGCTGAAAGATACAGAGGTGAAGCGGATTTTTGTAGACGGCGGGTTTAGCAAAAACCCCATCTACATGAAGCTGCTGGCCCAGGCATTCCCCTCCATCGAAGTGTATGCCGCTTCGGTGGCCCAGGCTACCTCGCTCGGCGCAGCGCTGGCCATTCATCCGCACTGGAACAGCCAGCCCATACCCTCCGATATCATCTCATTTAAGCTTACTTTTGCCGACTAAGCATCGTTAAGCAACAGTATATGAATTATCAGGAAACGGTGGCGTATCTCTACAGCGCCCTGCCCATGTTTAGCCGTACGGGCAGCGATGCCATAAAAAAAGACCTTACCAATACGCGCCATTTGTGCGAAAAACTCGGAAACCCCCAACAGCAGTTTCGCACCATTCACGTAGCCGGCACCAACGGAAAAGGCTCCGTAAGCCATATGCTGGCGGCTATTCTGCAGGAAAATGGTTATACCACCGGCTTGTACACCTCCCCTCATCTGTACGATTTCAGGGAACGCATACGGGTAAACGGCGCAATGGTATCCGAAGATTTCGTGGTAGATTTTACCGGTAAAGTGCGCCCCCTTATCGAAGCGATTCAACCCTCCTTTTTCGAGATTACGGTAGCGATGGCGTTTGAGTATTTTGCTGAACAGCAGGTAGATATTGCCGTAATAGAAACGGGACTTGGCGGCCGGCTGGACAGTACCAATATCATAGAACCGATTGTATCGGTGATCACCAATATCGGAATGGATCATATGAACATCCTCGGAGATACCATCGAGGCGATAGCATCCGAAAAAGCAGGCATTATCAAACACCACACACCCGCAGTGATCGGGGAAAGCAGTGCCGCAACAGACGGTATTTTCCACCAAACTGCTGCCGGAAAAAATGCACCGCTGGTATTTGCCGACCGGGAAATGTATTGCGAAGGGTATGCCCGGCGCGGTCGGCACCTGGAAGTGGCCGTGCGAAAAAAAGACGGCTCCCTCAACAGCTACCTGCTGGACCTCACGGGGCTGTACCAGACCCGCAACCTGATAACGGTACTGGCTACCCTGCCGCTGATACAGAAAGCCGGATGGGAGCTGGCTGAAGGCCGTATAGAGAAGGCGCTGGCTGAGGCGGCTGCCATCACCGGACTGCACGGACGCTGGGAAGTAGTGCGCGAACACCCTATGGTGGTGCTGGATGTGGGCCACAACAAAGACGGTATACGGCAGGTTACCGAACAGTTGCAAAAAACCGAATACCAAAACCTGCACATCATCATAGGCATGGTGAAAGACAAAGATATAGCGGCTGTGCTGGCACTGTTGCCTGCGGCTGCCACGTATTATTTCACGAAGGCGCAGATACCCCGTGCCATGCCGGAAGAAGTATTGGCATCGCTGGCGGGGCAAAAGGGGCTGCAGGGTTCGGTGTTTCCGGATGTGAACGCTGCCTTATGCCATGCCCTCCGGCAATCCGGCCACAACGACTGCATACTCATATGCGGCAGCGTGTTTCTCATTGCTGAGGTGGACCGTACCCTGCTGCGGAACGGAGACAGTTCCTTTGATATATGCTAAATCATTGACGATCAGCGTGATTAAAGTTGTTCGCCCCCAATAAATTCCATTATTTTACATCCGGTTTTCCACCGACTGCCAATTCCTCTGTAATTACCATCTCCATTGAATTTAATATCTCCCTGAAAAGCTGATCAAAGTATCAGCCATGCGGATTGTATTTGTAATCTTTTTGTTGGGTTTACTGCATGCGCAGCAGGCATCTGCACAGTTGCGCTGCCATACCATCGATACGCCGGGCCGCCAGCCGGCCGTTACAGGTCAGCAATTGCGATCCGGGCAGCAGTTGAAAGAAACCGCCACTCCCCCGCTGATCACCATACCGGTGGTAGTACACATATTGTATAAAGATGCGGCAGACAACCTCAGCCGGGAGCAGGTGTTTTCGCAAATAGAGGCACTGAACCGTGATTTTGCCGCTCAACATGAGGATATTTCAAAAGTGCCGCCTGCTTTTCAGCCGATGGTTGCAGATACCCGCATCCGGTTTGCGCTGGCAAAAACCGATCCGGAAGGCAGGGCCACTGATGGAATCGTGCGGCGGAAAACCGCGCAGCAGACCTGGAAGCAGGACGACCGGATGAAGTTTTCCGAAAACGGCGGCTCCGACGCATGGGACAGCCGTTATTACCTCAACATATGGGTGTGCCGGCTGGGAAACGGTATGCTCGGCTATTCCTCCTTTCCCGGCGACCCTCCTGAAAAAGACGGCGTAGTGATCCGCACCGATATATTCGGCACCTTACACATCAGCCATCCTGTGTACAACAAAGGCAGAACCGCCACACACGAAATAGGCCACTGGCTGAACCTCAAGCACCTCTGGGGCGATCAATACTGTGGTGATGACGGAGTAGACGATACGCCTCCCCAAAGCAACTACAACAGCGGTTGCAGCAGCTATCCGGTGGTGAAACCCGGTGGTTGCAATAACAGTCCGCATGGAGATATGTTTATGAATTTTATGGATTTCTCCGACGATGCCTGTGCCCTCATGTTTACCCACGGACAGGCCGGAAGAATGCAGCAACTTTTTGAGCCATCAGGATTACGCGCTTCCATACTCAGTTCGCACGCGTTGAACGCGCCTTTCAATCACACGCCCATTCCGGATGATGCGCCGGTGCTTCACCTCTACCCTAACCCGGCCACCTCGCTGATTAGCCTCAGCGACAAAAGTGGTGCCCCGCTTTTCGCAGACGCCTACACTGTATTCAATACTTCAGGTACCCCCCTTCTGCATGGAAAAAGCCGCCAGCGCATACCAGTGCATACCCTGCCTGCGGGGATGTATTTTATACAGGTGCAGACCCCGGGCAGCATTTTAACCGGACGATTTGTGAAATACTGATCAACGGCTTTTCGCCACCAGGGTTGTGGTAAAGACCGCCTCCGTTCCCGGCTTCAATACCGTGAGGGACATTTTATTGTTGAAAGCATCCGGAGGAGCGCTCAGGTTTTCGATGGCAATGCTGTTGCGGTGCGGGGGGATATAGATTTGTAAATAAGGGTAGCTGGCATCGGGGTGCAATGCAAGCTCCCATTGCTTACTCCGCAGCGTACACATGGGTTGCGCAGCTTCAAGATTCAGCAGAAAAGAATTATCCAGTTCCATATTGCCAATAGCCGCTCCGTGCAGAAACCGGTCGTTGTGCAGTATTTTGCCGGTGGGTACCAGTTTGTCAAACTCCAGCATCTGGTCGGAGCAAAATTGTAAATGAAGGTCATCTACCTTCTCCCCCAGCGTAAAATAGGGATGCCAGCCGTCAGCCACCGGAAGCGTTTGATCGCCGGTATTGAGGATGGTGGTAGCAATGGAAAGGCGATTGCCTTTTTCCAGGGTGTATACCACTTCGCAGCGGTAAGGAAAGGGATAGCCGGTATCGGAGCCGGTATAATCGTATGCCAGGGTAACGGATGCTTTTTCGTTGCCTGCAACGCTGTCTGCCACCACAAAGGGTTTATTGTACAATATACCGTGCATGGCATCGCCCCCGTTGGTGAACGACTGCAAGTGGTACTTCCTTCCTTCAAAATCATAACGGGCATTTTTGATCCGGCATGGAAACGGCGATAATTTTAACCCCTTGAAGCCGGCGGTTTCAGCGGCTTCCGAGAAGTTGTGCTTATCGGTATAACTGTCTACCAGATTGTGGTATGCTGCTCCTTTGTACACCTTCAGCGCATGCAGCATGGCTCCGCAGCCAGGCACCAGCTCCACCCTGCAATGACCTTTGTCTTCCAGTATCAGTTTATCAAATCCATGCTCTTGTTGCTCGCATACAGATAACATTCGTATAAAATTTTGCCCAATATAATTATTCCGGTGTAATACCACAGCGGGTTTGTGCTTAACAAACGATTGCACCAATATAATTTCAGATGAATTGTAGATAAGTTTTCTTAACCGTAGATAAAACTTAACCGAAAAAAAATTATCTTTGCCCGCCTTCAGCGCCCGGGTGTTGAAATTGGTAGACAAGCCACTTTGAGGTGGTGGTGCTGGCAACGGCGTGCTGGTTCGAATCCAGTCCCGGGCACGAGATCGTAAAATGTAACCCATTTTATGAAATGTTCTTCAGGTTCGGAATTAGGAGGCAGACAACGCTTCTAAGTTGTTTAAAAACAACGGAAAACAATTCCGGTCTCAGACACATTATAATCCTGTAAGTCAACAACTTACAGGATTATTTTTTTATTTTGCGTGTGTCAGTTCTTCTTTCTTTTTCCCGCTTCTTACCACTATTTCTGACACAAAATTGACATACGAAATAACACACAAAATTTCATTGTCTGTGCGGGTTATTCGTTGGTACAGATTGACAACAAAGCTGACTAAACATTCACTCCCAAAACCCGAATTTTTGGCAGTAGTATTTTACTTCAAAAAAGAATTTACAAAAATTCTTTATGCCTGTTTTTCCCCTTATCAACACTATTGAAAAGAGCTGTCAAATGCCATCATTACTGCCGGCTTATCCAATAGTAATGGCATACCTGGTGTTTTGACTATTATGACTGGTGGAATTAGAGTTTCTACCGAGCATGTACCTGTAGAAGTTCCACAAGCGCCTCTGGATTTATAAATATATTCCCGTTAACACAGTCGTACCCTCATTAACATTCGATCGGATTATTGTGCTACCTTTAAATGCGGCAGCCCTGTTTTGCATATTTTTTAAGCCATTCCCCTTTGGGGCGGTTGTTGTATCAAAACCAATTCCATTATCGGTTACCTCCATCTGCAATTTTTTATCGTTTTGCGTAATGGATACTTTTATTTCACTAGCTCCTGAATATTTTACCGCGTTATTTACCGCTTCTTTAAAAACCAGGTACAGCATTTTGCGTCGAGGTGGATCGAGTTTATGTAAAACCGTTTTGTCTACCTGGAAAAAAGGCTGTATGTTTTTGCTTTTGCATATATCGTAAAAGAAATGCTTCATTCTTTCCTCTAGGCTTTTATCTTCCAGACCACTCTGTTTGATCATCCACACGATATCACTCATTTTTTCCATGGTTTCCTTGGAATAGGCGCTTACTTTTTTCAAAATATCTTTTTGTTGCGGTACCCATATTTTATCTGACGAAGCCATCTCACTCAACATATGAATACTACTCAGTGAACTGCCCACATCGTCATGCAGATCGCTTGCAATTTCGTTGCGCAATTGTAATTCTTTCATGCGTTGTTTTAGTCGCTGCCGGTTTATTAAAAGAAAAATGGCTACAATGGCCAAGATCGATAAAAGTAAAGAGCCCGTTATCAATAACCTTTGCCGGGACAAATTCTGCTCCTGCATTTGCCTGTCTTTTGTGAGCAGGGTTATTTCGTTGTTTTTTTCCTCCATCTTAAAAGCTGTTTGCATCCTGGCAATCTGTTCATCGAATTTTTTCTTCGTTAAACTGTCATTAAGATCCCTGCTTTTCCTGAAATAGAAGTTCGCTTCTTTGTAATTGCCATTTTCGGAGTAAGCTTCAGCCAGCATCTTAACAGCATCCACTTGTTCCTCAATTAATGCGTACCGGTCATTAATAGCATAGGCTTTAAGTCCGGCCGCTATGGCCTCATCTATTCTTTTCTGAGGTAAATAACTCTCGGCAAAATTCATGTAGGCGTTGGCCTGGTCAACTTCATCACCCTGCTCTAATGCATACTGTAATGCCAGCTTTGCGTTAGCTTCTGCTTTTGAATACTGTTTGATAAAACTATATAAGCTACTGATATTGCTGTAAAACATGCTCATATTCGTTTCATCGCCGGTTTCCTGGGCTAACTGTATTGCCTTGCTATAATATCTTATAGAAGAATCATACTGGTTTAGCCTTTTATAAGCATTACCCAGGTTATTAAGTATTATTGCATACATTTTTTTATTACCCAGATCCTGGTACAATATTGAAGCAAGTTCGTAATACGCTTTACTTTCCTCGTACTTTTCCTGAAAAAAATAGATAGAGCCAATCGTTTGATTGATCCGCGCTCTGCGGTCTTTGCTGTTGGCCTGTTGTGCATAACCCAAGGCTGTATCGCAATCCAGTAAGGACTGTTTGAAATTGCGTTGCTGCATGTGAGCATCAGCCCTGTTCAGGTAAACTAATGCCAGCCGGTTCGGATCGTCTACTTTCTTTGACCAGTAAATGGCAGAGTCTGTATAGTAAAAAAAAGAATCAAACTTTGAAATAGTGTTATACACCAATGCCAGGTTCAAATAACAACCAGCTACTCCTTTGTCAAAATCAACCTGTTTGCCCAAATAAACACCGGCTTTAGCATATTGTATAGCGTCGTATGGCTTGTTGTCTGACAAAGAAGTACTGACAAGCATCCTGTAGAGGTGTACTTTTGTAGTATCATCTTTCGCTCTTTGTAATTCATTAGTGAGCGAATCAGTTGATAACCCTTGAGCATCGGTTTGGCCTAAAACGCCAAACAGCAAAACAATGACAGTAAGTATGCGATATACCATTCAACAATATACTAAATAAGCGCAAGCGGAGCTTCGTATCCGCCTATCGAAAATGCCAATAAGCTTTGCTCTTTCGAAAAGCCGGCACGAGCCTGGAATAGGAACCGGCAGGCCTATTTTCCCTGGTGGGGGCTAAAAAATAACCCCGGTGCATGCTTGACTCGATACTGAATTGATTTATATCGTTTGGATCACGTTCTATGATAAATACCGTTTCCGGGTCAGGGTTTGTTTTAGACTGCATACTATAAGTATCAGTGTTAAAAAAATAGCCTGAATATTGTATAGATTTTAGAAATGCAATATAAGGGGTGGTGCCATCGTGTCGTTTCATTTGGAACCTTACTTCCAAGTCGCCTGCCTTGGTCATAAACATATGGTTTCTACCACCCTCGTTTAACTGCGGGTCATAAGGTTGAATAGGGTCTACGACGGAATACATTGAATTATAACTATATTGATTGTTACCTGAACATAATATTCCGGAAGTTTTTACAGTAAAATCCGGCCCAATGGGGTCGTCATCAGAGGCATTATCTTTATTACAGGAAAGCAGCGTTAAAGCAAGGCCTGACAGCAAGCACAGTGTAGGGAAAATCTTATTCATACAATAATTTTTAAGGGTATAAAATTAATCTCCTGAAGGGGTGAAGTAAATCCCGAAATCGGGGGATTGCCGGTTGAGTTTTATTCATCAATTTTGTAAAAAATAATATTTTGATAAGGGTAGCAGTTTTTGAGGACAATAAACATTTGCGGGAAACCTTTGAATTATTACTGAATAACACAGCAGGCATTGCGTGCGCCGGTACTTATCCCGACTGTGAGGATATCATTGCTTTGCTTGAAATAGCGCCTGCCGACATCATCCTGATGGATATTGAAATGCCGGGCATCAATGGTATTGAAGCAACCCGATTAGTGAAACAGCATTATCCCGATATAAAGATTTTGATACAAACTGTTTTTTTTGACGATGATTACATTTTTAATGCTATCTGTGCAGGGGCATCAGGATATATTTTAAAATCTACCACACCAGAAGGATATGTGCAGGCAATAAAAGATGTTGCTGATGGAGATTCTCCCATCACCCCCGGCATCGCCAGCAGGGTACTGGAATTATTCAGAAAAAATATTACTCACCCCAACAGTAAAAGTGAGTACGCTCTTACGAACCAGGAAAAAAAAATACTTGAACTACTCGTTGATGGTAATAGCTACAAAATGATCTCGGCGCAATTAAATATTTCTTTTGAAACCGTTAAGACCCATTTAAAAAACATTTACTCCAAGCTACATGTTAACTCAGGTACTGAAGCGGTAGCACTTGCACTACGCAAAGGTATTGTACATAAATGAGGAGCCTGGCTAAGCTATGATGCATATGTAGTAGAATAGTTTGACACAATAGACGCGCAAAGAGCCCCCCCCTCTATTGAAATGGTGGCTAAAATGGTTAAAGCCTTTGGTGTAACGGTGGATTTTTTAATCGGAGAAGGCGAGAACGCCTCTTACGACAAAGAAACAGTGGAACGTATCATCGACATACAAAAAATGGATGCCGACACCAAAACATCCTCTTCAACGTCATTGATACCTATATCCAAAATTTTAAAACTAAACAGGCTTTCAGATAAGAAAAAAAGAAACTATTAATTCCTATTTGATAATACAGAAGGAATTAAAACAAAACTATCAAGTACATCGTCTTTTGTCATTGATAAAGAAAATTCAGTAGGTAATTCTTCATTGGTCACTACCAAATCAATATCGTTTTCGGTTTCATTAAAAATCGTGGTAAATCTACTCTCCACTACAACATAATTTAAAACATATTTATCACTTTCCTGATAATACCTCGTACAAAAACATCCATAATACTGGTCGGAAAAATCAATTGGGATGTATCTTTTTTCTTCTTTGGATATAGATAATATTGTTTGACTGCATTTTTTTAAATAGGTTCCTATAACTTCTGTTAGAGACTTATAATTATCTGTTGAAGCATCCCCATCCCAAAAGTAATAAGTATCAAACCGGAAATATTTATTCAAACTTCGAATATGCATAATAAAATCTTTGTGCAAATATCTTTCATTAGGCTCTAACCAAAATTCAATTAATCGACTCATAAAGAATACTTGTTACTTTGTAGGAAAGGCAGTCAATACATCAGATGTACCTTTCTCTACGGATATTTTAATTTTATTTAAAGCCTCTCTGGATCCTGCTGATCCTCCTTCATAACCTACTTTCTTACCCATATCAACAACATAATTTTCGGAGATTATACCACTTTTCTCCTTTCGTATTGACCTGGTTATGCCGTCTATCGTTTCCGATTCACCAACCGATAACTTTTTATTCCATTTTACAGATTGTACTTTTGAATACGCATCATCAATATTCTCTATTAACTTATCTCCTAAGTCGAAAACTCCATGCTTGAATTTACCTAAATCATCGGCTGTATGTTCCAGTACGTGTGCTAGTCTATTACCGTGTTTACTACCTGTTTTGAAGACTAAGCCACTAGCACTATGAAAAGCATTATCTGATAGTTTTAAAACATTCTTAGCCCATTTTAGACCAGTAGCTCCCACTCCGGCAAGCGGTACCATTCCGGCAAAACTTAATGTAGCATTCCCTTTATCCCCTTCTAAAGTATATAATACTCCATTAATCAAATCTGCCGGCTCTCCAAAAGCAGGAACTAATCCAGCGACATCAAGTATATCATGGGGATAACCAGTAGTAACGTTCAAAGAGGCTTTTGCAAATAATCGCAAACTACTCCAAGTCGGATGCTGCAATTTCAAAATAATTGATTCATTATTAACCCTCTGAAGGTGAGCTGAAAAAAGATAAGGTCGAAGATTTGCACCTACACCCTCCAGTCCATTCAGATCAATATTTTGTATCGGACTATTACTTGCGTATTGGTAGGGAGTAAGCATTGGATACTTTGATGTCAGTAGATCCACACTCAAAAACCTCCCCGTCCTCTGGTCGTATACCCGCATGCCGTAATACAGTTCATTGCCATTGCCCGATACCTCGTTATCCAGCTCTTTGCCATTAAAACCGTAACGGTATCTTGAAACATTGGAATTACGAAGCGTGAGCGGCGATCCAAACGGGGAGTAGTCCGCCCTTGAAACGCCTATGGCCACAAACCTTGTTATTATACCTGCTCCACCGCTGGTAGCAGGATTGCTTCCATCCGTAATGGTGGCCACTACATTGCCCAGGTGGTTGGTCAATTCAAAGAGCTTGATCCCACGGGTGAGACTGTACTGGTAGGTACTGTCATTCAGGTTCACCGAATAGCCGGTTATGGCCCGTTTCGTACGATCCACGCTAAAGTTAGTATATTTTACCGTTCCTACACGGTCGCTGCAGTAAATGTAATGCTCGTCCAGCATTAGCTCTAGGCAACAGATCAACTCATATCCTTATTGACTGCCTGCCGCAGAGCTATCCCAACGCCATGCTTTACGGATAAGCTCTGCGGAAAATTGAATTTAAAAGCTAAAAAAGCGTTTCGCCTGAACATAAAAAAACCGCTGCAAATGCAGCGATTTTTTTATGGCTGTTGTTGAACAATTTCTGAAATCCTGATTATCGGACAAACTATTACCATTACAGTGCTTACCCTGAAACTGATCTAAAATTTCCGGTGGCATCTCGTTCATACTCTGAGCCAATCTTTTGATCCAACAGTTTAATAATAGACGGATCATAATTAACTATAGTATTCAGATCGTATATCATCATATTATCAGGATTATCTGCGTAAGACTGGTCCTCCTTCCCCGAAAAGAAACGCCATCCGCTATCAAATTCAAACTCGGGCTCTTCACGGTACATATACCCAACAGGTAACCCATCAACTGTGATCATATCCGAAGCAATACAACTTTTTCCTAAAGTCAAAATTGGTTTAATTTCCTCCGATGATAATTTGAACTTTTTTTCTTCCTTGTTCATAATCAATATTTGTTAATCCTTTTTTTCATGTTTACGGCTCCGATTTTCATGTCGATCTTCTAATTGGTAAAGAGTCGGGTTGTTTTCTTCCTCAATAACCTGCTTTCGTGTACTTCCTTTTTCTTTGTGCATTCTCTTTCTTTTACGCCATTCATTTCCAGGAGTATGACCGATATCTGTTTCATCTGGTTTTAATGGCTTTTTAGTATTGGGGTCTATCATTTCACCTTTATCATTTCGAGGTTGATTTTCATGAATTTTTTGAATAGTTCCCTTTCTAAGTTTCACTCTATTTTGAGTTGGATCTACAATTCCATTAGTTGATTTTGATTGATCTGTCGAATTTGATGTGTTATTTGACGCTGCCGCCTGTTTATTTACGTTAGTGAGAGGAGATGATTTGGGCTTAGTTCTAACACGCATTGCACCTAGCATACCCGGAGAATGGGTAGCCAAGGCTACTAAAGCCATTTCTGCACCTTCAAACATAATTCGCCTACTCTCTGCACGGGTAGACTGCTGTTCTGAAACTAGATCAAATGCTTGGGGGTTCTGTACAAACCGCTCGTACTGCTCTAAAGAGTATATTGGTATATGCAGACGTCCGTCATGTTTTAAATGAATTGATGAAGCATCTGTGGAAGCAGCGAACCAATAATGCTGTTGATTAAACTCCACTCTATAATGCGGAGGAACTTTAGAAACTTCCCAAAAGCTATGAAAATATCTTTTAGAAGCAGGCCCGGTTGCAGTTGTTTGAAGTTGAGTATTACCGTCTTTATCCTGTAATATTCTTTGATCTATTCTTTCCCTGCCATCTAAATCTGTTCCATCTATAGGACTATTGCTCGCAAACTGATATGGCGTAAGTTCAGGATATTTCTTTTGTAACGGGTCAACACTCAAAAACCTTCCTGCCCTCGGGTCATACACCCGCATGCCGTAATCGAGTTCGTTGCCCAGACCAAACATTTCATTGTCGAGTTCTTTACCGTTGAACCCATAACGATAGCTGGATACGGGAGAGTTAAAGGTGCGTGCATACGTACCAAAAGCGTGATAATCCGCAATAGTGCTCACCTCCGCAGAAAAATCCCGAATGGTGGTAGCAGAGCCCGGAGTAGCAATTGGCTGCACCCGGTCTGATACAACAACAGATACATTGCCCAGGTGATTGGTTGTTGCGGTGGGCATTTTTATGGCTTTAGCCACGGCGAATGCTGCACTGCGTTTCGCATTTCAAAGAACCTGCCCGACTGCCGTCAGCAGGCGGGCTTCCTTCCACGGGTAAAGTTAACCAAATATCCGTTACCCAGATGTTCCATCTCTTCTCCCGCCAGCCTTGGCTGGTCAACATCCATGTCGCGCCTTATAATACCCAGCCGGCTGCTGCCATACATATGGTGTTCTGTCAGCCTGAGCGTACCCTGGCTGGCTCCCGTCACTTCGTTTACCTGGTACACCGCCATCACATTTCCCTGTGCATCCCTTACATACCAGGTGAAGTAGTGCATCGTCACCGCACGATGAGCTACCCCTACCCGGTTGCCGGAGGGATCATAATAATAATGGTGGAACCGGGTACCTGAGTTGTAAAATTGCTGTTTGTTTACTTCTTCTATCTTGCCGTATACATTCCATTTGATGTTATTGGTGCCGTAGCCCACGCTGCTTACCAGGTTGCCAATGGCATTGTACTGATAATTGCCCGGTGACTGATTCTTAATATCCACAGTGGGACCGTACTTACCAGAAGGAACCGAATCGCGGATATGATCCAGCCGGTTGGTGCCGGGGGTGTAGTAATACGTGAGGCTGTCCATCACCGGGTTGGTGTGCATATACCCGGTGCGCCATACCCTGGCTATGTTGCCGTTGGCATCGTAAGTAAATTTTTCGCGATGACGGGGGTCAGCGTATATATTATACCAGCTAAAAGCTGAGCCATTGAACCCGGCGTAGATATCATTGCTCACCAGGCGGTTGAGCTGGTCGTAATGGTAGTTGTTGAGGGAGGTACCTAAACCGCTGGAATTCGTGCTGCCGGCTATGTTACCGTTATACAGCGGACGGTATTTGCCGGATTCTATGTAGTGATCATAGGCAGGAAAAGCGTGAGGACAATCATCTCTTTACCATCACAACTTAAACTTTTCACCGGCGCTATTAAATTCATACAGCTCCCAATGTTTCGATTTTGCGCTTAATATATCGGCGTTTGCAGGGCGACTGTTGCCGTCCGGGTACATTAATACATGCAATGTTCCTTTGTTAGCGGAACTGCGTATCGGCAAGCTGTTTAGGAAAGCCTGCATGTTACCGCCGCTTATCAAATTCCGGCTTATGTCTACGTTGTTAATAGCAGGGTTGTTTGAGAAATTCAGGCTGGTAAGCTGGTTGTGTGCACAGGCCAATGTTGTGAGGGCAATATTATTGGAAATATCCAGTACGGACAGTTTGTTTGACATACAATAAAGGGTGGTCAGCGATTTGTTGCCGGATATAGCCAGCGTTGTCATTGCATTATCGGAACAACTCAATGTTTCTAATGCCGTGTTCTGAGATAAGTCAAGTGCTGTCAACTTATTTGTCATACACTCTAAATAGGTTAAAGCCTTATTGTTGGATAAAAATAAGGTGGTCAACTCATTGTATAAACATTCGAGGCTTTTTAATGCTACATTCTCTGTTATGTCGAGTGCGGTCAGTTCGTTAAAGCCGCAATCCAGTTTTTCCAGCATCGGCAATGCCGACAGTTTAAGTACCCTAAGCCTGTTACCGGAACAATCCAGTTCTTTTAGCCCAGTTTGTTCATAAAAACTCAGCGCCGTCAGCTCATTGTTACTACACCCGAGTTTGGTAACCTTGCCATATAATACAATTTCTTTCGAACTGCCGAGTGGGAAAACATTGATGTCTGCACTCTCCGCACCAAATCTGCTTACAGCTTCACCGTCGTCCTTCAAGCCGTTGTTGTTCAGGTCTACCCATACATCTGCCCGGTCAGCAGCCGCAGCATCGATAGTCAATTCCCATTTGTTGTAATCATCCGGCGCCTTGGTCATAGTGATTTTAGGGCCCGGCAGTGCTCCACCCATAGCTGGCTTATCCTTTTTACAGGAACAGGAATTCAATAAGATTATAGCTAACAATGCTGATAACAGTTTTACAGGCGCATATTGCATGACTCAATTTTCTACTTATCGTCATAAACCCGAAAAGGTCATCACAGTTGTAAGTTTTTACCAACGAAGGCGGGGTATAGGGGTTAAAATCGGTTTAATTATTACCAATAAACAACATGTATAAAATATTAAATATTGTGAGATTATCCCTTCCAGGCGAGGGCCAGAACGATCCCTTCACCGGTATACACAGTATTGAATTTTTCTGCTTTGCACCAGAGAAAACAAGTGTTTATACCTAGTAAAACAACGAGCATTTGCACTGATTTTAATGGAGAGAGAATCATATACCTGAAATCTTACCGTGTTCCTGCCCCTGCGGAAAAGAAAGAAAATAATTTTCTGCCCGGTGCTTGTATTTACATGCATTTATTTTATATAACTTTATCAGGTTATTCTACTTACTAACTCAATACACTCAAACAATGGCAACATCTAAAAAAGCCGCAACAAAAAAAGCTGCGCCGAAGAAAGCAGCACCCAAAAAGGCAGCGAAAAAAGCTGCGCCTAAGAAAGCAGCAAAAAAAGCAGCACCTAAAAAGGCAGCGGCCCCTAAGAAAGCAGCAAAAAAAGCTGCGCCCAAAAAAGCAGTGAAAGCAGCTGCTCCTAAAAAAGCCGCAAAAAAAGCTGCGCCAAAGAAAAAAAGAAAAATTAACCCTGCGCTGTTGGTACCGCTCACACCAAGTGCTGCACTGGCAGATGTTATTGGGAGCAAACCCGCTTCACGTCCCGACATCGTTAAAAAGATATGGGACTACATCAAAAAGCATGGCTTGCAAGACAGTAAGAACAAGCGGATGATCAATGCTGACGATAAGCTTAAAACCCTTTTCGCCGGTAAATCACAAATCTCCATGTTCGATCTTGCCAAGGTGGTGAGCGCAAACGTTAAATAAAGTGCCCGGTATATACTGAGCATGTAACAGGGAAGGCCCGACCGGTTTTCCCTGTTTTATTTTGACGATAGCCCTTGTTTTTAAAACCAACGGAGTTGATACGGCTTTTACACAAATGCGCTAAAGCCGGTAATGGCCCTGCCAACGATCAGCGAATTGATCTCCTTGGTTCCTTCATAAGAATATATCGCTTCCGCATCGGCTACAAATCGTGCAACGTTGTGATCGAGTAAAATACCATTACCGCCCATCACTTCTCTTGCCTGGCTCACGATATCACGGGTACGCAGGGAGCAGAATACTTTGGCAAGCGAGGCGTGCTCGTCTTTCAACAATCCCTGATCCTGTAGTTCCGACAATCGATACACCATGGATTGCATGGCTGTAAGATTGCTCAGCATTTCCACCAGGTGGTTTTGTATCAACTGGAATGATGCAATCGGTTTACCGAACTGTTTGCGCTTTCTGGTGTAATCCAATGCATTTTCATAGGCACCGCGGGCGCAGCCTACGGCCATCCATGCTACGCCGGCACGTGTCATTTGCAACACCCGGGCAGTATCTTTGAAAGAATTAGCCAGTGGTAAACGGTCTGCTTCGCTTACCTCGCAGTTTGTCATAGTAATCAGTCCGTTCTGCACAATCCGGAGCGCCATTTTTCCCTTTATTTTCTCTACAACAAAGCCAGGAGTGTCTTTTCTCACCAGAAAACCCTTCACCTGATTATCATCCAGGTCTCTGGCCCATATAACAGTAACATCGGCGAAGGTGGCATTGCCGATCCATTTTTTTTGACCGTTTAATATCCATGTATCACCGTTTCGTTTAGCTGTAGTTGTTAGTCCACCTGCGGCACCGGATCCTACGTCTGGTTCTGTAAGGCCAAATGATCCTATACTTTGGAACTGCTGCAGCCGGGGTAACCAATACGCCTTTTGCTCTTCCGATCCGCACATATAGATCGACCCCATGGTCAATCCGCTCTGTACACCGAAAAAAGTGGCGATGGACGCATCTACCCTTGCCATTTCCATGGCAATGATTCCTTCCATAAGAAAAGACTTTCCAGGACACCCATACCCCTGATAGGTTACGCCACAAAGATTTAATTCCGCAAACTTCGGGATGATATCGTGCGGAAAATCGTCGTGTAGCCAGTAATGGTTCACAATCGGCGCCACCTCAGTTTCCATGAATTGCCGCACCTTTAGCTGTGTAGCACGGTCATCCTCGTTCAATCGAAGGTTCAATTCATAAAAATCTCCGTTGATCGCTGGCAGCTCTTTAGTGGGCTTCCCCCCTCCCTCCAGCATCTTCAGCAATTGTTTTACCTGTCCATCGTCGAGCTTGGAGAAGGCTTGCATGACACGTGGAATATCTACTTTCCGGGATATTTTATTCAATTCATGAAGATCAATTTTTCTGAAAAAAGAGATCGCATTTTTAATATTGCTGAAAAGTGTAGCCATAAGATGGTTGTTTTAAAAAACAGGGCGCATTATTAAATCTATTGAAAAAACGCAAATTGCAGGTGACAATAGGTGTAAAATATTGGTAAAAACAGCACCCGTTGCACTATCGGCAATATCGTATTATAAGGGAATATGTTTGCATCGGTATGAACGAAAATGGTAGTGAAAAATTTTGAAACCTTTGAATAGCATGACAGGTTTTGAAAAACAGCTATACCGGCAGCAGGTTTGAATGGCCTGTTTCGGTATCCCTCCCTTACGAAAGAGCGCTTTCAGGGTAAATATAGCACAACACGATATAAACCATCTTTTACTAATTTTACAACCATAATTATTCAAGGAGAATGGAGGTGTTCGTCAACAGAGAAGATATACAAAACATCCGTAGCGTATTGACACAGACGATAGATGCAGACATGCTGGCGCCTGAATTGCTACAGCTTGTTTATACCCGAAAATGGTTTAATCTGTATGTGCCGCGTGAATTCGGCGGGCTGGGGCTCGGATTGCCGGGAGCGGTGCAAACACTGGAACAGCTGGCAAAAGCAGATGGCAGCATGGGCTGGACGGTTACTTTATGCGCCGGCGCGAACTGGTTTATCGGTTTTCTGCCGGAAAATATCCGGAGCGAGTTTTTTTCATCGCCCGCTACCTGCCTGTCCGGCAGTGGTGCAGCAGGCGGCACTGCTGAGATAGAGCAACAGGGATACCGCGTGAACGGGTATTGGAAATATGCCACCGGGGCGCCTCATGCCACAGCGTTTACGGCTAATTGTTACATCACGCGCCAAGGGGAATATGTGACGGATGAAAATGGTAGCCCTCTGTTGCGGTCGTTTATACTGAAAACGGAAGAGGTGGTGATAGAAACTAACTGGCATACAATGGGAATGAAGGCAACGGCCAGCCATGCTTTTTCTGCAAAACAGGTATATGTGCCTGCCGAACGGTGTTTTCATATTGAGGCAGGAAGCGCGTTACTCCCGGATCTCATTTTTTATTTTCCGTTTCAAACATTTGCAGAAGTGACGATGGCAGCTAATTTCAGCGGCATGGCGCAACACTGGCTTTCATGCTGCCGTGCACTTTTTGAAAGAAAGTCAGATGCTGGATACAACCTCTCGCCGTCATCCGCTTTAACGGATGCATTACAACAGGCTGCGCAATTGCAAGGGAAAGCCCGCAACGCATTTGTCAATAAGCTGCACAGCGTTTGGGAGAAGGGCATTGCCAAGAGGGCTTGGCCGCAGGCTGAACTGGATGTGTTGAGCAAACTGAGTCACCATCTGGTCGTTAGCTCCGTCAACACCGTACAGCAATTATACCCTTTGTGTGGAATGGAGGCAGCCACGCTCCATACAGCGCTGAACCGCATCTGGCTGGATATACATACCGCGCGCCAGCACGTCATATTTCGTTTCAGCGAAGCAGATGAGTCGCTGTACCAGCCGTAGCATATGCTTTATATGCAGATGGTCGCAGCAACCCGTAGCTGCCTATTCATGCGTTTGGATACGGTGGTGACAGAATACAGTATCACCAATACAGCTGCTTTTATTGATATTTTCACCATTTATGGTCACCGTTATGCTTTTTTGGTTTATTTTGACGCAGATCAATAAGCATTAGCTATGGGGAATAAAATAAGAACAGCCATTATTGGTTGCGGAAAAGTAAGTCAATGGCATATAGCAGCGCTGAAGCGCTCATCCAATGCAGATTGCGTAGCTATCTACAGCAGGAGTATGGAAAAAGCCCGTGCATTCGGCAAGCAATATGATCTGGAGCCCTACGACAGTATTACGGCGATGATCAGGGAAGCAAAGATAGATGCCGTAGTGATCTGTACGCCTCACCCCTATCACAAAGAAGCAGTACTGGAAGCCGCCGCTGCCGGCGCGCATTGTATGGTGGAAAAGCCACTGGCATCGTCGTTGCAGGATTGCGATGCCATGATCCGGGCTTGTAGCAACGCGGGGGTCAAACTCGGCATGATCAGCCAGCGTCGTTTTCTGCAACCGGTACAGAGGGTAAAAAAAGCCATCGACGACGGAAAAATCGGTACACCAATACTCGGTACAGTAAATGTTTTGGGCTGGCGCGACAAAGCCTACTACGACAGCGATGCATGGCGGGGAAAATGGGATACTGAGGGCGGAGGGGTAATGGTGAACCAGGCTTCGCATCAACTGGACCTGTTGCTGTGGATGATGGGTGATGTAGCGGAAGTATATGGTGTATGGCGCAATTTCAATCACCCTTACGTTGAAATTGAAGATACGGCTGTGGCGATTGTAAAGTTCAAAAACGGGGGACTCGGCAACATCATTGTAAGTAATTCTATGAAACCGGGCATATATGGCAAGATACAGGTACACGGGTCGAATGCGGCTTCTGTAGGTGTGCAGGTTGATGGTGGTTCAATGCCTCTTCCGGGCAAGCCGGCCGCTCCCTATATTCCGGTCAATGATTTGTGGACGATACCAGGCGAAGAGCATTTACTCGAAGGCTGGATACAGGAAGACGAGCAGCTATATAATACCGTTAGTATGGTGGAGTATCCTATGCAGTTGCAGCACGAAGACTTTTGCGATGCCATCCTGCACCATCGCTCCCCGGCAGTGGATGGAGAAGCCGGACGAAAAACAGTGGAGTTGTTTACTGCTATTTATCGTTCTAACAGAAACAACGCTCCTGTAAGGTTTCCGCTGCTGCCTGAAGAAGGCAGTGATTACGATGGACGCAGACTACAATAAGTTGTATAGCATATATTAACGAAAGCCGCCGTATAATCAAACTGATACGGCGGCTTTTACATATACAACATTCAATATCCTTAGTAACTTGGATTTTGCTCCAGATAGCCTGGAAGGTCTGAAGCACCGTCTATCGCATTCTGTGGAATGGGGAATATCCGCTTTTGGCGGTCGCTATTGTTTTTTTCGCCCCAGGGCTCTTCGTATTTCCCGAAGCGGATCATATCTGTACGACGAACGTTTTCCCAATACAGTTCAAACCCTCTTTCTCTGTACAGTAGTTCAAGATTCATCTCTGTCAAAGCAGGCGGTATAACCCTGGCCGTTCGGGCGGCCCGGATGGTATTCACATCATCCAGGGCTGCGGCTTCATTGCCTGCCCCTTTACGCAGTTTAGCTTCTGCTCGCATCAGGTATACGTCTGCCAGCCGCAGAATTACAATATCGTGCTCTCCAAAATTTCTTCCGCTTACCGAGCCTCTGCTGAATTCGTATTTCGATACCCGGTATCCGTTATTGTAATTGCTTCCGGCAACGGAAAAATCGATCTGTTCAGTAAAGTTTACAGCCAGATCTGGTCTGTTGCGGGTAACACTATACAGCGGACCTATTTTCATATCTCCGTTCGGGCAGGTTTCAAACACACCGCTGGTTCTGATCAGTCCGTATTGTTGCCCTCTTAGAATTCCGCGGTTGATGTGAAAGTCTGCGCCGGGAATACATCCTTCTTCATCCGGATGGTTTCTTTTGAAAAAACGGCCATCCATATCTGCCGGATCATCGGGTGCATAAGCCTGCGCCCAGGTTTGATAAAAATCAGATGTAATGCCCGGACCATCGGTGCCGTTGGCGCCGGGATACGCGGCCAATGGAAACTGATCGCCGGAAAGTGAAAAATATGCCATGCGGTTATGCCCATTCAGGTCGGCCCGCTGATCAATGGCGAAAATCAATTCTTTATTGGTATGATTGGCATCGTCGAAAATCTCAAAGTACTCAGCAGACAAAGCAAACTTGCCGGAGTTGATGAGCTTATCGCAATATTCGATCACCTTGTCCATATCTTCTGCTGTGAAATTAAAAGCCGCAGCGTAAATATCGCGGTAAACAGCCGATTGTAAATGCAAACGCGCCAGCAATCCCCATACAGCCTGTTTACTGATTCTTCCAGGACCCGTATCGTCTCGTACAATGGGTTCTATATCCAGTAGTTCCGATTTAATATATTCTACCGCATCCGCTCCCTTCAATATTTCTGAGTTTACCTTAGGGTCGTCCTTTTTAAACGCTACCCCAAACAGGTCAAGGCTCAGCAGGTTATAGTACGCCCGCATGCCTCTGGCTTCTGCCAGGAATAGCGCGGCATTGGGGTCGCTGCTGTTGGGCAGGGTGGTGATCGCAAGTATGGCTCTTGAGATGCCAAGAGTTATATTATTCCATACATTCCGGACATTGGGATCAGCACTGGTAGTTTCATGCCGGTGCAGCGATATGTAAATGCCATTGTCACCCCAATCGGTGCCACCTCGGTAGGGCAGTATCGCCTCGTCAGTGGAAATCTGCTGTAGTGCAAAATATTGCGTATGCTGAAAAAGAGAAGGCAACACAGCATATACGGGTGCAATCAATCCTTCGGTTACTTCCTTATCGGTCGCGCCGGTGCTGGATGTTTCGTCCAGTATTTTTTCCTCAAGTTTGGTGCAACTGTTCAGGAGTGATATAACAAGATATGCCGAAAGCATATAAAATATTTTCTTTACCATATATAGTCAGGTTTTAGAATGATAGGTTTACACTGAAAATAACAGCGCGCGCTCTGGGGAAGCTGTTGTGGTCTATACCAAACGATACCGCTGTGCTGTTGGATCGTTCGGTGTTGATTTCCGGATCAAATCCATCGTATTTAGTTATCACAAAGAGGTTTTGCCCCGTAACTGCCAGACGAAGATTGTTAAACCAGTTTTTGATACCCAACGACTGTGTATCGAAATTGTAGGCAAGTGTCATATTGTTTAACCGCAGATAAGCACCATCTTTCAGGTAGCGTGTGCTAACGGCTGCAGCATTATTGATGTCTTCTTCCGGGTACTGTACTGCTTCAAGCGTTGTATTGCTATTTTTGGCAATTTTTGCTTTATAAAAATTAGCGGTGGCGGTGTTATCGTAAATTTTGTTTCCGCCCACACCATTGAAGTTGACGGAAAAGTCGAATCCTCTGTAAGCCAGGTTACCGAAAAAGCTATATAGATATTTTGGAATGGCGGACCCGGCAACGATTCTGTCTTTAGGCGTTATCACATGGTCGCCATCGGTATCAGCATACTTGCTTACGCCGTTTTCATCTATACCTATAAAGTCCAGCAGATAGAAAGAACCGATCGGGTGGCCATTCATATAACCGTTAACGGTGGCGCTGGTAAGGCCGGAGCCGCTGGCCGTACCGGTGATGATAACCTGATAGGGAGAACCTGTCACATTGTTCTGCATAAAAGTAGCATTACCACCCAGTCCGAAACTGAAGTGTTGGTTTACTCTTTTCCGATAGGCGAGGTCAAATTCTATGCCCTTGTTCTCAATTTCCATATTGGGAATATTGGCATGGAACAGACCAGCCGGCTGTACCGGATCTCTGGGAGGGATTTCCAGCAACAGCATATTAGTTTTTTTGTTGAATACATCTACAGATCCGGACAATGATCCGTTCAGCAGAGAGAAGTCTAAACCAATATTTGTCTGCGCAGTGGCTTCCCATTGCAGGTCGGGATTCTCTAATTTCAGATAAAAGGTTCCCGGCGGATATTCACCCGTAGGGTATAGCGGATAACTGGCACTGCCGGTTACCTGGGTAACAAACAGAGCCTGGGTTAGCTTGGGCCCTATTTCCTGGTTGCCTGTCATACCCCAGCCACCTCTCAGCTTCAACTCATTGAAAACAGAATTTTGCATAAACGATTCTTCCGTAATGTTCCATCCGAGTGAGAAAGAGGGGAAATAACCGTATTTTTTATTTCTCCCGAATTTGGAGGAACCATCTGCCCTGAAGTTAGCGGTTAGCAGGTAACGGTTGTCGAAACTATAGTTTACACGTGCAAAATAGGATTGCAGTTCGTTGATATGCGCATTGCCATAAGGGAGGTTGTTTACGATGGTCAGCTCCTGCCCTATTCCGGGGTTATAGATCGGATCCAGATCATTAAGCGGTAATTTGTTGATGCTGGAGCCCCTTAACTGGTAAAATATATTCTGGTACGAATGCCCGCCCAGTACCGACAGGTGGTGTTTATCAAAATCAGTGGTATAGGTGAGGTAGTTTTCTATGAGTCTGTTGCGCATTTTGATCATTTGCGTTTCAAACCTTCCGTCTCTCTGCGGTACTGCATTGGCATAATTAACGATGTCGCGGTTGGCGGCGGAATTATCAATACCAAAATTCAGCTTGTAGGTAAGCCCTTTGATGATCCTGAGCGTGGGTGCAATATTACCCAATACCCGGTTAGTACCGGTAACGTCTTTATACAACTCCTCTTCCAGCAGGGGATTGTTTACGTTTTCAAACCTCGCAGGGTTACCATCAGCATCTCTTGCCGGCAGGGTCGGGTTGTTGGAGATCGCGCTTCCCAGCATCGATCCGGTATTAGGACGCAGGTGGTTGGTGTTGGTAGCAGTGAGGTTGATATCAATAGACAGCCGGTCGTCCCAGAACTTTTGCGTGGCATTGAAACGACCGGTATACCGCTTAAGGTTACTTCCCCTCAGGATACCGTTTTGATTATGTGCATTCAGCGAGGCATAATACACAAGCTTTTCTGCGCCACCGCTGAGGGTGAGGTTGTTTTCGATAGTAGTGCCGGTACGGAATATTTCATCCTGCCAGTCGGTAGACGCTCCATGATCTTCCAGTTCGCCGCCAACGGCCACCACTTGTTTTTTAAACTCCTCCGCAGAGAATACGGGCAGCTTACGGGCAACATTAGAGATACCAGCGGTGGAGGTAAAGTTGAGGTTAGACGATCCTGCTTTTCCTTTTTTGGTGGTGATGATTACTACACCATTGGCACCCCTCGCCCCATAAATAGCGGTAGCCGATGCGTCTTTCAACACATCAATGGAAGCGATGTCTTGCGGGTTCAGGAAGTTCAGCGGATCGCCACTGCCGGTACCGGCATTGTCCAGCGGAATACCATCCAATACGAATAAAGGAGAACTTCCATTTCTAACAGTACCTGCGCCACGAATCAGGATATTCATGCCAGCGCCTGGTTCACCGCTAGACGACGTAACATTCACGCCCGCTACTTTCCCCTGAATCAGTTGCTGTGGCGTGTTCACAATGCCTCTGTTAAACTCCTCTGCTTTAACAGAGGTGACAGCACCTGTTACATCTCTCTTTCTTTGCGTTCCGTAACCCACTACTACAATGTCGTCGAGGCTTTGTGCTGCTGCAGTCAATGTTACGTTAAGTTGGGTACTCCCTGCGTTCACTTCATATTCCGAAATGATTTCTGGTTGAAACCCTACCGAACTTACGGTGACACTGTACTTACCTGCTATAAGATTTTGTAGTAAAAAATTTCCCTCGGCATCCGTCACGGCTGAAGCTGTAGATTTTGTTGTCAAATGCTCTATCGAAACAGTTGCGCCGGGGAGTGCTTCGCCGCTTTCTGTTTTCACCGTACCGGTAACCGTAAATCTATCCTGTGCGGAGAGATACATAGTGCATGGCAATAGCAATGCCAGTAACCAAAGCAATCGTTTTTTCATGAGCTTAGTTGGTTTTGGTTTAGTAATGGTCATAAACATAATACTTTAATTTTATTTATTTCTGTACAGCTCAATGCAAACGTTTGAAATTTTATCGACACAAGACCGCGGTTATTAAAAGGAGGTACAGCAGCACGGACGATCAGGTAAGATGCCGGCGCAAAACTATTGCTTCCCCTTACCTGATCGGTCGAAAATGCCGTTCTTAATAATTAATTAATAGCGTGCGGCCGGCCTTACCGATACCATAGCTTGTTGTATTTTTGAGCAATGGCATGGCATTGGCTTTTTTTTATTGGCACATTTTTTCAGGCACCACCTCCCCTGCAACCATTTACTATTGAAGGCACAGCGCAGGGCACTACTTACCATATTACCTATTATGCTACCGACAGCATCGTCAGGAAAACGCAAACAGACAGCCTTTTCCGGGCACTGGATCGTTCCCTTTCGATATACCAGCCGCAGTCTGTTATCAGCCGGTTCAACAAAGCAAAGAAAAAACAGAAGACAGATCCGCATCTGGCAGCCGTTGTAGCACGCGCACTAGAGGTATGGAAAGATACAGACGGTTTGTTCGACATTACCGTCGGTCCACTGGTGCAGGCCTGGGGGTTCGGTGCGCAGCCCGTAGGGCAGTTTCCCGATAGCGCTGCTATAACGGGCATACTACCCTGTATAGGTACGGAAAAACTCTCGCTCCGGGGATCTACGCTCCGAAAACAAAAACCTTGCGTAACCATTGACGTTAACGGCATTGCGCAGGGGTACAGTGTGGATATCATCGCCGGGTTCCTCGATGCCCGCGGATTGTCAACTTATATCGTGGAAGTGGGTGGAGAAATACGGGTGAAGGGTAAAAAACCTACAGGAGATAGGATGAAGATAGGCATCGAAGCGCCAGACCATGACGGGGAGCTGATGCAAAGGGTGATAGTCCTGGAAAACGCGGCTGTCACCACTTCTGGCAATTATACGCGATTGTATGAAACCGGTGGGCAACGTATTCATCATCTCATCGATCCGGCAACAGGATACCCTGTCAGCAATGAACTCATCAGCGTTACAGTGATAGCCCCTGATGCCATGACGGCCGATGCGTACGACAATGCGCTCATGGCGATGGGATTGTCTAAAGCGCTCCGTTTTGTAGAAGAAAGGACATACCTGGCGGCATTTTTCATCTACAGAAATGAGGACGGTTCTGTATCAGATACCGCCAGCAGCAGGTTTCAAACCTACTTTTTACCGTAATCCGTTAGATGTAGATAATCCCCCCTCTTAAACCTGTTTTTACCGATAAGCCATTCCCTGGGGAAAGATGCCTATGCCTATGCCTTGCATCTGCCACAACCCGTAAAAAGCCGCTCTAATTGTGACGATATCGATCGTTCAGTTCATTATTTCGAGCCGGGGTCGTCGCCGTGCGCTGATAAGAAGGAGGAGTGAGACTCTGGCACCAGTGAAGATCAGCCGGTGTATATACTTCCTGACAAAAATTATTTTTATATGGCAGCACATACTTTTGCAAGATCGGAAATGGATTTCCGTCGCGCCGGGGTCTTCGCCGTGCGCTGATAAGAAAGCATGAGCGAGAACCTGACGCCAGTGAAGATCAGCAGGTATATATACTTTCTGGTAAGACATTCTCGTTAGCTGGCATAATATACTTTTGTAATATCGTATAATGAATTTCCGTCGCGCCGGGGTCTTCGCCGTGCGCTGATAAGAAGGAGGAGCGAGACCCTGGCGCCAGTGAAGATCAGCAGGTGTATATACTTCCTGGTAAAACATTTTCGTTAGTAGTCTGTAGATAGTTTTATAAGATCGGAAAAGCACGAAGCATGCGTAGTTTAAAATATGGCAGGACATTACATTATCCTTTCTCCCCCGGTACAACAAACGACGATCGGATACAATACCACTATTGGGAACTATTGCAAACCATGCCGGCTGTTATACATACCGAAAAGCTGGACGGCGAAAACAATTGCATCAACCGGTACGGCGTATTTGCCCGTTCACATACCACGCCTTCCACTACCCCCTGGACTGCCCCGCTTCGGACGTTTTGGAATAGCATTCAACACGACCTCGGCGAACTCGAAATATTCGGAGAAAACCTGTACGCTATACACAGCATTGCCTATCGGAAGATAACACATCACTATTACGTATTTGCGGTTCGGTGCCGGGATCAATGGCTCGGATGGGAAGAAGTTTGCTTTTATGCTTCCATGTTCGATCTCCCTACGGTACCCGTACTGCAAACAACTACTGATATACAAGATGAAGCCGTATTTAAAAAGCACATTATAGAAATGGCAGGCCAAAACAGTATTTTTGATGCCGTTGATGTACGAGACGGGCATTCATGTGCACGGGAAGGAATTGTAAGCCGTAACAGCGAATCGTTTGCTGCACACCTGCTGGCGGAAAACGTGTTTAAATATGTAAGAAAAGACCACGTAAAAACAGGAGCACACTGGACGCGAAACTGGAAAAGGGCACCGCTGTTGCACGAAATGGAAAATGACGGAAATGGATAGCATATGGCATAAACGACTGGAAGCGCTATCGGGTCAATACGACTGGGTGGCAGACATGTATGGCGTGCCGCAAAACCCCGTATACCATGCCGAAGGAGATGTGGCCACCCACACGCAAATGGTTATAGATGCACTCACTTCTTTGCAACCCTACAGAGAAATGCCGGCGGAGCATCAACAGGTATTATGGATGAGTGCTTTGCTCCATGACGTGGAAAAACGGAGCACTACTTTCATGAATCACGAGGGAGCCGTGGTGTCGCCTGGGCATGCCCGGAAGGGAGCCGCTACAGCACGGCGCATCATCATGCAACAGTTTCAGCTCCCTTTTCACGAAAGGGAAAAGATTGTTTCGCTCGTTAAACACCACGGATTGCCATTGTGGCTAATGGATAAACACGATCCTCAATTGAATCTTATTCAGGCTTCTTTTACAGTGTCTATGGCCTGGCTGCACCTGCTGGCCACAGCAGACGTATTGGGCCGGCATTGTGCCGACAAAGCTGCCTTGCTGGAGAAACTGGAATTTTTTAAAGCTTATTGCATGGAGCAGCAGGTATGGAATCAGCCCTATCCCTTTGCCAGTGAGGCCGCCCGGTTTCACTATTGTAATGTATCGCAGCAAAGCAGTCCCCAATACCAGCCTTTTATCAAATACAGCAATACGGCAACGATCGTGTGCGGGCTACCGGGTATGGGTAAAGATTATTTTATACAGCACCGGTTGACCAATACCCCGGTCATCAGTCTGGATGAAATCAGGCGTGCACAGCGAATACAACCGACCGATCGGTCGGGAAATGGACGCGTGGTACAACAGGCTAAGGAACAGGCAAAACAATACCTGCGTACCCAAACCGATTTTGTATGGAATGCTACCTGTATTACACGCCCAATGCGCAGCCAGCTCATCAGCCTGTTCAGCAGTTACGGAGCGCGCATCAGGATCGTGTATATAGAAAGGCCATACCAACGATGGCTGTTGCAAAACAGGCAGCGTCCGCATCCGGTACCGGCGGCGGTAATGGAGAAAATGCTGCACAAACTGGAGGTGCCGGAACGAACCGAAGCGCACGATGTGGAGTACATCACCGTATAGTTATACAGCAGACCAGAAACAAAACGGATACAATAATCACTGTCAACAATATACCGGCCGCCGAAAGTTAATGTCCTGACATTTTCCTGCATCGTATCTTCGCAGTATGTATGAAGCCTTCCAATAAACAGCAACTCCTCGCATTACTGATGGCCGTCACCGCCGTTGTTTTATGGTCAGCTAATTTCATAGTGGCAAGAGGAGTAGTGGGAAAAATTCCCCCGGTAAGTCTTGCCTTTTTTCGGTGGGTAGCGGCTGCCATGGTACTACTCCCTTTTGCGATACGGCAGTTGAAGCATGAATGGATGGCCATCACGCGTTCGGCGGGATATTTTTTCTGGTTGTCTTTGTCGGGCATTGCGCTATTTAACACGTTTGTGTATATAGGTGGACATTACACTACGGCTACCAATCTGGCCATCATCGGCACTACTTCTTCCCCCGTGATGTCTGTAATACTGGCGCGTATATTTCTGAAGGAAAAAATAGACGGTTATAAGCTCGCCGGGTTGCTGGTTTGCGTAGCCGGTATTTTATTTTTATTATCTGGCGGCAGTTGGCAACACCTGATCAGTTTTCAATTCACCAAAGGTGACCGTTGGGTACTGCTGGGCGCGTTCTGCTTTGCCGTGTACAATATTCTTGTCCGTAAGAAACCGGATGGAATAAGCTCCGGCAGTTTTCTACTGGTGGCCATTGCCCTGGGGGCTATTATTTTGCTGCCGTTTTTCATAGCAGAAAGCATCGTATCTCCGCCGATTAACTGGAGCATAAAACTGATTTCAATTATCCTGTTTCTCGGCGCCGGTGCATCCGCGCTGGCGTATACCTGCTGGAATGCATCCATCAACGTATTGGGGGCGGGAAGAACAGCGTTGTTTGGCAACCTGTTGCCGGTTTTCAGCAGTGTGGAAGCCGTGCTGATCCTCGACGAACAATTTACTTTTTTACATTTGATCAGTATGCTCGTGGTGTTTGCCGGTATCCTCCTGTCCAATATCCGGTTGTTTAAAAAATAGCCGAATGCATTTTTACACCAGGCGTTGGCAAGGGTTCGCAGCCTTTAATTGAGTAAGCTGCCGCCCATAGGCACCGGATATACCACCCGTTCGTAGGTGGTAAGCATCCAAAGCGCTATAATTCCGAGTATGAACAACAGGGATACTTCAAGGTAAGCGCCCATCTTCGTACTGTGAATCAGCGATTTTGAGTCGTCCTGCAGTTTTAATCCTTCAACAGTCTGCAGTTCATTCAAGGTATTCAGTACAGATACAGCTTCCAGAAAATGTATACTCAACTCCCTGCTGATCCCGGTAGTATTGGTCTGGTGTAGCTGTGCAGCCTCGGCGGCGTTGTATTTTTCCAGACTAACAATAAACGCATGCCAGTATTCCTGTTCCTTTTCTGTGAGGTAAGTTTTAGCGTAGGCGGCTGTTATATTGCTCACCGCCAGGTTATGGCTATCCAGGGCCGCTGTGGCAGCAGTTCCGTTGAGCATATCCTGCAGCAACAATTTCTTCTGGTATAGATGATCACTTAAGCGGAACAGATAACTGGATGGCATCAAACGATCTTCGTATATAGACGACATGTTTTTATCCAGCTTATCATAATATCTTCTTCCGAAAAAGTTGTTCAGCAATGCGAACGTCAGAATCATGAGTAGTAGAAAAACAAGTTTTCGCTTTTCTCTGTTACCTGTGGCAGCATTCATATAGGCAAATTTACATCCAGTACAATGTACGAATAATAAAAGGTTGTATCATTATTGCGCCAGGCTGGTTTTATTGAAACAGCTATTTTAACTTAACCATAAAAAAAGCCGGAGTAAAACCCCGGCTGTGAAATATTTACGTGAAACAGGTAACTATTCTTCTTCTGTTTGAAGCGTTACGGTGTACGTACCCTTGTCATCGACGCTGGGTGATTTACCCCAGGTACCTGTTAATGTAGTAGCGTCCTCATTAAGCGTTCCTGAAGTAGACAGATCAACGGTCGGTGCACTTGTTACAAAGTATGTGAAATTGACCTTTTTGTCATCAGTCAGGTGCTTGAATTTTCCAGCAACCTCGGTGATAGAGGCAACGGCAGAAGTATCGGTAACCTCTTTACCTGGATCTTCCACATATACCCTTACTGTGCTGTCTGCACGCAGCAAAAAGCCGAAGTAGCCTTCTGCAGCCGGTGTTTTTGAGTTGTCTACGTAAGTTCCTTCCCAATAACCGATTACACTAACAGGATCGGGATCAACGGGACCAGGACCAGGGCCAGGACCGGGGCCGGGACCAGGTGTGGGTTCATCTTTGTCTTTTTTACATGCCATCAAGGTTAAGCCAGCCAAGCAGATAATAGATAATAATCTTTTCATTTTCATAAAATAAAAATTCTGGTATACAATGTTGTTTTAGAATCAAGTCTTTCTAACGTAATAGTTAGCAACTTTAGTGCAAAAGTAAAAACAATTTTTATTTAGTTTGTAAATAATACATTTTTAACATATTCTGTATACTTATTTAACATCAAATGAAACACCTTTTTCGGGCAAAAAACAGGAATTTACTGCAACGGGTAATAATTACCACACTTTCTCTCAGTAATTGCCCTTACAGGCGAAAATTTAGCGGGTTATGATTATCAAATGCTAAACAGGTTCCCATTATAGATTGCGCAGCAACGCCTGCACCATAACTGTCGACTCCTGCTTCAGGATGATCGATTTTCCGCTGCTAAGGCTGTCAAATAGCTCAGAGGTAGGATGACGAATGGTAAGCAGGGTCAATTCTCTTTCCATCTGTACCTCGAACAACAAGGCCGCAGCACCTGCCAATTCCTCCGCCCGATTGTCTGCGTCGTCTATACTTACCATAATAGATACGGCTCCGGTTTGAATAAGGTTGGCTCTCACTTTATTTTCTTTCAGTAGTTGATATAACCCCCTCATTTCTTTTTCTCCTATAAAGGAGAAGTCCTGCGAACGCAGGTGCAGCAGCACCTGTCCGGGTTTCACCACTACCACAGGTGGAAGCAGGGCATCGTTGGTAAGATGAATCAGGGTGCCGGGTAATGATGGATCCAGAAAGCACCGTACCCATAAAGGAATCCGGCGATTCCGGAGTGGTTTGATGGTTTTGGGATGAATCACCTGGGCACCATAATACGTCATCTCGATGGCTTCGTCGTAACTGAGCTTTTGTATCAATTGTGCATCAGGAAACAATCTGGGATCGGCACTCATCACCCCTGCCACATCCTTCCATATGGTAACGCTCTCCGCATCCAGCAGCGAAGCCATGATAGCGGCGGTGAAATCGCTGCCTTCACGCCCCAGTGTAGTGGTTTCATTTTCATCTGTTGCGCCGATGAACCCCTGTGTAACGATCATATCGCTTTGTTCGAAAGCCGGCAGCAGCCGGGTTTGCAGGTTCTGCCGGGTAATATCTTCATTTACACCTGCCACACGAAAACTGTTATTGGTACGTAAAATATCGCGTACATCCAGCCAGGTATTGTCTATTCCCTTTTCATTCAGATAGGCGCTGACGATGGTAGTCGACAACAGTTCACCACAACAAACGATCTGGTCGTAGTAGTAGTCAAACTCTCGTACAGGCTCATCGTAGAGGGCCCATTCCACTTCCGTAAACAATTGCGAGAGCCTTTCCAGCGTTTCGTTGAACCGATGAATTAACAGGTATTTGGCTATGGTGAGGTGATGCTGTTTCACCTGTTCAAATAACTGCAGCGCCTGATCCTGCTTTTTCTCGAAAAAAGCCTCGGTTACTTTTTCCAGCGCATTGGTGGTTTTGCCCATGGCAGAAATAACCACGAGTATTTTCTGCCCACGGTATTGCGCTAATAGGTTGCCCGCCTCCCGGATACGATCCACACTGTTGATACTGGCGCCGCCCAGTTTGAAAACCTGCATCTGATATGTGTTGGTAAAAGAAGATAAATACGCAAATATAACGCGGCAAAAGGTCATAATCATTTGATAAGAAGCATTTAAAAAATTTGCCGTACCACACAACTGGCTTAACTTGCTTCCGATGAAGCAAAAGGCGGTGATCTCTGTGAGGGATCTGACTAAGTTTTATGGAAATTTCGAGGCGGTTAAAGGCATCGGTTTCGATGTGCTGGAGGGCGAAATATTTGGATTGCTCGGCCCCAACGGAGCGGGTAAGTCTACTACCCTCGAGATTATTGAAACCCTGAGAATGAAAACAGCCGGGGAAATTATCGTGGATGGATATGATATAGACCGGGAGCCGGAGAAAATACGGCAGATCATAGGGGTACAATTGCAGACTTCGGGCTTTTATCCCGGCCTCAACCTGCTGGAGCTCATTCGCCTGTTCGCCGGCTTATACAATCAGGAAGCAGATGCCATGGAGCTGCTGCGGATGGTGGATCTGGAAGATAAAGCCCGCAGCCGGTTCAAGGCGCTTAGCGGAGGCCAGCAGCAACGGTTTTCCATCGCTACCACACTCATCAATCAACCAAGGATCATCTTTCTTGACGAACCCACCACCGGGCTCGACCCTCAGGCCAGACGCAATTTATGGGCGCTGATCAGGGATATCCGGGCGAAGGGAACCACGGTGATTCTGACTACGCATTATATGGATGAGGCCGAGATACTCTGCGACAGAGTGGCGATCATAGATGAAGGTAAGGTTATAGCCCTTCAAACGCCGGACGGGCTGATAGACGATCTGGTGGCTACCGGCTTTGAGCGACCCAAAGAAGTGAAGCAGGCCAATCTGGAAGACGTATTTATTCACCTTACAGGCCGTACCTTGCGGGCAGAATAAGCGATTTATAAATACAACCAACATGAAGAAGTATCTGGTATTATCTCTATTTGTAACGGCTGCGCTGTATACCCACGCACAAACGCAAGGCGCACCCAAAAAAGCTGCTACCCAACCCGCGAAAACACCCGTCCGATCTGAAGCGCAGGCAGGCGCTCGCCCTCCCGTATTAAAGAACGCCCTCGACAGCTTCAGCTATGCGATGGGCATGATGGACGCCACCTTTTTCAAATCGCAGGGAGTGACGGAAATCAATTACGAACTCATGAACCAGGGATTTGACGATGTATTGAAGGACCAGCTTACACTATTAGATCAACAACAGGCAGATATGACTATACGCGAACAACTGCAGGCATTCCTGCGCAAAAAATCGCAGGCTACGATCGACGCCGGCGAAAAGTTTCTGGAAGAAAACAGGAAAAGAGAAGGAGTAAAAGTGCTATCCAGCGGGTTACAATATGAAGTCATTACCCAGGGTGATGGTGCTGTACCCACCGAAACCAGTCGTGTAAAAGTGCACTATGAGGGTTTTCTGATCGATGGAAAGAAATTCGACAGTTCGCGCGATCGTGGCGAACCTATCACTTTCGGACTGAACCAGGTGATTAAGGGCTGGACGGAGGGCGTACAACTGATGCCCGTTGGCTCAAGATACAAATTGTATATACCCTATACCCTCGGTTATGGCGAGCAGGGAGCGGGCGCCAATATACCCGGCGGAGCAGCATTGATTTTCGATGTAGAGCTGCTGGGAATCGAATAAATAACCCATTCACCCGGAAATAATATTTCATCAACGGTATGACGGTAGTCCATTCACTGCAATACCCCATAGGGCCCTACGTTTCCTGCACGTTTTCTGAGCAGCAAAAAGAAGAATGGCTGGCAGATATTCAATACCTGCCCGGTTTGCTGGAAAATGCCATCAGCAACCTCGACGAAGGACAGTTGAATACCCCATACCGACCAGGAGGCTGGACGGTACAGCAACTGGTGCATCATGTGGCAGACAGTCACATGAATGCTTACTGCAGGTTTAAACTGGGTCTTACCGAGCATTGCCCCTCTATAAAAACGTACGATGAAAAGAGCTGGTCGGAATTGTACGATGTGAAAAACGTGCCGGTGAATATATCATTGACCCTGCTGCACGCTTTGCACGCCCGCTGGCATACCCTGTTGCAGTCCATGGGTTACAATGACCTGCATAAAAACGTTTTCCACCCGGGCTACGGAAGACCGGTATCGCTGTGGTTTTTACTCGGCAGCTATGCCTGGCACGGTAAACATCATTGTGCGCATATTATGGCATTGCGCGAGCGGGAAAACTGGTGATGCCTGCAAACATTTACCTGTTTGAAATAAAAGATACTGCATGAAAGACCTGAAATGGAAGACGCTTTCTTCCGAGTATTTGTACAAGGCAGCGTGGTTTACCGTTCGGAAAGACCGGTGCATCACTCCGCAAAACACCATAGTAGATCCTTATTATGTGTATGAATTTCCTACCTGGGCCGCGGCCGTGGCGTTAACCGAAGATAACAAAGTAGTGATGGTACGCCAGTACCGGCATGCACTCGGCGAAACCCTGTTTGAGATACCCGGTGGTTGCGTAGACGATACAGACAGTGATCCGGAAGCGGGCATCGCCCGGGAACTGCTCGAAGAAACAGGATACCGTTTTTCCAGCTACGAATACCTCGGCAAAATTTCTGCCAACCCCTCCACCAATACCAACCTGATGCATATGTACCTTGCCACAGGCGGGCAAAAGGTGGCTGGTCAACACCTCGACCCCAACGAAGAGATTGAAGTATACCTGTTCTCGATAGATGAGGTAAAGCAGATGCTCGCAGACAACGTTATATTGCAGGCTATGCACGTTAGCTGCCTGTATTATGCTTTTTCCAGGCTGGGCGTGTTGTAAACGTGCGCTTTATTGCCGGGTAGAAATATAGTTGTAATCTTTTAGCAGGGTTTCCAGCAATTCATAGGGGGGCATATCGTCCTGGATGGCCAGCGCCGTTTTTACTTTGTCTGAAGCAGTGGCTACCATATGGTGATTACCGGTTTTAATAGCGGTATCCAGGATTGTTTTCATTGTATTGATGTCACGATCGCTCAGCTTCATCACCTGTGGAAATACCGGTACGTAGCTATCGCTCATTTCCATGAATATGGTGTCATCGAGGCTGCTCTTCGTATTGATTTTTATGAGCATGGTGCCAGCTGCCAGGTCGCCCATACGCTTCGAAGCTTTTGTAACGGAGATCAGTACCAGATCGGCAAGAAAGAGCAGCGAAGTAATACTTAATACACGGAGTATACTATCCAGGTTAAACAGCAGCGACAGGATGATAAAAGGAATAGAAAGGTCGGAAGCCCTCAGCAGCCAGCGGATCATACACTGTGCCGGCGCCACTTTTCCACCATTATCGTTCACCACCCGGATCCCAAGCAGTTTTTTTCCGAGGCTTTGTCCGTTCCACCATATCTCGCATACCAGATGATACATAAACACCGGTAAGATCAGCAGCAACTCTATCGCCCACATATCATATCCCGAAGCCCGGTCCCATGTATCGCGCGATGAAAGTCGAGAGTAAAGGTGCATCGCAATGATGATATAAAATACCTGAATAATAAAATCGATGATCCAGGCAAACATTCTGGAAGGAAAAGGTGCCGTCTCAAATTCGAGGTCAATATTAAACGTGGTTGGTATATTAATTTTACCCATTACTGCACAATAATAATTTTTTTAACTGGTTCTATAACGTTGTTATAGCATATATTTATATCAGCATAATCCATTTTGATTGAGAGAAGCACTGTTTATCAAGAAAAATAGAGAGGAGTGGTTGAAAGCGCAGCATATGCCGGCAGACGACCCGGATGAAATGGCTGTAGAGTTTACACGGCTGGTAGACGATTTGTCGTATGCTAAAACCTTTTATCCCCACAGCAAGGTTACCCGTTACCTGAATACACAGGCTTCCAAAACCTACATGAGCATTTACCAGAACCGTAAAGAAGAACGCAACCGCCTGAAAGAGTTCTGGGTGCTCACCGTGCCTGTTACCGTACGAAAGCATCACGGGGTACTATTGTTTTGTGCACTGCTTTTTATTACTTTTTTTACAGTAGGTTTTTATTCTTCGCAGCACGATGAAAGCTTTGTGCGTGAAATGCTGGGCAATAATTATGTAAACATGACCGAGGAAAATATCGAAAAAGGGCAGCCCTTCGGTGTGTATGCAGAAGGTAGTTCCTTGCTGATGTGGCTGGGTATTATGATCAATAACCTGTTTGTTGCCTTTGGCTACTTTTTACGCGGATTGTTCTTTTGCTTTCCGGTACTATATTCCCTCGTTAACGAGGCGATAAGGCTCGGCGCATTTGAGCAGATGTTTTTTGCCAACGGGCTGGGTCTGCATTCTGTTTTAACCGTATTCATACACGGCACACTCGAAATATCGGCCATCGTCATTGCAGCAGCAGCCGGCGTGGTATTGGGCAAGGGCTGGATGTTTCCAGGCACCGCCAGCAGGCTCAAGGCTTTCATAAGGGGAGCACGGGATGGTGTGATTATACTCGGCAGCCTTATTCCCGTATTTGTGGTAGCGGCTTTTTTTGAAGGCTTTATTACCCGCTATTACACCATGCCGATGGGGTTGAGCGGCTTTATTTTGCTGGCATCTGCCGCCTATATAGGCTGGTATTATATTATTTACCCAATACAGGTAAGCAAACGTGTACGGGGAAATTTAAAGCCGGTTGCGTAAAGTGCATATGCCTGTTTTACATAGAGGGTTATGGATGCTGTTGCTGCTGATAGCGGTAAATGCCGGCGCGCAGGATACGGTACTGACAGCAGAAACGGAAGAGCTAACAGAAGATTCCACCACCATTCTTGAAGAAGAAGCTTACGAGGAGTACGAAGACTATAACAGCGAGGAGGCCGATGTACTCTACTTCATTGGAAAAGAAGATTCCACAGCATTATACGATTCAACCCCGCTGGCAGGCAGAATGGTGCCGGACAGCCTGGTACAGCAGTTGAAACAGGATGAAGCATTCTGGTACGTGGATAAAGACCTTCAGCAGAAAAAGCGGCAGGAAAAAAAACAACAGCCATCCAACTGGTGGCAGCGCATGCTGGAAGGGCTGCTGGATTTCATCAGTAACCCAATCATTCGCCAGCTTCTTTTTTACGGTGTTATTTTTCTGTTTGTGCTGGGGGTAGCCTGGTTCCTGATCAACAACCAGATGAATATACTGGGCCGGTCGAAGCAACGAATCAGACCGTTGCGAACCACTGACACAAACGAAGAAACCACTATACACGCGGATCTGGATAAAGCGCTGGGTAATGCAGAAACTGCCGGAGCGTATCGCCTTGCCATCCGGTTGCGATACCTTCAATTGTTGAAGAGGCTATCTGAATTGCAATTGATCCAGTATCGAGAAGACGCCACCAATATGGAATACCTCACTCAACTATACGGACACTCCGGTTACCCCCTGTTTTTTTCCCTTACAAGGCACTATGAGTATGCCTGGTATGGGGAGGCATTGGTTACGCGGGATATCTATAACCGGTTGAGTGCAGATTTTGTGGCATTGCAAAAAATACTGTCAAACGCGTAATTTGAAGAAGGCTATACCATATATCGCCGGTGTGTTGCTGCTCCTGTTGCTGGCCGCCCTGTTGCTGGGCGATAAAAAACAACAATTCGACCATCGGATTACGCTCAATAAAAAAGACAAAATTCCCTATGGCAGTTTTGTAGCGTATAATAACCTACAGCATATCTTTCCCAAGGCCAATATCACCACTAATAAAAGAGAGCCAGGTTATTGGGATTATGGCACCCTGGACCCCGACAGTACCGGTCAGGTACTGGTGATTGTAACACGCAATTTCAATGCTTTTTCCTCTGAGCTGCGGGAGTTGCACAGGTTTGTAAGCAACGGAAACGACGTATTGGTATCGGCCTATAATTTCAGTTACGAAGCCGCAGAGTTTTTTCATTTTCAGGTGCATACCACCGATATAGGCATACCGGTGTATGATTTTTCACCGGCTGTAGATACGCTGAAGCTGACCCTTAGTGATCCGCCATTCAGCCGGGGCAACAATGAGTTTCAGTACCCGGGGCGCCGGTACAACAGCGATTTTCAGCGGTTCGACTCAACGATGAGCTATGTGTTGGGCAGAACAGGCGGTAACCGCGCGAATTGCTTAAAAATACAGGCGGGTGAGGGAAACTTCCTGCTACACGGCGCACCACTGGCTTTCAGCAATTATTTCCTGCTTCATCAGGATAATATGGCGTACTACAACCAGTTGATGTCGGCGTTGAACCCCGAAGCAACCGCAGTAGTCTGGGACGAGTACTATTTGTATAAAACCACTTCCTACCGCGATCCCAATCCCTCCCCTTTCAGGGTGTTGCTGGAGCAGCCTTCTTTTAAAATGGCATTGTATACGGCGCTGGCCGGAACGCTGCTCTTTATATTATTGGGATTGAAACGGAACCAGCGGGTATTTCGGCAGGTGGGCGTGCCCGCAAATGATTCGATGGACTTTGTAAAAACCATCGGACGGCTCTACTACCAGAAAAACGACAATGCCAATATTGCCCGGAAAATGGCAGGTTTTTTTATAGAACATGTGCACAACCGTTATTTCCTGCATGCCGATAGCCTGGATGAAACATATACCGAACAGCTGTCCCGAAAATCGGGCGCTGAAAAACAGCTTATACAATCGATCGTGGATTATTTGGTTATGACGAGGGAAGGAAACCAATTTACCAATGAACAGACAGCAGCGTTTTACGGACTGCTGGAGCAATTTTATACCACCACTTAAATGTGATACAATGGAAGACAATTTGTTTCAAAACCGAACCGATCTCTCACAACTGAATGAAGCCGTTATGAAAATGCGGCAGGAGGTCGGAAAGGTAATCGTAGGGCAGGATGATATGGTAAAGCTGATCATAACCGCTCTTTTGTCGGATGGACATGTATTGATAGAAGGGGTGCCCGGTGTGGCCAAAACGCTCACAGCCCGGCTGGTTGCCAAATGCATCGATCTTCATTTTTCCCGGGTACAGTTCACTCCCGACCTGATGCCCTCGGATGTATTGGGCACCTCGGTGTTTAACCCGAAAGAAGGCATCTTTCAGTTTAAAAAAGGCCCTGTATTTGGAAACATCGTTCTGGTAGACGAAATCAACCGGGCTCCGGCCAAAACGCAGGCAGCACTGTTTGAAGTGATGGAAGAAAAACAGGTAACGGTAGACGGATATACCCATACTATGCAAAAACCTTTTATGGTGCTGGCTACGCAAAACCCGGTGGAGCAGGAAGGCACTTACAGGCTGCCGGAAGCACAGCTTGACCGTTTTCTGTTTAAAATACTGGTTCCCTACCCTACCGCGGAGCAGGAAGTAGCCATTTTGAACCGTTTTCACCAGGCTACGGGAGAGGAGGTAACCGCACAGATAACACCCTCACTAAGCGATCAGCAGATCAGCGAACTGCGCCGGCTCGTTCGCCAGGTAATTGTGGAAGAAAGGTTGCTTCAGTTTATAGCACAAATAGTAACAGCCACCCGATCTCATAAATCTATATACCTGGGGGCTTCGCCAAGGGCTTCGCTAGCCATCATGGTATCGTCTAAAGCACTCGCAGCCATGCAGGGGCGCGATTTTGTAACACCGGAGGATATCATTGAAATGGCTACACCCGTGTTGCGGCACCGCATTATTCTTACACCCGAAAAAGAAATGGAAGGCGGTACAGAAGATGCTGTAATCAAAGAAATCATACAGTCACTTGAAATTCCGAGATAAACGTGAATCCCGTTCGTTTTTACCAGTCTTATAAGCTCACTCCGCGTACCTATGGTATACTGGGCGGCATTGTGCTGGTGTTTGTGTTATCCTTTTTTATACCGGCATTATACAACATCGGCCTACTGCTGTTGTGGGCGCTTTGCTTTGCCGTACTGGCCGATACCGTTGTGCTCTATGCCAGACAGCGTGCCGTTACCGCCCATAGGCTGCTGGCCGAACGACTCAGTAATGGCGACCAAAACCCGGTGGTGATCAACATCACCAACCACTATCCGTTTGTAATCACCTGTCGCATCATAGATGAACTTCCGTTCCAATTCAACATTCCGTCCTGGAATCACCGCCTCAGGGTAGATGGTAACAGCCAGGCAGGGGTAAGCTATACGCTGAAGCCGGTGCAAAGGGGCGCCTATACATTTGGCAATATTAATTTGCTCGTCACCAGCCCCCTGCAACTGGCAGAACGAAGGATTGTGGCAGCGGCAGGTAAAACGATAGCCGTATACCCGTCGTTTCTGCAGATGAAAAAATACCAGTTACTGGCCATCTCCAACCGGTTGAACGAAACCGGCGCCCGACGTCTCAGAAAACTGGGCAACAGCATGGAGTTTGAACAAATAAAGGAATACGTATCGGGAGACGACTACCGCAATATCAACTGGAAAGCCACCGCGCGGAAAGGTGGTTTGATGGTGAATACATTCACCGACGAGAAAAGTCAGCATGTATATTGTATCATCGACAAGGGGCGTAATATGAAGATGCCATTCGAAGGAATGACGCTGCTCGATTATGCCATCAACGCTTCGCTGGTACTCGCCAACGTTACCCTGCTGAAAAACGATAAGGCCGGCCTCATCACCTTTTCGCATACCACAGAAACCTTTCTTTCGGCTGAGAGAAAAGGTATGCAGATGGAGTTGATGCTACAGAATTTATACCGGCAGCAAACCGATTTTCTGGAGTCGGATTTTGAATCGCTTTATATGCAGATACGCAACCGCATCAAAAGCCGGTCGTTACTGGTATTGTTTACCAATTTTGAATCCATACAGGGTTTTCAACGCCAGTTGCCCTACCTTAAGCAAATCGCCAGACATCACCTGTTGCTGGTGGTATTTTTCGAGAATACTGAACTGAAACAGTTGCGGGAAAATCCGGCGGAAAATCTCGAAGACATCTATATAAAGACCATAGCCGATAAGTACGCTTTTGAAAAAAGGCTTATTGTAAAAGCACTCCGTCAGCACGGTATTATTGCACTGTTAACGCCACCGCAGCAGGTAACCGTAAATGCCATCAATCAGTACCTAGAGTTGAAGACCAGGCAGGCTACATAAAACAGTAAGGTGGCAACAGTACAGTCTGTAAAACCACCTGTTCTATTGTTTGATCTTTCCTTTCAGGTCTTCCAGCCTCCGGTCTATTTCTTCCTTTGGCAACCAGTGCTGCCCCACCATCACACCGGCGATCTTACTGGTATGTTTGATATCTTCCAGCGGATTACCATTCAGCAGTACGAGGTTGGCAGTAGCGCCCGGTTTGATCATGCCGTCATTCGGCCGGTTAAAATACCTGGCGGCGTTTACGGTGGCCGATACCAGTACCTGGTAGGGCGTCAGACCGGCATTCGCCATATATTCCAACTCCTGATGCAATGAAAACCCCGGCACATCGAATACCTGGGGAGCATCCGAACCGGCAATCAGCCCCACGCTGTTGTCCTGGCAGGCTTTTAATATATTTTTACGCAGTGCTATCAGCGCTATCACCCTTGCAGAATCATATTGTGGATCTGCCATGAGGTTCTTCTTCGACTGCACCCAGCTATTAAGAGTCGATTCGTGCATGTATACCATTTCCGGATCGCCGGCAAAAGCTTCGGCCGATCGTAATGGTGTAAACCATCGTTCCGGCAGCGCCTCTGTAGGCACCACCCAAATATTGTTTTCCGACAGCGCTTTCACTAGGCTGTCTAACCGGCTGCGATCTGCTTTATCGGCTATGTGCAACCCGAACAATCCCCTTTTATTCTCCGGTATTTTTTCTATTCCCGGCACCAGGGCTTCCACAAAACCATCCAGGTGATCAATAGAAGCATATCCAGACGCAATAGCGTTCCACACGCCAACATCAGAAGAAACATGTCCGGCAAATGGTATTCCCACTTCTTTGGCCGTTTTAGCCACGGCATTGAAATTTTCAAGGGTAAGTCCCGGCAGCAGTTTCAGGAAATCGTATCCTTCAGATTTATATAACCTCACCAGGCTGTCTGCCTCCTGTACCGAGCGTACGGTGCTGCCCATCAGACCGGGGGCTCCGGCATAAAATTCAGGTCCCAGCAATTCGCCTTTTTTGATGCGTTCTCTCAACTCCAGGTGGCGCGCATCTCCCAGCATACCCCGGATGGTAGTTACTCCATTCAGGGCAAACAATGCCAGTACATTTTCCATATTGGCAACATCTTCACCACGCGGCACGTGGGCATGCATTTCTGCTAACCCGGGTATCAGGAATTTGCCCTTTCCATTAATCAGAAGAGCGTTTTTGCCCGGCTTTTTTTCGCCTGTTTGGGCTATATCCGTAACTTTTCCATTCTCGATAAACACATCACGGTTTTCCTCTACTCCCTCCGTATCCATGGGAATCACGGTAACATCCTGTATCACATATACACCTGCGTCGGGAACGCTGTCCGATGCAGCGTTGCAACCTAATAATACAATAGCAGCCAGCAAACAATATAATTTATTCATACAGCGAGGTTTATGATGTTTTTTAAAGATACGGAATCCTGCGTAAACCCTGCCGGCGAAAAATCGATATGTACACTGGAATAATTACGGTATATAACATCTGAATACTTCCCTGCGAATACAGCAACCCGCTTTATGGTTTCGGTGATAGTCGTACAGGACTGCTGTTCGTAGTAAAAACAACCGCTGCGATACCAAACAATGTTTACTGGCAGAAAGAGAATCTACAAATCTTCCTCACGCTCCAGCATCAGGATGGCACTTTGGGGTACGATGAAATATTTCTCGTTCTCGTACATCACTTCGGTGGCGCCGCTCAGGAGAAAAATAGCCAGATCGCCCTCCCGGGCCTGCAGTGGAATGTATTTCACCTGCTCATCTTCCGGCTTCCAGCTTTCATTTTCCATGGGCATGGGAATGGCATAACCGGGTCCGTGTTTGATAACATACCCTTGCTGTACTTTCTCTTTTTCCTGTACGCCGGGCGGCAGGTACAGACCACTGGGGGTTCTCTCATTCCCGTGAACGGGTTTAATCAATATCCGATCTCCTATTACAATCAGCTTTTTGAACTTGTTTTCCGGGGTCAGTCGCATGGTTATAATAAATTAAGGCGCAAAAATAAGCATCTGTTAATACAATACCCACCTTTGGCTGCGGATACGTTTTACGCCGACCGGCGGTGTAACGGCAAGCTTTGTACATTCTTTCGCAACGAATCCGGAACATTTTCAGTAAATTATGCTTTAACAAAACATTATTAGCCTTATCTTACGAATAGAATTTGTATTTTATTTATTTGTCCTAAATAAGTTTACAGTATGGAAGCTCAAAAACACAAAATATTATTGTGCGAAGATGATCAGAACCTTGGATTGGTGTTGAAAAATTACCTGGAACTGAACGATTACGATGTTACGCTCGAAAGAGACGGCAGGTTGGGACTGGCCGCTTTTCAAAGAGAAAAGTTCGACCTCTGCCTGCTGGACGTAATGATGCCCAACATGGATGGCTTTAAGCTGGCGGAAGAAATACGGGACATCAACCCGGATGTACCGCTTTTTTTCCTTTCGGCTAAAACCATGAAGGATGATATTATACAGGGGTACAAACTGGGCGCCGACGACTATATCACCAAGCCCTTCGACAGCGAAGTATTGCTTATGAAGATCAAGGCCATTCTGAAAAGAAATGAAGACCTAACCAAAGACAATACCAACATAGAGTACGATCTGGGCAATTACCACTTCAACCCCAAGCTGAGAGAGCTCAGCATTGGCGGTAAAACGCAGACGCTTTCGCCTAAGGAAAATGAACTGCTGAAGATGCTGGCGGAGTATAAAAATGATCTGCTGCCGCGAGAAATAGCGCTCAAGCGCATCTGGGGCAGCGATACCTATTTTAACGGCAGAAGTATGGACGTATATATCGCCAAACTGAGAAAATACCTGAAAGAAGACGATTCCATTGAAATTGTGAATATTCACGGCAACGGTTTCCGCCTGGTGGTAAACGAGCCGAAATAACCGGCAATATAGCCTCATACGTTAAGCAATGTCCGGGACAAAAGGCTGCCGGAACAAGCAAAAGAATGCGGGACTATTTCCGCATTCTTTTGTCTGGAGAAGTACGGTGTACAAACCTTGTTCAGGTACATCCAATACTTATTCACTCGGCCGTCTATGACGTCGTAAGCTGTTTGTTATTCCGGGACTACAGTGTCTGCATTGAAATCTCTCCTTCCCCGAGGCAGGTAAGAACATACCCGCATCCGTAGTATGAAGATCACGGACAGCGCAATGTGTTGTAGTGCCGGAGTCTTTGCCCTGTGCGGACTAGCAGTCCCGAGCAAGACCCCGGCGCTCTGTTGTATTGGTGAGTGTGTTGATACCTGGCAAAGCGACAGGAGCCTACAACCTTTGTAAACTAATGGGGTAGTTTTTCTCTAAGCCAGCCATATACCCAAGTACCGGCGATAGCACTCAACAGGGTAACAGACACTACCGTTGCACCCATACCGATCTGAGCGAACAAGGGTCCCGGGCAGGCACCCGTCATAGCCCATCCAAAGCCGAACAGTAATCCACCGTATACCTGCCCTTTACTGAATTTTTTGGGCGCAATAGTGATCGGTTCCCCATACATGGTTTTGATATTGAATTTCCGGATCAGCCATACAGATACCATACCCACCACCACCGCGCTTCCGATGATACCATACATGTGAAAGGATTGAAGGCGGAACATTTCCTGGATCCTGAACCAACTCACCACCTCCGACTTTACGAACACTATACCAAATAATACGCCTACAAACAGGTACTTGATATTGTGATACCATCTATGCTGCAGCGTACTTTCGTTGATACATATGGCATCCATAGAGCGGATATGCTTTTCGGATGAATCGGAGGCTGTATTGTTATTCATGCTATTCATTGATCAACGCTTATATTTCTTACAAAGAGAGAATATACGGAAGGATGAGATTGGCCATGATAAAACCGCCTGCCATAAAACAAATGGTACCAACCAACGAAGGCCATTGCAAATTAGACAATCCCATGATGGCATGCCCGCTGGTACATCCTCCTGCATAGCGGGTACCGAACCCTACCAGAAATCCTCCTGCCACCATCAGTATTAAGCCGCGTGCGCTTAGCAGTCCCTCCCAACTGATGATATCATCCGGCACCAGGCTGTTGTAGTTATGGATACCATATCCCGACAGTTCTGAAACCAAATCGGGGTGTACCACTACCGTATCAGGATTGGCTAAAAATGCAGCAGACAATACCCCGCCCAGGAAAATACCTAATACAAAAAACAGGTTCCAGGCTTCCTTTCGCCAGTTATATTTAAAAAAGGGAATATTGGCAGGAATACACGAAGCGCAGATATGCCTGAGCGATGAACTGATGCCGAAAGACTTATTGCCCAGCAACAGAAGAGCCGGCACTGTAAGTCCTATCAAAGGCCCCGCCACATACCAGGGCCAGGGTTGTTTAATAAAATCCATCCGTTTGTTGTTTTCTATTCATTATAAACAGCAGAAAAAAATCACCGTAGCTACACATGCGCCTGCAATAGCTTTTCCAATTCGTTTGCCTGCGATACACCCGACCTCCTCCATACTATTTCTCCCTTTTTGAATAGCATTAAAGTAGGCACACCCTGTATCTGATAAGCAGCCGCCACGGGTTTGTTTTTATCTACATCTATTTTTATAATAGCTGCCGCATCACCCACTCGCTTTTTCACTTCCTCCAGTATAGGCGCCTGCATTTTACATGGGCCACACCAGGTTGCGAAAAAGTCGACCAGCACCGGTTTATCCTGATGTATTATTTCCTGAAAAGTCATGATTTTTCCTTTTTCGTTTGAAAAACAGCCAACAATAGTCCGCCCATTACCGCTCCATACGCCGTACTGTTCAACGGTTTGGACGTAATAGCGCAGGAGCCGGCATCACAGCCTATGTACAGCCAATACAGATAACCGCCGACAGCTCCCGCTATGACTCCTGTAACCGGCAGCCAGTTTTTTAATAGAAAGGTCTTCATTTTTCTGTCATTTTTATTTTCCACATACCGCGCAACATACCCATGGCATAGCCGGTAGCTTTGTCGTCCGGATATTTTTCGAGGATAGCGGCAAGGGTTTCAGCAGCAATGTCTTTTCCTTTTACGCCATGGCAGCTCAGGCAACCGGACATACCGATGGTAATAGCTTTGTAATAATAAAGGTCGCTCCCGTCATAGCATATAAGATGCTTCTGCAATGCCGAGCTATCGTTTATCAAGACCCGGAGCTTGTTCCAGGCCCTTGTATCTACCTCAGTACGAATGGCATTGAGGGGATTCCTGTTCCTGTCTGTCAGTCGCTGTACCCCGCCTCCTGCTGCCGAATCTGTAAGATACAATGCTTTTTCGTTACAAAAATCAACCGCGGCGGCAAGTCCTTCCTCCTGTACAGCCTGCATAACATTTTTAAGCAATACTCCCTGCACTACGCTGGCCATGCTATCACCTTTTTGTAAGATCGCAGATTCCGTTGCTGAACCTGCAGGTGCTACCTGCGGTTGGTTGCAGGCGGAGAATATACCAAGGGCTGCTACCCCGATCCATTTAGGCATCACCATTCATTTTATTTCTTAATACATTGTCCGGTATGGCTCCCTGCTGTTCCTTATCCGAACCAACAATGGAGAAAATACAAAACTATATTCAACCCGATACCTCGCCACCCGGTTTTCCTTATTCCACGCCCCTATTTTCCTTCCACTCCTTCATGCCGCCGGCATAGTTTTTCACATTGGTAAAACCATTGCGCACCAAAAGGGAGTACGCTATCGTAGAACGGTCGCCGGCCTGGCAATATGCAATCACTGGTTTTTCGCTGCTCACCTTATCCAGGTTTTCCTCCAGCGTGCCTATAAACAGGTGATCTGCGCCTTCTACATGGCCGCTGTTATATTCTGTAGCGCCTCTTACATCTATCACCTGCACATTCGGATTGCCTACATACTGCTCAAACTCGTGATATCCGATTACATCAGCGGTTTCCAATGCAAGTCCTATTTCGCGTATATCAGTAATAAACCCATACATATTGTCCATACCTATGCGCATGAGCTTGCGGGTGAGTTCCTCCATTTCATCCGGATCTGCCACCAGCATAAACTGCTCTTCATAATTCAGCAACCATCCCATCCATGTAGAGAAAGAATTATTGTGTTGAATGTTGATACTACGGGGTATAAAAGCGCTTGCATATTCAGATTTGCTTCGGGTGTCAATCAATACCATTCCTCTGTTGTATGCTTTCAAAAACGCCGCTTTGGTTAATGCAGGATGCCGTGGCACTTCTACCAGCAGCGGTCGTTTCACTTTATTGAGCTGTTTCATCATCGCAAAGTATTTCGGCGCCTCGGGTTGTTCGGCCAGGAGGTATTCCGCAAATGCCTTTTCATCTGTTCCGAAGCGAAAAGCCCAGTTCCGGATTTTTTCATATCCTACGGTAGAACTGTGTACTGCGCTCAGAGATTTTCCGCAGGCCGATCCAGCGCCATGCGCAGACCATATCTGCACGTACTCGGGTAAAGTAGCAAACTTCTGCAGCGACTCAAACATCTGAAGCGCTCCTGCCTCTTTGGTACCTGTCAGCCCGGCTGCTTTCTCCAGCAGATCGGGGCGGCCAATATCGCCCACAAATACGAAATCGCCGGTAAACAACATTACCGGAGCATCAGAAGCAGGGTGATCCGTCAGTAGCAAACTGATGCTCTCCGGTGTATGTCCCGGTGTGTGCAATACCTTCAGTGAAAGGTAGCCTACTTTGATCAGGTCGCCGTCCCGAAGTCCTATATGAGGAAACATATACTGCCAGATTTCTCCTCCTTCATCAGAAAGATAAATCTGCGCGCCGGTTACCGTCGCCAGCTCCCTGGAGCCGCAGAGAAAATCTGCGTGTATATGCGTTTCTGCAATATGTGTGATCCGAAGATTGTTTTCGGCTGCTATGGCGAGGTAAGTATCAATGTCTCTTTTGGCGTCAATTACAATAGCTTCGCCTGTGGCCTGACATCCTATCAGGTAGCTGCTCTGCGCTAAGCTCTGATCGTATATGTGTTGAAAAAACATACCCTAAGTTTTATGGTGAATGACCGGTAATTCATGACTGCAAAATTCGTGCGCTTATTGTTGCTGTACGGTGACTATGGTTACATAAGCGAAAACAAATCAGCAACAGCCTTTTCCGGGCCGGAACGGTCTCTGGAATGCGCAATGGTGAGCCCTCTATAAAACGCTGTTTGACGGGAGCCCTATGTATATACAGCAGCAGGTGTTTGTTGTTTGAATATAAGCCAACAAAAAAAGCGCAACCCGTTAAAGGATTACGCTCTTGAGTACCGTTGAAAAATATTATTGGATATATCCGGAGGGCACTACCGATACCCGCCCCTGCTCTTCGGATGCTTCTTCCGCGAGTGTTCCCATTTCCACATATCGCACCTGTACTTTTTTAGTATCTTCGGTAGCACCCGGCACTCCGGTGAGCAGAATAGTATATACTTTCCGAGCTTCCACCGCGAAAGTTCTGCTGGCGCTGAAAGCAGTGCCGCCATCGAGGGCAACGGTTACATCTCCGGGATCAACGGCTGTAAATTCGGTTATATCACCCAGTGATGCCGTTTCGCTGATCACTGTAGTACCTCCGCTGGTAAGCGATACCTGCGAGGCGGTAACCGAATCTGCTACCGCGTTGATCAAACGTACATATGCTTTGCCGCCGGAACCAGACAAATTTTCGTAATTATCCGGAGCAATCACATTCGTGTAGGCATCGTCGTAACCGATTGCAAACAGCGAATAATATTTGTCCTGCTCAAACGCAGCGTCTTTCGACGCCAGCAATGCTCCGTTAAACCCTTCATATGCTGCGGTTGTTCTGTTACCGACATAAATATTAAGGTATGTACCAGTATAAGCATTGTACTGCAAGGGTGCGTTCGTTAGTGCATTACCGGAAAGCGCAAAAGTTACACCCGGTACGTCCGGGATCAGGTTGAAAGCCATCAGCGCTGCCAGGGGTACCTGCGGAGTTTCCTTCGATTTAGCACACGATGCCAGCGTTACAATACCAAGGACCGCTATAAAAGCATAACTTAGAAAATTCTTTTTCATACCTACCTCCTGTTTTACATTTTTTCAAAATAATACCAAATCAATCTTAAATACGGCAAAATTCCGCATCGCGTTTGATAAAGGTTTCTTAAACAGGATTATATTAACACATATCAAATGAACGAACAATGGTGGCTATCAACAACAGCTATCTCAGGTATACTGCTTCGAACCTTGCCATCGGTGCCATGCGTGCTTTTGTTAACACCAGCGTATCGCCGCTAACAATGTAAGTATCGGCCTGCTGCAACACCTCATGCAGCCGGGTCTCTGTGTCCATACCGGAAGAGCATGCCATCTGCGTAGCAATCGCAGGCAGTAACCTGATACGACCATGCTCCAGCAATTCGTATCCACCGGAAAACGCGTTGCATCCGCCATTCCCGTAGAACCGGGTTTCAAACGTTTTAAAAATTATATGGGCTTCCCGCTGTGCTGCTGCAGTAGTAACAGGGTTCCCAAAAAGCTCCGTCAGTTTCCAGTATTTTTCCTGAAGGGGATTATCCAATTTTACCAACATGCCGGCGGGTTGTTTTCCTTCACTCATTAAATCGAGGCGGTTCTCCCCCACCCTGAAAGTTCTTTCGCCGATCTTCACCGCGCTGCCAGCTTCGTTCCATTCCAGTTTTCCTTTGGCAGTAGCTGGCTTTCCTTCTTTCGGAGTATACTCCGAATAATATTGATCTGTTTCTTCCAGGTGTATAACGGTAGGAATGCTATCGCTTCCCAGCACTCCGGCATATATACCAGCCCAATCCAGGGCGTTGCGACTGTTGTCGCCGGTGGATACCTGTGGTTGTTGCTGCGTACTGCACGAAAGGAGTAACGTACCGAAAAAAATACCGACAATTGCTTTCATATTTTTATTTTTTGGTGATCAACTCTATAGGATATAGAAGAATGATGCTGTCGAGAACAACATTACACAGGCACAAATATAATTTTTTGTTAAGGAGCGGCCGATGCTTTCTATTATTCTTCCAGTTGCTGCTGCATGCGCCTTACCCTGTCTTCCAGTTTTTCAGAACTCAGGGTTTCCCGAAGGCTGTCTACCTTGATGGGGAAACAAAACGGCGTAAGTCGCTGCGGCCAGGTGATTACAATCTCCGATTGCTGAATGCGATCCAGCATATTGCGCAGGCGGACTTCTTCCATCTGTTGATCCATCACTTCGCGGAAAGCCTGCCGCAACAATATATTTCCCGGTTCATATTCCATAAATACATTGAATAAAAGCGAAGCGGAAGACTGCAGGTGCCGGGCTTTCTTTCTTTCGCCCGGCAACCCCTGAAACACGAGGCCGCCTATGACCGCAATATCCCTGAATTTTCGTTTGGCCATCTCCGTTGCATTTACGCTGTGCCGTATATCTTCAAACAGGTGTTCTGGCGAAAACAGTTCATATACATTACTGTCGTCTACCGGTATGGGCTGGTCGCTCAACAGTTCAAATCCATAGTCATTCATTGCAAGCGAAAAGGTGATCGGCGCCAGCCGGCTGATTCTCCACGCAAGTATGGCGGCCATGGCCTCGTGTACCAGCCTTCCTTCAAACGGGTACACGAAAAGATGGTACCCATCTCCTGTTTCTATATGTTCTATCAGCAGTTCATTTGCCTTTGGAATATGGGAAAGTTTTTGCTGTAGCGTAAAAAGGGGAGCCAGCACGGATATCTCAGGGTTTACCGGCTGGCGGCAGTCTACTTCGTTTAAGGTTTCCCGTAACTTTCGTCCCAGATTGGCCGACAGCGGCATTCGTCCCCCGTTCCAACTGGGTACGATCGATTTGGTTGCATTGGATTTTTTCACCAGTACCGTCATGTCTCGTATGGCAACCAGTTCCAGATTTCTGCCGGCCAGTGTAAAAACCGATCCGGGATCGAGCCGCGCTATAAACCACTCTTCAATAACGCCCAGATAGCCACCGGAGGTCCACCGTACTTTCAGCATTACTTCGCTAACGATGGTGCCAATGTGCATGCGATGTCGCATGGCCGTACGGCGGTTAACAATGCGGTATAGTCCATCCAGCCATTCCACCTTCCTGAAATCGTCGTATTGCTGCAATGCTACTCCTCCCTCTGTAATGAATAACATAATCTGCTGCCATTCCCCGGGCGTCATCTCCCTAAAACAGTGGGTTTGCTTCACTTCCGTATAGATCTCACCAGCATCAAACCCATCCGATACTGCGAGGGTACACAGGTATTGTATCAACACATCATAGCAAAGCAGCATCGGCTCTCTGCTTTCGATGATATTTTCCCGTACCGCATTTTTCAATGCTGCTGCTTCCAGCAATTCAAGGGAATGCGTGGGTAAAAAATAGATACGGCTCACGGCATCCGGCTGATGGCCGCTTCGTCCCGCCCGTTGCAAAAACCGAGCGACGCCTTTTGGAGAGCCTACCTGTATTACTGTTTCCACGGGTCGGAAATCTACGCCGAGATCGAGACTGGCTGTACACACAACGGCTTTGAGGGTGCCCGCATGCAGCGCTTCTTCCACCCAAATACGCAATGCCGGTTCTATGCTGCCGTGGTGCAGGGCGAGTGCACCTGCCAGTTCGGGGGCAGCTGCCAGCAAACCCTGGTACCAGGTTTCGCTCATACCCCGGGTATTGATGAATATCAAGGTAGTTTTGCTCTTCATGACAATATCCACTACTTTTCGGATCAGCTTCAGCCCGAGGTGCCCGGCCCAGGGATAGTTTTCTATGGCATCGGGAAACACAGACCGGATATCTATTTTTTTGTTAAGCCGGGCTTTCACGAGCATCACATCCGGCGTGTTCAAAGGCGACAGTAATACTTCCGCAGCCTGTTCCAGATTACCGATGGTGGCGGAAATGCCCCATACCAACGGTAATGCGCGTTGATGCCTGCGATGCAACGATACAATACGGCTGATGGCTAACTCCATCTGCACTCCCCGTTTGCTGCCAAGCAGCTCGTGCCATTCGTCTACCGCTATTATTTCGAGTGTAGAAAAAAATGCCGGATAGTGCTTTTGCGCCAGCAACAGGTGCATGCTTTCCGGTGTAATGATCAGCACTTCGGGTGGTTTCCGCTTTTGTTTTTGCCGTTCGCCAACGGTCGTATCACCGTTCCGCACCCCAATCTGCCAGGGTAGTTCCAGCGCTTCTATGGCTTCTTCCATCGCACGGTGAATATCCTTGGCCAGCGCCCGCAGGGGGGTTACCCACAGCAACTGAAGGCCGTTCGCTGTCTTTGCTTTGTAACTATTGGGATATTTATTGATAAAACGGATAATGGAACCAAGGAATACGGCATAGGTTTTTCCGAAACCGGTGGGTGCATTCACGATGCCGCTCTTATTGGCTGCCATATATTGCCAGGTCTCTTCCTGAAAAGCAAAAGGGCGATACCCTCTCGATTTCAGCCAGCCCTTAACTACGCTATATCCTGTGGATTCCTGCATGAACAACTGCAAATTAATGGATTGGAAGCCGGCGGACAATAAGATTCCTGTAAAAGAAATTGTTATAATCCGATAAATCACTATTTTTGCTGCCCTTCAAAAAAGGTCCTGTGGCCGAGTGGCTAGGCAGAGCTCTGCAAAAGCTCGTACAGCGGTTCGAATCCGCTCGGGACCTCATAGTTATCTACAAATCAATCGATTAGGACGGTTTCGAACAGTAAAATCGGCAACATGCTGGTTTTACTGTTTTAGTTTTATGCAGGGCGAAGCGACATTTCCTCACGATGGACGTTCGGTTCCATTACATGCCGGTGCTGGTAAGGTTTCTGGGTAGCCTATGCGGGCTAACAACCTCCGCCCCCTGTCTATTATGGAGGTTTCGAAAGTACCGACTCTGGCCAGGTGCGGGATGTTCGTCGGTTCCGCACACATATCCCATGCTCAATATTAACATGGGAAAATATTACCAGTGATACTTAGTACCTCCGGGGAAAAACACGTAAAATAGTTTGCGAAACGAAAACTATTTTGTATATTTGAAGCATAGCATAAGCCAACGGTAAACGCTAACCTTACGATATGAAAAACATCACCGACAGCGTTTGGGAATACGCGCAAGACAATCCCTATGGCTTCACTTTGAACATAGAGAAAATGAGACCGGTGAAGTTCGGCATCTGCGTTGCTTTCAAAGCCACTCAAAACAGTTTTGGAAGGAAAGGTTTGCAACGGGTGATTGAACATGCCCTGGACAATGACAAAACGGTGGGCGGCTGGTGGAATGATGAAGACGAATTTTTCTATTTCGACAGTGTAAAAGTATTCCGAAACAGCGACCTGAAGACAGCTATTGATTTTGGTGTTGCAAATGAACAGATTGCTATTTTCGACCTTACCAACCTTAAAGAAATCAGGCTATAGACCTATGATGACTTTTTTTTAATAATACTATTTACTATGAATGCAATAAAGCTTACAGAATTGCCGGTGCCTGCTACCTATGCTGAAAGCATACAACATTCCATCCGGACCTATAAACGCATGGGTATTGATATAGCGTTTATAGACCAGACTACTGTAAAAATTACTCAATCCCGACTCATCAATGGCTATATACTAAACAACAAGGAATTGTACGACCGGGCCAAAGAAGTATTGGAAGGGGCGGGCAATTTTAAGATCGTTCCGGTTGTTTTTCAACTGGATATTGATAGCATTACGCCTGCATGGATTGAGCGTAAAATGGAGGAGTTGGGTATTAGCCGAAACGATCTGGTCAGACAGCTTGCCCTGGATAAAGCCACGCTTAGCCTGTATTTTTCGAGCGGCAGGGGACTTACAAGAACAGCCAAAGCGGCTTTTTTTTACTACTTTCTTACTTACGAACTCAACAGGGATTTTCGGGACAACGAGTCGCAATAACATTTGCCGTTGAGCTCGGATGCTGCTGAAAACTGCATGCATATCCCACGCGCAACACCAACATCGGCTGGCCGGCTGAAAACAACGAAAAAAACTTCTATCTGCTTATGATACTTTGAGTTGTATTGGCCTTACGGTTTAAAAATAATGTCGTGCATGTGAAGCATAATCAGGGATATCAACACTCATCCTACTCCCCTATTTTAAAAAATCAATTGCCCCCACCACATACACCAGCGGAGCATTCCAGTTGATGGCTACTTCGTTTGATGCATATGAGCAGTAGTCGTCTACGTAAGAACGTTCCGGGTCGTTGAAGGGGTATTTACATTTGTCCTGCTGCCCAGGGTTGGGACCACCCGCCAGGAAACCCGGTATGGGTGCAACAATACCATCCGCTTCGGAAGGCCGATGGTGAATATGCATAGGTGTTTGGCTGCCGAACCCGGTTACGAAACTATAGCCGGTGGCATTCCTGCCCAGTACATAGTCGAGATTGGAGGAAGCGCCATTCAGGTATTTTCTATCCTTCGTGTGCAAAAAGGCTTTCAGCAGCAGCACGGACTGGTTCATGGCTACGGAATTGCTTCCCCAGGCAAAATCCCGGCGCGATTGTCCCATTACTGTGCTGAATGCTTTATTGCCTCCGCTTAACCACCCATCCGCAATCGTCAGTAGTGTGTTCGTCAACGTTTGGATGTGCAGCAATGATCTTTCAAAAACAGTCGCGTTTCGGATTGCGGTATACACTCCCATCATCGCTACAGCATTCCAGGAAGGCACAGACATATTCATGTTAAGATCAACCTGTTCGGCCTCCAGGTAACCGGGATCTGCTGTTGTTACACTCAGCTCTACTGCAGCCCAGAACCATTCGTCTTGTACGTTACGGTCGCCATAGGCGCCGGTAACTATCGGTGGCGCATACTGTTTGTTCATTTCTTCCTGGTTGTACAATACGGCCGGGTGTTGCAGGCTCCAGTTCCAGGCCGCGGTAGCGGCTTTAAGGCAACTGTCTGCCAATCCAGGCAGTTCTTTGCCAAACCCGGCATATACCCGGGCAGCCTGCGCCATTACCGCGGCAAAGTTCAGCGCTGCTGCAGTGGTTTTCTGCACTACATACCGGGGTGCCCTGGTTATCCCGGGCATTACTTTACCGTCGAACTTTGCATGGGTGCATTTATGATATACCCCTCCATCATGAGGATCCTGCATGGTGAACATCCACCGGAGGTTGTGCAATACTTCATCGAGCAGGTCCGGAATGCCATTGCCCGATTCAGGAATATTGAGGTATACGGTATCGTAATATCCCGAAAAATCTTCGTATGCCGACAGCAGGGTACCCATGGTGATGCCGCTGTTGACTATATATTTGTTGTAGTCGCCGGCATCGTACCAGCCACCCGGCGAAGCAATAACCGTTCCCTCGGGTCGGGCGGCACTTGCTGCAGATGCATGCACCAACACGCTGTCATCCGGGTGACCCGCAGCACGACTCCACTTACCGGCGTGCGCGGGTCGTAATGGTTCAGACACCCGCTGGTAATAATACGATTTGATGGCCGCTTTCGATAGTTCGGAAAATACGTTACCGGCTATTGTAAACCGAAATGAGCGCTGATGATTGTATACCAGCTCGTATATCCCTGTACGATCAAGCGCTGAAAAATCGGCCAAACGGGTAGTAATACCCGAAAATGATGAGGTAACGGGCACTGATAATGTTCCGCTGAGCACTTTTTCTGAGGTACCCGCCCGCACCACTGCAAAATCTACAACGGTACCCGGCTCCGCAATGGCTGCATATTTGATGGAACCGGGTTTATACCCTAACTGGTTGATCCGTATAGCAGACTGGGTATAGCCTGGCATCGATATGGCCCATAAGCATGCGTACAATAAAAAACGCATGGTAGCATCATTCATTTTCATTGCTCCATTCATGTTCTTCGCTTTCTTAGCAATTTACAAACATCGTTGTGATAGTGTGATAAGTTACGCCGCGTAGTACCTATTAAAAAGGACTGCATACACAGTCCTTTTTAACGAATACCCAATATTCCGTTTAGTTCCAGTCGTTGCGAACTTCTGCTGCCACAACAGGGTTGTAATTTTTTTCAATATCCGGTATGGGAAACAGCAAATGTTTCTCCTGGAAAGGCTGGGTGCCATCTCCCGGCTCTGCAGCCCTGTTTGCATTGATGGTCTCCCTCGCTATTCCCCACCTGATCAGATCAAAATAACGGGACTGCTCACCACATAGCTCCAAATGTCTTTCTCTCCTCAGTATTTCCATCGCTGCTGTTTTATTACCCAGCGAGGTATACGCGGTGGCACCTGCTCTGGTTCTTACTTCATTGATATAACCGAGCGGCTCACTACCCGTATTGTCGTCCTGAATATAGGTTTCTGCCAGCATTAGCAATACATCAGCATACCGTATCACCTGTCCGTTGATGGAGCTGGAAGGACCACCATAGCTTTCTACTTCGTTGTAGTATTGATATTTTTTCCACTTATAGTCTCCCTGTGCATCGGCTGCATTGAAAGGAAAGGGCTGGGAGCCGCCCTCGCATTGCTCGCAAAATATTGTAGCACCTCCGCTTGCCGCATCGCCGTAGAAAGTAGATTTAGCCCTGGGATCTGTGTAATTGCCGCCCCCTGCGGGGTTGGGATAAGTGAACGCCTTTACCGCAGTAGTGGTTATATATACATTGTTCCAGTCGTTGAAGCCATATTCCTGCGCCCTGCCGGAATGCGTAGCTTTCCCGCCCCAGGTTTCCTGTCCGCCAAATACAGAGTACTGATTGCCTATTCCCCAATCTGTCCACTCACCATTCATTACCTGAAAAATATTTTCAGGACTGATATGGTTTTTTGTGCTGAATAAATGATCATAGGAAGGATCGAGGGCGTAAGTATAAGGAGCCTGCGTCAATTTTAATAATTCTGCTTGTGCTTCGCGCCATTTGCCCTGATAGAGGTAAGCTTTACCAAGCAAGGCCGTTGCCGCTCCCCGGGTAGCCCTTCCGAGATCACTGTCAGCGTAAGATACAGGAAGCGCACTCTGTGCTTCAGTAAGATCGTTTTCAACCAGGGTCCAGATACTGGCCACGGGTGAGCGACCGGTATAATTATCGTTTACCATGCTGTGATAGTCGCTGATAAGGGGGGCATCACCCCATAACATGGCAATATTCAGATAACTGTAAGCCCGTAAAAACTTAGCTTCAGCGACGTATTGTTTTACTTTTTCCTGATCATCTGTGTCCTGCGGATCCCAGGCCCCGGCCCTGTCTATAACAATATTTGCCCTGAAGACCATACGGTACAGCCCTTTCCACAAATCGCCAATCTGGGGCTGATTGGTACCAAATGTGTACATTGCCAGTTGCGCCAGATCGCCCTGCATATTATTGGTTCTTTTGGCATCGTATCCGGCCAGATCGAATATAAAATAGTATTCTCTCGACCAAAGGCCATTATGCAGTAAAGTAGCGTAGGTGGCAATGGTTGCCTGATTCAACGCCTCACTGTTGTTAAAATAGGTTTCGTAAGAATAAGCGCCCTGGCTTTCCAGATCCAGCAAAGTTTTTTTGCAGGACACGCCTGTTGCCAGGAAAAAAAGTGCCAGCGTTATACGAATGATATGTTTCATAAAAATCTATTATTATTTTTTGAGAATATTTGACTTAAAATCCTAACTGGATACCTGCAAGAAAGGTTCTGGGTTGCGGTATCTGTCCGTCATCAATTCCGCGGTTGAAAATATAGGAAGCACCATCCTGCACGCTTACCTCAGGGTCATACCCCGTATATTTTGTGATAGTAACAAGATTTTGCGCAGCCACATACACCCGGATACTTTTGAAAGCGCCGGCTACTACGTTTGTCAGCTTTACAGGGGGTATGGTATAGCCGAGTGTAATATTTCTCAGCCGTGCATAACTTCCGTCTTCCAGCCACCAGTCAGAGGCACGCAGGTTGCCACTTGCATTGGCATTTTGCCCAAGCCTGGGCAGTGCTGCATTATCGCCTTCCTGTCTCCACCGGTTTAAAATACCGGTGGTGGCGTTGTGACCTGTAGCCATTGCCAGGGTATTGAAACGGGTAGCGTTCACTAATTTCAATCCGCTTACACCGGATAGCACTATATTCAGATCAAAATTTTTATAGTTAACCCCGGCGTTGAACCCATATATTATTTTGGGTATGGGGTTTCCCAATATTTCCTGGTCTGCAGCCGTCACCATATTATCACCGTCGAGGTCTTTAAAAATAAAATCGCCGGGCAGCAAACCTTCCTGGTAAATACCCCCCGCTTTTGCATTCAACGCGTCTATTTCAGCCTGAGTGGATGCTACCTTATCCAGCCGGTAACCGTAAAAAGCCCCTATGGCTGAGCCTGCTGCCGTATAAGTGAAAGTGGACAACTGTTCGAATGATCCTGCCTGTATGGGCGCTGCAAATTCGCTTCCAAGCGACAATACTTTGTTGTTGTTGAAAGCTACATTCGCGCTGATGTTATAGTCAAAGTTTGCAGACGGCTTATCGTTATATCCTACCTGAAACTCTACGCCCCGGTTTCTGGCATCTGCCGCATTGACCGTTTTGGTAGATTGAACTCCGCTCAGACCAATACCTGTGCTTCCCGGAATCGGAACCGACACCAGCAAACCGCTGCTTTTCCTATCGTACCAGTCGATGGCGATATTCAATCTGTTATTTAGAAATCCGAGATCCAGGCCAATATCTGTCTGATCTGTCTGCTCCCATCGAAGCGCCGGGTTCGCCAAAGTACTGATGGTAGTGCCGGAGCGGAATTCTTCGTTTGGCCCGAAAGAATACACCAGATTTCCGGTAGGATCTCCGGCGAAAGTAAGCGGACTGATCAGAAAATTGGGAATATTATTATTCCCGGTACGTCCCCAACCTACGCGAATTTTAGCGTCCGATAAAAACGGCAGTGCTGAAGCTATAAAATCTTCATCGCTGAAACGCCATGCGAATCCGGCACCGGGGAAATTACCGTAACGGTTGTCGGCACCAAAGTTAGAAGCGCCATCGCGCCTGAAACTAGCCGTCACGAAATACTTGTTATCGAAGTTGTAGTTAAGCCGCGCAAAGTAGGAGATCACGGAGGGTCTTGCATAGTTGAAAGCCGATCCGTTTACCATTTGGCTGGGCGATACGCTTATATTCCGGATATTATCGTTCGGGATATTAGAACCCAGGCCGCTGAGACGCGATGTGTTGCCGGCACTCAGGTAGCTGTTTCCAAGGGTGGCAGATATGGCATGCAGGCCGAGGCGCGTGTCGTAGGAAAAATAGTTCTCAAAAGTATAATGCGAATAGTCATTATACTCCAAAGTTGCCTGTCGTGCATAGCTAAGGTTGTTCGAAGCGGTATGCGGATATTGATATCCTGTATTCCTGCCACCACCAATGGCGGCCGAAATCTGCGACCGGAATTTAAATCCGTTCAGGATGGTAACCTCACCATATAGCTGCGGAAAAAAAACGTATTCCTTTCGCTGCTCGTCTTTCACATTTATTTCCAGCAGAGGATTGTCAACGTTACTGAAATCATCTACATTGGTTACATTAGAAAAGCCTCCTAAAACCGATTCGTCGTAAATAGGTTTATAGGGTGCATAGGCGATCGATCTGATCAGGTTTGTCATCAGACCATTCGTATTGGTTTGCCTGATATTCAGCGTCTGACCGAATTTGAAACGTCCCAACGTTTCTTCCAGGGAGAAGCGCGCATTCAGTCTTTTGTTTACCAGGTTTTTAATAGTGGATTGCTGGGTAATATAGCCTACGGACATATTATAAAGCACTTTTTCATTTCCGCCGCTGATGTTCACATTGTTTTCAGAGACCAGTCCTCTTTGCAGTACTTCCTTTTGCCAGTCGTGCCGATCAACCAGCACGTCGGGCGTGTTGAACTTGGCTGGTAAAGTAGTGTTGGAGGTGGCAGCAAAGTCTTTCAGGGCATCTACATACTGTGCAGCATTCAGCACATCCAGTTGCTTCCAGGCCCTGGCTACTCCCCACTGCGATATAGCAGCAACCCTCGGGGCGCCGGAACGTCCGCGCTTCGTGGTTATGATCACCACACCGTTTGCAGCGGCTGCGCCGTAGATGGCAGTAGAAGAAGCGTCTTTTAGCACTGTTATATTATCTATATCCAGCGAACTTAAACTGTTGAACAGGTTTTTATCGCCCTGTATACCATCGATAACATATAAGGGATCCACACTGGTAAAGGAACCCGTTCCACGAACAATGATTTGTGCGTCTGCCCCCGGCGCTCCATTGGTTTGCACCACCTGCACACCAGCGGCCTTACCTATTAAAAGCTGGGAAGGATTGGTAGAGGTATTGGCGCCTGCTTCTTTTGCAGCAACAGAACTCACAGCGCCCACCACATCTTTTCGCCGGGCAGTGCCATATCCGATTACCACTACTTCATCAAGCCCGGTTGCAGCGGATTCCAGTAACACCGTTACAACCTGATCTGTATTGGTGACTACCACCTCCCGGTTGATATATCCTACGTAACTCACCACCAGGGTAGTATTCGTTCGCGGAATAGCAATGGAAAAGCTGCCGGATTCATCTGTGCGTACCGACGTGGTGGTGCTTTTTATTTGTATGGTAGCCCCGGAAAGCGGAACTCCCTGTGCATCGGTCACTTTTCCGTGCACGGTTGTGTTTTGCGCTATTGCCTGATAAACAGACAGCATACCAAGCAGCAGCATTAAAAGCATTGGCGTGATCGTTAATTTTCTCATAACATGGATAGTTTTTAAATGTTTGATTGATGGTTGGTGTAATTCATTTGGTTGTATTGCTTATTCGCGTTAAGATACACTGATTTGGCTGTTATTATTGGTGCTCACAGTATCGTTCATATGGATCAGGGCAACCACAAGCGCGCTCCAGGGGGTAGGCTGTATACATCTTTCCCCGCAGTTTACTGTTTTCCCTCTACGACAACAAAAACAACAGACCTGGCAGGTAAATGTAGTTTTACCTGCCGGCCTGCTGCTGCGGCATAGGGTTTTACGGAATGATAACCGGCAGGACCACCCGAAGTACCGGGGGGGGGCTGTCCGTTGATGATGGTTTTTCTTGAAAATTCATTGTGATCGTCTCCCCCTGTCAGGGTATACCAGTAGTACCTGCTACCGGGCAGAAAATTAACGGCCTCTATGTTTGCTGTAAGATCTGCGACACCGGTATTTACTACTGCCACTCCCAATTCTCCGCTCGAAAAAGTAGACGCATAGGCATACACTTCCTTACCATTGGCAACTGTCGATTGCACCGCGCGGTCGCCCCGCATCTGGTTGAAAAAATACAGGTGGTAAAACGAGGGGCGGGGTTGCCATCTTGTTTCGCCACTGGCGGCTTCGCCCTGGCTAAACATACCGTGGTCGTTACCGTCTTCCCAGGCATTGGCCAAATCCCAGCGGCAGGCCATCCCATATTTGTTTTTCATCAACTCGCCCGTTACCATCACGGCGTGCATACCATTGATATGCGATACCATCTGACGGCTTCCCACGGCAAAGATGTTGTACTCCGTCAACGCAACAGGCTTCTGTACTGCGCCGTTTGCCGGAATTACCTGTTTCAGGTAATCCATCATATGGGCCGTTACTTCCGTTGGAGTGCCCAGAATTTCCGCTGCGGTGGAGTTGGTATTGTATGGTGTGTAATAGCTGTGAATCACATAATAATCGGCGTTGTTTTCCACTTCGGTCAGTACCCCCTGGTTCCAGCCCTTGTCGGTATCGGTGGCCCATGCCGGGGGATGCTGCTCCAGCAACTGTACACCTATATAGATGGTGGCACCCACTTCCTTCGCTGCATTTCGCATAGAATCGGCAAAAACCCTGCAATGCGTACCATATAAAGCACCGGTGATGATTTTGGGTTGTCCGTCTTGATTATTGCCCACATTTATCCGATGGCCCGCCTGCCATACGCCATTGCTTTCGTTGCCTATTTCCCAATACAGCGTACGTCCGTTATCGTACCGTACCCATTCAGCCGCGAGGTGCGCTGCTGCTGCTACCGGATCTTCTCCTGTGCCGTACCGCGCATAACCATAGTTGACGGTGATCACCCCCCGGCTGCCCGTTTTTTCCAGCATGGCATAATAGTTATCCGTGGACAGCGTCCAGCTATCGTTGTTCTTTCCATACCAGTAACCGGCATCCATTTCACTGCCGGAGGCACCATCGATCAGTCGCGACGGAGCATCGGCAGGATGTTGTCCGGGAGCAGCGTTCCAGAAAAACAGACTGCTCAGGTTCCCTCCCGGAAACCGGATCAACCCGGGCTGCAGGCGGGTAATATGGTTGATCAATACCGGCTGATCTACCATTTGTGTCATATAGGTATTGGCGTTATTACCGAACAGCGTGGGTGGTATTTTGGTAATGATATCATTGGCATCTACCCGGATCAATACACTTCCATGCGCCGGTACCGCACCATCCACCACTGCACCCGGCGCAGCAAAAGACCGGGGTTGCCAGTTGTCAAGAAAAAAGCCAATGGTAGCGGCCGTGGGCGGATCTTCTGCAGGAGGTATGCTGCTTATATCTTCTTCACCGGATGCCTCACTACTGTTTTTCGTGTTTTTTTTACACTGTACAAGCAACAGTAGCATAAAACCTGCCATTATCCATTTATTCATCTTCATAATATCGAAAAAGAACCGGCCGAAGCCGGTTGCTATTCTTCTATTTTACCAATAGAACATCATCGAAGTGAAACGTTTCGTCACCATTTTCCGGCCCTGCTATCCAAAAGCCCAGTTGATTGAAGTTATCATCGGTAGCCCATAAATTTGCATCCTCCATAGGAATTTTAAAATAGGTCCACACATTAGCCGGCACATTCAACGGAGTGCTTCTGTCACCGTTTCCAAACCCATTCGGTCTTTTATCTCCGGTTAAATACAAAACCTGATCGGTAGAACCTCCTTTGATCCATAGTGTTAAATATTTGTATTCCGGATCTTTATCCACGCCGGGCCACCAGTTGGCGAAATTGATGAGATGCCAGTCGTTAGCCGTATAGATTTTATATACAGATGCAGTACCGGTTTTAAAAACATCAGTGGTTACAGTAGCCGGCTCGCCCCATGATCCGTTTCCGAAACCATTTTCAAAATCATCTGTGAAGATCTTAAAAGCTTTGTCCAGATTTATAAACTCCTGTGTTGTAGTAACAGTTCCTGTTTCATTTGTTATATTCAATGTTACTCTGTTGGCCTCAGTAGCTGGCATTTTTACTATTAGTTTTTTATACTCACTTTCTATTATTTCAACTTCTGTGTCCAAATCAGTCAGCTCTACTTTTATTACATCTGCCATATTGATTCCATCCAGTACTAGTTCATCTCCCTCTACAAAATTGTAATTGGATACGTTGGTTACGCTGGCATATGCCAGTACTTTGAATGGAATAGATATCGTTTTTCCTTCACTGTTGGTAATATGAATATGCTGTGTTCCTCCCTTTGCTGTATCGGGTACTCGAAACAAAAAAGAATGATCTGTATTTAAGGTAGGATAAAAGCCTCCATACACACTATCCTTTTCAAACAGTACTGTCCTTATATCTCCGAGCCCTTTTCCTTTAAGTGTCAGGAGTTCTCCGTTACCCGCAGAGTCTGCACTGATACTCTCAAAAATCATGTCGCCCGGTGTTATATAAGGGGTTCCATCCTTAAAATCTTCTTTTGAGCATGCCGCCATCAAAATGACCGCAAGACAGATCAAACAGTATTTATACTTAATCATAAAAAAACGTTTTAATGCTGTTAATAAAAAGGAACCGGGGGCTCAGCCAATGCCGGATCCTGTAAAACTTCACCTGCGGGTATTGGCAAGTACATCATAGATTCCGTAAAGTTGCTGACGTAAAAAGGATTGTCTACAGAACCTCTGTTTTGCGCTTCGATAATTTGTTTGGCTTTTGCAAAACCCTGGCGCTGTATATCGAACCAGTATTCACCTTCAAATGCAAATTCTACCCGTCTTTCTTTTAGCATATCTTCAGTAGTTATAACCGTTTTTGGGGTAAGGTTGGCGCGCGATCTTACTTTATTAAATGCCGCCAAAGCCTCTGTATCTGTAGTTGACTCATTACCTGCCATGATAGCTTCTGCATATATCAGTAAAATATCCGCATATCGTAATATAGCTGTATTGATACCGGAGTTCATACCCAGTACAGTTTCGCCTCCATACTTAGCACCTGGCCCCACTACATATTTGGCAATATTGGATCGGGTAGCATTAACTTGCCCACCTTCCCCGACGGTTGCAGTAGTGTCGTATCTGTAACCATTTGCCATAAATGCGTTATAGGCAGCGTTGGAGTTTTGTGGTTTCCATTCCGGCTTACTCCAGCCATGCTCCATTATAGACCCGGCTCTTCTTAAGTCTCCAAACTCGTAGGCTCCCTTCATGTCCAAAGAGGGTAGGTATAGTTCCCACATCTGGGCTTCGTCAGTATTCATATTGCCGGGACCCCTATCCGGGTTTTTTTGGTTACCAGATCCCCATGGGTTGCTTGTAAGCTGATGCTGAATCGAAAACAAAGATTCTATGTTGTTGTTGTTCGCACTGGAGTTAAATAAACCAGCGTAATCTGGAAACAAATCATAGTTTCCGGACTCTATCACTTCTAACGCTTTTTTTCTGGCATTTTCGTAATCTTTCAGGTACAGATAAACTTTAGCCATCATTCCTTTAGCCGAGTAAGTGGTAAGCCTGCCCGGCTCGGGGTCGGTTTCGGGCAATCCCGCTTCTGCTTTCTGAAGTTCTTCCAAAACAAAGCGAAGTACGTCCGCTTTATGGTAGCGGGGGATGTTAAAATCTCCCGACAAGGCGACCGCTCCCGGCGCCGTCACAATGGGCGCATCTCCCCAGATACGTGCTATATAAAAATACACGGCACCTCTGAAAAAATGGCATTCTGCAATAGCGGGGTCAATAAAAGAAGCATCTCCTCCCATTGCCTTTTTCAACTCCAAAGCATTCATATATTCACTGGTCCACCCGCCAATTTTATAAAACACCTTCCAGGCATCGGCCAACCTTACGGATGTTGAAGCCAACGTAAATTGCAAAAATGGCGCATCATCAGCGTTGCCGCTGCCGGTATATGCATTGCCAGACATTAGTTCACCGATTGCATCCATCGCCCGGTTTTCGTAACCCGACCACGGTAACCCGTATAACGTACTGGTGAGACTTCTTACCTCTTCGGCGGTGTTATAAAAGTTCTCCAACGTGGTTCCATCCAATGCTGGCCTCTCAATAAAATCTTTATTACATGCAGTTCCCATCAGCAGTGCCAATAGTACCCAGTTGTATATTTTTTTGTATTTCATAATCAGAACTATTAATCGTGTTTATAATTCAAGATTTAAACCTACAGTAACTGTACGCGGATTAGGGTAGTGACCTGCATCCACATTCATCAAACGGATGCTATTATTAAACGCTCCCACTTCCGGATCGTACCCGCTGTAATTGGTGAATGTCCATAGGTTCTGGACAGAAATATATGCTCTGATATTATTTATACCGGCTCTGTTTAAGATACTTGCCGGAACCCTGTATCCCATGGTAAGATTCTGGATACGCAGGTAAGAACCATCTTCTACATACCTGTCAGACATCGCAATATTGTTTACCTGCCCGCTAACAAATCTGGGCAGGCTACCGTTGGTGTTGGTAGCTGAGTACCTGTCCTGAACGGAACGCAACTGATTATGGTAAGCATTATCCATTTTTTCCAACTGCCAACGCAGAAAGTTGAATACTTTAGCTCCGTAGCTTCCCTGAAGAAATATACTTAAATCAAAATTTTTATACTGGAATGTATTTGTAAATCCGAAAGTAAATTTCGGTAAAGGGCTACCGATATAAGTTATATCCTGTTCATCGATTTTAGCGTCTCCATTTATATCCTTGTACCTTATATCGCCCAACCAGGTTGTTTGCTCGCCAACCGGATAGTCAAACTGAGGCAGGCTTTTATCCAAATCCTCCTGCGTACGGAACAATCCGTCGGTTACAAGCCCGTAAAAAGATCCAACGGCAAATCCCGGGTTGGTGTAGGTAATAGTATAATTATCATAATATATCCTGCCAGCCAGGCCTGCAGTAGAAGTGGCCATTTTGTCCAAACGGTTCTTAAACTGAGAATAAATTAAATTGGTTTTCCAGGTGAAATGATTATTCGCAATATTAACAGTGTTAATGGCAACATCTATTCCCGTGTTTGTCATCTGTCCCACATTTCCGATGGGTGCTTTCAAATCATCCCATTGGTCACCCACGCCTATCAGCCGGGGGCCGGTTAAGAACATAAGCATGTCTGTGGTTGTCTTTTTATAAACGTCCACCGTTACATCTATTCTTCCGTTTAAAAGGCCGGCATCTACACCCAGATTACGGGTAATGACACTTTCCCACCCCAAATCCGGATTGGGTATACCGTTTAAATAACTCGCATTTCCGAAGCCCACCGGCCCGGGCCAAAAGCTAATATTGGAGGAATAGGGTGGCGAGGGCGAACCTGAAGGAAGGTTTTGATTACCTACCGAACCATACCCTACCCGTAGTTTTAAGTAGTTAATTGTCGGTGCCATAAAGGCGGCAAAGTTTTCATTACTAACTGTCCATGCTGCAGACACACCAGGGAAGTATCCCCATTTATTATTGGTGCCAAAGTTAGAAGAGCCATCGCCTCTGAAGCTAGCAGAAATAGCATATCTGCTATCGAAGGTGTAGTTAGCTCTGGCAAAGTATGATTCCATTGCCCATTGTCCTTTACCACCGTTCAGTTCCCAGGTATCTTTATCGCTGCTGCCGGCATTGATATCCAATATATTGTTCTGCAAGTTTACTCTTTTACCGCCCAGTGTCTCATAATAAGAATACTGTGCTTCACGCCCCACTGTTGCAGAAAGATTGTGCTTACCAAAATTTTTATCAAAATTTAGATAGTTACGAACAGCATAATAATAGCTATTGCTGCGCGTATCGAATAATTGGCTTTGCAAAACGGTAGGGCCTATATTGCCAGCCAGTTGATAAGCTGAATTATTGTTAAGCCCCAGGCTGTAGGCAAGTTCATTGCGAAATGAAAGGCTTTTGATCAATTGTATATCCGCATAAATATTACCAAATACCTGCGAATTGACGCCTTTGTTGCCCCGCAGGTTGCTGCGCGCGATAGGGTTATCCTGACTGTATTGTACACCGCCTATAATATTTCCGCCTCCCCAGGTACCATCCAAATTACGCACCGGAATTAAAGGATTTTGGATAGCCCCCCACCAGATGGTGCCTTCTGCCGCATCGGCCAACGTCACATTTTGAATACTTCTGTTTGCGTTGGTAGCTACGCCGATTTTCATCCATCTTTTCAGTTGATGGTCTAAACTAAAGCGTGTACTGAATCTTTTAAAATCGGAACCAATTAATATACCAGACTGATCAAAATAATTTAATGACAGATAGTAATTGGTTTTCTCCTTTCCACCGGAGAAACTTAACTGATGATTAGCTACCTGCCCTTTACGAAACATTGCTTCCTGCCAGTCTGTACCCTTTCCAAGTATGGAAGGGTCGGCAAACTCTTCCGTTTTTTGAATGCCCAGTATGTCGGCTACTTCATTTTGATATTGTGCAAACTCTTTCAAATCCATCACATCCAACTTCCGCACCACATCGGATTGGCCATAATATACATCGTAATTAATTTTTCCTTCTCCGACTTTCCCTTTTTTGGTAGTAATCAATATTACGCCATTTGCAGCCAGTGAACCATAAATAGACTGCGCGGAAGCATCTTTCAATACATCAACACTTTCGATATCATTAGGGTTGATACTTGCCAGCACACTATTGCCCGTTTGTCCGTCGGAGCCTCCCAAACCGGCGTAACCACTGGTATTTCGCGTGTTCGACATAAATGGTACTCCGTCAATTACAATCAACGGATCATTGCTGTTGATACTGGTAACTCCCCTAACTTTAATGGATACACCGCCACCCGGCTGTCCGCTGTTATTGGTAATAGCTACCCCAGCTACCTTACCTTGCAGCGCCTGGTCTACCCCGGCCACCGGCAAGTCTTTGATATCTTTCGCATTTACCGACGAAATGGAAGAGCTCACGTTTGCGCGTTTAGCTGTTCCATACCCTATCACCACTACTTCATCCATTTTTTGAATACGCTGGTTCAGCACAATATCCATGAGGTTTGCGCTACCGATACTCACCTCCTTACTGTCTAAACCCACAAAAGTGAATACCAGGGTTTTTGCCCTGTTGTCTACCGAAATAGAAAAAAAGCCGAGATTGTCTGTCGTTTCAACCTGCTTCGTTTCTTTCACCTCCACTGTAACGCCGGGCAGTGCGTTGCCATCCTCATCCTTAACGGTACCGCTGATGACGCGGTTAGCACCGTCCTGGGCGTGGAGTGCCGGAGTAAGCAGCAGCAATGAGAACAAAAGCCATAGTGCGACTTTTGCATGTCTCATTAGTTTGTTTGTTTTCATACACATGCAAATATTAATGATTAAATAATTGGGTAATCTATTGTTGATTTTCATGGTTTACCATTTAACCTTATCGTTTGTCCATTTCCGTTATATAAAATTGCAGTATCGTTCTGATCTTTTATATCCAGCGCCACCGGCTTATCCTTTGTTATCCACACTATCCTGAACACGTGGTTGGGGGACATTCCTTCATAACTGCCTTCCCGTTTTCCGAGTGTGAGGGTTTGTGATGCTTCGTTGTACGAAACCGGTATCAATGCGTATTCCCCATTTTCGTATCCATAGTTCAATCCCTGATCTTCATATATATTAAAGGAAGCGTCTTTACCTGTGTATACATAAAGGGTAGTATGATCCGGGCGCTCTCCGGTATGCTGCAAGGCAGCAGTTGCCGGAATGATGGAACCTTCTTTTACGTAGAGTGGCATTCTTTCGTAGGGGGCTGCAGCCGTTATATACTGCCCGCCTTCGATGAATCGTCCGGTGTACAAATCATACCAACCCTGCCCTGCAGGCAGGTACATACAACGTTCGGTTGCTTTCGGGGTATACACGGGGCTCACCAGCAGCGAGGGACCAAACATATACTGGTCGCCGATGTTCCAAACCGTACGGTCGGATGCAAAATCCATCATCAGACCGCGCATAAGGGTGTAATCCTGGTGATATACTTTTCCTGCCACCGAATAGATATAGGGCATCAGGCGATAACGAAGCCGGTTGTAGAACAACATGCTTTTATAGGCAGGATGGTGTTCAGGCGCTATATGGTATATTTCCCGAAAGGGGTACTGTCCGTGCGAACGAAACAGAGGACTGAAGGCGCCGAATTGATACCACCGCGTATTCAGTTCTCTCCACTCTTCCAGGGCTTCGCCCCTGGGGTCGGGCCGATCGTATTTATCCTCCACAAAGAAACCGCCGATATCGCTGGTCCAGTATGGCATACCAGACAATGAAAAATTAATGCCGGCAGGAATCTGGCGCTCCATCTCATCAAAACGGGCAGCAATATCGCCGCTCCAGGTGGCGGCTGCATACCGCTGCATGCCGGCATAAGCAGAACGCGTTAATATAAACACCCGTTTGTCGGGATCGGTTTCTCTTTGTCCTTCATACACCGCCTTTGCGCTTTGTAATGCGTATGCGTTGAAATACTGCGAGGCGGGGCCCAGCGCTGTGGGGTGCATCAGTTGCTTTCTCTTCTCTATAGTGGCATTCGAAAAAATATCCGGCTCTGTAGCATCCAGCCACCAGGCATCTATACCTATATTATATAGTTTAGTGTGGAGCAGGTTCCAGAAGCCTTTCCTGGCATCGGCGTTGAAGGCATCATAAAATGTGGATACATACCCCTTTCCTATCCAATCGCGCTGGCGGTCGAGGATGTTTTGTTTATACAGCCAGTTATTGCTGTCGAACCTTTGATAACTTTCTATGCCTTCATAAAATTTTGGCCAGGCCGATATCATGATTTGTATATGCTGCCTGTGAAGGTCTGCTACCATGCCCGCCGGATCGGGAAACCGGTCTTCGTCGAACTCGAAACTGCCCCACTGGTCTTCCTTCCAGTAGCTCCAGTCGAGTACAATATTATCCAGCCCGATTTTTCGTTTCCTGAATTCGGCTGCCGTTGCCTCTAATTCCGATTGCGTTTTATAACGTTCCCGGCTCTGCCAGAACCCATATGCCCATTTCGGCAACAGGGTAGCCTTACCTGTTAACAGGCGATAGCCACTGATGATATCATCTGCTGTTTCGCCGTACACGAAATAATAATCTATAGCTTCCGCTGCTTCTGATGTAAGCAGTGTAGTATTCCGGAGATTTGAGGGAACGGGAGGCAGCCACCGTACAGACGCAAATGCCTGGTCTGATTCGGGTATCCATTCGATCCTTATAGAGTAATTGGTGTGCTGATCCAGATGACGTGTAAAAAATGAGGGACCGGGATTCCATCCCTCGCGCCACCGGTCCAGCACGAGTTGTCCGTTCAGCCAGCACCTCAGGTACCCCGAAGCTGTTACATAAAACTTATATTCACCCGTGGTATCCGGTTGAAAATCTCCTTCCCAGGTGGCTTTTCCGTTGCTCATCGGGAATTCAGCGGGCGTGTGCAGGGGCAGAAAGGCATAATCAATGGCCTGTTCCTGACGCGTGAGATATACCCGGGTACTATCCCAGCGGTCGGAATACGTAGCGGTAAGTCCTGAAGAACCATTGGATCCCTTTATCGGCAAATCGCCCAATTGTCGCTTAGGACGGTTGTCGCCGAAGGTGGTAACGGAATAATTATCCCAAAGTAATCCGTACCGGGCGGAGGAAAGCAGAAAGGGAACCGCTACCACCGAATTGTACTGGGTGAGGTCTACATCTTTGTTTTTATAGTTAAATATACCGGTCTGCGGCTGACCGAGCCCGTAAATAGCTTCATCAACAGGCGATTCGAACGCCTGGCTAACGGTATAGAGCCCTTTTTCTTCTACAGAGGCGGGAGTAATGTTTTTCCCGTTTCCTTCCTTTTCCTTTAATATTATACTACCGTTGCTGTCTCGGAAAACAACCTCACCGGTAACCAGGGATATGGTAGCAGAAATGACGCCTGTAGACAGGGTGGCTTCGGTACCGCCGATCTCGTGGGTCCATTGAACGTTGGGAAGGGAATCGCGCGTACGCATGAGGCTTGGAGTGCCGGGTAGCTCGTTGCCGGCAACAGCGGTGACCCGGATGATGGCAGGCGCAACGGCTGACAGGCGAATAAGGGATGCTCCATTTTCCGGCGATTGCGAGGGCCGTATAACAAAGCCATCGTCTGTAAGGGTAAAATTTTCCTCAGATGTACAGGATATCGCGAAAAAACATCCCGCCAGCAATACGGCCCAAAGTTTCCCCAAAGCATTCATAATGGCACTCTTTCGTTAAAATTTCCTGTACAAAATTAGATAAACCATTGTGCCACAAGGGGTACAAATGTTTATTTATAGGGGGTCAAATGTTAACCCACACAATAAATCTTAACAATTTCGCAGGCAGATTGGCAAAGTTTTGGACATTCAGATGTAAACATGTAAAACACACAATTATGAAAAAAGTCCTTTTTTTAGCGGGTGCCTTTATGTTTGTTTCACTCGCTTCTTTCGCTCAACGCCCTTCTGTTTTCGTAAAAGGTGGTGTAAATTTCGCTACGGTCACTACCGACAAAGATGGCCGTATAGATGATGCCAATGTAAAAACCAGTTTTCACGTAGGGCTACAGGGCGATCTTCCCCTCGGTCGCATGTTTGCTATACAGCCAGCGGTGCTGTTTTCAGGTAAGGGGTCTAAAATCGAAGCCGGCGATGTGTCGGGCAGTAACTGGGCCAGGAGTTCTACCAATCCTTATTACATTGAGGTGCCGGTGAATGCCGTGCTGAAATTACCCCTCGGAGAAGAATCTTCCATTTTCATCGGAGCGGGTCCGTATGCTGCTATTGGTGTAGGCGGTAAAAACCGTATTGAAGGTGAATTACTCGGGGTAGATTTCAGCCGTACAGAAAAAATAGAGTTTTCTAAAGACGATCCGTTCACCAGCGGAGAAGAGGGAGCCGGTTATGGCGTGATGCGCAGATTCGACTACGGACTGAATGCAACTGCCGGTATTCAGTTGAACAGATTATTATTATCTGCCAATTATGGACTGGGATTAGCTAAACTGCAATCCGGCACCAGCAGTTCCGACGATGAACTGGGGAAACACCGGGTATTCAGTCTCTCGCTGGGAATCAGGTTGTAATAAAATTCCATCCATTACATTAAAGGAAGTGGCTCGAAGGGTTTGTGAGGTTTAGCAACAGGTTGCAGGTAAGCGGAGAAGGTGAATGCCGATACTCCGAAACCTGCAACCTTTTTAGGGTTTAATGCAGTCGTTTGGTCATTTCGTAGTGCGGAATGGTGACTTCAAAAAACACATCGCTGCTGATAGCATACCCGCATTTGAGGTAAAACGCAACGGCTACCTTCCGGGCATGCAGCACCATGTTTTTATAGCCATGTGTTCTGGCCGTATGCTCCGCAAATCGGATTAATATGGTACCAATTCCCATTGTTTGAACGGAATCATCGACGGCCATCTGGCGAAGCCGGCAGTCTGATGCAGTATGCCTACTTAGTATGCAACAACCAAGCAGCCGGTTATGATCAAAAACGCCCATCAGTATATCGTCTTTTTCGCGCTGCAATTCTTCCGGTTGCAACGGAATACCCAAAGGTTTACGTAAAATTTTATCTCGTAAACCAACCATTTGTATGTAATCGGGAGAGTTGAATGTTATGATGCGCGCCAGCATTTTTGAGCAAGAATAAATAAATATCACAAAAACGGCGGGAAAAAATTTGTAGTTATTCCAAAACGCATATCTTGCGAACCATGCGTATCCTAGTGCTGGATACACCCTTAAAACCTAACTTTTTCACACAATTACAAATAGATATTGTTTTTATCCCAAAAACTATATTTTTGCAGCCAGTATTAACCAAATTTTACTACCATGTCTGACATTGCAACAAGAGTTAAAAAGATCATTGTTGACAAATTAGGTGTTGATGAAGCGGAGGTTACCCCTGAAGCATCTTTCACCAACGATCTGGGTGCGGATTCATTGGATACCGTAGAACTGATCATGGAATTTGAAAAAGAATTCAATATCTCTATTCCTGATGAGCAAGCCGAAACTATTACTACAGTAGGTCAATCTATCGCTTATCTCGAAGAGCACGCCAAGTAATTTTCTTCTCTATCAGCTTTTATTATCGCAGGCAAATTTGCTTATGAATTTAAAAAGAGTAGTTGTAACGGGTATAGGTGCGCTTACACCCCTGGGAAATTCCGCCCCGGCTTATTGGGATGGATTGATCAACGGTGTTTCGGGTGCTGATGCTATTACCTTATTCGATGCGTCTAAATTCAAGACCAGGTTTGCCTGCGAATTAAAAAACTTTGAACCCACAGATTTCCTCGACAGAAAGGAAGCGCGGAAAATAGATCGCTTTACGCAAACTGCATTGGTGTGCAGCGACGAAGCCATGCAACATGCAGGCATCAGCAAAGACAATATCAATGTTGATCGCGCCGGTGTGATATTCTCCAGTGGTATCGGAGGGCTGATTACCTTTCAACAGGAAGTTACTGAATTTGCCCTGGGCGATGGCACCCCCAGGTTTAATCCTTTTTTCATCCCAAAGATGATCCTGGATATAGCCGCGGGGCAGATATCCATGCGACATGGATTACGCGGGCCTAACTATGCAGTGGTATCCGCCTGCGCTTCGTCTACCCATGCCATTATGGATGCCTTTAATCTGATACGCCTCGGAAAAGCAGATATTATTCTTGCCGGCGGCAGTGAAAGCGTTATCAAAGAGGCGGGTGTAGGAGGTTTCAATGCTATGAAAGCCCTGAGTGAACGCAACGATGATCCTAAAACAGCGTCCCGACCTTTTGATAAAGACCGGGATGGTTTTGTAATAGGAGAAGGCGCCGGAATTCTGGTATTAGAGGAGTTGGAACATGCGAAAGCGCGCGGTGCAAACATTATTTGTGAGATAGCCGGTGCGGCCGCTAGCGCCGACGCGCATCATATTACAGCGCCCCACCCCGAGGGACTGGGTGCTAAAAACGTAATGTTTGCTGCTTTGTCTGACGCAGAAATGAAGCCGGAAGATATCAACTACATTAACGTACACGGCACGTCTACACCATTGGGCGATATCTCTGAAGTAAAAGCCATTCAGAGTGTATTTGGTCATCATGCTTATAAACTGAACATCAGTTCTACCAAGTCTATGACCGGGCATCTGCTGGGCGCAGCCGGCGTTATTGAAGCCATTGCCTGCGTGATGGCTGTTGTAAACGACATCGTACCGCCAACCATCAATCACTTTACCGACGACCCCGGCCTGGACCCCGGACTCAACTTTACATTCTGGAAGCCGCAGCAACGAACCGTAAACGCTGCATTGAGCAACACTTTCGGATTCGGCGGTCACAATGCCTCCGTTATTGTAAAGAAATATGCTCAGTGATACCCCATTCCGGTATAAGTAGTTGCTTACTTGTAAAGCGCGTCTTACATTTGCGCAACAAGATCATCTAAATTCTACACATTTGGCTTTAGTGCGGTATTTTATTCAGTACCTGGGAATTGATAAAACCAGCAGAACTTTCTATAAACAATTATGCAATGTGCTGGGCTTTGCCCCTGGAGCGATATCGCTTTACAAAACCGCGCTCAGCCATCGCTCTGTAAAAGAAAATACCGAGGAAAATAACGAACGCCTGGAGTATCTGGGAGATGCTGTTCTCAGTGGAATTGTAGCCGATTACCTGTTTAAAAGATATCCGTACAAAGGCGAAGGTTTTTTAACAGAGATGCGCAGCAAAATGGTGAACCGGCAAACACTGAACGAAATCGCTGTGAAGATGGGACTTAAAAAAATAACCATCTACAACAAGAACGACGGCTCTCTCAAGGCCAGTCAGATTTTTGGAAACACACTGGAGGCCCTGGTAGGCGCTATTTATATAGACAAGGGGTACAATACTACGAAACAATGGGTGTTCAAACGGGTCATCGTACCGCATATGTTTGTAGACGATCTTGAAACGCTGGAGATCAACCATAAGAACAAACTGTACGGCTGGGCCAACAAGAACGGCAAGAACCTGGAATTTGAAACCATAGATGAAAAATTTGAAAACGGAAGACGCCTGTTTACAGTGGGCGCTATGGTAGACGGCAAGTTGCTTGCTGAAGGTAAAGCCTATAATAAAAAAGATGCCAGCCAGATTGCATCGCAACTGGCGGTGGAAAAAATAGGACTCGGAAAAACAGACGAGTAATTCCTTCACTATTTACGAGAAACCCGTTCCTCACCAACTCCCTGTGTAACTTACTAAACCCCGGCCCGGGTGCCGAAGCCAGCTCAAAACGGATCGTACTTTCTACCCACCTGTACCGGAAAGAAATCTCCCGTTTTTTTTACAATATGTCAGAAGATTGCTCCACATTATTTGTAGAAAGGAGCATTTCGGCATTTTTTGAGCGGAAGCGAATCCATATGCCAATTACCCTACGCCATATTTATTACCACAAAACTGCCGTTTTCCCACCGCTGGCAAACAGCATTTATCAAGGTAATATTTGCACAAAAAGGGGAAAATAGAGGCAATTCAAAAAAAGTACTTATTTTTGTACTTAAACAGGATTAAATGAAAGTGGTCAAATATTCAGAGTTCCGAAGCAACCTATCACAAAATCTTAATTTCGTGAATGATGACGGGGAAATTGTGGTAGTCTCCCGCCCTCAGGGTAAAAATGTGGTGCTGATGGATTTAGATGAATACAATGCTATCCAGGAAACACTGCACCTGACCAGCACGAAGGCGAATCGAAAAAGGCTGGAAGAAGCTATTGCAGAAATGGATAACAACCAATCTGTAAAAGGTAAACTTATAGAAAAATAAAATGGAACTGGTATGGCAAACACATGCCTGGAATGACTACCTGTACTGGCAGGAGCATGATAAAAATATACTGCACCGTATCAACCAGCTTATCAGAGATGCATTACGCACTCCCTTCAAAGGGCTGGGTAAGCCCGAATCCTTAAAAGGTGATCTTGCAGGTTGCTGGAGCCGTCGCATTACCAATGAACACCGATTGGTATATATTGTAAAAAACGATACACTGCATATTATTCAGTGCCGTTTTCACTACCACTGAATCTATTTTACGATTCCCTGAATTGTTTGGGAGAAGTACCCATTACCTGTTTAAAAGATCGGGAAAAACTGTATTGGTCCGGGTAGCCCATTTCTTCAGCTATTTGTTTGATAGGCGTCTGTGTAACCTTCAAAAGCTGACTGGCTTTCTGTATTTTAAGAGAAGTATATAACTGCATGGGTGAGTAGTGGGTTTTTTGCTTGAACAAAGCCGACAAATAAGAGGCAGACACATGGGCTTTTTTGGCCAGTTCATCCAGCGTAAGATTTTCATGCAGGTGTTCTTTCATGATCAGTACGCACCGCTCGATGATATTATCCATTCCCTTTTTCATATAGTTGAAAACAGTAAGGCGGAAAGTACCCAGAAAGCTGTAAAAACGAAAATTGGCATATACCAGGTTTTCCATATTTTCCATTAGCTGCAGATGATGCATGATATCGCGAAACTGTGCTATCCGGCCCACCAGGGGAGGCGTTGTATATTCATACCTGTTTTTTTCCCGCTGCAGGTAGCTGTACATGTTTTCACCAATGGTACCGTTAAAAGTTACGTAATATAAGCTCCATGCAGCTATAGCGCTGATTTGTACCGGTGTTTTACGGGGCAGCAATGCAAAGTGGTTCGGCTTCAGCGTGTTTTTTTTGCCGTCTAACTGATACAAGCCCTGACCACCCACGCAGTACAGCAAAACGAAATCCGTATTATGGTGGGGAATATCAAGGGTAAAACTATTCAGCTCCGGGAAAAAAGCAATCTCGGTAATATAAAGCTGCCTGCCTATCGGGTGGCTATCCAGTTTACCGCGCAGTCCGGCGGGTAATTTCCAGTAAGATTTAGCAGTAGTTTCCGGCAATTGAGTATCCGCTCCCATAATTATACTCCTTTATAGTTCAGTTAGTTCTGGTAAACTAAAGTAGTATTTATTATTCTTAGAATAATAATTTAAGCTATCCTTTTTATAACAATTAACATTGCCAGAATTTGAGGTTTACGCAACCTTTGAATCATAATACTATTGAAACATAAGAATTTATAATGCAGCACTTGCCATTGGTTGATTTGATCGTTATCCTGATTTACCTGCTGAGTATGGTATTGATCGGGGTGTACTTTTCCAGAAAGAATAAAAATGCCACCCAGTTTACTACTGCTTCGGGTAATATACCTGGCTGGGCCATCGGATTATCATTATACGCCACCTTTTTGAGCAGTAATACCTTTCTCGGCGTTCCGGGGAAAGCATTTGGAGGCAACTGGAACGCTTTTGTATTCAGCCTATCCATGCCGGTGGCGGCCTTCGTAGCAGTTAAATATTTCGTTCCGTTTTACAGAAGCCATGGAGAAGTAAGTGCCTATACCCACCTCGAAAAACGATTTGGCCCATGGGCGCGCACCTACGCAATGGTATGCTTTATTCTTACGCAGTTGGCCAGGATGGGATCCATATTTTTCGGTATTGCCCTTACGCTGCAGGCATTGACCGGCGTTGATATGAAAACCATCATGGTAGTAACAGGCATTTGCATCATTGTGTATACGGTAATGGGCGGAATGGAAGCGGTGATATGGACAGAGGTGGTGCAGGGTATCATTAAAACGCTGGGGGCATTTATTGTGCTGTATATTATTCTCAGTGAAATGGATGGCGGCATCAGTGATATCTACCGGATCGGCATGGCTGAAAACAAGTTTTCGCTCGGAAGCTACAGCCTTACAGATTTTAGCAGTCCTACTTTCTGGGTTATTTTTCTATATGGTTTTTTTATCAACCTGAACAATTTCGGGATGGATCAAAACTATGTACAGCGCTATCATACCGCGCGCAGTCCCAAAGAAGCAGCCAGGAGCGTATGGCTTTGTGTATACTGGTACCTGCCGGTATCGCTGCTGTTCTTCATTATAGGAACGGCGCTGTATGCCTATTTTGCAGAAAATCCGGCCCTGCTTGAAACGGTTAAACAGCAGGTGGCAGCCGAGAAAAATGTAGACATCAATACCCTGAAGCCGGAAGATTACGGCGACAAAATATTGCCGTATTTTATGGTAGCCAAAGTACCTAAAGGATTGGTAGGACTTATCATAGCGGCTATTCTGTCGGCTGCGATGAGTACCATCAGCAGCGGTATGAACAGTTCTGCCACCGTATTCCTGAAAGATATTTACCAGCGCTACTTTAACCCTAATCCTTCGCCTAAGAAAGAAATGACCATACTGTATACCGTTACTGCGATTACAGGCATCTTATCTATCATTTTCGGCATTGCACTGATAGGGGTAAAAAGCATTCTCGATATCTGGTGGGAACTGTCGGGCATTTTTGCAGGAGGTATGCTGGGGTTGTTTTTGCTGGGTATGGTAGCTAAAAAAGCAAAAAATGCAGAAGCCATTCTGGCTACCATAGTGGGCATTCTGGTAATTGTGTGGATGTCGCTGTCCAAGCATTTTCCGGAAAGCATGCAGCACCTTAAAAATCCACTGCATGTAAACATGACGATTGTAGTAGGAACCCTCACCATCTTTCTGGTCGGTCTGCTGGCCACTAAATTGAAAAGAAATAAATCATAAAAACTATCTGATCTAAACTATAATAATTATGTCCAAGAAGTTTGTACCGGTAATGATTACACCGTTTACCCCTCAGGCACAGATAGATTACGATATGCTGAAAAAGCTGATCGATTTTTACCTGGCCGCGGGTGTGAAAGGATTGTTTGCGAACTGCCTTTCGAGCGAAATGTACAGCATCAGCGATGAAGAACGAATTGAACTGACGCGGGCTGTGGTTAAGCACGTAGACGGAAGGGTGCCTGTCGTAGCAACGGGTTCTTTCGGAGAAACCATCCGGGACAAAGCTGAGTTTACAAAAAGAATATTCGATACCGGTATCGAATCGGTGGTACTGATCACCAGTCATTATGCAAAGCTGGAAGAAGCTGATGAAGTATTGCTCCGAAACTTCGACGCCATGCTGTCGCTGACGGGAGATATTCCGCTCGGTCTGTACGAGTGCCCGGCTCCCTATAAAAGAGTCGTGAGCGCGGAAGTGCTGCGCACCCTCGTGTCTACGGGACGTATGCTGTATCATAAGGACACCTGCTGCGACGAGGCGCAGGTAAAAGCAAAACTGGCAGCAATAGGAGATTCGCCCATCCAGTTTTACGACGCGCATACCCCTCACGCCGTTTCATCCATGAAAGCAGGCGCGCATGGCATGTCTGCCATCTCGGGCAATTTTTATCCGGAAATTCTGGTATGGCTGTGCGAAAATGTAAACAACCCCGAAAAACAGGAAGATGTGGCCTGGATACAACAGGAACTGATCAAAACAGACCCGCTGATACATATCGCCTACCCTATGTGCTCCAAGTTTTTTTTACAGCTTCGCGGGTTACCCATCCATACCATCAGCAGGGCACATCCACTGGAGGTTACACCCGACCAGAAAGCAACGCTTCAAAAAATATTCAACACCACCAAAACCTGGTTCGAACGTCTTGATATAAAAGAAGTGCTGTACGACGAGGTTACATTGTAGCTGCACCCACGATGTGACAAACCTTATTTTTAATATACACAACTAACACAACATGAAAATAATCAATACAATCCTTGCGTTTTCTATGCTGGCCTGTGCAACGCTAAGCTCCTGCGGTGGAGGATCACAACCCAAAGAGCCCACAGCTACAGACAGCGCTCCTGTATTTGAGACGGGCTTTTTTACAGAAGAGGGTGTACCCGTTCCCGAAGTACATGCATCAACGGTGCTTCAACTGAGCAACGGAGAAATCATGGCTGCCTGGTTTGGCGGAAAAAAAGAAGGTACCGACGATGTGGGCATCTTTCTCGTACAGGGAAAACCCGGTGCCTGGAGCGCACCGAAAGAAATCTCAAAAATAAGGGATGACGCCCACTGGAATCCGGTGCTCGCACAGTCACCAGACGGAAAAGTAATCCTGTTTTTTAAAGTAGGTAAAAAAATACCCACCTGGGAAACCTGGTATATACAGTCTGAAGACAATGGCAACACCTGGTCGGATGCAAAAGAACTGGTACCCGGAGACAAAGGAGGAAGAGGACCTGTGAAAAATAAGCCTATTATTTTGTCTGACGGTAAATGGGTAGCAGGCGCATCGCATGAAGACGGTCCCTGGGAGGCATTTGCAGACATCAGTACAGACAATGGTTTGACCTGGAAAGCAGCTCCTTATCTGAAAATGGATACAAATGTCTTCAGCGGTAAAGGAAAGGGACTGATACAACCTACGCTTTGGGAATCTGCACCGGGCAAGGTACATATGCTGCTCAGAAGTACAGCCGGAGCTATTTACAGGGCTGATTCGGAAGACGGCGGGCTGACCTGGTCTGACGCTTATAAGACGAATATGCCTAACCCCAACAGTGGCATTGACCTTACAAAGCTGGAAGACGGCACCCTGGTACTGGCCTACAATCCCGATACCGCTAACTGGGGTTCCAGAAGTGCGCTCTCGCTTGCCCTTTCGTTTGACAACGGAGCCACCTGGCCGAAAGAACTGAATATTGAAAACGACGACCGTGAACCTGCCGAAGGACAACGGCGTGCTGAGTTTTCGTATCCCGCGGTCATCCATAGCGGCGACACCATCGTGGTTACCTATACCTGGAACAGAAAAAAGGTAGCTTACTGGATCGGTACAAAAGACGAATTGATAAAAGCAGCTAAGGAAAGGTAGTGAGTAGTTAGTGGGCATCTTACCATCTATGAAAAAATTGTAAAATAGTAAAATGGTAAGATAATAAGAGGGGTGTACGCTTGTTAGGAGTCATTCTTACCATTTTCCGGTCTTGTTAAAAAATGATAAGATAGTAAAACCGTAAGATAGGTGATGCTTATCAGTATACATTTTACCATTTTCCGGTCTTACCATCTTACACGTCTTACCATCTTACATCTATATACCATGAAGTTTTCAACGCTTTTCCTTACCCGCATGTTACCGGTTGGGCTTGCTTTTGGCACAGCCTGGGCGGCTCGTGGTCAGATAGGACATGAATACGGCGCTACCTGGGCGGCGGCCATCGGAATTCTCACCGTGATCACTTTATCCGGCAGAGCAGACTGGATCAGACGTATGCCGGTAATAGTAGCACTGGGCGCCATAGCCTGGGGAGCCGGCGGTATGATCAGCTATGGGAAAATTGTGGGATACAGTCATGCTCCGGATCTCCTCAACACGGTCTACGGCATGCTGATGCTTACCATAATAGGCGGATTGTACGGTTTCCTGGGCGGTGGCATTACAGGATTGACCCTGGAATCCACTCCTTCCCGTACCATTGACTGGGCAGCGCTGTTTACCCAAATGGTAGCTGGCGGCTATCTTTTCTGGGGAGTATTTATTCATCAACTGGAGTGGCTGATGACCCCACCCCGTTCCGAACTCTGGGCTGCCTGCATGGGCGCCGCATTTGCGCTGGGCTGGTATTTGTACCGAAATAAATTTACCGGAGCTTTGCGTACCGCCTGGTACAGTGCACTCGGTGCAGGATTCGGCTTTGGCTTAGGCATATTCCTGCAACGTTCCGGCCATGCTTCCGGCATCGCCTTCAACTGGTGGAATGTGATGGAATATTCCATTGGCTTTTTCTCCGGCATCGGACTGGCTTACAGCGTGTTTACCCACAAATGGTCTACATCTGTGGCGCCTGCTAAAATACCCAACCTTTTTGCCTGGACGTTCCTTTTGCTATTGCTTCCGCTGATTACGCTGGTAGAAGCGGTGCCGTCTTCTAAACTGGTCAGACAAGGCACATTACTGGAAGTGACGGATACCGCACAATTTGCTCTTGCCTGGCAACGCACTGCCTGGCTGCTTTCCGCTGTTTTTGCCATCGCATTGAGTTATTATTACAAGCCGGCAAAACTCCGCAGTTCCGCGGAGAAAATCACGGGCTTCACCCTGCTCTATCTCACCTGGTACATCCTCATCAGCAATATCATCGGCGCTACCTGGTTGCACAATAAATTCGATTCGCAGCACCTGTACTGGGTGAACCTGCTGGTAATTACCTGGCTGCTTTTCAGGAACAAAACGATACCGATAGAGCATACCGCAGCAACCAACGACCGCTGGGCGACGCATGTACTGAAATGCTGGGGAATAGCCTTGCTGATTATCCTGTTGGCCGCAAGTATAGCCATAACATTCAGCTATCAACATGGTGGTGCACAACTGAGATTTGAGTGATACCTGTGACAGTCTATAATAATTCGGGCACACCATATTCGTTAGAACGGTCGGTCTCTAAAATATCCTCTTTATGTGGGAGGAGTAATTTTTCCATAAAAGAATTGCCTTGGTTGCAAATCCTCAACAAAACGATCTTTGTTGGTAGCCCTTTTACGTTTGAAAAGTTCATAAAATCCTCATCGTTGGTCCATATAAAACCTATAAGGTCTTGCTGCGCGGCATCTGGCTGCCTGCAGACCTTATAGGTTTAAGATAGTCAACTAAAACTGTATCCGGTAATTGAAGTTGGGCCAAAAGCCCAGTTGGTTCTGGGTACGGATCATACCTGCCCGGCTGTCATACCATTGATTGAAAATGTTTTTGTGGTTGGTAACATTTTGAAAATCCACAAAGAACTCCTGCATAAAGCCTTTGTTGTTCATACGGTAAGTAAGCTTGAGGTCTAGCCGCAGGTAGGGTTTGGCGCTTTCCTCAAAAGAACGGCTCTCCTCGTAAATGGCCCTGCCGGCATCCCTGGAGGCTTCCTCTTTGATCGGTGTGTACCGCTTTCCTCCGGCCGTGGTTAATTTTACATCAAAGGCCAGCGTATGCATATCCCGTATCTGCCATTCCTTACCGCCCAACAGGTTTACCACATAGTTGCCGTTGAAAACCGTATTATGCTGCACGCCATTGCTTCCCTTGTATCTGGAATCAAATAAAGAGGCCGTGCCCAGGGCATACCAGCCGTCCGAAAAAGGCTTATCCACCGTCAACTCTATCCCGTAATTATGCCCTGTTCCTTTATTAACAAGACTGTCTTCCAGCCCGGCTCCATACCCTGCTCCTATATTCAAAGCAGACCAGTCTGTTAAACGGGTCTCTACCGGTACGTTGCGTAACAACTGTCCGTAGGCTTCCACCTTATACTTCCAGTGGTAACGCGCCACCTGCTCCCATCCCGCTACCCAGTGACGGCTTTTTGTAAAACCAAGATTGCGGTTGGTTTGCACATAGGTCTCTCCCACCCTTGTTTCATGAAAATAAGTCATCAGCGACTGCATCTGGTTGTGCATACCATATGCCAGGGTAAAATTGCCGGCGGCTCCGGATGCATAGCGTACACCCAGGCGGCCTTCGGCTGCGGCTTTTTTATTCAGAGCCAGGTATTGCGCGTATACGCCACTGTTAACCGTCCACCGCGAATTGAAGCGATGCTGCCATTGCATATATCCCCTCATCAAATGGGTATGGTTGGCTTCTCTTAAAAAGGGTATAAAGCCATAACCGGCATCACGGATACTGTCCGAATAGCTGTAATGCAACTGATCGGCGGTAATACCTGCCGTGAGTCTGTCGCTGGCTGAAAACTTTTTATTCAGCAACAGGCTTGCCACGTATCGCCACTCTTTTCCATCTTCCCTGTAATTTTTGTGAGGATGCCGGCCGGCATCCAGCGAATCCTGCCGCGTGATCACCCGCGAGCCCGTTGCCGCGATTGTAAGGTTATAGGAAGTGGTGCTGTTGAAAAAGTAAGTATGCTTCAAACCGGCAACCCCCATTTTGGCGGCATTGTATAAATCGTGATAGGGATCGCTGTAAAAGTTGGCGGTGTCTTTCAGGTCTCCCTTGAAGTTGATGCTGCTGGCGCCACCCACACCAAACAGCGTAAACTGGCCTGCCTTTTTTGTCGGCAGGTCAATTTTCAGACTGATATCCTGGTATCGCGGCACCGCTGCGCCGGTGCCTACATTCAGCCCCAGCGACTTGAGCAGGCCGGGAATGCTATAGCGATAATATACCAGGTAGGACGCCTTGCTGTTTTTGTTGAACGGGCCTTCCGCACCCAGTTCAAGTCCGTTGAAACCAATCTGCCCGGTAAATTCGCTGCGATGACTGTTTCCTTTACGCAGCGTGAGATCAAAAACACCAGCCGTAGCATTACCGAACTGGGCCGGGAATGCTCCTGTATAAAAAGCAGATTGTCCGATAACATTATTATTCAGCATACCTACCGGGCCTCCGGTGGCACCCAAACTTCCAAAATGACTGGGATTGGGTATATCTATTCCTTCCAAACGCCATAACAATCCCAGCGGGGAGTTTCCCCGGATAATGATATCGTTTCTACTATCATTCACGCTGTTTACACCGGCGAAATTAGCAGCCATTCTACCAATATCGTTCCGGCTGCCTGCGAAACGGCGGCTGTCTTCCGCACTAAACTCTACGGCACTCACCGTAGCCATCTGCCGGGCCGTTCGTTTATCCCGACCGGTAACCACAATTTCCTCATTCATGCTCAACCGCTCCAGCATTTCCAGTTGCAGTATGGTTTCCTTACCCGACTCTACCACGATGTTAGAGAGATGCAGCGGCTCAAAACCAATATGGGTAACCTGCAGCGATATTCTGCCAACCGGTATATCGGGAAGCACAAAACTGCCCTTTTCATCTGTAACTGCAGTTGCAGACATTCCGGCAATTGCTACCGTAGCCCCGGCGATAATACTTCCGGACTGCTGATCATGAACGGTACCCCTTACCGTTTGCGACGGCTGCTGTGCCTGTAGTGAAAAAGCGTATAAAAAAGCTAATAATCCTGATACTACTGTTTTAACCCTGTGTTGCCCATTCATATAGTAAAAATTTTATCCCTGAAGAGCACAAAACTACCGGCAACGTTCCGCAGGATTCTCAGATTAGGGATAATCTGCCGCTTTTTGGGGCGATTGGCTACTTTGGGATGAGTGGTCGGGACAGACGACACATAAAAGATACATTTGCGCGGTAAAACATAGCTATTCTGAACCATCCATAGCACTATTGTATGAAATTGAGCATACTTAACCAGCCCTTTCCCATCAATGATTCATTGTGGTTCCGGCAACGAGCGGCAGGATTCGGGTTATTTGTTTTCTTTTTTCTACTGCTATTCCAACCATTTTCCCTGCATCTTTACAATATAAGGCAATTGCTATTTACTGCCCTGATCTATGGCAGCATCAGTTTCATTACAATCTGGAGCAGCGGTTTTGTTTTCGATCATATCATAACGCCCCAGATGAAAGAAGAAAGCTGGACCCTGGGAAAGCAAATTGTTTTTAATATATTATTAATGATCTGCATCACACTTTGCAACGTGTTCGCTACACAGGTCATGCACGGCATACGTTTGCCTCTCTGGTGGTATTTCTCCATGCTCAGGTGGGTAATAATGATGGGAGTTATTCCAATAGTGGTATCAGAATTGATTGCTTATAACTGGCACCTCAGGAAGCACCTGAACAATGCCCGGCAGATCACAACAGCTATTGAGGAAGTCCAAATTTCTGTAAAAAACAAGAACGCTTCTCCGAGCCATACCGACCTGCCTGCACGGATAACAATAGCAGCGGATATAGATCAATCAACCGTAGAACGATCTGTTTCGCCTTCAAACGAAATAGTTATTACCGGAGAAAACTATGGAGACAGACTGGTATTACCTGTTGAAAAACTGCTCGCCGTACAGGCGCTCGACAACTACGTGAATATTTACTGGGAGGAGCACGGTATTTTGCAAACCACGCTGATTCGTAATACACTGACCCATGTAGCCGAACAATTGAAAAATATATCCTGTATTTTCAAATCGCACAGAGGCTGGCTTGTCAATATACATCGCGTGCAAAAAGTAGAAGGAAACGCCCAAAGCCTTAAACTTCATGTAGCGCTGCTTTCCGCGACGGTACCCGTTTCGCGCAGCAACATCAGCAGTTACCGGCTACTATATAAGCAGAAGCCCAGGCCCATACCTCCGCCAGCAGAAAGAAAAGCACAGCCCGAAGCAACCGTATAACAACAATACCAATGCTGTGCATGTATTTTTAGGTTGAACACATACATTCCGATGCTAAGAAGTCTGCCCCAGCCATACAGTCTGGGCGAAGTACGATTATCGGTAATACTATTTCATATCTCCCTGACAAAACCACACTGTTACCATCGTCTATACATTTATATTTGCTGATTTCCAGCATTATACTATTATAAACGATGAATTTTAGCAACACTTCTCTTACGGCGCTCTCGCTACATTATGTAGGTAACAAAAATGCCGGTGAGCGGCTGTTTTCGCCACCCGGAACCATGCTGCTGACGGAAGAGCTGGCAAGCAGGCTGTGCAATTATTACCTTCAAAAATTTACCACCATTCCGCAGCGCTACCGGTTTTACCACCCTTCTTCTTTGCAATTCAACGAGGTGTACAACTTCGCAGCGGAGGTTTTTGACGATGCACAACAGTTTGAAGCCATATCAGCAAAAATAGCCGGGCATTTGTATGAAAAGTCCATACACCCGAATATAAAAGCAGGCGAACTGCATGTTTGTCTTTTTACCGACTGCCTGTACAACAACCAACCGGTGAATGGCATAGGCATTTTTAAGACGGAAGACAAATCCGGTTTTTTTGAAGTCATGGAAAACGACCATTCATTTTCACTACAATACCGGGAGGGGTTAGACATCAACCGGTTCGATAAAGGATGCCTGATATTCGATGTGGCAGCCGATACCGGATTTGAAGTTTGCATTATAGACCGTCAAAACAAAGGAGAGGAAGCCAGGTACTGGATGGACGAGTTTCTCGGGCTCATGCAGATATCTAATGAATTCAGCCAGACGAACGAAATATTGTCCATCACAAAGAATTATATCACGCAACAATTTGCAGAAGAATTCCAGGTAAACAAAACAGACCAGATTGAACTGCTCAACCGCTCTATGGATTACTTCAAATCGCATGAAGTATTCGACAAGCAGGAGTTTGAAAAAGAGGTTTTCCATCACCCCGACACGATTCAGTCTTTCCGGCATTACGAAACACAATACCTCGATAACAATGAACTGGAACTGGAAGACGGCTTTTCCATATCGGAGCAGGCCGTCAGGAAACAGTCGCGTGTTTTTAAAAGCGTGTTGAAACTGGATAAGAATTTTCACATATACATACACGGAAATAAAGAAATGATTGAGCGGGGCGTAGACAGCGATGGCAGAAAATATTACAAAATATATTACGAAAATGAGCAATAACGGTATGATATAGCCGCACTACACGAGCCGGTATATTTTTCCCGGCAAACTTTTGATGATACCTTCCAGCTCCAGTTTCAGGATGGCTGCAGCAATAGCGCTGCTGGTATCGTTACATACCGTATGAAGCTGTTCGATATGTACCTGCCCCCTCTCACGCAGCATATCTACAACCAGGGCTTCCAGAGGAGACAATTCCGGAAAGAGTGTTTTTTGTACAATGGCTGCAGACCGGTTACTACTCCAGTTCATCATGTGTACAATATCCTGCCCATCACGTATAAGCGCCGCTTTGTTATTCAGGATGAGGTAATTGCAACCGGCACTTCGGCTATCTCCCACTCTCCCGGGAATGGCAAATACATCTTTATTATAAGTATTCGCCAGTTCCGCTGTGATCATACTACCTCCCCTTATATCGGTTTCTACCACTACCACGGCATCGCATATGCCGGCTACCAGCCGATTGCGGCGTGGGAAATTCTGTCTGTCTGGCTTAGTACCAGACATGAAGTCGGTCAGCAGCCCCCCGTTTTCCATCATTTCCCTGGCAAGCGCTCTGTTCGCCTGCGGATAAATGCTATCCAGTCCGTGTGCGAGTACTCCCACGGTCGGTATCTTATTTTTTACAGCATGCCGGTGCGCGATACTGTCTATTCCGTATGCCAAACCGCTTACCACCAGTAACCCCTCCACTTCCAGTGTATCCAGTATCTGCTGCGTGATTTCTCTGCCGTAATCTGTATTATTTCGGGTACCGATCAACGATACAATATGGGCCGTATTGAGGTCTGCATTCCCCCGGTAATAAAGTACTACAGGAGCATCCGGACAATGCAGCAATTTTTGCGGGTAAGCAGCGTCGGCCTGCGACAGAACAGTAATTTTGTATTTTTCAACGAAGCGTAATTCCTCCTCCACTCTTTCCCAGGCATTAAAAGAGCGAATACAGTCTGCACGTACCGTTCCTATACCTGCCAGGCGGCTCAGTTCACGCTTTCGGGCTGTAAAAACGGCCTGGGCACTACCAAAATGAGAGAGGAGGGTTTTCGCATGTACATCCCCGATATGAGGAATCATTGTGAGTCCGATAAGGTATAAAACATCGTGATTCATGAGTCAGCATTGCAGTATTAAACCATCCGGCAATGCTCAAAATAAAGAAAGGATGGCAAACAGCCACAAAAAAAGAGGGCTGGATAAAAATCCTGCCCCGTTTCTAAATCCAATATCCTATGAAAAACCACTTATTAGACCGTGGATTTATCCAAATAGTTGCATGGAAGCAGGAAAATTATTTAAAATAAAGTTTTAGAAAAACAGATATATTTATAAGAAGCAGCGGAGCAGTACCGGGGGGGATCAATAAAAAAGGGCTGGATAGAAATCCTGCCCCGTTTTAAATCCAATATCCTATGAAAAACCGGATGTATAACGGAGGGTTTTGAAGTAATATTGCTAACGTGGAAAACTATTTCTCCATGTTACAACACTGAGTTTGCCTTAATTTTGATTGTACATTATATTCCTTTAACATATGAAGCATTTATTGAGCATTTTTTTATGGGTGGCTGGCGCTGTTCCGGTATACGCACAGCGGGAAACCACTTATGCAGAAAAGTTAGGCTACCCCAAGGGGGCAAAGGTGGTGATCATGCATATCGACGACCTGGGTATGTCGTACGATTCTAACCTGGGCAGTATAGAGGCCATGACCAAAGGCGTTGCCAATTCATGCAGTGTTATGATGCCTTGCCCCTGGGTGCCGGGATTTGTACATTTTCTGAAAGAAAACCCCTCTATTGATGCCGGGTTGCACCTCACGCTCACGTCGGAGTTCAAAGATTATCGCTGGGGACCCCTGAGTGGCAAGCCCGCCGCACCCGGACTGGTGGATCGCGAAGGTGCGCTTTGGAGAAGTGTAGGCGATGTGGTGAAAAATGCCTCCCCCGACGAAGTGGAAGCGGAAATCAGGGCGCAGGTAGACCGTGCCAGAACCATGGGCTTTGAGCCTACTCATCTGGATTCGCATATGGGCACCTTGTTTGCCACACCGGCTTTTATTGAAAGATACCTGAAAGTGGGCATAGAATACAATATACCGGTTATGTTTCCCGGAGGTCATAATACGCTCATCGCAAAAGGCATGCAGGCTACTGCCACCAATATGCAAATGGCGCGGATGGCGGGTAAAAAGCTATGGGAGGCCGGGCTGCCCGTACTGGACGATCTTCACAACGACTCCTACGGCTGGAAACCAACGCCCGAAATAGCGGCAGACGATCAAAAATTGCAGGCTTTTAAAACAGAAAAGTATATAGCAGCACTCAAATCTGTGCAACCGGGCATTACCATGGTAATCATGCATTGCACCAATACCACGGAAGTGTTTGAACATATCTCCGATTCCGGACCCAATCGCCGGGGCGATTACCTGGCCATGATAGATCCGAAGTTGAAGGCATTTATCGAGAAAGAAGGTATTATCCTTACTACCTGGCGCGAAATGAAGGAACGAAGGGATAAGATAAGGTAGGTTGACATCTGCGCATCGGGAAAGCCGCCAAATGTAACCCGTTCGCTATGATGATCACCAGGAAACAGGAGTTTGCCTGAAGCCAAAATGCCTTTAAAGCACACATTCATTGTATCTTTAGGGTTGCTTCTACCCAAAACCCTAAAATCTGTCAAATGAAATGGACCCAGGTTATTGATCCATTACACAACATGGCTTTGTCTGCTTTACTGGCGTCGGTTCCCGTTCTATTCATTTTCTGGGCGCTGATTATCAGAAAAATGAAAGGATACCTTGCTACGCTCGGGGCCACTGTTATTGCACTTTTGATTGCGATTGTATTCTATAAGATGCCTACCGGTCTTGCGTTACTGTCTACCGCTCACGGCGCTTTGTATGGTCTCTTTCCGATCACGTGGATCATCATAGGCGCTATATTCGTATTCAACATCACTGTCAAAAGCGGACAGTTTGAAGTGATCAAGCATTTTATGGCATCCATATCTTCCGACAGAAGGATTCAGGCCCTGCTGATTGCTTTTTGCTTTGGTTCGTTTCTGGAAGGAACTGCCGGCTTCGGTGCCCCGGTGGCCATTACCGCCGCTATCCTCATCGGTCTGGGTTTTAACCCGCTATATGCCGCGGGTATTTGCCTTGTAGCCAATACCGTACCTGTAGCATTTGGCAGTGTGGGCATTCCCATTACTGTTGCCTCGCAGGTATCCGATATCCCTGAAATGGCGATTTCACAGATGGTCGGTCGTACCCTCCCTTTGCTATCGCTGATACTCCCCTTCTACATTGTAGTAATGATATGCGGGTTTAAAAAATCTTTGGAGGTAATGCCGGCCATACTCGTAACCGGTATATCTTTTTCATTTTTTCAATGGTTTACCTCCAACTTTCTGGGTCCGGCGCTGCCTGATATTTTTGCCGGCATCTTTTCCATGTTCAGTCTTATGATACTGCTGAGGTTCTGGCAACCCAAAACCATCTGGCGGTTTAAAGATGAAGAAGCGGAGCACGATGCTGTACAAAAAAGCTATTCCCGTTCGCAGATTATCAGCGCCTGGTCGCCCTTTATCATCATGACGCTATTTATTCTTACCTGGGGGCTGCAACCTGTAAGGGCCACGCTTGATGCTTTCGGCATGCTGAAGATTGATATTCCCTGGTTGCACGAAGCCATCCGCTACTATGGCAGCAGTGATCTTATAGCCCAGACCTTCAAGTTCAATTACCTGTCTGCGTCCGGTACAGGTATGTTGATCGGCGCTTTTATATCACTTCCTCTTGTAGGGCTTCGGTTACGCGACGGGTTGATTATTTTCGGCGATACCCTTAAACAGCTCCGTTTGCCGGTGGTTACTATAGCATCCGTATTAGGGTTTGCGTATATTGTAAATAATTCCGGCATGTCATTAACCATTGCGGAAACCCTGGCCAAAACGGGGATATTGTTCCCCCTTTTTTCGCCGATACTGGGATGGCTGGGTGTTTTTATCACAGGTTCAGACACCTCATCCAATGCCCTGTTTGGCAGACTACAGCATGCCACCGCCGGCTCTATAGGCGTTGATCCGGTGGTAACAGTATCAGCCAACTGTACCGGAGGGGTGGTAGGTAAAATGATCTCCCCCCAATCCATCGCTGTTGCCGCCGCCGCGGTAGGGTTGGCTGGTAAAGAATCGGAGTTGTTCCGGTTTACGGTAAAACACAGTTTTATTATTCTGGCAGTTGTGTCTCTGATCACCATGTGGCAGGCTTATGCCGCCCCCTGGATCATTCCGGCGTATGCTGCGGTTGGACAAAGCACCGCTATCAGAGACACCGATGTGTTGCGGGGTATGTATTTTCTGCTAATGTTGGCGATAAGCATAGCCATATTCAGCACATATGTGTTACGCGTTAGAAAAAAATAGAGTACATCGTGCTGAAAAAGCTCAGTAACACTTGGCGATATAGGCGTAGCTTTTTTTGGGGGAAATACTGCCACGCTATCAATTGAAAACAAGAGCGTTGTATGAAAATGCTACTCCTCTTTCAAAAACGGACTGCGTTTATCATGGGTAACCCATATTAACTTTGTGGTATCATACCCCAGTTGCGCAGCTTCCTGCAAATAGGAGCTTTTCACTTCTTCCGGCATAGTTGTCTCTCTCGACAGCAGCCAGAGGTACTTGAGGCTACCCCCCGCTACCAGCGCATACCGGTAATCATCGTCTAACGCAATCACATTGTAGCCGGAGTAAAAGGGTTTAAAAAAGGTAACCTTCAATGCGCCCAGGTTCTTATCACCACGAAATTTCGCACTGCCATTGGCCGATTCCCATTTGTTCTTCCTGACATCGTAACCGCTGTTGACAACGCTGATTTGTCCCTTTTTCCCCTTTTCGTATTGTGCAATAACATTGTTGAGATTTTTCTCAAAACGATGATCCAGACGGGCTACTTCATACCAGGTGCCCAGGTACTTTTCAGCATCAAAACCAGCTACAGGTGTGGCATTATTGGGGATGTTTGCACACGAGCTCACTAATATCAACACCAGTAGCACGGGCATGCCTACTATTAAGCTTTTATTTCTCATTACCGACATATTTGAGTATAAAGCATAAACCGTCCTAATCTGAAGTAAGACGGTTTACACACTTTTTTGCCTGATATTTTTTCAAACTCTTACAGGCTTTCTATCCAATCCTTTACTTCTTCCTTGGATTTTCCTATTTTCTTCTGGATGCGCCCGAGCAATTCATCATCCTTTCCCTCTTCGAACAACAAATCGTCGTCGGTAAGATCTGCATACTTTTGTTTCATCTTTCCTTTTACTTCATTCCATGTACCTTTTAATTTCAGTTTCCAAGTTTCCATAAATTCATTTTTTGATTGTGTAAAAATGTTAAACCCATCTACCGGTCTCAGCAAACCAGTGAATCAAATAATAGAAAAAGCGTGCCAGTTTAAAACGCGCATTGTTAAAATGATAATAATGGTCTTAGCTGCCTAAGGGAAAGAATAGTATGCAGCATAGCAAACCTGGTTGACGTACCAATGACCGTATCCTGCGAGGCCCTTATAACCTGTGTAGCAGCATAACGTTGTTGATGCCAACACACACTAAACTATACCAACACCAACAATGGCAGTAAACTTACCCCGATTCGCCCCAGGCGGAGAGGGGTCTCATACACCACTGAAATATCCGCACGACACCGCAAGCACGTATATCATTCTCTATTGTCACGCGCGATCTCCCGAGGGGGACTCTTGGTACCAGGATACCGACATAGTAGAATTTGGAAATTAGACCTGGTCTGTTGTAAATTCGGCGCTTAATAGATGCTGATGCAAAAGAAACTCGTCCCGCTGCTGTTTTTCCTGTTGGCAGGATTCTCCTTACAGGCGGCCATCACTGATACCGTTGAGACTTATAGCGACGCTATGAAAAAGAATATCAAAGCGGTTGTTATCAGACCAGATAATTATGCAACATTAAAAGACCTGCCGGTTGTGTACCTATTGCATGGCTACAGCGGCAACTATGCAGACTGGATCAGCAAAGCCCCCGAGATCGCGAAAGCAGCCGATCGTTATCAGGTCATGATTGTGTGCCCGGATGGCGGATTCAGCAGTTGGTATTGGGATAGTCCTGCCGATACTGATTTCCGGTACGAGACCTATGTAGCCAAAGAACTGGTTGAATGGATCGATCAGCGATACAAAACCATCCGCTCAAAGAGCGGCCGCGCCATCACCGGGCTCAGCATGGGCGGTCACGGTGCACTATACCTCGCCATACGCCACCAGGATGTATTCGGCGCTGCCGGCAGTATGAGTGGCGGCGTGGATATTCGTCCTTTTCCCGGCAACTGGGATATGGCAAAAAGACTCGGTGCTTACGATGCTTTCCCCGACCGGTGGGAGAAACATACAGTGATCAATATGCTGCACCTGCTGGGCAGCCATTCCCCTGCACTTATGATAGATTGTGGCACCGGCGACTTTTTTTACGCCGTCAACCAGCAATTGCACGAGCAACTGCTGTATCGAAATATTCCCCATGATTATATTACCCGACCCGGTGTGCATAACTGGCCCTATTGGCAAAACGCCGTAGAATACCAGTTGTTGTTTATGCACCGTTTCTTTGAAGAAAACAAGGAAAAAAAGTAACCAACGCATACCCATAACAGCCCGGAAGGCATTTACATGCGCTCCGGCACATCAATGCCCGTCAGCCGCATACCCGATGCGATCACACCTGAGGTCATTCTGCACAAACGCAGCCGCAGTTGCTTTTTGTCTTCCGATTCGGCTTTCAGTACGCGGTGTTCCGTTACAAATGAGTTGAACGTACGGGCCAGTTCATAGCAGTAATTGATAACAGCAGATGGATTGTATTCGGCGGCTGCCTGTTCAATAACCGAGGGGTACTGCTCCAGCAGCAGCAGCAGTTCTTTTTCCGAAGGCAACAAACCGAGCGGGGCGGCAAAGACATACCCTGCATTTGCGTCCTCGTTTCTTAGTATGGCTTTGGCACGGGCATGCGAAAACTGTACAAAAGAAGCAGTAAAGCCATGGAAATCTATGCTTTCTTCGGGGTTGAATATCATCCGCTTTTTCGGATCTACCCGCAGTATAAAAAATTTCAGGGCGCCCAGTCCGATGGTATTATACAGCGTCGAGAGTTCTTCTTCCGTAAAACCGCTCACTTTTCCTAATTCTTCTGTTTTCTGCCGGGCCACGTTTACCATTTCTTCCATGATATCATCTGCATCTACCACGGTTCCCTCACGGGTTTTCATACGTCCCGTGGGCAGTTCTACCATACCATAACTCAGGTGGTATATACCTTCCGAGGAGGGAAGCCCGAGTTTTTCACAAATCAACTTCAACACCTTAAAATGGTAATTCTGTTCATCTCCTACCACGTATATACTGCTATTGTATTTGTATTCTTCATATTTCTGTATGGCCAGCCCAATATCCTGCGTAATGTATACGGCTGTACCGTCTTTCCGCTGTACTATTTTCTCATCCAGCCCGTCGGCGGTGAGGTCTACCCACACACTATTATCTTCTTTTTTATAAAACACGCCTTTCTCCAGTCCCTCAGCTACCAGCTTTTTCCCCAACAGATAGGTATCGCTTTCATAATACATTTTGTCGAACGATACGCCTATGCGTTTGTAGGTGGTATCAAAACCCTCGTATACCCAACTGTTCATTTCTTTCCAAAGCTTCATCACTTCCGGTTTACCAGCTTCCCAGTCTACCAGCATCTGCTGGGCTTCCTTCATAATGGGCGCATTTTTTTCCGCATCTTCTTTGCTCATACCGTTGTCAACCAAAGTGGCTACCTGTTTTTTCAATTCATTGCCAAACATCACGTAGTAGTCGCCCACCAGGTGGTCGCCCTTGGTACCCGTGGATTGCGGGGTGGCGCCATTGGCAAAGTGTTTCCAGGCCACCATACTCTTACAGATATGAATGCCCCTGTCGTTGGCAATACAGGTTTTGTGAATGGTGTAACCAGCGGCCTGCAATATTTCAGATACACTCCAGCCCAGGAATATATTGCGAAGGTGGCCGAGGTGCAATGGCTTATTGGTATTGGGCGATGCATATTCCACTACCACCACTTTTCCGTTTTTTTCCTTTTTACCGAATTCCGGGTTGTTATATTGATCCGTCAGCAGATCAACCCAGTAACTATCGGCGACCGTGAGATTCAGAAATCCCTTGATGATATTATAGGCCGTAAAAATATGACCATGCTGTTGCAGGAGGTAGTCGCCGAGCGTTTTACCCAGCCCATCGGGCGACTGCTTTAAGGGCTTCAGCAAACCAAACATCACCACCGTATAATCGCCTTCAAATTCCGGCTTGGTCTTATTGATCTGGAACTCTTTCCCGGAAAAAGATTGTTGGAATAATTCACGCAACGCCTGCACAACATGGCTCTGAATAACAGCAGTAATAGACATCTCGATTGATTTATGGGCTGCAAAAATAAGGCAGGCGGCGGTAAGAACGGGAGCTATTTCAGATTTTCGCAATAAAGCGCACCTTGCTTTTACATCTTTCTTATCACCTCACGTACATTCCATTACTCCGTTCCTCATTTTACACTGTATAAGCGCTCATATCCGGTCTACCCGCCCCCTGGTAATAGTCAACCCATCATTCCGGCCACCCCTATTTCCCCCTGACTGGTTTACATTAGCCCTCAACATACTTTAACTGCTTTCCTTCTTTTAAGGCCTTAAGTCTTCTGTCCGCAGCCTCCACCACATCCGCTGTTTTCCTTTTTCTGGAAAGATTGTAATACTTTTTAGCCTCTTTCAGATTACCCAGCATTTCATAGGCCATGCCGGTACGCAGATACACCCAGGATAGATCTACTGATTTTTTGTTTCTGTCTGACGGAAAATCGTTCACAAATGTGCTAATAATTTCTTGGCCGATGATCACCGCTTTACCACTTACTGAATTTGCATTTTCGAGAGACTTGTATTTATCACTAACTCCAAAAAACTTAAGCGCCAATGCCGTAAGTAACCGATGATACTGGACGACTTCGCTGAAATACTTGAGCTCATAAACCGATTGTTGTTTAGACCAGGATCTGGCCTGCATATTTTCCAGGTAGTACTGCCATTCGGGTGCGTTTGCTGCTTTCAGGTAGTATTCGGTAGACTTGTCATCATCCTTCAGCTTAAAATTGTATATATCACCTGCAAACAAGTTAGCGAAACCATAGTCGCGGGCACCTTTTTCTACTTTATCATAACAATACAACGCAATTCTCGGATCCTGCTCCTTGTCTTTCGAGTAATGGTTACCCAGCCGCAACCACCAGTTATTGGTATCGTCGGAATAAGCGCGTATGCGGGAATGTTCTTTTCCATTCTCTTCTACCAGTCCGATTTCCGTTTTGTAATTGACGGTTACTTTGTATAATGCCACCCCCCGGTCAAAAGCGGACAAGTATTCGTAAGCATTGGCGAAGGCTAAGGTGCCATCCATATTGTATACGCCTTTATCAGAAGCCGCTTTGCCGTTTTCAAAATCCTTCAGGTATTTATGCGTAAACGGAATGACCGTTTCCCCCCTTTCGTTGATGGCTCCCCATTGTTTCGCGCCGTTCTGCACCGGAATAACAAAAGTTTCACTCATAGGATGGTGAGCACTGAGAAGACCATCTTCCGTAGTATACAATACCGCCATGTACCATTTGGTGTCTTTCTTAAAAAGAATGCCGGAGTATTTGTTTTGCTCCGTCATCGAAGCGGGTGCATTCACCTCATACCCCTGGATATATTTTATCCTATTACCGGCATTATCCGGATATACAGAGACCAAAGAAGTGTTTCTGTTGAAGTCCATCAAATAAAATCCTTTGGCGAGACCTACATCATAACTATATCCTTTTTTGTTATCGTTGATCAATAGCACAAAATTATCAGCAAGCTCCTTGGTATTCTTAATGAAGCTTGTACCATCCGGCAGGTCATACTTCCATTGGTTGGCATAATTCTTTAGTTTGGCATGGTCGCGGGTGTACCAGATGCCGTCGTATTTTATCTCTTCTATGATCTTGCCGTCTGCATCGATTTCTCCCCATTTATCTTTGATGTTTACGATGAAATGGGCTTGCGGTCTGATGCCGTTATAGGCACGAAAGGGAACGATGCCCTCAAACTGTGGCGGATAAATAAGGCGGCCATCGTCTCCTGCAAGACCATATTGTTCGCCTTCTCTCACGATGTATGCATACGATTTGCTCAGCTCCAGCCGGGCTTTTTTGAAGGCATGCGGATCATTGCTTTCCCGGTCTTCCACCTCTGTTTCATAATAGAGCGGGGCTGAGGATACGGAGTGTACGTCGTCGTAATATTTTTCCAGTTCCTCCTTAACCGATTTTTCGTAGGCAAAGCGCTTGTTTCTTATCTGTTCACTGTAATTGTTCAGCGCTTCCTTTTTGGCATAATACCGATCGATGCCGGCTTGTATATCGGCTCTTCGTTGCGCCTGCTTCCGCTCACTTTCGGCAATGATGCTGTTTACCAGACCGGTAGCAGCATCCGTAAGGTCACCTACCGCTTTGGTATAGTTATCTATGCGTTGTTCGGTTTGCATTTGTACTCCTATTGCCTGGTAGTTGCTGTGGTTGTACGCGCCGGCGCGGTATTGCCGGTAGGTTTCCTGTTCTCTCTTGGCATCTACTTCCAGGTGCCGGAGTTGCTGGCGTATTTTCGGATCATTCATCATGCCGGGTGTTTCGGCTACCATTCGCTGTAACTCCCGGTGCCGTTCTGTAGCGGTTTTGGGAACATAGGTTTTTTGGCTTGATGTGGTACTCTTCCTGGTTTCCTTTTCCGATGCCTTCGCCTCTTCTGAGGAGATAGCCTTCTCTTCTTTCAGGGTAGCCTTACCAGCTGTACCCCCACTGCCGGCAGCCGTTGTTTGCTTTTTCTGTTGTTCGCCTGCTTTAGCAATGAGTTCTTTTTCCAGTGCTGCTATCTGATCCAGCACGCGCGCTTCGGGGTTCAATGCAACCGCCTCCTGCAGCAGCGCTGTTGCCTCTTCCGGTTTTTCCTGTCTGATCAACGCTTTTGCACGATCAACCAGATTACCCGCTTTTTGGGTATTGGCGGCGAGTTCGCGTTTTACACTGTCGTGTTTTGCTTTAGCCTGGCGATAGCTTTCCCGCTGGGCGCTGTTGCTGATCAGCTTTTCTGCCTGAGACAGCAATGATGCTGCTGAGCTGATATCCTCATTGTTCAGATGATTAACGGCATCCTCCAGCAGACGCGCAAATTGTTTATCGTTAGCGGCTATGTTATTTAAGAATGATTGTTCTAATGATTGTAGTTTATTAAGTAAGCCGGATAACCGGTATCCGGACATTTTAACGGTGGTTACATCGATATCAGACAGCTTGGGGATATAGTCTACCCTGTGTACTTTGTAATAATCATCGGCTATTTTTTTCAAAGCAGCCGAAGGTTCTTTAGATGTCCAGTTAGCGGTTCCTTTCATTAATCCCAGGCTGAAATCTTTTTTTTCAGCGGCCTTGGTACCAAATCCCCGGCTCATTACGCCGGTCATGGTCAATCCGAAATCATACGATGTCTCGCTCATGTTCATCGGAAAGCGAATGCCATTTTCCACCAGGTACTTGTTGAACTCTACCTTTTTATCGGCAGGTATGCCGGGAGCTGTATAGTTGCCTATGGTGAGGTCGGTCACGTTAACATGCAACGCCCATCCTTCAAACCAGTAATCGTAACGCACGGTAATATTCCGCAGTCCGTTTATTTCATTGGTTTCTGTATACTGCCAGCGTTGCGCAGTTGTATCTGTGATAAACAGAATAGACAGGATAAAAAAGGCAACCAGGGGTTTAAGTGTTTTTATCAACATTGTGATTAAAGGGCTTACTGATGAGGGTTGTAACTAAATTAATTACTATTACTATATCGTATATTGAGTTTACAGGTTCAACAAGTTAACAGCAACATTCCACTGTTTACTATTATAAGAATAAAAATCAACGCAAGCAATATAACATCTTCTCTAAATATCAACATTCTTCCGGACTCATACAATGTGTTTCACTGGTAAAGCGGGTATTGATGGCTGACTGTGACATATATAACGCGTTGTGCATATGAATAGTGCATCAACTCATCGTATTTAACGTAGCATCGCTGAATGGCAGTAAAATTAGCAAGCTATTTCCGATATACAAAAAACACAGCTCCTGAATATTTTTAATTTAGCATATCGTATAAGAATACACGATCCAAACCTGTTTCCACCCCAATGAATGGTGCAAAATATTCATATAACGTATTGCCCGGCTGAAATAGTTTAAATGATATGTTATGCTATGGTCGGATACAGCTTATCTGCTGTAATGGAGAAATATACAAACGGCGCGCGTGGAGCAACAAATGTTGTTAACAACGCTGCCAACTCTCGTCAGGAGGTGAACTGTCCATAGTCTTCCATGAATATTTCCTGGCGGCGGCTCACATTGTGCAAAACCAGCCTGTCGATACCCATTGTTTTAAAAGGTTGTATTGCTTCCATCAAGGTTTCGATATCGGTATACACCGGTATCACGCGCATTACATCCTGCAGGGTTACATGTTGTGCAGCTTCGTCGAACTGTTCTACACGGGTATAGTCCGACAGTTTTTCTATGGGTAAAATATTGGATCGCCACTGATGATAGGCCTCCTGCGCAGCTTCCTCCCGGCTTCGTGCATACGAAAATGCAAATTGCAGATATATCGGTTTCCCGGCACCGCCTTTATTCCGGAATAAAGCTATCTTTCTGGCGATCGTCTCCGGTTCGCCCGCGGTCGTAAGCAGGCCGTCTGCCCAGGAAGCTGCCCATGCCGTGGTTTCGTCGGTGATGGCGGCACAAAGCAGCGGCGGTATTTCCGGCGGCAGGGTATATAGCCTGGCATTCTCCACACGTACATGCCCCCGGTAACTCACTTCTTCGCCTTTCAGCAGTTTTTTAATGATATGATAGCATTCCAACAGGCGTTCATTGCGTTTTGGCTTTGGCAGCCAGGGCTCACCTGTTATGCACTCATTGACAGCTTCTCCACTGCCCAGCTCTATGCTGAAACGTCCGGGAAACATTTCGCCCAGCGTGGCAATGGCCTGTGCTACAATAGCAGGGTGCAGTCGCTGTCCGGGTGCACATACCATACTAAACGGTAATGAAGTAGCCTGCATGGCTGCTGCTATCCAGCTTAGTGTAAACCCACTTTGTCCCTGGTGTTTGCTCCAGGGGTGAAAATGGTCAGAAGCGTGGACGGCATCAAAACCTGCGCTTTCCGCCATACCTGCCAGCCTGAGCAAATGGCTGGGAGCAAACTGTTCATGCGAAGCATGATAAGCAATCATCGCCATAACCAGCATGTTTTATTGTTCGAATATCCAGACGGCTATGTTACCGGGGGACACCGCAAACAGCCCTTCTCCTTTTTCGTTGAGTGTTACGGCGTCAATCCCCTCGCCCACGGCCTTCTTCATCGTTCTGCCAGCGTTGTTGTCTCCCAGGCTCATCATTTTCTCACCGCCTTCACCATTTGCTAACAGTACAGCACAACCGCTATTTGGCTTTTCGTCATTTCCAATCCGGGTCCAGCCGATGATACCGGCATCGTCCAAATAATCGAATTGCTCTCCATATGCAAAAGCCGAACGGATTTTCATAAGGGGCACCAGCGGTTGTACCGGAGACAGATGTATGTCCAACGGCTGCTCTTTGCTGGCATCTGAATATTCAGCGCCATACAAATCGGGATAAAAAACGCAGGGGATGCCCTGCTTCCTGAGTAACACGATAGCATATGCATGCGGCTTGAACCAGGGTTCAACCCAGGACTCCAGCGACTGAAGCGGCTGCGTATCATGGTTGTCTACAAAAGTAATAGCCAGCTCGGGCTTTGCCGTCACCAACGTATTATCGAGTATTGTGCGCAAATCGTAATCCTTTCCATTTTTGGATGCCTGGTAAAAATTAAAATGAAGGGGTACGTCAAATAACTGGATCATGCCACCAGTGGATGTTATATACGCCAGCAATGCTTCGGTGTCTGATTTCCAGTATTCACCGATACACAAAAAGTCCTTTTGGGTACTTTCTTTCAGAAAAGACAGCCATTCCGGGAAAAAATCCGGCGGTATATGTTTAACGGCATCCAGACGAAACCCGTCTATGCCGGTGGTCTCCACATACCATTTTCCCCAATTTTTCAGTTCTTCCCGCACAGCCGGGTTCCTGTACTCAATATCACATCCCATCAGGTAGTCGTAGTTGCCGTATTCATCTTCCATCACATTGTCCCAATCGGCATTCGTATGCTCGCTCAGCACCACATAAATACCTTCTTCCTCACTTACCCCTGAAAAGCTGTGCCAGTCCCAGATATAATCAGAATATTGTCTGTTTCTGCCCGGGAAAGTAAAGCGCGTGTATGCCTGCAGAGCGGTTGGTTCGGCTACTTTTTCAAGCCTGTTCTCTTTATTTACCTGTTGTACCGGCACTTCTTCTTGTTCGTCTCCTCCCATCTTATGGTTCAGCACAATATCTGCCAATACGCCCATGCCTTTTTCATGAGCAGCGTGTATACAACGCAGGTATTCTTCTTTTGTGCCGTATTTGGTTTTTACGGTTTCTTTTTGGTCAAACTCACCCAAATCGTAGAGGTCATACACTGCGTAGCCTGGTTCGCCGGTTCCGAATGCTGACTTATACGCTGGCGGCAACCAGAGATGGGTAATGCCGTTTGCTGACAGTTGTTGTGACTGGTCTGCAGCGTGGTTCCAGAGATTAGCTTCTGCAGGAAAATACCAGTGAAAGCATTGAAAAATGGTAATATTCATAGTGTAAACAATTGACTTAATATCACTGACTTCCTTAGGAACCAGTTTGACTATCCGGTGCATCCACCGGCTTCGACTGGGGCGATCCTTTTTGTCTTAAAAAAATCGACAGTACAACAATCGCCCATACAGACAGAAATTCGCTTTGCCAGTTTTGAAAAGATTCGAACCAAAACCTGCTGTCCGCTATATAATCCAAAACGGATTGCGACGCCAAACCCCGGGTGGCCAGTTGCTCGTTTTCATCGCGTAAGCTCCCGTAAATATGTCCCGCAAAGGATAGTATGAATAGCAGTGCTAACGCAATGGTCAGCGAATGCTTGTAAAGCAACAAAGGAAGCCCCCCTACCCTAACGGGCCAGGGTGCATCTTTTTTCCGCTTATCGGGCTCCCTGTCTACAGCCTCCCGGCCATGTACTTTCCTGGATTCGGAAGAACCCTTCTGCCGAAGCGAAACCGTTAGCCCAACAAACAAAGCCATTTGGAGGAACTCACTTTCCCAATTCTCAAATGTAGCCTGTAAAAAATGGCCGGAGTAAAAATAGGCAAGGAAGGAAACAGGAGCACGACCATGCTCCATCCGATACTGGTTGTATACTGACAGGCCCGTAACGATCTGGCCATACATAGATATAATAAAAAGAAGCAGGAAAGCAAGGGACAGTCCATTGTTCCGTACGAATCTTTTCATACGATGGAGTGTGCGAAAACTATACCAGATTTCTGGCATTGTTTTGTAAGTAGTAATCAATAAACTTCATTACTATGGCAACTACAAAGAAAATAACAGCCGGCAAAAAGGCTGCTAAAAGTGCGGGTGCCGCCAAAGGCAACACCCAGTTGGAAAGCTATTTTGAGGATGCGTTGAAAGACATCTACTGGGCTGAAAAACATCTTATAAAGGTATTGCCCAAAATGAGAAAAGCTGCCACTACGGAAGAACTACAGGCGGCCATTGAAGAGCACCTGGAACAAACGAAGGTGCATGTATCCAGGCTGGAGCAGGTGTTTGAAATTCTACAAAAAACACCCAGGGCCAAGAAATGTGAGGCTATGGAAGGACTTACCAAAGAAGGGGAATCTATCGTAGAAGAGACAGAAGACAACAGCCTCACCCGGGATGTGGGCATTATCATGGCGGCTCAGAAGGTAGAACATTATGAGATCGCCACCTATGGCGGACTGGTATCACTGGCAGATACCATGGGGCTTACCGAGGCTTCGAAAATCCTTTCGCAAACATTGGAAGAAGAAAAAGAAACAGACCTGAAATTGACATCCATTGCGGAAAACAATATTAACTGGGCCGCGGAACAGGAAGAGAATATGGAAGCCTGATCTGCTCCTGCCAGAAAATAGCCGTTGATAAGAAAGCCACCACGTATCTCGGGTGGCTTTCTTATGGTGGCTCCCAAAAATTCATATGTGTATATAGTTCTACACATCCCATTGAGGAATATCGTTAACGGGAAAGACAGCCCGATCCGGGCTTTTCTGAACAAAGTTTCTTATCTAAAAAATAGTTAACAAATCAGAATGTAAAATAAACTGTGTCAAGAGTTAAGTCTTAACTTTAAACACAGTAAAAATGAAAACAGAACAACCTGAGTCGTTCGATTACGAACAAGCCAAGCAAAAGTTAAAAGAACAATTTCGTAGCGGGCAGCCCCTTTTTGGCAAAGGGGGCGCTTTTGCGCCTCTGCTCCAGGAAATGCTTAACTCGATCCTGGAGGGCGAGATGGAAGGCCACCTCGATGATGAACAACGAGATAAGGGCAACCGTAAGAATGGCAAGGGAAAAAAATCGCTTAAGACTTCTTCTGGCACTATCGAGATTTCCACTCCACGCGACCGCCTGGGTAGCTTTGAACCGGAAGTGGTGAAAAAGCGGGAGACGATCATGGCTCAAAGCCTGGAAGATAAGATCATTGGGTTGTACAGTTTGGGCACCAGCCTGCGGGATATCAGTGTTCATATTAAAGAAACCTACGATACAGATATCTCTGCCACTACTTTAAGCGCTATAACCGATAAGGTGATTCCCCTGGTCAAAGAATGGCAGCAACGTCCATTGGAACAACTGTACTGCATTGTATGGCTGGACGCAATGTATTATAAAGTGAAGGAAGAAGGCCGTACGCAGACGCGTTGCGTATACAATATCGTGGGCATAAACAAGGAAGGAAAGAAGGATGTGCTGGGCATGTATGTATCGCAGAGTGAAGGGGCTAATTTTTGGTTGAGTGTGATCAACGATCTGAAGTTAAGAGGCATAGAAGACATCCTGATTGCCTGCATAGATAACCTGAAGGGCTTTGATGAAGCCATCCGGACTATTTATCCTAATACAGAAGTTCAGAGCTGCGTGGTGCATCAAATCCGTAACAGCTTAAAATATGTGGCCAGCAAAGATCACAAACAGTTCATGGCCGAACTAAAGCCGGTATACCGCGCAGATAGTGAATCCCAAGCCCTGGATGAACTGGCCAAACTAAAAGAGAAATGGAATAAAAAGTACCCGCTGGTCATCAGTTCGTGGGAAAATAACTGGCCTAAACTATCGACCTACTTTAAATACCCGGGCGGTATCCGTAAACTGATCTACACCACTAACACCATTGAAGGATACCACCGCCAGATCCGAAAAGTCACTAAAAATAAGGGCGTTTTTACCAGCGATATGGCTTTGCTCAAATTGATATACCTGGCCACCGAACGCATTGGCCAGAAATGGACCATGCCGTTGAGCAACTGGGCCATCTCTGCTTCGCAGCTAAAGATTATATTTGGCGACAGAATGCAAACGGACTTACGATAGTATACCGTTTAAAAGAGGCGGCGCCTTGCTCTGTGAATGGAGCCGTCGCCGCCTCTTTTAAACTAGATCAAAATTATTTCCTGACACAGTTCATTTTACAGACCCCTTAACCATCCTTGAAAACAGATGCAGACTTTAGATACTTTACTATCTACAAAATATTTTATACTCCCTTATATTTATAAGCGATTTAATTTAACTACACACCTCTATTGCCGTAGTTTCATTTCCACCCTTCTGTTCTTTGTCCTGCCGTTTTCGTTAGAATTATCAGCTACAGGGCGCGTTTGTCCATAACCCAATACCTCTAGCCTGCCTGGAGAAATGTGTCCTTTCTTAAAAAGATATTCAGTCACGGCATTGGCTCTTTGTTCACTAAGTCTCTGATTGTTTTCAAAGGTTCCCTGATCATCTGTATGTCCTTCTACTATAAGGTTTAGATTAGGGTGTTTTTTAAGTATAGTAACTATACTATCTATTTCTGGATAAGAAAGTGAGTCTATCCGGTAGCTACCTGTCAAAAAAAGGATTTTTCGGGCGGATGCGTTTATCTTTTCTATAAGTGAATCATTCTTTGAATAATTTGCGTTATCCTCAACGTTAGCGACAGCCTCTTTTTGAATAGGGGGTGGTGGACAGCCGTTATATTGGAGCGTGCCAGGTACAGTTATGCAGCTATCCGAGTTGTCATTTATTCCATCACCATCCGTATCCGGAATCGGGCAACCTTTGTACTTTGCGACGCCAGGAGTTGTGACACATTTGTCGTCTTTGTCAAAAATGCCATCTCCGTCAGCATCCGACAGTTTAGGGGCTAGCAGCTTGGAAATCCTTTCCAAATTCGGTTTTCTATTTTTTGTATTTCCAATTACTCCCGCAATGCCAATACTATACAACACATGATGGTTCTGAGTTGCAGACAAAGGAAGCCTATACTGTGCATCCATCAGTAAAAAACTACGCTTTGACAAATGAAATTGCACCCCTGCCCCGGACGGCAGAAAAGCACCCCAATGTTTACCATAATAAGATGTTCCCCCGCCTGTACGAAGAAAAGGAGATACTATTTTACCTCTCAGTGGCTTCCATCGTATTGAAAGATCAGTTTCTAATAGAAGCTTCTTGTTTCCGTTGCCATAATTAACACCTTGATGAGAAGTAAATTCAAGGATGGTACCTGAAAGAGAGGCTACCCAATCAAAACTTTCATTAATGCTATGCAAATAGTTTATACCTAATCCGGGTTTAAGATCACTAACACCAGGAAATTCTTTTCCTTTACCAATATGTTTAAAATTGAAACCTATAACCTGTACTCCAAGTGAAGGTGGTTGCCTGGAATATGCAACCTGCGCTTGAGTAAAATTATAGGTCGCCATGAAAGATGCCAGCGTTAAACAAAAAAAGCTTCTGAATAAATACATATCTTTTACTCTTTAATAGTATTTGGTTTTTCGGATCCTTGTATCTATCTAAATGAAATAGTTCAGACTGATTCGTGAGTTAGTCAACTGGATATATAAAGCTAATAAAAAAAGTTTCGTAGTAGAAAAAGTAAAGAACTACACAAAAGGGTAGCTGTTATGCTAGTTTGATTGCTGTATAATTGGGAGACAAGAAGTGTATCAGGCGTAAAATAATCATATTTTAATACTTCGATTATTTCTTACAAAAAATATATGAGCAATGCACAACCCATTAGGATTAGAGACAATGCCTTACTGCCTACACAAAAGAGTGGTTTTTAAAAGAAAAATTGTGAAAATTTTTACACAACATCTATACTTCCCTATATTTGGATAAGCAGGATAATAAAAATGAAACTCAGAACTGCGGTGTTTGGGTATTAAAGTTTCATGTTTTCTATACTTACTCTATACCCTATCAAAATGTTATGATATCTACGGATAATCAGGTGTCCATCTGGTTACTATATTCAACACCTGGGACGCATCAATAGATGCTTTTCCGGGAGGTGTGTTGCACTTTTTCTTAGTACTTAGAAGAGAGAAATATTGGGAGAAATCTAAAAGTTGAAATGTCATGTTAATATAACAACTCTATGTATATGGCGTAGTACAACATGTATGATAATAAAATTAAAGTATTATATAAAATTTAATATTACTTATAATATAGGATTATCGTTTCTATTTGTCCTACTCTTCTGCGCGACCTCCTTCTCCCAGAAAGTTGTTCGGGGGGACTCGTTGCAAGGTAAATCAGGCACACTGCCAAATAAAATGACTCGGGAAGAAATAAAATCTAAAATGGACACTGTAATGTCAGAAATAAAGCAGACGTTCGGAAGACGGAGTAAAATGATCCATAATAGGGCTAAGGAGTCTAGAACCCGTATCATGAATAACACTTCTTTTGATACAATGGGCCGCTCCCTTACTAAGACGCTGGATGTAAGGTTTCCTGTTTTGTCAAAGCCGGTACTGATAGCTAACGGAGGTCAGGTTATTTACAATTTTAACTATAGGGCAAATACAGATACGCCTTATGCCGAACAGAATATTTACCAGCATATGGTAAATGCTAGCTTTGATTTCAGGCTGATGAATTTACTTCCATTTACCGCTTCCGTTTGGGTAAGGAAAAGTAATTCCGCCTTCTATAAAGATATTACAGATGTACAATTGAACTTTAATGCAAGTGTCATTAAGCAGCAACTTTTTTCCACATACAAGCAGCGGCTAGCTGCTTTAACAAATAGCTTATACGACTCAACACTTGAAAAAAAGTATTCTGATTTGAAGGATGAGCTTTTACGATTAGATGGTTTGTTTAAAGCCAGTCTTGATTACCAGAAATTGATTCAGGCGAATGAAACACTAAAAGTACCGGAAAAGAATTGGGACGTATTGTTGTCCGATAGTGCCAACAAACATAAAACCGATTCCTTACAAAGGGAGGCTAAGAAGTTCATTGATTTTTATAACAATACAAAGGCAAAATATGATAGCCTTTCTTTCATGGCGGACTCTTTGGCTGTAGCCTACGCAAAAATGAAATCAAAAATTAACAGGTATCAAGATATACTTAAAAAGGATTACTCGATTAACCAATTGGAAAGTGTTGAACAACATCTCAATGAATTAGGCTTGAGTACAGAGATGCCTCGTTCTTTTAAATGGCTCACTGCTATAAGAAACTTCTCTTTGGGAAGAGCTCCTGTTAATTATTCTGAACTCACAGCTAAAAATGTAAGCCTTAATGGTATAAACTTCGAATACAACTCCCGGATTTACCTTGCTTTTGCTGCAGGAACCATTGATTACCGATTTAATGATGTACTGATTCGAAGAAACCGGCGTGCTCCTCAGTTCTTTAGCATGTTACGCCTGGGAATTGGTAAAATTGAAAAAAGCAATTTTATTGTTTCTATATACCGCGGTCAAAAGCAGATCTACTTTTCAGGGACTGCTGATGCAGGGACAAAAAGCATTCCTGTCTTCGGATATAGCGCAGAGGGACGGTGGAAGATTAATCGTAACACCTATGTCACAGTAGAAATTGCCGAATCATTGTCACCTAACCTAAGATTTGTACCGGAACAAAAAGCCGGAGGGGCATTCAACTTAACTGAAAAAGACAATAAGGCTTATGCAGGTAAGGTTACATCTCGTATCCCATCTATGGGAACCAGTATGGAGGCAATGTATAAATATACAGGAGCCAACTTTCAGTCCTTTTCCAGTTTTCAAACAAACGCCGCATTGTCTACCTGGTATATACAGGCAGAACAAAACCTCCTGCGCAGACGGTTAAAGATAAACGCGTCGCTTAGGTCAAACGATTTTTCCAATCCATATATAGTACAAAACTACAAAAGCAACACGATTTTCAAGTCTTTTGCTGCTACGTTGCGATTCAGGAAGTTTCCAATGATTAGCGTCGGTTATATACCTATGTCGCAGCTTACTATGATGGATAATGTAGTTGTCGAAAACAGGTTTCAAACCTTTACTGCTACATCCAGTCATTATTATAAAATAGGTACTTCCAAAGCATCATCCTTTGCTTCAGTTCACAGGTTTATTAATAGTTCTATTGATAGCAATTTTGTTTTCTTTAATGCTACGAATATTCTTGTTGGCCAAAGTTTTTATTTCGATGATTTTACGGCGAGTATAAACCTTTCCAGGAGTGCATCTATGCAGTATGTACTTAATGTGGCAAGTGAGGAGGTAAGCTTCCCTATATCCAAAAAGGGCAATGTCGGATTGGGAATAAAACTCAACCATTATAACCTATCTACACTTAAAATAGGACAGTTTGCTAACATGAATTATCAGATTGGCAGTTTAGGCTTTATCTCAATTAGTTATGAACGGGGATATCTCCCGGGCTCCTATGGCAAGGAGCTACGGCTTAGTAGTTTTGGAAACGTTCAATTTATAAGAAAGTTTAAATAACCCCAAAGACTTTATCTAATGAGAAAATTGATTATTGGGATATTATTTCTTCTTGGAGTAACCGCTGTTTCGGGGCAGTTACAAATTAATCTCCAGTTGCCTCCAATCGGATTGACTGTAAAAAGCCAGCTTTGGAATATGGCAGTTGTCAATACTGCCGGAATGGAATTGCCTGTGCAATTAATATTAACGATGACTGATGTTACCAGTAACGAGGTCGTTTTCAGGGGACAGACAAGAACTTTTCAACTGCCGGTTGGGATCAAGCAGATAAGGATGGCTGATTTGTTGCCAATCTTTCAGACAGATGTCAACCCAAGTTACCCCGTGGATAATAATTCAGAAGGCTTTTTGCCGGTTGGAGCATTTAGGTGCTGTTTTTTGTTGAGGGTATTGGAGGGATATAAACAATCTGATATTGAGGAGTGCCAGGATATTCAGGTGGAGCCGCTCAGCCCACCGGTGTTAATCAGTCCATCTGATAATGAAGGCATAGAGCCAGCGCATCCCCAGTTTATATGGTCTCCGCCCATGCCTTATACTTTATTCAGGAATCTGCAGTATGATTTGTTTGTTACTGAAGTTAATGGGTCTCAATCGGCAGGAGACGCTATACAGCGGAATATACCTCTTTTACATCAACAGAACCTTACATCAACAAGTTTTCAATATCCGTTATCCATACCGGGGCTAGATACAGGTAAATTGTACGCCTGGCAGGTAATTGCGAAAAATAATATGCTGCCTGTTGCCAAAAGCGAAGCCTGGATTTTTAAAATGCAATCGGATGTCGTCGATACAGTAAAACAGAAAGAGTCTGGTATTTATTACGCAAAACTTGTCAGGGATATGTTGGGATCTCCAATTATATGTAGTGGTGTCCTTCATTTTGCCTATGATAACGAATACAACCAGACGTCGGCGAAAATAAATATCTATGATATAACCGGAAAGAACATCAAACAAATAAAGTTAAGACAAGATACTCAGTCGCTTAGATACGGAGAAAACCTGATATCACTTGATCTTCAAAGGTTAGACGGCATTGCTTATGGTCATTTTTATTTGCTGGAGCTGGAGGCCTCAGGGGGGGGGAGTTGGTATCTGAAATTTGAATACAAAAAATAAATTGTCAGGCCTTTAAACCTATTTCAATGTTGTCGTTTACATCAAAATATCAAAAGCTTATTGCCTGGTTCTTTCTATATGTTTTCTGTTTTGAAGCGTTGTCTTCTGTTTTTATCAGCAGATCATATGCGGCTGTCAACTTATCTACACATAAAATTTTGCCCCTGATAGATTGGAAAGCTGTAGCTGACAGTCAGGCCGCAAATAGTAAAATATTACCAGTTGAAGTGCCTCTGAACTTCCAGGCTCCGTTCCCAGAGAATACCTTGCTTGAGAATACTCCGGCAGATATCGATGTAATCGAGGGCCCCGGACCAACTCAGCCTGAGATGCAGGCATTCAGTTCTGTTAACGGTAGTAACATGGTTGATCTATTTAGCGGTGATTTTTCTTATAATATACCACTATTGGATGTAGGTGGTTATCCCGTTAGTATAGGATACCAAAGTGGTATTTCCATGGATCAGGAGGCAAGCTGGGTGGGGCTTGGATGGAATGTAAATCCGGGAACAATTACCCGAAACCTTCGGGGAATCCCTGATGATTTTAATGGCAGTGATTCCATTAGGAAGATCACGAGCATTAAAGATAATAAAACTATTGGGGTAAGCGCTGGAGGAGACGTAGAAGTTGCCGGATTTCCGCTGAGTCTTGGCGCCGGACTTGGTATTGTACACAATAATTATAAGGGTTGGGGGCTTGAATATACGACCAACGTTTCTCTAAGTGCTAAAATTGGCGCTGCCGGTTCAATGACAGGTGGATTATCCTTCAATAATAGTTCACAAGAGGGTTTAAGTATCACACCTTCTATTTCGGCTGCGTTTTCACAAAAGACAGCGGACGAAAAAAGTGGATTAGATGGAAGTTTGAGCTTATCTCTGCCCTATAACAGCCGGACCGGAATTAGAAACTTACAAATGAGTGCTGGTGTAAGACAATATTCTACTATGAAGGTGAATACAAAGGCTGGCTCAAAGGAATTTAATGGTGTGCAACGGTCGCGTTTCTCTTCCAATATTTCATTTGCATCTCCCACCACCACTCCTTCTATTTCTATGCCTTTTACCAGCAGGCAGTACTCTTTCACAGGAAAAATCGGAGCCGTATTTGGAATTGCTCATCCCAGCGCTTATGTAGGCGGGTATGTTTCCGTACAAAAGATAGAGGCTGAAGACACGTTACAGGCCTTACCTGCCTATGGTTACCTTCACTTTCAGGATGGAAATAAGACCAAAAACCCGTTACTGGACTTTAACAGGGAAAAGGAGCTTATGTATAGAGATAAACCACCCGTGCCGCATATTGCTGTTCCGTTTTATACCTATGATGCTTTCTCTATAACCGGGGAAGGTACGGGCGGAATGTTTCGTGCCTATAGAGGTGATATCGGTTATGTGCATGACCATTTTATGCGTACCAAAAATATTTCCGTGGGAGCAAGCGTTGACGTAGGGATTGGCAATCTTGTACATGCCGGTGTAGATGTTAATGAGAGCTATTCATTTACCCAGAATAGTGCGTGGCTGGAAGAAAACAGTATAAATAGTTTGATAGCGTTTAAAGGAAGTGAAGGCAAGTATGAAGGATCATATTTTAGAAACCCCGGAGAAAAATCGATCAATGATAAAACCTTCTATGAAACATTGGGTGGAGATGATGTAGTGACGATCGGTTTACACCAGTCTGGCAGAAGCAGTTCCGTTATTCAGGCCACAAATAATTTAATAAGATATAGAGATAAGAAAAGAGTTGGGGTAAGCACACTAACCAGGCAAAATACGACTAAGTCTGAAAGAGACAAACGTTCTCAGGTTACATCCTATTTGACGGCGAAAGAAGCTGCTGTTGTCGGGTTGAACAAATATATTGAAAACTACAAAGCAAACGAGTTTAATCTTGACAATTGTATAACAGGCGCAAGCGAGGCAGATGGTTCCCATGGATTAGCGGCAGATTATTATGCAAACAAGGATCTCGATGGCTACGTTTATAAGAAAATAGAGGATAGTATTAATTTTGATTGGGGCACTAATGGACCAACCTTTCAGTTTTTACTTCCAGCTCCACCGTATATTTCTATTCCGCTTCCATTATATGATAATTTTAGTATGCGTTGGCAGGGGCGATTGAAAGCACCTGTTACAGGGCAATACACTATTACTGTTACTAGCGACGATGGTGTGCGGTTGTGGATAGAAGACTCGCTTTTGGTAAACCGGTGGAACGACCATCCCGCGACGGCGGATAATGTAACACTGAACCTTGTAGAAGGACAATTGTACAAGATAAAAATGGAATATTATGAAAATCGGGGATTGTCATCGATTAAGCTAGAATGGGCTTATCCCGGCCAGACGAAACAGGTAATACCCCCCTCGGCTTTTTATTTGCCAGTAACTGATGGTTTTACATTTAATTCAAACCTGGAGCTTGAAAGACGAACTACAGGGTATAGAAAGGGAAATCATATTTCCCAGATTGATGTCTTAAATCCCGATGGAAGAAGGTATGTATATGGAATTCCGGTTTATAATTTAAAGCAAAAGGAGGCCACGTTTTCAGTGGACGGAAAGAACAGGGGGAACATTGCAACAGGATTAACGGGCTACCAGCATGGGATAGACAACACTACTGCTAATAATAAAGGACAGGATCGCTATTTCAATAGCGAAGAGATTCCGGCATATGCTCATTCCTTTTTATTGACGGGCATACTCTCTCCGGACTATGTAGATGTAACCGGAAATGGTATAACTGATGACGACTTGGGCGATGCCATTAAATTTAAATATTCAAAGGTGAATGGCATAGACAATCCATTCAAATGGAGGGCGCCATATGTAAAAGACAGCGTAACCTTTAACGAAGGACTTAAAACGGACTCAAGAGATGATAAAGGTAGTTATACCTATGGGGAAAAAGAGGTTTGGTATCTCCATTCCATCGAATCAAAAACAATGATCGCTACTTTTGTTACGGAGTCCAGGTTAGATCAACTTGCAATCGCTGAAACGGGAGCAAAATACAACGATAGCTCAGCAAAACGATTAAAAGAAATTAACTTATATAGCAAGGCGGACTTTATTAAAAACGGGACAAACGCGAAGCCTATAAAAACAGTTCATTTTGACTACAGCTACGAATTATGTAAAGGATATAACAAGCCTGTAAATGACTCCGGAAAATTGACGCTAAAAAGAATATGGTTTACCTATAATAAGAATCAGAAAGTCCGGCAGAACCCTTATGTATTTAACTACAATTCCAAAAATCCGAATTATGACCTGAAGTCTTATGACAGATGGGGGAATTATAAGAATCCACTTGAAAACCCGGGGTCTGGTACCGGGAATCTAATAACCAACGCCGAATACCCATATTCGCTCCAGGATAGTACACTGGCTGCTCAGAACGCCGCAGCGTGGGCTTTGGATTCAATTTATTTGCCTTCGGGCGGATCGCTAAAGGTAACTTATGAAAGTGATGATTATGCCTATGTGCAAAACCGGAGAGCAATGCAGTTATTTAAAATTGCAGGATTGTCAAACAGCGGAGGAGTCTCCGATCCAGCCCCCCGATTGTATAATGGCTCATCGGAACATCTGTACGTTTACGTAAAAATTCCTTCCCCTGTGAATAGCAAGGATGAGGTGTATGCAAAATATCTGCAGGGAATAAAAAAGCTCTATTTTAAGCTATTTGTTGAAATGCCGACAGACCCTTACGGCAAAGGGTATGAGTATGTGCCTTGCTATGCTAACCTGGATGAAACAAATGGTTATGGAATTGTAAGCGGACAGCCAAATATGTTATGGGTGAAAATTACCGGGGTCTCGCTTAAGGGCGATAAGCCGGGAGAATACAATCCGCTGGCGAAAGCTGCTATGCAGTTTATTCGGCTAAATCTCCCTTCAAAAGCATATCCGGGTTCCCAGGTAGGTGATCATCTGGACGGCGAAGCCGCCATCAAGATGATCCTGGCCATGGGTGATAATATAAAGAATTCATTTACAACATTTGATAACATAGCCCGGTCAAAAGGTTGGGCGTCCAAAATTGATACTTCCAGAAGTTTTATCAGGCTTAATACACCGGAATATATAAAATATGGCGGAGGTTACAGGGTAAAAAAGATAACGATTTATGATAACTGGGATAAGATGACTGGAGGAAGAGAGGCGGTTTACGGACAGGAGTATATTTATAAAACCGTTCAGACGATAGGGGGAGCAAACAGACTGATCAGCAGTGGCGTGGCAAACTGGGAGCCCGGGATCGGTGGCGAAGAAAACCCTTTTAGGCAACCTATTGAATATACAGAGGAAATATCAATTCTCGGTCCGGTTTCTATGGGCTATTCAGAAGAGCCGCTGGGCGAATCGCTTTTTCCAGCTCCTTCAATCGGATATAGCAAAGTAAGAGTACGAACTTTAAACCATAAAAACACCCGGTCGGCAAATGGCTATTCTGAAACAGGCTTTTATACGGCTTACGATTTTCCTGTTTATACAGACAGAACCTTAATTGACGATGACACAAAAAAACGATTCAGACCCTCAATTTCCAATTTTTTGCGTATCAATGCTAAGTATTACCTGGGAATATCACAGGGCTTTAAGATAGAGCTTAATGATATGCATGGTAAAATGAGGTATGAGGCTGCCTATGCCGAATCAAGTCCAGAAAAGCCAATTTCCTATACAGAAAATATCTATCGGGTTGAGAATCTGCTCAGCGATCAAAAAAGATTGTCCAACACGGTAATAACAATGAAACCTGATGGCAGCATTGATACTTCATCCCTGGTAGGAAAAGAAGTAGAGCTTATGATTGACATGCGGGAGCAGCTTTCGGTAACATCAGGGAATAATACGAATGTAAACGCCGATATATTTTCGGTGCCTTTTATCCCCTTCTTTATGGTCATCCCTTCTTTTTTCCGGTTGCCCCAACGAGAAGAAAACAAGTTCAGATCGGCAGCTACTACAAAAATTATTCAACGCTACGGCATCCTTGACAGCGTAATACATATAGATAAAGGTAGTAAAATATCCACCAGGGACTTGATGTATGATGCTGAAACCGGAAACGTGCTGCTCACGCGTACGCAAAACGAATTTGATGATCCGGTGTACTCTTTTAACTACCCTGCTCATTGGGCTTATGACGGCATGGGAATGGCCTATAAGAATATTGGTGCGTTTGCCCGGAATGTATCGTTTAGCAAAGGAAGAATTACCGGCGGGTTACCTGTGGCAGAGGCATTGTTTTTTAGCACCGGTGATGAGTTATTGGTAAGCGGAAAGCAGTTTACCGGCACCAGTGGCTGTACCACATTTGCCAGTTTTCCCGGCATGGAAAAAGTCTGGGCAATTGACAGTGCAGTTTCTGGTGGCACCAGCAAGTACTTCTTTTTTGATGCATCGGGCAACCCTTATACCGGGAGCAATGTAACGATCAAGGTTGTACGATCAGGAAGAAGAAACCTGGGCGGCGCTGTTGGCGCCGTCACAATGTTGTCCAATCCTCTTGTTAAGAATGGCTCTCAGTATGAGCTGAAGATAGACGATGCTTCAATGGTAGTGAATGCTTCAGTCAACGAGTTTAAAGATTATTGGCAGGTGCGCGACCGGAAAGCAAGATTCTTTGACATCACCTATAAGGATACTATTCCGGCGGACTGCTCCGGAGATACCTCCTGCACCTGCAAATGCCTGAAAACCCTTTTTGACTATTTGATTGCTTCCAAAAGGCTGTTTATTAAATCGAGTCAAAACATTACTGTGGGACAGATAGTGAGCGATGCCAACAGTGCCGGCTTCCCTTTGTCAGTATCTGGCTGTGACCTCTTGCAAAGAAATGAGTTTAAACTGTTTTATGCGCGAACAACTGATAGTATTACCAACCGGTATATAGCGCAGATAGGAGATTGCATTATCAAAATCAGCTCAGATAACAACGATTTCATCTCTTTGTATAGCTTAAAAAGTATGCTTTGCTCCGGTAGTAGCAAAGTGATGTATGCTGATACATTGATGAGAGGAAGTGGAGATAGTTGTGAGCCCTCCATATTTGTTAAGAGCTATGGAGGAAGCGGCACCGAGGAGCTATTTGACTTAAAAGAAACTTTTGATGGGGGTTATATTATGGCCGGCAGTACAACAAGCTTTGGAAGTGGAGGAAAGGATGGATATATAATAAAAACAGATGCTAAAGGAAATGTTCTTTGGTCCAAAGCCTACGGAGGAAGCGCTAACGATGATTTTATGAAAATCAGGCAAACTACGGATAGCGGATATATTGCCATCGGAACGACCAGATCACACGGCCAGGCACAAGGGGAAATATTCGTTGTCAAAACGGACTCCCTTGGCGTAGTTACGTGGGCAAGAGGATTTCAGCAGGGTACCACATATGGAGAAGCCGGGTACGACATTATCCAGACTTCTGAGGGAGGGTATGCGCTGGCGGGCATACATAATTTTGTGAGTCAGCAGTCAGACCTGCAGGTACTAAAACTAAATAGCTCGGGAAATGTTACATGGGCCAGAAGATTTGGGGGACAAAATGGCAGTGATAATTTGGGTGGAATTGTTGAGATAAATGATACGCTTTATTTTGGCGGCTTCGGACAATCAGATTTTTTTGTTGGTTCTCCTACCCCAAAAACACTATATGATGCATTGATTGTTAAGTTGAATAAGACTAATGGCGACATAATCTGGTCTAAAGCATATGATTTAGCGGGCAAAAGTAATTGGGTTTCGCACATTCAGCCAACTTCCAATGGAGTTCATTTAGACATTATAAACATGAAAGATTATATAGGATCAGATGCCTATAATGTATCATTCGAGGTTGATCGGAATGGTAGTCCGGTTAAAGCCATACGCTTGAATCTGGACAGCCTTTCATCGAGTTATGCCACAGGGTCTACCCGCACTTTCGACGGAGGATATATTACCGGTCACCTGAGAACGGATGTAAATGCCGATGCTATCATCCAGAAAGTTAGTGCAGGTGGAGCGGTTTCATGGAGTAATTCAATAAAAAAGCCGGGAGTGCAATACTTAAGGCAAGCCATACAGAGCAGAGACAGTAGTTTTGCAGCGGTTGGTGTGGATGTTAACGATGGGCTTTTCATTAAAACCAATAAGCTGGGGAAAACAGATTGTGCGGATTCCACGTTGAACTATGACACAACCTCCCTACCAGTAACAGCTTACAATGTAAGCCTTACTACAAGTATGCTTACTTTCTCTGATGCCAATTTTAGTTTAACAGCACAAAATGCTGCTACTACTGTAGCCGATCTGTGTTCTGCAAACCTTTGTACAGGACCCAATGCAACGCTTGAAGTTGAGTCCTGCCAATCCCGGGACACAATAGTGGGCATCAGTTGTGAAAGCGTGGTAAAGGATACGGCATCCAATCCTTTTGTTACAGGGATACTGGGCAATTGGCGCATGGATCGATCATATGCTTACTACGCCAGCCGGGAGCAGTCTGACCCAACAGCGGACATCAACCTGCGCACAGACGGCACCATAGAAGGGTATGCCGGCTTCTGGCAGTTTGACAATGGAAAGCTAAAGCCACAATATGACACTACCCGCTGGGTATGGAACAGTCGAACCACGATGTTTAATCAAAAGGGAATGGAAGTGGAGAATACTGATCCACTCAACCGGCATAATTCCGCTTTGTATGGCTATAATGAAACGCTTCCTATTGCCGTAATACAAAATAGCTATTACCGGGAAGCTGCTTTTGACGGCTTTGAAGACTACGGCTTCACAACGAGGCTTTGTGATACAGGCTGTGTATCTGACAGGCATATTGATTTTTCCCCTTACGCATCCAAAATTACCACCGCTGAGAAGCATACAGGCAAGCGCAGTTTGCGTTTGGATCCCTTTGAACAGGTGGGGTTAAACTTTAAGCTGGTAACTGTTTCAGAAGATACTTTGCGATCTGGTCTGGCCTTCGAAACCGGAACCGATGCGTGCTCCGGTGGCAGCACGGTCGTAAATGCAATAAAAGCAGACAGTACGATTATTATTCCTGCATTTTCACCATTTGCCGGTAAGCAATTGCTGGTAAGTTCCTGGGTAAAAGAGGAGCAGGATTGCAATTGTAGTACGTATGTGTATAACCAGATAAGAGTAATGAGCAGTGGGGGCAGTGGTGCTGAAGTTATCTTAAAACCTTCAGGAGCTATTATAGAAGGATGGCAAAGATATGAGGGTGTTTTTACAAGCGCCGGTGACGACAAACAACTTACCCTTAGCCTGGAAGCCACTGGAAATGTTCCGGTTTATTTTGATGACCTTAGGATACAGCCTTTTAACGCCAATATGAAATCCTTTATTTACAACCCTGTAAACCTCCGTTTGATGGCGGAGCTTGACGAAAATAATTATTCAACCTTTTACGAATATGATGACGACGGCACGCTGATCAGGGTGAAGAAAGAAACAGAAAGAGGAATTCAGACCATTAAAGAAAGTAGAAGCGCATTAATTAAACCATAAACATAAAACTATGCATAAACAAAAGAATTTGTGTCTGCTGATACTGTTCGGAGTACTTATGATGGCTACTATCATTAGCAATGTCAACGGCCAGGAGAAGGAAAGGGAAGCTGTTTTAAAAAGGCTTGAGGCTCTGTCGCAAACCTATACCAAAGCAAGTTATTTGAGTTTTGACGTAAAATATCGATATGCGTTGGAGAGCGATCCTACACGGTACCTAGATTCCCTAAACGGTTCATTCAAGCTGAATGGCAATAGCTACTGGTATGAGCTGGATAATACGGAGTTTACAGGTAATGACAGCATGAATATTACCATATTCAAAGATGATAAAATAATTTACCTGAATGACATAAGAGTACATCATTCGGCCACACCGATAGCGATACTCGATAGTGTCATAGCTATGAACCAGTATAACAGGGTGAGCACTGAAAAAGCCGGGGGTGAAGAGCGAATACAAATAGACTTTGCTGAAGGATTTATGTATAAACAGGTAAAATATGTCATTGATGAAAAGACCGGTTACCTGAAAAGGATCACGACTAAAGTACTTTCTTCCGAAATGTATGACCCTGCTGTAAAATCAATGTTTGAAAACCCCTCAGAGTTCGGCATCCTGGATCTTGAATTCACAAATTATAAAACGGGTAGCTTTACTAGTGAGGTATTTAGCCAGAATATGTATTTACAAAAGTCGGGTGACAAATATAGTGCAGGTTCAAGATATAACGGTTATCAGTTAATCAATGTGCCTCTTCAACAATAAATAATCAGGTATGATTAGATGCTTCATAAAGAGGCTGCTACCTCTTGTCCTGTTTTTCTTTTCCAGTGTGGCAGCACAAGCGGGTAAAGGCGTCCCGGTGATACAGATATTGGATGGAAGCCAGGATCAGTTGCAGGTTGACTCATCAGCCATGGTGATGGACAGTGCTTTCTTCAATCCATCCTATAATTCCATACTGGTAAAGCCATACCGGGTGCTGAACTATGTTACTTTTAAAATAAATGAAGCATCTCCTTTCTATCTTCAATCAGATTTCAAAGCATCTATAAGATTACGCATTACTTCTACACTGGCAAACCTCTCTACCGCTTTTGTTGACACTACGTTAGAGATTAACTATAAGGCTGACAGCATGTATGCTGCTAAAAGCACGTACCATTTTGAAAATGCCTACAAAGTAGAAATAGCCGTACTTTCTGTAACGACAGACGCTGCCTGGGATGTCTGGAACGCTTTGATGGTCGAAAACCGGCTGGAAAGTTTTCCGGTTTTCACATTCTCCTGTACAGATAATGCCATTCAATCAGTTTCACACGAGGCGATTGACTATGATACTGAGTTGGATGAGCTCAGCGTAAGTTGGCCAACAGTAGTGGAAGCTGACAAATATGACCTCGAATGGACCTATATTGATTCTGCAGCTATGGTTTCCGGCAATTATCACACAGGAGGAAATCCTGATCCCCTGAAAATTTTCGATAATAGCGCTACAAGGGTCACCACTGCAGCTACGCAATATAAGATACCTCTTTTCTATGATGGTTCCGGTTCTCTGTTTTACAGGGTTAGGCCGGTACAAGAGCCCTCTCACCAATTAAGGATCGAGGCGAACTGGAGTTCAGGCTATGCGTCCGGGTTGGGTAGGTTTGACTATACCGGGCACCAGCGCAACCTGAACTGGCAGTCAACAATAAGCTACGCTGAAGATGGAAAGCGAAAAGTAGTGATGCAATATTTTGACGGCAGCCTCAGAAGCAGGCAAACGGTTACAAAAGACAATACTAGTTATACTACTATTGTGGCAGAAAGTATTTACGACTACCAGGGTCGACCTGCAATACAGGTGTTACCCGCCCCCACCATGGAAAACATTGTTAGATACTCTCAAAACTTCAATATTGGGTTAAACGGCAATGCATATGATTACACCCACTTTGATGAGATCATTGATTCATCGTATTACTGTTCGGCCAGTGCAGAGCCGATGAAAATAGACAGCGGAGCAGCCCGTTATTATTCACCGGAGAATCCCCTGGTCGATTCCGGATATCACAAATTCATTGCCAACGCCATGGGTTATCCTTTTACAGAAACGGTTTATACACAGGATAATACTGGACGAATAAGCGCCCAGAGCGGTGTGGGGTCAGATCACAGGATAACCAGCGGCCGCGAAACAAAATATTTTTACGGAACGCCAGATCAAAAAGAGCTTGATGCGCTGTTCGGTACAGACGTGGGTGATTATTCGCACTATTTTAAAACCATGGTGCGGGACGCCAATGGACAGTATAGCGTAAGCTACACAGACATGCATGGCAGAACCATTGCCACCGCCCTGGCCGGTGTATTACCGGAAGACATTAAACTGGACTCTCTTAAGCACAGGAAAACCAGAATGGTAACGGAAACGCTGGCAGATTCCTCCAACATGGTGATCAAAGACCTGGTAATAGAAAGCACTAAATCGCTGGTAGTATCGCTTGCCGGCGACCATGTGTTTAGCTATAATCTGGATCCGAAGTCGCTTGTCCGGGACGACTGCAATGATATCCCTGTTTGCTACGATTGTCTCTATGACCTGGAAATATCTATAACCGATGACTGTAACAACCAAAAATTAGGAGGGCATGCCTTTGATACCGTGCTGCACAATTTCACAATGGTAGATACAACCTGTGATAATCCGGCACAGGGATTTTCCTTCAATTTTACAAAGTTTTTACCCGAAGGAGAATACCAAATAACGAAAAAGTTATCGGTAAACAGGTACGCGATGGACTATTACCGGGACAGCATTTTCAACAGGAAGAATGCGTGTACTACAGAAGAGGAAATGATCAACTATCGTAAGCAACTGGAGGCTTTAGTTATCCAGTGTAAGCCCAGTTGTGAAAGTTGTATCGACAGCCTGGGAACCTGGGAGAGTTTTCGTGATAAATACATGCTGTATGGCGGCATCAGCATAGAAGATTCCGCTGACTACAGAATGCAGGCTATGCAGGCCTATACGGCGGCGGAATCTGACTGTAGGTTGATTTGCGACTCTATTACCCAAACTGACCAGATATACAATGCCATGTTGATGGACATGACAGCCCCTTCCGGACAGTACGCCAACCTTGAAAACGCGGAAGACATTTATTCGGTATTCTATGCAACCTACGTAGGAGATAATATGACGCTTGCCCCGGCCTATCAAAGAGCAAGCGGTTACCTGGACGAGGAAGGTAATTTAGATTATATTTTTGATGAAAACGCAGGTGTGTTGGTTGCCCCGCAGGATCTAAGCCCCGAGGCTTTTGCGCAAAAATTCAAATTATCCTGGGCAAAAACACTGCTTCCTTATCACCCGGAGTATTGTAAGCTTCAAAAGCACCTGGAATTAGAGGGCGCCAATACCTGGGCAAGAAGATTTGAAGGCGCCAAAACTTATTCCGATGCTTTGGCGAAGGGCTACTTAAACCCGGTAGGTATTGTTGGCGCCGCCTATACCCGATTTAATGGTACAGTCGGGCTTATCGACAGGGATCCTGCACCCGGTATCCTGGGCGGTTCAGCGCTTTCCCTGTTTCAGAATGCCATGATAAGCTATACCGCCACCGGTGTAAACTCCGGAACGGCCGCCAATAATATCGGCAATATCTGGGCGCTGGCTTCCGCTATGACAAAGTGCGCTCAAAGGGATAATTCCTGCTATACCGGAAAGATGGTGATGGACAGTGCTTTTGCCAATATGTGTGACGCTGATCTCGACATGGCCTGGCTATCATTCCGCCAGATGTATATTGATACCCGACAACATTTAATTGATTCGATATTTACCAATGGCGTTTGTAGCGCTGCAGTAAAGGCAGAAGTACTGATCGCTGCATCGCATACACCCAATTTCGGAGGCGCCAGTGCCGAGGTATTGGAAGATTATGGCATTACTGTTCCGACAAATCAATCGGAGCTAACGGCTTTGGAACAACAGGCCAAAAACCAGGCAACCGGCTATAGCAACAGCAATTGTGAAACATATGCCAGTTACTGGTTTGAACAGTTATCTGCCTGTACTTACTATTCGCCTGCTGTAATAAACAATATTATTATTCCTCAATTGGTAGCGGTTTGTAAAAAAGGAACCGATCTGACGCATCCGTACGGTTCGAGCACAATAGCGCCGGACAGTACGCATACCCATAGCTCATTCCAGGAAGTAATACAGGCTTACAACACTGCCAACGGTATTACAGATATTTACTGCAATGCATATAGCATCACCGCTCCAAAGCCCTACAATGCGCAGGTAGCCGCAGGCAACCAACCGGTTACCGGGCTGCTGGATAGCTGTGCCTGCAGCAGGGTTACGGAAATCTATAATAAATACCAGGGAGTGCAATCTGATTACACCAATTTTTCCGAATATTTAAAAGAGGCTTATAACACTGATATCTCACAGCCAATACTGGACTCCCTGAGACAAAGATGTGCTGTCATCAACAATCCCGGAGCATGTGCAGGTAATAGCTTTGACCTAAGTCTGCCGCCGCTGTTTCAATGCAATACCGGAGATGTATGCATCACCTGTGAGCAGTATCAGTCTCACTACAATAGTTTCACCAGCATGTATCCGGGTATTGTACCGGTGGCGGATTCATTGGCTGCAGATACGACTCAGCTTACTAAAAACCGGTTTTTTGAACAATTCATGAATCACCGGCTGGGATTCAGTAAAAACCTGTATGAGTATTTACAGTTTTCAGCAACCTGCACTTCCCGTTTGGAAACCGGTTCCGGCGCTAATGCCGACACCTGCAGCAGGGTTACATTTATAAAAAATTATGGTGGCAGTGGTACCGAGGAGTTGTTTGATATCAGGCAAACTACGGATGGCGGATATATCCTGGCAGGCAGTACCAGCAGTTTTGGTAGAGGCGGGACAGACGGTTATATCATAAAAACAGATAAAAAGGGAAATGTAGTATGGTCAAGAACATACGGAGGAACAGCTAATGACGACTTCATGAAAGTGAGGCAGACGACGGACGGCGGTTATATAGCTGTTGGCTCCACAAGATCTTTTCATCAGGCACAAGGTGAGATATTTGTTGTGAAAATTAATTCCGCCGGAACAGTTACCTGGGCTAGAGGTTTTGCAAACGGAACTCCCAACGGAGAGGCAGGGATTGATATCATACAGACATCTGAAGGAGGGTATGCAATAGCAGGGCTTCACAACAATACATCAGGCGTATTAAATTTGGAAGTAATAAAATTAACGAGTACCGGCGGTGTGAGCTGGGCCAGAACATTTGGCAGTAGCAACACCGATAACCTGGGTGGTATTGTGGAAATAGCGGATACTTTGTATTTAGGAGCATTTGGGTACTCATCGGCCTTTACAAAAGTGGGTGGTGGCTCGCCTCCCTTTTCGAGCTATGATGCGCTGCTGGTAAAGATCAACAAAAGCAACGGTAATATTTTCTGGGCAAAAGTCTATGATATTGCTAATAAGAGCAATTGGGTATCTCATATACAAGCCACTCCCTCGGGTGTTCACCTGGATGTAGTCAATATGACCGGATGGAGTGGCGCCAGTGCTTACAATGTATCCTTACAACTGGATAGAAATGGCAATACGATCCAAAGTGTACGGCTTAGTATGGACTCTTTGTCCGGCAGACATAATTTTGGATCTGCCAGGACATTTGATGGTGGTTTTATTTCCGGCTGGTTGAGGATGGACGCAAATGCCGATGCCATGCTTCAGAAAGTGAGCGCTACCGGCACCATATCCTGGAGCCGTTCCTTTAAAAAAACCGGTGTCCAGTATTTTCGGCAGGCCATGCAAAACAGCGATAGCAGCTTTGCTGCGGTAGGAAAAGACGGAACTAATGCACTCTTTATTAGAACCAACCGGACTGGTGAAACCTATTGTGCGGATTCCACATTGAATCTTAGCAGGGCCAGCCTTGCGGTTACCACTTACGATGTCGTTCTGACTCCCGTTACCATCACATTCTCCAATCCTTCAATCAGTGTCACGGCACAAAATGCTACTACTGTTCAAACGGATGTATGCGGACAGGATCCTTGTCCGTCATCGAATCCTTGTAACAACCAGACATTTTCCAAAACCTATGGGGGAAGCGGAACAGATGCCCTGGAGGATCTGAGACAGACAACAGATGGCGGGTACATCTTGGCAGGTTCCACTACCAGTTTCGGCGCGGGAGGAACAGACGCCTATGTTATCAAAACAGACAAAAAGGGAAATATTACCTGGTCTAAAACATATGGTGGTGGGTTAAATGACGATTTCAGAAAGATCAAACAAACTTCTGACGGTGGCTATATCGCCATAGGTACCACTCGTTCTTTTAACCAACCTCAGGGGGAGACATTTGTTGTAAAGATGAAAGCAAGTGGCGCTGTGGATTGGGCCAGGAGATTCGGACAGGCTACTGTTTACGGGGAGAGAGGATTTGACATTGTACAGACCTCAGAGGGAGGTTATGCGCTGGTAGGGCTTCACAATTTTACATCTGGTCTTGTTGATTTGCAAGTCTTAAAACTCAACAGTGCTGGTAATATAACATGGGCAAAGAAGATAGGAGCCTCCGGTAAGAGTGATAACCTTGGCGGCATAATTGAATTCGCCGATACACTCGTGATAGGTGCATTTACACAGGGTGCAAGCAGTAAATACGATGCGGTGCTGGTAAAAATGAACAAGGCAAATGGTAACATTATATCGGCAAAAACGTACAATACGGGTAGGAGCGACTGGGTTAACCATATTACCAAAACCGCTAACGGTTACCAGCTAGACCTGACAAACAGCGATACGTGGAATGGTGGCAACCCGGAGGCCTCGGTATTAAGGATAAGGCGCAACGGAACTGTGGAAAGCCATCATCAATTGGTGAAGCCGACCGGCTTTACGGGTATCGGTAGCTCGGCGGTAACTTTCGATGGCGGATTTATAGTATCGCAGTTGGTCACTTCTGGTAGCTATGCCGATCCTGTCATTCAGAAAATAGACCTTTCCTGGGGCGGAAATTATAAATGGCAAAATATTATAAAACGCCCGGGCGTTCAGTATTTGACATCTGTGATCCAGAGTGCAGACAGCAGCTTTGCCGGTGTTGGCGTAGACCAGGGCAGCGCCCTTTTTATCAAAACAAACCTGCAGGGAAAAACAAATTGTAATGACAGTATGGCTTACAATGCCCCTGCAAGCGGTATTTCTGTTACAACAGCTAACCTTACCTGGCCGTCCAGTAACCTTACCTTCTCCAATACCAATATTTCGCTATCGGCTTCAGACGCCGCCACCACGCAATCCGATATCTGCAGTTTTGACCCCTGCCGTGTGCAGGGCGCGGGGCCGGTGCTCTGTGGCAGGGCTGAGCCTTTGTTCCCGGCCGTGTCGCTGGATTCCATTGATAATTGCATGGACAGCACCTTTTTTGCCGTAAGCTCCGGGAAAGAACTGTTTAAAGTATATAAAGATTCATTGAACAATAATTTCGACAGCAGCTACCGTGCTTTGTGCATGCAGGCATATCGCTACGAAAGTTTTACCGTAACCCATGCCCAGAGCGAATACCATTATACGCTGTATTATTATGATCAGGCAGGTAACCTGGTGCGTACCGTACCTCCCGCAGGTGTTGACGACAGTAAATTTGACTGGCAGCAGGCATGGAGCGACTCTGTACGCATTGCCCGTACAAACAGGGCACAACTGAAGCCGGATCATTTCCTCAAAACCGACTACCGCTACAACACGCTCAACCAGGTAGTAGCACAGCAAACACCCGATGCAGGCGTGAGCCGGTTTTGGTACGACCGCCTGGGAAGACTGGCTATATCTCAAAACGCTAAACAACAGGCTGCCAGCAGTGAAGAAGAGGGCAGCCAATACAGCTATACCCTTTATGATGAACTCGGCCGTATTACCCAAGTGGGGCAAATCAGCAATGCTACCGCGAATGCTATGACAGATCAGATCAGTCGCAGCCCGGTAGATATGGATAACTGGTTGACAGCATCAGTGGTTAATAAAGAACAGGTCACCACTACGGTATACGACCTGCCCTATGCCGGCTTTACCGGGCTGAGCCCGGTGCCAATCGTGCAGCGCAACCTGCGCAACCGGGTGAGCTATGTGAGCATTGCCCATGGCGCTAACCCGGCGCAATACAACCAGGCCAGCTTTTATACCTATGATGCGCTGGGCAATGTGGATACGTTGTTGCAGGATTACGGAGCCAGCGATATTACTGCCACACAAAATGTGATGAACGTCAACAACAACCGGTTCAAACGCATCGTGTACAGGTTTGACCTTATCATCGGCAAGGTTAATTCCGTGGCATACCAGCCCAACCAGGCAGACCAGTTTTACCACCGCTATACCTACGATGCGGAAAACCGGCTGATACTAGCGGAAACCAGCATCGACAGTATACATTGGGAGAAAGATGCGCGGTATCAATATTACAGGCACGGCCCCCTGGCAAGAACTGTATTGGGCGAACAACAGGTGCAGGGGCTCGACTATGCCTATACCCTCCACGGCTGGCTGAAAGGCGTAAACAGCAGCAGCCTGGAGATCGGCTATGATATGGGCAGGGATGGCGACACTACCTGGATAAACCGCTACGTAGCCAGGGACGCTTTTGGCTTTAACCTGGGTTATTACACGGGCGACTACTCCCCCATCAACAGCGCCGTTACCCCCTTCCCGGGCTACAGCGCCTACCTGTCAACGGCTTATAAGCCCCTCTACAACGGCAATATCAGTTCTATGGTGGTAAATATCGGGCAGTTCAGCAATCCCATGCTGTACGCCTATACCTACGACCAGTTGAACCGGCTGACCGGCATGGACGCGCATACCGGCTTTAACCAGGCTACGAATTCATGGAGCGGGCTAACTGCTACTAACGATTACGGGGAAAGGGTGGCATACGACCCCAACGGGAATATTACCCAATACCAGCGAAATGGCGTAAGTTCGGTGAACCTGGCGATGGACAATCTTACATATAACTATAATAAAGACGGCAGCGGCAGGTTGCTGAACAACCGCCTCAACTATGTACAGGACGCCGTAGGCAGCGGCAACTATACAATGGATATAGATAACCAAAACCTCAATAACTACGGGTATGATGAGATCGGCAATCTCATAAAGGATCATGCGGAAAGCATAACCGATATAAAATGGAATGTATATGGCAAGATACAGGAGATACAGCGGAATGCTACCGATAGTAACCCCACTATCAACATTAAATACACCTATGATGCTGGAGGCAATCGCATCAGCAAACAGATACTCAACAGCAGCGGCAATGTTACTTATACCTGGTACGTAAGGGACGCGCAGGGGAACGTAATGAGCACCTACAGGAGCGTAGGTTCCGGCAGTACACTTACAAGCTATAGTGTTGATTTAAGCGAACAGCACCTGTATGGTAGCAGCCGTACAGGTATCTTGAATCGGAGTGTGAACATGAAAGTTGCTTTTACACAGGAAGACATCCTAACATTTGAGCGAGGGCATAAGCAATACGAGCTAAGCAATCACTTAGGTAATGTACTGGTAACCATTACCGATAAGAAAACGGGAGTAAGCACTAACGGAACTACCATAGATAACTTCATCGCGGATGTAAGCAGCGCCAATGACTATTATCCATTTGGAATGGGCATGCCCAACAGGAAGTTCAGTACGGATAAATACAGGTATGGGTTTAATGGGAAGGAGGTAGACGGGGAAACTTCTTCAACAACCACATATGATTATGGATTCAGGATCTATAACCCTGCGTTAGGTAAGTTTTTGAGTGTCGACCCACTGACCAAGAGCTACCCGTGGTATACGCCTTATCAATTTGCGGGTAATAAGCCTATTAACAGCATAGATGTTGACGGGCTTGAGGAATATAGTAGTTATGAAGCTTATAAATTAGACAAAGGTACTGCGGCTTTGGAAGCAATGGATGGCTCTGATGGAGCATGGTTGAGTTCAGATAGAACAGCAAAGAGCTCCGTATGGTCAACAGCCATGAAAACTATAACAGAAAAAGGATGGCAGGATAAATTCCGTTCTTACTATAAGTTTGGGAATAAAATTAAAGAATTGAACTTCTCCTTTGGCATAGTTAGGGACTATTATAACTGGGCTCAAGGGCAAATGGACTCCAGGGGATACGAAAGCCAATGGGCAAAAGGAGCCTCATACCTGGTAGATGAATTGGCGGCAAACTTTGATGGCGGCACTTTGACAAGTTTAATGTACAGCGATATGGGTCAATTGTTGAAGGATTTAAACCAGCATATTTCTAATTATGCTGTAGGTAGATTTGGAGAAGTTTTTTATGGAAACGGAATAATACCCGATACAAAAGACGGGTGGTATGCGTGGGATAAAAAATTTGTAGAAGACGAGCAAATGACGAAAGTTGCTCCCCGTGTTTATGAAGCATATGCAGGCACTGGTGCATTAGATCAACTTAATGAGTTAGTTAGGAAAGACTTCAGTGTCGTCGGAATTGGTGCCCATTTTTTCGGAAAGCATTTTTTTCCCGATTTTAAGAAATTTGGCACGAATGTTAACGATGCTAACTCTCAATTTGGTGCGCAAGACCGGTTTGATATCCCACTTTTGATGTTATGGCCTATGACCCATAATAAAGGGGGAGGGAAATTAACTCCAGCGCAGTTTAACGAGATATGGAAAGCACATAATGCAATAAACTCTTATTATCAAAACTCAATGAAGAAATGACAATATTAAGGATAAGTATATTGCTAGGCGCAATATTCATCCTTCCCAGCTGCAAACATCAACCTGTCGACTATAGTCTTAATGATTTAGTTGCTGTATATTTTAAAGATTCGCTGAGTATTAAAGGATTGTTGGGAAGTGAAGTTAAAATTATTGATAGAAAAATAAGTAACGGCAAACTACTGCTTATTTCAAAAGATACAGAAACCAAACTGGTGGTGGTTGATTTGGTAAACAAGAAAGTGGATTTTTCTATCGCTGATCCATTTCCATTTGGGAACTCATCGTTTGATGTAACAGATGACAGCATGTATGTAGTATGCAATTTGTACACTGATGTATTATGGAGAATTTCGATGAAAACAAAAAGTAAGGACAGCGTCTCTATGGCATTTAAAAATCGTATGACTCATGGTGAGGCATTGGTAAACCATAAGCAACTTTTCCTCTATAAGACTGTTTATGGCATAGCTTTAATTGATTTGACGGATTTAAGGAAAGTTGTATTTCGAAATAGCGGTGCTTCTCTGATCGATCCCAAGTCAAGCGATCTGTCTCTTCCTGTTGATGATAAGATAAATTTACTATCCGGCCATAATTTGGGTAAGGATATTACGAGTCTATATGCAATAGACAATGAAGATAGTATCAGGTGGAAATACTCCTTCGAACGTCGGAATGACGAATCCCGGATATCTATTCTTAACTTTCCGGATAAATTTTTAGTCAAATATGATAGCACTATTGTGTGCTTGAATAAACAAGGGGAAGAATTGTGGTCGAGATCAACTACCGAATCTATTAGAGAGATATATCGTCATGACAATAAGGTTTTAACCTATGGTCTTGTAAACTCAACTGGGTTCTATCCGGATAGCGATCGTACTGAATACAGGATTTACTTAAAGCTTTTTGACCTTTTAAATGGTATATTATTATGGACGTATGAAGAAAATATCATTAATGAGCCGAGCATCTCAATTCAAAATGATTGTCTTCTGATAGCCGACAAAGAATCGTTTAGAGTTGTTTCTTTAAAAGACGGTGAATTACAGAAATTCCAGCCTATTCCAAAAGGCGAAAAAAGCCATTTTTCTTATACAATGTTGATGGATACAAAAACCGGAAAATACTATTTGAGTTCTTATGATGATACAATTTATTGGTGAATGGGGTAGGCAGTATCGGGCCTTCAAAAAGAAGCAAGTTCGATGAACCTGGCTATGGATGATCTTACATATAACTATAATAAAGACGGCAGCGGCAGGCTGCTGAACAACCGCCTCAACTATGTGCAGGATGCGGTAGGCAGTGCTAATTATACAATGGATATAGATAATCAAAGCCCCAATAATTACGGGTATGACGAAATTGGAAACCTTGTAAAGGACAATGCGGAAAGCATTACCGATATAAAATGGAATGTATATGGTAAGATACAGGAAATACTACGTAATGCCACTGATAGCAACCCTACCGTCAACATTAAATACACTTATGACGGCGCTGGCAACCGTATCAGCAAGCAGACAACCAACAGCAGCGGCAATGTTACTTATACCTGGTACGTAAGGGACGCGCAGGGTAATGTGATGAGCACTTACAAGAGCATGGGTACCGGCAGTACGCTCACGAGCTACAGTGTTGACTTAAGCGAACAGCACCTGTATGGTAGCAGCCGTACAGGTATCTTGAATCGGAGTGTGAACATGAAAGTTGCTTTTACACAGGAAGACATCCTAACATTTGAGCGAGGGCATAAGCAATACGAGCTAAGCAATCACTTAGGCAATGTACTGGTAACCATTACAGATAAGAAAACAGGTATCAGTACTAATGGAACTGCCGTCGACAACTTTATCGCCGATGTAAGCAGCGCCAATGACTATTATCCGTTTGGAATGGGCATGCCGGACAGGAAGTTCAGTATGGATAGGTACAGGTTTGGTTTTAATGGTAAAGAAAGGGATAGAGAGGCATCACAATATGATTATGGGTTTAGAATCTATGATCCAAGGTTGGTAAGGTTTAAATCTGTGGATCCGTTGTTTCAATCTTATCCGTGGTTCACTCCATTTCAATTTGCTGGGAACATGCCAATCTGGGCTATAGATTTAGATGGCTTAGAATCATTTAAGGTGACACAAAGATCTTTTGCTCCTTGGGCAAGGTTTGGAGATTTCTTTGGAGCCGCACAAAAAAGCTTTGTAGGAGATAATCGAGGCTTTTCACTAAATGAATCATCGAGCCGTTGGTCATCTGATAAAGTTACAGCGCGTTTGCATTCGATGGCCGGATTTACTTTAGGAAAAGACGGCACTAATTCTCAAAATACATTTCATTTTTCTAGTATCACACAAGGATATCCTAATTTTGGTGCAACAAGTACTAAAGAAGGGCAAGGTTTTGCTCATCCAAGTGGAATAGAATTATTTAAAGATAACAAGCTCACTTTACAAGTTAATGGTTCAGATCCACTAGTTTCAATAGCTCCAGATATTGATTGGAAATCGCAATTACAGTTTAATTTAGAAAATCCAACTACTTTACAAGTTAATGGTACTATTAAAGGGAAAGGATTTCCTGCATATGAAAATTTTATTGAAGATGCTGCCGGCAATAAAGCATTCTTACACACTTTTTCGGCTCCAGATCGACTTAGTTTGGGCAAAGAACTATTGAATCCATTTTACGACTACAAAACTGATATTGCATTTAGATTTGAGTTAGATAGTAAAGGCAATTTTACTGGGAAAATGTGGGTTGGCGAAAATGGTAAATTGTATTATGAAAAGCAGAAAGATGGTACGTTGAAGCAAATTTTTCCCGTAAAATGGACAGAGACAACAATCGACCAATGGAATCAGCAAAACCTTGACAAAAAACCAGCTCCTGACTATAAGCCCGGAGAGAGTATTAACCAAAATTAAAGCAGTATGTTCTATTTACCAATGATCATTTGGATTATAGTAATTACTCTTATAGTAACAAGACGATCAAAAACCGATTTGGAAATAAAAAAGAATAAAATCCTGGTAATTACATTAAGTTTTGTTATAAATCTTTTAATGATTATGTCTATAGAACAAAATGTAGCGAAACTCATAGCAAAAAATAGACTATTTGAAATCCCATGGCTTTTGTTCCTGTTCATCTTTTCACCCATTTTAATCACACTAACGGTTCAATATGCATTTTCAAAAAATAAAATAAACCGTTCATGATCATAAGGATCATTGGTATAGAATAGCATTCGGTTTTAGATATTTGTTTGGAGAGTTCATCTGCAACCTTGTCATTGGGTTCAGCCGGATCAGCAAGTAGGCAACCAAAGGTAATGTGATGAGCACCTACAAGAGCGTGGGTTCCGGCGGCACACTTACAAGCTACAGTATTGATTTAAGCGAACAACACCTGTATGGTAGCGGCCGTATAGGTATCTTGAACCGGACTGTGAACATGAAAGTTGCTTTTGTACAGGCAGAGATCCTTACATTTGAAAGAGGGCATAAGCAATACGAATTAAGCAATCACTTGGGTAATGTACTTGTGACAATTACCGACAAAAAAGCAGGTGTCAGTACTAATGGAACTACCATAGATAACTTCATCGCAGAGGTAAGCAGCGCCAATGACTATTATCCGTTCGGAATGGGTATGCCGGACAGGAAGTTCAGTACGGATAAGTACAGGTATGGCTTCAATGGGAAGGAAAATGACAAAGAATTTGGAGAGGGTATGCAAGATTATGGGATGAGGATAAATGACAAAAGGCTGGGAAGATTTTTGAGTGTAGATCCGTTGACAAAGAAATTCCCACATTATACTCCTTATCAATACGCCGGCAATACACCTGTACAAGCCATAGATTTGGATGGTGCTGAGGATCGGTATTTCATGACAGATATTATACATACATGGTCAGGCGAAACAAAAATAGGTAAGACAACTGAAGACCAAACCCGAAGGGTAAAATGGAACAACCTCCAATTTGCAGGTTCGGAAGGTCACGGAACTTTAATAACATTTAGACACTTTTATCAAGAAAAGAATGGACATACTACTGCCGTCATCAAAGAGACACAACTTTTTATACCTGATCCAACCTGGTATGAGAGCTTAGTTAAATCAGGAGATGAAAGCAAAAAAGTAAAATTTGGTTATCACATTTACGGACGAGGAAAAGATATTTCATGGCAAAAAGGGTTGCCTACTGCTGCTGAAGGAAGCGAAGTGCTGGACTTGGGAAATTGGTTGGATTTTGCCGCTGGGTTACGCCAAAGTGAAAGTGTAGGAGACTTGACGCAACGGGTAGTAGACAAGTTAGGCGGTGTAAAGAACGAGAATATGAAAGCTATTCAACAAGCTTTAGATATCGTGTCGAACCAATCAGAAAACATCGTAAGCTCTACAGAAAAAATCTTGGAGGCCAGAGATCAAGTAGAGGCAATGCAAGAAAGAGAAAAAATAATTAGATGTGATTACTGTGAAAAAACATATGAGAATAAAAACAATAAATGGGTTGAAACAAAAAAAGAACATACAGATAGTGCAGAATATCACGGAAATTCAGTTGATAAGACTCCAACACGAAGAAGAAAACCATGAAAAAAAGAATAACAGTACTGATGATTTTAATTTTCTTTGTTAAATGCATCTCAAAGGAAAAAGATAGGGATGAATTATCTATAACAAATTTGATTAAGATTGAAAGCTTTGATCATAAAAGAAAACAGTACTATCAGAATGGAAACCTGAGATATGTTATGGATACTTTAGATGGAAGGGATTTTGGAAATAGATATGAGTTTTATGAATCTGGAATATTGAGGCAGTATAGTTTTCAAATTGACTCTGTAAACGCTTCATATGTTATCGAATTTGATTCGCTTGGAGGAGTTACAGATGTATTTGGCGACCCATTAGTTTATCGAGTGTTTTCATCTGATAGAAGTGATGATAGCCTTTACGTTAAATATTATATTTCTGATTTTAGTTTATCGAATCCAGCCAAATTGTTTCTGTCAAAGGATGGAGAAGTCTTTAATCAGGTTACTTTGAGCAAAGACTCTACTCATTCATATATTAGAACTTATGAACATTGGGAAAGGATATCGGGGATAAGTAGATTTTTCTTAGTTGCAAGAATTGAAGCTCTTTCAAGGGGAGAAAAATCTGTTTTTCTTGACACTTTAGATATGACTCGAAGATAGGATTTGGCTATAATTCGTATGTTGTTCTTTTCAAGAATAAAGTAAAAGATAGTCATATAATTAACTTGTTGGTTTATTTTTCTAATTGCGAGAACGATGAAAAGAAGAAGATGGTTAATAATTAAATCTACCTCAAAAAACCGAATATCGTTCTTAGGAAAGTTAAAGTTGATACAGCGCAATGCTACTGATAGCAACCCTACTATTAACATTAAATACACCTACGATGCTGCCGGCAATCGTATTAGTAAGCAGGCGACCAGCAGCAGCAATATTACCTATACGCGGTATGTGAGGGATGCGCAGGGTAACGTAATGAGCACTTACAAGAGCGTGGGTTCCGGCAGTACGCTCACAAGCTATAGTGTTGACTTAAGCGAACAACACTTGTATGGTAGCAGCCGTATAGGTATCTTAAACCGGACTATAAATATGAAAGTTGCTTTTACACAGGAAGACATCCTTACATTTGAAAGAGGGCATAGGCAATACGAATTAAGCAATCACTTGGGTAATGTACTTGTGACAATTACCGACAAAAAAGAAGGTGTCAGTACTAATGGAACTACCATAGATAACTTCATCGCAGAGGTAAGCAGCGCCAATGACTATTATCCGTTCGGGATGGGTATGCCGGACAGGAAGTTCAGTACGGATAAGTGCCGTTATGGCTTCAATGGTAAAGAAAATGACAAAGAATTTGGAGAGGGTATGCAGGATTACGGAATGAGGATAAATGATAACAGGTTGGGGAGGTTTTTGAGTGTTGACCCGCTGACGAAAAAATACCCACATTATACTCCTTATCAGTTTGCAGGTAATAAGCCTGTAAACCATATAGATCTAGACGGTTTAGAGGAATATAAAAGTTATGGAGCATATAAAAAACATAAGGGGGGGGCTGCACTAGCCGCAATGGATGGATCCGATGGGGCATGGCTGACATCGGATCGAAAGGAAAGGAATCCTGTATGGGCTAAAGCTATGGAAACCATAACAATGAACAGATTAGAAGATAGGTTTACAGTTTATACTCTAGTTCCTGGAAAAAACGCCTGTGAGACCTGTAAAGCGTGGTCTCCAATTGTTGGGGGGCATATCAAGGAAAGTTATGATTTTGCTGTTGTTAGGGATTACTATAATTGGGCACAACATGAAGTGGATTCAAGAGGAATGAACAGCGAATGGGCAAAAGGCGCGTCTTATCTTGTTAACGGTTTAGCTGAAAATGAAAGCGGACTAATGCTGAGTGGAACATATTCGCTTTTGAAACAACTAAACTTAGCAATTGCTGTATATGCTGTTAAGCGATTCAATCAAAAATTTTATGGGACTGATTTAGACGGATACGATTTTGACTTCTCATTCATTACAGATGAGCAAGGTATTGTTGCAAATCCAGTTTATAGCAAAACCGAAAATATGGGCATGATGAAAACAGTAAACTCTCTTTCCAGAAAAGAGGGAGCCTTGCATTGGATTGCCGGCGGCCTTATGCCATATATTCCTGACTTTAAATCTTTTAATACAGATATTACCAATGCAGATAAAAACTTTGGACAATGGGGAAGAACTAATATACCATTATTAATGCTATACACAGATAAACATGCCGAACAGCTTATGAAGACTGAGGGGTATAAAGTAACGGGAAGCCAAATGACACAAGCTGCCCTTGCCAACGAATTTATCAGAGTTTATTACGAGACAAAAATGAAATATTAATGAGGCTGTATATTCTTGCTAACTTTATATTTTCATTTCTGACAGGATGCAAGGAAAGCAAGGAATTGCCTCCATTCAATATGGCGGATGAATTCAATGATCATTATGAAATCTTCTTTGAAAAAGATTTCTCCCGCGGTTATACCTGGATTGATTCGGGGTTTTTATTTAGTCATATTTCCCATAAAAAGTATGACATTAAAAAGATTCATGTCGCTGACATAAAGAGGAAAATAAACTACGGAAGTTTTAACTGGCCAGACAAGATAGGTTCTTACTATTTCTCTTGCGGATATTGGAACAATAAGATGATATACTTAAATAGTGACGATGTCATTTATACTGTAGATCTTGTAAATAAAATGACGGATACAATATATTCTGAAGTGGAATTTAATTTCATGAAAGATTTTGTCATGTCGGGAAATAATCTAATTTCTATAAATAATGTGTATGGAATCGAGGCTATTAATGTACTTAGCACAAACAGAAGAATGTTCCTTAAGCCATATAGAGGGTTTATTGTTTATACACAGAATAACATTTCCTTGCCTGTTTCAAAAGATCTGAATTTAGTAGGAGGTACCGATAAACGCGACTCTACACTAACGGTTTATGCAATCGATTCTTCACTGCAAATAAATTGGAGCAGGGACTTAAAATATACCGACTTTGCTTTTGAAACTAAGTCCTATTCATTCAAAGATTTTTTTCTATTGAAGTCTGAAAAAACTATAGAGTGTTTATCTAAGAATGGAAGTTTGCTTTGGAGTAAAACTTTTGATCGGAAAATATTAAACTATTTTCCGATCAATGAGTATGAATTAGTAATTGTGTTTACTGATTTTGGAAATGAAATGACTGGCACATCACCAGACAAGTCCCTCAACTTTGACGTATGCCTTTACGACATTTCAACAGATAGTATCAAGTGGCAGAGGAACTTGTTCTACCAAACAAGAAGCTTTTTTGTTGGGAAGGAATATATTCTGGGTTTTGATAATGAAAATTTAGAATGTAATAAAATAGATCTCAAATCCGGCTCTATGCAGAAACTTCCTGTAAGTGGCAAGGTTGAAGTTTTTAGAGACAAGATAACGGGAGAAAACTATTTGCTATATGGAAAAACTCTGTTTTGGTGAAGCCTTTTTTTAATCTATTACTTAGGTGTATAAGACTGTAGTTCTGCAATATCAATTCGCTCAAAATCTTTTTTCATAGCGGTAAGAATTTTTATTACTGCTTTTAATTCGCTTTCGCTTAAATATTGCCGAATTACAAACCTGGTTGTCAGTCCCTTTTGTACTACGTCATAAAAAGGCGCTATCTCAGCCCATACCGATGCATATATCTTATACTGCGGATCACTCTTCGACCTTGAAAAATACATTGCAGATAGAAGCCCCATCGCGCGTCCATACTTTTGAATAGAAGCTTTCAACAAGTAGAATTCAGCAAGCGTATCGTTTTTAATTCGAATATCTCCATAATAATAACTAAACCCTACCATATATTGAGCAACAGAATCTTCACTATCAGCAAAGGACTTTAGGAGTTCAATAGTCTTGTCGTAATTTTTTGAATTGAAAGCTTCTATACCTTTATTGTAGTCATTATTCTGGGAATGAGCAAAGTTGTTGATTGCTAAGCAAGATATGATATTAATGAGGTAGATTTTTGTCTTCATTAGCAAGATGTTTTGCTAAAGATAAGAATATATGATTTGTAATTATATCGTTATCAACATTCATAAAATGTTGCATTTTGTCAGTGCTATGATTTGGGCCGGGATGGCGACACCACCTGGATACACCGCTACGTAGCCAGGGACGCTTTTGGCTTTAACCTGGGTTATTTATTCTTCGATTGACAGTACAGCTACCCCTTCCAGGGCTTCAGCGCCTGCCTTGTTAACAGCTTAAAGGGCAACGCCTTCTGCCAGGACGAGCGCCTGGAGAGGGACTTAATACCAATGACCTCTAGCATTTTTTTAAGCGATCAGGCATAGTGCCTATTTATTATATCAAAGACTTTGCTATGGCAATTGATATAGCTTTAGAAATGCTCTTTACACCCAACTTATGGAAAATGTTCTTCCGGTGAAATTTAATGGTGTCGACAGAAATGAAAAGTTTTGAGGCAATATTTGCTATAGTATATCCTTGTGATGTTAACATCAATATTTCCTTTTCTCTTTTATTCAACTTAGCAATCGTTGCTTCTTTCCATTCCCCGCTGTTGATGTCATAATCATAACACTTTTGCAATTCATTACTTCGAAATTGAACATTTCCCCGGGATGAGTGGGGGGAGGCTGCAACCAGACATATGACAATCCAGGGATCACAATACTTATCAAGGAGTACCGGTTTCAGTTTATGATTTATCAAAATCAGGCTACCATCCGGTTGCCGCAAATGAAAATCGTAGGATATAAAATACTTGAGACGATCTTTATTAGGAATTTGCTTGAAGAATGAAAAACCTGCATCATTGATCTTCGCCAGCATTTCAAGATCATCTCTGGGTACGAATTTAAAGTAGAAAGGGCATCCCGATTTCAGCACCTCCTCTGCAGTCCTGCCACATAGAAATAGAGGATTTTTCGAAACGTAAAGAAACGACTTTTTGTAGTAGTCAACCAGATAGATACTTTCGTAGGTTATCTGGCTTATTGATTCTGAATAGTCGATCAATGATTCTACCTTTTTATACGCATCATTATCGATCGCGTCATTAAACGAAATCGGTTGAAAAACATCTTTAACAGATATGCTCATAGAACTAGGTAATTAAGGTATATAAATATTACAAGTTAAAAATCAGCCATAGGCATATCGCTGCTGCCACCTTCAGTGATGCCCAGCTTGTTCAACTCTTCTTTCAGTTTGTTCAGCTCACCCTGTGCCTGCTGCATCTGCTGTTGTACCGATGTACGGGTTTGCAATCCTGCCAGCGCCTGCGGTGTGCCGTAGTTTTCCGGGGTGGGAAACAATTGCGCCAGCATGGAGTATTTGCGCATGTATTGCTGAAAGGCAGGGAGGTTTTGTAATACCGAGAGTGTTTTGGCAATCAGCTTGTCCGGGTCATTCAGCATGGCGCGGTATTCCCGTACCTGCTGTCCGTAGTAAAATGCCTGCTGCTGGTATTTACCCAGGTATTTGCCTGCATCTTTGGGAAGACGGGTATACCCGGACAGCAGTTGCTGTAATTGCCGCTGTCTGTCGCCGATGGCTTTTTGTATATCCTTTGCTGCTGAAAGCCGGTGCTGGAAGCGGTTCACCTGTTCCAGGCTTTTGCCCAGTTGCTGTTGTATATCCTTAGAACGGGATACAATATTTTTTGCATCCTGTAAAAAGCCCAGCGATCCCTGCAGGGAATCAAGTAAGGGAATATACTCCCCGGAGAGTATCCGCTCCGTTTGGTTGCCGGCATCAGACAGTTTGCCCGAGAGCTTTTGATAGGTAGCACGGCCGGACCGCAGCATTTGTGCCGCAGCGGAAGAGTCGGTGGCGGCCAAGACCTTCAGCAGCTTTTCTTCCTGCCTGGCAAAATCTTTGAGGTATTTTTCTGACTTTCGGGTGAGTTTTTTGTCGAGAGAACTGATCTTCCTGTCTATGGAAGCCCCTAACTTGTCAGGAATATGCATCACCGAATCAATATCACCCGCCTCCTGTCCCAGGCAAGCAAGGGAAGACATGATGATGATAAGGCACAAGAGTGCATTCCGGTATAACATACTATCCAGCGTTTGGTAATAAGGGGGATGAGTGAGGATATATGAACATAGCCAACGGACAGGAATGTCCGACAAAATCTATGCAAAACGCACTAAGATATCAACTATGTAAGATTGGACTAAAAGAGTGGTAAGGACTAAATGTTAAAACTAAGTAAAAACTATTTTCCCACTCTGCCAAATAATATGCGATTAATTTCTTATAAAATAGGAAATGACGGACACATAATAGGCGTTTACACTTATTTTGTAAACGTTAAAATACTTACGTACTTCAGAAACCATTGCTCTTCTATTATATTTACCTTAACCACTTATTCGTGTCTTTAGAAAAGCCGACACGCCATGAGGAAAACCATTAGCCAAAGCTCGAGTTGCATCACACCTTGGGTCAGAACCTTAGCCAGCATCCGCACTTGCCTCGCTAAGATAGAACGCACTACCTATCATAAGTGCATGAAGGAATTGGAAGCGTATGGGTATATTGAGTATGTGCGGTCTTACAGCCCGGTGCTGGGGAGTTTGGTGTATTTGAAGGAGTTGGGTTAGCTGATGCGTTTTGCCCCACCATTTTTGAGTTCGAGGCAAAACGCCGTATTTTGAAAAAGATAAGGTGGTATTTTAAAACGCATTTTATGTCTTTCGACTTTATTACTAAAAATGACTTGGAACAATTCCGGCTGAAAATAATAGAAGATATCGATAATATTTTGAAAGAAAATCTCAAATTGAGCGATGAAAGACCTGTAGGATACAAAACAGCAGATGCAAAAAGAATACTTAAGTGCTCCACCAACAAGCTCATATCTTTGAGAATAAGCCGTAGAATTAGAACCAAAAAAATTGGAGGTACTCTTTATTATAATAAAGAAGATATCAAAAATTTGCTAGAAGAAGGTTGCTGAAGATGAAGGAGTAGTACCATGTTTGTAAACAAAGCCCTGTGCATAATTACAGGGCTTTGTTTTGTTCCTAAGATGGAATCTCTATTTTTGGATGCTCCCTTAGAGGATTTCTGTGTTGCATAGCACTCATGTTATATACAATGTTTTTTTTAGCTTCAATTTTTTCTTCCATACCTCTCATATCATCTAATACTTTTTCTTCATCAACGTCCGCATAAATTTGTGTAGTCGTAATTTTAGTATGCCCCAGCATAATTTGAACTGTTTCCAACGGTATGCCATTTTTGAGCGCCATTACTTTTGCAAATGTGTGACGAGCAACGTGAAATGTCAAATTGATATAAATACCACATACTTCCGCAATAATCTTTAAACACCTGTTCACTTCCTGATTAGATATCTTTGGAAAGATCGGTTCAAAGTTGGGTGTATCAAAATTTTTCCCATAACGCAACATGATTGAAATCGCACCGTTCAAAAATGGAATAGCGCACAGCTCGTCGGATTTAGCCCGGTATATCTTACACAAAAGAACTCCGCTTGAAATATATTCAAAATCTGCAGGGCAGAGCGCCATAACATCCGCAAATGCCAGCCCAGTATAGCAAGAAAATAGAAACAGATCTCTCACATATGCTAAGTGTGGGTGAGTAAAAGCTTGTTTTTCCAATGCTATTACTTCTTGAAAAGCCAATTTTTTGCGCTTATGTCTTTTTATGGGGCATTTATACTTCGCGCAAGGGTTGAATGCTATCCATTCTATATCATCCGTCGCCCAGTTAAGTATGCGTTTAAATCTTTGAATATGTTTTGCCAACCCATTACCCTCACACTTATCATGTTTCTTGATAGGATTCGTCTTGATATAGTACTCCAGATCAGTGGCAAATTGTCTATCGATCTGCGATAAGAAAATATCCTCGGTTTTGAAGTGGCTCTTTACAAATAATTTGAGATAGTCAATTGTAGTAGCATAGTTTTTAAATTCAATCTTGCCTTCCCATATTCGTTTGAAATATTGAGTCAGATCAAACAAGCTATGCTCTTTAAGTTTTCGTTGAACGCCCAAATAAGCATCCTTTACCGACTGAGCGGTGATCAATTCTCCCTGCCGTTCCAGTTCGCGGTATTTCTCCTGAAGGCGAAACCGGACGTCTTCAATGTGCTTGTTGATGGATGCCGTTTCAATACTTCTACCTCTCACTATCTCTTTTACGCTATCCCAGCTACTGAAACTGATCAGGTTTTTAGTGGAGATCTCTCTTGTTTCTCCGTCTACGGTAACCCTGGCAAAAATGGTTGCTTTGTTTTTTTTGCCCTTTGACTTACGGGCAATAAAATCGATACTGAATGTCTGTCTCTCGCACATACAAATTCTTTTAATGGCGTTAAAAAAATTGATTTCATTCTCACATTTCATTCATGTCTGCAGATATGTAAAGAGCGTAGCCGTGAGTAGAATAGGGTAGGATGCAGATTCGAATCTAACTACCCCGCAGGTTCGAATCAGCCCCTCCAAAACTCAAAATTTTGGCAATTTTCAAAACATATCAAAACAATACCAGTTTAATGATTGCATCACTTTGATACATAGAAACTTATGAGGTTTCTGTGAGTACAAACAGTATACCGGATATTGCTCACGGAATTACTCACGGGAATAATGCGTTGATTTGATAATATTTGAAAAGAAAGGATAAAAAAAACCTTGCTAATCATTCAATTAGCAAGGTTTCGATATCATTTGACTGATATATAAGTCGGGAGGACAGGATTCGAACCTGCGACCCCCTGGTCCCAAACCAGGTATTCTACCGGGCTGAACTACCTCCCGAGCTCCGGCGCGGTGGCCGAAGGGACGCAAAGGTAGGGATTTGTACCAGAACTATCAAAACGAATCGGGATATTTCTTCCACTACTTTGCTTACGCGTTGCAACAAAGCAGTGTAGTATACCCTATTTTCGATTGCCTACTTCAGCGCTTCGTCTTTTTCCTTTTCCAGGAAATGGGCGCCTTCGGTTATGTCTTCTGTTTTCCATTCCAGCAGCGCTTCATCCGGAACGGGCAGCAGGGGTTTTGTACTGGATTGCGAGGGCTCGTTATACGGTACGTTTTCTGAACGGTTATACACAGATATGAGCGACCATCTTGCTTTATCGGAAAGATTGGCTTCGGAGCGATGTAAAATATTAGGATGAAAAAACAACGCATCTCCGGCGTCGAGTGCTACATACACCAGTTCCCTGGTTTTTAATATCAACTGAACATAGTGCTCCGATGCGCCTACCTGTTCTCCTGAAAATCCGTGCTCTATCCGTCCCATTTTATGAGAGCCTTTAATCACCTGCAGGCAACCGTTTTCTTTGCTGGCGTCTGTTATGGCAATCATCACCGATAACATCTGGTCGGGAAACAGGAATTCATTTTTATACCAGTAACCATAGTCCTGATGCCATTCCCATGCGCCGCCGACCCTGGGTTCTTTCTGCATCAGTTTGCTGTGAAAATGGCAAACGGCGCTGGCGCCTTCCATCAGTGTGCTGGCTGCTTCTACCATGCGTCTGCTTTTGGTAAGCAATCCGTAGGCATCATTCCCCGGGCTGTACCAAAGCGTCAGTTTGGTTTTCTTCCCCGTCTGGTCATTCAGGTCGAAAGCATGCTTCCGCAGCGTTCCATCCGTGAATGCAATTTCCTGGAGTTTGCGGATTTCTTCTGTAGCCAGAAACCCTTTTACGATCACATAACCGTCCCGGTGGTAGGCCGCCACCTGTTCGGGTGTTAGTTGATACTGATTCATACAATCGTTTTTAGCCGGAAGTTATTTCCCTTCCTTTTTTTACCAATTACATGGCGAATCTAATGTGTTTTTGCGCCCTCAACCACCACTATTTCCGGCTTATCCGATACTTTTTTAGCATATTGAAGGTATATTGTTATATTCATGGCTACCAAACAATTGAAATCATGAAGCCCGCGCTAGAACACCTGCCCAGAGGGAGCAATGAATCTTTTGTGGTGAAACACTTTGAATATGCTTATTACCCTACGCCCTGGCACTATCACCCGGAGTATGAAATTGTATGGGTAACCGAGAGTACGGGTCAGCGCATTATTGGCGATCATATCTCCGGTTTTGAACCCGGCAATCTGGCGCTTATTGGTCCCAATATCCCCCATATTTATAAAAACGATTCCGCGTACTATCAACCCGGCCATTCCCGCAAAGCCAGGTCTGTAGTAATTCATTTTACAGCAGCTTCGCTTGGATATGATTTTCTTGAGTTGCCGGAATCATCCTCCCTTCGCATGCTGCTGGAGAACTGTGCTACGGGGCTGGATATCACCGGAGCTACCCATACAGTAATCACCCGTAAGTTGACGGATATGCTCCACCTATCCGGCTTGCAGCGCTGGCTATGCCTGGTTGAAATACTTTCAATCATCGCATCGGCTAAGGATACCATCCCCATTACGCATACAACTATGGTAGGAAGTAATGCAAAAGAGTCGGACAGGTTATGCGCCGTGCTGGACTGGATCACAGCCAGGTTCGATAGTCAACTGACACTGCGTGAAGCGGCTGCCGTTGCCGGAATGCAGGAAAATGCATTCTCCCGTTTTTTTGCTGCCCGCACCAGGAAAACATTCTCTGGATTTATACAGGAGTTACGACTGCAGAAAGCAGCCCGGTTATTGGTGCAAACGGAAGGGTCGGTGACGGGATTGTGTTTTGAATGCGGATACAACAATGTATCGAATTTCAACAGACAATTCCGGAATCGTTACCAACTGAGTCCGGGAGCATACAGAAGAGCTTTTAGGGAAGGCGAACTCCATGCGCATAATAAACAACGCCAGCAGCCCACCTCTTGACAAGGAGCTGGAATAAAAAAGAACGTTTACTGAAAATGACACCGTAATTTAGACACTATTCCATCATTCCAAACAACTGTATGAGCCAATTGTCTACTGACCCGGGTTTTAAGCCATCGCTCAGTCTGCTGGATGCAACGATGATTGTAGCCGGCGGAATGATCGGTTCCGGTATATTCATAGTGAGCGCAGACATCACCAGAAATGTGGGCAGCGCCGGATGGCTCATATTGATATGGGTGATTACGGGTTTTATGACCATTACAGCCGCGCTTGCCTACGGAGAATTGAGCGGCATGTTTCCCAGGGCAGGAGGGCAGTACATTTACCTGAAAGAAGCCTGGAGCCCGCTCACTGCTTTTGTATACGGATGGAGCTTTTTTGCGGTTATACAAACAGCCACCATAGCCGCAGTAGGCGTTGCTTTCGCCAAATTCACCGCTTATATTTTCCCTTTCTTCGCAGAAGACAACATACTTATGAAGGCAGGCGCACTGAAAATATCTGCCGCTCAGCTCCTGGCCATCGTCAGTATCGTATTACTTACGTTTATCAATACACGTGGTATCAGAGATGGTAAGATATTGCAAACCACTTTCACCATTACTAAAATCGCCAGCCTGCTGGGGCTGATACTTTTCGGTTTGCTGGCGTTGCAACCCGAAGTATGGCAGTCTAACTGGAACCAGGCCTGGAGTCTGCATGCACTTTCTCCCGATGGTACCATAGCGGAGTATACCCTGATGGCTGCGCTCGGCGCCATCGCCGCTGCCCTGGTGGGTTCGCTGTTCAGCAGCGATTCATGGAACAACGTGGCTTTTATTGCCGGTGAAATCAAAAACCCGCAACGAAACATCGGGCTCAGTCTTTTTATGGGCACCCTGCTCGTAGCCATCGTTTACATACTCACCAACATCATGTACACGGCTGTACTGCCGCTACAGGACATTGCATCTGCGGAAAACGACCGGGTGGCAGTAGCCGCCTCGCAGGTGATTTTTGGCGGGTACGGTACCGTTATCATTGCCATCATGATCATGGTTGCCACTTTCGGATGCAACAACGGACTGATACTGGCGGGTGCCAGGGCATACTACACCATGGCTAACGATGGACTGTTTTTCAAAAAAGCGGGCAGACTGAACAATGCTGCTGTACCCGGATTTTCGCTGTGGGTGCAATGTATCATAGCGGCTGCCTGGTGCCTGAGCGGCCGCTATGGCGATCTGCTCGATATGATATCGTTTGTAGTGGTGGGTTTTTATATACTAACCATCATCGGAATATTCCGGTTAAGAAAAATACAGCCCGGAACGCCCCGTCCCTACAAAGCATTTGGCTACCCGTTGCTTCCGGCGTTGTATATACTGATGGGGTCGGCTTTTTGTATTCTGCTGATTATTTACAAGCCCCAATACACCTGGCCCGGACTGATCATAGCGCTCCTGGGTATTCCGCTTTACTACCTGCTGAAGAAAAGACGAGTTAAGGAAAAGGGGTAGCAGCCGAATTGTAAGAATTACAGTAACAATTCGAAAGCTCCAATTTTAAAAGTTGTTAACTGGGGAAGCTTCCACCCCGATGCGGCGTTTTGGGGGCGCCGGGGTCTCCTTCGGAAGACCCCGGCGCGAAAAAAGGATGGAACCTGCTATTGTTTCGTGAGCCCGCTCTCCGCCGCAGGCGGAGAGCGGGCAATCCATTTGATTAGACGCCTCATTGCATAAGGGATGACGTTTTAATGTGTCGCGCCGGGGGGCTTCGCTGTATGGCTAAGCGGGGTAGAGCGAGACCCGGGCGCTGTGTATGTTGGCCTTAAAAGATAGTACAGAACATCATGCATCCGCAAATCCGGAGACTACGGAATAGCAGGTGGTCCGATGATTCGCGTCACCCCGATCCGCCGCGGCGGATCGGGGTGACGATGTTTAGAGGGTCGTCACCTCGAAACCGCCGCAGGCGGGGAGAGGTCTCATCCACACGGCAACATGCCTCTCCGACGGAACCAACTACACGCGTGTTTGGATTGCATATCCATCCTCCGATGTATCGTGAGACCGTGACAATCTATTTGGTGAGACCCCTCATTGGATCCGGGATGAAGTTTTATTTAGTGTGTCGCGCCGGGGTCTTCCGAAGGGCAGGTGTGCAGCGCTGCGCGAGACCCCGGCGCAATGGTAACAGATGCTGTATAGGCTCTACTATCTCAGACGCGATACTAACGGATCGTTCGATGACAAACACATGTCGTCTGCTAGAGTACCCCCTTGGTACTCGGCAGGTAATTGCTCAGCGGATCGCGTTTTACTGCCATTCGGATGGCTTTGGCAAATGCCTTGAATATGGCTTCTATTTTATGGTGTTCGTTGTCGCCTTTGCAGTCGATATGGAGGTTGCATTTGGCGCCATCGGAGAATGATTTAAAGAAATGAAAAAACATTTCAGTAGGCATCTCTCCAATCTTTTCTCTTTTAAAATCAGTATTCCATACTATCCAGTTTCTTCCGCCGAAGTCGATCAGCACCTTGGCGTCGGCATCGTCCATCGGCAGTGCAAACCCGTACCGCTCCATGCCTGTTTTATCAGCCAGGGCTTTCGCAAACGCTTCTCCCAATGCTATACCGGTATCTTCTATGGTATGATGTTCGTCTATATGCAAATCGCCCTTTACAGCTACCTGTAGATCCATTTTGCCGTGCCGGGCAATCTGTTCGAGCATATGATCAAAAAAACCGATGCCGGTGCTGATGGTAGAGGTGCCATTGCCATCAACGTTGAGGTCTACCTGAATTTGCGTTTCGTTGGTATTCCTTGCATGCGATACACGTCGCAATCCCAGTTTTAGAAATTCGTAAATCCTGGACCAGTGCAGTGTTTCGAGCGCAATAGTGTCCTTCAATGCCGATACCTGATCGGATATTTCATCGGCGCCGAGCGATGCATCTTCATTGAGCCAGATGGCTTTGCAGCCCAGGTTTTTAGCCAGCTGCACATCGGTGATACGGTCGCCGATCACAAAAGAATGCGCGAGATCGTATTCCGGGTTGTTCATATAACGGGTAAGCATACCTGTTCCAGGCTTGCGTGTGGGAGCGTTTTCGTGTGGATAGGTTTTGTCGATCAACACTTCGCTGAAATGAATGCCTTCTCCCTCCAGGGTTTTCATCACCAGGTTGTGCAGCGGCCAGAAACTGCTTTCCGGAAATTTTTCTGTGCCCAGGCCATCCTGATTGGTAACCATTACCAGTTCATAGTCGAGCTCCTGCGCAATTTTGGTCATGAACTCAAACACATGCGGATAAAAAGTCAGTTTATCGTACGAATCCAGTTGGTAGGTAGGGGGATCTTCGAGTATCAGTGTGCCGTCTCTGTCAATGAATAAAACACGTTTTGCCATGATCAGTTTTTAGGAGGTGCAATATACGTCATAATAGGGGTGCTTTTATCAAAGGCCGAATGTTGTGAGGGTTTTCAGCAGTGTGGCATTTTCTTCGGGTGTGCCCACTGTTATACGCAGGCAGTCTTCGCAAAGTTGTACACTGCTCCGGTCGCGCACCACGATTCCTTTTTCGAGCAGAAAGCGGTATGCTTTTTTCGCATCCTGTATTTTCACCAGCAGGAAGTTGGCGTCGGAAGGATATACCTGCTGCACTACAGGAAGCAGGGAAAGCTGCTTGGCCAGTATATCTCTTTCTGCTACCAGCAGCCGGATCATTTCGTTCACCTCTTCCACTTTATCGAGCGCCTTCACCACAATATCCTGCGTAGCCTGCCCGATGTTGTAGGGGGGCTTAATTTTGTTGAATACCCCTATTACCGCTTCAGAGGCGAATGCCATGCCTACCCGCAGCCCTGCGAGCCCCCATGCTTTGGACAGGGTTTGCATGACTACGAGGTTGGGATATTCCCGCAGTTCCTGTACAAAAGAACGATAGCGGGAGAAGTTGATGTAGGCCTCATCGATAACCACCAGTCCGGGAAAGTTGTTCAGTACCATTTCTATGTCTTCGCGATACAGGGAGTTACCGCTGGGGTTGTTGGGAGAACAAATCCAGATGATTTTGGTGAAATCGTCTACCAGGTTTTCGAGGTGAACGAGATCGAGCTGAAAACCCGGCAGGAGTGGGGCTTTCCGCACCTCCACATCGTTGATCGCCGCACTCACTTCATACATTCCATAGGTAGGCGGGCAAATAATCACGTTGTCTTTACCGGGGTTGCAAAATCCGCGGTAGAGCAGGTCGATGCATTCATCGCTGCCGTTGCCGATGAATATATTGGCAGCGGGAACGCCTTTGATGGCTGACAGCTTTTCCTTTATTTTCGTCTGCTGCGGATCGGGATAGCGATGATACCATTGCAGGGAAGGGGAGCCGAGGCTGTTTTCATTGGCATCCAGGAATACTTTGGCTTCTCCGCTGAATTCATCGCGGGCAGTAGAATAAGGGGTGAGTTTTTTTACATTCTCTCGTACCAGGTCATTTATATTAAACGAAGTCATGGGATGATTGATTTATGCTTTCGAAAGATGGTTGCTGCTGGTGATCATTCCGCAGTTGCCTGCGTTCTGATCGTCACTGCACGGGCATGCGCCTGTAGCCCTTCTGCTTCCGCCATCTCAACAACGGTGGAAGCGATGCTATGCAACCCCTTGGGCGACAGATGCTGGTAGGTGATTTTTTTTACAAAACTATCTACACTTACCCCGCTGTACGCACGGGCAAAACCATTGGTCGGCAGGGTATGATTGGTGCCACTGGCGTAATCGCCAACACTTTCGGGTGAATAGTTCCCGAGAAAAACAGAGCCGGCATTGATTACGCGTGCGCCCAGTTCTTCCGGTTGTTCACAGCTGATGATCAGGTGCTCGGGGGCATATGCATTCACCAGTTCCAGCGCAGTAGTCATATCGCTTACCACAATCGCCTTACTATTTTCCAGCGCTTTTGCCGCGAGTTCTTTTCGTGGCAGCCCATTCAGTTGATGATAGAGCTCATCCATGACGGGCTGTACAATGGTGGGATCGCAGGTGACCAGCAACACCTGGCTGTCTGCCCCGTGCTCCGCCTGCGACAACAGGTCGGCAGCCACGTACGACGGGTGTGCCGTTTTATCTGCCAGTACACACACTTCGCTGGGACCTGCCGGCATATCGATGGCCATCCCCTTGCGTTGTACGAGTTGTTTGGCACAGGTAACGTATTGGTTGCCGGGGCCAAATATTTTGTATACAGCAGGAATGGTTTGTGTACCCCAGGTCATGGCTGCAATTGCCTGCGCGCCGCCTACCTTAAAAACACGGTTGATGCCGGCCAGGTGCGCTGCATAGAGTATGGCCGGATGAATATGCCCCGTTTTGTCGGGCGGTGTACATAGTATCACCTCCCTGCAACCTGCAATAGCAGCGGGAATGGCGAGCATCAGCACGGTGGAGAACAGGGGAGCGGATCCGCCGGGAATGTATAGTCCTACTTTTTCGATACCTATGCTGCGGCGCCAGCAGCGCACGCCCGGCAGGGTTTCGATTGGTTCTTCCGGTTTGAACTGCGGTGCATGAAAACGGTGGATGTTTTCTCTGGCTGTTTGTATAGCCTGCTTCAACCCCTCGCTGAGTGATTGTGCTGCGGCCTCAATCTGTGCCGGCGATACTTCCAGTTCCTGCAGATCGATACCGTCGAACCGGCGTGCAAATGACAGCAAAGCCTCATCGCCTTTGGTTTTTACGGCTTGCAGTATCTCCGTTACCGATGTTTCCAGTACACTGTTGTCTATCACCGGCCGCTGTAAAAGCGCCGCCCATTCCTTTTTTGCGGGGTGTATTATACGTTTCATACTCTGGCAGTTTTTTTTACAACACCATTTTTTCGATCGGCACCACCAGTATACCCTGTGCGCCGGCTGCTTTCAGTTGTTCAATTTTGTCCCAGAATTCATCTTCACTCAATACGCTGTGCACCGAACTCCAGCCTTCGTCTGCCAGGGGCAGTACGGTAGGGCTTTTCATGCCCGGCAGCAGACCAATAACTTCCTTTAATTTATCGTTGGGGGCGTTGAGCAGGATGTATTTGTTGTTTTTTGCCTTTTTTACTGCGTGTATCCGAAACAGTAACTTGTTCAGCAATTGCAGGCTTGCGGCATCCAGGTTATTATTCCGCACCAGTATGGCTTCAGACAGTAGTATGGTTTCCACTTCTTTCAGTCCGTTGGTCAGCAGGGTAGAACCACTGCTTACCAGATCGCAGATCGCGTCTGCCAGTCCAATGCCCGGGGCTATTTCCACCGAGCCGCTGATCTCGTGTATATCAGCGGTTACCCCGTTGGCAGTAAGGTATCGTTCGGTCAGGTAGGGGTAGCTGGTAGCAATGCGCTTACCGTTCAGGGTTTGAACAGAAGCATACTGATCGCCACGGGCTACAGCTATGCTCAGGCGGCATTTTCCAAAGCCCAGCTTTTCTACGGTAGTCACCGATTTGTTTTTTTCGTATACCACATTTTCTCCCACAATGCCCATATCGGCCACACCGTCTTCTACATATTGCGGTATATCATCATCGCGCAGGAAATATACCTGCAACGGAAAATTATCGGCTTCGGTTTTTAACTTGTTGGCCCCATTGGATATTGCGATGCCGCATTCTTTCAACAAGCGCATGGAATCTTCATGTAAACGACCGGATTTCTGGATTGCCAGTTTTAGCATTGTATATAAATTTTTGTAAAAGAAAAAGGCCTACCAAACGGTAAGCCTTTTAATGATGTATGATTGTACACAAACAACACCTGCTTACCAGCCGGGTAAGGAACGATGGTGATGATGTGCGTTTTGTATCATAGACTTATTTATTTTAACGGCGCAAAAATAGGACTTGCGTTCTATTTCACAAAATAATTAGCCAGATCTATTTTATTGCCAGGCAAAATACAGCGGCTTGTTGGGCAACAACCAATATCCAAATCTTGCTTCCCTTGCCACGCTGCCGGAGCAGCATTTCGATCGTTTAACATATTAATAAAAATAATAACCATATATTGTTTTTCATCTTGCTGACAGTCTTCCTTTTAACAGGAGAAAATACACAACCGTTTCATTTACAGTCTTGTATTGTGTTTGTACGACATTAGCTTACCCTTATTCTGAAAAAAAGGATACATTTTGTAGCAGCGCCCGGATGGTAGAATCTGTCTGATGCTGTATCATAAAAACAGGAAAATCCGTTAATATTGTAGACGATGTTTAAGGGTAGTACAACATATCTGTATGGGTTGCTGATAGTTCTGGCTGTATTGCCGGGCCGTGCATCGTATGCGCAGCATGGGCCTAATGATACCATTGTGGTGCCGGTGATTGTGTACAAAGGTGAAACCCTTATTTACCGGGAGCTCGCACCAGTGGATATTCCGATAAAACTTAACAGGGCACAGCGTAAAAAATACCGGGAATGGACGCGGCTGCGCAACGCAGTATATGTAACTTATCCCTATGCCCAGAAAGCCGGTATTGTATTCAACGATATTGAACATCATCTTGCACAAATACCCGATAAAAAGAAACGACACGCCTATATAAAAACGAGGGAAAAAGAACTCAAGGAAGAGTTTACAAAACCATTGACCAATTTATCGGTATACCAGGGAAAAGTGTTGATGAAGCTGATCAACCGCGAAACAGGCAATTCCTGCTACAACATCATTCATGAATACAAAGGAAGTTTTTCCGCCGGCTTCTGGCAAAGCGTAGCCTGGGTATTTGGGAGCAGCCTGAAACAAACCTACGATGCCCAGCACGAAGATGCAGAAATAGAGAGTTTTGTGCAGGAAGTGAAAAGCATGTACGGTATTTAGTTTTGAATGGGAAGATGGGAAGATAGTAAGATGGTGAAATGGTGATACTTATCTTACGGTCTTGCTTTATGCTTTCCCTCGCCTATCAGTATCAGTGCAAAAACAGCGTAGTTGATAATGTCGTAAAAATTGGCGTCTATCCCTTCGCTGACCAGCGTTTTGCCCTTGTTGGCCAGTATTTGCCGTATACGGAGCAGTTTCGATAAAATGAGATCAGTAAAGCTTTCCTGGCTCATATCGCGCCAAGCTTCGCCATAGTCGTGGTTTTTGTTTTCCATCAGCGCGCGGGCATTATCTTCCATCCGGCTATACAGGTGCTCAACCTCCGCTACCGGCAGGTCTTCTATTGTATCGGTTCCCAGTTCCAGTTGCATCAGCCCTACGATACCGTAGTTCAGTATGCCTTTGAATTCTGAAACAATATCATCCGCAACTTTCTGCACACCACCTTCCTGCAATGTACGGATACGTCGAGCCTTGATATAGATCTGGTCGGCCACGGAAATAATCCGCAGCACACGCCAGGAGGTACCATAGTCCTGGGTTTTCTTCAGAAAAATATCTTTGGCAGACTGAACGGCTTCGTTGTATTGCTGTATGGTACTCATGTAACAGGTGTGAATGGGATAATACTAATCTTGCAAACCTACATAAAAACCGGTAACGGTCATACGCGATGTTGGTATGATGACAGCAGAAACAGAAACCATTGACGATAAGTTGCGAACAATTCTTTGGTCCTGATTCTTCGTTCAACTATTATCCGGCTGCAACCGCTCTTTATTCTAATTTTTGGGGAATGGCATCATGCCTGCGCTTTCTGTTTTTATATTTTCAAAAATCTTTTAAGGGTGCGCCTCCTGTAAAAGCATAGTCGTTAATTCAGCGACGGCAACTTGGTGAAGGATATATTTGTTACACCCCGGTATAAATAGTTTATAAATATTAAATTTTATTTATTATTTATAAATAACTTCTGATCGGATACTGAAAAAATATTATATTTAGTTTGCAATCACCCCAACATGAAAAAGGATTTCAATCCCTGTTTAGTTTTTAATACCCTATTCTTGAGGATAATCAACCGGCGTATGCTTGCCTGGATAGCCGGCATAATAGCTGTTTGCCCTAGCGGATGCGACACGCCTGCGCAGCAATATGCCGGGTTGGACGAAGCATGGGTATATGCGAAAAGCGACAGTATATTACCTGATCGTATTTACCTCAATAGAGATTCCAGCCTGAGCTATCATAATGTAAGGGTAGACGATAAAGGAGGCATCCTGCCCTGGTATGCACCGGATCTCGGAGCTTCTTATGATACGGTATTACAACTGGTATGGAATTTCTGGGATAATATGGAACTGGACTCCAACGGAATCAAATATTACATGAATCACCAGGTATGGCGTCCCGATCACGACAAGAGAGGACTCGGGGGCGATCAATTGATGATGGCACTCTCATCGTGGGACCTGTTGTACAATTACACCGGCAATGCCGCCATTGTGGAGAATATGATGTATATGGCAGACTATTACCTGGCGTATGGCTTATCTCCGGCCGACCACCTGTGGCCTCATCTCCCTTATCCCTATAATACCGACCTGCATGCCGGTGTATACGACGGCGACATGATTCTGGGAAAAGGGTACCTGCAGCCCGATAAGGCTGGCTCGCTGGCTTACGAGCTGATACAGTTGTATAAAAAAACAGGGGTGAACAGGTACCTGGACGCGGCAGAAAAAATTGCCAACACACTGGCGGCTACGGTACAGCCCGGGGATGAGTTTCACTCGCCCTGGCCTTTTAAAGTACATTCACAAACGGGCGCGGTTGGCAAGCTGATAAATGAAGAGCGAATCAATAAACCCGAACCGGGTACCACTGCTTTTAAAAAAGAACAGCCTTCGGCCTACTGCACCAACTGGACAGGCGCCCTCTATGCATTCAAACTCCTCCCATCCCTGGGCAGGGGAAATGAGCTGGTATACGATAAGGCATACAATATCGCCCTGAACTGGCTGAAACAATATCCGGCGCAAAACAATAAATGGGGTCCCTTCTTTGAGGATATACTGGGATGGTCAGATGGACAAATCAATGCGGTTACTTATGCCATGTTTCTGATGGACAATGAATCTGTTGATCCGGACTGGAAGCATACGGTTAAACATATCTTCAACTGGGTACGTACCGCACTGGATGATAAAGAGTTTGAAAAGTATGGCGTTATTACCACCGACGAACAAACCATCTATAGAACACCCGGCAATAGCCACTCTGCACGCCAGGCTTCCATGGAGCTTCGTTACTGGGAAAAAACAGGAGATACCGCCCGCCTGATCAATGCGCTGCGTCAGTTGAACTGGGCAACCTATATGGTGAACACAGATGGGCAGAATTACTATATCCGTGATGACATATGGCTTACAGACGGGTATGGTGATTACGTCAGGCATTATATACGCGCTATGGCAGCAGCACCGGAGCTGGCGCCGGCGAACAGGAACCGCATGCTGCGATCCGATGGTACCGTCACCCATATTACATACGAGCCCGACTTCATTACCTACACCACCTTCGAAGAGGCTACCGCCGAACGCTTCCGGCTGTTGAAAAAACCTACTACCGTAACAACAGACGGAAAACAACTGCCGGAGACAAAAACGGCCAACGGCAGTCCGGGCTGGACCTGGAGAGCCATCTCCCAAACGGGCGGTGGTGTGTTAGACATTGTGAAAGAAGCAGGTAAAGAAGTGGAGATCAGGTTCTGATGCCTGATTTCAATTGTGTGCATAATAGACCTTATAGGTTTTAAAAACCTATAAGGTCTATCCGCCGTTCGGAAAAAATGGCTGCCAAACTCCTTTCAAATGGCAAATAAAAAGCTATATTTGCCGTCCTTAAAAGGACCGGTAGCTCAGCTGGATAGAGCATCAGCCTTCTAAGCTGAGGGTCATTGGTTCGAATCCAATCCGGTTCACTTGATAATCAGGGCTTTAGAGAATATCTAAAGCCTTTTTGTTTTTGTGCAATTTTCAATAGCTTAGTGGGTATGGATGTAAAAATAGAGCCGGGCTGGAAAGCGGTGCTGAAAGACGAGTTTTCCAAGCAGTATTTTGGACAGATTGTACATTTCCTTAAAACGGAAAAAATGGCGGGCAAGACCATCTACCCCCCCGGTCCGCTTATTTTCAACGCCTTTGAGCAAACACCGTTTGAACAGGTGAAAGTGGTGATCATAGGGCAGGACCCTTACCACGGTCCCCGCCAGGCACATGGATTGTGCTTTTCGGTTCAGGAAGGCATTAAGCCGCCGCCTTCGCTGGTGAATATCTATAAAGAAATACAGGCCGACACCGGGGTTGCCATGCAGCTCGACAAAGGCGATCTGACCAGTTGGGCCAGGCAGGGGGTGTTGCTGCTGAATGCGGCGCTTACCGTACGGGCCAACGAGCCTTTCAGTCATGCCCAGATAGGTTGGGCCCAGTTTACCGATGCAGTGATCAGCAAAATTGACAGGGAAAAAGAAGGCGTAGTTTTCCTGCTCTGGGGCAAATTTGCGCAGGAAAAGCAGGTGCTCATCGACAGTACCCGGCACCATATCCTCAAGGCAGCCCATCCCTCTCCCTTTTCGGCAGACAAGGGCTTTTTTGGATGCAGGCATTTCTCTAAAACGAACGAACTGCTGCAACAGCAGGGCAGAGATCCGATCAACTGGAAGCTATAGCAGCGAATATTTCCATAATAGCGATCTGCAAATTTTGTCCGGTTCGGCCGATACTGGTTGGTAATCATGTTGCTTTTAGGATTAACTTACAACTTTTTGTATGATCAGGAATATACTGGGACGCGTATGGGCGGTGTGGGGAGCGCTGGTATTTATACCCACTCTGCTGATTGCCGTAGGCCCCATATGGCTCACCAACTTTATTAAGGAACCCGGGGGGACAGAAACATTCAGACGGATTTCCAATACCTGGATGCGGATTTTTTTAACGCTTATCGGCTGCCGGTTTACCATCAAAGGCAGGGAGCATTTCGCCAAAGACGAAAACTATATTGTGGTGAGCAACCACAATTCTTATATGGATATTCCCCTGACCACCCCGTTTATACCAGGCCCCAATAAAACCATAGCCAAAGCCGAGCTGGCGAAAATTCCATTGTTCGGACTCATCTATCAGCGAGGATCTATACTGGTGGATCGCAACAGTGAAAAGAGTCGTAAGGACAGTATCCGTAAAATGAAAGAAGTGCTGGACATGGGACTTCACATGTGCATTTACCCGGAGGGTACCCGCAATAAGTCGCGCGAGCCCCTGCGCCCCTTTCACGATGGTGCATTCCGCCTGGCCATCGATACCCGAAAAGCGATCATACCCACCCTCATCTTCAACACCCGAAAGGTGTTGCCGGGCAGCAGCAAACCTTTTTACCTGTGGCCGGCCCACCTCAAAATGTTTTTTTTGCCCCCAATTGCCGTTCAGCCAGACGATACCGTTTCCTCACTAAAAGAAAGGGTGTTTGGAATGATGTACGCTTTCGCGAAACAACAGCAGGAAAAGACTGGCTAGTTGCCGGGGAAAGACCGGCTCCTGTTGATTTTTAAATCGCGCAGCATTCCCGATTTAGGAAAGATAGAAATGTTGAAAGAGCGCCAGGCGCCAAAGGGTGTTACGTTGATAGACATTTGCCAGCAATGCATTTCTCGGGTGATGAACATGGAGAAGGAAGGGATCTTCAGGGTTTTAAAATCGAAATAGCCATTGGCGCCGAATTTCCATTTCTCCGTAAGGCTGAAATCGCCGTTGAAGTTCATACTCGAAGATACCTGCGTGTCATATCCCGAATAATCACGGCGCAATATGCGGCTAAAGCTCAATGAATACGATACGTTCACCGACCAGGGGATATTGAAGTCTACAAATTGCGAGGGGTTGTTGCGCACATATTCCATCTGCGCCTGTATCTGATCGTTGGTGAGGTTGTCGTAGTTGTCATAGGCCATTTCTTCCTCTTTTGCTTTCTTCTCATCTTTGGGTTTGCTTTTAAAACTGGTAGAGGCGCTTAGGCTTCCATTGGTAATCCGCCCGAGCGAGAGCTTTCCGTCCTGCCAGGCATATCGGTTGATACGAAACCCATTGCGCGGATCAATCTGGTAGGGGTCTATATTGGCGCTGGCCGTGATATTGATCTTTTCGAACAGGGTACTTCTTGCATACAAATTAAAAGTAGACAGCTTAAATGAGTCTGCCAGCAGGTTGTAGCTTCCTGTTATTCCATAGCCGTCTATCAGTTTCACTTTTCGCACATCGTCTTCCTCGTCGGTATCGGTGCTGTCGGCCGATGGCTTTTTCCGCACTTTCGCTTCTATAAAATTGTCCAGCCCAAACCCTATGCTTCCGGAACGCCCGTATCCATAGCTGCCATATATACTTGCCTGGTAGTCGGAAAACATCATTTTTCTTCCTGTGGAATCTACCTGTTCATTGCGGTAATACGATTTCGACAGATCGGGCTTATACCCGATACTCATCTGCGGGCGCATCACCTGCCGTATGGCCTGCATTTTTGCATTCTTGTTTTTGAACTGCATGGTGGCGAACATGGAGGTGCTGAAGGAAATAGACATGGAAATATCGCGAGCGGTATAAAACCCTTTCTGTATACTCGTATCTACTCTTTGTGTATCGTCGTTCCACCTCCGCATAAATTTTTGCGAATACCAACGTTCCTGGTAACTGAAACCAGGCGATATCTGGATGGAACCTAACTGCGGTAGTGCCAGGGTTATTGGAATGTTGTGCTGGGCGCCGTACTGGAAGGTATCGATCATCTGCTGAAAACTAAAAGTAGTATCGATAAAAGCCGTTTGTCCCTTTACGCCGCCGGTATATCCGATACCTAGTTTCTGATACCATTTGCCGCTGCCCACCATTTCTTTGGGCTGAAAAGGATAAATGGTATTGACGTTGAAGTTGATATCCGGTGCATTGATTCTCACCTCTGCGGTACGGTTGTTTTGGTTGTGCCCCAGGTTAAGCGAAAGGTTGTATGGTTTGCCTATCCAGCTTTTCTGAAACGAGATGGAGGAACTTAGCTGGTTGGTAAAGTTCAAAGGTTGAGAGTAGGTGCCGCCGGCGCCATTGTTCTGGTCTACATACGCATTACTGGTTACGCCTCTTACATATTTGCTCGAACCCGCATTCACACTGGCAGAAAAACTCACGCCCGGCCGCGCCTTGCTGTCCATACGATGGCTCCAGTTGAGCATGAATGTCTTGGTCTTATTATAGTCCCGGTCGCCTTTGCTGATGCCGGTGTGTGTATTCTGGTAACTGAAATTCAACGAGCCGTTATAACGGTACCGCACCCGGTAGGTGGGGGAAAAGTTCAAACGCCAGCTCCCATACGAATATACATCTCCCCGAACGGTAAAATCAAAATAATCGTTGATGACTTTGTAGAAGCCACCGCCTTCGAGCCCGAGCCCGAAGGTACTTACCACCGACAACTGCGGTGTAAGGATACCCGAAGTTCGGCCACTCTGAATAGGAAACATACCAAAAGGCAGCGCTACGGGCAGTACGGGTACGTTTTCGAATTCTACCCCCACGGGGCCGGTCACGGCTACTTTTTGGCTGATGTACTTCACTTTTCTGGCACGAAAAGCAAAGTGCGGCGTATCGAGGTTGCAGGTCGTGAACCTGCCTTTGTAGGCATAAATGGTTTGCGCGTCTATTTTTTTTACGATTTGCGCGTAGTTGAACAGTTCAGCCTGCTGAAAATAACTGCTGTGGGTAAGCCCCTTCTGGGTCTTAAAGTTGAACTCGAGGCTGTCGCTTACTGTTACGATATCTCCCTGTACCAGTTTGGCCTGTCCCATGGTCAGACCTACCGAATCTTTGTGCATCTTGGCTTTCACCAGATTGGTCTGCTGGTCAAAATCAATCTGCGGTGCCGTCAGGTGCACGTCTTTATACTTCACATCGGTTTCGGTATACAGGTAGAGTTTTTTACCGATTACATCCAGTACCATAGAATCTTTTGCCTGGTATTCAATGGGAGCATCGATGGAATCTTTAGATATCTTTACACTGAACGTATCTACAGACTTCATCATAACAATGCTATCGGTGTGTAATGAATCAGGGATGGAAACCGGTGCCAGGGGCGGAAGCGTATCTTTGAAAGGAATGGTGTCTTTTTTAGCAGGTATCGTATCAGTAAAGGCTGTTAAATTATTGCAAAAAGCAAAAGATGCCTGATCATTTGCCTTCACATTATACGTTATTGCGGTTGAGAGCAGCAGTAAGGTTGAGATAATATATATATAATTTCGCGTAAATTTGCGATATTTATTTTTCATACATATAGTAGGCAGCAAAAATAGCCATATTGACGGTAAGAAAAAGTGAAGATTTTTCAGAATTACTAACCCTTTATAAAATCAACAACGGCATGCATAGGTGGTTAATTGCTTCAACCATTATACTAATACATACTTTCTCTATAAAAAACGGGGTTTCGCAAACCAAAAACCCTATAAGAACAATCATTGTAGATGCAGGGCATGGCGGAAAAGATCCCGGTGCCAGGGGCTCCTACTCCACGGAAGCAGAGCTTACACTCAAATTTTCACTGAAGGTAGCAGAGTTGCTGAGGGATGAATTGCCCGGCATTAATATCATAGAAACCCGCACAACCGATATATCGCAAAGTGTACGTGAGAAAGCAGATTTTGCTAATAAAAACAACGGCGATCTCTTCGTGTGCATTCACGTAAATGCGGCGCCCCCCACCCGGCATTCAAAGATTACAGGTTATAGAAACCGTGTGTATTATACCGGTAAAGGAAATAACCGTAAAAAGCATGTAAAAAAAGAGCCGGTATACCGGAGATGGACAACTCCCAACCCGAGAATCGGTACGGAAACCTATGTATGGGCAGCAGACAGGGATGAAGCAAAGGCTGGCGCCATTGCCGAACGGTTTGAATCGGCAGCAGATACTATGGATATCCCTGATATCAATTCTCCGGAGGGTTTGATTGCCAGCCGGCTTTGGGTACAACGGTATTTCAGAAACAGTGTGCGCCTGGCCACCCTTGTAGAAGATGAGTTTACAAAAGTCGGCAGAAAGAGCTGGGGCGTTAAGCAAAGAAACGAAAAAGGAATATGGGTGCTGCAGGCCACCAATATGCCGGCCGTTCTGATCGAAACCGGCTTCATCACCAATAAAGAAGAAGAAGACTACCTGAACAGTGTAGAAGGACAAATAGAAATGTCGGAAGCAATGGTAAGAGCGGTGGTATCTTACGTTAAAATGATCAATGGACCTGCCAGTACTGCTCCCGGCTCCGTGGGATCACAATAATCACGCTCGAACCGGATAAATACATCGCTTGTAATACAAGAATCTATATTTTTGTGCCGGAAGTATTGATTTTGAATAATAAGCAACGGCTTATCATCGTTCATCCGGATGGCTTGCTGTAAACCGCATCATTTTGACAAAGCCAGTTAAAAAATCAGATAATGAAAGTTTCGAATGAAACCAAAGTCGGTGTATTAACCGCCATCGCCATAACGCTACTGATCTTAGGGTTTAACTTTCTGAAAGGTAAGCCGGTCTTTGAAAAAACCTTTAAACTGTACACCACTTTCAAATCCGTAGAAGGACTTTCTGTTTCCAATGCCGTTATGATCAATGGTCTGCAGGTCGGTAAGGTATATGAAATGCAGGAGGTAGACGCTAACCTCAGCGGTGTTATCGTAACCCTGTATCTTACCAAAAACATCAATATACCTCAAAACTCTACCGCCCATATTTCACGCAGCCTGTTGGGTAATACCACTATAGACATAGCATTGGGCGATGCGGCCGCGTATGTACGAAACGGAGATTCTATAGCCAGCAATGCTGAGATGGGATTGATAGACCAGGTAAAAGGGTCGTTGGATCCCACACTGATCAAAGTAAATGCAGCGCTTACTTCGATGGACTCGGTATTGCAAGTGGTAACCGCCGTTTTAGATCCCAGCACCCAACGCAACCTGCAGGGAGTTATAGCGAATCTGGCAGTTTCCTCCACGCACCTTTCCCAATTGCTGCATGCCCAAAGCGGTGCGCTCGCTAAAACACTCAACAATGCCAGCAGCTTCACAGACAATCTCAAAAACAACAACGATACCATTACCCACATACTTTCTAACCTCAACCAAACAACCGGGAAGCTGGCTGATCTGGAGCTGGAGCAGACTTTAACAAAACTGCAAACTACCGTTAGTGAACTTAATACTACCTTGAACAAAGTAAACAGTAACGACGGCACCCTGGGTTTGCTGATGAACGACAAAGCCCTGTATAATAACCTGAACGCTACTGCCAACAGCCTCAATGTGCTGCTACAGGATTTCAGGATACACCCCCGCCGATACACGGGCGGGTTGGTTTTCGGGAAAAGAGATAAATCGGCACCATTGATGACCCCATTACCAGATACCCTTACAGTACCCCCTGCAAAGGATAAAAAAAGGTAGATGTATATTACCAGAAGACTGGTTTTTTGTCTTATGCTGCTGACGGGCGTATTGCTTACCCACGGGCAGGACGGCAATGCCGACACTACGCAACCGGTGAAAGACAGTTCACGCCTGGTAGAACTCATCCGGGCAGATGAGCTCCGGCAGCAAACGCTGAACGACAGTACGACCCTAGAGATACTGGTGGGAGATGCACAGCTCAAACAAGGCAATACCTTTTTCAGAGGCGACAGTATTGTAAAAAATCAACAGAAAAACATTGTAGAAGTGTTCGGTAACATTCGTATCAACGACGCAGACAGTGTGCACATTTCTGCCCAATACCTTATTTACTATGGAAATACCAGGATGGCCTACCTGAAAAAAAACGTGAAACTTACGGACAAAAAAGCTACGCTTACCACTGAGGCACTGGAGTACGATATCAATACCAAAACCGGTAGCTACGTCAACCATGGAAAAATAGTCAACGGCGCCTCTACGCTTACCAGCAAGGAAGGTTTTTATTATGCAGAAACAAAAGATGCTTATTTTACCACCAACGTAAACATGGTTGATCCGGAGTACACGATGGCAACTGACACCCTGCTGTACAACGCAGACACAGAAAAAGCCACGTTTATTTCGCCTACTACGATATACGATGGCAGATCCGTCATCTATACTTCCGACGGATATTACGACATGAAAAACGGCAATGCCAATTTCGGCAGCCGCCCGGTTATACAGGATAGTACACAGTATATAACCGCGGAGAAGATTCAGTTTGATAAAAACAGCGGAGAAGGGTTTGCCGAAGGTAATTTCGTTTATAAGGATACGGCACAAGGCGTTACCGTACTATCAGGAGAAAGTTTTTTTAATAATATTGCCAAAACATTTCTGGCCTCTTCCAAGCCGGTAATGATCATCAAACAGGAGAACGATTCATTGTTTATAGCCAGCGATACGCTGTATTCCGGCATTCAGATAGATACTGTTTACAAAAAAGACACGCTGGTGAAAATTGTGGAACGCGAGCTATGGGTGCCCAAAGAAGACAGTACGCTTGCCGATAGTACCTCACCCGGAAATACCCCTGGTTTGCGTCCGTTGAAAACACCTGGAAAAAACATATTGAAACGAACAGATGTAGAAAAAGACAGCATCACTATTTCTGACAGCCTGCAACACGCGCCGGTAGCAGCCATAGACAGCTCGCTGCTGCATGCTATTATTGTACGAGATACCATCACGGAAATTGTGAATGCAGACGTAGAAAGAATAGACAGCATCCGCTTCTTTCGTGCTTACCACAACGTAAGAGTATTTGCAGATTCGATGCAGGCGGTTTGCGACAGCTTGTTTTTCTCAGGAGCCGATTCTATATTCCGTATGTTTACCAACCCTGTTATGTGGGCAAAGGAAAGCCAGATTACCGGCGACACCATATTCCTGCATACCAAAGACAAGAAGCCAAAGGAGGTGGAAGTATGGGAAAATGCTTTTAGCATCAGTAAAAGCGGTGAGTTGTATTATAATCAGCTTAAAGGCAATGCCATCAACGGTTTTTTCCACGATGGCGACATAGAGCATATTCGTGCCAAGGGAAGTGCTGAAAGCCTGTATTACCTTCAGGATGAAGACAGTGCCTATACCGGTGCCAATTATGCCCAGGCAGACCTTATTAACCTGTATCTGAAGAAAAAGGAATTACAGAAGATCACCTGGATCAATGAGGTCAGCGGTGTGATGTACCCGGTAAAAGAAGTGCCGGAGGACAAACGACAATTCCGGGCCTTCCGCTGGGAAGAAGCCCGCAGGCCTAAAACAAGGCTGGAATTATTTGAATGATGGAAGTACTTCTCTGTACAGATCGTGAAATTGTTTCCCGATAGTTTCGTAGTTATATTTGAATGCGGCCTCCCTTGCTATGGCGGCACGATCAAATAAATGATAATGGTCTATCATGGTGAGCATGGCATCCAGCAACTGCTCCTCATTTTCAGACTCCACCAAAATACCATTAGAGGCATTTACTGCTTCTGAGATACCGCCTACGTTGCTGGATACCACCGTCAATCCGCAGCAGAGCGCCTCCACAATGGTACAGGGAAAGTTTTCTACCCTGCTAAACATTACCAACGAAGAAGCTTTCTGCATGCGGGCAGCAACCGCCTGGTTAGACATTGCACCGCCAATGGATACAAAATTCTCCAGCCTGTGGATTTGTATGATATCAATGATGCTTTGGTTCGGCGGCCCTACCAATTCTATTTGCCAATCTTCCCGGATGGATTTTAGTTTTGCACATGTATGGAGAATGCCGATCACATTCTTATTATCCCCCATGGTAGACACGTGAATAAACCTGAATACAGTATCGTTCTCTGTAGGGGCACTGTAAAAAATCCTCGTATCTGCAACGTTATGAATGATGTTTATATGTTGCAGACCAAAAAGCCGCTGGATAATACGCCCATTGTGGTACGATACTGACGTTACCGCCGAAGCTTTTCGGAAGATAGCTCGAACATTGCGGCGGAAATACAAAGACCGTTTCATAAAGGCATCTACCGGACCGGGCACATAGAGACCTGCATGCTCCGTTACGACGTAAGGAACTTTCCATTTCGTTTTAATCCACTGCGCCATCATGCCTGCTTTCATGGGAACATGCACGTGTACAAGATCGGGAAGTCCGTTTTTTTTTAAGTACGATCGGATAACAGACATGTACGTCCGAAAATACCTCCAGTTATATATCAGCTTATCCAGGAAGCCGATACCGGTTCTGAAAGAAGAAAAATAGACCCTGGTTTCCTTCACAGACCCGAAGGTGCTTTCAACGATTTCTGGTTGTGGGTTCGGTACAGCCGTTCCATATTGTAACACATATATTACTGATACGTCAACGAATTTCGATACCGCCATCGCGTGCCGTTGTATGAAATCACCATCGAGTGGCGATACCTTATTGGGATACCAGCTTGCCAGCCAAAGCAGTTTCACGATTTCGTAATTTTAAATGCACCTATCAAACAATCCCCGAGGAAGGGGAATCTGCGCAAAATAAAGTTTATTTTTTTCCCTTTTTGAAAATACATGCCAAAGTTTATATCTAATAATACGAATTTGTCTGGTGGAAACATCTTCAAAAATGTCACCGGAGAAAAATACCAATAATGATCAGGATGTATCATTTCGGTGTTGTTCAAGGCCGCAGCAAACGAGTTTATAGAACTATAGTTAGGCGTTGTAACTATCAGAATGGTTCCCGCAGAAAAAGTATTGTGCAAATTCTCAATAGCCCGGTGCGGGTTTTTGAGATGTTCAACTATTTCGCCTAACAATACCACCTCGAATTGATGGTTGATTTTGGTGCTTAAGCGCTCATCCATTATATCGGCACAAATCACCTGCTGATCATTTGTAAGGCGGCAGTAGGTTTCAATAGCTGGTTCACTATTATCCAGTCCCCAAAGATTTTTCGCTATCTGCTTCAGGTAAAAATGAAGAAAGGTACCATCTTTTATCTTCTTGTCGGTATAAGGGTGATCGGAGAATCCGATATGCAATACAGATTTATCCCTGCAGTAATCTAGAATGTAATCTACCCGGTTTACGTTCCCGCCTGACCTTATTGTAGAACTGGCTGTAGGCAGTATCCTGTTGCCTAGCAATTTTTTAAGCCAGGTCAGGACAAGCCCGATAAAAATCCACCTGCATTTATCCAGTATGCGCATGTTAATTTCGGTTTAGCACCTTATTAAATGAAGTATTCAATGCTTGAATGTCTGTTGACTTCAAAATAAAAAAGTCGCTGAGGCGACATTCAGAATTTTTGATAAAGAAATAGAGCAAACACCCAAGCGTTGCGCAATAGCTCAATGATGCAATGATAGCGGCTCCTTTTACCCCCATGAGAGGAACCATTAAAATATCTCCCGGCACTAAAATAAATAATCCACAAAGGCAGCCAAAAACGTTTACCCAAACCTGATTTTGTCCGGCAAAATAGGCGCTTATCAGGCTGACGATCACCAGCGAGATAATGCCGGGAATGAGTAACAAAAGAAGTTGATACATCTGAGCAAAGCTATTCCCAAAAATAAATGGAAACAACCAATAGCCCGAGAGCGTCAATAACAGGCAAACTCCCGAAAATGCGAAGACTGCAGCCCGCGACAGAAGCGCTATCCGGTTTTGCACATCCTTTCGTAACCTTGTAGCAGAAAAGGGAAATACTGCACCTGCGATCATTGCCGGCACCGTAAGAAATAACTGAACTATTTTAGACACCTGTATGTAATTTCCTAAATCACCCTCCGCGCAATAGTGTTGAACAAACCAGTAGTCTATTCTAAAAAGCAAAAAGTATAACAGGTTGGCGCCGAACGCCACGATCGAATAGGTAACTACCACTTTACGTACGCCCGATCGCGGAATGCTGAATATATTATGCAGTCGGTATTTCGAAAGGTAAAATGCTGCTAAAACAACTCCCTGAATCAGGAACGCTGTGAAGTAGAGATTGATATATCGCTCTAAGGAAATTCCTAATTTTTCCGAATAAAAAGTTAGCGTAATCAGCACAAAAATAACCAGAGACATCAACATGTTGGGAAGCCAGAAGTTCTTCTGCGCATAGAAAAGGGCCATAAAAAAGCTTACTAGCAAACAACCGGGTAGGTAGCCCCCAAATGCATACCAATAATAGCCGTTAAATTTTCCCGTGTGCTGTGTGATATAATAGCCTGTTATTCCGGCTATGATAGTTGCCAAAATACTCCATAATAAAGCCATGCCTCCCATTTGTGCGGGGTTCGCTTTTCCAGACAATACGCCATAAGCCATCCCTGCTTCCAGGCTTAAGCTGCATATCGTCACAATCAATGCTAAATTGTTCACGATAAAATATATCGTACCACTGCCAGTTGCTGAAAAACTCCGGGCTATTACTACGTTGAGCAGGAATAGGGATATAAAGTAAACTCCCCTCCAAAACACGTTCTGGAGTATAATTCGGCTAAAATTCATGCTGCTGATTGATACACAAATAGTATATCCTACCCTCTGCATCGGGAAAACATTGGGCTCTTACTTCAGTCCCGCTATAATCTGTCCGAATTCTGCTGCCACGAGAGATGCCCCCCCTACCAGGCCGCCGTCTACATCGGGGCGTGAGAAAATATCGGATGCATTGGCACCTTTTACACTGCCACCGTATAAAATTGATGTGCCGTCTGCTATATCCTTACCATACTTCCCTGCCAGGGTATGACGCAAATGAGCATGCATTTCCTGCGCCTGATCGGCGGTAGCGGTTTTGCCCGTGCCAATAGCCCAAATAGGCTCATACGCAATTACCAGACGCTGTACCTGATCGGCCGAAAGGTGGAATAAGCTTTCGGCTATTTGCTGCGCCACATATTCATTTTGTGTTCCGGCTTCGCGTATGTTCAACGGCTCTCCGCAACAGAATACCGGTGTTAACCCGAACGACAACGCGATATCCACTTTTTCTGCCAACAATGCGCTGGATTCTCCGAAATACTCCCGTCTTTCCGAATGGCCCAGAATCACATATTGTATTCCAAGCGATTGCAACATTTCTGCAGATACTTCACCGGTATATGCGCCCGCCTTTTTGCTGTAACAGTTTTGCGCTGCCACAAACGTATTTTTTCTGCCAGACAGTTTAGACTGTGCCAGCATGAGATACGGGAATGGCACGGCTACCACCACACTTTGATTTGGTTGCACAGTATCAGGTTGTGCTAAAAGTTCATCCAACAGCTTTTCTGCCTGGCTTACAGTCAGATTCATTTTCCAGTTTGCCGCTGCTATTTGTTGCCTCATTCGTAGTTGTATTTAAGTATTTTTAAAGCGTATAGCCAAATAAGCAATAACACCTTTCTAATCTTCGGTTCCTACACTATTCCCGGTATTTTGCCTGAATCTATTAAAACATATGCCCAGAGATGCTTAATATTGTTATGATAAAGGATTGATAAAAGCCGGAGTGCACAGTATTTATACTATTCTCCGGCTTTTTATAATGCTTATCATACATTGCTGTCTTCATCTACTCCGTAATATTTTTCACCAATCTTTATTTTCTCTCGTCCTTTTTCCATTCGCCATTTATTGGTATCCCTGAGAGAATAAGCACATCCGCAGTACTCCTGCATATAAAACTGTTCTTTTTTGCTGATCTCCAGCATGCGGGCCGAGCCACCTTTCTTTCTCCAGTTATAAGTCCAGTAAGTAATGCCGGTGTAGTTCGCTGCTGCTCTAACGCCACTGTCGTTTATCTGTTCCATGTTTTTCCAGCGTGAAATGCCCAGTGAACTGGATATCACATCGAATCCGTTCTCAAATGCATACAGTGCTGTTCTTTCAAAGCGCATGTCAAAACACATGGTGCACCTGATGCCTCTTTCCGGCTCCCACTCCATACCTTTAGCCCTGTCGAACCAATTGTCCACATCATAGTCTGCATCTACAAATGGGATATCGTATTTCTCCGCAAACCGGATGTTTTCCTCCTTTCGGAGTTCATATTCTTTTTTGGGATGAATATTGGGATTATAGAAAAATATGGTAAACTCTATACCAGAAGCTATGATGGCTTCCATCACTTCACCAGAGCAGGGCGCGCAGCAGGAATGCAGCAATAATTTTTTTCCGCCTTCTGGCAGCGACAGCTTTTCTCTCACAATAGGCTTTTCATTCCCGGATGCCATATCAGTGTATATTTAGCGGTAAAATTAACAATATTCGGGCATAATCATCCGAAGCTTATGGAAAAATACCCAGCTCGGCATAGCTGGTAGCCACTTTATTAATAGCCACCACATAAGCTGCCGTTCGCATATCAGGGATCTCAGGGTTCGCTTCCCATGCTTCGAGGATTTCTTTGGTGGCTCCTATCATGGTCTCTTCCAGCCCGCTGTACACAATATCCACTTCGTCGGCGCCCTGTGTTATCAGTTTTCTGTCGCGCGGAGGCACCTGTTTTCCTGTCAACGCTTCCAGTTGCGAAAGAATGGTGATATTCTGGTTTTCCGTAAAACGTTTTTCCATTCTTCCGTATCGCACGTGGCTAAGATTTTTCAACCACTCAAAATAGCTTACGGTTACACCGCCTGCATTAAGAAACATATCGGGTACTACCAACGTACCATTTTTAATAAAGTACTCATCAGCGTCGGGTGTGAGTGGTCCGTTAGCTGCTTCTCCAATAATTTTGGCCTTTATGCGATAGGCGTTTTCGCCTGTAATTACATGTTCCAGTGCAGCAGGAATCAGTATATCGCAATCCAGTTCCAGCGCCTCGGGCGAATGTAGGATGTTGGTGGCCCCCGGGAAGTTCAGGATAGTGCCTTCTTTTTTCCGGTGTTGAAACACTTCTTCTTCGTTCAGCCCGTTCGGGTTGTGGATGGCCCCCTCCAGTTCTGCAATGCCTACAATGGTAGCGCCGCCTTCTCTGAAAAATTTTGCCGCGTGATAGCCTACATTACCCAGCCCCTGTATCACGATTTTTTTACCTTCTATTCCCAGCGGCATGTTCAGTTTTTCCATCATCCGGTGCGTATTGCACACTTCTCGGATGCCATAAAAAACCCCTAAGCCTGTGGCTTCGCGCCTTCCCCTTACACCTCCCTGCGATACCGGTTTGCCGGTTACACAGCCCTGGGCATCTACTTCTCCGGGGTTCATGCTGATATAGGTATCCAGTATCCATGCCATCTCCCGTTCGCCCGTACCATAATCCGGTGCCGGAACGTCTGTTCCGGGACCAATAAAATTTTTCTTAATAAGCTCATGAGTGTAGCGACGAGTAATTTTTTCCAGTTCGTACACTGAGTATTTTTTGGGATCAATGTTGATCCCTCCTTTGGCACCACCAAAAGGCACATTTACAATTGCACATTTATAAGTCATCAATGCCGCCAGCCCCATCACTTCATCCAGGTTTACCGAAGGGGCAAACCTAATTCCCCCTTTGCAGGGAGTTTTATGATGAGAATGCTGTACGCGGTACGCATTGAGCACCTCTACTTTGTCGCCGACTTTTACCGGAAAGTGTACCATATACACGGCATTGCACTGACGGATCTGTTCGAGAATGCCTGGCTCCCATGGTGTAAACCGGGCTGCCTTATCAAAACTGGCGGAAACCGCCTCAAAGAATTTGTATTCAGTTTTTGCTGACATATTACATTCGTTTAAGGTAGCAATCTGTATTTAAAATAAAAATGGGAATGATCCTTTACAAGGGGCATCAAACAGATCGATCGCTTCTCTCTTCTTTTTCGAATCTGCTGATTTTTCGATCGATGGCAATAAGATAACCGAACAGCCCTGCGAAAAGTACTGCCAGCACCGCCACTACCACGTATATTTTACCGTTTGCACGCATTACATCTGCCATGTCAACTTCCTGTTGCGCAGCACACACGATGGAGCAAGTCATAAAAAAAAGAAAAAGTGAGAGGGTGGTAATCAGCTTATGCATTGAGTAATTTTTTATCTGAGATTTTACGGAAACGTATGGAAAGTGTGCTGATCCAAACACCCAGCAATATGAATCCCGGAACGGCGGCTGGCCAAAAGATCATCCGCATACGGTTGTCCATATCCCGGGGATCGGCGCCCGGATTGCCCTGCCCGCCGGGGTGCAGCGATTCCATCATTCTGGGTATTACCCACAGGGTGGGGATGAGCATTACAAAAGCGAAAATATTATATACTGCGCCAACCCGTGCCCTTTTGTCCAGGTCTGTTACAGAGCTTCTCAATACAAAATAGGCGGCGTAAATAAGCAGCGCTATGGCAGACAGTATCTGCTTGATATCGTTGCTCCAGGGTTTACCCCAGGTGTAATTTGCCCATAGCATACCTGTAACCAGCCCCAGTACACCATATAGGATACCCACGCCCGCATACGACGTGGCCCTGAAATCACTTAATATATCCTGTTTCCTTAAATAAAGTATGGAGTGATACGCTGAGCAGGCGCACATTACCATCATACCGAACCACATGGGTACATGATAGTAAATATTGCGAATGGTTTCGTTCAAAATGGCTTTGCGCGGCACTTCGAGCAGCATTCCGCCGATCAATGCATATGACAATAACGCAATACAAAGCAGCTTCCACCAGGACAGTCTCATCCTCTAAAAGTTTGACAGCAAACCTACGTTAAATAACGCAATCGGCAATGTATTCGTTTGTGCGCTATAAAAGATGTGACGGTTATATAAAAACACCCTAATTTTCCATTGCGAAAATCACAATATGTCAATAAACCGCGCTGTTATTGTTCTCTTCTGCATTTTGTTGGCTGGCAATATTACCCTTGGGCAGGTCGTCAGCGAACCGAAAAACAATCCGGCTGAATGGTCTACACCTTATGAACCCTTCCGGATTGCAGGCAATTTGTATTATGTAGGTACATACGACCTGGCCTCCTATCTGATCGTTACAGAAAAAGGGCATATTCTGATTAATACAGGGCTGGCCGATTCCCGTCCGCTGATAAAGCAAAACATCGAAAAGCTGGGCTTCCGTTACAACGACCTCAAAATACTACTGACCACGCAGGCACACTGGGATCACCTGGGCGCCATGGCTGCCATAAAAAAAGAAACCGGCGCCGCTTTTTGGGTAAATGCTGCAGATGCGCCGGAAGTACAATCCGGCGGCACCACCGATTATGAATTAGGGGGATTGGGCGTAAGTTTTGCACCCATAGTGCCAGACAGGATTTTGAAAGACAAAGATATTATCCAGTTGGGCGAAACCAGGCTGGTTATGCTACACCATCCGGGGCATACCAAGGGATCTTGCAGCTATATGCTCACTGTACAGGACGACAAACGAAGCTATCGGGTGTTGATCGCTAATATTCCCACCATTATTACTTCCCGCAGGTTTTCAGAAATAAAAGAATATCCAGCTATTAAAAAAGACCTGGCCTATAGCCTGAAAGCTATGGAAGCGCTGGAGTTTGATATTTGGGTGGCTTCCCATGCCAGTCAGTTCCATCTCCACAGTAAACGCCAGGAAGGCGCTTCGTATGATCCTCAGGCATTCGCCGGCCGGACTGATTATGACCGGGCCCTGCAAAATGTATGGAAAGTATATCGCCAGAAATAAATAAACGGAGTGCTATCGTGCCGGGGTTCGCTTAGGTAGAAATACCGTTACCAGCCCTATGAGCGGCAAATAAGCGCATAGGTGATACACATAAACAATACTGGTACTGTCAGCCAGTTTACCCAACAAAGCAGACGCAACGCCGGCTATACCGAAGGCAAATCCAAAAAACAGGCCGCTGATCATACCCACCTTACCAGGTACCAGTTCCTGTGCATACACCAGTATGGCCGAAAACGCGGAAGCGAGTATAAGTCCTATAAAAGTGATCAGTATGCCCGTCCAGAAAAGACTGACGTATGGCAGCAGTAGTGTAAAGGGCGCAACACCGAGTATGGAGAACCAAATCACTACTTTTCTGCCAAAACGGTCGCCCACCGGCCCTCCCAGCAGCGTACCCAAAGCAGATGCGCCTAAAAACAGGAATAAATAGAACTGCGACTGGCGCGCGTCTATGTGAAACCTATCCATCAGAAAAAAAGTAAGGTAACTGGAGATGCTGGTAGTATATACGTATTTAGAAAAAATAAGAACCAGTAAAATTGTCAGGGTAATACCAACCTTCGATTGTTTGTAAGGCTCCTCCCGGCTTCTTTTTCTCTCTGCCATCGCGTACTGCTGTAAAAAAGCGCTATACCAGATTCCCACTCTGTAGAGCAGCACTATGGCCAGTAAAGCAGCGATGGAAAACCAGGCTATATAGCCTTGTCCGAACGGTATTACAATAACGGCTATGAGCAGAGGACCCATCGCACTGCCGCCGTTGCCGCCCAACTGAAAAATAGACTGTGCCAATCCTCTTCTCCCGCCGGAAGCTAAAAATGCCACCTTAGAAGCCTCTGGATGAAAAATAGAGGAGCCTACTCCTATCATAGCTGCCGCCAGCAGAATAGCAACAAAGCCGTGGGCATTAGACAATAGCAGGATGCCAGCCATAGAAAAGCACATCGCCATTACGAATGCGTAGGGTTTGGGGTTTTTATCTGTATAACTACCAACGAAAGGCTGAAAAATAGAAGCCGTTAGTTGAAAAACCAGGGTAATAATACCTATTTGCGTAAAACTGAGGCGATAATTTTCCTTCAGCAACGGGTAAGATGCAGACACGACAGATTGCATCAGATCGTTGAGGAAATGTCCGGCACTAATGGCAAATAAAACGGTAAATACGGTTTTCTGCACGTTGCCGTCTGCAACGACAGGCTTGTTCATACTGATCTGTTAAGTTTCTTAGTAAATTATTATGTCAGTTCAATACGGAGGCAATCGGTTCCGATGTTCCATCTCCGGGAGAAATAAGTTCTCACAACAAATCGGACATGCTATGCTGCAAATATCACAATATATTAGTACATTTCAAGAACCAGTCGCGCAATGCAGGTGTATTTCCGATATCCCGAACGCCGGCGTTTTCTTTCATCCAGGATCATATATGCAATTATGACAACTTCTTTGGCCAGTTCACGCAAAGCTTCTATCGACATTATGCGTGGTATCACATTATTCCTGATGCTGTTTGTAAACGACCTGTATGAACCGGGTGTGCCGCAGTGGATGATACACACAAAGGCCGACGCAGATGGGATGGGGCTGGCAGATTGGGTTTTTCCGGGATTCTTGTTTATGGTGGGCATGTCGGTGCCGTTTGCGGTAAATGCACGGATAAAAAAAAGAAGCAGCACCATTTTCCTTCTATTACACATATTCATTCGCACCCTGAGCCTGCTACTGATAGGCGTACTGATGCTGAATGGCAGCAGCATTTCTCCCGAACTCACCGGTATGAACCGATTTGTATGGATATTACTCGTGTATCTGTGCATTTTTCTCGTTTGGAATCACTACCCCAATAACCCGCGGTTTAAGCAATTCTTCCGCTGGATGAGGTGGACGGGCATCGCCGGGTTGATTTTTTTGGCGTTGATTTATAAAAGTGGTACGCCAGACAATCCGGGATGGCTGATAACAGGCTGGTGGGGCATACTCGGTTTGATAGGGTGGGGGTACCTTACCGCGGCTGTTACTTACCTCTGCACAGGTGAGAAAGCAGGGGCGGTGATAATGGTATGGGCAGGCTTTATATTACTGAATATCCTGTCTCAGGCAGGTATCTACACCATGCCCCAATGGTGGAACAATGTATTCGGAGTTGTTTCCGGAGGCAGCGTTCCGGCGCTGACACTGGCGGGACTGATAGCGGCGCTTATCATCCGAAAGAAAAAACTAAATGCCATGCAGGCTTTCTGGATATTGATACTGGTAGGTATAGGCTGCCTGGCCGCAGGGTTTGCGCTAAGAAACTGGTTCATCATCTCCAAAATAAAAGCTACGCCCAGTTGGGGTATGATTTGTTCCGGAATCAGTTTTATACTATTTGCTCTTCTATATATGCTGGTAGATGTAATGGGTAAAAGCCGTTGGGGCCAACCGTTTGAGTTGGCAGGCAGAAACTCACTCACAACCTACCTGGCGCCGGATATCATCTATTATCTATGCTGGGGGCTGGGCATCCCATTGTTTTTTTATAAGCAACCGGTAAACGAAGTACTGGCTGTATGCGGGTCGCTGGTATGGGCAACGGCGATGATCTTTTTATCAATCGGGTTGTCGAGGTGGCATATAAGGTTAAGGTTATAAGAGAAGCTGCAGTGCCTATTTTCCAACCACCCGGGAAGGGTTTTCATCTATAAAGGCCGACCAGTTGTTCTTATTTTTCCGGGCTGTTGTAGCAGCAGGTATGGGAGAGCTTAATTGTATCTGATGACACACCGCTACCGCCAGCGCGTCGGATGCGTCATACGACCGGAATGCTTCTTTCATCACAATGATGTGCTGTAGCATCTTCCAGACCTGCTCTTTATCAGCATTGCCATTACCCGTAATGGACTGCTTTATTTTCCGGGGCGAATATTCCGTCACAGGAATGCCGGCCTGCATGGCCACGGCTATGGCTACGCCCTGGGCTCTGCCAAGCTTCAGCATACTTTGCACGTTTTTTCCGAAAAAGGGCGCTTCAATGGCAAAGAAGTCGGGGTGATATTGGTTAATCAGGTACGCCACCTGTTGCTGTATAAGGTGCAGCCGTTCATAATGATTTTTTTGGGAAGACAGCTTTACTGCGTTCATTTCCAATAATTTTACGGCAGAATCGTTAACAGCAATGATACCATACCCCATAACGATGGTTCCGGGGTCAATACCTAAGATCACCTGTGGCTTTTTATGCAAATGGAAACATTTTTAAAACCGTTGTCTGTATCAGGCAAAAGTATTAAAATATTACTCAATCGGGTGATAGGCCCTGCTGTTTTTATATGGCTTACCTGGTCTATCTGCAGGCAGGTGATGCAGCAACCCAATCTCAGTGAGTCGATCGGGTATATCAGGGCTTCTGTATATGGGCCATTGTGTTGGAAGTTCTGGACTGCCATTTTACTCTCAGTCGTTAACTGGCTTACCGAGGCCAGAAAATGGCAGGTATTAATGATGCCCCTGCAAAAACTATCGCTCCTGACTGCCTTTAAAGCTACCCTGGCAGGTGTGGCTTTTGCAGTGAACACGCCCAACCGGATAGGAGAATACGGGGGGCGCATGCTGTATGTGAAAAAAGAGCATCGCATACATTCTATTGCTCTCACCATGATTGGCAGCGCCAGCCAACTGCTTGTAACCCTGATAGCCGGCGTTATCGGCTTGATGTATTTGAACGACTATTTCATTACAATTGCAGCGCCCTATATCGACGAAGAATTGGTTTGGTTGGGGGTATACGTGATTGCCGCATTGACAATAGCCGGAATGGTGCTATACTTCAGACTGAGATGGGTTACCGCTCTGTTCTATCGCATAGGTATTCCAGAAAAATGGCAGCGATACATTAATGTTATCCTTGACATTCCTGTTAGTTTTTTGTTAAGAGTCTTGCTGCTGTCTTCTTTTCGCTATGTAGTTTTCGTCTGTCAGTATATATTGCTGTTACAGGCAATGCAAATTGAAATACCTGTGGTGGAAGCATACTGGTTAATCAGTATTTTATATTTAATTTTAGCCTTGATTCCAACGGTGACGCTATTGGAACTGGGCGTTCGGGGAAAGACAGGTATAGTGCTGTTGCAGGGATTCAGTAGCAATACCATCGGTATCTATACAGGTGGCATGGCTGTATGGTTCATCAATTTGATCATTCCGGCTCTTGTAGGAAGTTTTCTTGCTGCGGGGCTGAAGCTATTCAATACGAAGCAATGAAATTAAAGTTTTTGGCTACAATACTGATCCTTTCCTTTGCCACCAGACTTTCGGCCGGAAACGAGTTCTGTAATATCAGGAACACCAGCTTTTCTCCCGGCGAGCGTATTACGCTCAAAGTATATTACAGCGTAATAGGGCTTTACGTGGATGCAGGCACCGCTACGTTTACCACCACCCTCGAAAACTATAATGGGAAACCGGTATACCACTCTGTGGGAGAAGGATGGTCAAACTCTGCTTACGATTGGATATTCAGGGTACGGGACCGATATGAAAGCTACTATGACACGGCAAGTTTCAAACCTTATCGCTTTATAAGGAATGTTGAAGAGGGTAAATATAAAAAACATGAAAATGCCAGCTTCAATCATGATACTAAAACCATAGTTACCAATAACAAAGTACTACAGTCTGTAGACTGTGTACAGGACGTGATCAGTGCCGTGTTTTACGCGCGTAATATTAACTTTGACAAATACAAGCCCAACGATAAAATTTATCTCACCCTGTACCTTGATAATGAACTGCACCAGATGTATGTGCGCTATATGGGCAGAGAAACCATTAAGACGCGCTACGGGAAATTCAAGGCTATTAAATTCAAACCCCTGCTGATTAAAGGAACCATGTTTGAAGGAGGAGAGAAAATGACGGTATGGGTAAGCGACGATGGCAACAGGCTGCCTCTGCGCGTAGAGAGTGAAATCGTAGTGGGAAGTGTAAAAGTGGATATGATGGGATATCGCAATCTCCGACACCCGCTTACTTCCATGATCAAATTTCGTTAAGCTATATCTCCGTATCCATTCCGCAATAAAATTTTTTCTCACAGATTTGTCTGCTAAAGAACAATCCTTTTTAAAAAATACTATTTATAGCGAGGTTGCTTACAGATAATACGCCGGAATCTCCGGATTCTAAAGGCATTACAATGATTGATTATAATCAAACGAATAATATAAAAATGGCTATAACCATGTAAATTTACCAACTTATAGCCAATTATAAAATAGGCTCTAACATGATCTGATACGCCGGTAGCGAATGAAAAATTACATGTAATTTTTACCAGCGCAGGTTTCGACGTAAAATAAATACTTCAAAATTCAACGGAATATGCAGATAAGATTTGGAAAAAGACCGGTTGTAAATATGAACCTGTTACCATAAAGGAGTAAACAGTACATCCATGGTAAGTTCGTTTTGCAGTAACGTTAACGCATATTCGTTTTTCTTCACCCCAAAACTGGTGATCATGGTTAGGAAAAGAGGCTTACGGGTACCTGTATTTTCTCTGAAAGCGTTGATTTTGTTTCTAAGCTGTTGCGCGTAAGCCTTGCTTATGGTAAAGGCTCCAAGGGAGAATTTCATTTCACATAAATTGATCACCCTGTCTCTTCTGTCAATCACCAGGTCTATCTGAGCACTGTTTCCTGTCCAGGATGATACGTTGGTTTGAACGCCAGCAATACCTAGTGCCTGTTTTATCTGATCGAGGTGTGCCAGGCATACCTGTTCAAATGCATATCCCGCCCAGGCCCGTTGTCTGGGGTGATCCAGGCTGGTTATCCACTGGTGCTTGCCCGAAGCCGGGTTGCTATGTATGAATTTCAGGTAAAAGAAAGAGTAAAAATCGGCAAGCTGGTACAGGCTGTTTCTATTCTTTTTTCCGAATGGGTGATACTTTCGTATGAACCCGCTTTCTTCCAGTTCTTTTAAAAGCAGGGTGGTGTTTCCCGAGTTGGGTAAACGGGTGCCGGAAATAATCTTGTCGCGGGTCAATCCCCGGGCTCTGCTGCTGAGCGTTTGAATGATGCGCATATGCTTTTCAGAACGTTTGAAAAGAGATTCATACAGTGGCTCAAATTCCCCGCGTAACATTCCATTCGGATTGAAAAAAAGCCGGTCAATGTTTTGAGCGGCGCTAAGGCGTACGTTTACACTGTCCAGATAATAGGGAATACCGCCCATTGCCATATATAATTCTATAAGTTGATACCTATCGAACCTGCCTCCTTTGGATTGCAGAAAACGCTCGGTTTCATACAGTGTAAAGGGCTCCAGTTTCATGCGATCCGTTACACGATTGTACAAGCCTCCTGTATTTCTTATGAGCTTGTTAATCATCCAGGATGCAGCCGATCCGCAAACAATCAGTAATATATCTTTGCGGGCACTGGCCCAGGAGTTCCAGAAATGTTCCAGTGCCGGGATAAAGGACGACCTGGGTGTGTCGAACCAGGGCAGTTCATCTATAAAAACAATTTTCTTTTTCTTTCTGCTTTTAGTGAGCAAATTTTCCAACGCTGCAAATGCTTCAAACCAGGTGGCAGGCGCTTCTTGTTTGCGGGAACGCTGCCCGTATTTTTGTAATGCTTTATGAAAGTTAGCCAGTTGATCGCGCATGCCAACGTTGGCTATAGCCGTAACACTAAAAGAAAAACGACCTTCAAAAGCTTCTCTGATAAGAAAGGTTTTCCCTACTCTTCTTCTGCCGTAGACTGCCAGGAATGAAGACCGGCTTAACGAAGCCAGCTTCTGAAGCGTATCCTGCTCATGTAACCTTCCTATGATACTGTTCATATAACTGCGTTTCACTTAAATATTTCATTCTCCTGTACGCAAATTTAAAATATAACTGGCTATAACTATATAAATATTTTTACTTATAGCCAATTATATAATTTATTGTATTTGTAATACAATGTTGTTTCGTAATTCGGCAACACATATAAAGAAGCATATCAAAGCACCCGTTTAACAACTAACAATGTATAATATATTGTTGGCTTTTAATTTGGCTATAATTATATAAAAATACCTACTTATAGCCATTTATAAAAATGGTTGATTGTTTGTAAGTTTTGATAAAATAACGTGCCCGGGAGTATACAATAATATCTGGCACGAGTGGCGAACGGTAATTGTGAGATATGAAATAATAGGCGGTGGGTGCTTCGAGTGGGGGAAAAATGAGTGTCGTTGAGAATAGCGTAAGTCGATGATATACCCCGGATTTTACCCGGCACTTAACAGCCTGCTGTTGTTGGTTGTTGCCGTGCTGTAATCTGCCTCAAAACGCAGGTATGCAGTGGTCTTCTGGCGGGGCGCTGGGTGTAAATTTGCTGTATACCTTTCTTACCGGGCGGGGAGGGAATAAGGCATTTTTTGGCTTACAAGGCATCGGCTATACTTGTTCCAGCTTGAATGTATCCTTCACACGAATCCCCCTGTCTGTCATCACCAGGTTGCAACATTCGTGAATGGGATCGTGTTCAAAAAATAAAATCATGTTACCCTGTAATACTTCCTGTAACAGTATTTTTTTCTCCTGCAGGGTGGTTAATGGAAACATGTCGTATGCCATTACATAGGGTAGTGGTATATGCCCTACGGAGGGCAACAGGTCGGCTGCATATACAATCGTTTTACCTTTATAATTATTGATTTGAGGCAGCATCATTGCCTGGGTATGGCCGTTTACAAAACGAATGGTCACATGATCTGAAAATGCCACATCTTCCTTCACTTCAATAAACCTGAGTTTACCGCTATCCTGTATAGGTTGTATATTTTCTTTAAGAAAAGAAGCTTTTTCACGGTCGTTGGGTTTGGTAGCCCATTGCCAATGCTTCTCGTTACTCCAGAAAACAGCATTCCTGAAGGCCGGTACCATTTTATTATTTTCTATAACAATGGCTCCTCCAACATGGTCAAAGTGTAAGTGCGTTAGTAAAACGTCTGTTATATCATCGCGCCGAAAACCGTATTTTGCGAGCGATTTGTCCAGCGTATCTTCGCCGTGCAGGTAATAATGTCCGAAAAATTTAGCATCCTGTTTGTTGCCAATCCCGGTGTCTACGAGGATGAGCCGATTTCCATCTTCTATCAGCAGGCTGCGCATTGCCCAGGAGCAAAGGTTGTTTTCATCAGCAGGATTCAGCTTGTTCCACATAGATTTGGGTACCACACCAAACATCGCCCCGCCATCCAGTTTAAAATGCCCGGTATTGATCGAATATAACTTCATTATTTTTGTTCCTTTTAGGTTTCATCGCATTCGTCTGCTGCTTTGTATCATTATCTGGCTTTTTCCCAGGGTATATCTGCTATATTGTACTGCATTCCCGTGTACCGTGCCAATACGAATAAATAATCGCTCAACCGGTTGAGGTATTCTTTTATCACAGGCTGTACAGGCGATTCTTTATCCAGCATTACCACCACTCTTTCCGCTCTTCTGCAGACTGTTCTGGCTATATGAATATAGGAAATATGCACATGCCCGCCCGGCACGATAAAAGTTTTTAGCGGAGGCAATTGTTCCTCCATACGGTCTATTTCCGACTCCAGCGGTGCTGGCAGGTCTGACCTGAGCGCCGGCATTTCCAATGTGCTGGTTTTGTCGGGGTCCTGTGCTAAGTGTGCACCAAGGGCAAACAAGGTATGTTGTATATCGCTAAGTGTGTGAGTAACCATTTCGTCTGTGAGGACATCCCTGCACAATCCAATATGACTGTTCAGTTCATCTACTGTACCATAAGCGGTGATTCGATTATCAGATTTGGATACCTTTTTTCCCCCGATGAGTGAAGTAGTGCCTTTATCACCCGTTTTTGTATAGATTTTAAACGCCAAGAAGTTGTTTTTTATACTACGTGAATGCCTCTGCTGTTGATTTGTCAGATTCAATAACCCCGTCTCTCAGGCGAACGATTCGCTTTGCATAATTGGCTATATCTTCTTCATGCGTTACCAATACTATGGTGTTGCCCCGTTCCTGAAGTCGCGAAAAAATATTCATAATTTCGTAAGAGGTCTTGGTATCGAGATTACCCGTCGGTTCATCTGCCAGTACGAGCGAGGGGTTGTTTACCAATGCCCGGGCTATGGCTACCCGCTGGCATTGTCCGCCGCTCAGCTCATTCGGACGGTGATGGCTTCTATCAGCCAAATCCACCTGCTCCAATACATGCATAGCCATTTCCGTACGCTGTTTTCTGGATACACCGGAATAAATCAAAGGCAACGCTACATTTTCCGCTGCTGTAAGCTTGGGCAGTAAGTTAAACTGCTGAAACACGAAGCCTATTTCGCGGTTTCTTACTTCAGCCAGGTCGTTATCCTGCATTTCACTCACCCGATGTCCGTTCAGTATATAATCACCACCGGTAGGAGAATCGAGGCAGCCCAGTATATTCATCAAAGTACTTTTCCCGGAGCCGGACGGGCCCATCAGCGCTACATATTCATTTTTGTATATATCCAGACTAATGCCTTTTAGCACCTGTAGCTCCTGCTTTCCCATATAATAGCTCTTCCGGATGTTTTCGAGGTGAATGATAGCATTCATAAAAAGGTCTTTGTTACTGATGTTTCAAACAAATATAAGTTAAACCCCGGTGTGAAGAGATGGAAATATGGTCAGCGGTAAAAACACCATTATCGGGCGGTATGCGGGCGCATTAGTGTCTGTTCTTTTTTCGGTTCTTCCGGGAAGGAGTATAAATTTTCTTGCCTTTTTGCAGTAATTCTGAAAATCCGGTATAGAGAGGGTCGGGGTTGGTCATTTCAACTGGAATTTTCACCAGTGCAAGCACATCGTCCCAGGTACTGTTGTTGTAATAGGCAGAACCGTTGAGCAAGCCGCCAAACATACATATCCCTGCCGCGAGTTTGTAATGGTAAGGTAATGCTTCAATAGAACGGAGGTTTGGCAGACACCGGTAATGCAGCTTCAACGGCTCTTCTTCGCCTGTATTATTGTAATGAACGGTTACCGAGCCAGGCGTCAACATAGGCGCGCCGGGTACGGGTTCGATCTCAAAAACAGCGACTGCTGAGTGCCCCGAGCCGATTTCACCACCGAGGAGCGTACTGGTGGAGTCTTCCACTGCCTTTCGCTTGTTATCAAATCCTATAAGGCGGTATCGCTTCACCACTTCCATGTTGAAGCTTATGTTCATATATACATTATCTGCCACGGCGTACATGGTTTGTGTGAACTCTTTCACAAGCACCTTTTCGCCTTCTTTTTCATCATCGAGGTAGGCAAAATTACCATTGCCTTTTTTTGCGAGCATTTCTATACGGGAGTCTTTGTAATTGCCCATTCCCACACCCAGGCAGGTAAGGTATATGCCGCCTTCCTTCATGTGCATGATCAAAGCTTCCAGTTCCTTTTCACCCGTTTCTCCTACGTTGAAATCTCCATCAGTTGCCAGTATAACGCGGTTGTTTCCTCCTTCTATAAAGGTATGTTTGGCGAGGGCATAAGCCTGCCGCAACCCCGCTTCTCCGGGGGTGAAGCCTCCGGCATTCATATCCTCGATGGCCTGTAGTATTTTTTTCTTGTCTGCTCCACCTGTAGGCGGCAGCATCACACCCGTTACGCCTCCGTACACCACAATAGATACGGTATCAATCGCGCGGAGGTTCTCTACCAGTCCTCTGAATGCAGATTTCAGCAGTGGCAGCCGGTTGGGCATATCCATTGAGCCCGATATATCTACCAGAAACACCAGGTTGCTGGGCGGCACGTGATCGAGCGCTAATTTTTTGGAACAAACCTGTACGAACAGCAGTTGGTTCCTTGGGCTCCAGGGGCACGAGCTGAGTTGAGAACGAATGGTGAAAACACTGTCTCCTCCCGGCTCCGTATAGTTAAAGTTGAAGTAGTTGAGCATTTCCTCTATACGAACGGCGTCGCCGGGTACTGTACTGTTCATATTGAGAAACCGACGGATATTGCTGTAGGAAGCACGGTTAACATTCAGTGTGAGGCCTGTGTACGGACGTATGCGTGTATCCACAAATGCATTTTCCACAATAGCGTTGTACGTTTCGGCGGCAACCGTTTGCCGCGTAACGGGAAATGTTTCTTCCGCGCTTGTATACGACAGTAAATACTGCTTTTGAAGGCTGGCGGTGTAAGGCAGCATCTTCATTTTTATCTGCTGATAGGCGGAAGTATTTTCTATCCGGCACGAAAACGTTTCATAGCCGTCCAGCATAAAACTCACACTGTCTGTTTTAGAAGACACAGCGATCCCGAATGCACCTCCTACACCACTCAGATGGGGATAGCCGGTAGAATGCAGAATGATCCGTACATTCTGCAACGGTTTGTCATTTTCATCCGTAATATCGCCCCTGAGGTAGTATTGAGCTGCAACTGTTTGAACGCCAGTCAGTGCAACTATCGCAATTACCAGCCTCTTTAGCAGGCTTTTCATCTCCATGCCTTTTATAATTCAGTATTACCGGACTCCTATATTCGATCTTACTTATATGCATCCGGTTATTTTCCAAACGTTTAAAAGTACAGAATATTGTATTACAATGTTTTAGGAAGCTTCCCCTTTTTGAAATACAGACACCTGAAGCAGCCTGTACTATGGGCCGGCTTCCTCATCGGTTACCTGCAAAATTTCGGCTATGTTACGCCCATATCCGTCATAATCCAGTCCATATCCCACCACAAATTTATCGGGAATATCAAAACCCAGATAGTCAATCTCCACCGGAAACTGGTTGGCTTCGGATTTGAACAGCAGCGCGCAAATTTTTAGCGAAGCAGGCTGTTGATGCAGTAACTGCGGTAAAAACTGCTGCATGGTTTTACCGGTATCAATAATATCTTCCACGATCACCACATGCCGGTGGTGAATATCGGCGTCCAGTCCTATGGAGGTGATCACATGTCCGGTAGACTTGGTACCCTTATACGAAGCCAGTTTGATGAAGCAGATTTCAGCGGGTATGTTCAACGCTTTGAAGAGGTCGGATGCAAACATAAAGGAGCCGTTCAGAATGGCGATGAACAGGGGGTGCTTATCCTGATAATCTGCTTCCAGCCTCCGGGCTATATCCTGTACCCTGGCTTGTATTTCGGCAAGGCCAATAAAGGGTTTGAAGTATTTATCGTGTACTTTTTTCAAAGCCATAATCAATTTTTATAGATCCGGAGTTCCTGCCCCACTTTTATCAAATCATCCGGCAAATTGTTCCACTGCCTGATATGCGAAAGTGCAACGTTGTATTTACGGGCGATGGCGTATAGTGTTTCTTTGGGTTGTACCACATGGCGGGTATAAGAGTTGGTGGTCTGATCGTTCTGTAGGGTTTCCTCGTTTGCTTGACCGGCAGATGCATTCATCTCCGTGGCGGCTTTTTCAGCTGCTTTTTTCTGAAGGTATATTTTCCTTCCGGCTGGCAGTGCCTGATCTTCCTCCAGGTGGTTGTATTCCAGCAGGCTTTCGAGCCGCACACCTTCCCGCTGGGCTATACTGTACAGCATCTCGTTATCAGCGGTGGTTACCATCTCTGAAACGCCTTGTTTTTTTTTCCGCTGCAGAAATACCAGTTGTGGTTCCGTAAGTATATCTTCATTGTCGGGCAGTTCGTTGAAATCAAGCAATTGACGATACCTGACCCTGTATTGATCTGCAATCGCCAGGAGGGAGCTGCCTGCGGGGGCAAAAATCACCTTCGTATGATTGATACGAAACACGCCTTCGGGGTACTGAGCGGCCGGTACACTGCTGGTGAGTATTACCGGGGCAACGGGTGGAGTGGCGATGGTAGTACCCAGGCTGCCGGAAGTGGTTACTACTGCCGGAACGGGGTCTGTCACTACGGGTACCTTGTATGCGGCGTATATGGCATCTTCATCCTGCCATGCCTTTTTTCCCAAAGCTATCTGCGTGTAAAGGTTCAGGTTATACGTTTCGATGTAATGCACCAGTTGCTGCCAGTAACGGGGATTGGTGGCGTAGCCGGCTTTTTTCAATCCCTGGGCCCAGGCCCGGTAATTCTCCGGGTCTATATTAAACAGGAAGGCATAGCGCTGGTTGGCTTTAAGAAAGTCGGAGTGGTCCTTATACGAATCTTTGTCGGAAGAATAGGCGCGAAAGCATTCTCCTCTGGCATCGTCATCGTGGTACACTTTTTCGCCTGCCCAGGTGGTTTTACATTTAATGCCGAAATGATTGTTAGAGCGCATCACCAGATCGCTCACGCCTGCCTGGGTTTCCAGTATACCCTGTGCGAGTTTGATGGATGCAGGTACGCCGGAACGCTTCATTTCTTCTATGGCCACCAGTTTATACCGGTTAATGTATTGAATAATAGAGGGGTGCTGCGCCCAAACCTGGCAATACACCATAAGGCTCGTTAGTGTCAGTAAGATGGGTTTCATCTGTATATATTATTTTTAACTGCTCAACAAAATAGTTGGGCGGCAGGTTTATTTTTTTCTGATCAGCAGTAATCCGTCCCGTATCGTCAGCAGCACCTGTTCTACCCGGTCGTCTTGTTGAATATGTTCGTTGAAAGCATGGATGGCTTTCGCATTTTTCCCTTTTATATCATCTTCGAGCACCTGCCCGTGAAACAATACATTGTCGGCGATGATATAGCCGCCCGGTTGCAATTGTGGCAACACCATCTCGTAGTAGCGGATGTAGTTCACCTTATCTGCATCTATAAAAACCATCTCCCAGGGCTTGTGCAGTGCCGGTACAATCGTTGTTGCATCGCCTGTATGCAAATGTATTTTATCCTTTTGAGCGCTTTTGTTAAAAAATGCCTGTGCTGTTGTAGCGTCTTCTTCCCTCAGTTCAACGGTATGCAGTTCGCCGTTTGCCGGTAGTGCTTTTGCCATGCACAAAGCGCTATATCCCGTAAAAGTACCAATTTCCAGCACGTACAAGGGTTGTATCATATGGGTCAGCATTTCCAGGAGCTTCCCCTGCAATGCACCACTCGCCATATGCGATTTAGGATGTGTGGCCTTGGTAACATCGGCCACCTCTTTCAGCAATGCATCTTCTCCGGTGCTGTAACTTGCTGCGTACTGCTCTGCCGGGGGATGCACCAATGCTCCTTCGTTCATACCTGCAAAGGTAACAGTTACCGGCATTTACTGTAATCCTGTTTCCTGTAAATCAGATGATTGTTTCTCCCTATGGTAGTACCGGGTGATGTGCTCCGTTACCTCTTCGGCAGTATCGGCCAGGTAGAAAAGATCGATATCTTCTGCGCTGATGTTCTTTTCTACCAACATTACTTCTGCTATCCACGCCACCAGTCCCTGCCAGTATTGCCTCCCCACGAGTATAATAGGCATCTGCTTCAGCTTGCCGGTTTGTACCAGCGTGGCTACTTCAAATAATTCATCAAGGGTGCCAAAACCGCCCGGCATCACCACAAAAGCCTGGGAGTATTTGGTAAACATCACTTTACGGGCAAAAAAATAGTCAAACTGCAGGAGTTTGTCGCGGTCTACGTATTTATTGTCGTATTGTTCAAAAGGAAGCAGGATGTTCAAACCGATACTTTTCCCATTGGCTGCCGCCGCCCCTTTATTACCAGCCTCCATGATACCGGGGCCGCCTCCTGTTATGATGCCATAGCCTTTTTCAGCCAGTTGTTGCCCTATTTCCACTGCCAGGTCATAATAAGGCGTGCCCGGCCTGGTACGGGCAGAACCGAATATAGATACACAGGGCCCTATGTTAGAGAGGGATTCAAAACCGGTGACAAATTCAGAGATGATTTTCAGTATCTGCCAGGTGCTTTGCGACGAGCTTTCGTTCCAGTGTTTGGGCTGGAGTGCTTTGATTGTAGCATTCATTGGTTATATTCTATGTTATGTATATGATAATAAAGCCACCCTGTGTGGATGGCTTTATGCTACAACGAAAATGGATGCGTTTTAGTTTGTGGATTTGGGCTTTTTTGAAATGGCTAGCAGTCCCAGGAAGGTGATCAGCCCGTTGATAAGGAGGAGTTCAATGCCGATCTGAAAACCTCCAAACCACTGCGCGGCATTCCGGCTTAGTATATAACTGAGCACAGGAGCAGCCAGGCAAATGCCGGTAATAATACCCTTGTCGGGCAGGCTGCGCCGCGTAAGGATGCCGAAAGCAAATAAGCCCAGCAGCGGTCCGTAGGTATAGCCCGCGAGATCGAGTATCACATCTATGATACTATTGTTATTGATGACGTAAAAAATAAACACACAAATCAGGAATACGAATGCGAATGTAAAGTGAACCGTCAGCCTTTTTCGCTTCTTGGCTTTTTCGTCTAAATCGCTGCGTCGCTGTAAGCCCAGCATATCGATGCAAAAAGAAGAGGTCAGCGCCGTCAAAGCACCATCGGCACTGGGGAAAAGAGCGGAAATAAGGGCAATGATAAAGATCAGACCGATCACGGGAGGGAGGAAATTCATGGCAATGGAAGGAAACATTTTATCGCCGATGACGTTCATCGGTTCGCCGGTAGCCGGATGCGTCAGCAGCAACTGGTTTACCATCCGGCCGTCTACTTCCGTTTGTATATATTGTCCACCCTGTGAAAGCGTATACAGGTACAGTAACCCCCCGAGCATCAGGAATAAAAAAAGCACCCCCGTCATAATCACGGCCATGGTCATCACATTTTTCTGAGAATCTCCCAGCCGCTTCACACTGATATTCTTTTGCATCATCTCCTGGTCAAGTCCCGTCATAGCGATGGTAATGAAAGCGCCGCCGACGATCTGTTTCAGAAAGAAACCTTTACTTTCCACATCAGTATTGAAAATGGTAAGGTAACCTTTGTCGTTCATCTGACTAAGCGCTTCGCCTCCGCTGATATTCAACTGCTGCAATATGTATACCACACATACGATCAGCCCGGCTACCATCAGACTGGTTTGCAGGGTATCAGTATATACAATCGTTTTCACCCCGCCCTCGAAGGTATAGAGCAGTATCATCAATAATATAAAGGCGGCTGTCACCAGAAAAGGAACTCCCAGTTTATCCAGAATAAAAAACTGAAGAATATTAATCACCAGATACAAACGCGCAGTAGCGCCCACCGTACGGCTGATGATGAAAAACAAGGCGCCTGTTTTATACGCCACTGTGCCAAAACGTGTTTGCAGATAATTGTAAATAGACGTAAGGTTCATCCGGTAGTACAGCGGAAGCAACACGAAGGCTATAACGGCATACCCGATCAGGTACCCGATCGTTACCTGCATATAGGCAAACCCTTTGAACTGATCGCCCGCAAAATCGCCTACACCACCAGGTACGCTTACAAACGTAACGCCAGACAAAGAGGTGCCGATCATACCGAAGGCCACCAACATCCAGTTGCTGCTTTTGTTACCTATAAAAAAAGTATCGTTATTGGAGTTTCGGGAAGTATACCAGGCCACCCCAAGCAGGATGGCAAAATAACCCATGACGCAGGCAAATAATATCCAGGTAGACATATAATGAGTGAATCTGTATCGGTTAAAAATGAAAGATAAAAACAAACGGTCATTCTTTACGTAAAAATATTATTGTGCTACTCTTCCTGTTTGTATTATTGCAAGTGTAGGATACCATTAAAAAACCACCACATATGCAAACAAGGTCTGTAGCGATTTTCTGCGGCTCGAAAGCCGGTAGCCATTCTGTGTATATGGAGCAGTCTGTTTTGCTGGCTCGCCTGCTGGCTGAAGCAGGTATCGACATCATATACGGGGGCGGTAATACCGGCATCATGGGCGCTATTGCCAATACCGCGCTGGAAAGAAACGGGCGGGTAACAGGTGTAATACCGGGAATACTGGTAGAGAGGGAGCGAAAGCACAATGGACTCACCCGGCTGATTATTACCGAAGATATGCATGAACGGAAGAGAACCATGTATGAGCTGTGCGATGCTGCCATCATATTGCCCGGCGGGTATGGTACGCTCGATGAATTTTTCGAAATGCTCACGTGGAACCAATTGAGTATTCACCACAAAAGAATATACGTGCTGAACACCCTGCATTTTTACCGCTATCTTCATGAACATATGGAGCACATGGAAGCGGAAGGGTTTCTGTACACCGATGTTGAAAACAGGGTCAGTTTTTGCGATACACCCGAAGCGTTGATGGAAGCATTGACCGCACCTCCGCTCCCTCCCCATGCTGTGTAAAGGGTATCCGGGGCGAAGAGCATTTACGAAATGCCGTTTTGAGGTGGTAAATCCGGAAAGCTGACACACCTGACGGCGCGATATATGCGACAGCTGACCTGATGGAAAACTGAAGCGTTTGTACGGCTTTGCATTATATAAATGGGGTAGGGGTACAGCCTTTGGTCTGGCGATACGATGCCATCTCTCCCCCTCTGTACGGAGGCATAAAAGGGCGCTTTCGCTTATCTCCGTATATTGCAATAATAATACACTTAAAGACGATTACATGAAATACACTTGCTTTCTCCTGCTGTTCATGATGGCCCTGCAGTCAAGTGCACAGGATATATCTAAAAAAAAGTGGAAACAACTTTTCAATGGTAAAAACCTGAAGGGCTGGACCCCCAAGATACGGGGGTATGCCTATGGAGAAAATTTCGGAAATACGTTCAGGGTTACAGACGGAAAGATAGCAGTGGGTTATGAAGCGTACGACAAATTTGATGAACGGTTCGGACACCTGTTTTACAAAACACCGTATTCGCACTATATTTTTGCCGTAGAATATCGTTTTGTGGGTCAACAGGCCAACGAAGGACCCGGCTGGGCTTATAAAAACAGCGGCATTATGGTACATGGACAGGATCCCGCCACTATGGGAAAAGACCAGGATTTTCCCATCTCTATCGAAGTGCAGTTACTGGGCGGCGACGATACAGGAGAACGTACCACCTGCAATCTCTGCACGCCCGGCACCAATGTGGAAATGGACGGAAAGCTGTTTACGCCCCATTGCATCAACTCCAGTTCTAAAACCTTCCGAAACGAAGAGTGGGTAAGAGCGGAGGTAGTGGTGCTTGGTGATTCCATTATACACCACATTGCAAATGGTGATACCGTACTCACCTACCACAAACCACAGATTGGCGGTGGTTCGGTGAGCGGCTTTGATCCCAGCCAGAAAAAAGACGGTCAACTCCTTTCTTCCGGCTATATATCCCTGCAAAGCGAAAGCCACCCGGTGGAATTCCGGAAGGTAGAAATTATCGACATGTCTAAGCAATATAAGAAAAGAAAGCAATAGCTTTCACCAGAAAACCTGTAAGGTCTTACTGCAAAATTTCCCGGCAGGGAGCGGCTGCTGCAGACCTTACAGGTTTTGTTCGTTTTGTCTGCCACGGTTTCGGTATTTTTCCTGATGGCTCATGCTATTGCTTTGTCAGAAGGAAAGCAGTAGCTTTCACCAGAAAACCTGTAAGGTCTTACTGCAAAGTTTGCTGATAGGGAGTGGCTGCTGCAGACCTTACAGGTTTGTCCGTTTTTTCCTGATCGCTCATGCTATTGCTTTGTCAGAAAGAAAGCAATAGCTTTCACCAGAAAACCTGTAAGGTCTTACTGCAAAATTTCCCGGCAGGGAGCGGCTGCTGCAGACCTTACAGGTTTTGTTCGTTTTGTCTGCCACGGTTTCGGTATTTTTCCTGAT
>JBBCKG010000002.1:0-288657 GCA_037190905.1 Agriterribacter sp. | reverse complement strand
CCCTTCCCGCTCTGCTTCCTGAAGGATGCTGTACTTCTCCTCAGGGGTAAACTGTCGTCTTGTTTTCGTCATAATTCCTAAATTTACTGTGACTAAATTGATTTACAATTTTAGTCCAGCCTTTTAGGGGGCTAAGACAAGAGAAGTTGAAAAGTGATTGAGTATTCCTTTGAGATATCGACTAAAACGATATCACTAGACATCAAACAAAATCTTTTGAAATTATTAGTACCCCGGGTTCTGTGCCATTTTATTATTAGATGACACAATTACGGAACGTGGGATAGGCAACCAAACCTGGTGAGGAAAAAACTGGCGATTGATCAAAACAGCCGGTGTATACGTTATCGTTCCATTTTCGGCTTTAGTAATGTCCATTTTTCTTATCGGTGCTGTTTCTACTGTGGCCGTTATACCCCAGCGGCGTACATCAAAAAAGCGGTAACCTTCTAAAGCCAGCTCCACCCTTCTTTCTCTACGTATGGCATCTCTCATCTGGCTTTGCGAAAGACTGGCGTCAAGAGTTGGCATACCAGCCCTGTCCCTTATAGTATTAATAGCATTAAATACAGTTTGATCCGGGCCAGCTGCTTCATTCTGTGCTTCGGCGTAATTCAATAATATCTCCGCATAGCGCATAGAAATCCATGGCGTTTGTCCGCTACTTGTTCCCGGAACAATTGGCAGATTATTGTCTAAAAATTTGTACATCGTGTACCCGGTAATTTGCGCATTATGTCCATCCGGACCATCCCTTGTATCTAACCCTCCTGGTAAAAAGAACTCTACAGGACGGCCTCTGTACATCGCGCCATTTGTCAATATGGTTTGGGTAAGTCTTGGATCTCTGTTGGCATAAGGATTTTGTGGGTTATAACCAGACGTCGGGTCAGTGATTAGTTTACCATTGGCCATTTCATAATCGTCTACCAGATTTTGAGACACGCTCAGGTCCGTCCATCCGCCATATCCATTGGGACTATAGTTTCTTTCATAAGGATCATGTGAAGCATTGAGTGTATACAGCTGTTGAAAAATCACTTCAGTACTTTTGGAGTTCATAAAAAGTAAACGATAGCTTTCTGCTCCCTGGGTTTTGTCAATACTATATTTATTCAAATCCATTACTTCTTTGGCAGCCTGTGCCGCCTGCGCCCAGGTACCACTATTGTATAAAGGACTGGCAGCCATCAATGCTAATCTTGATTTAAGTGCCAGTGCCGCTCCTTTCGTTGCCCGCCCAACAGGCCAGTTTACGGCTGGATTATCATCGTTGTCTATTGGTAAATCAGCGGCGGCGGCGGTTAATTCGCTTAAAACATAGTCAACACATTCTTTCAGCGTTGCACGGGTATATAATGCAGGTATATCAAAGTCGTCTTTTAAATTATACACCGAATCGCCCATTAATACCACCCCCCCGTAAAATGTGGTTAAGGTAAAATAACGATGCGCTCTCAAAAACCTAAGCTCGGCCTTCACCTGGCTGCGTCTTTTTTCATCTGTAAATTTTACGCTTCCGATGTTTTTTAAACCGAAATTGCAATCGTGAATGGCTTTATAGGAGTCGCCCCAGTAATTATCCAACTCTACATTATTGTCGGGACTTAATTGACCCAACTGGTAAGCAGGTTGTGCCCTGAATATATTTATTCCTTCATCAGAAAAGGTAAACATGGGTAACCAATTAAATGCTTTCGCTAATGAAGTGGGTTGTGTATACCGGCTTCCTACATATCCTTCAAATGTACTTGGATCGGTAATAACTATATCTTCCGTATAAATAGTAGTAGAAGGAGGGTCTAAAAAATTCTTTTTACAGGAGCTTATTATTACTGTCATTAATACCAGCGCCAACATCCCATATTTATATAGAGTAGTCTTCATTACAATATTTTTTATATTTTTAATAAGATTCTTTAAAATGTAATTGATGCGCCTATATTATATATGCGCTGCTGCGGGTAAAAGGCACCAATACTATTATCTCCCTCTGGATCCACATCTTTTACCTTCGTAATAGTAAACAGGTTAAAGCCACTCGCATAAACACGTAAAGATTTACCAGCCATAGAATTGGATAATTTAAAGCTATATCCCAGCTCTGCACTCTTCATCCTGAAAAACGAAGTGTTTCTCAACCAGAAGGTACTTGCAAACTGACCATTATAATTTTGATCAATTCTTTCCACTGGTCGGGGGTAAGAACCGTTTGGATTTTCAGGACTCCACCTGTTATCAGCCCAGGTGCTGAAGAAATTATAGAAACTTGTGCCCGATAATGGCTGAATATATTGAACCACCCGCGCTTGTCCGGCAAATACCATAGAGAAGTCAAAGTTTTTATAATCCCCGCCTAACACAAAGCCATAAGTGATTTGTGGTTGATTACTATAATTACTTCTAACCATATCCAACCCGTTAATTTCACCATTGCCATCTACATCTTTATAAATAAGGTCACCTAATCTTGGCTGGTAACCCTGCGGAACCGCATAAGCCTTACCCGCTCCAACATTATCTAAGTCTGCCTGGCTACGAAAGATTCCGATAGCTTCATAATAGTTTCCGGTATTCATAGGTTTATCCGTTTGCCATTGATATGCTGGTATAGAAAAATTCTCTCCGATGTCAACAACCTTATTTTTTGCGTAAGTAAAATTACCCGTGGCATTAAATCGAAACGTGCCAAATCTCCTTGTATAGCCCAAAGTGGCTTCCACACCACCATTATCTACTTTGCCAAAATTTTCATCGGGTATACTGCCACCTAAACCTACCAGCTCAGGAATATTGGCAGAGCCCCGTTTTGCTAAAATCATAGACCGTTGCTGACGGAAGTATATAAATTCAAAATTGATATTTTTAAACAGCCTACCCTCAATGGCTATATCGGCTTTTTTGGCAACTTCCCAGGTTACATTCGGGTTGCCAAACAGCCCAAAATTTATACCCGATTGAATAACATTTGAACCATTAATTAATGCAACAAATGTGTTATTCGCGGTAAATTGTGTCATGTATTGATAAGCTGCTATATTATCGTTTCCTAAGCTACCGTAGGAAGCCCTAAGCTTTAAATCACTAATCGCATCAGTTTGTGGGAACCAGCGTTCCTGTGATATTCTCCAACCCCCTGACACGGTACCAAAATAACCCCAACGAGAATTTGCGGGAAAAATAGAAGATGCATCGGCGCGTCCCTGGATATCCAGCATATACTTTTGCGCATAATCGTAAGACAGTTTTGCAATATAGCTTTTACGGGTAGTTTCATAGGAGTTTCCATTGTTAGACAAATCAGTAGCAGCTGGCCCGCCATTGCCCAACTCCGGCGTAAGTGCCGATAGAAAGTTGATCCTTCCCGCCTCAAAGAAACCGTATTTATATTGCGTTTGTTCATAGCCCACAAATGCATTGATGCTGTGTTCATCAAACCTTTTTATATAATTTAGTTTGGCATTCGCCACTATTTGTGTAATATTTTCCTGGCTTTGCTTTAATTCAGGCCGGTTATTGGTTCCTCCCATAGGTCTTAGGTCATATTCCTGTGTAGAAGGATTGTAGGTGTATAAGGCATATGGTAAGGCAAACCGCTTTGTAGCATTCCATGATTTGTCTATCGAAGCAAAACCGTCTATACTTAAGCCATCAATCCAACGGCTCATATCAAACGAACCTTTTAAAATGCCGTTAAAAACCTGCTTGGGGTTTACATCTGTTCCGCCCATTGAAGATTGTAACGCCACCGGGTTTCTCCCTTCTAATGCATAGGCAGGTAATCCATTGGGATATCTTGCCAACACCGTACCGTTCATCCGATAAATATTATCAAAAATCCAGGAAGCGCTATTAATCGGGAACTTCCTGTCTTCTTGCCGCCCATTTAAATACAAACCAAATTTTAACTCCCTGGTTACATTCACGTCAATATTTGACCGAAAACTATATTGGTTGTACCTCGTTACATTATCCTTATACAAGGAATTTTGGTTTAAATAACCGGTTGATACAAAATACTTAACCGCCTCATTTCCTCCACTTACAGATAGATTTGCCTGGCTTTGCCCGGCTGATTTTCTCAAAGTCTCTTTCTGCCAGTCCGTATTAGGAAAATTTAATGGATCAGAACCATCCCGGTATTTTTGAATAGCTTCTTCTGAATACTCCTGAAACATACCTTCTCCCGGATTATTAGAATAAGCCACTTCATTTCTCATTTTAGCCCATGTTTCGGCATCGGCCATTTTCGGTAGTCTGGTTGGCGTTACAATACCCTGGTTAAAGTTTGCTGAAATAGTTGGTTTACCACTTTTACCTCTTTTGGTGGTTATTAAAATAACACCATTAGCAGCCCTGGATCCATAAATTGATGCAGACGCATCTTTTAAAATCGAAAAGCTTTCTATATCCGCAGGATTTAGCCGCTCCAATCCACCAACCTGGCCCGGAACACCATCTACAACAATCAGCACATCTTTATTACCGGTAGTAGCAGCACCTCTGATGGATATACCAGACCCATCGTAACCTGGCTCACCCGAACGGTTATTCAAAATCACACCCGACACTCGACCTGCAAGTGAATTAGATACGTTCACTGAGGGACTCTTGGTAACGTCCGAACCTTTAATTGTAGAAATAGAGCCGGTAACAGTTACTTTTTTCTGGGTATTGTAACCCACTACCAATACTTCATCCTCCGTTTTTATATCCAGATCAAGTGCAACAGAAATAAAAGTTCGTGCGTTAACGGCTATTTCCTGGTCTTTGAAACCTTTATAGCTAATAATCAATACTCCATCAGTTGGGGCATTAATGGAAAAATTTCCATCCTTATCCGTTACAGTGGATGCACTCCCATTTTTTACACTTACCGTCGCCCCTTCCAAAGGACCGGCATTACCAGCAACATTTCCTGTCACAGTTGTTTGTGCAAATGTAATAGCAGAACAAAGCAGCAGGCATATAGATATGATGCCATTATTAAGCAGTTTGAATCTCATATAGCTGTTTTTGGTTTTATTATTAAAAACTAGATTAGGTATAATAACACAACGATTAACTTAAAGCATTTTGTTACAAGTGTTCCAATCCGGGAATACGAATTGATATTGGCTATGATAATAGTGTAAATGTTGGCAAACATGTTTACTGTATTAGTAGGAAGTCTGAGAAGATTTTAACAACTACAGAACCTATCGTTCTATTATTTTTTGGTCTGTACTATTTAAAATAGGATTTAAAGATATCGCCGATATAGCTAAACACCTTTTCTATAAATATCAAAACTTATTCAAAATGTATCAAGCATATAGTAGTGTCTGATTGTACACTCCTTTATTACGGCAGGCATCATTTTGAAAGTATCTAAAATGCTCATTCTGTTATATAGGCAACTTAGTAGCTGCTATTATTTGAAACAAAATGAATCAAAAATGAAATAGGCATATCACATAATCCGTAGCACATGGTTTTATTTTGTAACACTTATTGCACATATGAAATGGTGATAGTAGTAACATTTCCAACTATCTATTTCAGTATTTTAATTCAAAAAATATGCAGCAAAGCAAGGATACTATCACTCTTTTATTGCGTGCTTTTAAAGAATCATTTCCCTCTTCAGCAGAACCTTTAATTATAAGATCACCGGGTCGGATAAATATAATAGGAGAACACACAGATTATAATGATGGCTTTGTATTACCGGCCGCAATTGATAAAGCAGCTTACCTGGCTATTAGCTTAAGAGATGATAATGAAATTCATTTAAGAGCACTTGATTTACAAAGATCCTTCACTGTCGCCATCAACAATCTCAAACCAGTGACGAATATCAACTGGCCTAATTATATCCTGGGTGTGGTCAACGAATTTCGAACAAAAAATATTCCATTGCAGGGTTTTAATGCTGTACTTACAAGCGATGTACCTATTGGAGCAGGTCTTTCCTCTTCTGCTGCGGTGGAATGCGCCACTGCCTTTGCTTTAAATGAGCTATTACACACCAATATTGATAAAATAGAATTGGTAAAAATGGCGCAAAGTGCGGAGCACACTTATGCAGGTGTACGATGTGGCATTATGGATCAGTTTGCCAGCATGATTGGAAAAAAAAACAATCTAATAAAGCTTGACTGTCGCTCGCTGGAATATGAATACATACCACTAACACTGAAAGGATATAAACTGGTATTATTTGATAGCAATGTAAAACACTCTCTCGCCTCGTCGGAATACAACAAACGACTTGAACAATGTGAACAAGGTGTTCATTGGGTAAACAAAAAATATCCGGCCAAAAAGCTTCGCGACATCACAAAACCAATGTTACAAGAGCAAGTTCAGCCTAAAAATAAGCTAATCTATCAACGCTGTTTGTTTGTGGTAGAAGAAATAGAAAGATTGCAGCAAGCATGTGAATACTTGAAAAATGGAAATATACATGGGCTAGGAGAGAAAATGTTTCAGACACATAATGGTCTTTCTAAGTTGTATGAAGTAAGCTGTAAAGAGTTAGATATTCTGGTTGAACTTGTACATAATAATCCCGCTGTGCTGGGCGCTCGCATGATGGGTGGCGGTTTTGGTGGCTGTACGCTCAATATTGTAAAAGATGAGGCAATCATTCTATTGATTGAGTCTGTTAGCAAATCCTATAAACAGGCTACTGGACTTGAGTGCAAAGCCTATATAGTAGAAATTGAAGATGGCACTACTATAACCCACCCAAATAGACGCTTATATGTTTAACATTAAAGAACATGCCCATACCAGAAAAAACCTGTTGACCGGTGAATGGGTGATGGTGTCTCCACACCGGACTAAAAGACCCTGGCAGGGTAAAGTGGAAAGCATACCCGATGACAACAGTCCTGCCTACGATCCCAATTGCTATCTCTGCCCTGGCAATAAAAGAGCAGATGGAACTATAAATCCAACCTACAAAGGTTCTTTTGTTTTTCAAAATGACTTTTCTGCCATATTGCCTGAAACACCTGATGGCTCTATCAATGAGGATAATTTGTTACAAGCCGAAAGTATAAAAGGTATTTGTAAAGTCATTAGCTTCAGCCCCGACCACCGGCTTACCTTACCACAATTGCCTTTACCAGATATTGAAAAAGTAATAGCGGTTTGGTGTAATGAATTTAGAACCATTAGCAATCTCAAATACATAAAGTATGTACAGCTATTCGAAAACAAAGGGGAAATAATGGGCTGCTCTAATCCGCATCCACATGGTCAGGTATGGGCACAAAGTTCGGTGCCGGTTGAAATAGCAAAAGAAACCTTACAGCAAAAAAAATATTACCAGGAGTTTTCAAGAAGCTTATTGTCAGACTATGTAAAACTAGAAATTGATTTACAGGACAGGGTTGTTTTGGAGAACGAACACTTTGTAGCACTCGTTCCTTTTTGGGCAGTATGGCCTTATGAAACAATGATCGTATGCAAGCGACACGTACAATATATTTCCCAACTTAGTAATCAAGAAAAGAGTTCTTTTGCTTCTATCTTAAAAAAGATAACGACCAAGTACGACAATTTATTCCAAATTTCCTTTCCTTATTCATCTGGTATACATCAGGCCCCCGTAAATGATGGAGATCATGTAGAATGGCATCTGCACATGCATTTTTACCCGCCCTTACTACGATCAGCATCGGTAAAAAAATTTATGGTTGGATATGAAATGCTTGCCAATCCACAGCGAGATGTTACACCTGAATGGGCTGCAGAACGATTAAAAGCATTAAGCGAAATGCATTATAAAGAATAAAAGCCTTGACAAAAAAGAATACTTATTGCTGGCGAGCTGGCAACAACAGTTACTTTTTACCAAAGATATCTCATGAAATTAGCACCGATCGACTACCTGATTGTTGGAATTTATTTCCTATTCGTAATTACCATTGGGTATGTCTTAAAGAAGAAAATTAAAACTGGTAACGATTTCTTGATGAGTAACCGGAGCATTCCCTTATGGATTACCTCCCTTGCTTTTATTTCTGCTAACCTGGGAGCACAGGAGGTGTTAGGGATGGCAGCGAATGGCGCGAAATATGGATTATACACTGTACATTTTTACTGGCTTGGTGCTGCCTTGGCCATGATATTTTTGGGCATATTTATGATGCCCTTTTATTATGGAAGCAAAGCGAGATCTGTACCGGAATACCTGGCGCTGAGATTTGACGAGAAAACCAGGAGCTTCAATGCCATCAGCTTCGCTGTGATGACGGTATTCTCATCCGGCGTTTCATTGTATGCGCTGGCAATGTTGTTGAATATTATCCTGGGTTGGGATTTTGACACCTCTATTTTTTTAGCAGCAGGTATTGTACTAGCCTATACTTTCCTGGGTGGGTTAACGAGTGCCGTATATAACGAAGTGCTGCAGTTCTTCTTGATTGTACTTGGTATTGCCCCCTTGGTTATTATTGGCATGGACAAAGCCGGAGGTATAGAGGGTATTTTACAAAATGTAGACAATGACAAATTACATATCTGGAAAGGTATGGCCAGTGCCAGCACCAACCCTATGGGCGTAGACGCATTCAGCTTAGTATTTGGGTTGGGTTTTGTACTTGCTTTTGGGTACTGGTGTACCGACTTTTTAGTGGTGCAAAGAGCCATGATTTCCAAAAATCTGAACGATGCACAACGAACTCCTATTATCGCAAGTGTTCCCAAAATATTAATGCCTGCAATTGTTATTTTACCAGGTATTATTCTACTGGCTTTACAGAGTCAGTTTAAAGGATATGAATTGCCGGTGAATAGCGAAGGACAATCCGATTACAATATGGCTTTACCGGTATTATTGTCCAACCTATACCCTAATGGGGTTTTAGGTGTAGGTGTTACAGCCTTAATTGCTTCTTTCATGAGTGGCATGGCAGGTAATGTTACAGCTTTTAATACCGTATTTACTTTTGACATTTACCAGGCATACATCAAGCAAAACGGATCAGATAAACACTATCTGTATGTTGGTAAAGCAAGTACGATTGCAGGCATTCTTATTTCAATTGGTACCGCCTATATTGCCCGTAGTTTTAACAGCATTATGGACCTGTTGCAACTTGTATTCAGTTTTGTAAATGCACCGTTGTTTGCTACTTTTTTTCTTGGCATGTTCTGGAAACGTACTACATCCGCTGGCGCTTTTTCCGGTTTGTTAAGCGGCACTGTGGCTGCGGCGCTTACACATGGACTTACCGTAGCAGAAGGCAAGGGAGGCTGGATCAGCAACCAACATATTTTCTACTCGGGTACCAGCCAGGCTTTTAATATCGCCTCCGTTTCCTTTATTGTCTGTTTTGTAGTAACAGCCTTGGTGAGTCTTGTGACCAAACCCAAACCAGAAGCAAGCTTGATAGGGCTTGTATATAGTCTTACTCCGAAACAAAAAGACGCAGCTAAAATATGGTATAAGAACCCGCTTGTTTTAGGCATCATCATACTGCTTGTTACTTTTATCCTGAATATCATCTTTTATTGAACGGAAAATAATTGCAATGAAAAAATTACTCGACCTTCGATTTGTTATTGGTATATTTTTTTTAACAATTGGCATTCTACTGATCGGATATCATAATATCGCAACTATAGAGCAAAACAGGAACGAATCCGTGAACATATATACAGGTATTACCTTTTCTATCTTTGGTCTTATCATGCTTGTACTATCCTTGTTTAGAACTCCAAAAGAGGACTAGAACGTTCTTTAAATATTGATGAGTCTAAAAAAATAAACATTAATGAATCTTTGGTCATTTTCATGACTGTCAATTATAGCTTTTCAGGGTACTTTGGCATTTAGCATGTTAAGCTCATTTCCTTCTACGAATAATAAGACTTAACACCTTTTCCGGCAGTTTTCTCTACTTGCATTAACACTACTCTTTTTTAAATTTATCATACTATCTGATAAATTGGCTGTTGTTTCAATCCGATGTACCGCCCATTCATTCTCAATTTGCTTATCATTGCCATCAAAATATTCAAAATCTGTATTTTTTGCAGTTTATTACAGTAAGTACAATGATATCCTGTTTCTGGTAATACCAGAAATGCTAAAGAAAGCCACTAAAACATTTGCTGCAGGTTCCTGGGTAGTGGCAGGTAATCAAAAAAGAGTGGATTAAAAAACGTGGTTTAATATAGGTATATTTTACAATACTAAATATTGACGGTATTCATTTACGTTAGTAGTTGTTTTTCCCTAAACAGGAAGTTGCCTTACCAATTAATGTAAACCTCAACAAATTGAAGGCTGCATAACATCACAATAAAATTGTTTATACGCGTTTGTTATAAACAAAAATCGTTTGCTGTATATTGCCGTTTTTAATTTAGATTAATAAGGTTTGTAGAACATGAAACATCATTCAACTTTTGCATTTTTTTGTGGACTGGGGATGTTGGTACTGTGTATGCTTCCGGAAGATGCCAGTAGCCAGACACTTAGGGGCTTAGGCAGAAAATTAGAGCGTAAAATTCAGGAAAAGGCGAGTCGCAGAGCGGAGGATAAAGTAGACAAGGCTATTGATAAGGCCCTGGATAAAGCGGAGAAAGCTGTTGATCAACACACGGAAGATCAGGATAATGATGGCGATACGCCGTCGAAGAAAGCTGTTACGAATAGTCAGGAGAAGGGCGCCCCATCTGCTTCGAAAGTAGGTAGCACAAAACCGTTGCAGGAACAATACAATTTTGTGTTAGGTATTCAATATGAGATGCTGGAGGGTGAGCAGAAAGGGCGAGGAACCGATGTAACCCTTTGGGTGTCTGAAGGCCCATATTTAGGCATGGTTTCCGAAGCGCAAAAGAATGCTTTTATGGTGATGGACGATGGGCAGATGATTGTTTTTATGGAGAAGGAAAAGAGCTATATGACATTGGGTGGCTTTGCATCTGCTATTACAGAAAAAGCTGTGCAGGCAACTGAAGAAAACGATGCAGAATTTACATTTAAAAAAATAGGGACCGAGGATATATTAGGATACCAGTGTGATATTTTTGAAATGAAATCTGAAGCCAGTGAAGCCAAATTATGGATAGCGCAGCATATGGGTGTACAAACAGCCAACAGCATGATGCAGCAGTTTGGCACATTAATGCGTAAAAGCAAAAAAGGTGTTCCAGACTTGTCAAAGGCCTCTGGCCTGATGCTTAAAATGGAGTCTTTTGATGCGTCAAAAAAGGAAAAGATAACGATGGTGGCTAAGGAAGTGTACAAGGAGCATAAAAAAATATTGTCTTCGGACTATACAAGTATGGGCTTTTAGAAGAATTCATTAGCGTTCATGCCCCGAAATCTAAAGACCTGGTTGAAATACTTGGAATAAGCAAGGGCTAGGTTTCCGATATTCTTAACCACAAAAAAGGGCTATCAAAAGCGTAATCGTACAACTGGTTGATTAATTCAGCGAGGATGACGTTTATGAGAAACGACAAAGAATACAAAGAAAGCGCATACCGTTTACCGATGTACATGTAGCTTATTAATATCAAGGATCATAAAACTCTTTGCTTCCCTCCCGGCGAGCATCAGCCAATTATCAACAACAGCGATGCCATATACTCTTTTCAACAATGGATGCCGGAGAAAAGTTTCCACCTTCATTTTTCCTTCGCCATCGGTGTTAATGACCGACACGGAATTGTTGATGGAGTTTAATACAAAGGCTGTGTTTTGGTGAAAGGCAATGCGTCCGGGGCCACGCATATCCCGATCAGCAATGGACTGAACGACGCGGGGATGCAACGGGTCCTGTATATCCAGGCTCCATACAGTTCCGGCATTATAGGCTACTGCATACAGGTGGTTGTTACGGATGGCCAAAGCACAGGTTCCTTTTAAGGTCACGGGATCGTATATTTTATCGGTGATCACCGGATTTTTTTTATCGGTGATATCGACTGTGATCACGGAAGAGCCCGGACCATAGCCCGCCAGGTACAGGGTGTTTTGCTGCACCAATGCTGCAAATGCGCCATCTCCTGTGTGAAAGCTGCTGACGATAACCGGCTTTGCCGGATGTTTCACATCCAGTATATATACCTTGCTTTCCGAGCTATGTGTTACATAGGCATAACCATGCTGCACCACTATTTTACGTAAACGGGTGTAATTGGAACGATACGAGTGGAGATAAGCGCCTTCTCCTCCCACCTTTACAGCCCCTACTTTCCGTGGCTGGTAGGGGTTACTGATATGATACACCGTTACCATGTTATTGGTCATGGACAGAACAAAGAGGTGGTCATTTTCAATCGCTACGCCAAAAGCATCCAGTATATCCGGATCTTTGAGGTTGAAGGCCATCACCGGCTTCGACGGATTGCTGACATCAATAATGGCCACGTTATTGCCGTCCCGGCAGGGTATATAGGCAAACCCTCTGTGTACAACAATATCTTCCGGCTCGTTCAAGGCTTCCACATCTACGATCTGGCCAACGATGGCGATGTCTGGTACTACGGTGGTTTTTGAAGCATCGAAGGTAGTCTGGTGATTATGCCAATCGTCTAGTTGTTGCGCCAATGCGCTTTTATGAAAAGCTGTTCGCAACATAAAGCCTTTGTTGGTACCGGACAATGTAATAATGGAGTCTGCTGTTTCTAATCTTATACCATGGTCGAGCCAGTCTTCATCCACTGTGGGCAATTTCCCTAACGAAGTCCAGTTTTTACCGTAATCAATGGTCAGGTACACTTCTTTTGTTTGGGTATAGGTACTGTAGTAGGCGGCTCCATAGCCAATGTTCACGAAGTCGTCTGCGGAGCCTGGCAGGTGGGCTACGGAATCCCATTCGTATCCCAGGTTAGGGCTCCGGAAAATTTTGCCAGACTGGTCTGCCTGTAGTGCCACGGCCATGCCCAGGTATTCTGTTGCAAAAAGGGCGGTGTCGGTGAGCTGTTGCATCTTATTCCAGGTAAGGCCGTCATCAATACTTTTATATACCGCACCCTGCCAGCCGTTTACCAGGATGCCATTGCCTGTTCTTTCCAGACGGTACAATGCGTTAGGAGAAACAGCCCCTCTGTCCTGCCAGGTTTTTCCCTTGTCTACGGAGCGATAAATATGGCCACCGTCCGAATCCGTATCTGTTACCAGTAAACTACCCTGATCGGTATACATAATGGCGTATGCTGCTGCATACTTTTGGCGATTTTTGTTTTTTGCCAGCAATGTTTTCAGGTGTTGCCATGTTTTGCCGCCATCGGAGGTGCCCCAGACTTCAGCCGTGCCCGTTAGTATATAAAATTCATTGCGTCTGCCTGTTTCAGCAATACAGGTGATGTCGGTGCTAACCGGCCGGGCGAGCAAACGCCAGTTTAATCCTTTATCATAACTGATGAACAGCTTTCCTTTATGCGCTCCTCTTGCGGCACATACCACTATTTCCTTATCCAGTTGGCGAATGGCATCTATCCTGCCCCCTTCTGCCAGTTGTGTAACAGACCACTTGCTAAAATACGCCTTCACCGAATCTTCATCGACCGGTTTTGTAAAAGGGGCTGCTGTGGTCAACATAAGTGCGCTCAGGAGTGAAAGAATTAATCCATATTTTTTCATGCTGTATTTTTTATGACACCTGCGAGCTGTATTAATATTTATATTGTTTTGCGGATGTGCTGTTAGTTAACAGAGAACGTGGCGTTATCATTTGTGTAAGCTGTATCTTAAGGGTAATGGCTTCTTTTTGTTAGCTTTCTTACTGTTAGCATCCCCGGATTTTTTACGCTGTTATAGATCGGGAAAGATAGTTTTTTTTGGCGTATTCGCTGTTTTTCTATTGCCGTTTTCTGATAGCCTTCCTGTGTATGCAACCGTTGTGGTGTGTAGCAGTATTTCCGGGAATATGTTGCTTTCATCGCCCCTCCTGGGCTGTGGAAGAACAACGACTGCACGAATAAGGGTTTTCGAATGTCGGTTCTGTTCTATATGTATACACTTATTTTTGAAATGCTTGAAATAATGTATGGTGCTTTGCGTTAATGTAAGTGCTGAGATGTATTACCAGCTACGCTTTCGTTGGATGGCTTTTTAGCATATTGGTACCGCGTTAATGCCCGAAAGCCAGGCGTTCGTTCCGTGCGGTTCTGCGGCCTGGAATTAAAGATATATGGGTGCTGCTATTTTAAGGAAGCTGATTTGCGTCAGTGACAAACATAGGTTTTATTAAACAGGTTTTTATGGCAAAATTTAGCCTTCTTTTATTGTGCAATTTTATTGCACTGGACCTATTGGCTCAAACATATCCGGGCGGGGTTTCAGCTAATATGACTGTATGGATGAGAGCCGATTCGGATACTTCCTGGAGCCAGGCTTCCTGGAAGAACGATGCACCGACATCCAGCCGTGTTTTTAATACTCTTCCCCTGAGTGGTTCAGGCGCTGGTCCCTCTGTTTATGCTACCCCTGCGCATTTCAACTTCAACCCGGCAATACAGTTTAGTGGCAGCAGCGCTTACAGCTCCGGGTATACGTATCCGGTTAGCACATTCTATAGCTCCGATAATATTGTAAATGCGCAAGTCACTTATTTTGGAGTGAGCAATTCTGGAGATTTTGATATGGTATCCGAAATTACTTCATCCAGTACAAGTTCTCCATGTAATGCCAACCGCTGTAATACAGGTTTCAGATATAATCGTAATGAATTTGGTAATGCAACATTATCTATTTCTCATACAAAAGTAGGTAGTGCTGCCATAAGGGGTGGACGGCGGGCTTCTAATACCACCACTGGCATTGTATCGTATGTAAATGGTGCTTCGGTAACGGGAGATGGAAGCCTTTTTGCAAACAGCGGGGCTTCAAACTTCAGGTTCTCTATAGGAGAATTTCCCGGTTACTACTTTTCAGATGCTATTCCTGAAGTGTTATGGTACAAAAGCTCCCTGACTGCTGTTGATATTCATAAAGTAGAAAGTTACCTGGCGCTCAAATATGGTGTTACCCTGCGGACATCAGGTGATGCTTCGAAGGACTATATTGCCAGCGATGGATCGGTTGTCTGGAATGCGACTACGGGCGGTTCGTTTCGACACAACGTTTTTGGGTTGGGGCGTGATGATAACTCGGCAAACTTCCACCAGCGCATATCGCATTCCGTAAATAATACGGGCACCACTACTACGGCCGGGCAATACCTGGTTGTTTCGACCAATGATAATTTTACCAACCTGAATTCAGCCACTTACCATCCGGGTTTTGATAACAACCTTCAGTTTATGACGTTTGCAGACAACGGAGGGTTGTTCGAGGAGTTTAATACAACACTGTCGGGAATGCCGGGGTATACAGTGCATAGAAGCAGCAGGATATGGCAATCTCAGGACCGGGGTGCAGTGGGCAATCTGCATTACCAGTTCAGCGGATTACCTGGTTCAGCCCATGCCTATTATATGGTAGTTGCCGACGATCCTGGTTTCACTGTAAACCGACATTTCATTCCCCTTATAGTTGCTGGTGGTGTGGCCAGCGCTGCTACGAACCTGAATGATAATAATGTTACTTATTTTACAATAGCCAGAAGCCTGGCCGTACTGCCGGTAACAGGATTACATGTCTACGCAAACTTTAATGACAGCAAAGCGCATATAGTTTGGGAAACGGCCACTGAAACGAATAGCCTCGGATTCTACGTAGAAAGGAGTTCGAACGAAAATGTTTTTTCACCAATAGCTTTTGTGAAAACAAAAGCTGTAAATGGCGAAAGCCATATCAGGATGCTGTATGAGTACAGTGATGCTACGCCACTTCGATCCAGGAGCTTTTACCGGATTAAACAGGTTGATGCCGACGGCAGGTTTACTTTTTCCGCTGTTGTTGCTGTGTCAAGGGATGATCGAAGTAACGTGACCATTTACCCCAACCCCGCTGCGGCTTATGCAACCATTAGCGGGTTGAACGGTGATGAGACAATCGAGGTTTTCAATACGGCAGGCGTTAAAGTGAAGCGTTTGAGCGCTAATTTCTCTACCACTCAACTATCGCTGAAAGGCCTGAGCAACGGGATGTACACGATACGGATTATGTCTAAAGGACGTGATACCAGTAGCTATCAATTGCTGAAGCAGGATTAGCCACAATGGGAGAAGAAGACCTCCGTGAAGGGAGCAGTAGCAACTAACAACGGTCATTGTCTTTTACAATCCCTGCGCCTGATTCTTCCACCACCAGTTGTTTTCAGAATAGTTTTGAAGAACCCGGTCAGCGATGTCGAAACGCAGTTCATCATTGTTATTGGTAAAAGCAAGTACCGTCATTCCCGCTTTTTTAGCAGCCATCATTCCATGGTAGGAATCTTCTATGACAATGCAATTTTGCGGCGGAACACCTAGTTTCTTTGCTGTAGTGAGGTATACTGCCGGATCCGGCTTGCCCTGTAATTCATCTTCTGCGGAAGAAACGGCATCAAACAAGTCAGCAACGCCTGCTCTTTCCAGACATATGGGTATAAAGTATCCCGGCGAGTTGGTAGCCAGTCCTATTTTGTAGCCAGTGCTTCTGAGGTTTTCAATGAAGGGGCGGATATTGTCAATAGTGCAATCTTCTGTTTGTATCAGTTCTATCACTCTGTTCACCACTCTTTTTGCTGTATCGGTCAACGAAATGTTTTCCCAGGGATACCTGTCGAACCAGAATTGTACTGCTTCCGTTGTCGTCATCGTGCGGGTTAGTTTACACAGCGCATCGTTCAATGCCACTCCCAATGAGCCGAATACTTCAGCTTCGGCCTGTGCCCAGAACCCTTCATTGTCGAGTATCACTCCGTCCATATCGAATATCACCGCTTTTTTTTCTGCCATAACCAGGGGTTTTGTCGTTCATTATTCCCGCACGCTTGTCAGCCGTTTTTGAATCTGATTACCAGCAAATCCCTGGTTTTGTCTGTAATTTTAAAACGGTCGTCTATACGCCATCCTACCACCCAGATGATTTTCTTATCCGATTCGATGACCCATGTTTGCTCTTTTTCATTCAGCGACAACTTACTGTCGATAAAAAAACGCGCCAGTTTTTTTTTCTTTCGCAAACCGAGGGGGTAAAAATAGTCGCCTGGCTTCCATTTTCTCAACAACAGGGGGTAGCGTATGTGTTGTGCATCGAGCATGGCAGTTGCGGGATCGCCGTGGATATCGACATCACCGTTTATTTTTTTTCGGATAAGGATCACCGTTCCCCGGTCGAAAGATATTTCATCAGCATTGTCTTCTATCAGCACCAGATGGTCGTGCTGCTCTTGCAGTGGAGAAATAATCAGGCGGTTTCTGTTGCGCAGGATGCGGTGGGTGGCAGAGCGGGTGTATTTGCCCGTTTCGCTATGTAGCAGCGATAGCACGTCTTCCGTCTGCCGGGCGTGGAATCCATAATCTTTGATCAGTTCATACACAATGGTAGAGAGGGGCTGCTGCAGCAGCAGCTTTGCAACCGGTATTTCTATATTGTTGTCTCTGTGTTCCAGCAATTTTTTTTTATACACCTGTATAGATTGTTCGTATAACAAGGCGGCTTCCCGGAAGCGCTGCAGGTTGTTCACCATATTGTCTTCCGCTTCGGGAATCACCTGGTGTACCAGGGGAATCACCTGACGGCGAAAAAAATTTCGGGTATACTTATCCGAATGGTTGCTGGAATCTTCTACGTACTGCAGTTGGTGTTGCGATGCAAACCCGAGTATATCTTTTTTGCTGGCAAACAGCAAAGGTCTCACCAGTTTTCCCTGTTTGGGCAATATGCCCTTCAGCCCCTGCATACCGGTACCTTTGAAAATGTTCATCAGTACGGTCTCGGTGTTATCGTCTGCATGGTGGGCCGTCAACAGCAGGGTAGGGGCCTGGCTGTCGGTGCTCAGCAGGGAGTGTAGCCATTCGTACCGCAGCTCCCGGGCTACCACCTGTATCGATACTTTGTTAGCTGCTGCATAGCCTTCTGTATCGAATGCTGTACACCATACATCCACGTTGTATTTTTGTGCCAGCAGTTTAACAAAAGCTTCGTCGCGATCGCTTTCAGCGCCCCGCAGCCGGAAATTGCAGTGGGCGATTGTAAATGAGAATCCGGCCCGATGGCAAAGTTCGCATAATACGACAGAATCTACCCCGCCGCTTACAGCCAGCAACAGCCGGTCGTTTTTCCCGAATAATTTTTCGTTGGCGATATAACTGGTAAAAGCGTTGGTCAGGTTCATGGTATTTCTTTTCTAATCCTCGCTCAATTCTTCGTAAGCCGATCTGAGTTCGTTGTATGCCCTGGTTTCTCCAGCGGCCTGCGTGGCCGCCATGCCCCTGCGGTACCATTCCAGTGCACCATCTATATCGCCGTTTCGCTCCAGCAGTTGCGCCAGGTGGTAATAGCTGCCGGTATACTGCGGATCCAGCGCAAGCAAAGCGGTAAATACTGCTTTCGCTGCTTCATCCTGTCCCTCTCTGATATGTTCCAGCGCCAGTGCATGGTTCAAAAAGCTGTCGTGAGGCGCTTTCTGGAGCATTTCCAGCAGTTGTTGCTTTCTGTTCATAGAAAATCCATATATTTTCCCGATTTTATGGTAAAATTTGTATGGGAATATTATATTTGCAATACAATTAGTTGCATAAACAACTTTATTGTTTTAAACACTATTCAATGAAAATACTTGTTTGCATCAGTAAATCGCCTGATACCACTGCAAAAATAGCTTTCACTGATAATAATACGAAATTCGCTACCGATGGTGTACAATGGATCATCAATCCTTACGACGAGTGGTATGCTTTGGTGAAGGCCATTGAGCTCAAGGAAAAAGATCCTGCTACGGTTATTCATCTTGTAACCGTAGGATCGGCCGATACCGAGCCGATCATCCGTAAGGCGCTGGCGCTCGGAGGCGATGAGGCCTTACGGGTGAACGCAGAAGGGCAGGATAGTTTTTATATTGCTTCTCAAATTGCTGCTATTGCCCGGGAGGGTGCATACGACCTGATTTTTACCGGTAAAGAAACCATCGATTACAACAGTGCTTCTATTGGCGGCATGGTAGCTGAATTGCTGGATTATCCATATATACCGCTGGCATTGTCGTTTACATTGAATGGCGGTACGGCTACGGTAACGCGTGAAATAGAAGGAGGCGAGGAGGTATGCGAAGTGGCGCTTCCGTTGGTAGTGAGTTGCCAGAAAGGAATGGCGGAACCCCGTATTCCCAATATGCGGGGAATTATGGCGGCACGTACCAAGCCGCTGAAAGTGGTGGAGCCGGTGGCGGCTGACCAATTAACAAGTATTGTAAGTTTTGAGCTTCCTCCGGCAAAAGCAGGCGTTAAGCTTATCCCGGCCGACGATGCAGCCGAATTGGTGAGGATTCTTCATGAGGACGCTAAATTGATTTGACCGGCAATATTCAATACAATCAAGTATCATCTTAATAATCGGCTATGGCTGTTTTAATATTTATAGATCATTCAGACGGAGAGGTTAAAAAAGGCTCGCTGGAAGCATTGAATTATGGCGCACAACTGGCAGCACAGTTAGGGGTGGCTGCCGAAGGCGTAGTATACGGAAATCCGGAGGGGTTGCAGAACCTGGGTGGGCATGGTATTAACACTATTCACCAGGTAAGTGCTGAATCGCCGGATGCGCAGGGCGCTGCTGCTTTAATAGCGCAGGTTGTAAGTGCAGTCGGCGCCAAAGTAGTGGTGTTTTCCAACAATGCTGAAGGGAAGGCAATTGCTCCACGACTATCCGCCCGCCTGAAAGCAGGGTTCGTATCTGGTGCAGTTGCATTGCCCGATACCACTAGTGGTTTTGTTGTAAAGAAAGCGGTGTTTTCCGGAAAGGCTTTTGCGCATGTATCGGTGAATACCGATGTGAAAATTATCGGATTGAATCCCAACTCTTTTTCAGCCGTTGCTACGGGAAGTGACACCGCTACGGTAGCACCTTTTAGTGCTACTGCCGATGCCCCTAAAGTAAAAATTGTATCCACCAACAAAGTGAAAGGAGAGATACCGCTGAGTGAAGCGGAGATTGTTGTAAGCGGCGGACGTGGTTTAAAGGGCCCCGAAAATTGGGGAATGGTGGAAGAACTGGCTGCATTACTCGGTGCGGCTACGGCCTGTAGTCGTCCCGTATCAGACGCCGACTGGCGCCCGCACCACGAGCATGTGGGGCAAACAGGACTGGCCATTGCGCCCAACCTGTATATCGCCATCGGCATTTCCGGCGCCATCCAGCACCTGGCCGGTGTGAACAGAAGCAAGACCATTGTGGTGATCAATAAAGATCCGGAAGCGCCGTTTTTCAAGGCTGCCGATTATGGAATAGTCGGCGATGCTTTTGAAGTAGTGCCCAGGATCATAGAAGCGCTAAAAAAGCTTAGAGGCGTAGCATGAGAAAACAACCTTTCAGGTTAGAGCCGTTCCGGTTAACCGGAGCGGTTTTTTTCTTGGCTTTTGAGTTCAGCCCTTTGCAAAATTCTTGTACATTCGCAACAGATTATGAAGAAAATAGAACTGGAAATAGTCGCATTGTCACATAGTATCACACAAACGCATTCCTACGCGGTGGTTTTGGGAGAAACCAATGGATTGAGAAGGTTGCCGATCGTGATAGGTGGTTTTGAGGCGCAGGCGATAGCGGTGGCATTGGAGAGAATGCAGCCAAGCCGTCCGCTGACCCACGATCTGATGAAAAACTTCATGATGGCATTTAATGTAGAGCTGCACGAGATTGTCATCAGCGATTTGCAGGAGGGGATATTTTATTCCAAACTGCTGTGCAGCAATGAACACGATACGGTAGAGATCGACTCCCGCACCTCCGATGCCCTGGCCCTGGCCGTGCGTTTTGGCTGCCCCATCTATACCTATGAGCATATTCTGGAAAGTGCGGGTATTTTGATGGAGGATTCAGGAAAAAAGACAAAAGAAGAAGACGAACCGACGAAAGAGTCAGGCAGCACAGAAAGCCTGAAAAACAAGTCGATTGAAGAGCTGAACCAATTGCTGAATGAAGTGCTGGAACAGGAAGATTACCTGAAGGCCATAGCCATCCGCGACGAGATTAACCGGCGCAAGAATAGTTAGACCTGGCTGCCGGCAACTTATATACCTACTATTTTGATAGTTTTCCCCAACTGTAAGATCAATTTAGGGCTGCATATCATCTCCAAAAGGGAGGATGGGTTTCATGATCTGGAAACAGTCTTCTATCCCCTGAAGTGGGAGGATGCACTGGAAGCCGTAAAAGCCGAAGAACACGAATTTACCACAACCGGCATTACCGTACCGGGCAGCAACGACGATAATATTTGTATAAAAGCACTGGCGCTGCTCCAAAAAGATTTTCCGCAAATTGGTCCGCTGAAAATACATCTCCACAAAACACTGCCCACAGGAGCCGGCCTTGGTGGCGGATCTGCCAACGGGGCTTATATGCTGCAATTGCTCAACAATATGTATCGCCTGCAACTGACGGAGCAGCAACTGATACAATATAGTCTGCAACTGGGAAGCGATTGTCCGTTTTTTGTGGTCAACCGTCCCTGCTTTGCTACGGGAAGAGGAGAGCGCCTGCAACCATTGGCGCTCGACCTGTCTGATTATTCCCTGCTGATCGTACATCCGGGCATACATGTGCATACTGCCTGGGCTTTTACCCAGATTACCCCGCATGCAGCAGCGTATTCGCTTCCTGAACTGGTGTTGCAGCCGGTAAGTACCTGGCGCGACCGGTTGAGGAATGATTTTGAACAACCGGTATTTCAAAAATATCCCGCCATAGGCCAGCTTCGCGACCTGCTGTACAAGAAAGGTGCCCTGTATGCAGCCATGAGCGGAAGCGGTTCCGCCGTATTTGGGATTTTTCCAAAGAACAATTTTCCCGAACTATCCACACCTCATGGATATATTGTTAAAAAAATAACATGAAATTTGACAAAGGCATGACTTTTGATGTTTAAACATTGAATCATTATGTCTATTTTTACGCCCAAATTAAAAAAAATCAATATGAAGAAATCTATTTTATCCCTTGTGGTGATCTCGGCTATGCTTGCATCCTGCAACCAGGCCCCGGATGCTGCGAAAGCCGAAACTGCTGACAAACAAGAAGCTGCTGCCGGAGAAGGCGTAGCGTACACTGTTGACATTGCGGAAAGCACTGTTGGATGGCTGGGTACCAAACCAGTAGGACAACACAACGGTGAATTTAAACTGTCTTCCGGTAGCCTGACCGTTGCTGACGGTGCGGTAGTTGGGGGCAATTTTGTTATTGATATCAACTCCATCAAAAATTTCGATCTGGACGATGCAGAAACCAACGGAAAACTGGTGGGTCACCTGAAGAGTGCTGACTTTCTGGATGCTGAAAATCATCCGACTTCAAAATTTGAAATTACCAAAGTAGAAGCTTTGCAAAATGATACATCCGGTACGCATTTGCTGAGTGGTAACCTGACGTTGAGGGACAGTACAAAAAATGTAACGTTTCCTGCTAAAATAACCGTGTCTGAAACAGAAGCTACTGCTAAAGCTAATTTTAATATAGACAGAACACAATGGGGGCTGTTCTACGGAAATGACCAGTCGCTCGGCGACAAATTCATTCGCCCTGAAGTAAATATCACACTGGATATCAAAGCTAAGAAATAAGTTAACGGATTTATCCCTGGAAAACGTATAAAAGCGGTTGTCGGATGACAGCCGTTTTTTTGTAACTGTTCTGTCCGGTACGAACCCCGCACCCGGGTGATTTTACAATATATTTGCGTATGCGAAAACTACGTATGGAAGAGTTGAACCGGAAGTCTGCTGCGGAGTTTCGGGCATCTCCAAAACGACCTGTGGCGGTGGTAATGGACAATATCCGGAGTATGCACAATGTTGGGAGTGTTTTCAGAACGGCCGATGCATTTGCTATGGAAGGGATCTGTCTCTGCGGCTATACCCCGCGGCCTCCCCACCGCGATATTAATAAAACCGCCCTGGGCGCTACGGAAACCGTATCCTGGACCTACTACGAAACTACGCGGGCGGCGGTGACTGCATTGCAGGAAAAAGGATATGCAGTATGGGCCGTAGAGCAGGCAGAGGGCAGTGTGGACCTGGGGCATATCAACGCTGGTTTGCTGCTTGGCGAAAAACAGGGGCTGGCAGTGGTATTTGGTAACGAAGTAGAGGGGGTGGCAGACGAGGTACTGGCGCTCTGCGATGGATGTATTGAAATTCCGCAGTCGGGTACCAAGCACTCCCTGAATATATCGGTGGCGGCCGGCATTGTGTTGTGGGAACTATCGAAATGTTTTAATTAAGCCACCCGTTGGGTTTATCTTTGCAATTATGTCAACCGCAAGAAATTATCTGAGCCTGATCAAGTTTTCGCATACCATTTTTGCGATGCCTTTTGCCATGATCGGTTTTTTTCTGGCCGCCAGGCAGGAGATATTTCAGTTGCTTTCCCCCGGCATTCATACACCCCCGAATGGTAGCAGGCCGCTATGGGTGCTGTTTGTACTGGTGGTGCTGTGTATGGTGTTTGCCCGTAGCGCGGCCATGGCCTTTAATCGCTACCTCGACCGGAGTTTTGATGCGCAAAATCCCAGAACGGCCATCAGGGAAATACCGGCGGGTATCATAAAAGCCAATAGCGCATTAGGATTTACCATCCTTTGCTGTGCACTCTTTACGGTTTGCACCTATTTCATCAACCCGCTTTGCTTTTATTTGTCACCAGTGGCATTGCTGGTGGTACTCGGCTATAGCTATACGAAACGATTTACAGCACTTTGTCATCTTGTCCTGGGTCTCGGGTTGAGCCTGGCCCCGATCGGCGCTTATCTGGCGGTTACCGGACGGTTCGACTGGTTGCCCGTGATGTTTTCGCTAACGGTATTGTTTTGGGTGAGCGGCTTCGATATCATATACTCCCTGCAGGATGAGGAATTCGACCGGTCGCAGGATCTTTATTCCATACCCGCAAGGCTCGGAAAAAAGAATGCGTTGAAAGTATCGCAGGTACTGCACCTGCTGGCAGCGATACTGGTATTGGCAGCCGGTATCTATGGCGCATTTGGCATTTGGTACTGGCTGGGCGTGTGTGTGTTTACCGGCATGCTGCTGTACCAGCATTCCATCGTAAAACCCGATGATCTCCGCCGGGTGAACATTGCCTTCATGACTGCCAACGGTATCGCCAGCGTGGTGTTTGCTGTATTTGTGATTGGCGATCTGTTTTTGGGCTGATGTTGGCTGTATATATTTCTTTTCAGTCTTATTTTTCCGCATAGGCATGTTTGAAAGATTTTGTACTAACCTGCGGAGCTGCTACGCCCGTTATTTGACTTATAGGGACTCCCGGGACATTTTCGACCTGCCCAGGGTCACCTGTGTCCCCCAGTCCCCCCCCAACCTGGCACAGAGTTCGGAACCTAAGGAATATACTCATAGGAGGACTGTATACCCAACGGGAATCCGATCCACCAATACAGGAGCAGGTAAGCGGTCCAGGCTATGCCGAAAGCAATAGAGTAGGGTATCATCATTGATACAAGTGTGCCTATCCCTGCACGTTTCACATATTTCTGACAAAAGACCACTACCAGCGGAAAATAAGGCATCAGCGGTGTGATGACGGTAGATACCGAGTCGCCCACGCGGTAAGATGCCTGGGTCAGATCCGGTGAAATACCCAATTGCATCAGCATGGGTACCATGATCGGCGCCAGCAAGGCCCATTTGGCGGAGGCTGATCCGATAAACAAATTGACGACCGAAGTGAGCAAAATGATCCCGACGATGGTCACCCCGGTGGGCAGGGCCATCTGCTGTAATGCCGATGCACCTTTCAATGCTAAAAGCGCCCCGAGATTGGATTTGTTGAACGCGTCTATAAACAGGGCGCAGAAAAAAGCCATTACGATATAATAGCTCATGCCGGATATGGACTTCGACATGCTTGCGATGATGTCTTTTGAGGTTTTAAACACGCCGGACATCATGCCGTATACAACACCCGGCACTAAAAATATAATAAAAATCAGCGGCACGATGGATCGCATCAACGGCGCCTGAAAAGAAGTAATATCTCCATTGGGAGCCCTCCAGGGTGAGCTTGCCGGATAAGCCCAGCAAAACAATCCGATCAAACTCAACAGCATGACCAGCGACGCCGTGTAGAATGCTTTTTTCTCCTTCCTGCTCAAATGCTCCAGTTGCGGTGCATCACCCTCATCGATGGCTACGGCTACATTTTTCAATCGTGGCTCTACCACCTTGTCCGTCAGGTACCACCCCACCAATATAATGACAAAGGAAGACGACGCTGTAAAAAACCAGTTATTCAACGGGTTGAGTTCTATGGACGGGTTGATGATCTGAGCTGCTGACTGCGTAAACCCCTGCAATAAGGGATCAATGCCGGATGGAACAAAATTGGCGCTGAAACCACCAGACACGCCGGCAAATGCCGCCGCGATACCAGCCAACGGATGCCTTCCCGCTGCATAGAATATAATGCCGCCCAGCGGTATCACCAATACATAACCGGCATCAGCGGCTGTATGCGAAATCAATGCTACACAGATCAGCATCGGGGTCAGCAATTGTTTAGGGGTAACACTCAACATCAGCTTTAATCCGGCATTGATGTATCCGGACAGATCGGCCACACCCACCCCAAGCATGGCTACCAACACAATGCCCAGCGGGGCAAAAGACGTGAAGGTGCCGATCATATTGGCAAAGAACGCCGTGATCATTTCTCCCTTCAATAAATTAATGACCCGGATGGGTTCGCCGGACCTGGGGTCTATCTCCGTAAATATAGTCGATGATAATAATGCCGAAAGCACCCAGATCAGGAGCATCAGTCCCAAAAATAAAATGGCAGGATCGGGCAGTTTATTCCCTATTTTTTCAACCAGGTCTAACGATCTTGCGACAAGTCCTTTTTTCTGTGGGGCAGTTGTTTCTTGCATACATCAATATAATGCTTATAAATGTATGAAAATTTAGGACGATGCATAGCCATGAACCTTCCGTTCCTTAGGGGGAGGCGGAAGGTAAACCACCATTATAACCCGGATATAGTCCGGCGGAGTGTAGCTATCGCAGGTTCATTTGCAAACTCCTTTCAGAAAGCTTAGATTCGACCTGCAAAAACCAGTAACCCTGTTGTCCATGAACCTTCCCCCAACCGAAGTTATCGCTGCCGGCAGAAAAAGTCTCTCGTATACGGCATTGCTGACGCTGATCTTTATTCTTTTCTCCCGGAAGGTCAGTGCGACTGCTGATATAATGATTGCAGCGCCTTTTTTTGTCGTCCTGTATTTTCTCTTTTTCACGATCGGCAAGCCGGTCATCAGCAACTGGTGCCGGAGCAGGCTGCGGGGCAATATCCGGCGGATCATCCTGTTTCCGCTGTTGCTGCTGCTGTTGTTTTATGGCTATATGGCATGCAATGGCGTCAATCCGTTCAAAGGAACTTTGTTCCTGGTACCATACCTGTTGTTCTTCCCTGTGCTGGCATATGCAGCCAGGGATAACAGTAAAACAGGGATAGACTGGTTTGATTTCGTTTTTTTCTTTCTGTATTTTTTCCCGGTTACCCTGGTGAAAGTGGATCCTCCCGGTAACCTGCCTTTTCACGGGAGCGGCTTCGACTCCGTATACCGCATCACGGTAATGTTGTCTGCCATCTTTGCTTTTTCTGTGATCAGAAATCTCCAGGATGTGGGAGCCTATCCGGTATTCCGGTGGAAGTTTTTGGTTACAGTATTATGGGTATGGGCTGTTTTTTACGTGGGTGTGTTCGCTATAGGGTATGGTGTGAATTTTATAGCCCCTGGAGAGCGTGCAGCCTGGGATATGGTTCGTATAGAAACCATTGCCCGCAGGATACTTGCTATTTTCCTGCATACGGCTTTGTTTGAAGAGCTGGTGTTTCGCGGGGTGCTGCAAAACATGATGCAAAAGCGGATTGCGCAGGCTTCCTGGCAGCCGTTTTGGAAATGGGGGCTTGGTATAATGTTGTTGTTTGCCCTGCTGGCAGGGTATGGACTGAAAGGGGATATGCAATGGTTTCCGGCGTTGATCACCCTGCTGTTATTTGGCGCCGCCTGGTTATTGGAGAAAGCGCATACGCAGGCTACGGGTGTTTACACTGCCCTTGCCATTACCAGCGTGATATTCGGACTGGTACATTTTCATTCCGGCTCCATTATTTTTACCGGACTGGCATGCATCGGAGGCTGGGCTTATGGCTATGTATATCTGAAAACAAACAACATCTTTTATGCTGCACTGCTGCATGCACTGGTGAATGCCTCTCCACTGATACTGGGTTTGGAGCTCGCAAAGTGACGGATTTGAAATGCTTTCCCCAAAGCGGATTAAGATACATGCGAAGGAGTATGCTTCCACCGCACCCCGTGATTGATACCATTTTACCATTTTACGGCCTTATCACTTCACGGTCTTACCATCTTACCATTTTACTATCTTCCCCTAACCCTTACCTTTGCCCTATGCCCCGCATTCTCGCCATTGACTACGGACTGAAAAGAACCGGCATAGCCGTAACGGATCCATTGCAGATCATTGCAACGGCATTGACGACTGTTGAAACGCTCCGGTTGATACCTTTTCTGAAAGAGTATTTTGCCAAAGAGACGGTAGAGCGAATCGTGATCGGAGAACCTAAAAACCTGGACGATTCTGATACCCACGCTACAGAACCCGTGAGGCGGTTTATTAAAAAACTGCAAAAGGAATTTCCGGGTATACCCGTAACAACAGTAGACGAACGGTTTACCTCCGGTATGGCCAAACAAGCTATGCTGGATATGGGTATGAAGAAGAAGCAGCGGCAAAATAAAGCTGCGGTAGACCAGATTGCCGCTACCATCATTTTACAGGAATACCTGGCATCGCCGCGCCTGGATTAGCCATCTACATCATACAGACGAAAAACTTCTTTTTACTGGTTGCTTTCTACCGTATGCTCAATGAAAGATCGCCAGGTGGCTGCTGATGCGTATCTTAATATGCTCAACAATAGAGAATACCGCTAATTCCACGTATGTCCCCGCAAATGCCAGATACAGCCTGCCTCTGTATTCTTTAACAGCACCACATACAGCATTTCAAACGCTTGGGACGGTTAATATAAACAAGGGGACTGTAATGGTCCCTTTGTTATTGATCATTCATGAGCAATGACTTCCAGCCCGGCAGGCGCAACATGTAGCAACGCATCCCATATGCGCTGCAGAGCGGAAACTTGCAGCCGCAACTTCCGTACTAACTGTTTTTACCTATTTTGCGCGATGTAATACCTTTGCAGCATGAATAACAGAAGAGTCAGGGTGCGTTTTGCGCCGAGCCCCACGGGTGGCTTGCACCTGGGAGGTGTAAGAACCGTTTTATATAACTATTTGTTTGCGAAGCAACATGGCGGAGATTTTGTACTGAGAATTGAAGATACCGACCAGACGCGCTATGTAGCAGGCGCTGAGCAATATATTTACGACTGCCTGCAGTGGCTGGGGTTGGAGCCGGACGAAAGTCCGCTGAAACCCGGATCATTTGGCCCGTACCGCCAGAGCGAAAGAAAAGCTATTTACCGGCAGTATGCCGAGCAGTTGATCACCAACGGCCAGGCCTATATAGCTTTTGATACCCCGGACGAGTTGGAGAAAATGCGTTCCGAATACAAAACGGAACAAAACCCCTCTCCACAATACGACCGTACCATACGGGGCCGCATGCGTAATTCGCTGACATTGGCTCCGGATGAGGTGCAGGAGTTGCTTGAAAAGAATACCCCGCATGTGATCAGGATTAAAATGCCAGACGATGAACGCATTGGCTTTACAGACATGATCCGTGGTGAGGTTGAGTTTGACTCCTCTCTGGTGGATGATAAGGTGTTGATAAAGGCCGATGGTATGCCCACCTATCACCTGGCAGTGGTGGTAGACGATTACCTGATGCAGATCAGCCATGTTTTCAGGGGAGAAGAATGGTTACCCAGCAGTCCGGTGCACGTTTTACTGTGGCAATACCTGTTTAGGGTGGAAAAAATGCCGCAGTGGGCGCATCTCCCCCTGATATTGGGGCCGAGCGGCAAACTTAGTAAAAGGGATGGCGCCAAATACGGGTTTCCGGTGTATGCGATGAACTGGACCGATCCTTCAGGCGGTGAGCTGACGGAGGGATTCCGTGAAAAAGGGTTTCTGCCCGAAGCTTTCATTAATATGCTCGCTTTGTTGGGATGGAATGATGGAAGTAGTCAGGAATTGTTTACGAAAACGGAACTGGTGGAAAAATTCTCTGTCGACCGTGTGCACAGCGCGGGTGCTAAATTCGATTACGAGAAAGCGAAATGGTTCAATCATGAGTGGATCAAAAAGCTACCGGTTTCGTCGTATGCAGCACATGTGAAATCTTTTTTTGATCAAAAGGGAATCAGTATAAGCAATAACGATCATTTTGAAAAGGTGTTGGAACTGGTAAAAGACCGGGCAACCCTGCTGCCGGATTTCGTTGAACAGTCGTCGTTTTTCTTTGAGGCGCCGGTGGTATTGGATCTGGAAGCAGTGCGTCCGAAGTGGAATGAAGCAAAGCGAACGTTTTTCGTTGATGTGATAGAAAAGTTGTCTGCGGCCGAATGGGAGACCGCATCGCTGGAAGCTGATTTTAAGGAGTGGGCTACGGCCGCTGGTTTGAAGCCGGGAGAAGTAATGATGCCGTTTCGCATTATGCTGGTCGGCGGTAAGTTCGGTCCCCATGTGTTCGATATTGCAGTCATGCTGGGGCAGGCGGAAACAGTGAAGAGAATGAAATATTTCCTGAGTAAGATATAGACCTGTTGGGGAAGCGACAGCGTGTAGAAGAGCGGATGTGTACTGCGCCGATGCTTCCCCCATATTGCGGATGGCTGTAATGTGTTTCCGGGCAATGAGCACACTATCTTTCAGAGGCACAGGGAATGCAGTGTGTTTTCCCTTATACATCAGGTTGTTTTATGCATCGTACTTCCACAGCAGTAGGGTAACCACCAACTGCCGCTGCTGAATTGATTTTTCTTTTAGACTGAATAGCGTAAATTGCATAGGTCACTACCTGCCGGCGTACTGCGTTCCCGATTGCCTGTTAGCTTTTAAAACAAGGAGGAGTTTGCTATGTTAGGTTTCCAGTTTTCACTATACGACCCCCGGGAGGAGGGGAAATCAAAATTTGAACAGTTGCTAAACCTGTTCATGCAGATACTCAACTACACCAGTGGTGATGTGGGCGAAGCTTTACAATGGCTGAACGAACTTGATAAGAACTATCAATTGACAGATGACGAATACGCGATGGGAGATTTTATTGAGGAGTTGCGGGAAAAAGGATACATCACCGGGGATAATCAAAAGGGAGAAATACGGATTACGCCAAAAACAGAACAGGGTATTCGCAAAAGAAACCTGGAAGAAGTATTTGGCAGGCTGAAAAAATCCAAAGCCGGCGATCACCACAGCTTCAAGCCGGGGCAGGGCGATGAGCAAAACCCCGAGACCCGTCAGTTTCAGTTCGGCGATATGCTGGAGCAGATTGATTTTACCGAGTCTATCCGTAATGCGCAGATCAACCACGGCATCGATGCTTTTCGCATGCACGAAGACGACCTGAGTATACGGGAAACAGATTTCAAGGCACAGACCTCTACGGTGCTGATGATCGATATTTCGCATTCAATGATCCTGTACGGCGAAGACCGGATCACGCCGGCGAAGAAAGTAGCCATGGCGCTGAGTGAACTCATCAAAACGAAATATCCGAAGGATACACTGGATATTGTTGTGTTTGGCAACGATGCCTGGCCCATAGAGGTGAAAGACCTGCCTTACCTGCAGGTAGGCCCCTATCATACCAATACCGTAGCAGGGTTGGAAATGGCGATGGATATACTGCGGAGGCGACGTAACCCGAATAAGCAGATTTTTATGATCACGGATGGAAAACCTACCTGTCTCAAAATCGGCAAGCGATACTATAAAAACAGTTTCGGGCTCGACAGAAAGGTGGTGAACCGCTGCATGAACCTGGCAGCGCAGTGCAAAAAGCTGAAAATACCCATCACTACATTTATGATTGCAACAGACCCCTACCTTCAGCAATTTGTGCACGAATTTACCGAGACCAATAACGGGAAGGCTTTTTTTGCATCGCTGGACAATCTGGGCTCGTTCATCTTCCGCGACTTTGAATCCGGCAAAAGAAAAACTATTTTTTAAACAACAGACTGATAATAACGCAATGGATATATCAAAGATCAAGACACTGGGGGCATTGAAAAAAAGCAGCTATACAAGCCGTACCATCAAAGAAGAGGTTCGGGAAAACCTGATCAAAAATCTGCAACAGCATGAAAATAGTTTTTCGGGTATTGTCGGGTACGAAGATACCGTGATACCCGATGTGGAAAGAGCGCTACTGAGCAAACATAACATCCTCCTGTTGGGGTTGCGTGGACAGGCCAAAACCCGGATTGCCCGGCAGATGACCTCGCTGTTGGATGAGTATATACCGGTGATCGAAGGCAGCGATATTAACGACGACCCCTTTCACCCAATATCCAAATATGCCAAAGACCTGCTCGCAGACAAGGGAGATGATACGCCCATTAAATGGTTGCACCGGTCGGAGCGATACGGAGAAAAACTGGCTACTCCAGATGTAAGCGTGGCCGACCTGATAGGCGATATAGATCCCATAAAAGCAGCCAACCTGAAACTGAACTTTGCCGACGAACGGGTGATACATTACGGTATCATACCCCGCAGCAACCGCAGTGTATTTGTGATCAACGAACTGCCTGATCTGCAGGCGCGCATTCAGGTAGCTTTATTCAATATTCTGGAAGAGGGAGATATACAGATACGCGGGTTCAAGCTTCGAATGCCGCTGGATATTTTGTTTGTTTTTACCGCTAACCCGGAAGACTATACCAACAGGGGCTCCATCGTTACTCCCCTGAAAGACAGGATAGAAAGCCAGATATTGACGCACTATCCTAAATCACTGGAACAGGCGCTGGAAATCACGGAGCAGGAAGCGGAGATCAGCGAAGAGCAAAAACAAAAAATACGGGTAAGTGATCTGGTAAAGCGGTTGATAGAGCAGGTGGCTTTTGAAGCACGCAACAGTGAGTTCGTAGACAAAAAAAGCGGTGTAAGCGCGCGGCTCACCATAGCTGCGTTTGAGAATGCGGTGAGTGCAGCCGAGCGAAGGGCCATTATCAACAACGAAAAGGAAACCCAGGTATGGGTATCGGACCTGGTGGGTATTATTCCGGCTGTAACCGGAAAGGTGGAGTTGGTGTATGAAGGAGAACAGGAAGGACCCTATCAGGTGGCATTTAACCTGCTCAATAAAGCCATCCGCACGCAGTTTATCCAATATTTTCCCAGCCCTGACTCGTTTAAAAGACGGAAGAATACCCAACAAAAAGAAGACAGCAATCCTTACCGGCCTGTCATCACCTGGTTTGACCAGGGCAACAGTCTGGATCTGTTGTTCGATCTTACGGACAAGGATAAGGTGCAGGCTTTGTATCAGGTAAACGGTTTGTACGGACTGGTAAAAAAAGCATATCCCCATGGCAATGAAAATGAAACGGCCCTGCTGATGGAATTGATCCTTCATGGGCTCTCCGCCTATTCGCTGATCAGTAAAAAAGTGCTCGATGGGAAAATTGCTTTCAACGACCTGATGGGCTCCATGCTGAATATGAGCACCGGTTACGACGACGAGGAAGAAGGTTTTGAAGAGCAGTAAGCGGTTTATGGGGGAGCCGACTATTAGTTGCCATGCGCTTTGTTGCATATTTAACATTTCCTTCGGTTTATCAGCATAGAAATTGATATAGCTATACATAACCAAATCAATTTGTATGAACCATCTTAGCCGCTTTAAGGCGCTTCACGCGCGTAATGAGGTATTGCTGCTCGGGAATGTATGGGATGCCCATACGGCCACCCTGGCCGAAAAGGCAGGATATGAGGCTCTCGGTAGCTCCAGCCACGCCATCGCATTTTCCCTTGGGTATGCAGACGGAGAACAAATAAGTGTAGAGGAATTGCTGTTTGTGCTCAAACGGATGGCTGCTAAAATAAGCATTCCATTATCCGTGGATTTTGAAGCAGGTTATTCGGACGATCCTGCCGTTGTAGCAGGGTATGTACAGCAGCTTGCTGAATTGGGCGTAGTGGGTATTAATCTCGAAGATGGTCAGGTAAAGGACGGTAAGCGCATCCTGGGCGATGCCTCGCTGCTGGTAGACAAAATCAAGGCCATCAAAGCTTCTACCGATATCTTCATCAATGCCCGTATTGATACCTACACTACAAAAAAAGCAGACGCACTGGAAGAGGCTGTTTACCGTGCCGGATTGTACCAGTCTGCCGGCGCTGATGGTATATTTCTGCCACTCATAGAAAAGGCAGAAGACATACAGCGGTTTGTACGCGACACCGATCTTCCGTTAAATGTATTTGCTACGCAAGCTTTGCCGGATATACCTACCCTGGTTTCATTGGGTGTGAAAAGGTTGAGCCACGGCGCCAAGCAGTACGATGCGCTAATGAAAAAGGCTGCTGAAAATTTTGAGCAGTTTAAAGCCACGGGTGATTACGGTATTATGCTATCGTAAGAAAGAAGGAGCGTGTCTTTGACGGGCATGCGGCACATTCGTTTTGGGGAAATCTGTCCCCGTCATACTATTTCAGCGATGTAAAGTGATTACACCAACAATAAACCCCGGAAAAAATTCCGGGGCAAGATTTTTATAGGGATTCAGAAACGGGCGGGGCGATTGCAAAGTATTCAAATCATTTACTACAGCCGTCCTGTACCTACCTGTTGGTCGGCATTTTATTGAAGATAATGCGCCCTTCAATCATGGTGAGGCTCACATGGATGTCATCGTCGAAGAGGATGATATCTGCATCCATTCCCTTTTTCAATTGTCCTTTTTTAGCTGCCACACCGGCTATGCGTGCAGGGGTAGCCGTTAGCATCTGTACGGCCACGGGCAGCGATACACCGGCCAATTGCATCATGGTTCTGATGAGCCGGTCGGTGGTCGCTACGCTGCCTGCAAATGCAGTGCGATCCGGTAGTTTGGCTACGCCGTCTTCTACGATCACTTTCATACCGGTATCCTTGTTGCCCAGTATGCTGTCGCCCTCGGGCATCGCTGCGGCTCGCATGGCATCGGTGATGAGAGCGGTGCGTTCTGGTCCTTTGATCTTCATAATCAGTTGCAGTAAGGGAGCAGGCAGGTGCACCCCGTCTGCAATAATCTCAACATCCATGTCATCTATAAGGTATCCGGCTTCCACTACGCCGGCATAGCGGTAGGCATCTCTCCGGGTTACACCGCTCATGCCGGAATAAAAATGGGTTGCCAGCGTAAAACCTTCATTGAATGCCTGGAGGGCTTCCTCATAAATGGCATCGGTATGCGCTATGGCCGGCAATATGCCCTGCGATACCATATAGCGTCCGAATGCAAGCGCTCCTTTTCGTTCCGGCGCTGCGCTCCATCTTTTGATAGAGCGGCTTTGTGCTGCAATTTCTTCGTATTCCGCCGGGTCGGGATCACGTATATAGCGGGGATCCTGCGCCCCCCGCTGGTTCATGGCAAAGTAGGGGCCTTCCAGGTGCAATCCCAGAAACTGCGCGCCGTTCCTGTTTTTTTCTTTGGCCTGGTCGTAGGTACGGATAGACTGGATGATGCCTTCTTTATCGGCGGTGAGGGTAGTGGGCCACATGGCAGTAGTGCCGTACCGCGCATGGGTTTCGGCGATAGCCAGGTAAGCTTCCACGGTATTGTCCATGAAGTCATGACCGCCCCCTCCGTGCACGTGAATATCTATAAAGCCCGGGGATACATAGCGGCCGCCGGCATCTATCGGTTGCGCATCGGGCGCTTCTATATTGCCTTCTTTTATGGCTGCTATGGTAGTGCCCTGCACCAATACGGAGCCTTCCCGTATGCCGGCGGGGGTGATGATTTTTGCATTGTGGATGTTGATACCGGATACAGACATGGTTGGGTTTGAAAAATGACAAAAAAATAGTCTGGCGGGCGGTGCAATAAAAAAACAGGCAGTAACAATACTGCCTGTTTTTTACAAATACTATAATCAGTTCAGGTATTTTAACACCTCGTCGCTCATGGGGTTGGTTTTGCTGGAGAATACCGTAATGAGCTGTCCGTTTTCATCTACCAGGAATTTGGTGAAATTCCATTTAATGGGATCTTTGATTCCTTTCTTCTCGGCTTCATCTACCAGGTATTTAAACAGCGGATGCATATCTTTTCCCTTTACCGAAACCTTGGCGGCCATAGGAAAAGATACACCGTATTTTTTTTCGCAAAATTCTTTGATTTCTTCGTTGCTGCCGGGTTCCTGCCGCATAAAGTTATTGGCGGGAAAACCTATTACCACCAGTTTGTTGTTATAAGTTTTGTACAGCGTTTCCAGGTCTTTGTACTGTGGCGTGAGCCCGCATTTGGAAGCTGTATTCACAATGAGCACTTTTTTCCCTTTGTAGGCGGAAAGATCCAGCGAACCGCCTTCCAGCGATTCTACCTTAAAATCGTGAACAGAGGAAGCTACGGTAAAGAAAGCAGCTATCAGGAGTAAACGTATCATAAATAAAGTATTGTATGGTAAAGAATGATGTACAAAGTTAGCGTGCCATTTTTAATGAAACACTGTGCTAATATACGAATTCTGTGGCGGGTGCCATGTACTTTAACACAACCATTAATGGTGGGTAGCTTCACGGGTAAGTGATAGCGTTCCTTCAACACCCGGCAGGGCTAGGCAGAAGGTGCCATCCAGGCGATGGCATTTTGCAACAACCGTATCACCCACTGTTCTTTGAAAACAGGGTAGGTTTCGTGTCCGGGCCGGAAATACAACACTTTGCCGCTGCCCAGGTTCCACACCATGCCAGAGCGGAACCAATGACCGTTTTCCCAGTACTCTTCTAGCAGGAGTTCATCCGGTTCGGGTACATGAAAGGGCTCTCCGTACATTTCGGTTTGTGGCAGCACCAGGGTGGTGGGCAAACCTTTGAGTACAGGGTGTTCTTTCATTGCTTTCAGGGTACTGGGTTTGCCATCGTTGGCCACATAGGGAAATACGCAATTGGGCAGATATACCTTCAGTCTGCGATCACCATTTGGGTATTTTTGCCATTCCACATAGGGACCCGGTCTTTCACTGGCAGGTGGCAGGGCTTTTAGCAATTCGGGTCTTTGGAAAACCATCTCTTTTTCGGATATACCGGTATCGCGGCGTATCCGTTGCCGGGTTACGTCGCCCATCAACTCCACAAAGGGATTCGACCAGTGGGCAGAATGTAAACCAATATAAGCCATTTTTCCGGCGCTGACCAGTGCGGCGATCTCTTTGCTTTTTTCCTCACTTACTTCACCATGCCGTACATGCCCCCACCATATCAGCACATCTGTATGGCGCAATGTGTGCGAATCAATTCCCTGTTCCGCATCATCCAGCGCCACGCTGCGTACCTCCAGCCTTGTATTTTTTCGCAACTCGTCTGCCAGTACATTGCCCAGGTAATCGCCATAAGCTTTCAGCGCCTCGGGCTGTCGTTCATCCCAAACCAATACCCTGATTTTTTTCGAGGGAGCGGCAGTCAATATGCCCGGCGTTACCACGGCAGCAAGGGCCGCCGTTGTGTGTTTGATGAAGGTTCTTCTGTTGCGCATAGCCAATGTAGTTGTTAGTCAAATATAGGGATAAGCGCCACAAGACACTTTATGAGGTTTGACGCGGTTGCAGCGTGGTTGGGTTGGAGGTATGCAGCTTACAGGGCTTTACGCAGCATGTCCCTATCTTCTTCATCCAGTACCAGTTCCGAGGCTGCAAACATTGCCTGTAACTGGGCTTCGCTGGTGGCACTTACAATCGGTGCGGTTACCAGCGGGTTGGCCAGCAGCCAGGCAAGCGATACGCTGGCCGGTTGCACCTGGTGTTTGGCAGCAACTTTATCGAGTGCCTCCAGTATTTGGCCCCCTCCCTGATCCAGGTATTTTTTGGCAGCAGCGCCACGGGCACTTTTGCCGAGGTCTGCTTCCGTACGGTATTTTCCCGTTAAAAAACCGGCGGCCAAAGCCCAGTAAGGAAAAACGCTCAGGTTGTACTGGTTTGCCAGCGGTGCATATTCCGTTTCAAATTTTTCGCGTTCTATCAGGTTATAGTGTGGCTGCAGTGCTACGTAGCGTGGCAGTCCGTTGTTTTCGGCTGCATCGAACGATTCGGTCAGTCTTGCAGGCGATACATTGGAGGCGGCGATATACCGTACTTTACCGGCTTTGATCACTTCATCATATGCAGCGAGGGTTTCTTCCACCGGTGTTTTGTTGTCGTCGAAATGGGTATAGTACAAATCGATGTAATCTGTTTGGAGGCGTTGCAGGGAGTTGTCTACCGATTGCAGGATGTGTTTTTTACTGATGTCGTAGCCGTGCTCTTTTGTTTCGGAGCCCACTTTGGTGGCAATGACTACCTCGCTTCGGTTATTTCGTGCTTTCATCCAGTTGCCAATAATGGTCTCAGATTGCCCGCCCGTACCATTTACCCACCAGGCATAGGTATCGGCCGTGTCAATAAAGTTGAACCCTGCTCCTGTAAACCTGTCCAGTATATCGAACGATTGTTGTTCGCTTAGCGTCCAGCCGAATACATTGCCACCGAAATTAATGTTACCGATTTCGATGTCTGTGTTTTTTATTACTACTTTTTTCATGCTTCTGTGTTATTCAAATACGAAATTAGGATCTATGACAGCCAATCGTCGGTGAGGGAGTAGTCTGTTCCAACCATTTAACGTTTATTTCATCTTATCCCCTGCCATTTGCCGCGAAGTTCCTATAAATTGTGCATAAGCTGTTGATCATTTTTGGCAGCGCAGGATCGGGATAGGTATAGATGATCGCACCACAAATAATACTTCGGCTGCCTGTGCTTATTACAGAAACTTTGTGACGATTTTGCTATGGCCTGCCTCCTGTAATCGTTACATTTGATGAGCGTAAATGGAAAGCAATTATTCACACAATAAAAAGTATGTACAATGAGCAAGAAGATACTCATGTTCGCAGGCGATTTTGTAGAAGACTATGAATTGATGGTTCCCTATCAGGCGCTGCTGTCTGTAGGTTGCGAGGTAGACGTCATCTGCCCGGGCAAGAAAAAGGGAGATAAAATAGCTACGGCTATTCACGATTTTACAGAGTTTCAGACTTACCTGGAATACAGGGGGCATAATTTTGAGATCAACAAAGATTTTGATACGGTGAATCCTGCGGATTACGACGGTTTGTATGTTACAGGTGGCCGCGCCCCCGAATACATCCGGCTGGAACCAAAGGTGCTGGAATATACGCGTCATTTTTTTGAAGCCAACAAACCGGTTGCTGCCATTTGCCATGGTATACAGATACTCACGGCAGCGGGCGTGGTGAAGGGGCGTACCCTGACGGCCTATGCAGCCGTAGGGCCGGAGGTAACGCTTGCCGGCGGCCATTACCAAAATGTACCGCCCACAGACGCGGTGGTAGACGGCAATCTGACCACTTCTCCTGCCTGGCCCGGGCATCCTGCCATTTTGAAAGAGTTTTATAAACTGCTGGGTATATCCATCGGATAGTGCTTCGAAGGGAGTGCTCTTCGTCTGGCTGAATAATTATACAAAACGAAGCCGCCCTTGTTGTAAGAGGCGGCTTTGTTCTTCGCTGCACGTATGATTAAGCTTCCGGAACCGGGGCATGCGCTGCAATCAGTTTTTCCTGCTTTAACTCTTCCCAAAACGCTGCGGGTATATGTACTTCGAAGGAAGCTGCGTTTTCCTGTACCTGTTGTACGGTATGTGCACCGGGTATGACGGCCGATACCACTTCCGGCGCTGCACAAAATTGCAGCGCTGCCGTTCTGAGGTCTACGCTGTGTCGTTGAGCCACTTTGCTGATGGCTTCCCGTTTTTCTTTTACGCCCTCCGGGAAATCCCCTCCATACAGATACCGGTCTTTACCCGCCAGAAAGCCGGCACACAGTGGGGCGCCTACTACTACGGATATATCTTTTGCGGTCAGTTGGGGAAACACCTGGTTCAGGTCGTCTTCGTGGTGGATCAGCGAGTACTGACAGGCAGATAAGAAAATGTCCGGGTCGGCCACTTCTATGGCTTTGAGTATGGGGGCTATGGTATTCACGCCAAACCCCCAGGCTTTGATGATGCCTTCTTCGCGCATTTTCGTCAGTTCGGGCATGGCACCACGGGCAGCCTCGTCAAAATAACGCACCCAGTCTTCTTTCATGTCTCCGTTATCGGGAGAAAGGTCGTGTATGAAAACGATATCGATCGACCCCACGCCCATTCTTTGCAGACTGTCTTCCACGCTTTTTCTGGTACCTGCTGCCGAGTAGTCGTAGGTATAAGAAGCATTCAACTGTCCTTTCCACATGGCACCTTCCATCCGGAAATTGTCTTCCGGTACCAGTATCCTGCCGATTTTGGTAGACAGGGTGTATTCCTCCCGTTTCTTGTCTTTCAGAAACAGCCCCATTCTTCTTTCACTGATGCCCAGTCCGTACCAGGGAGAGGTATCGAAGTAGCGAACGCCGGCATCCCAGGCAGCCTGCATGGTTTGCAGGCATTCAATATCCGGGTGCTGGTTGAATCCGTTACCCAGGGCAACCCCGCCCAGTCCGGACAGGGACAGGGGGCGAAAGCGTGTATGATTGTTTTTCTTTTTAAAACGACTCATGATGGTATGGTTTTGTGGTGTATCGCAGCCGGCTGCGGTGGCGGACAATCCCAGCGAGAGGGCTGCGGCCGACCATGCAGACTGCGATATAAAATGTCTTCTATGCATGTTTCCTGTTTATTCCACTGTATAGTCAAAAGCATTGACCCAATTGTTGATCATGGCAAGTTCTTCGCCTGTCAACTGAAGCTGGGCTGCGGCTGCGTTCTCCAGTGCCTGGGTTGCATTGCGGGCGCCTGCGAGGGCAACGGTAATACCGGGGCGTTCAATGGTCCACCGGAGCACCAACTGCCCAAGAGTGGCCTTTTTGTCGGCTGCTACGGTCTGCAGTTTTTGCAGCAGTCCATCCAGTCTTTGCAGATAAGCAGGTTGGAATCGGGGCAGTGTTGCGCGGTGGTCGCCCTCCTGGAAAACATATCCTGGCTTTATTTTTCCCGTTAGCAATCCCCTTTCCATAGGTGAGTAGGCCAGTATTGCTTTCTGATGCCGGATGCAATAGGGCACCGTTTCCTGCTCCACATCTCTGTTGACCATACTGAAAGGAATCTGGTTCGACACCAGCGCCAGTGTTTGCTCCGCTTCCGCCATTTGGGCGGCGTTGTAGTTACACACGCCTGCGTAGCGAACTTTTCCCTGCTCTATCAGTTTGCCAACGGCTTCAAAGGTTTCCTGGATGGGGGTGGTGAGGTCGGGCCAATGAATCTGATAGAGATCAATATAGTCGGTACCCAGCCGGCGGAGACTTTGTTCGCATTCATACATAATGCTTTCTTTACCGGCATACCTGTAGATATCGATCGGTTTGCCATTGTTGTCCCGACTGTTGAAGGCCAGTTTGCCCTTTGCAAGATCCCAGCGCACGCCGAATTTGGTGAGTATCTGCACCTTGTCTCGCGGAATACCCGTGATGGCTTCTTTCACAATTTCCTCGCTGGCACCCTGCCCGTATGCGGGGGCGGTATCGATGGAGCTAACCCCTGCATCGTATGCAGCCCTGATGGCTTCCACGGCTTCGTTTCGTTCTGTTTTGCCCCACATCCAGCCGCCTACGGCCCATGCGCCAAATGTAATAGCTGATACTTTGAGGGAGGAATTACCCAGTGTTCTGTATTCCATTATAGATTGCTTTATGTTGTTCAATAAAATATAGTGCCGGAAATGCTTAGCACACCATATATGCCAGCGTAGCTGCAAATTTCGCGATAAGTGGGGAGAAAATGGCGATGAAGGAAAGGTTGATGATATGATATTGTGTGTAGACAGGCTCCCCGCAACAATTGCAGGGCTCCCTGTTTATTCAGTTGTTTCTTTTGGCAGGCGTTGGATATTGAGTATAGCAACGGGCGGGTAGAAACGCTGCTTGTATTCCGGAAGCGTGTATATTTTTTCTGCAACATCCATTCCTTCCACCACGCGTCCGAATGCTGCATAGCCCAGTCCGTCTGCATTGTTGGTACCACCGTGGTCAAAACCCGGTTCATCTTGCATACAGATGAAAAACTCGGAAGTGGCAGTGCCCGGCTCATACCGTGCCATGGAAATAACTCCCGTTTTATGAAGAATGCCGGTTTGGTCAGTAGATTCGTGTGGTATCGGCTTAAATTTTTGCTTCAGGTCGGGGTTGGCTTCCCATACGCCGCCCTGTATCAGGTGCGAGTGCAGGGAACCGGTCACCTGATTGTCGCGCCGTAAGATCCGGTAAAATGAGGTATTCCTGAAATAGCCGGAATCGGCGTTTTCGAGGAAGGCCGCGCCGGTTAGAGGGGCTTTGTCGACCATGATTTCTACGTATATGTTTCCGTATCTGGTTGCTATGACGGCCACCGGGTTGTCGTAGTTGCGCCTTTCCTCACAGCCTGACTGGCTGAAGAGTAACAGGGTCATTAAACTTTGAAAAAATAGCCTTGTCAGTATACCCGGTTTCATACAGACAAATGTATTGTCATTTTTTTAAAAACCCGCCGGGCATATCGTCATTATTACCTTGCAGAAGGTAAACGGATTGATACTCAAGAAAAGCGAGAGATGAAATATCTTTGACAGTACACATAAAACTGCGGTATTGAAAAAAAGTTTAGTTACCCTTGCTGTATTCTTGTTTTGTCATTCATTGAGTGCCCAGTATACCACCCGGTTATCATCGCCGGATGAAAGCCTTCGTTTTCATTTCAGCTTATCTGCAGAAGGAACTATGCATTATCATATTGAACGTAATGAGCGTCCCGTGATACATCCGTCTACACTCGGGCTTGACGGGTGGGAAAGCGGACTGGTATTTTCGGATATAACGTTCGAGAGTAGGGATACCGTCTGGCATCCGGTGTATGGCGAACGAAGTATGGTAAAAGACCGATACAATGCGTGTATGATTACCTTATTGTTGAGGAACGATCCTTTCCGTATACTACAGTTGCAGGTAAGGGCCTACGATGAAGGCATTGCTTTTCGCTATGTATTTCCAGAACACCCGGAAGGAGGGAAGTATGTGTATCTGAAAAGAGAAACCACCGGGTTTACCCTTCCGGAAGGCACGATGGCATGGCATACGGGAACAGCCCAGGGTGCGTACCAACTGTTGCCCCTACGCAACTGGAAAACCGAAAGCGAACGACCGCTGACCCTGGAATTGCCCGATAGCCTGTACGTTTGCCTGGCCGAGGCTGAAATGGTCCATTATGCCCGTACGCGTTTTGCCCTGCATGCCAGCAAACCCAACACGCTGGTGACGGCTCTTCACGGACCGGTAGATTACCATACACCGTTTCATACGCCCTGGCGCGTGGTGATGGTGGCAGAAAAACCAGGTGATTTGCTGGCCAATAACGATTTGTTGCTGAACCTGAATCCGCCCAACCGAGTAGCGGATACAGACTGGATAAAGCCCGGAAAAATCATGCGTGAAGTAACGCTTTCTATGAAAGGCGCCAGGGAACTGGTAGATTTTGCTGTGAAACGCAACCTGCAGTATATTCATTTTGATGCGGGCTGGTATGGTTATGAATACGTGGTGAGTGCTGATGCTACTGCCGTAAATGTAGATCCCCGCCGCAACCCCAACAGCGACCTGGATCTGCCTGCCATCATCCGGTATGCAGGGGAAAGGGGGATCGGCGTGTTCCTGTATGTAAATCAGCGCGCATTGTATCAGCAACTGGATGTACTATTGCCTTTGTACCGGCAATGGGGTGTAAAGGGAATCAAATTTGGTTTCGTGCATGTGGGGTCGCAGCATTGGACGACCTGGCTGCACGAGGCGGTGAAGAAATGCGCTGAACATAACTTACTGGTGAATATACACGATGAGTACCGCCCCACCGGTTTCAGCCGCACGTATCCCAACCTGCTGACGCAGGAGGGCATACGGGGCAATGAAGAAATGCCCGATGCCACCAACAGTACTATTCAGGCTTTCACGCGGCTGGTGGCGGGCGCTGCCGACCATACCATATGTTATTACCACCGTCCGGAACTTAAAATGTCACTGGCGTCTACCCAAAACCCGCGTGTTATGAAAACCACTTCCGGGCATCAACTCGCGCTGGCAGTGGTGATGTATAGCCCCCTGCAATACCTTTACTGGTACGATACACCGGAAGATGCCGCAGACGAACCGGAGCTTGCATTTTTCGACCGGGTACCTACGGTTTTTGATGACACCCGGGTAATCAATGGCGCCATTGGCCAATACATCACCATAGCACGTCGAAAGGGGGCCGAATGGTTTGTGGGGGCCATTACCAATAACGACGCACGGGCGTTAAGCATTCCGCTGCATTTTCTGGAACCCGGGAAAAAATACCGTGCCACGTTGTATGCGGATGATGTCAGGTCTAAAGTTCGCACGAAAGTGTCTGTCCGTACCATGACGGTGGATGCCTCCCTTGTTTTAGATGTTAAGCTGGCGGCGTCAGGCGGGCTGGCTGTCTGGATACAGCCGTTGTAGGCAAAAACAATGGCGCTGCACAGCATGCTCTCTTCCACCTTCCCGTGAGGAGGGCATTGCACGGCGTATTGTCGGCCTATTTTACCGCATGCAGTACCTGGTATTTTTTGGGGGTAAGTTTGGTAATGGCCTTGAACTGTTGGTTAAAGTTAGACAGGTTTTGAAACCCGCTTTCGTAACAAACTTCTGTGATGGTCATTTTCTCGTTGATCAGTAGCTTGCAGGCATACCCGATTTTGAGCTCAATAACAAACTGAGTGTACGATTTTCGGGTGCGGGTTTTAAAGTAACGGCTGAATCCTGTGGGGCTCATATTCGCCACCATAGCCGCTTTTGAAAGACTTACATCTTCCTGAAAATTGTTCATGATGTATTCATACACGCGTTTCAGCCGGTCGGAGTCGGCATAGTGTATGGAGTTGGTAAATCCTTCGGACGATAATTCTTCCAGATGATCGGATTCAGACAGCAGCCTTAGTAGTTGCAGGAGTTGCAGTATGCGTTCAGCTCCGCTTGTATTTTCCATGCTGCGGATGGTGGCGGCTGCGCTTTTGGCCGTAGCTTTTGTGACCTTCAGCCCCCGGGAAGATCGCTCCAGCAAACGTTTTACTTTATACATCTCCGGTAATTCCAGGAAAGTGTTTCCCAGGAAATTTTCCAGAAAATGAATCACCAGGGCTTGCGACACGCCGTTGGTGCCTTCATCGTTGCGCCAGGTATGCGGAAGGTTTTTTCCGATCAGTACGAGATCGCCGGCGGCGAACCGCTCTATATGATCGCCTACCATCCGGCTGCCGTGGCTTTTCTCAATAAGGGTGAGTTCATATTCCTCATGAAAATGCCATATACCCGGAAAGTGACCGGTATACGTATACCGGTTGAAGCTGAAAGAAGCTTTCTCGGGAACATTTACTTTTATCAGAAGCGGTTGCATACAATTCTGACCTCAATATTAAGCAATAAAACGTTAGCTGATTGTCAAAACAAAGAGGTCGTAACTCCGTTGTACACACTGCTTTATTATAGGGGATGTGTTGTTGTCAAACCCTGGCGTAAACGATCAGCAGGAGCCCGATGATATAACAGAGGAACATGGCATACAACAGGCGGTTGGTGCCTGCAGGCGCCAGCCTGAACTCGCGCCAGACAAATACGCCCCAAACAGCGGCTACCATGGCATTGCCCTGCCCCAACCCGAACGATATTGCAAAGCCGGCCTGCCCTGCGGAGAGAATACTCAGTACCAGCCCTGTGCCCCAGATGGCGCCGCCGAGTATGCCCATCAGGTGGTCTTTGGCACTGCCTGCAAAATAAGCGCGGTACCCGACCGGTGTTCCCTTCACCGGTTTTTTCATCAGAATGGTATTAAAAATAAAGTTGCTCAGCAGCACGCCGATGCCAAACAGTACTGTGGCTGTATACGGACCTATCTTACCGGGCTGGGGATCCAGAAAATCAGGATACATGGCGCGGGCGATAAACCGATAGAAAAACCCGAAGAGTATGCCTGCTGTAATGGAAAGAAAAATTCCTTTTAGCGATACTTCATTGCGCGTGCTGGAGAGTCGCTTGTATGCGATGGCAGACAGCATGATGGCCATCATTACCATCCCCACGCCTGCAAACAGAAAGCCGGTATCGCCTTGCGGCATGGCTATGTAATTGGTGATTACGCCCAGTACCAGACCGAAGCCTGCCCCCACCGGAAACGCTACCGACATGCCGGCAACGGCAATGGCTGCCACAAACAGGATGTTGGCGGCATTGAATATTATACCACCCGTTAATGCAGAAAGCAGGCTGGCCGAAGATCCCTGACGAAGATCGTGCATAAAACTCCAGCCATGGTTTCCCCCGCTGCCGAGGCTGAAGGCCAGTAACAGGGTCACCAGTACAATGCCCAGTACATAGTCCCAGTAGAATAATTCAAAACGCCACTGACTGCTCACCAGTTTTTGCATATTGGGCCAGCTTCCCCAGCAGATCATGGTAATAACGGAGAGTAAAACGGCGATGGAATAAGTGTCTACTGTAAACATAGCGGAGGTTTTAATGTTGGGTACTATCGTATTTTTTGAACTTAATATATTTTGGTGCAAATAATAACTATACTACCCTGTTATGAACAGCGCCCGAAGTTAGTCCCCGTACGAGTTCTTCGGCTGCCATGCGCTGCAAAGTCGGAACGCTGCGTTCGCTATACCAGGCCGTATGCGAAGTGAGTATCAGGTTATCGCAGTTCCGCAGGGGGTGTGATGCCGGTAATGGTTCTTCTTCAAATACATCCAGGCCGGCCGATATTGTTCCCTGCTGCAGCGCTTCTGCCAGCGCTACGGTATCAATCAGCCCACCGCGTGAGGTATTGATGATGGCAGCTCCTTTTTTCATTCGTTGCAATACAGGGCGGTTGATGATATGCCTTGTTTGCGGGGTAAGCGGCAGGTGCAGCGAAATGATATCTGCAGTTTCAATAATTTCATCCAGACCCGCGTACAAAACTTCTTGTGATTGCATGTCTTCTTTGGACACGAAAGGGTCATAGGCCATCCGTATACATCCGAAAGCACGGGTACGTTGCTGCACCTCCCGCGCGATTCGTCCGAAGCCGATGGTGGCGAATTTGGTTTCATACAATGGAAGCGCTGCGCGGGGAGGAATGATTTTCCATTCGCCCCGGATGGTTCGGTTGTGGGTGGTAGTGAGTTGCCTGGCCAGTGCCAGTGCCAGCGATACGGTATGATCTGCCACTTCTGCGATGCAGTAATCGGGTACATTGCATACAACGATTCCTTTACCTTTTGCTGCTTCCAGGTCTATATTGTCCACGCCTATGCCATATCGAACAATCAACCGACAATCTGGTAAAGCTTCTATTACGCGTGCAGTTACGGGCGCCCACTGTACCAGTAATGCCACTGCATCGGCTCCATGCTGTATGACATCTTCTTCTGTTTTGCATTGTGCAGCCTGTAACCTGAAACCTGCATCCGATATCAGGTTCTCTTCCTGTTGTATGTCTGTAAATCCGTAGTCTGTTATAAGTACTTTTTCCATGGTCCGTGTTTTATTCAAATACGATGACTGATTTTATATGATTATCTTTTGCTTCCATCATATCAAAAAAAGCTTTCTTTCCCTGTTCCAGGGTATAATAATGTACCCAGGAGTGCATGTCTACTTTGCCGGTTGCGATCAGGTCCAGCGCCATTTCCATATCGTGTTGCGTGGCTGCATAACTTCCCATTACGCATTTTTCTGTAAGTACAATGTCATAGCTCAGCAGGGATTTGGAATTATTGTACAATCCGATAACCATCAGCGTTCCGCCGGGTTTCACGAGCTCGAGTCCAATGCGGTTGGTTTGTGCGGATCCTACCGCATCTATTACCAGGTCTGCAGAACCGCCCTGCAGGATACGCGATACTGCTTCGTGCGGCTCTTCTTCCAGGGGATTAATCACGCCGGCAGCGCCGATGCGCCGGGCCACTTCCAGTCGCTCAGGTCTGATGTCGGATACGATGGTGGTGACCTCCCGTAATGCGGCGAAAGCCTGCTGAGCAGCCAGTCCGATGGGGCCGGCCCCTATTACCAGTACATTGCGGATAGGAAGATGGCTGGTGAGGGCTACGAGGTGTACGCCATTGGCCAGCGGTTCGGTAAGGCAGGCGTGTCGAGGGTCTGTGTCGGGCGGCATGGAGATCAGCGAGCTGGCCGGTACATTTACATAAGCGCCGAATGCTCCGTTGCGGTGCATGCCGAAGACCTGCCGGCGGGTGCACAGGTTGGTTTTTCCTTCCAGGCAACGTTCACAAACACCGCAAGACACTACGGAGTTACTCACTACCTGATCTCCCTTTTTCCAGCCCTGCACTGCAGGGCCGAGCGAAGCGATCGTTCCGCAAAATTCGTGTCCCATAATCAGCGGCGGTATGCGTCGCGGACTTTTTGTTTTGAAGGTTTCCAGCTCGCTTCCGCATATGCCGCAGGCGCGCACCTGTATTAATACTTCGTTGTCGGCGATCGCAGGTTCCGGTAGCTCAGTCAGCAGCAATTCATCATGTGCAGGATAGTATAATGCTTTCATCAATCAATGCTTGTCTTATATAGTATAAACAATACGGTTCCTGCCGCCTGGTATACTAAGACGGTGTATTTTAAATATTTTACATATCAGACTAATCTACTTTCGCAACTGCCCGGATGGGAGATCCATCTCTGCCCTTAAAATTCAGGGGAAATCCCATGAAAGTGAAATGGTCGGGTAGCTTGTCCAGTCCGGTCAGACTTTCCACCACCACTATTTCAGCAGGCAGCAGTATATGATGCAGTTCGTACCAGTCCTTGCCGGGGGTAGGCATGTCCATTCCCAGCAGCCGTATCTTTTTACTCACAAGAAATCTGGCCGCGTCCTGCGTCAGGGAAGGAAAGTCTGAAAAGAAATCGTCTTTACCAAAATGCTGGTGCCAGCCGGTTTCGAATATGATTTTGGCTTCCGGTACCAGCAGGTCTTCATAAGGAATAAAATCTTCTACTGTTATTTCTTCGTTTGCCTTTTTGGGTATGCGCAACAACCGGGCGGGACCGTAAAACCATTCCAGTGGCATCTGGTCGAGCGTTTTACCATCGTCGAGAAAATGGTACATGGCGTCCAGATGCGTTCCCTGATGAGAGCCGATGGATATCTGTGTGATATTATACTGTAAGGTTTTCGTATTGCCATGTGGTATAATACTCAACTTGGGATCGCTGGGAAAAGTCTGTTGTCCGTGCTCCAGCGGATGCGACAAATCAATTAGTTTCATAATCTTAATTATTTATTTGGCAAGATAGCCCCCATCTACCAGTAAATCGCTGCCAGTGATAAAGGAGGCGTCGTCGCTGGCAAGAAAAGCGGTGGCGGCCGCTACTTCTTCCACCTTTCCCTGCCTGTTCAGCAGGTGCATAGCAGAGGCTCTTTTGTTTTCCTCCTCTATATCCAGCCCCAGTTTTTCACAGGAATCAATAAACGCTTTTGTGTATATATAGCCCGGGCAAAGGGTGTTGACACGTATGCCATCCTGCGCCAGATCCTGCGCCCAGCACTTCGTAAGCCCGCGTATGGCAAATTTGGTGGCGTTGTACGTGGCAAAATTCGATTGTCCTACAAATCCGCTCACCGACGAAAAATTGATGATGCTGCCACCTCCGTTTTTACGCATCTGCGGTACGATGTATTTTGCTACCAGAGAGGTGCCTCCGATGTTGACCGCGTTGATCTTTGCCCAGTCTTCTGCTGTAGCTTCCACGCCTTTGAAAACAAAATAGGCGGCTGTATTTACCAGAATATGTACGTTGCCTATTGCTTTTGCAATGTGCTCGCATGCCTGCTGTACCGCTTTTTCGTCACTTATATCCACCTGCACGAATGAGGCTTGTATATGCGATGCCCGGTTTTCCTTATCGGGTTGCAGGTCTGCCAGCACCACAGTACAACCTTCCTCGTGCAACCTCTGCCCAACGGCGTAACCCAGATCGCCCAAACCGCCGGTTACTAATGCTATTTTTCCTTTTAATCCTCTCATGCTGTTTTATTTATTCCGGCATGGTAAAACTGTATTTACCAGATACCAGGTTGATTGATGTAGTGGCATTTTTTTTGCCGTTGAGCTTCACGTGTTTATTTGCGGATAGCGGCTGCCCGCCTTCATGTACTTCCCGGGTGGTTGGCAGTACCAGTGTGGCGGTAGTATTGGCGGGTATATCTACATCTACGGTTAATGTGCCACCTTCTTTTTTCCAGGCTACTGCCACTTTCCCGGTGATGGCCTTATAGCTTCCTTTTGCCCAGGTAAGGGTACCGCCCGGGGTGGGGGTGAGTACGAAGTGCCGGTATCCGGGCTGTTTTTCATCGTAATTAATACCGATGATGGTGCCATGCATCCATTCACCTACAGATCCGATGGCATACTGGTTGAAGGAGTTCATTTGCCAGCGCTGAAATCCCCTGCCTTTCACAAATCCATCCCAGCGTTCCCAGATAGTAGTGGCACCCTGGTCTACGGAATACAGCCACGAAGGGAAGCGCCTGCTTTCCAGCAACTGATAGGCTATTTCTGTATGGTTGTTTTTGCTCAGTTGTTTCATCATGCGGGTGATGGTTTGTATACCTGTAGACACCCTGTAGTCATATACTGCAATGGCATCTACCATGAACTTTGCAGCATTTGCCCGCAGGTTTTCCGGTACCAGGTCAAACTCCAAGGCCAATGCATAACCGGCCTGTGTTTCACCTTTTACCCTTCCTTCTCTGCTGATGAATTCTTTTATGAAAACCGAACGGATATTATTGGCCAGCTTGTTGTAATGGGTGTATTCTTTGTTCTTGCCGAGTATTTTGGAAGCGTTGGCCAGTATTTGTGCAGAATGGTAGAAGAACGCGGTATTGAACAGGTCCCTTGCCACATCGCCCTTATCGGTAGGGTAGTTCTCAGCCTTGATGGTGTTGCCGTTGACCCAGTCGCCGTAATTCTGCCCTACCACATTCACCCGTATAAGATCCGGATTTTCTCTATGCACGTGGTCAATGAACTTTTTCATGGAAGCATAGTGCTCTTCCAGTATTCTTTTGTCGCCGTAATTTAAATACGCTTTCCATGGGATGATCACACCGGCATCGGTCCAGCCGGGGGCATCATAAAATACCGTACCTACCTGTGGCGCATAGTTGGGATAGCGTCCGTTTTCTTTTTGCCCATCCCTTATATCTTTGAACCATTTGGTATAGAAAGCGCTGAGGTCCATATTGTACATGGCCGTCTGGCAAAAGATCTGGGCATCACCCATCCAGCCACAGCGTTCATCCCGTTGCGGACAATCTTCGGGTATGCTATGCAGGTTGCTCAACTGCGTCCAGACGATATTGCTCCAGAGTTGATTGATATCTTTATGCGAAGAGCTGAATTCAGATACCAGTTTCGAGGCAGATGCCACCACCTTTCCGGTGATATGATCAAGCGTGGGTTCCTGCGTCAACCCGGCTACTTCCACGTATCGGAATCCGTGATAGGTGAATCTCGGTTCGTAGTCGATGTTGGTTTCACGCGCAGGGATGTACACATTGGTTTGTTTGGCCGTGCGCAGGTTTTGGGTGTACAGCGTGCTGTCTTCCATCAAGATCTCTGCATGGCGTAACACGATTTTTTTCCCGGGATTATACGGCAGTTGAATGTGTACCCAGCCAGCCATGTTTTGTCCCATGTCAAAAATATAGTTTCCGTTGGGTGCCCTGAAAACATGTATGGGTTTGATTTCCCTGACGATTTTGATCGGCTCGTTGATTTGTGCATTGAGCGTTATCGACACAGCGTTGTCTACGGTTACCGGTTCCCAGCATTCGGTATCGGATCCAGGCTTCATCCAGTCCTGAGGCATATAGCGGGCATCGTACACTTCTCCGTCGAAAATAGAGGCTTCTTTCATAGGGCCATCGGGTAGTATTTTCCAGCTTTCGTCGGTAGTAACCCATTCGCGGCTGCCGTCTGTAAATTCTATTTCCAACTGCGCCAGGAGCCGCCTGTCGAATCCGTAATTACCGCGTTGCGGCTTACCGTGTGTAAACAGTACGCCCGTATACCAGCCATCTGCCAACATAGCGCCGATCACATTGCTGCCGGTGAGCATATCCGTAACATCGTAGGTTTGGTACTGTACGCGCGTGAAGTAGTCTGTCCACTCGGGTGCCAGTATCTGGTCGCCCACCTTTTTCCCGTTCAGGTACATTTCGTACACACCGAGCGCAGTGGCGTACAGCCGGGCTTTCTTCACCTGTTTTTGTAGTGCAAACTCTTTTCTGAGCAGAGGGGAGGGGGGGATGATATTTTCATCCTGCACGGTGGCCGGTAATACGCTGGGCGCACCGATCCATTTTGCTTTCCAGTCGTTTTTTTGCAGCAATCCCATGGAGAAATGCTGTGTAGGGCTCCAGCCGGACTCCGCCTGCTGCTCATCCCATAATTTTACTTTCCAGTAATAGTCTTTTCCGGATAGCAGTGTTTTTCCATTGAATACTATATGGAAACTTTCACCGGAAGCTATTCTGCCGGAGTTCCATATATTCCCATCATTTTTTTCGAGCGCTTCCCGACTGTCTGCTACCAGCACCTGGTAAGCTTTCTGCTGTTTTCCACGGTCGCCGGATACCATTTCCCAACTAAATCTGGGATGAGATACATCGATTCCTAACGGATTAACAAGATATTCGCATCGCAGGTTTGTGATAGCAAATGAAGAGGGCGGCGGAGGCGCTTTAAAAGAAAGTAGTACAAGACTTAAAAAGGAAAAAAAGAGTAACAGAGGGTTCTTACACATTTTCATGATGGCGTTCATTTTACAATCGGCGTACAATATATGGTATTTTGTTATATCGTTTTGTCAGGCAGTATTACATGTTTCCAGCAACCGCTATTACAGTAGCTGTACCTGAATGCACAAACGAAAACGAAAAAGTCATATGGCATGTTGTAATAGTGTGTTATCCTACAATACAATAAGAACATATTCGGTAAGTACCGGATACGATTATGTGAGTGAAATTATAGTGAATGCCGGTGGAAAACTTCCGGTTAACTGTCCAAAAACGGTGTTTTTATAGCAGGATAGTAAAAACCTACATCTGCCGGTTTTAGTTTGATTTGCTCGCCCGCCCGATTCATAATAAATTCGCCTCTGCTACGATCGTTAAAAACCAGCGCATGAAACACTTAATAATACTATGCATTTCCCTGATGTCTTTTTGTGGCAGCTCGTTTGCCCAGCGTTTCACCAGTCTGTCGGGTGAGCAGTGGGCAGACAGTGTGCTGAAAACACTGACGGATGATGAAAAGATAGCCCAGTTGATGGTGGTGAGGTTGTCGGGCATCGGCCCTGACCGTAAAACCGTCTTCTATGATAAAGAGGTATTGGAAGCTATTCAAAAATACAATATTGGTGGTATATGCCTTTTTCAGGGTGGCCCTGTTAAGCAGGCAAATATCGTCAACCGGTTGCAGGCAGCAGCTAAAGTGCCTTTGCTGGTATGTATAGATGCCGAGAATGGGGTAGGAATGCGGATGGACAGCGTGGCCGGCCTGCCCAGGCAAATGATGATGGGCGCTGTGCAGGATACCAATATCATATACGAATACGGCAGGTGGGTAGGGGAGCAGTGTAAACTGGTGGGTGTGCAGGTAAATTATGCCCCCGTGGTAGATGTAAACAATAATCCCGCTAATCCAGTGATCAACGACCGGTCTTTCGGAGAGGATAAGTACCGTGTGGCAACGCTGGGCGTGCAATATATGAAAGGGATGCAAGACGCAGGCGTAATGGCCTGTGCCAAGCATTTTCCCGGACATGGAGATGTAGCGGTAGACTCGCACCACGATCTGCCGGTGATCAATAAATCACGTGCGCAACTGGATTCACTGGAACTGTATCCTTTTGCTGCATTGATCAGGGCAGGGGTAGGGAGTGTAATGATTGCGCACCTGTCTATTCCCTCTATCGACAATACGGCCAACCGAGCCTCTTCGCTATCGCCGGAAATCGTTACCAGACTGTTACGCGACGAACTCGGCTTTCAGGGCATTACATTCACCGATGGACTGGAGATGAAGGCGGTGAGCAAATTTTATCCCGATGGTGAAGTTTCTGCGCAGTCACTGATAGCCGGCAACGATATGCTCTGCCTGCCCAGCGATATTCCCGATGGTATAAAAGAAGTGAAAAAGGCGATCCGCAAAAAAGACCTGAGCTGGGCGCAGGTCAATGCGAGTGTAAAAAAAGTGCTGCTGGCGAAGTATCACCATGGCCTGGCCAACTGGCAGCCCCTCAATACCAGCCGGCTGGCGGATAAATTAAATGCCCGTACAGAGGCGATCACCCGTCAGGTTGCTGAAAATGCCATCACCACGCTCCGGAACCTCGATAACCTGCTGCCTCTGGCATCGGCAGATACGTCCCGTAAACTTAGGGTTGCTTATCTGGGAATCGGTATTACAAGAGACAATGCTTTCGCCCGGAAACTGCGCGAACGTTATAATGCAGATGCTTTTTATTTCGGCTACAACGAAGACAGTCGCCGGATTTCTTCCATTACAGCCACGTTGCAAACTAAATACGATGCTGTGGTAGTGGGCGTTCATCGCTACAACCGCTTCCCGGCCAATAATTTTGGCATCAGTGCTACGGCTGTACAACTGTTGCAGCAGGTGCAGGCGCTTCCGCAGGTCATCACGTTTGCTTTCGGTAATCCGTATGCGATCAAAAATTTTTGCGATGCCCGGAACATTGTAGCCTGTTACGACGACGCTGCTATTACACAGGAAACTGCCGCTGACGTGTTGAGCGGTATCATACCCACCAAGGGAAAATTGCCCGTAACCATCTGCGAAAGTTTACCGGCGGGTACAGGACTCACCCCGGCCACCCTCGCCGTGCCCGAAGTAGTGTCGGACTACCGGTTTGCTGAAGTGGATTCATTGGCTGTACAGGCCATCCGCGAGCGGGCTGCGCCGGGCATGACCGTAATGGCAGTGAAAGACGGCAAAATAGCGTTTTATAAATCTTACGGTCATCATACCTACGATAGTACGCAACCTATAGATATCGAAACCATTTTTGACCTGGCCTCGGTTACTAAAATATGTGCTACCACTTTATCTGTGATGCGTTTGTACGATCAGGGAAAAATCGGACTAGACAAAACCCTTGGCGATTACCTGCCTGCAGTAAAGGGAACGGATAAGGCCCGGCTGAAACTGAGAGATATATTGCTGCACCAGGCGGGACTTAAAGCTTTTATTCCCTTCTACCAGGAAACCATCGATACCGCCACCGGCGCGCCGCGCCCGGGTTTTTATAGTACGACACAAAGCACGGAATACAATATCCGGGTAGCGGATACCATGTATATGAAAACAGCCTGGCTGGATACCATTTATAAAAGAATACTGACCAGTCCATTGGGATCCCGTCGGTACGTGTACAGCGACAATGATTTTATTTTTCTGGGAAAAATAGTGGAGGCTGTATCGGGCATGGGGTTGGATGAATACATACAGAAAGAAATATATGCTAAACTCGGATTGAGTGTGGCGGGGTTCAGACCCCTGGAGCGATTCCCGAAAGAACGCATTGCACCTACCGAAGCTGAAAAAGGGTTTCGTCGTCAACTGATTCGGGGTGATGTACACGATCCGGGTGCTGCTATGATGGGCGGGGTGGCCGGACACGCTGGTTTGTTTGGAAATGCCTACGACCTGGCGGTGATGATGCAGATGGTACTGGACGGCGGCCAATACAACGGATACTATTTCTTCTCGCCTGAAACGATAAAAACCTTTTCGGTAAAAAGTAGTAGAATCAGCCGCCGTGCGCTGGGGTTTGATAAGCCGGATATCATTAACGGAGAAGCCTACCCGAGTAAACTTGCTTCGCCGGAAACGTTTGGGCATACCGGATTTACCGGCACCTGTGTATGGGCTGATCCGAAATCGAAACTGGTCTATATATTTCTTAGCAACCGCGTGCATCCCGATATAAGTCCGGTATTGTCCAGGTTGAGCGTGAGAGGCAACATACAGGATGCTTTGTATAAAGCCCTGCAATGACTAGAATAGTTGGGCAGTGTGCACATGAAGAGAATGCCGTCACCTCGGCGGCGGAGAGGTATGCTGAAATAATGTGGAAGTTCGAGAGTGTGGAAATGTTGACATTTAAAAAGGGTCGTATCCAGGAACCTGCGACCTGTAACTTGTAAACCCGTAACTTCTGATGTCGTCAATACTGTCTGGCTGGAATGATACCATTGTAGCCCTGGCCACTGCCCCGGGAATAGGCGCTATCGCTGTAATCAGGCTCAGCGGCGATAAAAGTATTGAAATCGTGGACAGGCTCTTCACTGGTAAGGATCTGTTGCAACAGAAATCGCATACCCTGCATGTGGGATTGATGCAGTACAACGATGAAGTACTGGATGAAGTGGTGGTGGCATTGTATAAAGCACCCCGATCGTATACCGGTGAAAATATAGTGGAGATCAGTTGCCACGGTTCACCCTATATCCAACAGCAGATCATCCAGTCCTGCATAGCCCTGGGCGCACGACCCGCCAAACCCGGTGAATTCACCCAGCGGGCTTTTCTGAACGGAAAAATGGATCTCGCCCAGGCAGAAGCAGTAGCCGATCTCATTGCCGCGGACAGCCGTGCGCAGCAGCAAACCGCATTGCAACAATTGCGTGGTGGTTTTTCCGGCGAACTTTCCCAACTGCGTGAACAACTCATCCATTTTGCTGCCCTGATAGAACTGGAGCTGGATTTTTCGGATGAAGATGTGGAGTTTGCCGACAGGGGACAGTTTCGACAATTGATCACAACGTTAAAGACACGGATTGCCAGACTGCTGGAGTCGTTTCAACTGGGCAATGTGATCAAAAACGGGGTGAGCGTTGCGATCATTGGTAAGCCCAACGCGGGGAAAAGCACCCTGCTGAATGCGCTACTCAATGAAGAACGCGCCATCGTAAGCGAGATCGCGGGTACCACGCGCGACAGCATCGAAGAAACCCTCAATATAAAAGGGGTGCTCTTCCGCCTGATCGATACCGCCGGCATTCGCCGGCACACGACCGACAAAATAGAAAGCATTGGCATAGAACGCAGCCGGCAGAATGCCGAAAAGGCACACATCATCCTGCACCTGGTAGATGTGACCGATCCAGATACTTCGGGGATCGATTGGTTGCTGCCGTTCGCACATAAAACCATCGAAGTATGGAATAAAGCAGATCAGCTCCAAGAACAGCAACATCATCTCCCGGCGTCTGCCATCACCATCAGCGCCAAAAACAACACCGGTATTGATGCGCTGAAAGAGCTGATGTATGAACGCGCGGTGGGCAATACCCTGCAAACAGAAAGCAGTATCGTAACCAATGCCCGCCACCACGATGCGCTTTCCCGCATGATGGAAAGTTTACTCACTATCGAAAAAGGATTGGATCAGCACCTCACCGGCGACCTGCTCACCATTGATATCCGCCGCTGCCTGCACTACCTCGGTGAAATCACCGGGCAGGTAGAAATAGACCGTGATATACTGGGGACGATTTTTGGGAAGTTTTGTATCGGGAAGTAGATATGTTTACTTTGTTTCATAAATGCTTGTTTTTGTTGGGTTTTAGCTGATTTATCCTTGTCTTTTTTGTTGTCAAACTGTACTTTTTCACTAACGAAGTAACCATGTTCACAGCCGAGGAAGCCGCCAGTATCGTAAAATGCCGGGGCTTGATCCTGTACGGTATGGCCATGATTTTTACTTCATTGAAAAAATTTGAGAACGGAGAGGCGGCCACCCGGATAGTGTGTACCGATGAAGATTTTAATACCGCCCTGCGGTTGGCAGAAATCTACCTCCACCACAGCTCATGTTCAACAACCTGCCCAAGCAGAGCGAAGTCACCCAGTTTAAAATAGGCGATAGTAAACGCAAATTCTTTGAGGCGTTGCCGGGTGAGTTTACCCGCCAGCAGGCCGTAGAAATAGGAAAACAGTTTCAGCTCTCACCGGTACCGTGGACGACATTCTCCACAATGCCACCGGCAAGGCTTTGGAAAAAAATAAAGGCCGGCCACTATAGGGAAACTGTAGTGTTCAAATTACATCATTTGATATGTTATTCAATTACTTAAAGACTATTTACCCCTGAAACAGTCAAGGCATGGCTTTCACCAATTCGTATTAAAGTCAAGTAATAACTTTACTAAATATTTTAATTAGTCAAGTTTTAGCTTTACTTTTATTCTGTAAAAGTCAATTTATAACTTTACTTTATGGGCAAGAAATCACTCCAACTGCAACAGCTCAACAGCAAAATGCTGCGCTTTACGTCGCTCAAACAGGTGGCCATGCCACCCACCGGATGGATAAAAGCCATCCGCACCGCCATTGGTATGTCTATGCAGCAATTGGGTAACAAGCTGAATGTATCCAAGCAAGGTGTCATGGACATTGAAAAGCGGGAAAAAGACGGTTCTATTACCATCAAGTCCCTCCGGGAAATTGCCCGTGCTATGGATATGCAGTTGGTGTATGGCTTTGTGCCCAATGATGGATCGCTGGATGCCCTCATTGAAAAACGGGCCACCGAACTGGCCACCCAAATTGTGATGCGGACCGCCAACACCATGAAGCTCGAAGACCAGGCTAATTCAAAAAAACGGATTGAAGCAGCCATCAGGGAAAGGGCAACAGCCATTCAAAACGAAATGCCTAAAATCTTATGGGATTAGATTTAGAATACATTGATGGCCAAACTCCCTTAGATGAAGAAGAGAAAGACGGGCTGCTCATTCCTACCATTGCCACCCGTGGCGAGTTAGACGAGTTTGAGCAGCAGAACATAGAACAGGCTGTGCAGTGGACTTTAGGGCGTTCCTTTAAGCCGGATACCGTATTTACCGAAGATTTTGTGCGGATGGTGCATAAACGCATGTATGCCGAGGTATGGGCATGGGCTGGTAAGTTTCGCAAAACCAACAAGAACATTGGCATAGACAAATGGCAAATACCAACTGAATTGCGTTACCTGCTGCATGATGTGCGATACTGGCACGAAAACAACACCTACCCACCCGATGAAATTGCGGTACGGTTCAAACACCGCATTGTAAGCATTCATTGCTTTGCCAACGGCAACGGCAGACATAGCCGCCTCATGGCTGATATTATCATTGAGAAAATCTACAAGCTGCCTGTGTTCACCTGGGGTGCTGCCAACCTTTCCAGCAAGGGCGATGCCCGTGCTTCTTACCTCCGTGCGGTAAAGGCAGCCGACATAGGCGATTACAGCCTGCTGCTGGCATTTGCCCGTTCCTGATACTACTGATTACCACATCTTTCAGAGCTGCCACAATTATGAGACAGCCCTTCGATGCGGAGATTAAACATCTTTATGTCCGCATATATTGCGGAGTATAACTTTAGGCAAGTTGACTTCGTCTAAATGGGCAAAGATTGCCAGGTGTTCGCAGGACACGGCAACCCGTGATATACAAGATTTGGTAAGCAAGGGGATATTGGTCAAGGACGAAGCCGGAGGTAGAAGTACCAATTATTTGCTGACAGTATAACAGTTGGCTACTATTTGTACTTTGTTTCGGTAATGTGTTATAACCCGCTTGTGGTGTATGAGTTCTGAAACATCGCTTGTTAAAGTTCTTGCTTTTCTTGAAATTCGGCCATCATTTTAAATTATGGCAGAACAATTCGGAAAAACCTGGTGGGGGCAGAAATGGTTGCAAGCACTTAACAATATCGACTACGGCAACCGCCTTCCGCGAGGGGCGAGCTATGCCCGGAAAGGAGCGGTCGAACAAATCAGGATCGAAGGGAACCGCATCCATGCAAAAGTTGCCGGAAGCCGCCCGGCCCCGTATAAAGTCGACATTATTCTGCCGCCATTTTTCGAGCCGGAACTGGACAATTTCATCGATGCGGTTGCGGCAAAACCACTGATTATTTCCAAGTTGCTGAACCGAGAATTGGATCCTCCGCTGTTGGAAATGGCAGAACAAGCCGGGCTGAAAGTCTTTCCCCGACAATGGACGGATTTCAAAATGCAGTGCAGTTGCCCCGATTGGGCCGTTCCGTGTAAGCATCTGGCTTCGGTCATCTATACATTGAGTGCGGAAATTGACAACAATCCATTTTTGGTATTTGAACTGCATTTATTGGATTTGATTGCCGAACTCAATAAAAGAGGCTTATTCATCAGCGCCCAATCGGTGGAAATTCCGCTACTGACCGATTTTTATTTTGAAAGAACTAAATCCAGGGTCAGGAAAAGTAAGCGGGCATTTGACCGTCAAAAGGCCTATCAAAAACTATCTTTTGCTTCGCTATCCCCCATTCACGAACCCTTGTTTTCGCTTTTATCAGGCAACCCTGTCTTTTACACCGGCGGTGCCGATTTCAAAGAAAAATATACCACATCCGTAAATCGGATGGTGCGCAACGGACAACGGATTTTGAAGGGGAAAGTCAGTTTTGCAAACGCTTTACAGCAAATCGAGAAAGATACGCAAGCGGTCAATACACGCAGCACCAATAAGGTGACCATCGATGAAAGTTTCAATGCCTTGGTCCGGGTGAATGACAAAGGATTTTCGGTGCGGGATTTTATGCTTGAACTCAGCCGGATTCCGGCCAATAAATTGTTGGATTACCAACCTTCAACGGCCTCGCTGCATACGCTTTTTCAACTTGCGCTGCACCTTGCAGCCAATGGCGCCGTCATTCCCCAGATTGTCTTGCAACCTGACAAACGATATGCCATCCGGTGGCTGCCAGCGTTGATCAGCAAAGAGGTCCGGGCGTTGATCGAGAAGCTGTCAGACATACTGCCACCCGATATTTTCTGGTGGAAAACACCCAAATCCGAAAGAGCCATTGAGAGAAATGTAGCCACCAATCTGCTGTCGGTCTTCATTACCGAATTGGTGACTGTGTTGTCGGGGGAAAAAGCTGCACAGGATATATTCAAAGACTTGTTCTTCAATAAGGCAGCGTATGGATTCAAAGGCCCTGGAGAAGGCGCTTCAGCAGGCGGTATCCAAACATGGCTGCAAAAATATTACCTTACACAGGGCAGATGCCGGCCACAACTGGTGGTTTCGGAAGCAAAGAACGAACGCTTTCTCGTGCAGGTCAATCTTTCCGGATTGAGTGCCCCTGAAGAAGAAAATATCCCTTTAAGCGATATTTTAGTACAACAGAAATACAGCGCACAACGGCTGGAAGTTTTACAAACCATGGCCACCCTGAGTGATTTTGTTCCGGGATTGGAAGCATATATCAACTCCAGGGGAGAGGAACTCATCATCATGGATAACGCCACGTTCACGCCGTTTTTGTTTCAGATGATTCCGGTCATCCGTCTGTTGGACATGGATATTTTATTGCCCAGATCTTTACAACAGGTACTGAAACCGAAACCAAGCGTCAAAATAAAATCCCAACCCGGGAAATCCTTCCTGCGACTGGACCAGTTATTGGATTTTGAGTGGCAGGTGGCCATCGGCGATACGGTGATGAACGAAGATGAATTCAAGAAGCTGCTAAAAAAATCGGACGGACTGCTTAAATACAAGTCGCAATACATCTACGTCGGGCAAAGCGATCTGGAGAAGCTCCACAGACATTTTTCTTCCGGCAATGCGTTGGGTGCTTTTGAACTATTGCGCAACGCACTCAGCGGCGAATACGGGGGAGCAAAAGTCGTGTTGGACAACGAGGTTGTCAAACTCATCAAAGAACTGACCGAGGTAAAGGACATCAAACTGCCGAAAGGCATCCGTGCGCAACTGCGGCCTTATCAGCGCCGGGGCTATTCGTGGATGTACCGCAACGCCAAAATAGGTTTTGGCTCAGTGATTGCCGACGATATGGGGTTGGGAAAAACCTTGCAGGTCATCACCACTTTACTGAAGTACAAAGAAGACGGCCTGCTGGATAAAAAGAAAGCATTGGTGATTGCTCCAACAGGATTGCTGACCAACTGGCAGGCGGAAGTAGAGAAGTTCGCCCCATCCTTAAAGATCCATATCTTCCACGGAACGAATCGGAAAATTGAAAAAGGCTATGATATTTTACTGACCTCGTATGGTATTGTGCGAAGCGAAGCGGCCAATCTGCGGAAATTGCCATGGCATTCCGTGATTATCGATGAAGCGCAAAACATCAAAAATTCGGATACCGCACAGGCAAAAGCCGTAAAGAGCATCAAGGCCGACAATTTCATTGCGATGAGCGGAACACCGGTGGAAAACCGACTAAGTGAACTTTGGAGCATTATGGACTACAGTAATCGCGGTTTTTTGGGCAATACCAAAGAATTCAAAGAGATGTTCGGAACACCGATAGAAACGTACAACGACCTTGCTGTTGCAGAAAAACTGAAAAAAGTAACCGCACCTTTTATGATGCGCCGCCTGAAATCGGACAAATCTATCATCAGTGATTTACCGGATAAAATCGAAATAGATGCCTTTGGCACGTTGGTGGCCGAACAGGCAAGTTTATATGAAAAAACGTTGGAAGAAGCATTGATGGCGATTGAAGCCATTGATGCCACTAACAGCAAAGAATTGTTTGTGCGCCAGGGCCTGGTACTACAGATGACTTTGGCATTGAAACAAATTTGCAACCACCCGACACAATTCCTGAAAAACAACAAGCTCGATGCTTCATTGAGCGGGAAAATGGATTTGTTGTTCGATAAGCTAGACAGTATCCGGGAGAGCGGAGAGAAGGTGCTGGTATTCACGCAATTCAAGGAAATGGGCGATTTGTTGCAATACTTTATTTCCGAGCGATACCGCGAAACCCCGATGTTCTACCATGGAGGATGCTCCGTCAAACAACGGAAGGAAATGGTGGAAAATTTCCAGACCAATCCCGCCGATAAGATTTTCATCCTTTCGCTGAAAGCTGCCGGAACAGGACTGAACCTTACCGCCGCCAATCACGTCATTCATTATGACCTGTGGTGGAACCCTGCCGTGGAAGCGCAGGCGACGGACAGAGCTTACCGCATTGGGCAGAAAAGCAATGTGATGGTACATCGGTTCATTACCAAAAATACCTTTGAAGAACGCATTAACGAAATGATACAATCCAAAAAGGCATTAGCTGAAATGACCGTCAATACGGGCGAAAACTGGATTGGCAATTTGAGCAATAAGGAGTTAAAGGAACTGTTTGCTATTGGGTAGTTTGTGAATACGGTAATGTTTACGGAGAGGGTGAGCCGAATAAAGTTTGTAATCGGCTTTATGGTATATAATTGACAACTAAAATGCTGGTTTGATTTTACGTACGCCGTTGCGGTGACCAGTTACTCAAAGAGATACCCTTATTTATTGTCAAATATTATTTTTTGTATATTCATATTGATATGTAATCGTTTTATCACGAGGTATTGAGTAGCGGGATATCCGGTTGATTATATAAAAATAAACCTATAGGTTGATTTTATGAAAATTGTTGCTACCTTAGTGGAGGATTTGTATGCTGTACATTATGGAGGAGAGCATCATGATGAACTGACGCGGCTGTTGGAACAATGGTGGGATACATCTTATTTGTTCAATTTTTATACAGAAAACCGATCCATTATTGAGGGAAACCGCTTTTTGTCCTGTGAAGATGGAGAAGCGTTTGTACACCTGGTTACCGACAATACCAACGCATTGGAAGATTTTTTGCTGGATAAGACCACTAACCTGTCGCATTTTTTTCGACCGCTGGGGATACATGATGATGGAGTGTCGGTCTTAAGGAAAACGAAAGGAAAACAGCATTGTTTGCGCTTATATGCGTTGTGGGTGGAGGCTGAATGCTATATCATCACAGGCGGCGCTATCAAAATCACCGCGGCTATGCAGGATCACCCGGAAACAGCAGCGGAATTACGCAAGCTGGAACGCTGTAGAAGCTATTTAAAGTCGGAAAATGTAATGGATGACGATTCATTTTATGAATTTTTAAACGAACAAAGCCATGAGTAATAAAGAAAAGTTTCAGAAGCTGGTGAAGCCGGGTAATGCGCAGGCATTAAAGGAAAAACTACAGTGGCGAAAAGAAAACAGAGAATGGTTGAATCATTCCGCCAAAGTGGCGTTTCGTATACAGTTGCGTTTGAAAGAAATGAAATGGAGCCAGCGGCAATTAGCAGAAGCTATGAGCGTTACGCCGCAATACATAAATACTCTCCTGAAAGGCCAGGAGAATCTGTCTACAAGTACTTATCTTAAGCTGGAAAAAGTGCTGGGTATTTCGTTTTTGATCGGAGCTCCTAACCAGATCTTCCCGTCTGTAAAAACGGATATAATAAAAGAATGTATAGTAGTGGATATGTATAAATATGATTACAAAGAGAGTGCTCATTTTGCCTTTGGGAACACAATGAATGAACCTCCAATTAAGTATCATAACCAATGGAAGCAACAAACAGAAGCGTAGGTTTTAAACTAAAAGGCATTAGTGTCGAACAGTTTGCTTATTCGGGTGAAGAACTGAAAAAGCAGGCGCAGTTTGGTGCAGCCTTTGATTTCAGGTTGAATGCGGGTGAAAGAGCTGTTGGGGTGTTTATAGAGATTAATTTGCTACACGGGGAAACCAATATTTTAAAGTTGGTTTGCGGCTGCCATTTTTCTATAGAACCTGAAAGCTGGAATGCGCTTTATGCAGATGCGAAAAGTAAAATTGTGCTGCCGAAAGGATTTGTTGTGCACTTAGCTATGATCACCACCGGAACAGCCAGAGGAATATTGTATACCAAGACAGAAAAAACCCCTTACGCTTTTTTTGTTTTACCGATGCTGGATGTAAGCTCACTATTTAAAGAAGACGTTATTTTTGATGTGACATTTTATGAAGAATCTGTTTAATGGTATTCAACCGCTTTAATTGGTTTTGTTGTAGCCCATGCCCAAAATTCTTTTATACTTCTTCTTCGTTGGTTGCGTTTTGCAGCTATCTGCCCAAACGGTGTATAAAACACCCAGCGGAGCAAAGTATCATACCGCTACCTGCCGGTATGTGAAAAATGTATCTGAAAAACTCAGTAAAAAGGAGGCTGAAAAACAGGGACTAAAGCCTTGCAGCGTATGTATGTCTAAGGTATCCGGCAGACAGGCTACTGGTTCCGGGCTGGGTATTAAATCGGGAGAAGCGCAGGGCGAGCAGCCTTCGCAACGTTGCAGGGCTATGACCAAGGCCGGGCGGCTGTGTAAGCGGACTACGAGAAATACGAACGGGTTCTGTTTTCAGCATGAGCAGTAGTGAGATTTCTCCCTGATTCCGGTGCGGTCGATTTTCCTGTAAATGATACTAAAAGTAGATATCTCGCTTCGTACGATAGTATGTGTCAATGATCGATGGATTGCGTATTGGCTGCCTTATCTGGCTTTCAACCCGTACAGGGAAACTTTTTGTATATTTCTTTTTGTGGTGGCTATGTTGATATGGCTATAATCCTCGTTCGGGAAAAATATGGTTGTCATGGTCGTGAGTCCGCCATCGGCAAATAGTTCTACAGATGCCCTGTCTATTACCAGCGTAACAGGGATGTGCGTATCCTTTGCGAAACGAGGCGCTGTGTATCTGCCGGCAAAACCTTCTACAAACGCTATTTTTCCGGATTGAGTTCGGTCTATATAATATTCGTTTTTGCTGTGATCGTACCCGATCACCAGTTGCTCGTTCAGGTTATTGGATAGTGTAATGTTGAAAGAAGCTGTCGTATTCAACGAGAGTTCCAGCCTGGCTGCCCCATTTAGTTTTCCGGCCTTGTCTGTGAGGCTGTACCTGCCAGCCTTAATCTTTGATACAGTAAAGGGCTTGGTAGCTGCATCGTCTAATTCTTTTATCGGTAGTGAGGCAACCAGGTACGCATCGTCTTTTTTTACCACCGTCAACTCGCGGGCTATAGTAGTGGCGCTTCGCCAGTTTTGCGTGGGTACGCGGGTGGCGTATTGCCAGTTGCTCATCCATCCGATGAACAGCTTCCGGTTGCCGGTGTTGCTCCAGGTGATGCCTGCATATTCATCGGGCCCATAGTCCAGCCATCGTATTTTTGTATCGAAGGGTGTAAAAACCGATCCGTCGAATGCTCCCACAAAATATTGTGTTGCCGAGCCTCCGTTAGGACCGCCAGGATTGAGATTTACGATCAGTACCCATATCTCTTTGTTGTCTATTGTAAACGATATCAGATCCGGGCACTCCCATACTCCGCCGTGGGCACCTGTATTCTTTCCAAACTTGCTTTCCTCTGTCCAGCTTTTCAGGTCGGGAGATGAATAGAAGGTAATGTGGTCGGAGGTGGCGAGGGTCATGATCCATTTTTTGCCGGCTTCGTGCCAGCATACTTTGGGATCGCGGAAATCGCGTATGCCCGGGTTGGGTAGCACAGGATTGTTTTTATACTTTGTCCATGTTTTGCCGTTGTCGGTACTATATGCTATGCCCTGCGTTTCGAAGGTGTTGAATCCTTCTTTTTCGATTGCGTGATTGGTATAAATAGCCACCATAGCGTTGGCGCCGAAGCCTGCGGTATTATATTTGTCTATTACAGCGCTTCCGGAGTAGATGGTGCCCAGTGCATCCGGGAACAGGGCTATTGGCTGTTCCTTCCAGTTGACGAGATCGCTACTGATAGCATGGCCCCAATGCATGGGCCCCCATATGGTCGTGTCTGGATTGTGTTGGAAAAACAGATGATATTCACCGTTGTGATACACCATTCCGTTGGGGTCATTCATCCATCCCTTTTGGGGAGTGAAATGAATCTCCGGACGATGAGGTTCTTTCGTTTGTGCCTGTGTTGGCAATTTTGCAAGTGATGCCGTTAAAAAAAGGCCTGCCGCCAGACAAAATTGTAATTGTGCCATGTTACAAACAGGTTACTGTAGAGTTGGCATGAAGTTAGGCAATAAATGCTTGCAAGGCTATTGAAAAAGGTTGGTTGCTTCAGGATAGTCTTTATGCTATGGCATCGCGCATCGTCGATCCGAAGTAGATGAAGGTGGCGTAGAAGTTTGGTAACAAAAACGGAGTAAACAACGTTTACTCCGTTTTTGTTGGCCTACCAGGATTCGAACCTAGACAAACTGAACCAAAATCAGTTGTACTACCATTATACTATAGGCCAATAATGCTGTAAGAGCATTGAAGGGGTGCAAAAATAAACACTGAAAGTATGCAAACCAAATAATTTGACGGCTGTTAGTGTACCTGCACCAAAAAGTAATTTTTTCTGCCTTTCTGCACCAATATATATCGCCCGTGCAACAGATCGGAAGCTGTTAATTGTAAGTTTACGTCCGTTACTTTTCGTCGATTAAGGCTTAGTCCGCCGTTCTGAATCATTTTTCGCGCCTCTCCCTTACTGGAAAATGTACCGGTTTCTGCGAGAAAGCTGACGATATCGGGACTCTCTTCGAGTTTTTGCATCGGGAAATCGAACTTCTTCACACCTTCCAAAGACTCTAAATCGGCTACAGACAGGCTCTCAGCCGGAGCGTTCTGCTGAGCAAATAGTTTTTGGGTTTGGTCTTCCGCTTTCTGCAACTCCTCTTCTCCGTGCACAAAAATGGTCACTTCCCTGGCGAGGGCTTTTTGTAGTATCCGCTCAGAAGGGTTGGCATCATGTTCGCGATACAGGGTTTCGATGGTGTCTGGCAGCAAAAAAGTGAATATCTTGATCCATCGTTTGGCATCTTCGTCTGAAGCGTTCAGCCAAAACTGGTAAAACTGGTAGGGGCTGGTTCGGTCAGGATTTAACCAGATATTTCCTTTTTCGGTTTTGCCGAATTTGCCGCCGTCGGCTTTAGTGATCAGGGGGCAGGTAAAAGCATATGCATCGCCGCCGGATTTTCTGCGGATCAGTTCTGTTCCGGTGGTAATATTGCCCCACTGGTCGCTGCCCCCCATCTGGAGTTTGCAGTTTTTGTCGCGGTGCAGCAGGTAGTAATCATAGCCCTGCATCAGTTGGTAAGCAAATTCGGTATAGCTGATGCCGATATCACCCTGGAATCTCTTTTTAACGCTGTCCTTGGCCATCATATAATTGACCGTTATATGTTTGCCTGCATCGCGCAGGAAATCTATAAAGCTGATGTGGCGGAACCAGTCGAAATTGTTGACCAGTTCTGCGGCATTAGGTGTGGCAGCGTCAAAATCCAGGTGTTTTTCCAGTTGTTTTCTGATGCCCGCAACGTTGATGTCGAGTTGTTCCTGTGTCAGCAGATTTCTTTCTTCGCTTTTACCACTCGGGTCTCCGATCATACCGGTGGCGCCACCTATTAGGGCAATAGGTTTATGCCCGGCTTTCTGTAGATGTACGAGCAGTAAAATCGGTACCAGGCTGCCGATATGCAGACTATCTGCCGTTGGATCGAAACCTATATATCCGGTAGTGCTTTCTTTGGTCAACTGTTCTGCTGTTCCGGGAATGATATCCTGCAGCATACCTCTCCATTTCAATTCTTCTGTAAGCGTCATTATTTAGCTTTTGCGCAAAAGTAAGCCGCCCGGGTTACAAAGCAATAACTTGGGCTGCCAGACGTTATAAAAGCTTGTATTTTACCGTATAAAACTTGTTGCTCAACTATATTTGTATTGTAAAAACCACTATAGGTTATTACCCGGAAGGGCCGATGCTTATTGGAAAACAGGCGGGATGAAAAAAATTTGTAGTATATGTATGTTGTTGCTGTTGGGTGCAAATATATCGCAGGCCCAGTTCAGGAAGTATTCCAATGAGTTTCTAAACATCGGCGCCGGTGCCCGGGGGCTCGCCATGGGTGGGGCGCAGGTAGCTTCTGTAAGTGACGGGAATGCCGGGTATTGGAATCCGGCGGGGCTGGTACATGTAGAGAACGACCCCGTGATTAACCTCATGCATGCTGAGTATTTTTCAGGTATCGGTAAATACGATTACGGCAGTATTGCCTTTCCGCTCAGCGACCAAAAGAGAACCATTGGTTTGTCTGTTTTACGTTTCGGTGTAGACGATATACCCAATACACTGTTTCTGCTGGAGCGGGACGGAACTGTAAACTACAATAATATCCGAACCTTTTCCTCTGCCGATTATGCTTTTTTGCTTTCTTATGCCCAGCGGTTTAAAGAGGTGGGCAATAAGCGCATCAGTTTTGGCGGCAATGCCAAGGTTATACACAGAAATGTAGGCAGCTTTGCCAAAGCCTGGGGTTTTGGTATAGATGCCGGTGTACAGCTTCATGCGCGGAAATGGAAAATAGGGGTTACTGCCAGGGATGTAACCACTACTTTCAATGCCTGGAGTTTCAGTTTCACCGATGAAGAAAAAGAAGTGCTTTACTTAACCAATAACGATATTCCCGTAAGATCTACCGAAATGACGGCGCCGCGCCTCATCGTGGGCGGAGCATACGATATCACACTCTCAAAGACACTAAACCTGTTAACGGAGATCAACCTTGATCTCACGTTTGATGGCAGGCGCAATGTAGTGATCAGTTCTAATCCCATAAGTGCAGACCCGCGTATAGGGCTCGAACTAGGATATAAGAGCCTGTTCTTTGTCAGAGGGGGAATCTACAACTTCCAGCGTGCGCTGGCAGACGGTGATATCCTTAACCAAAAAAAGGTTTGGATATACCAGCCCAGCGTAGGGGTAGGGTTTAAAATAAAGCACGTAGGGATAGACTATGCTTTTATCAATCTGGCTAACCAGTCGAACCCGTTGTATACCCATGTTTTTTCTTTACGGCTCGATTTGCCCAAAAAGGAAAGACAGCGTGTTAAAAACTAAACCCGTACTTATGAAGTGGTATTTATCCATTATACTGTTCTTTTGTTGCCTGGGTGCTGAAGCCCAGTACAATAATGAGTGGATAGATTATTCTAAAACGTATTATAAGTTTTCGGTGGGGAAAGACGGGCTGGTTCGTATCCCGGATGCTGTTTTACAATCCGTAGGGTTGCAGAATATTCCCGCAGAGCATTTTCAACTTTGGCGAAATGGCGTGCAAATTCCTATTTACACTTCCGTTTCCACCGGCATACTGGGCGAATCGGGATATATTGAGTTTTGGGGAGAAATGAACGATGGTAAGGTGGACCGGTTGTTGTACCGTAACGTCAACGAGCAGTTATCTGATAAGTGGAGCCTGTATACCGATACCGCCAGTTATTTTCTAACCGTCAACCCGTCTGGTGGTAATATCCGACTTACGCCTACACCAAATGAGGTGGCCGGCAATACCCTGCCCGCAGACCAGTATTTCATGTACACTTACAGCAAGAGTTTCAAGAACAGAATCAACCACGGATATGCCGGTATTGTGGGGGAGTATGTTTACTCTTCTTCGTATGACAAGGGAGAGGGGTATACAAGTAATGATATCCGCCCGCCCAACCCGCTGAACGAAACGGTCAATAACCTGTTTCCTTTTGCCGGGGGGCCTGATGGTACCTTTTTTATTTCAGCCTTCGGGAATGCAAATAACGATCGAAACGTACGCGTACAGGTAAACAACACCACACTGGTAGATGTGCCAATGGAATCGTTTTACGATACAAAACAGCAGGTGCCGCTGCCGGCTTCGCTAATAAGCTCGGGGGCTGCTGCGGTGAGGATCATCAACACCTCTGCGGAGAACAACGACCGGATGGTGGTAGGTAAATACGAGCTCACTTACGCGCGGCAATTCAACTTTGGCAACAATACCAATTTTGTATTTGAACTCGAAGCGAACCCGGGGGGCAACTATCTGCGCATCACCAATTTTAACCATGGTAATACCGATACCTTGCCGGTGCTGTACGATCTTACCAATTTCAGACGCTACCAGGCTGACAAGTCACAGTCAGGCGTGTTGCAGTTTGTACTGCAGCCTTCGCTGCAAAAAAGAAAACTGGTATTGGTGAACGAAAGACGGTCGAACCTAAACGTGATAACCACCCTTGCACCCCGGAATTTTGTGAATTATGCAGCAGCAGACCGGCAGGGAAACTACCTGATCATCAGCAATACGCTGCTGTATAATGGCAACAATGGTAATCCGGTGGAAGCCTATCGCCAATACCGTGCATCCACTACAGGCGGAGGTTATAATGTACAGATATACGATATTGATCAACTGATAGATCAATTCGCATTCGGCATAAAAGGGCATCCCTTCTCGGTCAAAAATTTTATTAAGTATACAACGGATGTCTTTTCCGATCGCCCGAGGGCGGTGTTTTTGATAGGAAAAGGCGTATCGTACGTGCAGGCCCGGTCCAACGAAAGCAATCCACTGCTGGAGCGTCTGAACCTGGTGCCAACGTTCGGTTATCCAGCGTCTGATAACCTGCTGGCGGCGCGGGATAATCAAACCCTTCCTGCTGTGACTATCGGCAGGTTATCTGCTGTTACGCCTAGTGAAGTGGAAATTTACTTAAACAAGGTGAAAGAATACGAGGCTGTGGGAAGAGGGGCTCCACATACGGTGGCTGGCAGGGCATGGATGAAAAATACGGTTCACGCCATAGGTGGAGGAGACATTAATCTGACAAAACAGATAGCCGGGTATATGAACGGCCTGAAAAAAACAATCGAAGATACTTTAGTGGGAGGCACTGTGAGAAGTTTTAGTAAAACCAGTGCGGTGGCTTCTCAGTTGACTTCGGAAGAGCTGCAAAGCATGTTTGCAAATGGAATTGGTATTCTTAATTATTTTGGTCACTCGTCTTCTACAACCACAGAATTTAATATCGACGACCCAACCGCGTACGAAAATAAGGCTAAGTATCCTCTCTTTCTGGTAAACGGTTGTTTAGCAGGTGATATTTTTAATTTTGAGGCTAATAGAATAGGCACCATCACCACTCTTTCTGAAAGGTATACCTTTGCAGTCGACAAAGGTTGTATAGGGTTCATAGCCAGTTCGCATTTCGGAATAGTAAGTTTTCTCAATACCTATCTCGAGGGATTATACAGGGCTTTCAATACGAATTATGGAAATAATATAGCAGAGCAACTGAAGCAGTCATTTGTGTATCTGCTGAATAAGTACCCATCGGACTTTTTCGCAAGGTTGCATGCCGAAGAGATAACCTTGCACGGAGATCCTGTAATCAGATTGTATCAATCGGATATGCCCGATTATGCCGTGGAGGAGCAATATGTAGATATTCCCCCTGTGGTTTCGGTTACGGATAACAGTTTTCAATTGAAAGTTACAGTTTTCAACCTTGGTAAAGCGGAAGATGATTCCGTGACGATTAAAGTCAAACGGCAATTGCCCGATGGCGCAACTGTAGAAATTTTAACAAAGCGCATGAGAATCATGTATGCGGATAGCATAATCCTCAAGGTGCCGATCAATCCGGCTTTGGAAAAAGGTGAAAACAGAATAACGGTGGAGATAGACCCTGAAAACACTGCAGAGGAAGTTACAAAGTTTAATAATCATGCGGTTAAGACTTTTTATATTATTGAAGACCTGGCTTTTCCGGTATATCCTAATAATCTTTCTATTATCAAAGATTCGCAACAAAAACTATACGCATCCACAGCAAACCCGTTGCGACCGATGGCATCTTATGTGATGGAAATTGATACCACTGGTTCATTCTCATCTTCTTCTAAAGTATCCCGAACGGTAACTTCAACGGGAGGCGTGCTTGAATTCGATCCTCAGTTTACATACCGGGATAGTACTGTTTATCATTGGAGAGTTTCTTTGCTGCCATCTGAAGGAAATGATTATCGTTGGTCTAAAAACTCTTTCATGTACAAAGTCAATACGGAAGGGTACAATCAGTCGGATTATCACCAGCACCTGGAGTCTGCCATGGAAAGAATAACGCTGGACAGTGCTACCGGGAAATGGTTGTTTGGAACGAAAAATAATACGATACTCGTAAAAAACTGTATCTACCAGCCTGGTTGCGCGATTACATCTGATTTTGTGGTTTCTTTAAACAATGAGGATTTGATTCAAAGCGCGTGCTTGGGAAGGTCGTTGGTATTTAATGTAATAGACGGCAAAACATTTAAACCCTGGAAGAATGTAGATGAAAACGGCAATAATTTGAATTTGTATGGAAGTGCCAGTGCTAACTGCGGACCCGAAAGAATTTACAATTTTGAGTTTAGCTACCTGACCCCTGCCAGTCGTAAACTTATGATGGATTTTATGGATATTATTCCAGACGGTGCATTTGTGGTTATCAGGAGTTTTGACTACCATAATCCTGGTTCATACAGCGCTACATGGAAGGCGGATGAGGCAGTTTATGGTGAGGGTAACTCACTGTATCATAAGTTGAAAGAGGTAGGTTTTGCGGAAATAGATTCTTTATATGACTTTAGAGCATGGCTTTTGGTGTATAAAAAGGGCGTATCCGCGTTTCAACCAGCATACAGAATAGGTTCAAGCTTTTCAGACAGACTACTTGTTGAATTAAATGCTCAAACCCCCGACTCCTTGGGGATCATCACATCTCCAAAATTCGGACCGGCTAAGGAATGGAAAAGAGTTATTTGGGACGGAGTATCAGAGGAGACGGTTTCGACGGATAATGTTACGCTGGAGGTAATAGGTATAGACCGAAGTAATAACGAATCGACACTTTTCACCGTTGATGAAAGGATCAAGGATTTTGATATTTCAAACATTAGCGCTGCACAGTATCCATACCTTCAATTGAGAATGCGTACAGCCGATTCTGCAAATCTTTCTCCTTATCAGCTTTATTACTGGAGAATATTGCACGATCCGGTTCCGGAAGGCGCCCTTGCGCCTAATTTATTCTTTCAGTCACAGGATACAATAGATGCGGGAGAGGAATTGAAGTTTGCTGTAGCATTTAAAAATGTAAGCCCGGTACCATTTGACAGTCTTAAATTTCGCTTTTCTCTGATTGATAAAAATAACTTTACTCATATTATTGACTCGTCCAGAAAGAAGGTGTTGATAAGCGGAGATACGGTCAGGGTAGAATACACGATAAAAAACACGGTTGACTATCAGGGGTTAAATACATTGATAGCCTATTTTAATCCGGATGGAGATCAACCGGAGTATAGCGTGCTTAACAACTTTTTATACAAAAGTGTTTATGTTCGGCCGGATAATGTCAGTCCTTTTCTGGATGTAACGTTCGACGGGGTACACATTTTGAATAACGATATCGTATCGGCCAGACCGAATATTCTCATCAAACTCAAAGACGATAGTCGCTTTCTGGCGTTGGATGATACCGCCTTGTTAAAGGTGCAGGTTAGTTTTCCCGACAACTCTTTGCGGAGCTTCTCTTTTAGCAATGATACCCTTCGGTTTACTCCGTCTACATCATCTGGCGGAGCGGGCAATAATGAGGCAACAATAGAGTTTAATCCTGAGTTTTTGGACGACGGAACCTATGAGCTCATAGTTTCCGGACGAGACAAAAGTGGTAATAAATCGGGGACCACAAACTATAGTGTAAGTTTTAAAGTGATTAACAAGCCGATGATATCCAATATGTTTAACTATCCCAATCCTTTCACAACCTCTACGGCATTTGTATTTACGCTAACGGGCCGCGAAGTTCCGCAAAATATACGGATACAGATATTAACGATTACCGGAAAAATTGTAAGGGAAATTACCAGACAGGAGCTGGGAGATATAAGGATCGGAAGGAATATTACAGATTTCAAGTGGGACGGTACCGATCAGTACGGACAGCGGCTGGCGAATGGTGTTTACTTATATCGGGTGATTACTAATCTTAATGGTAAATCGCTTGAGAAATATAAAACCGAGGGGGATACAACCGACCGGTTCTTTAACAGCGGATACGGGAAGATGTATCTAATGAGGTAGGGTATTGATGGTTTTACTTCTATTCCTCTTTTCGATTATCAATATGATAAGAATGACGAATAGTGTAATGATCGATAAGATTGCCTCCGTAATGAGATCAGATATCCTGTAATGTAGATGTACTTCACTCACTCCTTCTTTTATGCTGGTTTTTATAAAAACTCCCTCGTAATCTTTAATGGTATTTTCTCGATTCAGGCTTTCCCATCTGAAATGCGGAGTTTGCATAATAATGATTTCGCAGTTTTCGGAAGATTTGACGCGGAAGAAGATTTTATTGTATCCTACATTTAAATCTTCAATTTCGATGCTGGCTTCCTCCATCGTAAATATGAATGGTCTGGAAAACATTGATGTAAAATGGGTTGCACTATTCATTGCATAGTTATAAAATGTATCTAGGCGGGTGTTAGACGGAAAGTTTGCTCGGGGGATGATTTTGGTTGCATTCACTTCTGTATAGGTGTTTATGCTTAACAGGCTTGTGTCTCTTAAATGAGGGTGAGTAAGAAGTCTGTACGGTTCTTCCTGATAAAATTTTTCAATGAACAGATCGTAGGTTTTGGGAGGTGTACGAGATAGACCCTGTAGAGGAGCTGTAGAGAGTGCAGCAAAAGTGAGGTCAATAATCGTGATAAGGAGTAGCCTTTTAGGATGGAAAAAAATCTGGCGATGAAAATGAAATAGTATTGAAAGTAATGCAATTTGCCATAAAGCGGAAATATAGAATACACCTTTCGCTGCGGGGGAGAGAAAATTTATTTTTCCGTAACTGAAAATTAAATAACATAGGAGAATAGCGCCCAATGTCAAAATTATTTTTCTAATTGTTTTCAGGGTTACCGCATCGGGTTTCGATAACAGATATTGCAAACCTGGAATCACCCAGATATAGACTGCAAAAGTTAAAAAAATTCTTACACTATACGAAAATCCAAATTTTCCTAACAGAGGGATATGGTCAGCGCTCCACATTCTTATCGGTGTACTTGCACCCAAGGTGAACAAAAAAGTGAATATGCATGCGGCTATAATGAAGTAGTCTCTTGCAGATGCTTTTGTAGTTTTAAAAAAAATAAAAACCGAGATTAGTGGAATAATTCCAAAGTATATGTTTTTGTGGCAAAAGTTTCCTCCCCCGGGAAAGAGCACGCTAAGAATATAATGGATGTGGAAGGTTTCAGAATTGAGTTGCGCATTCGTTGCTCTGTTGCCTCTTTCATAGTATGGTATGTATTCGTAATAGGAGTGAATAGCCGGTAGTCCAAGTAGAATGAATAGAAAGAATGAAATAATGCCATATTTTATAACTGGTAAAATCTTTTCTGCTTTGTTTTGAAAGAAGACAGTAGAAAAATAGAAGACTGTTGAGATTAACATGGCATACCCGAAATAGATCAAAAAAGATGGATATCCGCATACCATTAATAGTACTAGAGATATAGACAATTTTGCTGCTGAGTAAAAATTACCTAGCTTGATAAAATTGTAAAAAAAATAGGATGCCCATGGTAGAAATGCAAAACTCCCAACCCATCCCATGAATTCGAAGATAGAGGTGATGAATCCCCCGCAGCCATAACTAATAGCAATAATAATAGGTATGTCTAGCCTGGCTGTAAATTTTTGGGCAAAGTAAAAACAACCTACGCTTCCAATAATTATATACGACAATAGTTCGAACGCAAGTGTGTAAGCATTATAGTTAAATAGATATGCTAACACAACTGTTAGAGGGTTCCATACAGGCCCCTGCATGTCGGAGTGTATGGGATAGCTGCCAGACATGAACGGAAGCCAAAACATATATTCGCTGCGGTTGAAGGCATCGCTTAAATACATTCGTACGGGCAAAAAATACGTTATTTGGTCGTTTCTGAGAGATAGGGTTAATAAAAGGGGTAAATAGATAAATAGCAGGATGCCAATAATAAGACTAATAGATGCCTTTTCCTTATTTAGAGAATTGCGTAAAAGCCTTTTAATGAACATATGCCTATCATATAATTCGTTCTGTTAATCGAATTATCAGTATGACTTAAAAATAGGAAGTTTTCATGGGTATTGTTTTTTTTATTTTATTTGTAAGAAAAATTTCTATTCTTGTTACTTTCTACGTTAAAAGTTAATAGTAGTGAACCTGATGTAAGTCTGGTTATTCCTGTTTATAATGGAAGTGGTTTGCTGGAGAAGAATCTAACGCCGTTTTTGGAATATTTAAAAGCGAGGCCTTATTGGGTACAATTGATTCTGGTAGATGATGGTTCCCAAGACTGGGTAAAAACCAAAGCGTACGCAGAACGCAATGGACTTATCTATATACAGCAGCGACCGAATCAAGGAAAAGGATATGCTTTGAAATTAGGTTTTGAAAGAGCTGTTGGAAAAATCTGCATTTTTACTGATGCGGATATTCCTTTTCAGTACGGGAACTTTGATAAGCTGGTAGAAAAACTAAACAATGATCCCGAGCAGTTGGTCATTGGAGATCGGACGCTGCCAGATTCTGTATACTTCGAAAAGACAGGTTTCTTGAGGAAGTTAGGAAGTGCTCTGGTTGTCCGGATGGCACATGCTATGCTTTTTAAGACGCACTGTGATACACAATGTGGTTTAAAAGGCGGAGGTGGTAGTGTTATGAAAACCCTTTTTTCAAATAGCATGATCAATGGGTTTGCGATAGATATAGAATTGATTTACTTGGCAATCAGATTTAACATTAAAATAGGTAAGATTCCGGTGCAGTTGCGGTATAATGACAGTACGTCTGTAAATATCTTTCTTCACGGTATTCAGTTACTAAAAGACATCTATAGGATAAGGAAGTACCATAAGAATACGGAGTTTTATGTAAGAAAAGGAGATAAGGTTCATATTGAAGGTGGCTATCAATTTAATGCTTATTATCATGGAATACTTTGTCAGCGATACTGGCACAAGTTTAAAGTAAGATCGGCTTTAGATAACTTGTCAATTGAGCCTGGAATGAAAGTGTTGGATGCTGGTTGCGGCTCTGGGGTTTTGACGGCGATTGTAGCTCAGGAAAATCCCGATGTTACGGCGATTGGTATAGATGGGAATGTGGACGCGATAGCATTTTGTCATTCGAAATGGAGATATCTTGAGAATGCATCATTTCTCAATATGAAAATTGATGAGTTAAGTGCACTTGAGGACAGTACAATTGACAGGATTGCTTTTTTGGAAGTCTTGGAACATATAACACCTTTTCAGGCTAAATGGGTTCTGAAGGAGTTTAACCGCATTCTTTCTCCAGAAGGATTTTTGGTTGTTTCAACGCCAAATAGGCGAAGTTTTTGGCCTGTGCAGGAATTTCTGATAGATTTATTCCAGTTGGCGCCCAAACTTAAGGGAGATCAGCACGAAAAACTTTATTCATCAAAGGAACTGGAAGAAGTCACTAAATCGAACGGTTTTATTGTTGTTAAAAAGCAGAAGATCAATTTTTTGGCACCATGGGTCGCCGTCTTGTCCCAGTCGTTAGCTAAATGGTTCCATACAGTAGAATTAAAAAATACGTGGATTCCGGGTTCTCTGCTGTTATTTACGTTTAAGAAGCAAGTAAAGAAGATTTAGAGCTGCTGCGGTTTTTACAACGATGTCAAGCGCGTCTCTTCCCTATCGCCAGCATGAAAAAGAAGAGAATGGAATATGACTGTTCAATATTGGAATATCAAACTAAACAAATTTTTAGTGATCTTCGACAACAGCTGCAGACCCTATCAAGAACTAGAACGAGTTTATTCAAAATACTTATATACTCCCTTTTTTATGCGTAGATCACTTGATCAACTATTTAATTTGTTTGTTAAAGGTGGGGGGAGTAAAGCTTTGTTGTCGGCGTATCTTCTACTGGGGCTTCTCTTGTACTTCCCGATCTTGAACAATGCTTTTCTATCTGATGACTATGATTCTCTATCTAGAATTGTGGTCGAAAAAAAAGTGTTGGTAAAGGAGTTTTTCAGGCCAATGATCGACTGGACTTTTTATTTCAATTACATGCTTTCGGGCATGAATCCTTTCAGCTACTATGTGTTCAATCTGCTGGTTCATATCATAAATGCATTTTTGGTTAGCAGGCTTAGTCTGAACCTGATTGAGGGGCTACCTCGGGAAAGCAGGGAAAAGGTTGCCCTCTTGAGCGGATTCTTATTCCTTATTTATCCTTTCCATAATGAGGCCATTGTATGGCTTACAGGCAGACTCGCTTCCTTGTCCTGTATGTTTGCACTATTGGCTGCCAATGTGCTGTTTTGTAAGATTAAGAATGCTTTGAAGGGACTGTACTTTATTGTTCTCTATTTTGCAGGCCTGTTGGCATATGAGTCGATTTTATTGCTACCCTTTATACTGATGTGTTTCTGGTGGAGAACTTCGAGATCGTCTGTTGCTATGGCAAAACTGCTGTTGAGTAGTATGGTTCTAGTGGCGGCATACCTGCTGACACGGTATATGTTTTCAGGTGCTGTATATGGAGATTATGGTGAGAGAATGCTGACGAATGATTTGTCGGGGGCTTTCTTTAAGACCCTCAAAACTTTTGGCAGAACCGTATTGCCCCCGGTCGAGAGATCGGAGCTGATGGTAACATTATTTGGTGTAGTCTTATCTGCCTTGCTTTGGGGAGGAGTACAACTGTTTAGGAAAAAAAATGTCCCTTATCGTCATCATGTGTTTAGGGTCGTGGCAGCATTCTTGCTGTCCATGCTGATTCCGTCACTATTCGGAGTGAGCACCCGAACATCAGAGGGCGACCGGTTGCTATACTTTCCTTCTGTTTTTTTGGTGATACTGATTGCATTCGTGGTAATGCAGGTTGCTCAAAAAATCGTCCGCTGGACTCTGATATGTATTGTTTCTCTTTATTTTGGCGCTTTTTTGCTTGTAAATAATGCTCAATGGGAAAAAGCGTCAGGTGCGTCTGAAGCTATTTTGGCGAGCATAATAGAAAATAAAGGAACAAAGAGCCTTGTCATCAATTTGCCTGATGAGTTGGAAGGTGCCTTTGTTTTTAGGAACGGTTTTTATAAAGCAGTACATCTGCATGGCGTTGATACAGGCAGGGTAATAGTAAACAATTATCTGAATAGACTGGATTATCTGGGGATTAATGGACCGATCGGTATAGATTCGCTACACAGCTATTATTTTATAGCACCTGTAACCCGAATTATATCACAGGAAGGGATTGAGGAAACTATAAAAATAGAGAATACTGTTGAGGGGACTATAAAAACTGTAAATCCAAATACGGATGTATTGTTTTTTTGGAATAAGTTTGAGTTCAAAAAGATACAATAAAAGAAAAAGCAATGTTTGAGGTGGGGGAATATATAAGGAGAGGGTACACATTTTTGCACAACAAAATGCGTCCGCATAAAAAAATCCTTTCTTCCCTTATGATCTATACTACGGATATGTGCGATTCTGCCTGTAAACATTGCCTGATATGGGCCAAACGCCCCGTTACGCATTTGACATTTGATACCATTCGAAATATAATGGAAAGCAGGTGTGTTACGAAGTCTACAACAGTAGGGCTGGAGGGGGGGGAGTTTCTACTGCATCCGGAGGCCGACCAAATAATGGAGTGGTTCCGGGTACATCATCCCAAATATGATTTGTTTTCGAATTGTTTGAAGCCGGACAAACTGATAGCGTCTGTTAAAAAATATAAGCCCCATCGTTTGTATATATCCCTTGACGGCGATAAAGAAACATATAAGTATATGAGGGGAAAGGACGGATTCGACAATGTGGTGAAAGTAATAGATGCGTTGAAAGATACGTTGCCTGTTTTCGTGATGTTCACGCTGTCTCCCTACAATGATATGGGAGATTTGGAGTATGTGGCGGAGCTTTGCAGATCGAAGGGCGTTTTTCTACGGGTGGGTATCTATGACAATATTTCCTTTTTTGATACCATAGACGACGCAAGGGTCGCCGAATTCGGGCAGAAGAAAGATAAGGAAAAGCTTACTTTTAGTGCAGTCAGCGAAATGAAGAAAGCAGCAGCCGCTTTTTCGGACGAATGGAATGAAAACCGAAAGAGCTATCAACAGTCCATTCCCCCTGCTATAAAAGCTTTCGAAGAAAACTACGATTATATTTATCTGTACGACAATTGGGTTCGGGGAAAGCTTCGGTTAAAATGTCATAGCATATTGGATAGTATTATCATATTGCCAGACGGAACTGTTCCTATATGCCAACACAAAGATTTAAAACTGGGGAATATTTATGACGACAGCCTGGATGTGATATTTAATTCGGAATCTACTATTCAACAGCAACAGTTTCATTCAGAAAACTGTAACCAGTGTTGGATAAGCTATCACAGGAAATATGATGTGGTGTTGTACAGGAATTTCGAAAAATACTTTGGAAAATGGGCTGCCTCTAAAATGTTGGGGTATTATAAGTGGGATGATGAAATCAACTCGTATAAAAATGCGCTTAAGTAACGTTTTCTCTTATGCTGTCCAACAGCTCGTAGACTGATAACAACCCAGCCAGATCGTTTGCTTCTTCTATAGCATTCTGCTGTTTTTCTACCAGATCGAAGAATTTTTTAAGTTCATGATAAAAACCCTGCAAAACGAGTGTATTTGACTCCGCAACGGGAAGCAAGAGATTATTAGCGCTAAACAACATCTTTCTGGATGGGTGTTGTGCGAGTATACGCTCCGATGGTACGCCCAATATGCGTTTGGGATGTTTGAGTGATGTTATTGAAAATGGATACTGTATGTCCAGCGACTCCTGCTTATTGTTAATAAAAAGTCTGTCAATGCAGGTATTCCATGTTCCGTGACCGGATAATTCTATAAGTCCGGAAATGTTATGATGCATTACATGTAGATGAACAGTCACGCTATTATTATATTCTGAAACATGAAAAGACTGTAAAGTAATATCCCCAAACAGGAACCTGCAATAATCAATTGCATGGATGAATAGTTCGGTGTAAATATCTCCCTGCGCATACGGGCCAAATTGAAAAGTGTAGTGGTAGTTCTTAAAAAACTGCTTTCTGCGCATGAGAAGCCAGTTAGCCGGCCAGTATCTTCTTTGGAAGCCAATCTTGCAGATAAGAGCGTTGCTTACTGAAATAAGTTGTTTTAATTCCGCCAGGTTTTGACAAGGCGGCTTTTCCACCCATACATGTTTTTGGGATCGTAATAAGTCAGCCAGAATACTAAAGTGACTGGAAGGGGCAGTACAGACAATTACTCCTGCTACTTCTGCATCATTGCATATATCGGAAAGGTCGTTGGTAAAACTACATTCAGGGAACAAGCGTAAAAGAACAGGGTTTGGTTTCGACTGTTTTGTGCATATGTATTTCAGGTTGATCCTGAAGTGACTTAGTATGGGGTAAATATTATTGAGGCTGTGCATGCCTATGCCCACTACCGCATATTTCTTCTTGGTATGGAAAAGTTCATTCTTTAAGTACTTTTCTCTTCTAATACGGTTATACGTGTTTGCCAGTACGCTAAGCATTGGTTTGTTTTTGAGATTTGACGATACTTGTAAAAGACCTCTTTCTTTTAAAAAAATAGGGTAGTAAAATAGTGTTTTTATAAACGCCCTTACAGTGTTGTAGCCCTTTTCTGTTGCTTTTCCCCTTATCTATAAACAACATCCAATAGAAAAAGGAAAAAACAGCTCTTATCATAGCCCTGCTGATGCCTGTTTTCCCCTGTATAAGAAAAAAAATACTTCCGCCTGTATCTAAGACCAGCCTTGTAATCAGCATAGGCAGTAAATGCTTTAGAGGCATATTTCTGCTAAGCAGTATATAATTATTCCGATAAGTTAGAAATGTTTTGAGGTGATTTTGCCAGGAAAGGCTACCGCCTCCGATGTGGTACACAACAGATTGCGGACATACATAAATCTTGAAACCAGCATTTTGCGCACGCCAGCACAGATCTATGTCTTCTTGGTGCATATAGTAGTAATCATAGAAGCCACCTATTTTTTTATACACAGTGTCTTTTATAAACATACAGGCTCCCGTAGCCCAGAAAAGTTGCGTGACATCTTCGTATTGCATGCTGTCCTCTTCAATGGTAAGTAATACCCGTCCTCTGGTAAAAGGATAACCAAGTCTGTCGATCCACCCTCCGCAGGCACCAGCATATTCGAACATGTTTTTATTATCGAGCGATAATAGTTTGGGTTGGCAGATGCCTATAGAATCTTCACTTTCCATTAACTCTATTACAGGTTCAATAAAAGAAGGAGTAACCTCAATATCGGAATTTACCAGAATATAGTAGTCGGCCTGAACTTGCTGCAAACAGATGTTATAACCGGTTGCGTAACCCTTGTTGTCGTGCATTTCAATGATGTTGACAGTAGGGAATTCATTTCTGAGCATAGTAATGGAACCGTCTGATGAATTATTGTCAATTACATATATCTCCTTTTCTGCGTATGTAGTACTTAATATAGAAGGAAGAAACTGTCTGAGATAATGTTTCGTATTCCAATTGAGAATAAGAAGGGCTACACGCGGGGGTGAGGTTTTGTGTGTCATGAGAACCTTTGGTTTTTATACAGCACCTGTAAGAAAGGTAAGCTTAAAAGGTAAATCATGACAATGGAAATAAAAAAGAATCCTTTTTTTATTTCGTTTAGGGCTAGTGGTGGTGATTTAGTAAAAATGCACATACATACACCTGGAATTGTTATGAGTTCTTTAGATGAGGAACGCTCAAAATCTAAAATCATTCTGTTGGGTTTAATGATATTATAGAGAGCTACGACCCTAAAAAGGGGAAGCGACTATTTTTAATAAAAAATGCATACAAGTCAGCACGCTTTAGCACTGCCAGGTTTAAACTACATTCATTTTCGTTATTCCAGCATTGTATTGTTAACGGCTGCTGATTTTCTCACCATTCCCCTCACCACATACTTCCCTATAATATCAAATTCCAGGTTTACAGTGTCGCCGGTATGCAGTTGTTGCATATTGGTGTGTTCCAGCGTGTACGGGATGATGGCCACCGAGAAACGGTGGGTGCCTACATTAAAGATGGTGAGGCTGATGCCGTTGAGAGCGATAGAGCCTTTTTCAACAACGAGTGCTGCAAATTGTTCGGGGAATTCAAATCTGTACTCCCGGCTCCCGTTCATATCTTTTACGCTTATACAGGTGGCGGTGCAATCTGCATGTCCCTGTACAAAGTGTCCGTCGAGCCTGCCGTTCACCGTCAGGCATCTTTCGAGGTTTATCAGCGCACCGGCCTGCCAGTGCCTGAGATTGGTTTTTTCCAGCGTTTCATGAATGGCGGTAACCCAATAAGTATGATCTATTACCTCTTCTACAGTGAGACACACACCATTATGGCTTACGCTTTGGTCTGGCTTTAACTCCCGACTGAGGGCCGACTCTATCAGGAAGCGGCGGTTGGTGCCCGCCTGTTCGGCGGCGGCAATGGTACCGATACTTTCTATAATCCCTGTAAACATGGGTGCAAAATTAATCTAATTCAACCCGCTAATTAAATTTGTACACGGCTTGTTTTATTAGTATTTTTTCTTAACTTTGCCGTCCTTAAAAACCAAAAGGGGGTATATAAACATATGTTGATCATCGATTCCAAAGATTGCGAAAATATCGACAAGGCGCTGAAAAAGTATAAGAAGAAGTTTGAGAAATCAAAGATTCTGTTACAATTAAGAGGGCGTCAATCTTTCACAAAGCCTTCCATAAGGCGTCGTGTAGAGCGTCTGAAAGCAATTTATAAGCAAAACATCCAGAGCGGAAAAATAGAGGTGTAAACCTCCCGTTCACAATAATATTTTAAAGTAGCCGTATAGTGTATAACTTTATGGCTACTTTTTTATGCCCAATATTACGTATAATTCATTTATTGAATATCTTCGCTTTGAAAGACGGTATTCCCCGCATACCGTTGTTGCCTATCAAAACGACTTGCAGCAGTTTTTTAGCTATCTTTCTGACAACTACACCGGTATAACGGTTACGGCTATACAGCCTCCACAGGTTAAATCCTGGCTTGCTTCCCTGATGTCTGATGGTATGGATGCAAGGTCGGTTAAACGAAAAATATCTACCCTAAAAGCTTATTTCAGGTTTCTCATGCGAACGGGTGTATTGCAGGCAACGCCGATGGTACATATTACAGCGCCCAAAGCCGCGAAAAAGCTGCCGGTATTTGTGGCAGACAAAGACATGCATACGCTTTTAGATCATGTAGACTTTCCCGAAGACTGGAAAGGAAGGACAGATCGTCTGATCCTGGAATTGCTATACCATACCGGCATGCGCCTGAGCGAATTGGTGGGGCTCAGGGAAGCGGGGGTAGATGCCTATCACAACAGCCTGAAAGTAACGGGAAAGGGAGGAAAGGAACGGGTAATCCCTATTGGAGCTGAACTGACGAAAAAAATTAAGGATTACCTGGCAGATAAGGAATCTATTCCGTTATGCGACAGAGAGGTGGTGTTGGTTCGGGAAAACGGCAGCAAACTATATCCCCGTTATGTGTACCTTACGGTAAAGCATTATCTTTCTCAGGTCACAACGCTTGAAAAAAAGAGTCCGCATGTACTTCGCCATACTTTTGCCACGCATCTTACCAACCGTGGGGCTGATTTGAACGCGGTAAAGGAATTGCTTGGCCATGCAAGTCTGGCTGCCACGCAGATTTACACACACAATAGCATAGAGAAGCTCAAGCACATCCACACAAAAGCTCACCCCAAAGGCTGATTTTAGCAATGGTTTAACAAGCGCTGCTAAGGGTAAAATTGACCGAAGAATATTTGTGTTATCCATCTTAATGTATTAACTTGGGAGGACTTGCAAGCCCATGAAAAAGCATGCAGGCAGTTCTTAAAAATAATTGTTCACTGAACTAAAATGGAAGACCATGAATGTAAACATTCAAACAGTGCATTTTGATGCTGCATCATCCTTGATTGACCATGTAAACAAAAAGATCAGAAAAATCAACAACTTTCACGACAGGGTTATTTCAATTGATGTTTATCTGAAGTTGGATAATGTATCTCATCAGATTAAAGACAAGATTGCGGAAATCAGGGTCAGGATTCCCAGGTATTCATTTTTTACAAAACAAACCTCCAAGTCTTTTGAGCAGTCGTTCGACGACGCGCTTGAATCCATGATAGAACAAATAAAACGAAAAAAAGAAAAGAAAATGCAGGCTGCATAAATGATGCTCACCCCGGGAAACCGGGGTTTTTTATTGGCCCGGAAATCATATTTGACTGAATAATAAAAAATAATGAGCATAAATTTTTGCATTTAAAGATTTCCATTACCTTTGCCTTCCCAAAAAAAGAGGTATACACCTGATATTTTGGAAAGTTCTTTATAGAATTGAATTTCAACTAAAAATGCCAGTGTAGCTCAGTTGGCCAGAGCAGCTGATTTGTAATCAGCTGGTCGGGGGTTCGAATCCCTCCACTGGCTCAGAAACCTTTATTTAGCGCCATATTGTATAGTGCTTTACGATACAGGTGGTTTTCTGAGCGTATTTTAAAGATATTCAAGCGGGCAAGTAGCCAAGTGGCCAACGGCAACAGACTGTAAATCTGTCCTCTTCGGAGTTCGGTGGTTCGAATCCATCCTTGCCCACAGCGTAATTTGAAAAGGTTTCATTTTTAAAAATTGAAAACTACACCAGCGGTAGAAGATTTTTGGAGATATGAATGCGTTTTTTCAATATTAGCTCATTATTTTGCCGCGTTAGCGGGGTTGATTTTTTAAGCGGGAGTAGCTCATTTGGTAGAGCTTCAGATCGCAGTTCTTTAAAATATTGTAGGAATAAAGTTCCATATTCAAGCGGGAGTAGCTCATTTGGTAGAGCGGTAGCCTTCCAAGCTTCAGGTGGCCGGTTCGAGCCCGGTCTCCCGCTCCATTTAGATCTTTGATCGTTGATATTTGAAAGTCAACTTAATTATGCCTTCTTCTTTAGGTTATATGGCATTGGGAAGGCAACGGTGTAACTGTCGGGAAAATACCAGATTAGGCCATATGGCTTTTGACTGTTACAAGCTGTTGCAGCTCAGTGGTAGCTGCGCCCCGCTGTAAGCGGGAAGGTGGTAAGAGCCTTTGCAGTTGGCTGGTTATTGACGGGTGTGGGATTATGTAAGAGGAAGTTCTTTTAAATCATCAGCCACATGGTTTGTGATGGTAAACAAGCCGTTGTAGCTCAGGGGTAGAGCACTTCCTTGGTAAGGAAGAGGTCGTGAGTTCAATTCTCATCAACGGCTCAGTAGTTATTTGAAAAGGTTTGGCCCCTGTAAGGGGCAGATAAATAAATGTCCTGGTCAGCGCGCCGGGTTGCCGGGAGCTATTGGGATGGAAGGAATGGCTGAGAAAGCTAACAAGTAAAAAAACAATAGGTTTGCAGCCTGTAATGCTTGCGGGATGCAACTAATTTTAAAACCGCAACTTTAAAACAGATAAAAGATGTCAAAAGAGACCTTTAAGAGGGACAAACCTCACGTTAACGTTGGTACTATCGGTCACGTAGACCATGGTAAGACTACGCTTACTGCCGCTATTACTGCGATTCTTTCATCGAAAGGACTGGCTGAAGCAAGAAAATACGATGATATTGACGGTGCTCCTGAAGAAAAAGAAAGGGGTATCACAATCAATACATCGCACGTAGAATATCAGACTGCAAACAGGCACTATGCGCACGTTGACTGTCCCGGTCACGCTGACTACGTTAAAAATATGATCACAGGTGCTGCCCAGATGGACGGCGCTATTCTGGTAGTGGCTTCTACAGATGGTCCTATGCCGCAAACCAAAGAGCACATCCTGCTTGCACGCCAGGTAGGTGTACCCCGTATTGTGGTATTTATGAATAAAGTTGACCTTGTAGATGATCCTGAGTTGCTGGAACTGGTGGAAATGGAAATTCGTGAGTTGCTGAGCAGCTACGGTTTCGACGGAGACAATACACCTATCATCAAAGGCTCTGCTACAGGTGCGCTTGCCGGTGACGAAAAATGGGTGGGTGCCATCGATGAGTTGATGAATGCGGTTGATGAATACATTCCATTGCCTCCTCGTCCGGTTGATCTTCCGTTCCTGATGAGTGTAGAAGACGTGTTCTCTATTACTGGTCGTGGTACAGTTGCTACCGGTCGTATCGAAAGAGGTCGTATCAAAGTAGGTGAGGGCGTTGAGATTGTAGGTTTAATGGAGAAGCCGCTTACATCTACCGTTACAGGTGTGGAAATGTTCCGTAAATTGCTGGATGAAGGTGAAGCTGGTGATAACGCAGGTTTACTGTTGCGCGGTATTGATAAAAATCAGATTCGCCGTGGTATGGTAATCGTGAAGCCGGGTTCTATTACACCGCATACCGAATTCAAAGGGGAAGTGTATGTACTGAGCAAAGAAGAAGGTGGACGTCATACTCCGTTCTTCAACAAATACCGTCCTCAGTTCTATTTCCGTACTACTGATGTAACCGGAGAGGTGGAACTGCCTGCAGGTACTGAGATGGTGATGCCTGGCGATAATACTTCACTTTCTGTGAAGCTGATTCAGCCGATCGCTATGGAAAAAGGTCTTAAATTCGCTATTCGCGAAGGTGGACGTACAGTAGGAGCCGGTCAGGTTACCGAAATCATAAAATAAGGAAGGCTCCTAAATTCCTCCGCGTTTGCGGAGACTTTGCGGATGCTCTTTTATATCTTTGCAAAGTACTTAGGCCGCGAGCTTAGGTACTTTGCTTTTTAAAAGTTCTTTACACACGGGCATAGTTCAATGGTAGAATAGAGGTCTCCAAAACCTTTGATCAGGGTTCGAATCCTTGTGCCCGTGCTAGTTATATAATAATTTTATTATAATGAATAAAGTTGGCGCATATTTCCGTGATTCTTACAAGGAATTGCTGGAAAAAGTAACCTGGCCTACCTGGCAACAGTTGCAGCAATCTACCATGATTGTGCTGGTAGCTACTGTCATCATCACCGCCATTGTATGGTTGATGGATTTTGCCAGTAACTCGGTTTTAAAATTTGTTTACTCATTATTTAAGTGATAATGGAAGAAGTAATAAACGAACAGGAAACAACCAAGTGGTATGTCCTTCGTGTAGTTAGTGGAAAGGAGCGGAAGGTGAAGGAGCTCCTGGATCGTGAGATATCCAGGAGTGATTGGGGAAAGGTGGTGAAGCAGGTATTCCTGCCTGTAGAGAAAGTATATAAGGTGCAGAATGGGAAAAAGGTAATGCGTGAGCGAAATTTTTATCCCGGTTATGTGATGATTGAAGTAGAGCAGGGAAAGTTGAATGATGATATCATCTCTACCATTAAAAATACCAATAGTGTTATTCATTTCCTGGGTAAGGAAGATCCGATTGCACTTCGTAAAGCCGAGGTTAATAAAATGCTGGGCAAGGTAGATGAAATGAGTGATGCCGGCTTGACTATGAGTGAACCGTTTATCATTGGCGAAACCATTAAAATTATTGATGGTCCTTTCAACGATTTCAACGGTGTAATCGAAGAAGTAAACGACGAAAAGAAGAAACTGAAAGTAAATGTGAAAATTTTCGGTCGTGCTACTCCTGTAGAGTTGAATTATATGCAGGTAGAAAAGATTGTATAATCTATAATAGTATTGTTTTGTAATAAAGCCCGCGGTATTGCGGGCTTTATTGTTGTAGAAGGGCGGCATTATTGCAAATTGCATGGCCTAGGTTGTTGCCGCGGGCGATTTTATTGATTGGATTCCTGCTTGTGGCAGTTATTAATATAATAGCGGAAAACTTACGAGATGGTATAAAAAAGCCCCCGGCAATTAGCGGGGGCTATGTGTTTTTATTGATGGATTATTTAATATCCCGGGTTTTGCGTTAAGTTTCCATTTACAGCAATTTGCTGTGCCGGAATGGCGTATAAAAATACGCGTGTGTTAGTGGTTGCCGGGCGTGTTTCAACAGCATCCAGAAATTTTCCGAATCTTATCAGATCTTGTCGTCTCCAGCCTTCCCAATACAGTTCCCTCGCTCTTTCATCCAGCAGTTCATTCAGGTCAAGCGAAGTGAGCGCTGCGGTCCCTCGGTTTGAGCGAATGTCATTTACTATATCCAGAGCGTCTGCAGGAGCGCCACTACCCCCCCGCAAAATGGCTTCTGCTTTCATTAACAACACGTCTGCATACCGGAATACCACCCAATCATTATTCTTTTGACCACTTAGCGATGCATAATCGTAGGCGTATTTCAAGACTCTTATTCCGGCGGTTTCCAAAGTATTTCCTGAAGTTCGGATGGTTATACTCTTGGTAAATGAAAGTGGCTCGCTGGCCGGATTTCTTGCCATCAGCGGTTCTCCGGTAGTTAAGTTGTATTGTTGACCGATCAAGAAGCCTACATTTACTGCATCGGCCGGATTGGGTCGGTTAAATGCAGGATAAGAGTAACTAATACCTCTGCGTTCATCGTCGTCACTGAATTTATCGTAAAGGTTTCCTAATGCAGCCCATCCGTTCCAACCGCCTGGGTTCATGTTATAATGGGCGATAGTATTATAGGTTCTGCTCATTCCACCCCCTCTGTCACCTTCTTTATTGTACAGTGTAAAAATGTTTTCGGTAGACTTTTCATCGTTGTCAGGAGCAAAGTTATCGAAGTACTTTCCGGGAGGCGAAATAGTATACCCCGTCACCTGGTCTGCTAATTCTATTACTTTGTTCATATCTTCTGCCGCGAATGTGGGCGACTCCCGATTCAGAAATGCACCTTTATTAAGGTATATCTTCATCAGCAATACCCGCACTGCATTTTTATTGGCAACGTAAGCAGGGCCTCCTTCTTCAAGACTTGGCAAGATTTCATTCAGTTCCTTTATGATAAAATCCAGTCCATCCTGCGTATTGAAGACAACCGGATCTAAACGAAAGTCATCCATGTTTTCCCGGTGTACAGCAATCCCCCATAAGTCAATCATGTCAAACATAGCAAGCGCTCTGATAAAGCGGGCTTCTGCTGCCTGTTTGGGCGAAGGGGTAGCTCTTAACACATTTGATGACTGAAATATAGTAGTGCCTAACTGGTTGAAAGTATTATTCAGGTAGCTGATGTCAGGGTTCCACAAATGAATATGGATAGATCTGTGTATGCCATTGTCATCCCAATCGCCTCCACGGGTAGGGGCTATTGCCTCATCGGTGGAAAACTCCTGTAAGCACCACCTGTTGTCGTGCTGATAAGGTGCATTTAGTGTAGAATAAGCGCTGATCAGCAGTTCTTCGGGGTTTAAACTCCCCGATTCTGTTTCTTCGAGGTTGCTTCTGAGTTGTTCGTCCAGTTTTGTACAGGAAAGAACAACAAACGATAAGCATAAAAAGACCAATGTTCTATATGATTTCATAGCTATTAATATTTTGATTATAAACTGAAATTAATACCCAGTATAATGCTTCTGGCGGAAGGGTAGGGTATGTATTCGATACCCATAGATGGAATGCCCCCCGTTCCGCCATCTGTATTTACTTCAGGATCAAATCCATTGTAGCCAGTTAAAACAAAAAGGTTTTGTCCTGTAAGCGATATACTTGCATTTTTAAACACGTTCGCTACATTTCCTATTTGATAACTGAGCGTTGCATTGGCCAGTTTCATGTAATCTCCCTTTTTCAGGTAGCGGGTGGAAGCAGAGGCTGAATTAGATGTCAGTTCGTTTAGTTCCGGCTTAAAAAAGTCTACCCCGATGTTCTTTCCGGAGAGGTTGTTGATTCCTAACACGGTCGCCATGGTATTATTAAAGATATAATGGCCGAACGCCCCGTTGAAATTCATATTGAAGCTAAGTCTGTCATATGTAAGATTGGTGGAAAAACCCAGGAGCATTTTCGGATTGGGGCTGTGGATGTAAAACTTGTTAAGAGCGGGGTCTACATCTGTGCCAACATGCCCGTCTTCCACACTTCTAAACTGGCTTCTCCCTGTAGCAGGGTCTATACCCTCAAATTGTGCGAGGTACCATACGTTCAGGGGTTGTCCGTTCACCATTCTCTGACCTACCACCCCTGAAAAACCCTGCCCTCTCAGGGTAGCCGTTTCGTAATAGCCTAATAATCCAGACACGCTGTTTTGAAGAAATGTAGCGTTTCCTCCTATATTCCATTGAAGTTTTGCTCCCTGAAGCACTGACCATGATAACATTACTTCTACTCCTTTGTTGACGATTTGCCCGTTCAGGTTTTCCCAAATACGCCCGCTCGGCGCCGGTTGTGCAATGGTTCGTTCAAACAATGCATTGGTGGTAGTCTTATCAAAATAGTCAACAGAACCAGATAACCGATTATTTAAAATAGCAAAGTCCAGGCCTGCATTATAAGTAGTAGAGGTTTCCCATTTCAAATCGTTGTTACCGAAGTTTGCCTGGCTTATACTCTGCATGCCGAATACATAACGGTCTCTTGAGGCGCCGGAGGGAAACTCACTGTTGCCGGTTTTGCCCCATCCCAAACGAAGTTTCAACATGTCGAATACGGAGTTTTTAAGAAAAGCTTCGTTCGATGCATTCCAGGCTAGTGCGAGGGAAGGAAAAGTGGCATATTTAAAATTCGTACCGAACTTGGTGGAACCATCTCTTCTTACAGTGGCCGTTAAGAGATACTTATCCTGGTAATTAACTCCTGCTCTTACGAAGTATGACTGCAACTCGTTTTTGGGCGAGCGGTTGGAGTTGATATTCCTCGCATTTGCTACAGAATAATTGAGGTAATCGTAAAAGTCCAGTCCAACATTCGTGAACCCGTTTCCATTCATTGAGTTCCACCTCGCATCATAGCTTAGGTACTCGTATCCAGCTACTGCATTCAGGTTTAAATCGTCTGCCAGATCCTTATTCAAACTGAGCGTATGGGTCAGTTGGTGGTCTGTATTGGAGTTGTTTCCTATGAAAGCAAATCCTTTTTCGTTATGCGTGGGGTTTATGAGCAATCTGTCGTACATACCTGTTCTCAATCCTGATTGCCTGGTAAGGCTGTAGGCCATCTTGTATTCGAGATAGTCGGTAAACTTATAAGACGGGGAAATATTAATTATGGTAGTATTTACTGTGGCCCTGTCTTTAAAGGCTTCCAATGTAGCCAAAGGATTAATGAGATTAGCCGTTACCCAGGTGAGATTTCCACTAGCGTCTCTCAGCGGCCGGGTAGGGTTCCAGTTCAAAGCCTGTGATATCAGGTTCCCTTCGAATCCTACACCTACGTCGATGGCGGCTATTTGTTCATTGGTTTGTGTGAAGAACAGGTTTACGTCCAGTCCCAGCTTTTTGCTCTCCAAAAACTTAAAACTGGAATTAAGATTGGCAGTATATTTTTTAAGGTTTGAATTTTTGATGATACCATCCTGGTTGAGGTACCCTAAAGACAGGCGATAGCGTCCCCTGTCAGTGCCTCCGCTCATTGCCACGCTATGGTTTTGCGTGAAAGCAGTTCTGGTGATCTCATCAAATGCATTCACGTCGCCCCCAAGGTCGGCTGATGTGGCATCGTTGGGGGTGTACTGTTTTAACGCCTCCCTAAACTGGCTTGCGGTTAATACTTCCGGCTTACGGAGCAGGTTAGAAATACCGGTAGAAGCCACGGCGTTTATGACAGGGTCTCCACTTACTCCTCTTTTGGTGTTGATGATTACCACTCCGTTAGCGCCCCGGGAACCGTAAATAGCTGTTGCAGAAGCATCTTTCAGAATGTCCATGCTGGCAATATCGTTAGGGTTCAGATATGTTAGTGGGTTGCCTCCGTCGGATCCGAACCCTCCGCTACCGCCGGGGCGGGCAGATCCTCCGGATAGTGGAATGCCATCCAGTACAAACAGCGGATTATTTCCAGCACGTATAGAAGAGTTGCCTCTTACTCTAACGGTCGTAGATCCCCCCGGCTGTCCGGTATTGTTAATGACCATTACTCCGGGCGTTTTGCCTTGAATCAATTGGTCTGGCGCTACATTGATACCCTGGTTGAAGTCTTTGGCCTGTAGTGAAACGATCGAGCCGGTTACGTCTTTCTTTCTAACGGTTCCATATCCTACCACCACAATATCCTGAAGACTTTCGGCATCTTCTTCCATGATTACTTCCAGGCTGGTTTTGCCGGCAATGGATATTTCCTGGTTTTTATAGCCGATATAGCTGAATACCAGTACAGCGTTTTCGTTGGTTACATCTATAGAAAAGCTGCCTTGTGCATCTGTTGATGTACCGTTGGTGGTTCCTTTTTCCATTACGGTAACACCCTGCAACAATTCGCCGGTAATACCAGTCACCTTTCCGCGAACAGTCACGGCCTGGGATATATCTACAGGATGTGTGCCGTTCGGTGCGTTACTGAGTACCAATAGGGTGTTGCCCACTTTCTGGTAACGCAATGTAGTGCTTTCAAGCAGTTTATCCAGTACCGCGGTAAGTGGCGCATTTTCTGCTGATAAGGTTACTTTAGGCCATTTCAGCAATACATCGTTTTTGTATACAAAACGGTAGGGGCTTTGGTTTTCAAGGATTTTTAAAGCTTTTTTCAGCTCTACCCGTTCAAATTTTACGGTTACGTTCTGCCCACGGCCTTCTGCGAACAGTTGTGTGGAGAAAATAATGGTTAATATCAAGGTAACCTTAGTCATTATAACGTATTTAAAATAACTATTTACCCACTTTCTTGCAGGTGAACATGCATTATTTTTCATATCTTGCATATAGATTTAATATGAAGGAATACCGCATTCTACATGCGGTTTTTTCTTTGTAGTGCGGGAGATGCCGGAAACATCTTCCGCTTTTGTTTTTCTGGTGGTTATGTTACTTCTTTCATACAGCTTTGTTTTGGTTGTGTTTAATGAATAATTGGTTTGTTTTGTAAGGATTTTTTGAAAATCCTGATAAGATCACCTTCTATGGAAAAATCGATCGGATCGGTTATCTGCAAGGCGGTTAATACATTTTGTAGCGATTCCCCATCGAATACAGCCGTGTATATGCCGTCTTTCAATTCATCGTCTTCTATTCGTATGGTGATATTGTACCAGCGCTCCAGCTTTTTACATACTTCCTGCAACTTTTCGCCGTCAAACACCAGTTTGTTATCTATCCACATGATCTCCGGAGAAGTTTTATACACCGGATCTTTATACATGTTCTTTACAACCAGTAGTTCTTCTTCCTTTACAGCCAGTTCGGGGCCATCCGGCATTTCGTGTTTAACCACCAGCTTTTCATTGGGTCGCAGAATGATCTTTTTTTCCGGGTTGTTTTTAACGCTTACTTCTACTTTCCCGCTTATAAGCGCGGTTTCTGTTTCGTCTTCATCTTTGTATGCACGCACGTTAAAACGGGTGCCCATTACTGTAATATCTACTGCATCGGTATGGATAATGAAGGGATGCAACGTATCTTTCTGTACATCAAAGAAAGCTTCTCCTTCGAGGGTTACTTCCCGCGAACCGTTTGTAAACAGCTCATCGTAGTATAACCTGCTATCGGCATTGAGCCAAACCCTGGTGCCGTCTGGCAATTGTACAGACGTTCTGGTGCCCTTTTTTGTTGATACGGTGGAAACCTGGGCGGTGGTTTCCGAATTCGCTGTATTACTTTGTTTTAAGAAAAGCATTCCGCAGGCGGTAATGGCCGTGATCACAGCGGCTGCTACATAATATCGGGTGCGGGATTTTTTATGGGGTACTGTGGGAACTGTGGCCTGCAGATGTTCTTCAGGTTGTGCTGATTTATTCAACCGCTGCAAGTGCTTTTGGAAGGAATCACCAGTTTCCTGCGCAGGCATGCGCTCGTTCCAGATACCGGCGATCACATCCAGTTTCAGCTCCATAGCCGGATATTGTTGCAATAGTATTTCCAGTTCAGCCAGTTCTTCCGCAGTTGCCTCGCGACTCAATTTCAGGCTTACCAGGTCCCAAAAACGTTGTTCATCCATATGTTATCGTCAATACATCTATACAGACGCCGCTGACGGGCAGGATGTACCAAAGGTTTCTATTTTTTATTTATTTAACCTGGATATCGCAATTATCTGTTTTGCATATTTTTTGTTACTACCAGTTAAGTTTTCAAGATTCCACGCTTTAATACTGTATAAATCAGTGATAATGCCTGTCAAAAAAGTAATGTGTTAGCACATGCTTATTTGTACTGCAAAACCTGCAATCAACCGGAATTAAATAGAAGGAATGCGTTGCGTATACCTTTATAAGTTATTGCCGGGCTTTTTCTTTTTCCGCCTTGTTTTTTTCGTAAATGTAGCCAGGCAGTATTTCGCCTATTTTACGTATGGCTATTGCAAGCTGGTTTCTTACGGTAAGGGGGGATATATCCATGACTTTGGCTGCCTGTTTGTATGAAAGACCGTCTTCTTTCACCAGCCTGAATATGATTTTACACTGCGGCGGTAGTTGGTTAACGGCCGCATTTATCTTTTTCATCAGGTCGCTGGAGATGCAGTAATCTGCAGGGTTTTTCAGTTCAATAAGGGTATCTTCCCAGTCTTCCGGAGAGAGTAGTACGGTGGAGAGTTTGCGTGCTCTGCTCCGATAATCAATGGCTCTGTTGCGAACGCAGGTGTAGAGGTATACTCCGGGACTGTTGACATCCGGCAGTGATTTCCTCGATTGCCATATTTTAATAAATACGTCGGATACGATTTCCTCTGCCTGATGTCTTGACTGTATGATTGAAAATGCAAAGTTGAATAAAGGAGTGTAAAATAACTGGTACAATTGCTTATAGGCATCCATATCATCCTGGCGGCCGATACGTATCAACAGGCTTTGTATGTATGCGGACTGGCTTCTCATGCAATCGTTTAGCAATAATAATAAAATAATTCTATATTAGAACGAATGGTATGCTATTAAATATTGATTGCTATAGTGTGCTGTTATAGCATCCGAGATCGGGTTTTCCGCTGCGCGGTTTGTTTTCAAGGTCGATTGTAGTAGCAGTAGCCGTCCCGGATCCGATGGCAGGAGACACCGGCTGCAGGCGAAAATTAAAGATATTTCCGGATGCGTCGATGCTGTCGAACGCGGGATTTATATTAATAATGGTGTTTGTTTCTTCAGCCATCGGTGTCTGTTGCTGGTGACCGTAAAGGGTATGGTCCAGTAGAATATCGAAGGTGCTATTGCCTTTCTTTTCCGTTACAATTTCATTTGTTACCATACCACCGTTGCCCCAGATGATGCAGTTGCGGAATACAGCATGAGTTGTGTTTCCGGTAAATTGTTCGTGGCTGTCGCTGATATATACTACAGAGCGGGTATGATTGAGATACCTGGTATTGGTACTGCTGATGGTACAGTGGGTAAAATTATACCTGCCACCGCCGGCAAGGAAAACGTTGGCGCCGCAGTTGGTGATCAGGCAGTTTACAGCTTCTATGCTGGATGCCACCGCCCGGATACCTGTATCATATATATTGTCGACGATACATTGCGTAAGCCTGAGTTTGGGAGCGTCGTCCGGTGATGCGCCTGTTGCCGTAATTGCCTGGTAGGCGTTTTTGATGGTGCAGAATGTGATGTGGTTGTTGTGGCTGCTTTCGTTGAAGAAAATGCCCGGCCAGGCTGCAGGCAGGTCGCGGTAACCGCGGTCCAGCCGGTCGCCCTGAAAGGAAACGTTATTGCTGTCGGTTCCGTTAACAGCCAGACTGCCGTCTACCAGTACAGGCGCATTGGCATGCATATAGATCCGGCAGCCTTCTGCTATGGTAAGGGTTGCGTTTGCTGCTATATGCAGGCTGCCGGATACAACATACGGAAGATCGTTGTACCAGGTAGTGTCTGTAGTTATTACAGGGTGCTGGAGAAAATGCGCATTTTGTCCGTATGCCTCCAGGTGGGTATACAGGCGATTGCCATTGAAGCTAACTTCTATACTGTCTTTTATCAGGAAAGGGGTGGTTTCATCGGAGGGGTCGATGGTTACGGATACAAACACGTAGATGCTGTCACCTGCATCCAGAACAATATTTTCAACAGCGTTGGCAGACACGCCATCTACATTAATAGTATATGGCGACGACGTGCCGCCGGCCAGGCGGATGGATTGTAGTGTAAGCTTTTGATCGTTGGTGTTAATGATGGTATAATGTTTCGTAACCGAACCGGTACTGGTAAACAGGGTGTCGAATCGAATGGTGTCGCTCAGGGAGAGGGTTGCCGCTGCGCTGTCTGTGAAGCCCTGCTTGTTGCAGGAGGAGATCAGAAGAATAGTTATGGCGATTAGGGGAAGTAAAACAGGCTTCTTCATTGTTGCAAATTTAAATGGCTACCGCCAATGTTGCCAGGCTAATGCGAACGTCTTTTGTATCTTCGAGTATAGCATTACCACAGGCTTCTAAGGTAGCTCCTGTGGTAATTACATCGTCTACCAATAAGATGTGTTTTCCATGAAGCGCGTCAGGGTGGGATACTACAAATACGCCATCCATATTTTGCCATCTTTCCATCCTGGTTTTGTGTGTTTGGGTACCGGTGGAGCGTATACGCCTTACGGCATGATGGATCACTGGTATTTGTAACACTGCAGCAATGCCTTCGCATAACAAAGCGGCCTGGTTGTATCCTCGTTTCCGCTCTTTATCGCGAAACAAGGGAAGCGGTACCAGCGCACCGGGCGTTGTATATTCTCTGGTGGCGGCAAGCGCATCTCCCATAAGTTCGCCGCAATAAACACCCAATGCCCGGTTATTGCGGTATTTGAACTGGTGGATGAGCCGTTGCAGGAGACTGCTTTTGGAAAAATAGTAAATGGCGGCGGCAGAGTGTACTGATAAGCGGCCCCATAACATTTTCTCAACCGGGTTGCCCGGGAGGTTTGCAAATTGGGTGGGATAGAGCTGGCCGGCGCATTGTACACACAACAAATGGTGGCCCGTTACCAGATCGCTGCCGCATCCATGGCAGAGCCGTGGAAACAGGAGGTGTGTAACGCTATGTAAAACAGAACTCAACAAAATATGATTTATTTAAAACAGGTATTTATATAGTTCATCCACACGGCTAAGGCTCACCAGTTCAATATTGAAAGATTGTTTGCCCAAACCTTTCTGGTTGTACCTGCTGAGGATGATTTTCTCAAAACCCAGCTTTTCTGCTTCGGCTATCCGTTGCTCAATGCGGTTCACAGCCCGTATTTCACCGCTTAGTCCTACTTCGCCGGCAAAAGCAAAATGCTGGTGCAGCGGTATGTCTTCGTAAGAACTCAATAAAGCGCTTACAAGGGCGAGGTCTACAGAGGGATCTTCCACTTTCAGACCGCCGGCAATATTCACAAATACATCTTTCATACCAAAATGAAACCCGCCTCTTTTTTCAAGCACGGCCAGCAATAGTTGTAGTTTGCGAAGGTCGAAACCGGAGCTGGTGCGCTGGGGGGTACCGTATACAGACTGGGTGACCAGCGTTTGTACTTCTACTAGCAACGGACGTTGCCCTTCCAGGGTGGCAGCAATGGCAATGCCGCTCAGTTGTTCTTCTTTTTGCGTGATCAATATTTCTGAGGGGTTGGATACGGGACGCATACCTTTTCCGGTCATCTCATAGATACCCAGTTCTGATGTGGAGCCGAAACGGTTTTTCAGCGTGCGTAAAATGCGGTAGGCATAATGCTGGTCTCCTTCAAACTGGAGTACCGTATCTACCATGTGTTCCAGTATTTTTGGGCCTGCTATACTACCATCCTTAGTGATATGGCCAATGAGAAAAACAGGGGTATTGGTTTCTTTGGCAAAGCGCTGAAATTCAGATGCGCATTCTCTTATCTGAGAAACGCTGCCTGCCGATGATTCAATATGCGGAGAGTGTAAGGTTTGAATAGAATCAACGATGACCAGTTGGGGCTTCAGCTTTTTTATTTCCTGAAAAATTGTTTGCGTGGAGGTTTCTGTCAACAGGTAAAAATGTTCGTTTGTTATTCCCAACCGGTCGGCTCGCATTTTAATCTGCTGCTCGCTTTCCTCTCCGCTGATGTATAGCGTGGTGATGGTTTTTAAAAGTAAACCATTTTGTAAAAACAGGGTAGACTTACCAATACCAGGTTCGCCGGCTACCAACACAATGCTGCCAGCTACAATACCGTTGCCCAATACCCTGTTCAATTCTGCATCCGGTGTTACGATTCGTTTTTCTTCTCCTCCCGTAACAGCATGCAACGCTATTGTTTTTACGCCGGCAACTTTATCGTTGCCATTGTACTCCTTCCAGCTTTTGTGTGTTTTGTCGGCTTTTGCAATTACCTCTTCAACAAAACTGTTCCATTGCCCGCACGAGGGACATTTCCCCGTCCATTTAGCAGCTTCATATCCGCAACTGTTGCAAAAGAACGCGGTCTTTACTTTGCTCATTTGCTAAAGGTACGGAGTTGATAACGATCGATGATGGCCGGACGGAATAGCGGTGTGATTTTTTTCTACACTTATTTTTCTACACTTATTTTTTTAAACCGTCCTTTCGAAAAACCGGGATGAGGTGTTGTGTAAACCGAGATATATGGGAAGCACATTTTCAAAAGTGTAAAAAAGTAAAAGGGCCAACTTTCGCCGGCCCTTAGTACTTACTAACCCATTAAATTCTTGCACTAAATTACAAATTGCTCAAACATAACAAAATTAATTTTGGCTATTGTTGATAACTTTTTAGTGGTTGTTCATAGCATTTATTTGTTGTAACATGTTGATTTTAAATTTATTATATTTTTTATTTTGCTTCCGGGAGGTCGCTGAATTTTGCCAATTTGACGGATATATTAAAAAATAATTAATGCGACGGACAAAACGGCTGCCTGGTATAATTAGGGCTGACAATTCATGGAAAAATGGCGAAATGGTGATAAGTTTGATATAGAAAAACCATAAAAAAGCAGACTATGGACCCATCAATTATGTTAGTGTCTCTGATCTTTGTTGGAATCAGCATGCTGGTGAGTATGCGGCTGAAAAGTAAATTTATGCGCTACAGCAAGGTGTTCCTATCCAGCGGGTTGACGGGAAAAGAGGTTGCGGAGAAGATGTTAAAGGAAAATGGTATATATGACGTTACGGTTACCAGTTCCAATGGATTTTTGAGCGATCATTATAACCCCATGAACAAAACGGTTAATTTGAGCCCGGATGTGTATAACGGCGCTTCGGTGGCCGCGGCTGCCGTGGCAGCACATGAATGCGGGCATGCCGTGCAGCATGCTACTTCGTATAAGTGGCTGATGCTCAGGAGCAGGTTAGTTCCTATGGTTCAGTTTAGTTCATCGCTCGTACAGTGGGTGCTTATAGGGGGCATATTGATGATCAAAGTGTTCCCGCAATTGCTGTTGATCGGTATCGTGCTGTTTGCACTAACTACCCTGTTTTCACTCGTTACCCTTCCTGTGGAATTCGATGCCAGTAACCGTGCGCTGGCCTGGCTACAGCATACGAATGTTACAAACGCCCAGGAGTACCCTCAGGCGAAAGATGCCCTGAAATGGGCCGCTATGACCTATGTAGTAGCAGCCATCGCTTCGCTGGTGACCCTGGTGCAGTATATATTGATCTACGCCAACAGGCGTTAGACTGCACTTTAAATAATTTTCTATACAAAAAACCGCCGTAAGGCGGTTTTTTGTATTATTAATATTTTAAATTTGATTATTTTTATAAATTATTCATATGGATAAAAATATAAATTTCATGAAATTTATTCCTAAAAATCGCTTCTATTAGTCTAAATGAAGACATTATTAATAATATTATTAAATATAATTATTTTATATTTTTATGTATAAAATTTGTTTTACTTAATTATTTTAATCTATTAATTAGTATATTTTTATTTCTAATTCAATTTGTTTGTTAAATTTGTTAACAAACTTAATTGCATGAGAAAACTAACAAACTACTCTATGGGAATGCTGTTGCTATTTTTTATGCATACAGCAGCGGCCCAATCCAAACTTCTTAAAGGGAAAGTAACCGATTCGGTAGACGGTGTGCCTATACCGGGAGCCACAGTTTCTGTAAAGGGTACTGCCTTCGCGACTATTACCGATGCAGATGGTACCTTTTCATTCAACGTTCCAGCCGGAGCCAGTACACTTGTAGTTAGCTATATTGGTTTTTTGACCCGTGAGATCTCGGTAGACGCGGGTATTTCCAACATCAGCCTGCAAGCCAATGAGTCTTCGCTGAGCGAAGTAGTTGTGGTGGGCTTTGGTACGAAAATTAAAAAAGACCTTACCGGGAATATCGCACGTATCAAAGGAGCAGAGGTAGCGAATACGCCGGTTCCCAATCTTACACAGGCTATCCAGGGGCGGGCCGCTGGTGTATTTGTGGAAAGTGAGAGCGGCCGCGTGGGCGAAGGGGTAAAAGTGCGTATCAGAGGGTCTGGCTCTATCAGCGCTTCCAATTCACCGCTGTATGTGGTAGACGGCATACCTATTAATGATGGCGCTCTTTCCGGAAATGCACTGGCGGATATCAACTTTAACGATGTGGAGTCTTTCGATATTTTAAAAGATGCATCTGCCGCGGCCATCTATGGTTCCCGTGCGGCAAACGGTGTAGTTCTGATTACTACTAAAAAGGGTAGGGCAGGCAAAACGCAATTGAATGTAAACGCCCAGTACGGGATCAATAAGCCTACCCGGCACAGAGATTTTCTGAATGCTGGTGAGTACGTGTCCTTCTTTCGGGAAGCTGCCATCAATAGCGATCAATTAGATGGAATAGACCCTGAAGACCCTGCTCAATATGCGGGTTCCTATTTGGAATCTATCGAAGACTTTTTCGATGGTATTGCTGGTTGGGCAGATTGGCGGAAGCTGGAAAACGATACCAATTGGGAGCGATTGGCTTACAACAATAATGCACAAACCAGGATACTGGACCTTAGTGCTAACGGGGGAGGCGATAAAACCCGTTTTTATGCTAGTGGAAGTTACAATGATCAGGAAGGTATTTTGATTAACAACGCCTTTCAGCGGATATCAGGGAGGCTCAACGTAGAACACGATGCCAGCAGCCGGGTAAGGTTAGGGTTGAACATGGGGCTCTCACGAACGCTGGCGAATCACATAACCAATGATAACGGTTTTCAAACACCCTTGCAGTTGGTTGCTATGGCGCCTATTACACCAGTGCGCGACCTGGAGGGGAACTTTTACAACCAGCCGGTGACTACTTATTATAACGCATTGTTGGAAACCGACGAAGTGCGGCGTTCGTCTACTACTTTTCGCAACCTGGCTAGTGTGTTTTTAAACTACAACCTTATCAGGAATCTGACATTCAGAACAGAGTTTGGTCTTGACTTGCTTAGCCAAACGGATAATTATAATGCAAGCCCTCTTTCTTTGAGAGGAGCCGGTATAAATGGTTACGGAAGCTCAGAATGGTATAAAACTATTAATTACAATACCAACAACTATTTCAACTATCATACGAATATAAAAGGCGCACACGATATTGATGCAACGCTTGGTATGTCGTTTCAGAAGTATTCAAATGAAAGAGCGTTCGTGGAAGGTCAGGATTTTCCCACCAGCGATTTATGGCGGTTAACCAGCGCGGGAGAGATTACCGGAGGTAATTCCAGGGGAGTAGAATCGTCTTTCCTTTCATACTTCGCAAGAACAAACTATAAGCTGTATGATAAATATCTCCTCTCATTAAGTGCAAGGGTAGACGGATCTTCCCGTTTCGGCAGTGACAACAGGTATGGGTTCTTCCCCGCTGTATCTGCAGGCTGGATTATTAGCGAAGAACCCTTTATGGCCGGTGCAGGCGCATTGAGCTTTTTGAAGCTGCGGGGAAGCTGGGGTATCACAGGTAATGCGGATGGGTTCGGCAACTTTGCTCAATTAGGACTTTGGGGTGGCGCCAAATACAACAATTCATCAAGTTTGGTGCCCACTCAGTTGGCGAACCCATTGTTGAAATGGGAAAAGTCCTTACAAACGGATATAGGGGTTGACTTTGGTTTTTTTGACAACCGTCTGAGTGGAGAAATTGATTACTATGTGCGCAATACGAGAGACCTTATTTATAATGTTCCTGTTCCGGGCACATCCGGCTTTGCTACGCAAACTGTAAATGTGGGATCTATGCAGAACAAGGGTGTTGAATTCGTTCTGAACTCTGATAATATTGCAGGCAGAAATTTCCGGTGGAGTACGAGCCTTAACCTGGGGTATAACAAAAACAAGATAGTGAAGCTGGACGGTGACCAGACCGAAATCCCCGGCAATGATGGCAGGTATCTCAACTCTTTGATCGTTGGGCAGGGGATCGGGGTTTTCTACGGTCCGCAGTATGCAGGTGTTGATCCGGATAATGGAGACGCCTTGTGGTATGAGCAGGATGGAAAAACAACTACGAACGTTTATGCTAATGCGGGGAACTTTGTGGTAGGTGATCCTAATCCGGACTGGATAGGCGGCATTACAAATACAGTCAGCTATAAAGGTTTTGAGTTAAGTTTTCTTTTTCAGGGGGTGTTTGGAAATCAGATTACTAATGGAGCCGGTGGATTTATGTCTAACAACGGCCTGTACGAAGATAACCAGACCAAAGATCAACTCCGCCGCTGGCAGAAGCCAGGCGATGTAACCGATGTTCCCCAGGCTAGATTATACATCCGCAATGGGTCACAGGCTTCCAGCAGGTATGTAGAAGATGGCAGCTATGTAAGATTGAAGAATCTCACATTGGGCTACAGTCTTCCCTCGAAAGTGGTAAACGCTCTCAAAATCAGTACTGCACGATTCTATATAACCGCTATAAATCTTTTAACCTTCACAGACTATACGGGATGGGATCCTGAAGTGAATGCAAATTTCAGATCGGGTAATCGTAACCAGGGAGGGGACTTCTACACTGCTCCACAGATTAAATCATTAACATTTGGGTTGAATATTGGATTCTGATATATCCATTAAAATGAAAAATAGTATGAAAAGTTATATTAAAGTATGGATACTTATAAGTATCATAGGGTTTTCCTGTGGTAAACAACTCGACTTGTTGCCGCAGGAAGACGTGGACGAATCTGTGGTACTGACGTCGGATGCCAATGTAAAACGCGCGTTAAACGGCGCATATGATGGAATGAGTAGCGAATATTTGTATGGTGGTAATATTTTGCTGTATGCCGAATTACTGGGTTCGGATGAAGAACTTCGTTGGGCGGGAACGTATAACCAACCTGATGAGATATGGCTAAAAGATATTTTACCAACCAATTCTTTTATCACCAATACCTGGCTTGATGCTTACGAAGTTATCAATATAGCCAACAATATTTTGAGCGCGATAGATATCGTGAATGAAGCAGATCGCGACCGCATCAAAGGAGAAGCGCTTTTTATAAGAGGCTCCTTATTTTTTGAACTCGTAAAACTGTATGCTAAACCTTACAGCGCCGGCAACACAGCCGTTAACCCCGGTATCCCACTGGTATTACTCCCTACCCGGGGAATAGACGAATCGTCGTTCGTGGCCAGATCCAGCGTGGAAGATGTGTATACACAGGCTATCAACGACCTTTCTGAAGCGGAAAATCTCCTTCCTGTATCAAATGGTATATATGCTAATAAAGTGGCCGCTGCTGCCCAGTTATCCCGAATATTTCTTCAAAAATCAGATTATGTTGCTGCAAGAGATGCCGCTGACAGGGGAATAGGGTATGGTGGATTTGAATTGGCTTCGCCCTACGCTAAAGCGTTCAACAGTGGCCGTGTATTGGATGCAGATGCTGTGAGTACGCTGTCGGAAGGCGTGTTCCAAATAGCGGTAAGCGCGCAGGATGGATCTAACAGTATGCACCTGTACTGGTCTATCACGATGTACGGAGCCAGAGCGGGAGATGTGGTGGTACAGAACAAACATTTGGATTTATATGATCCCGCTGATGAGCGACTGTCGCTTTTTTACCAGGGAGGCGGGAACGCGGTGGGCTCTGGTCCCTTCCGAAGTGGAAAGTGGAGGCTGCAGTATTCTAATCTTTCTATTATACGGCTGTCTGAGTTATTTCTTACCCGCGCAGAAGCGAATTTTAGAGAGGGAACATCAGTGGGAGCCACGCCGCTGGCAGATATCAACCTGATTCGTGCGGAACATGGCGGATTGCCGGAGCTTAGTACGTTGACTCTTGACGATATTCTTTTGGAAAGAAAGCTTGAACTGGCACACGAAGGACAAGCGGTTCACGACAGGAAACGTTTGAAGTTGAATACAGATAATTTCGCATTTGATGCCGACGAAATGGTATTGCCTGTACCATTAAGGGAGGTGATTGCTAACCCAATGTTGGTGCAAAACCCCGGATATGGCGGATAACTGTGTGGGTAAAACATATTGTCTTAATGAATGGTGTGGTTAAAAACAATATAATTTTCACAGCTTATATAAAGGGTAATATGTTTTTTTAATATTATAAAGGTTGAAAAATATTTTACTATAGGACTTGTATATGAAATGGTTTGTTAAGTTTGCCAACAAACCATTTTATATATGAAAAAACTGAAAAACCTGTGTTTAATTACATCTTTATTGCTGTTTTTGATTTCTGCGGCTTCTGCCCAGTCAAGAATGGTAAGGGGAAAGTTGGTTAATGCCACAGATGGAACTCCCATTGCTGGTGCCAGTATCCAGGCAAAAGCGGGAGCAGGCTCTGCGATCTCAGACGATGAGGGCGAATTTCAACTGGAAATAACTGTGCCCACCACGCTTGTTATCAGTTTCGTGGGGTTTAAATCCCTGGAGGTATTTTCTGAGGGTGATCTTTCCAGTCTTCGGCTGGAGGAAGCGGGCCCGGAGTCGCTCGATGAAGTGATTGTTGTAGGATATGGTACCAGAATCAAAAAAGACATCACATCGTCTATTGCAAGGGTGTCTGGTAAGGAGTTCGAAAACCTGCCGCTGCCGTCTTTCGAACAGGCGTTACAGGGGCGGGCTGCAGGAGTGTTCATCAACTCAGGCAGCGGAAAGTTGGGGCAGGGACTGAATATCCGTATAAGGGGTATCTCCTCTATTTCAGCTAACCAGCAACCCTTTTTTGTCATAGATGGGGTGCCGGTGCAGAACCAGCCCATTGGCAGCTATACTGAACCAGACAATCCGCTGGCGGCTATCAACCCGGACGACATAGAGTCTATAGAGGTATTGAAAGATGCGGCTTCGTCGGCCATATATGGCGCCCGCGCTTCTAACGGGGTTATTCTCATTACTACCAAATCGGGAAAAGCCGGTAAAACCAAAGTATCCGCCGGGTACTATACCGGATGGAGCAGACCCACCCGGAAAGGTGAATTCCTGAATGCTGCCCAGTACCGGGAATTGTTTCACGATGCGGCTGTCAATGCCGGCTGGGGCTCAGGAGAGGAAGAGTTTGCCTGGGAGTCTGCTACCGATGACTGGAACAGCGACAACGACACTCGCTGGACAGACTTATCGTTTCAGAACGGTAAAGTTGATCAATATAATCTTTCATTAAACGGAGGCGACCAGCGAACCAAATTTCTGATCAGTGGTTCCTGGAACGACCAGAAAGGTATTTTGATGACCAACCGGCTGCGCCGCGCGAACGGAAGGATCAATCTGGAGCATAACCTGAATAAGAATATCAAGCTTGGTGTAAACCTTTCGCTGGCCAAGATGCTGAACAACCGGCTCTTCGACGATAACTCCTTCACTAACCCACTTATGTTGAATGCTATTCCGCCTATACAGGCGGCATACCTGCCCAACGGAGAACCTAATCCTAATACGCTTTATTACAATAACCTGATAGAAGTGGCGAATGCTAAAAAGCTGGCCACCACTTATCAATCAACCAGCAACGCTTTCGCAGAATGGAGCATACTTCCTTCGCTGAGCTTCAGAAGCCAGGTAGGTTTGAACTGGAACAACCTGCAGGAAGATGAGTATCTGGGAAGAGTAACGCTCGATGGCGCACCTGGAGGAAGTTCTTACAGCAATCAGGTTACTTCCACTATTGTTAATTATACCAACACGCTGAACTTCCATAAAAACTTTTCGGAAAAGCACGATGTTGACGCGTTGCTGGGTATAGAGTACCTGGATGGGGTGGTGTCTGGTAGTTCGGTGACCGGAAGGGCGTTCCCGGACGATCGCTTCACCAAAATAGCCAGCGCCGCTATTATTTCCGAAGGATCTTCCACGGCTACGGGTTATTCCTTCCTTTCCTATTTTGCGAAGGCAAATTACAAATTCAACGACCGGTATTTGCTGGGAGCCAGCTATCGTATAGATGGATCGTCCAGATTCGGGCGTGAAACCCGTTACGGATCCTTCCCGGCTGTTTCGGCAGGATGGATATTGAGCGAGGAGGCATTTTTGAGAAATTCATCTGTACTCAGTTTCCTTAAACTGAGGGCCAGTTATGGCAAAACGGGTAATGCCGAAATCGGAAACTTTAGTTCCAGATCGTTGTACAGTGCTGCAGCGTATGCAGATATTTCAGGTATGATTGCTTCGCAGATTGGTGTGGCAGCCCTGAGTTGGGAAAAAACAGACCAGTTTGATATAGGACTGGATTTCGGCTTCTGGAACAACCGTATCAGTGGAGAAATTGACTATTTCGACAAAGATACCAGAGCCCTGTTGTTTAACGTTCCCACGCCGGCTATTAATGGATTTTCCAGCATTACCCGCAATATCGGCAGTATGAGAAACAGGGGTTGGGAACTGGTATTAAACGGCAATATTCTCACCGGTGCTTTCAAATGGAATGCTTCCGTAAACCTGTCTACATATGCAAACAAAATCACCAGCCTGCTGGCGCCTGTTCCTCCCGAGTCGAGAACCCTGGGAAGGTTAGCGTTAGGGCAGCCATTTGGTCAGTTTTACGGATTAAAATACGCAGGCGTTGATCCGGACAACGGAGATGCATTGTATTATAAAAACGATGGTACCACTACCAACGACGTAGCCGAGGCGGATGATATGATTCTGGGAAACCCCAATCCCGATTTTTACGGCGGTTTCAACAACCGTTTTTCCTACAAAGGGTTTGATTTGGATATTCAATGTCAGTTTGTGCAGGGGGTAGACGTTTTTAATATGGCTGGCCTATACCAGGCGGTAAACGGAAACTACTTCGATAATCAGATGGTAGACCAGATGAATTACTGGAGAAAACCGGGCGATGTAACGAATGTGCCGCAGCCACGCTTATATGAAGGTAATGGCTCGGTAACGTCTTCACGATGGATGCAGGATGGCTCATACTTCAGAGTAAAAAGTATCAACCTGGGGTATTCGATTCCCAGAACGGTGCTGAACCGGTTCGGTATAGAAAATGCAAGGGTGTATGCCGCAGCGCTTAACCTGTTTACTTTTACCCGGTACACAGGCTACGATCCGGAGGTAAATACGGCCTATATGAGCTCTGTTACCCTTGGGCACGATTTTTATACGCCTCCGCAACCCAGAACGATTAGCGTGGGAATTAATCTGGGACTATAACGGAGAGCAAACAGTAACCAGAGTCAATTAAAACAAGATAAATATGAAACTATTATATATATTATTCATTTTGAATATTGTAGCGGTGTTTACATCCTGCGACAAAAAGCTGGATATAGATCCTCAGCAAAGCGTAGATGCGCAAACAGCTATTAACAGTCCTTCCAGTGTAGATGCAGCGGCCATTGGCATGTATACCAAACTGGCGCACGGTGCATTGTACGGAACCAATTTATTGTTGTTGCCTGAGTTGCAGGCTTCTGATAATTATGTGTCCTGGGTTGGTACCTTCGAAAGTTTTCGTCAGGTGGCGGAAAAAAGGATGACGAGAGATAACGGAGAAGCTGTAAGAACCTGGCGGTACGCGTATGAAGCCATTAATATGGCCAATATTGTACTGGAGGCTTTGGATTTTGTAGAAGATCCGGATCAACGTGATGCATTGGAAGGTGAAGCGTTATTTGTAAGAGGCCTCATGCATTTTGAGTTGGTACGGCTCTTTGCACGACCCTGGGGAGCTACCCCGGGGAACACGCATCCGGGAGTTGCTATCAAAACTAAAGCCACTAAAGATGAAACGGCTGCTTTCGAAAGAATACCCCGGAGTAATGTAAGTGAAGTGTACACCCAGGTGATCAACGATCTGACCGCGGCTGCGGGTAAGCTTCCTGACGATAATGGCACACGCGCGAACAAATATGCGGCTTATGCCTTTTTATCACGCGTGTATCTGCAGCAGCACGACTATGAAAAGGCGCTTGATGCGGCTTCCACTGTGATAGAAGAGGGAAATTTTTCTATCAACGCCTCGGTTGCCGCCGCTTTTGACAATAAAAATACGGCGGAGTCAATTTTTGAGATACAGCAAAACGACCAGAACAATGCCGGTATTGCCAATGATGGTATGGCAACTTTTTATGCCAGTATGGTAGGTGTAGGCCGCGCTGATGTAAGAATGTTGAGCGCTTTTTTGAATACCTACGAGGATGAAGATATGCGTAAGATACTTTGGTATTATCAGGGGGAGGGTATTCGCCCGGGGCATATGTACTGTGGAAAGTGGAAGTCCTATAGCCAGAACCTGCCTGTCATCCGACTGGTGGAAATGTACCTTACCCGCGCGGAGTGTAATCTGCGGCTTGGTTCCGAAGTGGGAGATGCTCCCGCCAACGACCTGGCACAGGTCATCAATCCGATAAGGGTCAATCTGCCTGTGATCAGTACGCCTACATTGGAGCAGGTATTAACTGCGAGAAAACAGGAACTGGCTTTTGAAGGTTTACGTATACACGACGCGAAAAGGCTGCAAGCATCCACCGGTGCCTACGCCTGGGATGCCAATGAACTGGTGTTTCCTATTCCTCAAAGAGAGGTGGATGCCACGGAAGGAGTGATCGTTCAAAACCCGGGTTATTAAGATTCCGGAAATATTGGGTTTAAGAAAAAAAACAGAAAAGGATCCTGCCACGGCAGGGTCTTTTTTGTTAGAAATAAATGTTCGTCCATCTGTCAAAAATGTTTAGGAGGGAGTATCTGATGAGATAAACACTTCCCCTACCTGTTGCCGGCGAAATATTGAAGTTGCGGCATCAACTACAATCCCAGCACCTGTTTCAGTCTTCCATAGCCTGATTTACTGACGGGGACTTTGTTACCCGACTTCAGCAATGCGAGGTAGTTTTCTTTCTCATAAGGAGTTAAACGGGTTATCTCCTGGATATTCAGAATATAAGAACGGTGGCACCGAACGAATGAATGACTGGGAAGGGTTTGTTCAAAAAAAGCCATGGTTTTATTTTTCAGATAAACGCCATGATTGCAATGAACTTTTACATAATCATCTGCTGCCTCTATGTAGTATATGTCTGCAAAGGGGATGATCTTTATGGTACCGCCGGTTTTCACCACTACTCGATGTGTGTTCAGTTGCATTTGTCCGGATATCAACGATGCAGGTGAAACGGGTTGTGCATTTTCAGTTGCGTGTTGTTCCTGCCATTTATGTAAAGCCTTGTCAAATCGCTGTTTGGTGAATGGTTTCAAGAGGTAATCTGCAGCGTGGGCCTCAAATGCACGGATAGCGTATTCGTCGAACGCCGTTGTGAAGATCACAGCCGGTGGAGACTCTACCAGTTCCAGCATCTCAAACCCGTTTATTTTAGGCATCTGCACATCCAGAAAAATCAGGTCAGGTCGATGCTGCATAATGGCTTTAATGCCCTCGAATCCATCTGCACATTCCTGCAGGATGGTTATTTGTTGATGATCAGACAGGTATTCCCTCACAATACTCCTGGCCAATGGTTCATCGTCGATGATAAGTATGCGGGTCATGATTGCGGAACTTTAATGGTAGTAGTGAAAATAGGGCCCTTTGTGGCTGTATGCAGCAGGTCTGTTCTTCCGAACAACAATTGCAGCCTGCGCTGCACAGAACTTAGTCCGAACCCGGTGCCCCCTTCCGGTTTAGCAAGGTCAGGATCGAATGGGTTTTCAACCATGATAGTAAGTGTCTTTTCTGCAACAGATGCAGATACCCTGATGCAAACATCGCCGGCAATATCATACAAACCGAATTTAATAGCATTTTCCACCACAGGCTGTAGCAGTAAAGCGGGTATTTTTACGGCAGTATTTTGGTGGGTGCTGTCGATCAAAACGGAAAGCCGATCGCCAAAACGTACCTTCTCAATGGCCAGGTAGAGCTTCAGGTATTCCAGCTCTTCGGAAAGCGTTACCCATTTGCGTTCTTCTTTTTTTAAAGTACTGCGAAGGTAATCGGAGAGTTGGTGTACCATTGTTCGTGCTGCCACCGGGTCGGATGTTACCAAAGCACTTATAGAGTTCAGGCTGTTAAACAAAAAGTGAGGTTGTAATTGCTGGCGCAGTTTGAAGAGTTCTGCATCTTTCGCTATCCGATCGGCTTCGTTGTTGAGGCGTTCCTGCTCTTTTTGTTCTTCCTGGTTATGCCGCAATACGTTTATCATCACTACACAAATGATCATCAGCCAGCTTACTGCCACTCTGAAATACAAGGTTTCGTTGAAATGCCGGACAGTGGTTTCATTGGCAAAAAAAGCGATGGTATACCTCGCGGCAATGCTCCACGTAACAGCCACAACAACGCTCATTAACAGTAAATACAGCAGCCTGTCTTTGCGTGGCAGGTAATACCGGAGGCAGGAACTGATGGTGGCGCATGCTATGGCCAGCCACCCATTGCTTACCAGGCTGTCTGCCCAGGCCTGTTGAGGTGAATACCCCCATTCAGACAGCGCTAAGGCATGTATGGCAGCCCATAAAAACCAAAATCCGAGGAAAAAAAGTTTATGTAGGTAGGTGGTCAATTGACAGTTTGAAATATTTGCTGAAGCTGTAATGGGGTATCAGCCATTAAATGTTGGGCTTTTTTGTGTATCAGTTCTGTGTACGATTCCGCATTCTCCTTTTCTTCGATATGGCTGTATAGTTCGATTCCGTCCCTCAGCTGCGCTATTTTTCGTAGCTCCGCAATATTGATAAATTGCCATTGTACAAGTTGCTGCTGATTGTTCAGGAAACTATCTTGTTCTTCTGCACCGAGGGCATATGCTTTTTCGAAAGCTTCTTTCTCATCATGGGCTGTGACCAACCGCAGTTGCTCATCGAATTGCGGGGTGTGATTGCCGTCTCCGCAGATTACCCTGAAAACAATTTTAGCCAGGAACCATTGCATAGTTGATTGAATTTACAATTAAAAACTTTTAATCTCTATTCCGCCGAATACAGATGTGCCGTCTATGATCAGTATCTTTTCCGGGTTGGGTTGCACACCGTGTATGTTTCGCTTGTCTTCAAAACCGCCAAAAACAGATGCTGCAGTCGATTTTACGGTCCAACTGGCGGGCACTATAATTTTGGTACCCCCAAATATTTGCACAATTTCCAGTTTGGCAGTATTCCTAAGGTCGGCCTGCGAAAAATTAATTTCTGATCCTCCCATAATATTCACTACTTCGCCGCCTCTGAAATTTTTGGAAAAAATCACTTTTTTGGCATTCCCAAAAATAGAAACGCTGTCCAGTACTTCATCATTGGAGGTAGCCTCCGCGGTAGTAGTGTATGAAACATGGTCTGTAGCAGCGTCTTCGCCTCCGGTGGCTGCATCATCGCACCACTTGTTGCGGAGCGATGATTTGGCAAAAATCAGGAACAATCCTATGGCTATAATAACGCCGGGCAACGCAAACCTGCGCAGATTGGCCGCAGGCACTATTTTATCCGCGAGGAATATACACCCGAGGCCGATCAATATGATCCAGCCAGGACCCCGAAAAGCATTCTTCATTCCCACAAATACGCCCACTGCTATCAGAATCATGGGCCAGCTTACGATCCAGCCGGGGAAATCCTCGATGGTTTGTTTTATGATGATGGCAGCACCTATCAGCAGTAATATGGTACCAGCCAGTACGGCGTCTCTGTTGCTACGGGATTTTATTTCTCTGGTCATATATTCGGACGATTTTCTGTAAAACTAAGGCAGAGGTTAAAACCAACCTACGTATAATAGGCCGCAGCCGTACAATTTCCGGTAAACCCCCGAATATTTCCGGTTAAAAACCGGGCTTGTTGAAAACAGCATTCGGTAGTGGAAAAAATTCCCGAAATCGTATTTTATATATAGTTTTTTATGGGTCTCAACCCCTATCTTTGCGCAAATTTTCGGGGTCGTATGTGTAAAAAAAGCATTAAATCCTTATTGGTCGCGGTTTTTGGCGTGTTTATTCTTTTTTATTCTAATATATCAGTAGCGCAGGAACATGGTGACGCTCAAAAGGATTTCGATGTTACCGGTACCATTCTGAATCACATCCGCGATGACCATAGCTGGCATCTCTGGGGACATACCTCGCTTCATCTGCCCGTAATTTTGAAAACAGATAAAGGATTCGAAGTGTTTTCCTCTGCCGGGTTGGTGGGCGAGCATCATGAACCAGTGGTGTATCAGGGAAATTATCCTTATAAGTCGGTGGAAGGAAAAATAAAGGTGGTGAATGCGGATGGTACCATAGACGAAGAAGCTTCCAAAAAAGTTTTTGATATTTCGATCACCAAGAATGTGGCTTCCATGTTTCTGACGGTGTTTTTGTTGATTGTTATGTTTTTAGGAGTGGCCAGGGCCTACCGGAAAACCGGAGTAACTTCAGCGCCCAAGGGTTTCCAGTCGTTCATAGAGCCGATTATAATTTTCGTGCGGGATGAAATTGCAAAGCCTTACCTGGGGCATAAGTACGCAGGTTACATGCCATTCCTGCTGACGGTATTCTTTTTCATCTGGATCAACAATATGCTGGGGCTGGTGCCTTTCTTTCCAGGGGCTGCGAATGTGAGTGGAAACATTGCGTTTACGATGACGCTGGCTCTTTTCACATTTGTAATAGTAAATGTTAAAGGTAACGGCGACTACTGGAAACACATTTTCTGGATGCCGGGTTTACCGGTAGTGATGAAGGTGTTTCTGGCACCGATAGAGCTGCTGGGGGTGTTTATTAAACCTATTTCGCTGATGATCCGGTTATTTGCGAATATCACTGCAGGACACATCCTGGTGATGAGTTTGATTTGCCTGATCTTTATTTTTAAATCGGTGGCAGCTTCGGCTGTGGCGGTTCCGTTTGCCGTGTTTATTTATGCCATCGAATTTCTGGTAGCATTTTTACAGGCTTTTATTTTTACCATGTTGTCTGCTTTGTACATAGGTATGGCGATTGAAGAGCATCATCACGGTGATGCACACTAGCAGAAACTGATAATAGAAACGTTTTTATTCACTTTTAAATATTAAACAAATGGTAGTAGGAAGCGTAGCTGCAATTGGTGCCGGATTAGCTGCAATTGGTGCCGGTATTGGTATCGGTCAGATTGGTAAAGGAGCTGTTGAGGGTATTGCACGTCAACCGGAAGCTGCTAATGACATTCGTACCAACATGATCATTGCTGCGGCACTGGTAGAGGCGGTAGCCCTGTTTGCTGTGGTAGTATCGCTGTTAGGAAACGGATAATTCCGTTTATGCGATATGAAAATGAAACAGTACAGATCTTGAGCACAGGGCGAACGGGTCTGTACTTCTTTACAAATTATTGCTTTTAAAGCCTATTATATGTTGTTAGAAATTAATCCTTTGGTGCTGCCCGATCCCGGGTTGGTTATATGGTCTACGCTCGCATTCCTTATTCTGTTGTTTGTATTGGGCAAATTTGCCTGGAAGCCCATTATGGAGGCCATCAGCGATCGTGAACAGGGAATCAACGATGCAATAGCCAGCGCCGAAAAAGTTAAGGCAGAAATGGCGCAGTTGAAAAATGACAACGAAAAATTACTGGCAGCTGCCCGGGAAGAAAGAACCCAGATATTGAATGAGGCAAAGGCTATGCGCGATAAGATTATCAATGAAGCCAAAGAGCAGGCAAAGGTAGAGGCTTCCAAAATTATGGCAGATACACACCTGGCTATTCAGAATCAGAAGATGGCAGCCATTGTTGATTTGAAAAACCAGGTAGGCAATCTGGTGATAGAGGTGTCGGAAAAAGTGATTCGTCGTGAGTTGTCAGGTAAGGCAGAGCAGGAGAAATTCATTAAAGAGTTGACCGACGATATCAAACTGAATTAAGTTGCAGGAAACGATCTCTTTCAATAGGGATCAAACTTTCATTTTTTAAATTATTACCATGCTTCATCCGCGTTTAGCTGCCAGGTATGCCAAAAGCATCATCGATTTGGCTGTGGAACAGCATCAATTGGACGCCGTATATGCTGATATGAAGTTTCTGCAATCTGTATTCAAGCAGAGCAGAGAGCTTGTTGCAGTGGTCAAAAGTCCGGTTATCACCGCCGATAGAAAAGGAAACATACTGGACGCTATTACCCAGGGCAAAGTGAGCGAATTAACTGCTTCTTTTAATAAACTGCTGATCAGAAAGGGAAGAGAATCCGTTTTGCCGGAAATTATTGACGCTGTCATAGAGCAATACAATACGCTGAAAGGTATTTACAAGGTGAAGCTCACAACGGCCCAGCCGATCAGTGAGGAATTGCGTGCGGCTATAGAGAAAAAGGTGCAGCAGGAAGCCGGTTTAAAGGTAGTGGAACTCGAAACCCGGGTAGAAGATGAGCTGATTGGAGGCTTTGTGTTGGAGTTTAATAACAATCTGGTGGATGCCAGTGTGTTGCGCGACCTGAAAGATATCCGTAAACAGTTCAGGGATAATGTGTATATTAAGAACATCCGATAGGTAATTTTTAAACATTTAATAACTATAAAATTTAAATATGGCAGAGATTAAGCCCGATGAAATAAGCGCCATACTCCGTCAGCAACTGAGTAATTTCAATCCCGGTGCCGACCTTGAAGAAGTGGGAACCGTATTGCAGGTAGGAGACGGTATTGCACGTGTGTACGGATTGAATAACGTGCGTGCAGGTGAGCTGGTAGAGTTTGAAAACGGTGTAAAAGCCGTTGCATTGAACCTGGAGGAGGACAATGTTGGGGTGGTTTTGATGGGTGAGTCAAAAGAAATCAAAGAAGGCAACAAAGTAAAAAGAACCGGTCAGATTGCTTCTTTGAAAGTGGGAGAGAATCTCGTGGGCAGAGTGATAAATGTGTTGGGGCAGCCTATAGACGGTAAAGGTCCTATCACCGGTGATTTATATGAGATGCCCCTGGAACGTAAAGCGCCCGGAGTAATCTTCCGCGAACCGGTGAAAGAACCGCTGCAAACTGGTATCAAAGCGATAGATGCCATGATACCCGTAGGAAGGGGACAGCGTGAGTTGATTATCGGTGACCGTCAAACCGGTAAAACGGCTATTGCCATTGATACCATCATTAATCAGAAAGAATTTCACAAAGCCGGTAAAACGGTGTATTGCATATATGTTGCATGTGGTCAGAAAGCTTCTACCATTGCCAACGTAATGAAAACCCTGGAAGATAACGGGGCGATGGAATATACCGTCATCGTGGCTGCATCTGCATCAGACCCTGCGCCGCAGCAGTTCTATGCACCGTATGCCGGAGCTGCTATCGGAGAGTATTTCCGCGACACCGGTCGTCCGGCGTTGATTGTTTATGACGATCTTAGTAAGCAGGCGGTAGCCTATCGGGAAGTATCGTTGCTGCTGCGTCGTCCTCCTGGTCGTGAAGCGTACCCGGGTGATGTGTTTTACCTGCACAGCCGTTTGCTGGAACGTGCGGCTAAGGTAATCAGCGACGATACAGTAGCCAGGCAGATGAATGATGTACCCGATAGTATCCGTCATCTCGTAAAAGGCGGTGGTTCGCTGACGGCGCTGCCGATCATTGAAACACAGGCTGGTGACGTATCGGCTTATATTCCCACTAACGTTATCTCTATAACCGACGGGCAGATATTTTTGGAGTCTAACCTATTCAACGCAGGGGTGCGACCGGCCATTAACGTGGGTATATCAGTAAGTCGTGTGGGTGGAAACGCGCAGATAAAATCGATGAAAAAAGTAGCTGGTACTTTGAAGCTTGACCAGGCAATGTACCGGGAGCTGGAGGCATTTTCCAAATTCGGAGGCGATCTGGATGCGGCTACTAAATCGGTGATCGATAAGGGAGCAAGAAACGTGGAAATTCTGAAACAACCGCAATACACTCCTTTTTCAGTAGAAAAACAGGTGGCCATCATTTACCTGGGAACCCAGGGACTGCTTCGTGATTTGCCGGTAAATAAGGTGAGGGAGTTTGAAGACTTATTCCTGCTGGAAATGGAAAACAAATTGCCGGAGGTGCTGGCCGAGTTTAAAAAAGGAAATCTTCCGGAAGAAGGCATTAAGAAGATGACCGAACTTGCGTCCAATATTATCGGCACGCTAAAATAGTCGTAAATATATCATAGTCAAAGAGTTAAGCCCGGGGTGACCCGGGCTTTTTTATGTCAAAATTCGACGGGTGCACTGTGTTGCATATACTTCCCCGGCAATAAATACGTTTTCAGTCCGGTGTTTAGGAAAAAACACTTATGGAATTGATATATGCTAACCGTCGACATATTAGTCGAAAATAAATGTCGAGTGGTCGAATTCTAAAAAAGATAAGTATTTACCCGTATAGCTTTGCAGCGAAAATACTTAATCCTTAGAAAGCACATAAATACCTGTACGATGAAAACAAAACTCTACCCTCCTTACCTGAAGCTGTTGGCTGTAGTGATGATCTGCATGGCTTCGTTGGGCAGTATCAAAATACAAGCGCAGGCGACGTATGCTGTGCCTGTGAGTATTGGTAACTCTCCTTGTTCCTCAAGCACTACTACGTCGAGAGGGTTTATGCAGTTTAGATATACCTCTAATAATCTTACGCTGAGTACAGTGCCGCCTACAAGCTGTAACCTTGCCGGACTAGAGAGCCCAGGGTTCTATGAATATAATTCAGGAATATCCTTTAATCCTGCTGACCAGAATTTATATTTTACCCGGTATCAGAATCCGCATACCTATGTATGGCGCTGGAAGCCAGGTACAGCCTGTCCCCCCTCTACGGCTATTCTCACTACGTACTACAATACTTATGTGATAGGGCTTACTTTTGATGCAGAAGGCATGGGGTACCAGTTGATTTACACCGGTAATTATCCTTATGGACTGGCATTGCAGACGGTAGATTTTGCTAATAATACATTCGGACCCATAATACCTGTGTCGCTGCCTTCTGGTATAAATCCTTTGCAGGGGAATGGTGATTTTGTTATCATGCCCAACGGACAGTTCATGGCGATACTGGATAATAATTACATGACCATTAATTACCAGGATTATGGTGTGGCGCCGCTTCAGGCTACCCTCATTAATATTATTCCCGGCAATACCATTATAGGGCTTTCTTATTCAGACGGAAAACTGGTGGCTTCTGACTATTACACTTCTTATTCAAACAGTCCCTACACCGGTGGTCAGGGAAGATACAGAAGCAATTACTATGAAGTCAGTATTGTGGATGGTGTACGTACGCCTATCACAACCTTTCCATGCTACTTCAGTACTGATATGACGGATATAAACACTGCTATAGGGGTGGCCAAAAAACTGTCTTCAGCAACGCCCACCGGTACACCGGGGGTGTATGATTTGTGTTATGATATATACGTACAAAACTATGGGAACTGGCCGCTAACGAATGTAAGTGTTACAGAGAATCTAGATGGTGTGTTTGGCAGGGTAGGAACAGTTTCAAATGTATCGAACGTCTCTGTAACGCTTGTAGACAATCCTGCCGGCGTAGTACTCAATCCCGGATTTACTGGGGGGAGCGGTCCGGCAAGCAGGCGCGAATTGTTGAACAGCAGTTTATCTACGCTTCCAGCATCCCCATCTGCCAATAATCATTTCACGATTAGGGTGTGCTTTAGAGCCCGCAATATCGAGATAGGCAGGGTATATAATAATAACGTGGTAGCCAGTGGAACGGGGTACTTGGATGCCAGGGTATCAGATACCTCTACCGACGGCGACAACCCCGATTTGAACAGCAACGCCAAGCCCGACGATCCCGGCGAAGATCAGCCAACACCTTTTGTGATTCTGACCACAGCGGAGATGCCCCCATGCGAGGCGTTGAACAGGGTGTTGTACACGCAGACCTTTGGAACCGGTAGCGGTAATGGGCTCAATACCACTATACCCGCTGCTACAGGTAGTGCAGGAACTGCCTATACAGGCTATACCGGCGCTACCAGTCAGCCGCTGGGCGTGGAACGTTATGCTATTGCGCGGAATGCCCAGAATGGAAATACCAGTCGGTGGATCAACCTTACGGATCATACAGGCAACAATAACGGAAGGATGATGGTAGTGAACGCTGACGTACACCATAACATCATTTACCGCGATCGCGTGAATGTACCCTGTGGCAACCTGCGGTATTCCTTGTTCGCCTTTGTGGCAAATATTGGCAACTCCAGCTATGAAACCTTTTGTCAGGATGCTTTCGGACAAATGGTTTATCCGAAACTTGTGTTTACCATCCGAAACCCTGCAAACGGGCATATTATAACCAACCTCACCACCCCGGACATCACCAGTCCGAACTGGACACAATACGGAATGAAGTTCGTTATGCCGGCAGGGTTGACACAGGTGGATATTGAGATCAGTAACGCCGCGGCCGGTGGTTGTGGTAACGACCTGGCTATTGATGATATACAGTTTGGATTGTGTGATCCCACACCTACAGTACTGGCTAACCCCACAGCCGGTTGCGTGGGGGGAATTACTACTTTCGATGCTACGCTCAGCGATCCAACCGTTATAGCAGGTCCGTTGGATTATCAGTGGGAAATGAGCACTAATAATTCAAGCTGGACGCCTATTTCAGGGGCTACTAACCAAACTTATACTATCAACCCGCTGCAATCGAACGATGTGGGCAGGTATTACAGGGTAAGAGTAGCTGCCGCAGGTGATATCAACAATACCAGTTGCCGGTACACCTCAGCTTCCTTCCTGCTAACCGCAAAGGATACCTCAGAAGCGCCTACCCATATTGTACCCGATCCGGCCTTTACCACCTGTCCGGAAAACCCCGTTACGCTCACGGTTGGTGGCGGACGCCTGGGAACCAACGCGGTATGGCGATGGTATACCCAAAGCTGTGGAGGAACCTTGATAGGAGAGGGGGCATCAATTATAGTGAGCCCGGCTGTAACCACCACTTACTACGTAAGAGCGGAAGGCGATTGTAACATTACCGCCTGTGCAGAGGCCACTATTACCGTTATTCCCTGCGAGATACTGCCGATTCGCTTTCTGCAGTTCAACGCCGTGCAGCAGGAAAAATCAATCGGGTTGAACTGGCGGATCACCACCTCGGAACAGGTAAGCCATTTTGAGATAGAAAGATCATTTGACGGAAAGACGTTCAGGACGCTGGGGCAGCTCAATCAATCGGCAGCGGCAAATACAACCGCCGGTTTCAGCTACACTGATGCTGATCTGACTGGTACATCCAACACCCTCTACTATCGCATAAAAGCGGTAGGAAAACAAGGGACGAATAAATACAGCAATATACTGACCGTTCGATTGAACAAAGTGATTTCTGAGAAGATGCGTATCAGTCCCAATCCCGCATCGTCAGTGCTGAACATTACCTTTTATTCGCCCACCCGTAAACTCGTAGAATACCAGTTGATGGATATGACAGGGAAGGTGGTGCTCAAAAAGGCATATAATGCAGAGCCCGGTCAGAATATTATTTACCTAAACGATCTCGGTCGCCTAAGTGAGGGAGCTTATACCGTTATGCTCCGGAACGGCGATAAGTGGGAGTACGAAAGGTTGCTATTGAAGCGGTGATAGGATATTGTAAATGAAAGAATACTTTTACGGCCAAAGGAAATTACCCAATAGGATAGTTTTCTTTGGCCGTAGTTGTTAAGCTCCTGCACCTAATATTTATGCGTAAGAATGACCTAACTTTGCAGCATCATTAAAGGTATCTGAATGATCACAGGAGCTGGTTTTTTAGCAAAGGCATTTAAGCAGTTTGACAGCAGTAGAGAAATACACATTTTTGCCTCTGGAGTAGCTGATTCAGGTAATACTTCACCAAAAGAATTTGAGAGAGAGCGGGCACTTCTGCAAACTGCTCTACAATTACGGCAGGGTACACTTATTTATTTCAGTACCTGTAGCATATACGATGCTGCTCTTGCAGAAGTTCCTTATGTAAGCCACAAGTTGCAAATGGAAGAATTGATTCGATCGTCTGATCATCCGCATATTATTTTTCGCCTCTCCAATCCCGTTGGAAAAACGGATAATCCGCACACCCTTATAAACTTTTTTGTAAACTGTATACAATCAGGTAAGAAGTTTAATTTGTGGAAAGGCTCCTTCCGGAATGTGCTGGATATTGATGATGTTGTTGTGTTGTGCAGTTATTGTATTGCTGTAAGTCAGTATACCAATCAGGTGGTGAATATAGCAAATCCGGTAAATTACTCCGTTGAGGAGATTGTATTGACGCTGGAACAGGTGTTGAACAAAAAAGCAATCTATACGGTTACGCATAAAGAAAGTATTCCCATGATAGATACTTCTGAAGTAACACGTATACTTGATATACGCAACATGCGTTTTGATAACGGTTATTTAAGAACTGTGTTGGAAAAATACTTCGGCGGAGATGAACTACAAGCAGGCGAAAACTAAATTTCTACTGGAAAAACTAATTACCCTTCCATTCGTATGGCTGGGTAAAGTTGCCGGTATGCTCTTTCCGCTTAAGGAAAATACAGGCGTTTTTTTGTTTTTCTCTAATGCTGATGTTGGGGGCGCACCCAGGGTAAACATTGACATCTCCCGATGCATAGAAGACAGGAAACCGGTTGTAATTTTTTCGAAAAGGCCAAATAATAATTTATTCATAAATGAATTCAAAAGCCTGAATGTCACAATTATCGACCTGTCCTCTTACATAGACAACAAACTCTTCCATTTTGTGAATTTCTTTTTCAGGGGTGTGATCGCCTCCTGGGTGAACCGCAATAAGAATCCGGTGATATTTGGAGGTGAATGCTTATTTTTTTATAAAATGCTGCAGCACGTAAAGCGGGAAACCAAACGAGTGGAGTTATGTCATTTGCCTACATGGATCGGTTATACGATCGGGCATATTGACAGGGTAGACAAAAGGGTATTTAGCGTGACGAGTCTCAGGAAGCAGGTAGAGGCACAGTATGCAGCCAACGGTCTTCCGCGGTTTTACTACGACCGGCTTTTTTTTACCGATAATGCAATAGATATTCCTCCGTTTGCAGAACGATATAACAAAACGATGGAGGTGGTTTTTATAGGCCGGGGAGCGCCGCAGAAAAGAGTGCACCTGGTAGCGGCTATTGCAGAGAGACTGCATCAGCAAGATGCAGCGGTGCATTTTACATTTGTTGGCGATGTGGAAGCGATTATTTCTCCGGATAAATACCCTTACTGTACATTTTTGGGAAACATCAGCGACCAGAGAAAAATGGAAGAGGTATATGCCGCCTCAGATGTATTACTGCTGACTTCTGCATACGAGGGACTCCCGGTGGTTGTTATGAAAATGATGGCCTATGGTAAAGTTGTCGTTTCAACGGCAGTTAACGGGATCCCGGATTACATCCGTCATGAAGAGAATGGGTTACTCATTTATAGCGAGGAAGAAGCCGATATTGTGGCAGAAGGTGCTCAACTGATTCAGCAATTAGTATACGATCGGGAAAAACTGATCCGTTTGGGCAAAAAAAGTTTTGAAATAGCCAAAGAGAAGTTTAGCCGGGCAACATTTTGCCGGTTTTACCGGAATGTACTTCTGGGTTAGAGTCTCTTTTTTGCAAGGATTACATTGTTATGGAACAGTTCTTTTCTTTTTAATCTCCCAAACATTATAGCATTCAAAAAAATACCGGAGACGATAAACGGTAGAATAAATATCTGGTGCAGGATAAGGTACAATATTTTTGGTTTCTTGGGTAGTAATACAAAAATGTAGAAGATCATCTGCTGTAGGATAACCTCGGCAAAATGACCGGTTTTAACCCGTTGTATTATTTCAAAGCCATTCTTTTCAAGTAGATGCGTTATGCCAAAACTAGAGTAACGCGCATAATCGAATGGGGCTTCGTGCTCTGGCCATACAAACGGACAGGTGAGCAGTAACTTTCCTCCGGGTTTTAACACTCTTTTTATTTCCTGCAATGATTCGTCCGGGTTAAAAACATGTTCCATCACTTCAGAACAAAATACATTGTCAAAATGATCATCACCGAAGGGTATATTTTTACCATCGTAAAAAACGTCTATTTTTTCATCGATATGTGAGTGCCCGGAGACTTCTATGTCCAATCCTATATACGATGTCGTACTCACAAAAAGAGCTTCGTAGGGTTTTGAACCACATCCGAAATCAAGCACAATGCCGCTCAGCTCCGGAATATATTGTTTGAATACCTGAAAAAGCCGTAGTCTTATAAAATAGAAAGGGTTTCTGAAAATATCGGTCCAAAGTATGATAAATGAGGTTTTCATTTGCCGTTTATTAACTCCGATAGCATTCGAATTAAATCATACCCAACAGTAAAGTTTTTCCGTTTAAAGCGGTCATGAAAAAGAGCAGCCTCATAGATATTAGAGATACCGATTTTATCTCCGCTCAGTTTACGGCCTATAAGGGACTGTCTAAAGTTGTATTTGAATTTAGTTGTATTAGCAGGCATCGGAAGTGCCAGATTATATATATCATTCCAGGGAAGGTTATTCTTTTCTGCAATCTTCTCTAATGTATCAATTTCTCTTTTTTTTATTGCTTCTTCTTTTTGCAGAGCCTCACTGATACACACGGACAGTGTTCTTTTCAGATCGAGTCCTATCTTTCCGGGATCTATTAATCCAAGATCTACCAGTTGTAGGCTACTTTCATATACAAGCAATGGAATAGAAGAGGCTACAAGTTCAAGCGAATTATGAAATGGAATAGGGTTTTCAGAGAGAAATCTGTTAAAGCTTTCTCTGTCTTTCTCCTTACTGCTTATGCAAGACATTCCGTTACTATGGCTGGAGTTTCCTGCTATACTAAAAGCCCCAGTAGAGTATATATAATTCTCTATCTGAGAACCAATCGCCAATCCAGAATAGACATCAGGAATCATTGAATGGAAAAAGGTACCCTTACTTTGGGCTTTTACTTTTTCTATTACAGATTTATGTACGAACCCGCTATACAACCAGGGGTTAGTAGAATAGTGTTTTTTGTGATTAATAACTTTACAGAGGTTGTCATAAGCGTCGATAGGAACAGCCCGGTTGCGTAACACAATAAAAAGTTCATGGAGATAAACAACGTTTCCCGGCCAAAAATACCTGCTTTGATGCCAGCATAGTGCATCAGATCGTGTTTTAGATAGTATCTTATCAATATTTTCAATAGCATTCGGTACGAAACCGTCATCGTCTCCAAGGATTGTAATATAGTCACCTGTTGCCTTTTCTAATGCGAATTCCCAGTTATGGGACATGCTGAGCCTTTGCCCGGTGTTGTAGTAGCGAACCCTTGTATCTCCTGCAGACTTTACAACTTGCTCAGTGTTATCTTGGCTATAGTTGTCACTTACAATAATCTCCAAGTTTTCATAAGCCTGCATTGTACAGGTTTTTAATGACCAATGCAATACATCCGCTCTTTCACGTGTCGGAATAATTATTGAATAACGCAGACTCACTTTACCTTTTTTAAGTAGCCACGTGGTGCTACGCCTATAAGAATTTTATTGTCTATTGTTTCATCAATAACGAAGTCCTTATTTGTTTCCAGAAATTTTTCAACTGCAGTCATGGGGTTGTCGCCAATGCCCCAGGGGCGCCTTCCTCCAGGTAGGCAATCTTGCGGAAGATATTCAACTATAGTGTCAAATACAACCAGGTATGATCCTACTGACACAAACTTTGCATATAGCTCCAGTTCTCTTAATACATGATCATGTGAGTGGTTAGAGTCTAGGCATACCATTATGGTGCCGAACCCTTTAGCTTCTTTTTTTACAGACTCCAGTACTGTAGTATCTGTGGAAGAGCCTTGTATCATAGTAATACGTTTGAACATTGGATGCCTTTCGATTTCCTGACGGTTATGTTCCCGGATATCGATGTCTACACCCACCACTTTTCCCCTTCCCACCAGCTCCATTATTGAAGCATAAAATATCAATGATCCTCCATGTGCAATCCCTGTTTCAATAATAAGGTCTGGTTGTATACTCCAGATAAGTTCCTGCATAATAACAATATCCTGCGGATATTGTATAATAGGCCGTCCCATCCAAGTGAAATTATAGGAGTATCCGGAGCGAATACTTTCCTCATTGAATTTTTTACTCGCTGCTTTCAGGCGTTCATTTTTGCCCTGAGCTTCCACGCGGGCTTTTGTCTCATCCTTGTGCTGTTGTATAGGATTCATTGATGTATATTACAGAGTTAGTAAATTGATGTTATTGCCTGTCAAGCCTTGTATTTCTTCAAGATAATTATGATTCATCACTATTATGTTTTTTATTCCCATTTCATATAATTGTGCTGGTGGAATTACAATGTGCCCGCTGCCACCAATGTATTGGTATTGCTTACGTTCGTTAATGTCAACAACAGCTTTTATGCGTTCCTTATTTTTGTCTAACAGGTTAACGAAAGTTGAGCCTTTGGCCCCCGCCCCCCAAATGGCAACAGATTCTAAATTCTTGAGTTTGTATTTATATTCCTCTAATTTTTTTTCGAAATGGACTTCGAAGGGCTTAATATTTTTTTTTTCAATATGTACTTTAAGGTCGGCCAAATCTGCTACTACATAAATATACTGACCATTGAAGAAGTGTCCCCCGGTACTTTTCGTAAATAGCATTTGTAGCGTATCGAGTGTGAAATAATTGCAATGTTCATAAAAAATGTCCTCTATGGCGTTTTGACTCAGAATCCATTCAAATGTAGGCACTTCAATGTATATTTTGCCCTTATAGTTATTTGCAGCAGCGAGTGTTTTCAAAAAGGTTAATGGCTTGGGTATATGCTCCAGTGTATGTCGTAGTATCAGAAAATCTGCCGCAATATCACTATATCTGCTGGAAAAGAAGTCTTTAATAACACGTGGAGAATCCCCCTCATAAGTAGGATCAAAGCCGGTAACGTCTACTCCTCTGTTCAATAACATATTGAGGAAGAATGCTTTTCCACAACCCACTTCCACCACTTTGCCCTGGAGTAGATTATAAGCCGACATAATGCTGACTACATCCTCAAGGTGTTGCTGAAAAAAGCGTGAATTACTTTGTTCATTTTGATAATTACCATCGTATGTGATGATCGTTTCATCAAAAAAAGCGCTGAAAACAAAGCCATTGTCCAGGCATTGTGCCAGCGTGACATCTATACAGTCTGCCGACTTAGCAAGCTCTATTGTAGGGTATACTCTGTTTTGTAATAGAGGGACAGATGCTTGCTTGTATAGTACTTTAGTATTGTTTGAACCAGTTAAGGGGCATACAATCATCATTCAAAATTTGTTTTAATTTTTCCGTATTTCCCCAAAAATGCATAGGTTCATAATCTGGGTAGGGATAGTAGCCTGTATTTAGTGAAATCTTTTTGTTATGCCTGCTCAAATAGTCCAGTACAAATTGTTTAACAGTAACCGGCTTTCCGCTACAACAGTTGACAATTCCTGTGACTTTATTTTGCAAAGCGATTGCCACAATGTATTCCGCTACCTTGTCAACAGGAAGGTAATCCCTTTTTTGATCACCTAAACTCATGTTAAACGTTTCCTCTGCATCTTCCAATGCTTTTTGTAACTGCGAAAGTAGCGATTTTGTGCTTTGTCCCTCTCCATACATATAGAAAAGCCGTATCCACTTGATGGCTGTGGCGTATTCATCCTGTAGTTGCATCAGGAATACACGAAGTGCGTTCTTTGCAAAGCCGTATGAAGTAACCGGTTTGGCCGGTAAACTCTCTTTCAGTGATCCTTCTTGTAAACCATACTCCAGACAGGTCCCGGAGACCGACAGATTCTGCAGTCCGTTATTTATAATATTCCGAAGAAATGCTTTGTGCCTTGGTAAATTGATTTCCGTATGAAATGCTCCTTTAAAATCCGGCAATCCCTCCCAGGCGAGATGGATCATACTGTCGGGTTGCGAAAAGAAATCGAAATAGTTTACCGAGGGATTATAATCAGACAGGTCGAATGCTTTATAGGTAACCTCTCCGAACCAGCTTTTTTGTATTGCTTTTTCAGGATTAGAGGAACTGGCTATCACAGAATACCCACGCCGGAGCAATTCCTTCACAACATAATTACCAATAAATCCACTGGCGCCTGTAACCAACACCTTCATTGCATTATACTATTTTCAAAGATGGGATAGGGATAACAAATTTTCCGCCCCAATCCTTAATGTATGACAATTGTTCCATGATCTCTTTTTCCAGGTTCCATGGCAAAATTAATACATAATCCGGCCTAGCATCCTTCAAATGTTCTTCTGCAACTACTGGAATATGGCTGCCTGGTAACCATTTATGCTGCTTGTGGGGATTGGCATCTACCACAAAATCAATAAAATCATTTTTAATACCACAATAATTTAAAAGCGTATTACCCTTTGCCGCAGCGCCGTATGCCGCCACTGATCTTTTGCTCATTTTATTCCCAATGAGAAAGGCGGACAATTCGAGTTTTATAGACAATGCCTTCGATTGAAAGCCTTCATAGTATGGTATCGTGTTAATACCTTTTTGAATTTCTTTTTTTAGTAAACGCGCTACGTTTTCACTAACAGTATGTGTGGCGTTTGCATGTTGCGCATAAATGCGAAGCGATCCCCCGTGGGTCGGGAGTTCTTCAGCATCGAAAACCACCAGACCGGCAGATTCGAATATATGCTTGACAGTGTAAAAAGATAGATATGAAAAGTGCTCGTGGTAAATGGTATCGAACTGATTATGTTCTATTAGCTGCATCACGTGGGGGAATTCCATCGTTATGACCCCTGTTTCCTTCAACAGGAGTTTCATTCCTCTTACAAAATCCACTATATCCGGCACGTGGGCCAGTACATTGTTACCCAGTAACAGGTCAGCCTTTCTGTTTTCTGCCGACAACCGTTCGGCGAGTTCACAGCCAAAAAACTCTACTACTGATTCAATTCCTTTTTGAGCTGCGGCTGCGGCGGTATTGGCAGTTGGTTCTATACCCAGTACAGGTATGTTGTGTTGTTTAAAGTATTGCAACAGGTATCCGTCGTTAGATGCGATCTCAACGACTTGTGAATTGTCGTCAAGTCCGAATCTTTGGATCATTTTTTCCGCATAGTCTTTCGCGTGGGCAAGCCAACTGGTAGAATAGGAGGAGAAATACACATACTCACTATTAAATATGTTGTCTGATTTCTTATACTCGTCTATTTGCACCAGAAAACATTTGTGGCATGTGAACACCTTCAGGGGGTAAAATAATTCCGGCTCATTCAGTTGTTGTGTTGACAGAAAAGAGTTGGAGGCTGGCGAATTCACCAAATCTATAAAAGTGTGCGTCAGTTCGGTATTGCAAAATCTACAGTTCATAAATTATTCTATTCCTTTAAACGTGCTGTCGATAAATGGGAAAGAAAGGTCTCTTTCGGAAATCACCGCTACAGGTTCCGGCCAACGAATACCGAGTGCCGGATCGTTGTAATGGAGTCCTCCCTCTAGTTCTCTTGAATAATAACCTGTATGATGATACAAAAGTTCACAATTGTCAGAGAGGGTTTGAAAGCCATGTGCAAATCCTTCCGGAACATACATCATCAATTTGTTTTGTGCAGACAATAAATGCCCAAATGATTGGAGATAGGTGGGCGAATCTGCTCTTAAATCAATTACGACGTCCCATACAGCGCCGGCAATACAACGTACGAGTTTTACTTCTTTGGCTGCCCCCACTTGAAAATGTAGTCCCCTTAAGGTTCCTTTCATCGTATTGAAAGAATGGTTCATCTGTACCCATTCTTTGGCGTGACCAATGCGCTCGAAGGTATCTTTGGAAAAATATCTTGAAAACCAGCCCCTGTTATCTGAAAATGTATTGATTGAAACAAGATAGTTGCCGGGTAATTCAGTGACTATAAACTCCATAGCAATGCCTTTTTTATCAGTTAGGATTGATGCTGTTTACCTCCAGGTGTTGGTTAACAACACCAGAGTCGATCAGGTACTGCAGGGATTTCAGCCTCATTAGTCGCGAGTTGCGGAAATGGATGTCTTTAAACTCTATTTTTTCGAGTCCATTTTTTAAATCCATCACTGCTTCTGAGAGGCTGATGATGGGTTGATGTGCAGGTGCGAGTTTCTCAAATAAGCCAAAATCTACTTTATAGGAGCGCTTATCCGGCTGTGCATTTACATTTATGTCCAATTCCACATCCGGAAAGATCGACTGAACACTTTCCGCCAGCTCTTTTACCTGATAATTCCAAACATTACTCCCCGTATTAATGACAAGAAAAGGAGTGGCGTGTTCTCTGTGTATAGCCCAATCCATTGCTCTGGCCATATCCTTTACATGGATCAGAGGGCGCCAGGGGGTTCCGTCACTTAAAATAGCAATCTTTTTTACAGCCATAGCACTAGCTACAAAATCATTCAGTACCAGGTCGAGCCGCAATCGGTCGCTGTAGCCGCATGCCGTTGCAAAGCGAAGACAGGTTATTTTGAAATTGCTGTCGGCAACTTCTTGTAATCTCATTTCGCCTTCTACTTTTGACTTAGCATAAGCGGTCAATGGATTAAGCTCTGATAGTTCGGTTCTGGGGGAAGTGTCGGCAAATCCATATACACTACAGCTACTTGCAAATACAAAATGTTTTACACCAGCCTGTTTAGCTTTAATAGCTATTGATATTGCAGCACTGGAGTTTATTTCGAGTGTTGGCTTTTCGAAAACGTTTCCCATCGGGTCGTTTGAGATCGCTGCCAGATATATTACGGCATCAAAACCATTTAAAATATTTCCTTCGAAATGTCGAACATCGCCAAAGTATTGCAGGTTTAAAAGGGTGTCGGCGGCGACGCCGTTAAAAGTATGCTCCTGAATAAAAAAACCGATGTCATATCCGGCTAAAAAAGCTTCGGGATACTGTGCTCGTAAATGCTTCACTACGACCGGACCTATGTAACCTAAATTGCCGATGATTAAAATTCGCATGTGCTGTAAGTTACCATATTTTCCACTGTGCTTTGTTAGTTTGCCATAATTCTTCCAGTTCAATTTTATCTCGCAGGGCATCCATGCACTTCCAGAATCCTTTATGCTGATAGGCCAACAGTTGATTGTCCTTGGTGAGGTTTTCCAGTGGGGCGTCTTCCCACATGGTATTACTTACATCGTAATCCAGGTACCGGAAAACCTCTGATTTCAATACAAAGAATCCGGCATTGATCCATCTTCCTTCATCTTTCGCCTTTTCCTTAAAGGCAACTACTGATCCGTCATGACCCAGTTCCATGCCGCCAAAGCGGGCATCCAATTGCACGGCCGTTACTGTTGCTATTTTATTGTGCGACTGGTGATAATCTACCAGGGAGCGAATATCAATATCTGCCACACCGTCGCCATAGGTGAGCATAAAATCATTGTCTCCCACATAGGAGCGTACCTGCTTAAGACGGCCGGCTGTTTTGGTATGTAGCCCGGTGTCGACCAGGGTCACTTTAAATGCTTCACTTTTACTGCCGAGTACCTGCATCGAGTTATTTCCGAGATCGATGGAAATATCAGCATTATGCAGAAAGTAGTTCATGAAATATTCTTTGATTATATACCCTTTATAGCCCAGGCAAATGATAAAGTCGTCGAATCCGTAACGGCTGTATATCTTCATAATATGCCACAGTATGGGTTTTCCTCCGACTTCTACCATTGGCTTTGGGCGGGTATCTGTTTCTTCAGCTAATCGGGTACCCAGGCCGCCGGCAAATATTACAACTTTCATATCGTATGGTAGTAAATAGCAAAAATAGCGTATTTTATCGCAATGAGCTATAAAGCCACAGGGGTATATGTATGTAATAATATTATATATATTTTCGGTGGTCATCCAATGCATGAAATTAAAATATCTCTAATATATTTGGATTCATTCGTTTTCCGTTATCAAGAAAACCCATTATCGATATTGGATAAATGTATTGCCTTATGCCCTTGGCCATTCGTACGTTAGTTCTTGTTGTTTTATCGTTATCATATCATTGCGGCTTGTTTGCTCAGGTAAATCTTAATTCTGGCCTGGTTGCATACTACCCTTTCAATGGAAATGCCAATGACGAAAGCGGCTTAAACCACCATCCGGTCTTCAATAATGCCACATTGACGGAAGATAGGTTTGACGTACCCAACAGCGCTTATTACTTTAATGGAATAGATAATCATATGCGCGTTCCCGACGCCCCGGACCTTAATTTTACAGATCAGATTTCAATTGCCGTATGGGTAAAACCCGAGGGTTTTTATTATGGCAACTGTCATGGTAACTCGATCATAGTCAAAGGGTTGGATACAGATCCTGTCGGGCGGTATACGATACGGTTTGAGGATGCACAACACCTTAACGGGGCTAACTGTGCTGTAACTATTCCTGATACGCTTCACCAAAATTATTGGGCGCCTGGCGCGTTCTCCTACGGCGGATATACTCCTTATGTTCAAAAAGACGAATGGGTGAGTGTAATATATACTTACGATGGACAGGAAGCGAAACTGTACATTAATTGCGAACTTGTTATAAGTAATACAACAAACCTATCCTTTACAAATCCATACGACCTTTTCTTGGGAAAGTTAGATTCACAGACGCATCCTTACTGGTATAAAGGTGTGATAGATGATGTCCGGCTGTATAATCGCGCTTTAACTGAAGCAGAGGTTAGGTATATCGCTAGTGATGGCGATGTATTGCATACGCCTCTTCAGACAGTGAGTTTGCCAATCGGGGGTTCTGTAAAAATAGGAACATCTAATCCATCTTCATCGTATCAATGGTTTCCCGCGGGTCCCGATGAAAATTCCATCGTGGTAAATAGCGAAGGCTTATATATTGTTGAAACCAATGCAAATGGTTGCGTCAACCGGGATAGTTTTATGGTTACTCGTCAGACCAATGCTGCTACATTATTCAATGCTCCCGACACAGTATGCGTCAATACGCCGGTACAGGTGTCCAATTTCACCAACGCTTCAAGCTATTATTGGAACTTTTGTGTTTCGAACATCAATGAAACGGTACCGGTGGGTACTAATCTAGGTAATGTCTCCTCTGTGTTGCGTTCGCCTGTGTTTATGGACTATGTTTTTTTTAACGGCAACTATTACGGTTTTGTTGTTAATCATAATCCAGGCAGCCTTGTACGGCTGGATTTTGGAAACTCTTTGCTAAATGCACCTTCTGCAACTAATCTTGGAAATTTTGGCGGCGTTATTCCTGGACACGCGGAAGGCATACAGGTGGTATATAATGAAGGAAAATGGTATGCGATTCTCGTAGGCGGAAATCCAGCATTGGGAAGTAGCCCGAGTGTGTTAAAAATTGAATTCGGTGCAGACTTGCTAAACCCTGCTCCGGTAGCAATCAATTGGTTTAATGTTGGGGGAAGCTTGGACCAGCCTATAGACCTCCATCTATTTCAGGAGGGAACTAGGTGGTTTGGATTTACCACTAATTCTGAAAATAACACCCTTACTAGATTTAATTTCGGTGATAGCTTTGATGATACTCCAGCCGGGGTTGATTTGGGTAATGTAGGTGGATTGTTAGCGTATCCTACAGGTGTTTTTGCAATAGACGATAATGGGTTTTGGAGGGTGTTTGTTGTGAATGGCGGTAACAATACCAGAACTTCTGGAAGTTTTTCACTTGTTCGTTTGGATTTTGGAAGTTCATTATTAAATACACCAACAGCTGTGAACTTGGGCAATCCAGGAAATCTTTTGCAACATCCAAGAGATGTAACTCTTATGAGACTGTGCGGGCAGGTAATTGGATTTGCTGTTAATGGGAGAATAGGGTCGGATAATTTAATTAAACTAAATTTCTCTGATGATCTCACCACAGTTCCAGATGCGACCGATTTGGGAAATATCGGTAGTTTAAGTTTCCCGCACTCTATTTCAAAATTGTTCAGGGTAGATGATAATCTTTATACTCTCATAACAAATGTGTCAAATAACACGCTCACCCGGTTGCAATTTTCTGGTTGTACTAATTCAAGTATGCCGGGCTCTTCGGAACAAACTCCTCCGCCGATTACGTATGACGCGACAGGCACATATAATATTAACCTGACGGTAGATGACGGCCTCCCCACTCAGTCCTCGTATTGCCGGCAGGTAGTAGTGGTGCCGGAACCGGTGCATACGCCACTTCAGACAATTGTGGTACGACCCGGTGAGAGCGTGACAATAGGTGCCAATAATCCGTCTCGCTCCTACCGATGGTTTCCGGGCGGGGAGGAAACCTCCTCTATTACGGTTAGTGATGAAGGGCTGTACGTAGTAGAAACAGACGGTTATGGCTGCAGTAACCGCGACAGTTTTCAGGTGGTTGTCCGGACTGAAAACCTGATGCAATTCTCTGCTCCCGATACGGTTTGTGTTAACACACCCGTACAGGTTGCTGACGTGCCGGATGCATCCAGCCATTACTGGAGTTTTTGCGTTTCAGACATCGCCGGTTCGGTGCCGGCCGGTGTAAACCTGGGTAATCCTGGCAACATGTTGCGGATGCCGGTATTTTCAGATTTCGTGGAGGCGGGTGGGGAATATTTTGTTTTTGTAGTCAACCACGTTGGGCCTTCAGGTTTGGTGAAACTGAACTTCGGAAATAGCCTTCTGAATCCACCTGTGGCCACCAATCTAGGTAACTTCAATGGCATACTTCGTCACAGACTAGAAGGTGTACAGATCGTAAGTGAGAACGGAAGATGGTATGGATTTGTAGTAGGAGGCGATCAGGACTATGGAGATATTCCACAACTCGTAAGAATAGACTTCGGTACTAATATTGACAACCCGTCGCCTTCTGCTACAGACCTTGGAGATATCGGCGGTATGTATCAGCCCTTGGATTTATATATGTTTAAGGAAAATGGTATATGGAACGGATTTACCGTAAATAAAGATGGATCTATTACGCGGTTTGAATTTTCCAATGGTTTGAACAATACCCCGGTTGCACAGAATTATCAGTTGGGATTGAATTATCCCACAGGAGTACACGTTGTCAATGATAATGGAAAGTTTTATGCATTTGTTACAGTTGCGCTCAGCAATACGATCGCCAGGCTTGATTTTGGGAATTCGCTACTAAATAATCCAGTAATAGTTGATTTAGGCAATCCGGGGAATACTCAATCTGTGGCAAGAGATATCTCTATCCTTCGGTTCTGTGGTAGGGTGCTAGGTTTTGTAGTCAATGGTGATCAAGGGGCCAATGCACATCAGGTCGTCAGGTTGGATTTTAACAGCGACATTGAATCCATTCCAACCGGCACACTGTTGGGTAATATAGGAAATCTTAGTTTTCCTCATTCACTTTCCAAATTATTCCGGGTAAATGATAGGGTATATTCTTTTGTAACCAATGCCAATAATAATACTATTACGCGACTGGAGTTCTCTGGTTGTACCAACTCAAGTATGCCTGGTTCTTCGGAACAAGTCCCGCCACCGGTTAACTATGACACACCTGGTATATATAATATTAATCTGACGGTAGACGACGGGCTTCCCACCCAGTCTTCCTATTGCCGCCAGGTAGTAGTGGTGCCGGAGCCGGTGCATACCCCCCTTCAAACAGTGTTGATACGGCAGGGGGAAAGTATCAAAATAGGTACCGCAAACCCGTCTCGCAGTTACCAGTGGTTTCCCGGTGGGGAGGTGACCGATTCTATTACTGTCAGCGATGAAGGGCTGTATATCGTAGCAACAGAAGGATATGGTTGCAGTAACATCGATAGCATCCGGGTGTTGTTTGCAGGCGCTGATTTTTCCTTTGAACAGGATATTTGCAACCCGCTGCATGTAACTTTCAGGAATGAAACGCCTGACGCTACCGTCACAGGCTGGGATTTTGGAAATGGAACGAACGCTGCAGGCGGCTCCAATCCTTCTATCGTATATGCTGCTGAAGGGCGTTATACGGTTACGTTGCATACCCTTAACAATACCAGCGGAATAAATGAGTCGGTTGTCAAAGAAATAGATTTGCACATACAGGAGGATAGCATAATCGTGACGCCAGATACCACCATTTGTAAGGATGCGTCTCTGCAACTGAACGCCATAGATGCATTAAGTTATTGCTGGACACCCGCTGCAGGACTGAGTGCTACTGATATTGCCAATCCGGTGGCTACACCCGATCAAAGCATCATGTATTACCTCAACGCCCTGGTAACAGGGCCTAATCTTGTTCATAACGGAGACTTTTCTTCGGGAAATACAGCATTTGTCTCTGGTTATGCTTTCTCGGCAACCAATACTGCGGAAGGGCAATATTTTGTGGGAACAAATCCGGTCGGCTGGAATCCTTTGTTAACGCAACCCTGCGGCGATCGCTCCGGAAATGGCAATATGTTAATGGTTAAAGGAGAGTCTGCTAGCGATGCGAGTGTGTGGTCGCAAACCATCGAAATAGTTCCTAATACCAATTACGCATTTTCTGCGTGGATCCAGTCATTGGCAGAAAACAATCCTCCGCGGCTGATGTTGTCGATCAACGGAAATACAATGGGGCAGCTGCTTGAGACCGGTATCACCGCTTGCGGGTGGACGCAATTTTATATGACCTGGAATTCCGGAGATTACACAATGGCGGTGATTGAAGTCATCGACAAAAGCAATGCAGCACAAGGCGGTGATTTTGCATTGGACGACATCCGGTTTGCGCCATTTGTGATTAAAACAGATAGTGTGATGATTGCTGTTGAGGAACCTCAGATCGTCGTGTCGGCTGATACTGCAATTTGCCTTGGTAGTATTGCGCCGCTTAGAGCATCCGGCAATTTCATAAGTTATACTTGGGCGCCTTTGAATAGTCTGTCGGATGCCTCTATCAATAACCCCGTTGCAATTCCGGATACAGATACAGAGTACACGGTAACAGGTACTACAGTTCATGGATGTACCAGCACTGCCGCCGTGAATGTATCGGTGTTGCCGTTACCTGTGGTGAATATTACAGAAGATACTGAAATATGCCCTGATGTTCCTATTCAGTTGCAGGCAGGCGGGGGACAGGCATACGCATGGTCGCCCGCTACCGGACTCAGCAATGCAAGTATTGCCAATCCCGTTGCCACGCCCCTGGTAAATACAACTTATACCGTGGCGGTAACCGGACTCAACAACTGCGTAGCCAGAGATTCGGTTGCGATACAGATTCGACCATACCCTGTATTTAATGCATCTGCCGATACTACGATCTGTGAAGGATCTTCGGTGCAGTTATTTGCTTCAGGCGGCGATCAGTATCAATGGACACCGGCAGTGGGTTTGAGTGATCCGGCTATTGCCAATCCCGTAGCGCAGCCTGAGCTGGCTACTGCTTATACCCTGTATATCCGGGAAAATACCTGTGGTTATGACACCGCCATGCAGATAAGTGTCAATGTGAGTCCCACACCTGTCGTAAGTGCATCCCGGTCAAATGATATTAATTGCAGTGAGCGAACCGCGCAGTTGATGGCATCGGGTGCAGTACGCTATAACTGGCGGCCTTCACATGGACTCAATAACGCTGCTATAGCTCACCCGATGGCAGCCGTTGATACTACTACATTGTACACTGTAAGAGGGATTAATGAGTATGGCTGTTTTTCGGAGGATACTGTACTTGTTCGGGTGACTCCTGAAGGCGACCCCTTGTTTATGATGCCGAACGCTTTTACCCCCAATAGCGATGGTGTTAACGATTGTTTGAGTCTCCGGAAATGGGGAAGGATTGACTTAAAGGAATTTTCGGTATATAACCGTTGGGGCGAAAAGGTGTTTACCACCACCAATCCAAACGAGTGTTGGGACGGTATGTATAGGGGAATGCCCCAACCTGCGGGTGCGTTTGTGTATGTGGTGAGGGCGAAAACTTTTTGCGGTGATATCGACAGAAAAGGAACGGTGACTCTTATACGATAGCATTATGGCTAATGGAAAAGCCAAGACCCCTTACCCCTAAAATAAACGCCTGTATTTCAGAGAAACCTCATAAAACAATTAACCCGGTATTCTGTTTGAATACCGGGCTACTAAGCTATTTCGTTGAATACTGATTAATTGTGCTTGTACTCAACGTGTAGTTTCGGGTGTTTGGTAGCATCCGGGTATTTACTGGAACAAAATATTCTTGAATTATAGATTGTTTCCTGTTTCAATCTGATACCAAAACCATAATTCTCATTTGAACCGGTCATCTGCCTAACCAATGTTGTAACATCTATATCCTCCAGGTCAAGGAAAGGTAAATCAGTGTGTGGAATTTCCACCTGATTTTCTGTGGTAGTAGCCGGCTGGTTGGCCCAGGTGACGGCAGCAGCCGACCAACTATTGGTAATTCTTTGTATCAGCATGGCATTTTGAGTGCCTGCATTGGCAGTCATCAAATTGCCATTTGACGGCGTGGGGTTAGAATATAACGAGAGTTTAGCACTTGTTATGGTAGCTGAAGCTGGTATTGAACTTAAGTCAAACTTAAAAGTACCATGTATAGCCATTGCCACTCCTCCTATGGTCCATGCGGCGGCTCCAAACTCCAGGGCGTGGGTAGCTGACTGATCTATACCATTTCCACCCAGAAAATGCACTTCATTAGGATTGTTGGCGGGTTGAAGCGTCAGGGCAACAATTCCTCCCTTCACCGTTACGACGACATTGTCTACTCCCGTGGCGCCGCCATCATCGATCACCATTAATTGGAAAACATAGGTACCCGGGATAAGGTTGGCAACCTTGGTTTCGGCGGATCCCTCATGTATTATTTGTGCTTTATTGGGGCCGGATACCTGGCTCCAAATGTAAGCTACTATTTCCCCGTCGGCATCGATACCAGCACCGGTCAGCGTTATAAAGTCCACCTTGTTCAGTTCAACAAAAAGGCTATCCCCGGCAATAGCAACCGGTACTTTATTATTCAGAATTTCTTCCTTGGTGCAGCTATACAGGAAACATGTTACAAAAAGTAAGAGGACGAGCGAAACATGTATTCTTTTCATAAGGGAGCTTTAATGTTCAAAAATAGTAAAAGAAGATTATGTAACTACGTTAATTTCGTTGGATAGGTCAGATTCTTCGACCAAAATGACCTGTTTTGAAAAGAATGTAATACCCGGCGGGCTAAACCTTTTATAAGCCAATTTTTACATAAACCCCAGCTCCAGCCGCGCTTCCTCGCTCATCATGCTCTTGTCCCATGGCGGGTCGAAAGTGAGGTGAACGTGTACATCCTTTACGCCTTCGATGGCTTCTGTTTTTTGCTGTACTTCTGCTACGATCTCACCTGCTACCGGGCAGGCAGGCGCTGTGAGGGTCATGGTGATCTTTACCTTTTCACCCCCTTCGATTTTTACTTCATATACCAGTCCGAGTTCCCATATGTTTACCGGTATTTCCGGGTCGTAAACGGTTTTCAGTACTTCTTCCACCCGATCTCTTAGTGCATCCATGATTCTATCATTTTATTTTGACTGAAAGGCGAGCCCATACATTTTCATCTGTTTCAGCATCGACAATAACCCGTTCGACCGGGTAAGCGATAAATGGCTTTTAAGACCGATTTCATCAATAAAGTAAATCTGCGCATGGGCAATGGCCTCCGGAGCTTGCCCCGACAATACCCGCACCATCATACTCACCAATCCCTTGGTGATCAGTGCATCGCTATCTGCGGTAAAATATACTTTTCCGTCACGAAAGTCGGCATGCAGCCATACCCTGGACTGACATCCCCTTATAAGGTTGTCGTCTATCTTGTATTGCGGATCGATTAGCGGCAGGTCTTTTGCCATTTGGATAATATGCTCGTATTTTTCCGTCCAGTCAGAAAAAAAGCCGAATTCTTCTATAATCGCATCCTGTTGTTCATTAATACTGCTCATATATACTGCAAAGTTCAGGAATTTCAACTAATTGAACGTAATGTAGTGAGGTGGTAAATAATCTTTTGATTATCAGTTTCCTTATTACGGCAAAACATTTGTATTATATTAAGTTTACCTTTAATTTAGTTAAAAAGATACACATGCAGGAAGACATCCTTATCCAGATCAGCAATAAAATAAAAGATACCCGAAAAGCACAAAAGAAAACCGTACAGGAGCTCGCTACCGAAGCAAAAGTGAGCAAAGGGCTGATTTCGCAAATTGAAAACAATCGTACTGTGCCATCGCTTCCGGTGTTAATGAACATTGTACTGGCGCTGAAAGTAGACCTTACCGACTTTTTCAACGGTATCAGCCACAATCGTGAAAGTGGGCGGAAAGTGATTATCAAAACGCCAAAAGACTACCAGGTGTTCGAAAAGGAAGCCGCCAAAGGATTCCGGTATAAACGCATTCTTACCCGCAATATGGATGCAGGTCCCGTAGATACCGTACTGCTGGAACTAAAAAAAGGGGCCCGGCGTACTTCCATGATCACCACCGATGCCTACGAATACAAGTATATGTTGAAAGGTAGTGTAGAATACCAGATTGAGGAAGAAAAATATGTGCTGAATGAGGGCGACTCTCTTTTTTTTGACGGACGGCTTCCGCACAAACCCGCCAATATAGGTGCAGGCGATGCACAAATGCTGGTAATTTACTACTTTATAACCGGTAATACACGCTGAACGCACGGTTTCAGAAAAACTTAATGCGCGACTTAAAATATAATTGTTTACATTTGCTATATATTTTTTAGTATTTATAAACAATCGCATGATATCAATCTCCACTCAACCGTTTACGGTTAACCACAAAACGTATAGCCCACCCTCCAAACCAGTCGTAGTAATCTGCATCGACGGGTCTGCGGATGAATACCTGGATGTAACAGCCGCGCATGGCAGGCTTCCGCATCTGCAGCAAATGAGCAAAGCAGGTTATCGGGGTATGGTAAGAGGAGCGCTTCCTTCTTTTACCAACGTCAATAATTCATCCATTGTTACAGGCGTTTCGCCTGCAGTACACGGTATCAGTGGAAACTTTTTTTACGATGCATCTAAAGATGAGGAAGTGATGATGAATTCTTCCGAATACCTCCGGACGGAAACCATTCTGGCGGCTGCCGCAAACGCCGGCAGAAAAGTGGCGGTGGTTACGGCAAAGGAAAAACTGAGAGATATCCTTTCGTATAAATTAAACGGAATAGCGTTTTCTGCAGAAAAAGCCAATCTGGCCAGAAAAGACACGCACGGTATAGAAAATGCGGAGGCTATAGTGGGGTTTCCCACACCGACCATTTACAGCGCTGATGCCAGTTTATTTGTGCTCCGCGCCGGTGTAGCCCTGATAGAGCAGGGGTTGGCTGATTTTCTCTATCTCTCGCTTACGGATTACATGCAACATACTTATGCACCTGAGACAGAAGAATCGCTGGCTTTTTACGAAGCAATGGATACCGAAATCGGCAGGTTGCTGAAAGCTGGGGCGGTAGTGGGGGCTACTGCCGACCATGGCATGAATGCCAAAATAAAAGCAGACGGAACGCCGAATGTCTTATTTATAGAAGATATGCTCGAGGCCCAGTTTGGTAAAGGCTTCCGGGTAATATGCCCGATTACCGATCCCTACGTGAAGCACCATGGTGCGCTGGGGTCGTATGTGGTAGTGCATGTAGACGCATCGCACGATTTGTCTGCAGTGAGAAACTGGCTGAGTGTTCAGCCGGGCATAACGGAAGTGCACGATAAGCAAACGGCCACCCACTTGCTGGAACAGCCGGAAGATCGCACAGGCGACCTGGTGGTAATGTCTGCAAGAGACGTGGTAGTAGGCCGTAAGCCGGCCTATCACGACTTGTCTGCGCTGGATGGTACCCTTCGTTCACACGGTGGACGTTACGAAGAAATGGTGCCGCTGGTGCTGTCGCATCCGCTCAACAATGCCTATCGCATCAAAGCGAGTGGGGATCCCCGAAACTTCGATGTGTTTGATTTTACCATTAACGGAACTATTGTTTAACATCATTATTAAATCATGGATCTAACTAGTTATGTTGCCGGCAAGCCGGTGAAAGCAGCCAACCTGCTACAGGTAAAAAGTCCTTATGACAACAGGGTGGTGGGTACGGTTACCCTGGCCGGTGCTGCAGAGGCGGAAGAAGCTATTGCTGTAGCCTTAAAAGGCGGTAAGAAGCTCTCCCGATACGACAGGTACAGCATATTGGATAAAGCCCGCCAACTATTGCTGGATAAAAAGGATCTTTTTGCTCAAACCATCAGCAACGAATCGGGGTTGGCTATCCGCGAAGCGATATACGAAACCGGGCGGGCGCATGATGTGTTGATGTTTGCAGCGATGGAGTGCCTGAAAGACGATGGTCAGGTATTCTCCTGCGATATTTCTCCACAGGGCAAGGCCAGAAAAATATTCACTACCCGCGAACCGCTCTCGCTGGCGGTATGCATCACTCCGTTTAATCATCCGCTTAATCAGGTGGCACATAAACTTGCACCTGCACTGGCTGCTGGCACGCCGGTGATACTGAAGCCTTCGGAAAAAACACCGCTCACAGCAGTGCTCTTAACAGAGTTGCTGTATGAAGCAGGGCTGCCACATTATATGCTGAGCACGCTGCTCGGCCCTACCAAAGAAATTGCCGAGCCGCTGGTAAAAGATCCACGGGTAGATATTGTATCCTTCACCGGCAGTGTAGCGGTGGGCAAGCATATTGCCGCAACAGCCGGTTATAAGAAAGTGATACTTGAGCTGGGTGGAAATGATCCCCTGATTGTGATGGAAGATGCTGATATGGAAAAAGCTGTATTGCTTGCTGCAGAAGGGTCGTTCCGTAACAGTGGTCAGCGTTGTACAGCCGTAAAGCGAATATTGGTTCATGAAAAGATCAAAGCGACGTTTACACAGAAGCTGGTAGAAAAAGCAAAGGAATACACCTGTGGTGATCCGGCCGACCCCTCCACCAGAGTGGGTACCGTAATAGATGAGCAGGCAGCCATCTACCTGGAGACCGTTGTCAACAAGGCGGTGGAGCAGGGAGCGAGGGTATTGCTGGGAGGCAATAGAAAAGGCGCCCTGATCGAACCTACTGTTATCACAGACGTGCCCAGAAATGCCGACATGGTAGTGCATGAATCCTTCGGTCCCCTGGCACCTATATTGGGTTTTAAAGATATGGATGATGCCATTGCGCTCTCTAATTCTACTGCATACGGACTGTCTTCAGGTATTGTAACCAACAACATGGAGTATGCATTGCGCTTTATAAGGGAACTAAAAGTTGGTACGGTTAATATCAACGAAGTGCCGGGCTACCGGATAGAGAGCTCTCCGTTTGGCGGCATCAAAGATTCCGGACTGGGAATAAAAGAAGGCGTGATTGAAGCAATGAAATGTTTCAGCTTTGTGAAAACGTTTTCGCTGCCCTGGTAATCCATCTTGAACCATTCAAGTCACTAATACACAAAGTATCGCTCAATAAACATTGCGCATCTGAGTGTCACAGTGTCTTGGTGGTTCTTTACTTTTCAATCGCGCCAAGTAGTAGGTGAGTAATAGTAGGGGCGTTGAAGATTGCAGGTGGCTGTTCTTTGGTAATCTAAAAATCAGTTTCCGCTAACTATCCAGTATCTCCTTCCATCAAATCAGGCCTGTCTGAAGGAAAAAGTCCATTAGCCGGAAACGGGTTCGACCAATGCCAACATGGCTGACACGGCCTCATCGCTGTTCATTGGTTCCGGAGCGATTGCTTCTGTATCCGGATGAGAAGAAGGCCCAAAAGTTCCGGATAGAGTTATTACCTGATTGTCTTGATTATTGATATGGGCAAGCCTAATGTGTAGTTCATACCGCCAATTGTGTTTTTCATTATCCTTGTAACGCAGGGCAAATACGTTTTCATAAGGCGCTTTCCCCAACCTCCCGTCCGCAACCTCTTCTCTATCATCGAACATTTCCAGTATTTCATCTTTAGTTTCCTTTCCCATTCCGGTCTGTGCACTGATGGAACGCGAGGCATAGTCATAGTCGTTCAGGTCTTTTTGAAAATAGACGGTATAATAATAGACATGTGGTACTTCGGGATAATACCCTGTATTTGTGAAACCCCCTGTTCCCTGCAAAATATATCCCTGCATAGATTCACCCAACGAACCGGCAACCTGATTGGCTGTAACCAAATGTTTCAACTGAACGCCCGAACCTGATATTCCTGGTGGCTCTATATCGTCATTCGTACTACATGCAGACAGTAAAATAATTCCTGTAAGTACTACTAACGAAAAAGACAAAACCAACAGTTTGTAAACTTTGGTAAAGTTTGTTGGTGTCATCGCGTATTTTCTCTTTTCTACATTTATCTTATTGTTCAGATTTTTACAAGTTCCACCCTGCGATTTTGCAATTTTCCTTCTTCGGTCTCGTTACCAGCTACTGGATTGCCCTGCCCGAATCCTTTAGAAGTTAAACGGTCTTTACTTATACCCATTTTTATAATTTCATTTTTTACTCTCAATGCCCTGTCTTCCGATAATTTTTGGTTATGTTCTTTCGTTCCTGTATTATCAGTGTATCCGTTAATCGCAATTTTTATATCGGGATTTTTATTTAATACCTTGACAATTTCTTGTACGGTTTCTGATCCGTCTGGTTTCAATGTAGCTTTGTCGGTATCAAAATTGATATGTAATACTGATTTGCCGTTATTCAACAAATCCTTTTCAATTTCAGCAGATGTAACTTTTTGAATAGTTTGCTCAAATGCTTTTTCCTGTACAATTTGTATAGAGGTACTATTTCCCGTAGCTTTCTCCATAGCTATATAGACATTTCCGTCATTTCTTCTGATTACATACATTGCAACCACATCGTTCCAAATATCCAAGCTGCCGTTGCTACCCGCATAGGTGGCAAGTTCCTTATATTTTTCTTTTTGTTCTTTTGTTAAATTGCCTTCAAAGACCTTTACTCCCCCTGCGTTTAAAATCGCATCTTCAAAACTCTTATTTAAATATCGCCCACTTATTTCTATATCGCTCTCTTTGTCTTTATGAACATGTGATCTAAAAGTTTTTCCTTCTACTTCATAAATGCTTTCAGGAGTAACGAATACAATGAAATCAAAATCCTTTACTTTTGGTTTGTTAATATATTTAGCACCTTCGGGCGCAGTGAAAAATGGAAAGTCCCCTATATCTTCTGTAGAGAGAGGTATAGAATTTATATCAAATTTGCGTTCTGTTACTGTACCATTTTTCTCCTCATTGTTTTCTTTTGTCACATCAATAGTTTCTTGTTTGTCTGTCTGTTTTTGCTCATTTTTATTGTTGTTACAAGCGAACAGCAGTAGAGCTAATAAGAGGACTAAAAAAGTTTTTTTCATAATGCTTCAATTTATATAACTTTTTTGACGGTATGCTGGTACACCCAAACTTTTTCAGTTGTGCTTTAAACATTTGTAAATATTTCTCAAGAGCTAAAATACAAAGAAAGCCAATGCAAAAACTACATTGGCTTTCTTTAATCACTCTATTGGTTTTAGCACTGTGCTACAAAAGAGCGTTCCAAAGTTTTAAATCTGTGCGATACCTTTTGCATATCCTTAACAGTTTTCTCTTTGAGTACCTTGGCGTAAATCTGCTGGGTAGCAATATTCCTACGCTCTAACATTTTGCTCAAACTCTCCAACGGAACGTCCTCGCTCAAGAACAAAGTGGCAAACGTATGGCGTGCCAAATGAAAGGTTATTTTCTTTTCTTTCAGACAGTCGATTTGTTAGGATATTGCTTTCAATCTATCATTGTAGTAACTGTCGGACGAAACAGAGAAAACCTTGCCGTCCTTTGACAGCCCTGCATACTTTTTGATAATCATTGTAGGGATATCCAACAGCCTAACGTTTGATGATGTAGTCGTTTTCTTTCTGTATACAATCTGAAGATTCTGGTATGTTTTCTTTTCCTTTAGTAATTTGTTTCCGGGCAAAGTTTTATACATAGTGTGGGCGTTACTATGTCCATACTTAATGGAAAAACAACGGATGGTAATAATAATGCGGTATCACTTTTGCAGACAACTCTGTCATATTTCCCAGGTACAATTTTGTAGAATATGATAACGCGTCGGTTAGTGTAAGTCTGCCTCTTGGCCTGGGTGTTGGTATTGCTAATAACCTGTACGATGACTAGGGAATTGCTTTTGCCTACGATATACCTGCGGTGCTTGACTATAATTTCGGATATAAGTCAACACCGGAAAACGACAGCCGGTTGGGTGGATACCTGGATGCCGGTTTCGGTTTATTATGGTGTTACCATATCGAAAAGCAGCTACTCTGATTTCGCTGCCAGGTCATACGGGCCGCGTGCAAGAGCTGGATTCAGGTTTACCACACCACGAATACCGGGAAAACAGGCGCGGTATACCGTCGGCTTGTTTTATAGCGGTAAGTGCTTGCTAGTCACAGGCCTAAGGTATGTCTTTGCCTGAAACCCGTAACTGGCAGGCAGAAAAAAACCTCACGGATTGTGAGGTTTTAATTCGCTTAAGAAGTAGGTTAGTAATATAACAATAAGGTAGATTAGTTTCCTTCTTCTTTCGGTTGCTCTTGCTGTTCTGTTTTACGCGGCGCAATAGGCTTTCTCGTTCTTCTTGATCTCGAGGCCTCTTCCTGCTTCTTTTTGATGCTTCCTTCGTGTTCATCGTGCCATTTCTGGAACTTTTCCATTGCGGTAGCTTCATCGAACAAGCCAAGGCTTACCCCTCTGAGCAAATGCTTGAGGTATAAAACGCCTTTGTAGGAAAGAATCCTGCGAACGGTGTCAGTAGGCTGAGCGCCCTTTTGCAACCAATCCAGGGCTTTTTGTCTGTCGAGTTGAACGGCAGCGGGTTGGCTCAATGGATTGTAGGTGCCGATTTTCTGGATGAATTTTCCATCCCTTGGCGCACGGGCATCGGCCACCACTATAAAGTAGAACGGTCTTTTTTTGCTCCCGTGACGTTGCAGTCTGATTTTAACAGCCATAAAAAATAAACATTTTAAATGGGTGATACATATTGATTATCCCTTTCTAAGGGTTTGCGAAGATAAGCTTACAAAATGGTTTTTAAAAATTAAAACAACAAAAAATCATCGTCTTCCAAAGCCCATTTTCCCCATTGGCATTTTATTCATCATTTTCATCATCTGTTTCATTTGTTCAAACTGTTTCATGAATTGACTTACATCATTCATGTCCTTGCCGGCGCCTTTTGCTATACGGATTTTTCTGCTGTTATTGATCACATCCGGATTGGCCCTTTCATAAGGGGTCATAGAATTGATAATGGCTTCAATACCCTTGAACGAATCGTCATTAACATCCACATCCTTAATGGCTTTTCCCATGCCCGGTACCATACCCAGCAAGTCCTTGATGTTTCCCATTTTCTTAATCTGCTGCAGTTGATCCAGGAAATCCTGGAAGTCGAACTGGTTTTTCCGCATCTTTTTCTGTAGCCTGGCAGCCTGGGCTTCATCAAACTGTGCCTGTGCTTTTTCTACCAGTGTGGTGATATCGCCCATTCCCAGAATACGCTGTGCCATTCTTTCTGGGTAAAAAACATCCAGGGTATCCAGCTTTTCCCCACTGCTGATGAATTTAATGGGTTTCTGAACGGTGTATTTAATAGAAAGCGCGGCACCACCGCGTGTATCGCCGTCCATTTTGGTGAGTACCACTCCGCTGAAATCGAGCCGGTCGTTAAAGGATTTCGCGGTATTTACTGCATCCTGACCGGTCATGGAATCTACAACAAACAGAATTTCCTGTGGCTGCACGGCGGCTTTGATTTCTGCCACCTCCTTCATCATGGCTTCATCTACAGCCAAACGTCCTGCCGTATCTATGATCACAACGTTTTTATTCTTGCTGCGGGCTTCTTTTATGGCATTTTGAGCGATGGCTACAGGGTTTTTATTTTCCCGTTCGCTGTATACATCCACGTCGATCTGGCTGCCGAGTACGGTTAATTGGTCTATGGCCGCCGGGCGGTATACATCCGCAGCCACCAGCAGCGGCGATTTGCCTTTTTTTGATTTGAGGTAATTGGCCAGCTTCCCGCTGAACGTGGTTTTACCACTACCCTGCAATCCGGCAATCAGAATAACAGCGGGGTTGCCCGTGATATTGAAGCTGCTCTCCGTACCACCCATCAGTTCGGCCAGCTCGTCTTTCACGATTTTTACCATTAACTGCCCCGGGCTGATAGCGGTGAGTACTTTTTCTCCCAATGCTTTGGTTTTCACTGTGTCGGTGAATTCCTTGGCGATCTTATAGTTCACATCTGCGTCTACCAGCGCCCGCCGGATGTCTTTCAAAGTGTTGGCAATGTTCAGTTCATTGATCCTACCTTCCCCTTTGATCTGCTTAAACGCCGATTCCAGCTTTTCTGATAATGATTCAAACATATGAGCTGCTTACTTAAATACTTGGTTAAAAACAAAAATAGTGAACAAACCGTTGTTCACTATCAACATCATTTGCGAAGTTACGCAAAGAAGCGCTATGCTGCAAACCTTCTTGTATAACGTCTAACCCAGGTAGGTTTTCAGGTGTTTGCTGCGAGAGGTAGATCGCAACTTGGTAATGGCTTTGTCTTTGATCTGGCGTACTCTTTCGCGGGTAAGATTGAATCGGTCGCCAATATCTTCCAGGCTCATGGAGCTGTCGATGCCTATGCCAAAAAACAGCCGGATGACGTCCTGCTGGCGGTGGGTAAGTGTATGCAGTGAGCGCTCAATTTCCTGCCGGAGCGACTCATAATGGGTAACCTTGAGATCTACGCTGTCGGCATTGGGGTTGGCCATCACATCCACGAGGGTGCTGTCTTCTCCTTCTGAAAGAGGTGTATCCATACTTACGTGGCGTGCTGCCACACCCAAAGTGGCGGCAATTTCCTCAGAGTCAACGTCCAGTATTTCCGCCAGCTCCTCCGGCGAGGGCTCCCGTTCAAACTCCTGCTCCAATTGCTGAAATGCCCTGTTGATTTTATTGGTAAGTCCCACTTTGCTTAGCGGCAGCCGCACAATGCGTGACTGTTCTGCCAGCGCCTGTAACACGCTCTGGCGTATCCACCATACCGCATAAGAGATAAATTTGAAACCCCTGGTTTCATCAAAACGCTGGGCTGCCTTGATAAGGCCAAGATTGCCTTCATTAATAAGGTCGGGGAGTGATAACCCCTGGTTCTGGTATTGCTTGGCTACAGATACTACAAACCGAAGATTAGCTTTGGTTAACCGGTCTAATGCTTCCTGGTCGCCTCTTTTTATTCTTTCCGCGAGTTGCACTTCCTCCTCCGGGCCAATCAGATCTACACGCCCTATTTCCTGAAGATACTTCTCCAGACTTTGAGATTCCCGATTGGTAATGGATTTCGAGATTTTGAGTTGACGCATGCTCATGGCTAAAATGTTAAAATTTATCTTAAAACGTTGGCAACCACCTTATATTGCACCTAAGCAATTTAAGGAATTGCTATGTATATCAGAAAAAATATATTTGGTGCGTTGAATTTGATGAATGTTTAAGTTTTACCACGACCTTTCCGGCTGGATCGGAGCCTTAAATACGCCGCCACCATCGCCGCTCCCTGTTAAAATATCATACAGGTAAAAAGATTGTTACGCGTGTTAGTAAAAATATTATCCAAAAAACTTTGATGGTTCTAATATTTTTATATTATTGCACGCTATCTGCGCTTAAAGCAGACTGGTTTTTAGACATAAACAATGAGTAAAAAGCAATTATATACCTTGGAATTTCCTGTACGTTGCTCCCCCAGCATCTTGTACGAATTTCTGTCTACCCCCGCAGGGTTGCAGGAGTGGTTTGCAGACAGGGTAGATGAAAGGGATGGCGTGTTTAGTTTCACCTGGAATGACTCGACAGATAAGGCCGACAAGGTAGAGACAGAAGAGGATAAATTTGTTCGGTTTCGATGGCTTCATGGCCCCAAAGACGAATATTTTGAATTTGCCATCGAAAAGTCAGAAGTGACCAATCAAACCATACTGGTGATAAAAGACTTCGCCGAAAAAAGAGATATTCAGGATCAAAGCCGTCTTTGGGATTATCAGGTAAAGGAACTCTTTCACCGCCTGGGAAATTGATCTACAGACCCCAATGCTGCTACAAGAGACCCGAACGCGTCTGTCAGCAAATTCAGTGCTTCATTCCATTGATCTACCCGAAGGAAATATCCGATTTTAATAAAGGGAAGGCTACTGCATAGCGCTTCCCGCTGCTGCCTGTTTATTTGGCTGAGTGGCCGATGGGTGGCGTGGGTTGTATGGTGCAACCACTCATCTCCCTGCGTCTGTAGCAACCAGTTATTTTGCCATTCTGTTGCCTCTATAAAAACGGGTGTATATCGTTCCTGAAAATGGCCTTTGAGGTGTAGCGTCATACTGATGTGATGCCCCCACCAAAACATGGTGCGCACTGCCAGTATCTCCGTCTGCTTGAAATGACGGGGATAGTCGAGCAGTACATAAGGAAGTTCATTATATTTTTCGCCCCTGCTTATTTTGGGCGATCGGCTGTCTGCAGGTACGAGCTGCAGGAGTGGTGATGCCGCTTCGCAGACGTTCGCAGATAACGCTTCCAGCAGGGTAGTGGCTTTGGTAATAACGCGGTTCTTTGTTAAAATAAAATCGCTGTTTTGCGCAAGCTGCAGTTCCTCTGCCGAAAGTTGTATTTTTGCCGTGCCCATATGCTAAAGGTATAGAAACAACCAATTCCCAACGGTGATAAAAAAATTAGACACACTCATCCTGAAAGCCTTTATAGGGCCTTTTATTGCCACGTTTTTTATATCACTGTTTATACTGGTTCTCCAGTTTTTCTGGAAATACATAGACGACCTGGTAGGGAAGGGGCTCGATACTTTCACGCTGCTACAGTTAACGGCGTATGTAACTGCAACTGCCGTGCCACTGGCATTGCCTTTGGGCATACTGATATCTTCCATTATGACATTTGGCAAGCTGGGCGAAAGTTTTGAAACCGTGGCTATTAAGTCGGCGGGTATTCCGCTGCTGCGGTTTATGCGCCCGCTGATGATCGTGGCTTCAATGGTATGTGTAGTGGCGTTTCTTTTTTCAAACTACGTGATTCCTGTTGCACAATTGAAATTCCAGACCCTGCTATACGATATAACGGTGGCCAAACCTGCTTTTAATCTGAAAGAAGGGGTTTTTTTTAAAGACTTTGAGGGCTATACCATCAAGATCGGGAAAAAAGAAAAAGACAATATTACCATTCACGATGTGATCATCTTTGAACGCAATTATAATCTGCAGGATAATATTATCGTTGCTGAGCGGGGGAAGATGAACATCAGCGACGACAAAAAATTCCTGGAATTTCACCTCGAAAACGGTTGGCGGCACGAGGAGCGTGGTCCTTCCTACTCCATCAATACGGAATACATTCGCCTGAATTTTGAGCATTATAAAAAAGTATTCGATCTCAGCGATTTTGCTTTGATGAAAACGCCGGATAGTCTGTTTAAAGACAATTATCGTATGCTGAACATGCGGCAACTGGATAAAACGATCGATTCATTGAAAGTGAAGTCTGTGGAGGAGTCGGGCCGGAAAATAGATCGTGAGATCGGAATCAATTACGGTTTCGTGCGTAAGAAGATCGCACCACCTAAAGAGACCGTGCCTCCGCCGGAGAATATTGCCGCCGTAGAAATCAAACGTGGAGTAAAGCCGGTGCCGGTCCGGCGTCCGGTGCCTGGTTCGCAACGAAATGATTTTGTAAAAGCCATGAAAACGGTGCGGACGGTAGGGTACGAAGACCTGCTGCCCGACTCTGCCCGCCAGCAGGTAATTGGTCGGGCCATAGACAGGATCAATGCGCAGAAAAACAGTATTGTATCTATAGTAGACGAGTCGCAGTTTAAAGTAAAAAGCCTGCGCAACCATACGGTAGAATGGCACCGAAAACTCAGTTTGTCTTTTGCCTGCGTGGTGTTGTTTCTGATCGGTGCTCCTCTGGGCTCTATCATCCGGAAGGGCGGGATGGGCATGCCGCTGGTAATAGCGGTTGTTTTTTTTCTGATATTTCACCTGCTGAATATGTTTGGCGAAAAATTTGTCAGGGAAGGGTTTACCGCTGCTTTTACAGGTATGTGGCTGTCTACGCTGGTGCTGCTGCCGATTGGTTTTTTCCTCACCTATAAAGCCATGCACGACTCTCAGTTATTCAACAAAGAGTTTTATTATAGGTTGTTTCGCCCGGTGAGCCGCTCTATTAAAAACTGGCGGCAGCGGCGCTCAGATAATAAAGAAAAAGCTGTTTCGGCGGCTGGTTAATAAGCTTGGGTAGCCGGATAGGCCGTATAACAGAAGGGCTCCAACCAGGAGGGAGCGGGCGTCAGCCGCTGGCAGGAATTAAATGCAATCGTCGGTATATCATTATTTTAATCTTTACGTTTAAGTAGTAACTTTGATGTTTCAGAACCAACGCATGGCAGAAATAATATTAGAGCTTCGGAATGCAAATATATACCAGGGCAAATCGCTGGTACTGGGTGATGTGAACATACAGGTGCAAAAAGGAGAGTTCGTGTACCTGGTGGGTAAAACCGGTACCGGAAAATCCAGCTTGCTGAAAACACTGTATGGCGAACTGAAGTTGAAAGAGGGCGATGGCACCGTGGTAGGCTACAAGCTGAGCGAGATGACATGGAAAAAGATTCCATTCCTGCGCCGCAACCTCGGTATCGTATTCCAGGATTTTCAATTGCTCACAGACCGGAACGTACATGACAACCTGAAGTTTGTGCTAAAGGCCACGGGCTGGAAAGACGACAAGCTGGTAAAAGAGAAAATTGCCGATGTACTGGAAAAAGTGGGGTTGAAAACAAAAGGGTTTAAATTTCCCTTCGAACTGTCTGGTGGCGAGCAGCAACGTGTGGATGTAGCGAGGGCCTTACTGAACTCACCGAAGCTTATTCTGGCGGATGAGCCTACCGGCAATCTTGATCCCGAAACCTCCGACGAGATCATGCAGCTCTTGTTTCGCATTTCAAAAGAAGACGGCACCACTATAGTGATGGCTACACACGACTATCGTGTGATCAGCAAATTCCCTGCACGCACTATTCGTACAGAAACCGGCAGGGTAATAGACAACGCCGGCATTACTTTATAAACTTTTCCTCATATAACCTGCCCATCCATATCCATTGCATTGTCAGGATAAGGTCATTTCAGGTAGCGCATTGTTGATTTATTGGGATATCGGGATAAGCCGATATACCTTTGCTGCATGTCTGCAATTGACTGTCTGGAAATCTTCAAGGCATTGTCCAACGAAAAGCGGCTGGAAATTCTGCAATGGCTCAAAGAGCCACATCGGTATTTTTCCTGCGCGGAAGGGATGGATTTCGAAAAGTACGGCGTATGCGTGGGCTATATTCAGCAACGGTCGGGATTAACCCAATCCACCATATCGGAGTATCTGGCCATATTGAAAAAAGCAGGATTGGTAGAGTCGGTACGAATAGGTCAATGGACCTATTACAAGCGCAATGAAAGTGTTTTTAAAGACCTGAGCAGGATTATCAAAACAAATATTTAACTAAAATGAATAAAGATATAGCAGTGTCCGTGCTCGAATTGGCTATTGTTACGGAGGGAGCCACCATCGCAGATGCCATAGCGGGAACAGTTTCGGTAGCGCAGCATGCGGAGAAGCTAGGGTACAAACGTATATGGATGGCTGAACATCACAATATGCCCCATGTGGCCAGTTCCGCTACCGCCGTGCTGATAGGAGAGGTAGCCGGAAAAACCAACAGCATAAGAGTGGGGTCGGGAGGCATTATGTTGCCTAACCATTCGCCCCTGGTTATAGCTGAGCAGTTTGGTACACTGGAATCAATCTATCCCGGAAGAATAGACCTGGGGCTCGGCAGGGCGCCTGGTACGGATCAGTTAACCGCTTATGCACTCCGTAAAAAGAATATGACAGCGGAATACAATTTCCCCTCGGATGTTCGGGAACTGCAAACCTACATGAGCAGCGAAAACCAGGATGCTAAAGTGCGGGCATTTCCCGGCGAAGGACTGAATATACCCATCTGGATACTCGGTTCCAGTACCGACAGTGCCTACCTGGCGGCTGAGTTTGGATTGCCCTATGCTTTCGCTTCTCATTTTGCGCCTACCCAGTTTCGTGCTGCTATTGAGATATACCGCGATCGTTTCAAGCCATCCCGCCAGTTATCAACGCCCTATGTGATGGCTTGTGTAAATGCAATAGGAGCCGATACCGATGAGGAAGCGGAATGGCTGACCACCAGCTTGTACCGCATGTTCATGGGCATCATAACGAATATGCGTAACCCGTTGCAGCCGCCGGGCGAATTACCTGCCGTGTTCCGCCATCCCGAAATAGAACGCACGGTGAGCAGCATGACTGCCTATACCTTCACTGGCGCTAAGGAGACATTGAAACAGAAGTTGGGCGTATTCCTGGCGGAAACCCGCATAGATGAACTGATGGTCACCAGCCCGATATACGATCGGGCGGCCAAGCTGAAGTCGTTTGCGATCGTGAAAGAAGCTGTGGATGAACGGTAGTATCTTTATCTTTTATGACGGAACCGGTAATTCAGCTAAGGCATGCGGAAGTGTATCCTGCATCCTCCGTTCTGGAAGGCGTATTAGGTAGAAGCCACATTGCGTTCGGGCGCTTTATGGAAGCGATTGGCGGGCCGGATTATGCCTTGATGCCGGAATGGAGGTATTACAAAGACGGGAAGGCATGGCTATGCAAGATCAGCTATAAGAAGAAAACGATATGCTGGCTTTCTGCCTGGAACGGCTTTTTTAAGGTGTCGTTTTATTTTACAGAGAAAACAAAGGAGGGTATTTCCGGTCTGAAAATTTCAGAGGAGGTAAAGGGTGCGTTTGCAAAAGCCGGGCCTGCCGGGAAACTGATACCGCTGATAGTGGATGTGAAAAGCAGCAAACAGTTAAAGGATTTGTTGGCTATCGTGACCTACAAGTTGAGTGGTAAGTAAAGGTTTGAGCCTTTATTGCCTGGTATTTGATTCCGCATAGTAAACATTTTAATGAAACAAAGTGGTAACGGAAAGTAATAGTTTATTGGTATTTGCCCTCGAATCGGAAGCGGTGGATCACTTTAACGACCGGGATGTATTATTTACGGGTATTGGAAAAGTAAATGCGGGATACCACCTGTTGAAACGTATTATGCAGCAAAGACCCGGTATCATCGTCAACCTGGGATCAGCCGGCAGTGCGGTGTATAAAAAAGGAGAAGTGGTTTGTTGCACCCGGTTCATACAAAGGGATATGGACGTAACGCCGCTGGGCTTTGCAAAGTATGAAACCCCTTTTTACAACCAGGATATTATACTGGAGTACGGCAAGCCCATACCCGGATTGGCGCAGGGAATCTGCGGAACGGGCGATAATTTTGAGGTGCGGCACAATGCAGAAGCCTACGATGTAGTTGATATGGAAGCCTATGCCCTGGCATGGGTGGCCAGGCAGGAAGCTATTCCGTTCGTTTGCCTGAAATATATCTCGGACGGTGCAGATGGTAAGGCGGCTGATGACTGGAGTGTATCTGTTCACCAGGCGGCCAGGGCTTTGCACGAAGTACTGTTAACGTTGCAGGTGTAAAAACCATTTAGAAGTTAAAAGATATTAAATTAACGGCTTATTTGAAGTGCTATGTGAATGTGCTGACTTCATATAGCCTATGTTCTTCATGGTCTCCGACCATGTATCGTAATCACTTACAGCAATCCTTCTTCAGGAAAATATTTTTCAGGAACCTGAGTATACCGGAGAATATCTTGTGGAGCGTCATGTTTCTTGTTACAAATGCTGTTAAAGTTAAACAGAATATCGGCAATAAACCGCGATTTATCCACAATGCCCCCCGTAAAATGCTATTCCTTTCCGAAAGCGTATTTTCGCAGCTGGAACAAACAGGAAAAAATTGTCAGATAAAATACAGTTATTACCGGATAATATAGCCAACCAGATCGCGGCGGGAGAAGTCATCCAGCGGCCTTCGAGTGCAGTGAAAGAACTGTTGGAAAATGCTGTCGATGCAGGCGCTACCGAAGTGAAGCTGATTGTGGCAGATGCGGGCAAAGCCCTTGTGCAGGTAATAGACAATGGCGGAGGCATGAGTGAAACCGATGCCCGCATGGCTTTTGAGCGCCATGCTACTTCTAAAATCAGCAGGATAGATGACCTGTTTCGTATCCGTACCATGGGTTTTCGGGGAGAGGCCCTGGCCTCGATAGCTGCTGTGGCACAGGTGGAATTGAAAACCCGCCGCAGTGAAGATACAACGGGCACCTATATAGAAATAGAGAATAGTGTAGTGACAAAACAGGAGCCCGTAGCCTTTGAGCAGGGTACCAGCATAGCAATGAAAAACGTATTTTTCAATGTGCCTGCCCGACGCAATTTTTTGAAAAGTAATCCCGTGGAGATGCGCCACATTGTAGAAGAGTTTATTCGGGTAGCGATGGCTTTCCCGGAGATATTCTTCTCCCTGACGGCCAATGGTCAGGAAATTTTTCACCTGGGAAAAGGTACGCTCAAGCAGCGCATTGTGCAGTTGCTGGGCAATCATTACGCAGCCAAACTGGTGACGGTACAGGAAAAAACAGACTATATGACGGTGTATGGTTTTGCGGGAAAACCGGAAATAGCCAAAAAAACACGGGGCGACCAGTACTTTTTCGTCAACAACCGGTTTATACGCAGCGCTTACCTGAATCATGCCGTCATGAGCGCCTACCAGGATATGATTCCATCGGAAAGTTTCCCGATGTATGTACTGTTCATAGACCTCGATCCGGCGCAGATCGATATCAATGTGCATCCCACCAAACAGGAGATCAAGTTCGAAGATGAAAAGATCATTTACGCTTTCGTGCAGGCGGCGGTCAAGCATGCACTGGCACAGTTCAGCATTACCCCTACGCTGAATTTTGACCTCGACCCGGAGATACAAAAGCTGGACGCGGTGAGCAATCCCTTTACAAAAGACAAGGAAGAAAAAACAGCCGCTTCGGGATTATACCAAACCTTTACACAAAAGAACCAGGCGCACCTGATAGAGCGTAAAAGTGAGCTGAAAAACTGGAAGGATTTTTATCCGGAGCCTAAACCAAGTGAGGGAGCCTTCAAGAGCCTGCTGGCTGCTCACCAGGAAGATACCAGCAGCGGGTTTGAATACGAGCAATATGCATTAAAAAGATCCGGAGAAGACAAGCTGGTGCTGCTGGAAGATGTTCCGCTGCTGCAGTTGCACCATAACTATATTGTGGCAGGCACCAATCAGGGGTTCATACTCATACATCAGCAACTGGCCCATGAGCGTATTCTATACGAACGCTATATGCTGGCAGCACGGGAAAAGCCGATTGCCACGCAAAAAAGCCTGTTTCCACCTACCGTGTCGTTATCTGCACCGGACGCGGTATTGCTCCAGGAGTTATTGCCCGACCTGCTGCTTCTGGGCTATCAGATAGAGGCTTTTGGCAAGGATACTTTTGTGATACAAGGCACACCGGCAGATGTGCCGGATGGTAACGAAAAGCATGCCATAGAGCAAATGCTGGAGCAGGTGAAACATTTCAACACCGAAGTGAAATTTTCCCGTAGGGAAAAGCTGATCCGCAGTTTGGCATACCAGCATTCCGTTAAGCCGGGGAGGGCACTCACGGTAACGGAAATGCGAAAACTTGCCGAAGAGCTGTTTGCCTGTAGCCAGCCCAACATAACAGCGTCTGGAAATGCCACGTATATTGCTTTCAAGCTGGACTATCTGGAGCGGATGTTTGGGAAGTAGGCCCTCACCCTCTTTCATCGTCAACTCGATCCCAACCGCTCTTTTGCCGTCACCTCGACCGTAGGGAGAGGTCTGCCGATTCGGAGCGTCCTTCGTAAAAGGTATACAGCACACTTTCGACAGATTTACCTTTGGTGAGAAAAGTTCTCTTCGTCCTCCTGGGCCAGACTCATCGAAATAATGTACACTCTTTTGTCGTCATCTCGAATGGAGCGAAGCGCAATGAGAGATCTGCTCATCATAAACAGGATTCCTCCCTCGCAAAGACGTACTCAATGAAACAATAGCCATTATCTTTGACCCCTGATGAGCAATTTCTTACTGATCGGCATTTGTTTATTAGCCGGGTGGCTGGTTAAAAGATATACGGCCTTACCAAAGGATGCACATAAAGGTATCAACGCCATGGTGATCAACCTGGCACTGCCGGCAGTCGCCTTTAAATATCTTCCGAAGATACAGTGGTCGGAAGCGCTGGTCATGCCCGTGCTGATGCCTTTTGTGGTTTGGTTCGGCGGCTGGCTGTATATCACGGCCTATGCCAGGTTTGCCGGGCTGGACAAAAAGACGACCGCCGGCCTGAAGCTGACCACCGGTCTCAGCAATACTTCTTTTGTAGGCTTTCCGCTGGTGACAGCCTATTTTGGTGAACCGTTGTTGGGTATTGCCGTCATCTGCGACCAGGTGACTTTCATGCTGTTGTCTACCGCCGGTATCATTGTAGCCCTGAATGCAGCAGACGGGCATAACCTTTCTTTAAAAGCAGTGCTGAAAAAGCTGTTTAGCTTCACGCCCTTCCTTGCTACGATAGCTGCACTTATCCTTCCCCGTTTTTTGGATCTGTCGCCTTTCGATCCGTTGTTTGATAAACTGACCGCTACCGTGGCGCCGATGGCTTTATTTTCTATCGGGATGCAGTTGCGGTTTGACGGATGGAGAAAGGAACTGCGGCATATCTCCGCCGCCTTGCTCTATAAGCTGATGATAGCCCCGGCACTGGTACTTTTACTGGCGTTAACCGCCGGTTTCAGGGGAGAAATAGCGGCCGTCAGCATCTTCGAATCGTCTATGCCTTCTTTTATCACGGCAGGTATCATTGCCTCGCAATATCAGTTGAATGAAAAGTTGTCCAGTCTGGTGGTGGCGGTCAGCATACTGGTATCGTTCATTACAACAGCTTTGTGGTATGGGGTGATAGGGGTGTGGGTGTGAGGGTGAGTGTGAGGGTGAGTGTGAGGGTGTCTCCACCTTTACGTGTCATCCCGCCGCAGGAAGTATCTATGCGCTATCGTAGTTTAAACCCTTATGAAGCGCAAGCGGAATGCCTGCGTTTGACAGTTTGTCACTTTTCAAAGGTTGGAAGCTTTATCGCACTGGCAGGGCTTGGAAACTGTTCGGTTTTTCAGTAGATTTGGGAACCGGAGGGTAGCAAAATATAAGGAATTCCCGGAACGCAAACCTTTGGCAAGTAAATAATACACTGAATGAAAACATTAACGTTGCAAATACCAGACAGCCTGGATGAACGGGAGACAAAGATATTGCTGGCTGCTAAATTGTATGAAAAGGGCTCTTTGTCGCTGGGACAAGCAGCTGAAATGGCAGGCTATTCCAAACGCACATTTATCGAGTTATTGGCAGACTATGACGTCTCTGTTTTTGACTATACAGAGGGAGAATTAGAAAAAGACCTCTCTGATGCCAGGAACCATCATATCTGATACAAGTTGTCTTATTCTGCTTGATAAGATCGGTGAGCTTGATATACTCAAAAAACTATTTGGAAGCATTGTTACAACTACGGAGGTTTTAGAAGAATACGGTCAACCACTCCCTTCCTGGTTGCTGATCCGGCAACCGAAAGATAAAAATTACCAGTTACTGATTGAATCTTTTGTGGACAAAGGAGAAGCCAGCGCAATTGCACTCGCACTGGAATCGGACAATAGCCTTTTAATTATAGATGATCGCAAAGGGAGGCATTTTGCCCGGCAACTTGGCTTATCGATTATTGGTACGATCGGAATTATAGTGGATGCAAAGCTGGCTGGTATTATACCCTCCGTCAAACCCGTTCTGGCAAAAATTAAAACAACAAACTTCAGGCTCACCGAAGAACTGGAATTGCTTATTCTGCAAAAGGCAGGCGAATAAATATCTTCTTACAATGCTAAAAACGGGGTTAGATACATTATGATATTACAGGAGCACGTTATAAACCTATAGGGTTTGCCGGGCCGAAAAGCAGCGCTGCAAACCCTATAGGTTTTAAATTATGGCTCCCATATAGTCGCCCGCAAATGATGCGGGTTTTCTTTCGTTGAATAGTAATACATGGCTACCATTTTTCCATCGCTGCGGCAGAGAACCCGCGGATAGCCCAGGTCGTTCAGTTGCATATCTTCCGACCAGAAACCATCCATCAGTATTTCCGGCTGGCTCCAGTTCTTTCCTTTGTCCGTACTGTATACGACGCGAATGGTACCGGCATCACGTTCGCCGTACACCACGCATAAGCGGCCGTCTTTGGTGGGGGTAAAAGCCGGTGGATTGCCGTTTTCGGCACCTGTACCGGCGATTTTTGAGCGGAAATGCCATGTCTTACCGCCATCGGTGGAAGCGTAGGCGTCAATCCAGTGTTGATCGGCGCTTCCCTCTACAATGAACTTTCTCCGGATGACCGATAGCAGGGTACCATCGTCCAGCTTTTGTGATTGCGACATGACTGCACGGCATGCATTGGCGTCGGGGTTTTTATCAGCATCTTCAAACAACGCCACTTTTACTACATTGCTGGCAGTGCCTTCGGGGCCGATCACCCAGCTTAAGAATCGATAGGTTTGGCCACCATCGGTGGTTTCTATACAAAAGAGCCGGTCGGAGGCAAATACGCCTTTTTTTCTCGCAGAGAAAAATAACAGGCAATGGTTGCTGTCGTTTACTATATAATCTGTTCTTGGTGTAAGTTCGTCAAACCCGGCTTCGGTCAGTTCCGGCCAGCTTAGCAGGTCGCCGAAACCATAAGGACCGTTCCAGGTTTTGCCGCCACTATAACTGTAAAAAAAATGTGCCCTGCCATCATCGGCACCATGATAGCCTGCACCCACCACCCGCATGGCAAAGCCGGGCTCGCGGTAATTGAGAGGTGCAGTGATCGTTTGCAGTTCAGGCCTGTCGCCGAAATCGCTGGCATAGTTGTCAGGATCAGCGGCCGTCCAGGTATAGCCGCCATCGGTGCTGCGCGCCAGCCAGTTCAGATAGGGTTTGTCGGCATTATGTCCGTCTGTTTTTTTATAAGGCGCTTCGGTGAAGCCGGTAATAATTTCATCGTTGTCAAAGATGAATGCACCGTTGTTGGCCGGCCACCCTGCAAATCTGCCCGGCTGGTAATAGATGATGGCATGCTGCGCATCTTTCACGTGTTTTATTGCTTCAGATGAAGAATGACCGCATGATACACCGAACAATACGAATGTGGCAAGGGTTGTAAGGAAGAAAAAGAACTTCATAAGGGTTTATATTTTTCAAATAAATAGTTATTACTATGATATCAGGCTACTTCGGTGCTGATCGTCTTTATTGATTTCAGGGCAGTTTCCTTATGCAATATTTCTTCCTCTATATCATAATCGTTCTGCAGACCCAGCCAAAACTTTGCAGAATTCCCGAAATATTTGCTGAGCCTTAATGCGGTATCTGCCGTGATCCGCCTGTTGCCTTTAATGATCTCGGAAACCCTTGTCTGTGGAATTTCAATGTCTTTTGCCAACTTATAGGCAGAGATACCCAAGGGCAATAAGAATTCTTCAGAAAGAACTTCGCCAGGGTGAATGTTTTTTAATCTTCGCATTTTGAATACAATTAATGATAATCAGTTATTTCAACTTTGTAAGCATTTCCGGCAATCCATTGGAATATTATTCTCCATTGGTCATTGATCCGGATGCTGTAAAAATCTTTCAGCTCACCGGATAGCTTTTCAATCCTGTTTGATGGTGGAATCCTCATGTCGGCTACATTCACTGCATTATTGAGCATCCTTAGCTTTCGCCTGCCGATATGCTGAATTCCATTAGGCAGTTTCCTTGAGCGGACGCCATCCCATATTTTCTCCGTATCAGCATTACCAAACGAAATGATCATACTATCGAATAACGTTACTAACGTTAAAGGTAAGTATTTTATGACAATTAATTAATGAAATCGGTCACCCCCACCTGACAGGATATTGTTCGGCGGGCCTCTTTTTAAAGAGGGGGAATTTAGATCACGGACTCCTCCGGAAGGGTGGTTGAAGACTGGGGTGGCATGCCCATAATCACCCGGAACGCTGAAGTGTGCGACGCAACAGGCGATGCCACAGCGTTATGCAGCCGGTAACACAATTTTCCATCTTCTTCACACATTATCCCACAAAAGCCCTTCCTCCTATAATCCCGGTCAAAATCCCGGTGCCATTTCGTAGCTTTGCGGTTTCTTATATTATAATCATCGTTCATGGATACAACAGTAGAAATTGCCCAGAAGCTTGGATTAAGACCGGAAGAGTTTGAGATGATCAAAACCATTTTGGGGAGGATACCCAATTTTACCGAACTGAGCGCTTATTCTGTGATGTGGAGCGAGCACTGCAGCTATAAAAACTCTATCAAGTGGTTGAAAACGCTTCCGAGAGACGGGGGGAAACTACTGGTGGCTGCGGGCGAAGAAAATGCGGGCCTGGCAGATATCGGCGACGGCTGGGGCGTGGTATTCAAGATTGAAAGCCATAATCACCCTTCGGCCATAGAGCCGTTTCAGGGGGCAGCTACAGGTGTAGGTGGCATCCACCGCGATATTTTTACCATGGGCGCCCGTCCGATCGCCGCACTGAACTCACTGCGGTTCGGGAATATCAAGGAAGATAAAACACAGCACCTGCTGAGCGGCGTGGTACACGGCATTGGTCATTATGGCAACTGCTTTGGTGTACCTACCGTAGGCGGCGAGATATATTTTGAAGACTGCTACCATACCAACCCGCTGGTGAATGCCATGAGCGTGGGGGTGGTAAAGGTAGGACAAACCGTAAGTGCTACAGCAGAAGGCGCGGGCAACCCTGTGTTCATCGTGGGTTCCGCTACTGGTAAAGATGGTATGGGCGGTGCCGCTTTTGCATCTGCCGATATTACCGAGAGCAGCGCGGAGGACCTTCCTGCCGTGCAGGTGGGTGACCCTTTCCAGGAAAAGAAACTGCTGGAAGCCTGTCTGGAGTTGATTCCGAAAGGAGCGCTGGTGGGTATGCAGGATATGGGCGCTGCGGGCATTATTTGCTCGACTGCGGAAACCAGTGCCAAAGGTGGGGTAGGAATGCGCATCAACCTGGAAAAAGTACCCACGCGCCAGGCCAATATGAAAGCCTGGGAACTGTTGCTGAGCGAAAGCCAGGAGCGCATGCTGCTGGTGGTGAAGAAAGGAAGGGAGGCAGAAGTGCTGGAGGTATTTGAAAAGTGGGATTTGCCCTGTTCGGAGATAGGAGAAGTAACCGACGATGGTTTACTGAAATTCTACATGAACGGAACGTTGGAAGCCGAGATGCCAGCCGAAAGCTTGGTGCTCGGTGGTGGCGCCCCGGTGTATGAAAGAGAATACCGGGAGCCGGCTTATTTCAGTAAGGTAAAAGCTTTTCAGCCGGATACTATTGCAGCTCCGTCTGATCTGAAAGCCGTGGCAGAAAAAATCATTGCGATTCCCAATATTGCTTCCAAGCGCTGGATCTATACGCAATACGATAGTATGGTGGGTACCGGCAACACTTCAACCAACACACCCAGCGATGCACAGGTGGTAAAGGTGAAAGGTACTGATAAAGGATTAGCGGTAACGGTAGACTGTAACAGCCGTTATGTATTTGCTGATCCGTACGTGGGTTGCATGATCGCTGTAAGCGAAGCCGCCCGGAATATTGTGTGCAGTGGCGGCGCTCCGCTAGGGGTAACCAACTGTCTCAATTTCGGTAACCCTTACGACCCGGAGGTGTATTACCAGTTTGTATACGCCATCAAGGGCATGGGCGAGGCCTGTAAGAAGTTCGGAACCCCGGTAACCGGTGGGAATGTGAGCTTTTATAACCAGAACCCGGAGGGGCCGGTGTATCCGACTCCTACCATCGGTATGGTTGGTTTGCTGGAAAACATCGATAACAAGATGACGTTGGACTTTAAAACAGCAGGGGATAGCATATACCTGCTGGGAAAGGTTACGAATGATATCAACTCTTCTGAGTACCTGCATAAGTTGCATAAAGTAGAGTTTTCTCCTGCGCCGTATTTCGACCTTGAAGAGGAGTTTGCGCTGCAGCAGGCGGTGGCAAAACTGATCGCAGAAAAGCTGATCGAATCCGCGCACGATATCAGTGAAGGCGGCCTGTTCGTTACCTTAACAGAAAGCGGCTTCAACAGGAATCTGGGGTATGCTATAACGTTAGATAATGGCTTCCGCCCGGATGCCTGGCTGTTTGGTGAAAGCCAGAGCCGGGTAGTAGTGTCTGTAGCTTCGGGAAATGAAAATAAATTTGAGGAATCGCTTTCTGTTAACGGAGTGCCGTTTACAAAGATCGGTACAGTTACAGAAGGAGATATTAATGTAGATAATATATCGTGGGGCAATATAACCGGCTGGAAAGAGAAATACGATACTGCAATCGAAACCTATATGTCGCATGAAGAGGTACTATAGCGGTTGGCTGATTGTTGCGCTTCTGCTTTTTTCCTGCAACAACGATTCGGAAATAGAGGATGATGAAAAGGCAGCCAGCCTGGCTGCCGTAGCCACCCTCCAGCGTCAACTACAGTTGGCTCCGGATTCACTTGGCATACGCTATCAACTGATGAATGCTCTGGCGAAAACAGCGGATTATACCAATGCATTATTACATAATGATACGTTATTGATGGACGATAGCGCCAATGCTCCCGTGTTGTATCGCCGCGGCGCTATTCTGCTGGAGAGTGGTGATACTGCTGCGGCTATTGTAAGCTTACAACACTCATCCGCTGCGGCCCCTATGTTTTCCGAACCATTGCTGCAACTGGCGGCTGTGTATGCCAGTCAGGGTAATCCGGAAGCCTTGCAGATTGCGGATACGCTGATAAAAGGCTCGCAGGAAGTGCGCACTACGTCGCAGGCAAGATTTATCAAAGGACTGTATTACTCTAATACAGACGACAAAGAGGCGGCCATAGCAGCTTTTGACGAATGCATTCAAAACAACTACACATTCCTGGAAGCCTATGTGGAAAAAGGATTACTGCTCTACGACGAAAAAAAGTACCCGGAGGCACTGGCAGTGTTTGAAAGAGCCATACAGGTAAGCAATACTTTTGCGGAAGCCTATTATCAGTCTGGCCGTTGCCATGAAGCCATGGGTAATGAAAACCTGGCAAAGGAATATTACCAAAAAGCCTACGGGCTGGATAAGCGTTTTGCCCCCAAACCCTAAAGGGGAGCATGGACCGGCGCCGTTGTGTCCCCACGCAACGCTTTGTGGAAGGAAACAAACTTATTGTGACTCATCTGGTAACGTGCCCGATTCATAGGGTTTAATCTTTACGATTTTATTGTCTCGCAATACAACAAGCTCACTATTTTTTAATTTTTTATACTCCAGTAATTTTTCGTAGGCTTTTTCAAGCCCTTTCAGGATTTTATTTTTTTCCTCCAATTGAATGTCAATTATTGTCATAGTAGCTTTTTAAAAGATTAAATTTTTCCTGGTTTACTACGTTCAGTAGACCAGCCTTTTGCTTATCAGCCAGAAGTTCATGTTTCCCTTCTGAATTGTCAAATATTAAAGCGCCGTCAATTATTGGCAAATAGATATCGAACAGGTTTTTAATTCCTTTAATGTACCTTCTTTCAATAATCTCTGGCTTAATATTATGTCCACCTTCCGAAACCCTCGTTCTTACTCGCTCTTTTGCTAAGTCTACAGTCTGGAGCCAAAAGAATAATAAAGTCACTCTATATCCGTTTCTTTGAGCGTCAGTAACTTTGTTCTTATAACTTCTTGTTGACAAAGTTGTTTCAAAAGCAAAAGTTTTGTTTTCTGAAAGCAGTTCCTCTATCCTGTTCAACATTATTCGCCCGGCTTCGAATGATACACTTTCTGGTTGAAATGGAGACAGACCTTTGGCAATTTCATCAGCATTGACAAATTCCTTACAATCCAAAATTTCGGGTAAGATGGTAAACGATGCTGTCGTTTTTCCTGCTCCGTTACAACCTGAGATTATGTAAAGCTTTTTGTCTGTCATCACCAACGAATGTACAATTTTTTATTCTTCGCTTCTATTGCCCGCCCGAACGATGTTCAGTCGGGATGGGTTCCCAAGTGTCTTTACGTGCCAGTTGGGGGAAGGATTCCAGGTACGGAAACCTATTCCTGGTTTCCCGCTACCTTCTATATTAAACCCATTGAAGATAATTTTTGTAAATTGCTGGTATGACGAAATTGCGAGAGCCAGTTGCGCCCTACGGCAAAAAAACAATTACCTCCGAAGAATACCTGCACTGGGAGCAAAGCGCTTTGGGAAAGTATGAGTATTACCGGGGGGAAGTATTTGCTATGGCGGGAGCCGGCCGAAGGCATAATAAAATTTACTCCAACCTGTTTGGCCGCCTCGCTGCGAAGCTGGTCGGGAATATTTGTCAGCCTTATGGTAGTGATCTCCGCATCCATATTCCGGAGAATACCCTTTTTACTTATCCCGATATTTCGATTATTTGTCACGATATAATAGATGAATCGGCCGATGATGCCTACGCGGTAGAACCTGCTGTGATTATTGAAATATTATCGGCCTCCACCAAAAGCTATGATCGTGGCGACAAATTGAGGCTTTACAGGGATATTCCCTCCCTCGAAGAGTACATACTCGTGGATTCAGAAAGTATAGCCATTGAAGCATTTCATATCAATGCTGCCGGGCATTGGGAATTGGAAGAATACCGGTCCCTGGAACAGAAGTTGAACATCCGTACGGTAAGGCTCAGTTTACTCCTGGCGGAAATCTATGAGGGTACAAAATTGCAGAAGGAGGTCTAAAAGGTTTTTAAACTGTAACCGATGGCTGTGGTTTTTTCCGCGCGAAATACGCGACTGTTATGCGAAAATCTTATTTGCCTGTTAATCTCTTGGATGTAACTCTTACAATCTCGGACGAACCTATTATTTGTTGAAACCTGTCAATGTTACTTTTCTCTTTGTTATTGTGTCTGGCTGTAAATACAGCAGCATATTTTTCACAATGCAAAATAGCAAGTGGAGAGACCTCATAGGTTTTAAAACCTATGAGGTCTCTCCACCTGCTATGATCACTTTTTCTCAAAAAAACGTATCTTACAATCAAACAATGCTGAAATGTCAGGTACAGTAAAAGCAAGGATACTGGAATTATTGGAAAACATAGATGATGAAGCAGTACTACATCACCTTATGGAGGAGATTTCCTTCTATGCCTCCAAAAAAGATATTGTGGATGAACTGGATCAGCAGCAGTTGAAGGACCTTGATGAAGCGATTGAGGAGGTGGATAATAATGAGACAACTTCTTTGGCAGATTTCAAAAAGGAGATGAATGAATGGAAAAAAGGATAATCATTACAAAACGATTCCATAAAAATGCCTTCCATACCTACAAGTATCTTCTTAAAGAGTTTTCTGCAAAAACAGCTTATGAGTTCCTGGAACATTTAGAGGAAAGAATAGACTTTATTGCAAAAAATCCGGATGCGGGCAAGCCTTCTTTGAAAAAGAAAAATATCCGGAGTGTTATATTTACTCCGCACAAACGAATCTTTTATCGCTATGCGAATGATAGCATAGCGGTTTTGTGTCTCTTCGATATGAGAAAAGATCCCGGAAAAAACAGATATTAATATAGGGGGTACAAAGCACCTGAAACCTGCGGCCCGTCACGCTACGCTTTCCACTAACGCCTTCAGCATCGCTTTTACTTCTTCCTCATGCAAACAGGTAGTATCCAGGCTCTCATTCATCGAGGTATTGGTAAACAGCATATCTGAGGGAATATTGATTCTCGCTGAAGAATGAAATTCGCTTGCCTGGGTTTTTTCCGCTATCTCTCTGATATTGGTAGACCGAATACCCGAGCCGGGCATGATGATGATACGGTCGTTGGACTGCCGCACCAGATCTGCCAGCAGTTCCACACCTTCGGGGGCTGCAGGTTTAAGTCCGCTGGTGAGGATCCGCTGACAGCCGCAGGCTATTACGTCCTCCAGTGCCTCGAAAGGATGTGCCACCCGGTCGAATGCACGGTGAAAGGTTACCTCCAGCGGGTAAGCTGTTTCCACCAATCTTGCTGTTCTATCTTTGTCTACAGTGCCATTGGCCTGCAGCAGACCAATCACTACGCCATCGCATCCGGTTTCCTTACACAGCAATACATCTTTTTTCATGATCTCGAATTCCTCATCGTTGTATAAAAAATCACCTCCGCGCGGACGGATAATGGGAAACAGTTGCAGACTGGTTTTTTCCCGGGCAGTTTTGATCATGCCATAGGAAGGGGTGGTGCCCCCTTCGCCCGGGTTATCGCAAAGCTCAATGCGATGCGCGCCCGACCGTTGCGCAATCAGAACAGATTCTATGGTAAAAGCAATTACTTCCAGAACGTATTTCATGAAAAATATTTTTACGAATTTCCATATTACCGTTATATAAAGCAATTAATTTTATATTGATAATAAGCCGTATCTTCTTAATAACATCTTTATGAAAAGCCTGCTTTGTATCTGCCTGTTCATTGCCGCTGCGGCGATATCCTGCGCTCCTAAGAAAATTGTTAGCAGTTATTCAGAGGAGCAGGTCCGGGAATTGCTCGGTAATCAAAGCTACCGGTTCATTGCCCGTTATATCCAGCCACAGAGCGGAAGGCAACGGTTGATCACGGGCAATTATACCCTTATCATCACCCAAGACAGGGTAGAGGCGGACCTGCCTTATATCGGCAGGGCTTATTCGGCTCCGATGGGCCGGGACGGGGGCATTCGGTTCAGTAGCACCGATTTCAGTTATGTCGCCAATGCAACTGCAGATGGTACCAGGGAACTAACGATCACGCTGCACGACTCACAGGATGTGCGCACCCTTTTTCTGAGGGTGTATACCGGCGGAGGGGCAGACCTGTCCGTCAATTCCAACAACCGACAATCGATTTTTTATCGCGGTGAAATAGGGCCGCTCCCGTAACGTAAACTACAGCACCCTGTCAAACAAGAAGCAGGTATAGGTAAGGCGTTACCAGTGAGCGAAATCTGTTTCATAGTTCCCCTGAATCCGCTCGGCGGGTGGATTGAAGTAGCCGTATTTCACCTGCGGAAATTCTTCATGGATCAGGTCCATCATTTGTTTGATACCCATACACGCTCCGGTATCATATTGCCCGATTTTTCCCATATACCAGTCGGGATCTATATTGAAATTCCGCCACTGTATCATGTTCAGATCAGTATCTTTTATCAGTTGACGCAGGGCTTCGTATTCTTCCACGCTGTCGGTCATGCCGGGGAATACGAAATAGTTGATGGAGGTCCAGCCATTGTAACGCCGTACCACTTTCAGGCTTTCTACGATGTCTTCGAACACGTAATTGTTGGGTCGGTAATAAGCTTCGTAAATGTGTTTGCGGGCGGAGTTGGTGCTTACACGGATGCTGTTGAGTCCGGCTTCACAAAGCGCCTGTACCGAAGCCGGTTTGGAACCATTGGTATTGATATTGATGCTGCCGTTGGGCGTATGCTTTCGTATTTCGCGAATGGCCCTGCCAATGGTTTCCCACATCAGCAGTGGTTCGCCTTCGCATCCCTGTCCGAAACTGATCAGCGGAAAAGGGGCGGTTTGAAGGTGCGGCACCGTAAACTCCACTATTTCTTCGGCTGTAGGTTTGAATGTTAGTCTGTCCTGCGTAGCTGGTATCATTTCATCTTCCGGCTGAAAGGAAATGCAGCCTACACAATTGGCATTGCAGGCAGGCGAGGACGGCACCGGACATTCCCAGCGCCCCATAAAATAATTACGGGCGGCTGGGCAGTGATAGGTATTGCAGCAGTTGTCTGCCAGGTGCTTCACCAGCCGGTTATGGGGATAGGCCTTTAGCAACTGCTGAACACCGCTTTCAATGCTGTTGCTGTCGTAGCCCCGGCATTCCTGGCGAATATCCTGCTCTATGCGTACGGCAGGCACATAAAAAGTATCGTTGTGCCAGCCCGCAGCGGTGTAGCAGAAAAGCGGCAGGGTGGGGGCATCCGGCTCTGATTCATAGGCAGAGAGATAAAGTCCTGTATGCGCAGGTGGTATAAAGGCAGCTACCGCCCAGCCTTTGTCGCAGAGGCGCATTTCACCAGTGTTGACGTCAATACCAATGCCTCTTCTTCCGGGCAGTTCATACAGAGAGCCTCCGTCGGGAAGGGGTATCCAGTCTTCTGCCGGTATGGGAATGGCATCCCAGCCGGTTCTTCCTACTGTGTAAAGAGAAGTGTCTTCAAAAATATTGCCTTTCCCGTCTGAATACAGTAGATATGGAGATTCCTGTAATATCATTCAATTTAATCGATTGTAATTATCACGCAAAACGCATCATTTCAAACTAAACAGGCTGTCCACAAATTCGTGTTTGTCGAATACCAGCAGGTCTTCCATTTTTTCACCCACGCCGATAAATTTTACCGGTATTTTGAACTGGTGTGCAATGGAGAGTACCACCCCGCCCTTAGCAGTGCCATCCAGTTTAGTGATGCTCAAAGCCGTGACATCTGTGGCTGCTGTGAATTGCTTGGCCTGTTCCACCGCATTCTGCCCGGTGGAACCGTCCAGTACCAGCATTACTTCGTGGGGAGCGTCCGGAATTACTTTCTGCACTACTCGTTTAATTTTGCTCAGTTCTTCCATCAGGTGTGCCTTATTGTGCAGCCGCCCCGCTGTATCAATAAGAATCACATCCGCATTTCTTGCAACCCCGCTGCTAACGGTATCGAAAGCAACGGACGCAGGGTCGCTGCCCATTTCTTTTTTAACGATGGGTACGCCTACCCGTTCACTCCATATGGTCAACTGGTCTACTGCTGCAGCCCGGAAAGTATCGGCAGCACCCAGCAATACCGATTTGCCCGCTTTTTTAAAATTATGCGCCAGTTTGCCAATGGTGGTGGTTTTGCCTACGCCATTCACGCCCACTACCAGTATCACATAAGGTTTGGCCGGCAGCTCGGAATCAAATCCGTAGCTGTTGGTTTCCGGAGCGTCTACCAGTATATTTTGCATTTCCTCCTGCAGAATGGCGTTCAGTTCGGAGGTGTTGAGGTATTTATCGCGCGCTACCCGCGCCTCAATGTTTTTGATGATGGCTACGGTGGTGGTGATACCTACATCCGCGCTTACAAGCGCCTCCTCCAGGTTATCCAGTACCTCGTCGTCTACCGTGCTTTTGCCGGCAATGGCTTTGGTAATCTTCGATAAAAAGCCGGTCTTCGTCTTTTGCAATCCCTGATCCAGGCTTTCTTTTTCCTTTTTGCCGAATAGTTTTCCAAAGAATCCCATAATATCTGTTTAGTAGTATAGATCCAGGCGCATCAGAAAATCATCCTGCGCGATGTTCAATGCAAAATTAAATATTGTGGTATCGAAAACCACAAAACCCGCTTTCTGATAAAACTGGATTGCTTTGTTGTTTTTTTGCCATACCTGCAGCCATAATACTTCGAAACCATTGCGAATGGCTGTTTGTATACAACTATCCATCAACTCTTTTCCCACTTTTAATCCCTGGTATTCTTTCAGCACATAAATTCGTTCTATCTCCAGTGCCTTTTTACCGGCCAGGCCCTTCACCACGCGGTCGCTTCTAAGCTGCGTAAAAGCTACCGGTGTGTTGTGCACAAAAGCCAGGTAGAACTCGGTGTCGGTCTTTTCAAGCTCTGCACTTATTTTCCGGGCATTGAATTTTTCCTCCACATAGGTGTCTAACACTCCGTTCAGCCCTGCTTCTGAATACGTTTCCCCAAACGTCTTTTTACCGATACCTACCACCGCTTCCACATCGTCTGCCACCGCTTTCCTGATAAAAATGGCGTCGCTCATATTATTTATAAAAATAACAAAAGCTGCCCCGGTGTACCGCGACAGCTTCCTATTTATTTTAAGAACTGAACTATTTCTGGGCTAAAAAATCCTTCACCTTGTCCTTGTGCACAATTGCTTCTTTGAAAGTATAGGCACCGGATTTCGGACTGCGTACAGCCTTGATGACTTTTGTCCAGTTTTTAGCCTCGGAGGCTGCTTTCTGGTCTTTTGATTTTATCGCGGTTTTAGCTGCTTTTGCCATGATACATAATATAAAAAAGTGAAACGGTCGTCTGTGAAATGATCACGACGCCCTAAACTTATTTGATTTCTTTGTGAACAGTCACCTTCTTTAAGATGGGGTTGTACTTTTTCAGCTCAAGACGTTCAGGTGTATTCTTCTTGTTTTTGGTAGAAATATACCTGCTGGTGCCGGGCTGACCACTTGTTTTATGCTCAGTGCACTCCAGAATCACCTGCACCCTGTTACCTTTCTTAGCCATAGCTCTATTAATTTAGTTTGTTATCAGATTTTTGTTCCCTGGGCACGCAATTCTTTCACCACGGTATACAGCCCTTTTTTATTAATGGTCCTCAGGCCTTCTGTAGACAGTTTAAGGGTAATCCACCTGTCTTCCTCTGCCAGGAAAAAACGCTTGGTCTGCAGATTGGGTAAAAACCTGCGCTTAGTTTTAATATTTGAGTGTGATACATAGTTTCCGGTGATGGGAACTTTACCTGTAACCTGACATACTCTAGCCATAATCCTGTTTTTTTGGGAGTGCAAAGTTCAGTAAAATATTATTAATATCAAAAAGAATTTACTGCTTTGCAGATGAAAGGGCAAAAATAGGAGTTTGTGCACATTAATCTGACTTTAAAAGCGTTTATCAAAGGTCTAAAGCTCCATATCCGATGAGAAGAACCCCTCTGTTGCTGCGATATATCCTGTTTCTATTGTCTTTTGTTTTTATATGTATAGCGGCAAATGCGCAGTTGAATTGTTCGGAAAGGCTGTTTTTAAGAGATAGTATTATTGTGTGCGATCGTAGCGATTATAGACTGCAACTGCCTGAAATACAGTATGCTGTAAGCTATTTGTGGGCAGACGGGCAAACCGGATCCTATATCGACATTACCGAGACCGATAAATACAAGGTAACGGTATCGGATGGTTTTTGCACGGTAAAGGACAGTGTGTATGTTATTTTCAATTCCCTGGTGCAGGCGCCTGCTACCCGGGATGAATTGTTGTGTCTGAATAGTGCAGCCTCTCCGCTGACCGCCTGGGGGCAATCGCTGAAATGGTATAGTACACCTTTGAGTGCCGATGGCAGTACTATAGCGCCCATACCGTCCACCTCCGACACCGGCACCTTTTATTACTATGTATCTCAAACCATCCTTGGATGCGAAAGTCCACGGTCGCCCGTGGTGGTGGAAGTGATCGACAAGCCCAGTTTCCATCTGGGAGACGATGTAGTGATACCCTGTGGAGCGCCCGGCATAGTACTGCAAACCGTAGCGCAAAAATATACGACCTATGCGTGGCAGGATGGGTCTACACGGCCCGATTTTACGGCTACCGAAGCGGGAAAATATGTATTACGCGGAGAAAATATCTGCGGCCTGGTGATTGATACCGTTACCACGGTGGCCTGCGATACCCGTTGTGTGCACTTTCCAACTGCCTTTACACCCAATGGCGATGGTATAAACGATGTTTTCAGGGCGGCCACGCTCTGCCCGGTTCCCAGCTACCACCTGGCTATATTTGACCGTTTTGGGCAAAAGCTGTTCGAAACCACCGACCCCTCAAAAGGGTGGGATGGAAAGATATTCGGTAAGCGGGCCGACCCCGGGGGATATACCTATTTTTGTGTATACTACGACTTTATATTAAAACGCGAACTGACCCTGAGAGGGCAGGTAACATTGTTGAAGTAAGATCATGACCAGGGTGCTATAGAACACCGCTATTCTGCCCGGAAAACCTCACAGGTTTAACCTACATTTGCCAAAAAGGATACGACCTATGGCAGAGGAAAAAAGCCTGAACTTTATCGAAGAAATTGTAGAGGAAGACCTGAAAAACAAGAAATACCCGGAGATCATCACGCGCTTTCCCCCCGAGCCGAATGGCTACCTGCACCTGGGGCATGCCTCCAGCATATGCCTGAACTTCGGCTTAACGGAAAAGTATGGCGGATATACCAACCTGCGCTTTGATGATACCAACCCGGTAACCGAAGAAACAGAATACGTAGAAAGCATAAAGGCCGATGTGGCCTGGCTGGGATTCAAATGGAAAAATGAATTGTACGCCTCCGATTATTTCGATACCCTCTATGAATATGCCATCAGACTCATCAAAAAAGGACTGGCATATGTAGATGACAGTACTTCAGAAGAAATAGCCTCATTGAAAGGTACGCCTACCGAACCGGGAAGCAACAGCCCGTACCGCAACCGAACGGTGGAGGAAAACCTGCAACTGCTGGAAGAAATGAAGGCAGGCAATTTCCCGGACGGCGCAAAAACCCTGCGGGCTAAAATTGATATGGCCCATCCGAATATGCTGATGCGCGACCCCGTTTTGTACCGTATCAAACACGCACATCATCACCGAACCGGTAATAAATGGGTGATTTATCCTATGTACGATTTTGCGCACGGGCAAAGCGATAGTATCGAAGGGGTAACACACTCTGTTTGTACCCTTGAGTTCGTGCCTCACCGCGAATTATACGACTGGCTCATCGAGCAACTGGAGATATTCCCTTCCAGACAATACGAATTTGCACGGCGCAACGTCAGCTACAGCATTACCAGCAAGCGAAAGCTCATGCAACTGGTAAACGAAAAACTGGTCGATGGATGGGACGATCCCCGCATGACCACCATCAGCGGTTTGAGACGAAGAGGCTATACGCCCGAAAGCGTTCGTGATTTTTGCGATCGCATAGGCGTAGCCAAAAGGGAAAATATGGTGGACATGAGCCTGCTGGAATTCTGCATTCGTGAACACCTCAACAAAATTGCCCAGCGCCGTATGGCCGTACTGGACCCTGTAAAAATGATCATCACCAATTACCCCGAAGGGCAAACAGAGGAGGTGTTGAGTGAAAACAACCCCGAAGAAGAAAACAATGGTGGAACCAGGGCCATTCCGTTCTCGCGCGAATTGTGGATCGAAAGGGAAGATTTTATGGAAGTGCCGGCGAAAAAATGGTTCCGCCTGGCACCCGGCGCTATGGTGCGCCTGAAGAGCGCTTATATTGTGCGTTGCGATGATTTTGTAAAAGATGAAGAAGGCAACCTGGTGGCGCTGCACTGCACATACATTCCGGAAAGCAAGAGTGGGAATGATACCTCCGATATTCACGTGAAAGGTACCATACATTGGGTGAGCGTGCCACATGCAGCAGAAGCGGAAGTACGACTGTACGACCGTTTGTTCAACGTGGAAAATCCGGCAGAGGAAGAAGATTTTCTCAAATGCATCAACGAGCAGTCGCTGGAAGTTGTAAAGAAGGCGTACATAGAACCTTCATTGGGAACGGCCCGGCCGGGAGAAAAGTTCCAGTTTATCCGCAAAGGGTATTTTACACCCGATACCTCTTCAACTCCCGGAAAGCTGGTATTCAACCGAACGGTTACGCTGAGGGATACCTGGGCCAGGGAGAAGAAAAAGTAAGCAGATTATTATTTTGCAAACGAAATGGTAACAGGCTTTGAATATGGAAGATATACTGTTATTGATACCACAGCGACCGCCCTTTGTAATGGTAGATGCGCTGTTAGCGGCGGATGACACATCTGCTACAACTCGTTTTGAAGTGAAAGCGGAGCATGCTTTTGTAGAAGACGGTTTGCTTACCGAACCGGCGTTGATCGAAAATATTGCACAAACGGCTGCTGCCAGGATGGGGCACTTGTGCAGGCTTCGCAACGAACCCGTACCAGTGGGCTTTATCGGGGCAGTGCAGCAATGGCAGGTGATGGGGCTTCCTTCCGTGGGGGATATATTGGATACGACGATTGTCATTAAAAATCAGGTATTTGATGTGACTATTGTTTCCGGTACCGTGCGATCGAATCAAAAGGTATTAGCCACCTGCGATATGAAAATATTCATAAATAAAAATGCATAATTCATCATTCATAAAAATCAATGATATGAAAAGGCTGACAGCTATATGCAGTATGGTGTTTTTATCGTTCATTTTTCTCTGCGGTACTATACAGGCACAAACCCTGAAAGATTTTTTTAATTCAGCGGAAACGCCCGTTACCTGGCTGGGCGTTGACTTCACGCGGGTAAAAGTATTGAACGAGATAAACGGTACGCCATCCTCCATCAGGGAACAGTTCAATAAGATCAATCAATTGATATTGAACGAACCTAAGAAATATGCGGTGGATCTGGCATTCGATAAGCCGGGTATTGTGAAAGATATTCGCTTTACCATGGCGAAGAATGAAAAAACAGACCCCGAAAAAATCATGGATACAGGGGGAGACGATCTACGCTTTAAAAAGCAGGATGTTGAGTCGATTGTGAAAGGATACGATTTCGGAGATAAAAAAGGATTGGGAATTATATTCGTTGCAGAAACCCTCAATAAAGCTACGGTAACGGGTGCCTTTTATGTAACCATTATTGACATGGGGACCAAAAAAGTTTTGTTAACCGAGAGGATGACAGCTAAGCCCGCGGGTTTTGGATTCAGGAATTACTGGGCAAAAACCATATACGATATCCTTATGCAGATCGGGCGGGGAAAATATAATGAATGGAAAGCGGCAAATGGATAACTTCGCCACAAACGAATAAGGAAAACAGCGAATGCAAAAAACGTTATCGGGAAAAATAGAAGTAAATGTAAGGTTCAATGAAGCAGATCCACTGGGTATAGTATGGCATGGACACTACATACGCTATTTTGAAGACGGGCGCGAAGCTTTCGGTATAGAACATGGTATTGGCTACCTGGATTTTTACGAAAATGGACTGGTGATTCCTGTGGTGCATGTGGAGTGTAATTATAAGCGTTCGCTGAAATACGGAGAGAAGGTGATGGTGGAAACCATATTTAAACCCTGTGATGCGGCCAAGCTGAAGTTCGATTACCAATTATACAACGCCGAATCAGGTATATTGGTAGCGACCGGATCTTCTGTTCAGGTTTTTCTTGATAAGGAAACGTCTACCCTGCAATTGACCAATCCGGTGTTTTTCGAAGCGTGGAAAAAAACAAACGGATTTTAGACACCCCTACCATGAGGCAGCCGGTTTATCTACTTGCGGAAAATATATTATCCCCCCTGGGTGCTACAGCCGGAGAAAACCTGGAGCAACTACTGCAGAACAACACGGGCATCAGGTTGCATGACCGTCCGGCGTTTTCGCCTGTGCCATTTTACGCCGCGTTGATGGATGCTGATATGGCTGTTCCAGGTCTCGAACCCTATACCCGTTTTGAGCAACTGCTGATAAGGTCGGTAGCAGATGCTCTGAAAATCTCCGGTATTCCAGCCTACGATACCGATACCGTTTTTATAGTTTCAACCACCAAGGGCAATATCAGCCTGCTGGAACAGGCGCCTGTGGATACTCCATTGAAGAAACGCATGACCCTGCATGCAGCAGCCCGGCTGGTTTCCGAGCATCTCGGGTTTGCACACCGCCCGCTCGTGGTGAGCCACGCCTGCATATCCGGGCTGGTGGCTATTATTACTGCCATGCGCCTTTTGCAAAGCGGTAGATACCGGCATGCGGTTGTATCGGGTGCGGACGTGATCTCCCGTTTTGTATTATCCGGGTTTCAGTCGTTTCACGCAGTGAGCGATGAGCCCTGCCGCCCTTTTGATGCCGGAAGAAAGGGAATCAATCTTGGAGAAGGCGCGGCAACGCTGGTATTGTCGGTTGAAAAAGCACGGGGCGCCGTGCAATTGCTGGGAGGTGCTACAAGCAACGATGCCAATCATATCTCCGGTCCTTCCCGGACCGGCGCAGAACTTTCTCAGGCAATTGCCAGCGCTTTGGTCGATGCGGGCACCGTCAAAGAAGAAATAGATTGTATTGCGGCGCACGGTACAGCCACGATCTATAACGATGAAATGGAGGCAAAAGCCATTAACCTGGCCGGTCTGCAGGAAATTCCATTGCACAGCATCAAGGGGTATTACGGACACACCCTGGGAGCAGCAGGATTAATAGAAACGGCAGTGGCGGCAATGTCGCTGAGAGAAAATATTTTTTTACCTACAAAAGGCTATGCGCACTCCGGTACTACGCAGCATGTGCAGGTTAGCAGTATATTGCAGCGCGGAAGCTTCAATACCTGCCTTAAAATGGCGTCCGGCTTCGGCGGATGCAACGCTGCATTGATATTACAACAATCAACATAAAATAATCGGGAAAGATGGATTTTTACAGAAAGGATACGAGAACGGCGCTGGAAGCAAAAGGGTTGGCTCAATATATAGCATTCGGCCCTGTAGTGTTTCAGGTAGCCCGCGTTATGAGAGATTCGGGAATACTTCGTATTGTAGAGGAGTCGGGCAGCAATGGCATTACCATAGAAGATATCATTGCCAAAAGCGGTATGAGCAGGTATGGTGTAAGGGTGTTGCTGGAATCGTCGTTGGGAATAGGGCTCGTGCTGGTAAACGATGACAAGTACACGATTGCTAAAACGGGTTATTTCATACTGCACGATCCGCTCACCAATGTGAACATGAACTTTGTACAGGATGTGTGCTATAAAGGATTGTTTTGGCTGGAAGAAAGCATACAGGAAGGAAAACCGGAAGGGCTGAAAGAGCTGGGCGATTGGAATACCGTATACGAAGGCTTATCGCAACTGCCTTCCCACATTCAGAAGAGCTGGTTTGCCTTTGATCATTATTTCTCCGACATTGCATTCCCGCTGGTACTGGAGCATGTGTACAAAGATGGCGTAAAGCATATACTGGAAATAGGGGGCAATACGGGTAAGTGGGCAACGGCCTCTGCTAAATATGCCGACGATGTGCATGTAACTATTATGGATTTACCGGGTCAACTGAATGTGGCAAAGAAGAAAATAGCCGAAGCTGGTATTGAAAACAGGGTATCCTTTATCCCTGTAAATGTGCTGGATGAATCGCAGCCTTTTCCTACGGGTTTCGATGCGGTTTGGATGAGCCAGTTTCTCGATTGCTTCTCCGAAGAGGAAATCGTATCTATTATGAAAAGATGCGGGGCTGCTATTCGCGACGATGGGTATATCCTGATACTGGAGGCATTCTGGGATCGTCAGCGCTTTGAAACAGCCGCTTTTTGTCTGCAGCAGACTTCTATCTACTTCACGGCCATCGCTAATGGTAACAGTCAGATGTACGACTCAAGGGTGTTTATTAAATGCATAGAAAAAGCAGGCTTCGAAGTGGCGGAGGTAGTAGACGGAATAGGGCTGAGCCATACCCTGCTCAGGTGTAAGAAAAAAAGCAATAACAATTAAACTGAATTGTATGCAAACGGAAAAAACAGACGTGTTGGTGATCGGTGCCGGCCCATCTGGCACTGTGGCTGCCTCTATTGTACACCAGGCAGGATACAAAGTGAGGGTGGTGGAAAAAATGAAGTTTCCCCGCTTTGTAATAGGAGAGAGCCTGTTGCCCAGGTGTATGGAGGCGTTGGAAGAAGCCAAATTTCTCGATGCGCTGAAAGCCCGGGGATACCAGGAAAAAAACGGTGCCAAATTCGTGAAAAACGGAAAAGTATGTGATTATCAGTTTGCCGACCAATTCACAGAAGGCTGGAAATGGACCTGGCAGGTGCCGCGCGCTGATTTCGATGCCACGCTCGCGGATACCGTGGAGCAAATGGGGGTACCCGTGGCATATGAAACCACGGTGACGGATATTAAATTTGATGATGACGGCCGTTCCGTAACCACTGTTGAAGATACCGCAGGAAATAAAACGTATATAGAAGCCCGGTTTATCATCGATGGCAGCGGTTATGGCAGGGTAATACCCCGGCTGTTCAATATGGAAAAGCCTTCTAATCTGCCGCCCAGAAAAGCCCTGTTTTCACATACGGTGGACAGAAAAAGATTACTGTCTGACGAGCCCAACCGCATTACCATCGTGGTGCACGAAAAAGGCGTGTGGATATGGATTATACCGTTTTCAACCGGCATAACCTCTGTGGGCTTTGTTGGAGACCCCTCTTTTTTTGACCGGTTCAGCGGTACACCAGAAGAGCAATACCGTGCCATGCTCGCCTCACAGAAAGATATTGCCGAGCGATTTGAAAATGTAGAACTGGTATTTGAACCGCGCACCTTGCAGTCCTGGTCTGCCACCACCGATCGCTTTTACGGAAACGGATTCGTTCTTACAGGAAACGTCACCGAGTTCCTCGACCCGGTTTTTTCATCGGGCGTAACCCTGGCTACGGTATCCAGTCAGCTTGCAGGCAAACTGGTGGTGAGAAAGCTGAAGGGAGAACCTGTAGACTGGAATACCGAGTACATGGACATTATGATGCAGGGTGTGAACACTTTCCGCTCCTACGTAATGGCATGGTACGATGGCACCCTGGATACCATCTTTTTTGCCGACAACCAGGACCCTCTCATCAAAAGCCAGATATGTTCAGTACTGGCAGGCTATGTGTGGGATACCACCAACCCCTACGTGAAAGACCACAACAGGGCATTGACCAAGCTGGCCAGGATCATAACGCTCAGGGACAGCCTGGAAAACCAGGCATCCTTATAGGAGTATTCGGGAAGAAGTCGCATTCAGGTGTTTTCACACATGCATGCAACGCTTGTGATCAGGTGCTTGTCATGAAGACGAACATGCTATTCTTCTCATAAAACTTGGTTTATGAAGCATCTGGTTACTATGCTGGTTTTTCTGTCATTTATAAGTACTGGTTGTAAAAAAGAAAAACAGGTTGAAACTTACGATAACCCACCGCTTAACAATGAATCGTATTTACCAATGCAAGTGGGTAATTACTGGAAAATAAACGACCAGAATTATACCAAGATTCTTGGAACAAAAACGATCAGCGATCAGCTTTTTTATGAGGTTGTTTCGCTGATTGGGGGAGACGCTGGTTCCGTTCAATACCTTAGGATAAACGACGATGGTGATCTGATTGAAATGTACCCGGATGGATCATCAACAGTGTATACGCACGCGAAATTCAATGCAGAAGAGGGGGGTATTTTTTACACCACTGGCAGGGGAGACTTAAGCGATAATATGGTCAAGCTGGTTGAAAAAAAGGATGATATTATTAAGTTTGAGTGGGATATGGTATACCACCCTAATATGAAGGGGCATAAATCTTACCGTAGTTATAAAAAAGGGTTGGGTTTTTTTGAGGAGATTAACCCCTATACAGAGATAAAAATAGGAGAGGATATTTACCGGTTCTAGCAGGAGCGATTAGTTTTCTTTATATCAAAATACTGCTGTATGCAGTCTCTGACTTCGCAACTGCTATGTTCTTCAAGGTTTTCGAACTTTGTTATAAATAATCTAATATATCCGGCGTAACAGTTGTACACCAGAAATACTGCTGAGCAGGTTGATAACAATTAATTTAAACCTACGCTGATTATAACAGCAGTGTTTCCTTCTCCGTTTTTAACAAAAACAACTGATGAAAAAGCTTTTCGTTATAGCCTGTTTGTGGATCAGTTATCCGTGTTACGCCTAGGATTTTTCATTTGTGTTTATGACGGATATTCATGTCAAGCCGGAAGCCGGCGCTGCGGTTGCGTTCCGGAAGGCAATCGATACAGCCAATAAACTGCCTGCCGATTTTGTAATTACCGGTGGTGACCTGGTTTTTGATGTGCTGAGAGGAAACAAACCAAGAGCCGACTCTTTGTTTCAGTTGTATACATCGTTGATAAAGCATTTTCGTATGCCGGTGTACAATTGTATCGGCAACCACGAGTTGTATGGCATTTACAAACATGAAAGCGGACTGGATTCAACAGACAAAGACTATAAATACGGCATGTACGAACGGTACCTGGGTGCTACCTATTATTCTTTCGACCACAAAGGATGGCATTTTATCGTGTTGAACTCAATTGAAGAAAACAATAACCGCTATATCGGGTTGGTCAATGCCAGGCAGATGGAATGGTTAAAAAAGGACCTGTCGGCAGTCGACGATACTACTCCCGTAGCGGTTGTAACACATATTCCCCTGGTGTCTGCATTCCAGCAAATATATCCTTCTCCCGGTAATCAGACTGCAGCCGGAGGACAGTGGATTGCTAACCGGGACGAGGTGCTGGATCTGCTCCATACGAAAAACCTGAAACTGGTATTACAAGGGCATCTGCACTGGTTGGAAGATATCAATGTCAGAAATAAAACCCGCTTTATCACCGGAGGAGCTGTTGCCGGCAGACCCTCCTGGCGTGGAACACGCCACAATGAAGAAGGATTTTTGCATGTAAAAATAGAAAGCGGCGAAATCTCATGGGATTATATTGATTACGGTTGGGAGGTAAGGGAATAAGGAATGGGTGTATGTGCGAAAAACCTCCGGAGCTTTTTTACGAAAATCCCGGAGGTAGGAATAGCTAGCTGGCTTGATTAATTTCTCCTGGAAATGGAACTGGCACCGCTGCTTTTAATATTTCTTTGAGCAGGCGATCCCTTGTAATAGATATCGCTGGCACCGCTGGCAGTGGCTGTAATTTCCTTGTGAACGGTAATTTGGATATCGCTGGCGCCGCTGGCATTGGCTTCGCAATAATTCACTTCCAACCCATACCCCTTTACATCACTGGCACCGCTCACATGTATGACTGCATTTTCGGCGCGTCCGGTGATATGTGAATCCGAGCTGCCGCTTTGATCGAGTTTCAGTTCTTCCACATCCACAGCGCCTTTAAAGTCGCTGCTGCCGGAGAGTACCAGTTTGAGCCGGTCGCTACGGATCACACCATTGGCATATACATCTGAAGCGCCCGACGCTTTAACAGATTGCAGGTTCCTGAACGATATGTAAGCTTTCAGCTTTTTGCTGCCGCTGGAAAACGGAGTGCCCTTATCGTTATAGTAGATCCTCAGTACACCATCGGTCACTTCCGTCACGATCCTGTCGCGGTATTTTGGCTCCGAAGCACTTACTACCAGCACCTCTTCGTCGCTTTGCGACAGGTAGATATCAATGGCGCCCGATACAGAAATAGTTGAAAAGGAGCTGGTAAGCGTGCGTTGCTCCGCATGCGGATCTCTTACGATAACAGTTTCTTCCTGGGCGTTGGCAGCCTGGGCCAGCAATAATACGGTTAAGTATAAAAATATTTTTTTCATTGCAGCTTATTGTATGAAGTGTAATCTATAGCAGTATTACGGTCCGTAAAGGCAAAAGTTACACCATTTGGAAAATATTCAAAAACTCCTTTAACTTTGCGGCATAATAACCGCGGTTAATGTTTTTTTAACCTCAGTGATTCCCGGGGTGTTCTCCGATCGATAATAGATAATATCGGAGGGCTGAGATCAAACCCGTAGAACCTGATCAGGGTAATTCCTGCGCAGGGAAGGATGAGTCCTCACATCTCACCTTTCCTGTTTTTGTAAATCCGGCTTCAGACAAGTGAGTGTACCCGGTACACGTTTGAGCCGACAACAAAAACAGTATGAAGCAATTGTATGCTATCGTATGGGCATGCCTCCTACACATGGGTGCCCTTGCACAAACCCTCAGTGGCAGGGTATCAGAGAAAGAAACCGGATTGCCGGTTGTTAACGCTACAGTCAGTATTTCCAAAACACAGTACACGCTTACCGATGAAAACGGGTATTTCAGACTTACTGTACCTAAAGATGCCCGTACGCTGGTGCAGGTGTCTGCTGTAGGTTACAAGTCGCAGCAGCAACCGGTAAGCGGTCCACAACTGGAGTTGCAATTGGAAAAGATTCACCTTTTGCTACAGCCGATTGAAATCAAAACCGTCAGAGCCGGCGAACGCAGCCCTTTTACGAAGAGCAACATCAGTCGGCAGGATATCGAAAAAGTCAATACCGGACAGGACCTGCCCCTGTTGCTGAACCATTTACCGTCCGTGGTGGTTAACTCCGATGCAGGCAATGGCGTAGGGTATACCGCCATGCGCATCCGGGGAACAGATGCCACCCGCATCAACGTAACCCTGAACGGAATACCCTATAATGATGCAGAGTCACAGGGCAGCTTTTTTGTGAACATGCCGGATTTTGCTTCCTCTGTAAGCAGCATACAGGTGCAGCGTGGAGTAGGAACCAGCAGTAACGGAGCCGGGGCCTTCGGCGCCACCATCAACATGAGTACCAACGAGTTTATTGAAAAACCATATGGAGAACTGAACAACAGTTACGGTTCCTTCAACACCTGGAAGAATACGGTTAGGGCAGGCACGGGGCTGATAGACGGAAAATTCACCCTCGATGCCCGCCTGTCGTCCATTACCAGCGACGGATACATTGACAGGGCTACCAGCAACCTGAAATCCTTTTATTTGTCGGCCGCGTATTTTACTGGAAAGGCTTCTTTTCGCCTGAATGTATTCTCGGGAAAAGAGAGAACCTATCATGCCTGGAACGGCATACCGGAAAGCATGTTGAAAACGGACCGTACTTACAACTCAGCGGGCACCGAAAAGCCTGGTGAGCCTTATGAAAATGAAACAGATAATTACCAGCAGGACCATTACCAGTTTTTCTATAACCAGGACATTGACAGCCGTTTCAGCTTTAATACGGCCCTTTTTCTGACGAGAGGAAAGGGGTATTACGAGCAATACAAAGAGGGGCGCAGCCTTTCCGGTTTCGGCCTGCCGGATGTGGTCATCGGTGATTCGGTGGTTACCCATACCGATGCAGTGCGCCAGCTACACCTCGACAACTACTACTATGGTGGTATATTTTCCCTGCAATACAAAAATGTGGGCACCCAATGGATCACGGGTGGTGGCTGGAACCGTTACGATGGAAAGCATTTCGGACTTCTGCCGTGGGGACAGGTGGGTATACCCGTCAATCACAGGTGGTATGAGCTCGATGCCTTTAAAACCGATCTGAATTTTTATACCAAACTACAACAGCGGATAGCTGCCTATTGGGAAGTGTTTGGAGATATACAGTATCGCACGGTCAGTTATGAAATGAATGGGTTCAGAGACAACCCGCACATCATGGTAAATCAGCGATACCATTTTTTTAATCCGAAGGCAGGTATCAGCTACAGCAGGCAGGGCTGGAACGGGTACCTGTCGTATGCAATGGCAAACAAAGAGCCCAACCGGGATGATTTTGAAGCAGGAGCAGCTACACGTCCGCAGCACGAGACACTGCATGATGTTGAACTGGGAATTGAGCAACGCCACGGGTCTTTCTCATGGGCGGCCACCCTGTTTTACATGAAATACACCAATCAACTGGTACTTACAGGCAAAATAAACGATGTAGGCGCCTATACCCGCACCAATATACCCGATAGCTACCGTGCGGGCGTAGAATTACAGGCTAAATGGCAGCCGGCTGCATGGCTAAATATGGGTGGTAACCTGGCGTTGAGCCGCAATAAAATAAAGGATTATACCGCCTGGTATGATGATTACGATGAAGGCGGGCAAAAAATGGAAACCTTCTCAGAAACGGATATCTCGTTTTCTCCCTCGGTAGTAGCAGGGTTGGATATCCGTTTTATACCCGTAAAAAATCTGGAAATCAGTTTCCCCGGAAAGTACGTGAGCCGGCAGTTCCTGGATAATACCGGCAATAAAAGCAGGTCGCTCAACCCTTTTTATGTGCAGGATTTCCGGACTATTTATACCCTGAACAACGTAGTGTTTAACGAAACCAGTTTCATTTTGCAGGTGAACAATCTGTTCAACAAACGCTACGAACCCAATGGTTATACCTTTAGCTATATAACAGGAGGCAGCCTGGTGAGTGAAAATTATTACTTCCCTATGGCCGGAACCAATTTTATGATAGGGGTGAATATTAAGCTGTAGGAAAAACAGCAATATGTTAAGTGAAGACGGCACAATGGTAAGATAGTGAGATCGTAAGACCGTAAAGGTTTCTTACCATCTTACGGTCTTGCCATTTTACTATTTCTCTATCTTGCCATCTTACCGTCTCTTACCATTTTACTTCAGAACAAACTCAACTGACGAGCCGTAGCAGGCTTAAGGAGCTTAGCGGAAGCTGCACCCGGCCCCTCTATACAATATACTGAAGACGCTTCGTAACGGGAGGCTACAATAATTTGAGTACTGCCCGCATGTCCGGTAAAAAGGCTTTCTACCAGTTCAGGACGGTTGTTGTTTTTGGAGAGGTGGGAAAGAATAAGATGACTGAGGTGGTTGTTGCGATTTTGCGTAAACAACGCCAGGGCTTCTTGGTTCGAAAGATGCCCGTACCCATCGCTGATGCGTTTTTTTAAAAACCAGGGATATTTTCCCTTCATCAGCATATCAGGACAGTAGTTGGACTCCAGAAAAACACAGTGGCAGTTGGCAAAATGATGCTTCACCGTATCGCATACCCTCCCTATATCGGTAAACACGCCCACATTCACCTGTTGGTGTGAGACAACAAAACTGCAGGGGTCTGATGCATCGTGTCGTTTGTTGAAGGATGTTACTGCCAGGTTGCCAATAGTAACCAGCGATGTGGTGGACAAATGGCGCACCAATTCAGGTATCAGTGGCAAACGGGATGCTGCGAGGGTAGCCGGACTGATATACACTGGCAGGCTGTATTTTTTAGAGAGCCCGGCAACCCCTGTAATATGGTCCGAATGTTCATGCGATACAAATAGCGCCCGCACCTTATCCATCTGTAGTCCCAGCCGCTGCATCCTCCTGTCTGTTTCCCTTGCAGAAATGCCCGCATCTATCAGCACGGCATCTGTATCATTGCCGATATAGTAGCAGTTGCCATTGCTGCCTGAATTCAGAGAAGCTACATGCAGAGACATCCTGCAAATGTAGGGAATTACCCTTTTCCGCTACAGTAAGCTATGCCGACAGAACTACCTCCATGCATACAGCAGCGGCAACAATATTTATTCGTTCAGGATTGATTCTCTGATATCGATCACGTATGTGTTAGACCATTTGTCGTGCCAGGGAAAACAGGGCGAACCCAGGGCGCTGAATATTTCAAAAGGGATTATCCTGATAAACCCTCTTTTAAAAGCGGTGGCGGCAGATATAGTGGTTCCGTCCTGGTTTACTACTTTAGTGCCGGTGAGGTACTTACCAGGTGATCTGCCTTTGGTTATCGTTTCAAAAATCCCCATTAAACAGGCCAGTACAAGCATCCAGGCTATTTGCAAAAACAATTGCGTTACCGGATTATCTTCAATGATACTATTGGCGAGGGAGGGGTAAATGATAAAGATCAGAGACGATAAAATAAAAGCCAGTATCATGCAAACAATTATGTCTACAATATGATTTACAAACCGTTTGCCGTGCGATGCCTGCACAATCTGCGTTTCAAACGATAGTATATGAGATTCTTCTGTCATGCGTTTTTTTCATGAAACGAAAAAAAACATGGAATAGTATAGCAGCTACTTCGCCTTTTTCAGTGTGGAATTGAACCACCAGTAAAACGGAACGCCGATGAATATCAGCGCCAGCCCTATACCGGCTTCTCGCGGACGTTCCAGTATGGTATTGGCAATAAGCAATACGCAAAAAATAATGAAGAAAGCGGGAATAACGGGGTAGCCCCATACTTTATATGGGCGGTGTGCGTCGGGCATTTTTTTCCGCAAAATAAATACTCCCACGGTGGTAGCACCATAGTACAGGAAGGCGGCAAAAATAAGCATATCGGTCAACTGATCGAATGAGCCCGAGAGAATCAGCATACAGGCCCACAACCCCTGCATCACCAGCGCGTTGCCCGGCGCCTGCGCCTTGTTTAAAGTACCTGCTCCCCTGAAAAACAATTGTTCGCCTGCCATGGCGTAATAGATTCTTGCGCTACTATATATAGTGGCATGGGTGCATCCCAATGTAGAGATCAGTATCAGTACCGACATGAACAGCGCGCCTCCATTGCCCCAGAACACTTTCATGGCTTCTACCGCTGCTATGCTTCCGGTATGGTGAATGTCCTGCAATGCAGCCATAGGCAGCAGGGAAAGGTAGGCGATATTTGCCAGCAGGTAAAGCGTAATTACTCCAATGAGTCCAAGCGTTATGCTCCGGGGTACATTTTTATGCGGGTCTTTGATTTCTCCGCCGAGATACCCCACTGAGTTCCAGCCTTCATAAGCCCAGAAGGCAGCCAGCATGGCGGTAAATATAGTACTGAAACCCACGGTGGAAAGCCCTTCCGTATTCAGCTCAAAAGCGCGGCCAATGTCTGCCTGGGGGCTCAGCAGTCCGAATATCACCAGCACGGCGATGCCAGCCAGAATAACCAGTACAATGCCTGAACTGAGCCAGGCTCCTGCTTTGATACCTCGTGTATTGAGAAAAGTGAGCACCAGCACCAGTAAGATGGCTGCCAGCTTTACGTTAAAATCTTCAAAGGGGCGGAAGATGCCCAGTACGGTTACATCTCTCCACGACAACAGCACTTCGGGAAGCGCAACTATACTGTTCAGCGATTGTGCAAAAACATATGCTATGCCAGAAATAGAGGCTGTTTTAATGGCCGAGAAATTAGACCATCCGTACAGGAAAGAGAAAAAACGCCCATATATTTTTTTGTAATAAGCATATTCTCCTCCAGTGTCAGCCATCATACCGGCTATTTCGGCATTGCTAAGGGCGCCAAACAGGGTAATGATCCCTCCCAGCAGCCAGCAGATCAGTATCCAGCCGGCTGAGTGGAGATCGTTGGCCATAGGCGCCACCTTTTTATACACCCCGGAGCCGATGATATTGGCTACTACTATTACCACAGCCAGTCGTATACCCAGTGTCCGGTTCAGGTGCGAGGAGTTGCTCATAAACGTTGTTAGTTAACAATAAGAGCGAAAAGTACAAAAAAAGCACGAATGTAAATGCTGAAAATAAACCCGGTGGTGCCTGCACGCGGCTGAAATTGCGGCAGTTTTCGGAGCCTCCATAACCAGTGTGTAATCTGTATAGAACGGACATGCTTTTTCGCAGACCCATTGCTTTTGTATCGGCAACAAGGTGATAAAAAACAGCCTATACAACACCACTGTTTGCGGCATTAGTGCACTGCTGACTTTCGCCTGCGTCTTTTTCGAACGTTTCGCCCTGTTTCTCAACTTGTTTCATTAGCTTTGCGCCCTTTACGGAATGTAGCTGAACCGAAATAGTGCTGCTGTTGATTATATGGCTGGTAAAATGATAAGTGTATGAAAATCATTTATTTATAATTTTACGTCTCTATAGTGAACCGGCAGTGGATTTTTTTAGTCAGATGCTTTTCTATTATATTTTTATAATTAGTATAATAGTCGTATCTTTGCGCACCCAAAAACAATATGGCAAAACAAGCACTCATTAAACAGGATGGAATTATTGTAGAAGCCTTATCCAACGCAATGTTCAAAGTGAAGTTGGAAAACGGCCATGAGATCCTGGCTACCATATCGGGAAAGATGAGAATGCACTATATCCGGATTTTACCAGGTGATAAAGTGGGGGTAGAGATGAGTCCATATGATTTGAGCAGAGGAAGAATAATATTCAGATACAAATAAAACTCAAAACAATGAGAGTAAGAGCATCCATTAAAAAGCGTAGTGCCGATTGCAAAATCGTGAGAAGGAAGGGCGTGTTGTATGTTATCAACAAAAAGAATCCCCGCTTTAAGCAAAGACAAGGTTAGTAATTAATTTGAAATTTAAAATTTAGAATCTTTATGGCTCGTATTGCCGGTGTTGATTTACCTAAGAATAAAAGAGGAGAGATAGGACTTACCTATATCTACGGTATCGGTCGCTCCACTGCTCAGTATATTTTGACCAAATCAAATATTGATTTGAACAAGAAAGTGTACGAATGGGATGATGATGAACTGAATGCTATTCGTAGCACCATAACTAATGAGCTGAAGGTAGAAGGTCAGTTGCGTTCGGAAGTGCAAATGAACATAAAGCGTCTGCTGGATATCGCTTGCTACCGTGGACTGCGTCATCGTAAAGGATTGCCTTTGCGCGGACAACGTACCCGTACCAACTCACGTACCCGTAAAGGTAAACGTAAGACTGTAGCCGGTAAGAAGAAAGCCGCCAAGAAGTAGTAAATAAATAAGTACAACCGCCGGATCCGGTACACTTCCCGGGGAGGGGTTGTTCGTCACGTAACAAACATTTAAAGATTACCTAAGTAAACCATTATGGCTAAAGGACAGCAAAACAGCGCTAAAGCCGCTGCGAAAAAAAGAATTGTAAAAGTAGATGCACATGGTGATGCGCATATCTCTGCCACCTTCAATAATATCATTATCAGTCTGACCAATAAAAACGGACAGGTAATCAGTTGGAGCAGTGCCGGAAAAATGGGTTTCCGGGGCTCTAAGAAAAATACACCTTACGCAGCACAGATGGCTGCTTCCGACGCTGCTAAAGTGGCGCAGGACGCAGGGTTGAAAAGAGTGGATGTATTTGTGAAAGGACCCGGCGCCGGTCGTGAAGGAGCTATCCGCGCCCTCGCATCCAGTGGTATTGAAGTAAGTACTATCAAGGATATTACACCACTTCCGCACAATGGTTGCCGCCCTCCCAAGAAAAGAAGAGTATAATTATAACGATATATTATTCGGTTGCTGATGGTAAATACGATCAGCAACCGGAATTTTCAAAACGGGTGTACGATTGATTTTAGATTTTTAATGATCGTGCACCGAAACTAAAAAATCAAAACAGCAATTATGGCACGTTACACAGGCCCAAAAACAAGAATTTCACGCATTTTCGGCGAGCCCATTCTGGGCAATGGTAAATGGCTTACCAAAAGCAGCTTTCCTCCCGGCCAGCATGGTCCTTCTAAACGACGCAAAGCGCCGGGTGAGTATGCACTTCAGTTGAAGGAGAAACAAAAAGCAAAATATACTTATGGATTGCTGGAGCGTCAGTTCCGCAAAACATTTGAAGAAGCAGCCCGTTTGGGAGGCGTTACCGGTGCCAACCTGATAAAACTACTCGAAGCAAGGCTCGACAATGCGGTGTTCCGCCTGGGTATTGCACCATCCCGCCCTGCTGCCCGCCAGTTGGTATCGCATAAGCACGTTACCGTAAACGGAGAAGTAGTCAATATTCCTTCATTCAGGCTGAAGGCCGGCGACGTGATCAGTCTGAAAGAGAAAAGCAGGGAAAATACTGCCGTGACCAGTCAGATAAAGGGCAAAAATCCGAAATTCAACTGGCTTGATTGGAATGAATCTACGCTTACCGGTACATTCATCACCTACCCTGAAAGGGAAAGCGTACCGGAAAATATCAAGGAACAATTGATCGTGGAGTTGTACTCTAAATAATAGCGGACAATAATCCCAGCATTGATAAGATAGTTTTTCTATTATTCATAATATCCAGCGTACAACAACGAGGATATAAAACTTTAAACTGAAATTTAAATATGGCCATTTTAAATTTCCAAAAGCCGGATAAAATCATACTTCAAAAAGCAAACGAATTTGAAGCATCTTTTGAATTCCGCCCGTTAGAGCCGGGGTATGGCGTTACCATAGGCAACGCACTGCGCAGGGTTTTGTTGAATTCTCTGGAAGGGTATGCGATAGTGGGAATCTTTATAGAAGGCGCTGACCATGAGTTTGCCACGTTGCCCGGCGTTACCGAAGACGTAACCGAAATCATCCTGAATCTGAAACAGGTTCGCTTCAAGAAAGTTCTAGATACAGATGTATCTCAGGAAAAGCTTACGCTGTCTATCAAAGGAAAAAGCGAGTTTACTGCTGCACATATAGGAGAAGCTACCGGTACTTTTCAGATTATGAATCCGGAACTGCTGATCTGTACACTGGATCCTTCCGCCAAATTGAATATAGAGATCACCATTGGTAAAGGACGCGGATACGTGCCTTCAGAAGATAATAAGGTGAAGGATGCTCCTTTCGGATATATACCCACAGATGCTATTTTCACACCCATTAAGAACGTGAAGTATACAGTGGAAAATTTCCGTGTGGAACAGAGAACGGACTACGAAAAGCTGTTGATGGAAGTGCAGACAGACGGAACCATACACCCCGAAGAGGCGGTAAAGCAGGCTTCCAGGATACTGATTCAGCACCTGATGATTATTACCGACGAAAACATTACATTCGACAGCAAGGAAGATAAAAAAGAAGATGTGGTGGACGAGCAGGTACTGCAATTGCGGAAAGTTTTGAAAACACCGCTGGAAGACCTGGATCTCAGTGTGCGTGCCTTTAACTGTCTCAAAGCTGCTAAAATCAACAGCCTGAGCGAACTGGTACAATACGAACAGGAAGATCTGATGAAATTCCGCAACTTCGGACAGAAATCGCTGGCTGAAATTGAGCAGGTGCTGGGCGACAGAAGCCTCCATTTCGGAATGGACCTGACCAAACTGGGGCTGGATAAAGATGAATTGTAATTAAAATAACACAATCCGTGGTTGCCACGGAACCGCATGTATTTCCTTGACACGGTACAGGCGGTATTTAATAACCCGATCCGATATGAAAGTATCGGTGTAAAATTAAACAGTCATGCGTCACGGAGACAAAGTCAATAACTTAAGCAGAACGGCATCGCACAGGAAAGCATTGTTGAAAAACCTTGCCAATGCCCTGATTACCCACAAGAGAATTATCACTACCCTCGCAAAAGCAAAGGCTTTGAGGATATATGTGGAGCCGCTGATCACCAAAACAAAGAAAACGGAGTCTGCAGAGCAGATCAGCCATAACCACCGCCTGGTATTCAGCCATTTGCAGAATAAGGAAGTGGTAAAGGAGCTGTTTACGGTAGTGGCACCCAAAGTAGCCGGACGCCCCGGCGGATATACCCGCATTATCAAACTGGGGAAGAGACTGGGTGATAATGCAGAAACAGCCCTGATTGAACTGGTTGACTTCAACGAAGTGTACGTGAAGGGTACCGAAAAAGCTGCTACTACCAAAAGAACCCGTCGTGGCCGTGCTTCTAAAAAAGCAGGAGACGCTGTGGCTTCAAAGGCGGAAGAACCGGTACAGGAGCAGGCAACAGCACCGGTAGCGGAAGAAGCTCCTGCTAAGCCCGAAGAACCTAAAGCGGAATAACCACTTCTGTTTACATACTGTTAGCCGTTCCGGAATTTTCCGGAGCGGCTTTTTTGTTGAAGATGTTACAGGCGTATCTGGTGTATACAGGAGGCTGCGTGGCGAGAAAATGCTGATTTTTCTCAAATTGGCTGCATGGTACCCGTCGGCGTTTTGCAATAAACATATTGTGCACAAAAACTTCGGGAAAAGCCGGCTTAAATCGCTTTCTTTGCAAAATTTTCATCGACAATGGCAGGTACGGTTCCCACAAAAAAAGCGGTGTTATTACTGGAAGACGGTAATATTTTTTACGGCAAATCATTCGGAAAGATCGGTGTTGCCACCGGCGAAATATGTTTCAATACCGGTATGACCGGATACCAGGAAGTATTCACAGATCCCAGCTATTACGGGCAGGTGGCCATCATGAATGCGGCGCATATTGGCAACTATGGTGTGAAGGCCGGTGATGTGGAAAGCAACTCGGTAAAAATACGCGGATTGATAGCACGTAACCTGGAAGAAAAGTACAGCCGGTTTCAGGCGGATAACTCCCTGCAAAACTACCTGGAAGAGCAAGGCATAGTAGCCATTCATGAGATAGATACCCGTGCCCTGGTAGCCCATATACGCACCCGGGGCGCTATGAATTGTATTATCTCATCTGAAGACACCGATATAGCTGGCCTTAAAGAAAGGCTTCAGCAGGTGCCCTCTATGAGGGGACTGGAGCTGGCATCGGCTGTTTCTACCAGAGAAGTGTATGAAGCCGGAAACCCTCATTCTCCTATTCGCATAGCAGTATACGATTTTGGTGTGAAAAAGAATATCCTTAACTGTCTCACGGAAAGAGGCGCGCATATCCGCGTATATCCCGCTAAAACGCCGCTCAGGGAAACAGAGGACTTCAGGCCGCATGGCTACTTCATCTCCAATGGTCCCGGCGACCCTGCACCCATGGAGTATGCAGTAGATACCGTAAAAGGCATTTTGGAAAAGAACCTGCCCCTGTTTGGCATTTGCCTGGGGCATCAGTTGCTGGGATTGGCCAACGGCATTAACACCTTTAAAATGCATCATGGGCATCGTGGGCTGAATCATCCTGTTAAAAATATCATTACCGGGCGCAGTGAAATTACCACCCAGAACCACGGCTTCGGTATAGATCCGGAAGGCGTAAAAAAGTCAGACCGCGTAGAGGTAACCCATGTCAATCTGAATGATGGATCGATTGAAGGTATTCGTGTAAAGGGAAAACCGGCTTTTTCTGTACAATACCATCCGGAAGCAACCCCAGGCCCGCACGACAGCCGCTACCTCTTCGATGATTTTATAGCCTTAATGAAAAACTGATGTTTTTCGTAATACCGGGCGGAGTTACAAAATTGACCAGACATGAAAATAGCGATCATAAACGGCCCCAATCTGAACCTGCTGGGAACGCGGGAGCCCGGCATATATGGTAGTACCGGTTTCGATACATTCCTGGAAACGCTCCGGCAAAAGTATACCGGGGTAGAATTGCGATACTTTCAGAGCAATATTGAGGGAGAACTGGTTACGGAAATTCAGCAGGCCGGGTTTGAATGCGATGGCATTGTGCTCAATCCGGCTGCCTATACCCATACATCCGTGGCTATTGGCGATGCCATAGCGGCCATACCCGCGCCGGTAGTAGAAGTACATATTTCGAACGTACATGCGCGGGAAGAATTCCGCAGGCTTTCACATGTGTCGGCAAAGGCGGCAGGGAGTATTATCGGATTGGGGCTGAAAGGATATGAACTGGCTGTGGAATACCTGTTGAATAATAAATAGATATTTTTGGAATTCCTTAACGAGATTTTAAGTAAATTTGAAGTTCTTAAATAGATAAAGGGTATAGAAAAAATCTACACAAGATGCCCGGCATTTTCTAATGCCGGGTTTTTTATTTTCATCAGATAATACAGAAAAATTAGTCTTTGTATATTGATAATCTGTTCGTTACGGAAGAGCAAGGAGGATGCCCTCTTGTTATGGCATCCGTTGTCTGCTGAATGGGAAATGAACGCTACTGATAGGAGAAATGCGTGCAATAATGGAGCTGCTTCCAATTAAGCTGTTCCTGTTGTTGTATTGTTAAGGCCGGGTATCCGGAATATTAGTCCTGCGTAGTCTCCGGACAACGGAGGGTATATGCTGAAATCAGGGTACCGGCCCGTAAAGCCGGTTTAGGCGGTAGGAAAGTGAAGAGAGGGTAATTGCTATTAGCCTCTGATGGCTTTGAAGGAGCCGTAAGGCCACGTGGAATTTATTATATGTGCCATAGTGAGCAGTGATGAGGAAGTTTTTTCTATCGTAGCAAATATGGGTCCGTGGTCTCGGCTTTCAACGATGAATAGTAACTCCATATATCAGACAGCCCCAAAAACAAAAATCCGGATGTAAGCATGTTACATCCGGATTCTATATTGTAGCTGTTTGGTTTACTTATCCCACCATACGCTGTCATTTATTATATCATCGCTTCCCATTTTTTGGGTCTGCTCATTATTGGTCATGCGTTCTGTTTCCGGATACATAAAACGGAGTGGTCTTGCAGTGGAGCTGGGTGCTTCCAGGGAGTTGGGGATATTGGGTATGCCCAATCTTCTGTAATCGTTCCATGCTTCAATGCTGCTGATGCTATTGAGCGATAGCCATTTTTGCGTAATGATGCGTTCAATCTTATCGGTGGGATCATCGAAGTTGACCCCGGATTGCGCGTTGTAGCCGGCAAATTCACCTTCTGAAACCTCCATATACTTGAATGATTCTTTGATGGCCTGCTCATACAATTGTTTAGCATTGCCTGCGGAAAGCCAGCCACGGTGCGCTGCCTCTGCCTGTAAAAAAAGACTTTCAAAAGAGCCCATCAGTACAAGTGCCTGAGAAGGGTCTTTAAATAATGCCGCCGGTTGTCCGCCATTTTCATCCGGACCTTTAAACGCCGATGTGGTATCGCGGGCATATTCCGGAGCAGTAGCCGGGTTGCCAAATAAAACACCATTGTAGTTACCTTCCACCTCCGTATACAGGTTTTGCAAACGTGGATCGTTCAACAGTTGATATTGCTCCAATATAAATACAGTGGGGCGAATATTCTCGCGGTTGGCGGCACTGGCTCCGGTAGGGTCTTTATAGTAGCTATTCCAAAAGTTATTAGGATTCGCAGACCCGAATCCGGGATTTACAGTTGCATGCTCACCTGCCGCCAGAAAACCAGATCCTTCGCTCTGTATCTTGGCAATCTCTGCAGTAATGTAAGACTGCTCGCCCGCTTCGCTTTGGCGAATGAGCGCTCTGAGTTTAACGGTATTGGCAAATTTGATCCACAACGTTTTGTCGCCTTTGAACATGACATCGTTCGTGCCTGGGTCGATACTGGAGGTGGCGGGAGCAGCTTTAATGTCCTCAATTCCGGATGTGATCAGGTCAACAGATTTTTGATACACTGTTTTTCCATCTTCATACTCAGGGCTGATATGGTTAGAACCCTGTAAAGCCTGTTCAAAAGGAATGCCATTGTACACGTCTACCAATCTCAAAAAATGCCATCCCATCATAATCTTTGCGACGCCGGTATAAAACAGTTCATTCTTCAATTCGGCTTCCTCTTTAATTAATTGATAATAAAGAAGATTGGTATATCCGGTTTCCCAAACCGGAATGCCATCTCTTTGGTGGCGAATAGCAGGGCCATTGTAGGATTTAAGGTCTATAAACGAACTGATCGCTTCATTATTGGTACCCCAGTATCCTCCCCAGAACGCACCTATCTGATTGAGTTGCCCTGTTTCCTGTATAGCGGTACTCACCTGGGCCGCTGGTAACTTTGCACTTAACGGCAATGTAGCAGAACCCGGGAGATTAGGATTATCATTTACATCCAGAAACTTCTCACACGATGTAAGTGCGAGGATTGCAAGTGTCAATGTATATAGAATACTATTTTTCATAATCTTTTTCATCAATTAGTGAGTTCTTATTAAAATGTTACGTTTACATTAAAGCCAAAAGTTCTCAGCGGCGGCACTTGGCGGAAACTCAGGTAGCCATCGGTGTTATTGTAGAGGTATTCCGGATCACCATATTTATTGTCCACATGCCTGATAAGGAAGAGGTTGGTGGCTACGAAAGATATACTGGCTTCACGAACTACATGTTGTCTTCCCAGGAGCGTCAATGGCAATTGGTAAGTTAGATTCAATTCGCGGAGTTTGAAGAAGTCAGATTTTGCTGCTGTATTGATCTGCACTTCTCCCTGTTTAGCCCAGAAAGCGCGTCCTCCACTCGATGTAGTCAATGTATTAGGGGTGTATTGTCCGGCAACTTTGATGCTGCCGTCAGGGTTATATTCGGGGGCAACAGTTTCGATCACAGAGTTGGGCCATACAAAAGGCTGACGACCGTATTCGGTTGTTCTCGGCTCTGTTCCTGCGGCATACATTGCCGGTACGATTTCGGAATACAACCATCCACCAACTCTCCAGTCAAACTGTGCGCCAAGGCTAAATCCTTTGTAACTCAACATAGTACTTACTCCCATTTGATAGGGGGGGATGAGCGTACCTAATAGCCTGTTGTCGGTAGCAACGATGGGGTCGCCTGTAGCAGGGTCAACCACCACATTACCGTTCGGGTCTCTTTTGTAATCACTCACAAGAAGACTGGGGAATCTTTCGCCGATGATACCATATGATTGCCTGAAATTGTTGATTTCTTTTGCTCCACCATATAATTCTTTCAACTGATTGTCGATGTATGTGAAGTTGAAGCCAAGATTCCATCTCAGGTTCTTGTTTCTGATTACATCTCCGTTTACGCTTGCCTCTATTATACTGTTAGTCATCTGTCCGGAGTTTACACGCATCACACTATAACCTGTGGCTCTGGAGGTATTCGCAGCTAAAATCTGCCCTTTAGAGTCTGTGTAAACATAGGCTCCTTCAAAATTCAAACGGTTGTCAAACAATCCCAATTGCAAACCCGCTTCATAGGAATATACAAATTCCGGTTGAATGTTAGGGTTGGGGTTGGTGCTACTGGGTAGAAAACCAGCGATATTGCCGAATGGAAATCCGTTCGACTGCGAATAAGTATTATTGAGGCTATATGGAGGCAGCGGCACATTTCCTGTTTTATTCCAGGAAGCATACACCTTTGCAAATGAGATGTTCTTGTTTTCTCTCAGCAACGCGATCGCGTCACTGGCTACAAATGAAGCGCTGACGCCGGGATAAAAGTACGACCTGTTCTCTTTGCTCAATACAGAAACCCAGTCGTTTCTACCTGTAAGCGTTACATACAGATAGTTGTCGTAGCCAACGGTAAGCTCTCCATAAGCGGCAACTGAGCGATACTGTGTCTTGGCAACGCTGCCGGCCAGGTTGCCTGTGCGGCTGCCCGGATTGATCACATCAGGATATAATAACTGCCCGCTACCCCCGCTATTGGATACACCAACGCTGGTTTGTTTACGATCATCGGTACGGATATTTTGCCCCAATAGCAGTTTGGTAGATATTTTGTCGAAGTCTTTCCGGAAGTTCAACATCAGGTCGCTGTTGAGCCTGCGATAGTTGTTACTGCCATCTGTTACTACGCCGGGCACGTTTCTGGTGCCGGTAGCCAGAAACTTACGGGTGTAGCTGTTGGTTTCATCAGTAAGAGAATAAAGCCCCAACCGGTAAATAGCTTTAAACCAAGAGGTAAATTTATAATCCAATTCTACCTTACCATTGATGGTCTGCTGTTTGCTGTTATCCCTGATGTTGTCGATCAGGAAATAGGGGTTCCTGAGCCAGCTGCCGGAGGGTGTGAAATAGTTCAGGGGATTGCCAGGAGATAGTGGGTTTTCCCAGTCTTTCACCATTCCAAAGTCGAAATTAGCCGGATAACGGTAAGCGCCAATCCACGGTCCGTCCGGGGTGATGCTTTTGTCGTTATAAATATAATTGATGTTATAGGAAGTGTTCAGGCGTCCAAAATTACGGGAACCATTGAATCGGAGGTTGGTTCTGTTGTTCCGGTCTTTCGGAATAATGCCTGTTTGAGCAACATTTTGCAAAGACAGGTAATAGGTGCTTTTTTCATCACCTCCTGAAAAGGAGATATCATTCTGTATGTTAACACCTGTTTGAAACAGATCAAGGCGATTATCGTTCGACGGGGCTGCATAGCGCAGTTGTGGTTGAGTGCCATCAGGTAATGGCAGGCCAAAATCTTTCATGCTGCCGTCAAATGCCGGTCCCCAGGATTCATATTGTACAGGGTCGTACACCCCATCGCTACCTTGCCCGTAAATTTTTTGCGCAGGAGGTAGTAAGAATGCCTGTGAGAAAGTGGTGGTATTGCTAAAGCTTATGACACCGCGTCCTTTTTTACCTCCTTTGGTAGTAATCATCAGGGCGCCGTTTACACCTTCTGATCCGTACAAAGCGGCAGCATTGGCCCCTTTTAGTACAGTGATACTTTCTATGTCGTTAGGATTTAACCTGTCAATATTGGGAATAGGCACACCGTCTACCACATAAATGGGAGCATTGGTATTTCGCCCGTCTATGCCGGATGTTCTGCTTAATGAACGGGTACCCCTCAGTGTTATTTGAACATTCGGGTCTACTTTGCTGTCGTACATATTAATACGTAAGCCGGTTACTTTACTGGTTAATCCAAAAATAGGATTAACGGTTTTTCCCTGATTCAGGTTTTCATTGTCTACGACTTTGGCACTGGCCCCAAACTCTCTTGTGGAACGTTTGATACCGAGTGCGCCGGTTACTACCACCTCGGCCAGTTGCAGACTTTCCGGTACAAGCAGGATATCCAAATTGTTACTGCGTCTGTTCAAGGCGGTTTCTACGGTCTCGAAACCAACAAATGAAATAACCAGAATCTGGTTCGGTTGCGCTTGTATGCTGAAACTCCCATCATGTTGGGTAAGTACTGATTGTGTAGTGCCTTTGATCGACACACTGGCGCCTTGTATCGGCTGTTCTGATTGTGATTCTAACACTCTGCCACTGACTGTAAACTGCTGCGCGTACAGTTCAGTGCTACAAACAACCAAAGTCATTAAAAAAGCTAATAATCTAACCATGCTATCCTCTTTAATTATAATGTTTTAACATTTTTTTTTCGACTGCAAAATTCCGTCACAGAAATATCTGTAAAGGGAAATAAGCTAACGTAAAAGGGAGAATTGTACATGAAGTGTTATTGTTAGAGACAAATGCGGATAGGTACGTATATTTTTATTATGGTAGGAGCCGTTCCTGCAAATACATTTGCTTGCACCAGTGTTTAGTGCGGGTACCTGCAAACGGTAACAGGGGGCGATCTGAATATCAAACAAAGTCCTGCCGATGTTTACCGCTGTTTTCAACAGGGCGCCATCGTGAAATTAGATAACGGGCAATTCCTGCTTATTGGTAAAAACGGGTATATGAATGAACTGTGGAATAGGAGAAGTAGCCGGAGAGTCAAGCTGATGGGTAGCACCGGTTGTGTTTTGGCCCCTTGTTAAACGCGTTTGTTGGGTATTAAATGAGCGGGAGAAAGCCACACTAACATTACGCAACAGGAAAGGGCTGAACAATCGTTCAACCCTTTCCTGTTTGCTTATTCAGCGCTATTAAGAAAAATTAATATTATACCCTGCCGCCCATGCGCTCCAATAAGGCTTTTGTTTTTTTGATGCCTTCGTATTCATCCAGGCTGCTTCCTTCGTATTCAATGCCAATGTAACCTTTAAAACCTGCTTTCTTTATAATTGCCATTACTTTTTTATAGTCGGTTTCAATACAGTTACCCTGTGCATCGAAATCATAGGTTTTGGCGCTGGCTCCTTTGGCATAGGGCATTAGTTCTGCTACACCTTTGTAGCGATCATATTCTTCCACGCATTTACCACCGTCTCGCTTGATACAGAAATTGCCGAAGTCGGGAAGGGTGCCCACATTCTTTTTGTTCACCCCTTTCATAACGGCTGCCAGCCATTGTCCGTTGGAGGAGTATCCCCCGTGATTTTCCACAATAATATTGATGCCTGCTTTTTCACCGTATTCACCCAGGCGTCCCAGCCCGTCGATAGCTGCTTTCTGTACATCTTCCGCACTGCCGGTACCGAAACTGTTAACGCGAATGGTCGTACATCCGAGGTATTTCGCCGCGTCTACCCATTTGTAGTGATTCTCCACACTTTGCTTTCTTTTAGCATCATCCGGCTCCGCCAGCCCGCCTTCGCCATCTATCATGATCAGGTGATTTTTAACGCCGTTGTCGTTCACTCTTTTCATCAATTCGTTCAGGTAGTTTGTATCATTTGCTTTATCTTTAAAGAACTGGTTTACATATTCTACCACGTTGATGCCGAACTCCTTTTTGGTAACGGCGGGAAAATCCAGGTTATCTATTTTTTTACTGAACAACGCTTTGTGTAATGACCATTGTGCCAGCGATATTTCGAAAAACGATTTTTTATCTGCAGCCAATGAATGAAATGGTAAGTTTGCAACCACTCCCGAACCCGCCAGTAGTGTACCCATTTGTTTAAGAAAAACACGACGATTAGAATGCATAACAATAATTTTTTGTATATGGTAGCAAAATACAGCATTTTCATAGGTTTGAACAAAAGAAATCTGGTGATGTGTCGTATTCTGTCGTTTGCCATTCTAGTGGGGCTTTTGTGTACATCAATTCAGGCGGTGGCTGCGCCTGTCATTTTCGAGGTAGGTGCTGCGGAGGCACGGATCAATCCATCCGGCGCTGTATACCTGGCAGGATATCAGCACGGACGAAAAAGTACTGGAGTACACGATGACCTGTACGCCAAAGCCGTGGTAGTGTGTGATAAGGAGAATGCTATTGCTATTGTATCGGTTGATTGTATCGGGCTTCCGTATCCTCTCGTACAACGCATCAGAGACCTGGTGGAAACCCAGATACCCAGGGAGCATTTTAATGCAGACCGTATAGTAATATCTTCTACGCATACGCACGCGGCTCCCGACGTAATCGGACTATGGGGAGAAAGCCCTGCGCACAGTGGTACAGACAGTGCCTACATCGAACACCTGGTGCAGACTACAGCAGCAGTGATTGTAACAGCATGGAAAAAGAGAACCACAGCTACAGCAAAATATGCGGTCACGTCGTTTGGAGAAGGGTGGGTAGAAAATGTGTCCGAAAAAAATGAACTGGATAGGGAAGTAAGCATCCTGCAATTTGTAAACCGTCGGGGAAAAAACATTGCTTCACTGATAAACTTCGCGTGTCACCCTACCATCCTCAGTAAAGAAAATACGCTGGTAAGTGCTGATTTTCCTGCCGGTTTATATAAAAAACTACAAACGGATGTTGGCGGGGTGAACCTGTACCTGCAGGGCGCCGTCGGCGGGTGGATTCAGCCTGAAAAGGTACCGCGTACTTTTGAGGAAGCGGAGAAAAGAGGCATGGAATTGGGAGAAGCTGTGATAGCAGCGTTGAAAAATGCAATACCGCTGGAAGATAATTCCCTGGCTTTTGCTGCTCGCTTATGGGAAGTGCCGGTCACGAATCCTGTTTTCAAAAACTTAGCGGCGGCGCATATTATCAGAAGAGATATTGCAGAAGGAGTACTCACGGAGCTGGCCTGGTTTTCAATCGGAGAAGCCAGTTTTGTAACGCATCCGGGGGAGAGTTCTCCATTGTATTCGCTGGAAAGTAAAAAGCTCATGCGCAACAAAGGCCCCCGGTTCGTATTGGGGCTGGGGATGGATGAACTGGGGTATCTGCTGAAGCCTGATTTTTTTGAACCAGATACTTCGCTCCATGCTGCACCCTATCTGACAGGTATGTCGCCCGGAAGGAATGCCGGCAGCGCTATGATGCGGCTGATAAAAGAGCTTGCCGAAGATAATCAATGAGCTCGCTATTGTAGTAAATGGTAAATATTTTGCAAAGGCAACCAGTGAAAATTCTCTAATCGTTCGTATAGCATCGGAATTTTTTTATCAGAAAGAATTATTGGTGCTTCTGTTCTTTTTTATAATCCGCCAAAACCCTGTTTTTTGTATAGTTTTGGCGGATTATAAATTTCCCTATTTTAGAAGGATGTTCATGTCTAATGTGTTTTGCACCAGTTCTCTGCTGTATTCATTTTCTTTCAGTCCATGAGAGGTAAGCATTACCAGAAAAATATTTTTTCGTGTTTTTGTTTCCTGCTGTAGTTCAGCTATTTTATTTTTCAGGTTCTGATAATACCTTTTATCGATGCTGAAGGGAGCGTTATAGAATTTCATTTCACATACATTGATGACGTTGTCATCCCGGTCGATCAGAAGGTCTATTTGTGTGTTTTTATTAAACCAACTGCTGTTGGTGGAAAATATAGCATCAATACGAAGCGCTTTTTTGATTTGAAGGATATGTTTGAGACATATTGTTTCAAAGCAGAATCCCGACCACGATGCGTAGGACTGTGTTTTATGCAATCGTTGCCAGGCGCCGCGTCCACCGGCTTTATTGTGGTGTACGAATTTCAGGTAAAATCTGGAATATTCATCAGACAGCCGGTAAAGAGACAATTGTTTTTTATTGCCATAATAGGCATACTCGGTTATAAAGCCGGATTCTCTCAGCTCTTCGATCTTCAGCGACAAATCACCACCACTCGGGGTGCCAATTTTTTTGATGAGCTCCTGTCGGGTAATGCCTTTGTTGGATGCAGCCAGGGCTTTTATGATGGCGAGGTGCTTATCGGAGTCTTCAAAAAGAGAGGAGTACAATTCATTGAACTCTTCTTTAAGCAGGCCATCTTTTTCAAAACACAGTTTGTCTATATTCTGTGCCACACTTCTGCCGCTGCGTAGTTTCTCAAGGTAATGGGGTACACCCCCCATGATCATGTATACCTGCAAAATATCATAAGGGGTATAACGTATATTTCGACTTTCCAGAAACAGTTTGGTTTCGTGCAATGTAAAAGGCAACAGGCTTATTTTTTGTGTTACCCGATTATGAAGTCCACCTTTGTTCCTGATAATTTGCTGAATCATATAGGAAGCTGCGGATCCGCAAATAACAACCATCAGGTCTTTTCGTCTGGTACAATAGTGGTTCCAGAAATTTTCGAATGCCATCAGGAATTTGGAACGGGCGGTGGCCATCCAGGGAAATTCATCAATGAAAATAACTTTCTTTTTGTGAGACCGAAGACTGTTCAGATAGTCTTCAAGCCGGCTAAAGGTCTCAAGCCAGTTGGAAGGCATTGCAACTTTCTTTCTTCTGAAACGTTTCGAAATTTCTCCTGTAAAGTTTTCAATCTGGTCTGCCATGCTTCCCTTATGCAGTCCGGTTACTTCAAGTACAATGCTGCGTTTTAAAAACTCCCGAACCAAAAATGTCTTTCCCACCCGACGGCGCCCGTAAATAGCAATCAGCTCAGATCGACTGCTTGTCAGCGCTTCCTGTAATAGCGTTTTTTCGTGTTCTCTGCCTATCAGCAAAACAATTCTTTGTTTTATATTCCGCCAAAACTACAAAAAAATAAGAGTTTTGGCGGAATATAGTAATTCGTTTTCTTCTTTCACTAGCTTGCTGTGAGAGGGACTCCTAAAATAGAAAGCTATTTACTGTACTAGTAAGGAAGTAAATAGGAGTCAGTAGCATTTGTAGAAGATTGAGTAGAGAAGACTGCTTGACCAGTCTCTAAGCAAGAAATACACCCCGCCTTTTTAGAAGAGTGTTTGACTTACATTCATTTTATCAAAAGTTTATCCTCTTGAAGAAAAGCAGTGTTTTTTGGGGTGCAGTTATAGGCTTGCTGTTAAGTGTACAGTTAAGCTTCACAAAAGAGCATCAATTATATAAGTAGGTGAAAATACTTAGATTTTGCATTTTTGATTAGTAGTTCTATGAGTGATTAATTTTATTAATATACAATAAACGACTTGATTTTTTCGTATATTCTAAAAATATTTACTATGAAGATGCTAAATGTTGTTTGTATTTATAGTTTTTCTATCATTGCTTTGAACTGTACAAATCCTACTTCTCAGGTTAATCTTCAAACTTCATTAGGTGTAATAGAAGAGAAAATTGAGAATTTGAGCCCCGAACAACTGAAAAATCAGTTAAGATTGCTTGAAGAGTCTAACCCTGTTCAGCATATCGAAATGACAACATCTTTTACTCCAAACAGAATCCTCGTTCAGAAACCTACTCTGTTCTCAAAATCCAAATATGCTAATGACGGTTATCTTTTAACGGGTGTTATAAAGAATAATGCATCGATAGCAAAATTTAAAGATGCAGAAATTGTTATTACATTTTTATCGGAAACGAACACTTCAATTTCAAGCAACAACCTTATTTTATATAAGTATCTTAATCCAAATGAACCTATTTCATTCGAATTTAAAGTATATCCTCCTGATGGGACAAAAGATTATAAGATCACAATAAAAACAGCTCGTCCGGTTTAAAAGGGTTAATTGGATTTAAGGATGTATAGTAAGAAAATGCATTTTCTATAGTTATTTTTTATTAAGGCTCGTGCCGAAGCTTTTCTAAAAATTTATTCAGGTGCCGTTTTACCTATGCGATATTTAGTATCCTACAATTTCAAAGTTCGATCTGTACATAGCCTACCTATACGATATTTTTTAACCAAGTGACAGTTTCCTTTTTTCACCTCCCCGGATAATTTTTCTTACCTGATACGTTTTTTTTCTTCCCGATTCAAAATAAATGCGAATGCTTATTTCTGCCAAAAAACCAATGGTTATTAACTGTATGCCTCCCAGCAGTAAAATAACGCCGAGAATCAGGAGCGGTTTGCCCCATAGGTTTTCACCACCTATTTTCAGGAATAGTAAATACAGGTTAATCACTACACCTGCAAGCAACATGATAAAACCGATAGAGCCAAAAAGATGCATCGGCTTTTGAATATATTTTCGGAAGAAAATCATTGTAAACAGGTCGGATATGACACGGAGGGTTCTCCCCAGCCCGTATTTGGATTTTCCCATAGTACGGGGATGGTGCTTTACAGCTACCTGGCTGATGCGTGCGCCCTGCAGGCTGGCTAATACCGGAATAAACCGGTGCATTTCTCCGTAAATGCCGAGGTCGTCTGCTATTTCCTTTTTGAAAACCTTTAGTGTGCAGCCATAGTCTTTTATGTGTACGCCGGTTGCTTTCCTGATCAGATAATTGGCGATATTGCTGGGGATTTTTCTGATGATGAATCCGTCTTTTCTGTTTTTCCGATGTCCGGCCACCACATCCCAATCTTCGCTCTTGAGTTTGTCCAGCATCGCGGGGATGTCGCTGCTATCGTTTTGCAGGTCACCGTCCATCAATGCGATATGTTTTCCGGTTGCATGTTCAATGCCTGCCGTCATCGCGGTACTTTGCCCGTAGTTCTTCCGCAGTTCCAGCAACACGATATGTTCGTCTGCATTTTCTCTTATGCATTGTTGTGTTCCGTCTGTAGAGCCATCGTCTACAAATACCACTTCATATGCCAGGTCTTTCAGGTCGGTTCTCAATTTCTCAATCAGCGGACGAATATTGTCTGCTTCATTTAGTACAGTAATCACAACTGATATTTCAGGTTGCATGCTATTCTGTTTTGATCAGGTAAAGTGTATCAAGGGTGCCAGGTCGTGCAGATGGGTTCAAAAAAGAGGCTTTGAGTCTGGTGATGCGGTATTGTGCCGCTGCGTCGATAGTGGCGATTGTCTTCCCGCTATTCCGCAGACTGTCTATGCCCGCAGCGTCTGTTATCAGCCATTGTTGTTTCTTCTTCTTCAGTGCTTCCATCTCTATGGTCGGATGCAGGTAAACGGATGCAAAGTCGAAAGCAAAGCTGTGTGTATTATAAAATGCGATCTCGTCGTTCGGAATAGCCTGTTTCGCTACGGTCTTAGCAAGGGTATATCCGGCCTGGTATTGCATCAGCGCCGGGTAAAAGTTTCCATTCAGCATGATGTTTATTACAGCTATGCCGATGATATTCGTGATGAATAACTGAAGGAGCACCCCGGATTTTTTATAAACAAGGTATCCGGATATCCCGACAGCCACCGCCAGTGCACAGCAAAAATACGACTGAATGGAAAACGCGTAGGTGCAGAGAAGAAAAACGAGTACGACCGCAACGATCATTATACCTGCATGTATATTTCGCCAAATCCGTAATATGTTCCAACGCTGTTGCCGGTACAACGCCAAGAGGTATACCGCGGTGAGTATGGCAAAAAAGGGAAAAAGAATATTCAGGTAATGCGGCAATTGAAATTTTGAAAGCGATATAAGCGTAAAAACCGTTACAATGGTTCCCGCTGTCAACCCTTCTTCGCCAGGTAAGTATCGGAAGCGCTGTTTCCACAGGGCGTTTATTTTCATGCCTGTGGCTGCATAAGCCAGCAGGCTCCAGGGTAAGAAAGCCCACAACATGGTGTGCAGGTAGAAAAAATAATCTCTTTTACCGCCACCCCAGTTATCCCCATCCAGTCGTTCGATGTTTTGTCCCCACAGAATAAATTGCACGCCTGAAATACCGGTCATACCCCGGATCGTTTTTTCGGGATGCAAATCAAACTGCAGGTAGTAACAATATAATACCGGACTGATGAATACAACCACTAGTAACAGCAATACTACCCATCGCAGATGAAACATTTGTCGAAAATCTCTTCTGTAGAGCAAAAAGAAGAACAGCGCCACGCCAGGCATTACCAGCCCTATTTGTCCTTTAGTGGCAAAGCCCAGTGCCATAAACAAAGCAGCAAGGGGGAGGTGATACCACTTGCCGGAAGTAATTGTTGCAACAAGTTGCCAGGTAGCCAGAATGATATTGGCAGTCAGTAATGCATCCATCTTTACATCCATGCAAGCCAGGATGAATGCCTGTGCCGATATTACAATCAACGCTGCCAGAGTGCCGGTTTGTTTGTTATAAAGTATGGTGCCTAAGCGATACGTTGCAAAGGCCCCGGCTATGGAAAACAGCAGAGAAGCTATTTTGTAAGAAAAGGCAGACACATCCAACGCCTGATAGGAAAGGGCTGCCAGCCAAAATAACAAATGTGGTTTATCGAGATAGTCCCTGCCTTTATCCACCAGGTTTACATAGTCGTTCTGCAAATACATATGCAGTGCAATATTGGCATGGTGGGCTGCATCCGCGTCCATTAACGGTACGAATAGCCCTATCAGGTATGCGAACGCAAGGCTTGCGGCGAGGAACAGGCTTGTTTTATTACGCCCGTGTAGTACTTTCTCCATCTCCTGTAAAATAATTATCCAGGCTGCTGAAAACCTGTAAGCCCCGAAAGTACGAAACCCGGATGAACTTTACTTTACAACGGTAAAATTGTTGCTGCTTCTGCGTTATATGTGTCGGCTGGTGTTGCGCTGTTATTGTATCATGTCAAGGTAAGGCTTCAACTCAACAGGGGCGCCTGTTCTTTTGCTTTCATCTGCTGCTTCCATGAATGCATATATCTCCAGCGTTTCATTCATATCTACCGGAACCATGCCTGTATTAAAAAAATTGACGATCTCCCGCAGCAATGGTTTGTAACCCGAGTAATCGCTCATGATCATGTTGCCGTTTTCGCCGAAGGCTATACCTCCGTATTTGTGTTTCCCCTGGCGCGTACCTCTGAACGAACCCAGCCTGCCGTCGCTCCAGGTGCCTACCACTACGTCCATGTTCTGGCTGTTAATGCGCTTTACGCTGATACAGCCTGTACCCATGGCGGTAAACAGCATTTCCACTCCATGAATCCCATACCAGTAAAAATCAGAATGCGATGGCTCCAGCACAGACGGGGAATAGGTGTCTGCTCCATGAACCTTTCCGATCAGGCTGCCGTTTCTGATGTCGGCCAGGTTTTCCACATAACGGAGAGAAGAAGCCGAGAAAAAAGGGGTATTGTATTGCCGGGAGGCTTTGAAGATAGCTACCACATCTTTGTATTGTGCCGCAATGGGTTTGTCGATGAACATCCTTTTGCCCGCTTTGAAAACAGGAAGTGCCTGTTCCAGGTGCAATTTACCGTCATTCGTTTCCAGCATAATTACATCGCTATTCGCGATGACTTCGTCTATGGAAGACGCGATTTTTACGCCGAATTCTTTTACCGTTTTGGTATACCCTTCAATACGGGAATAGCTGCTTTGAATGTCGCGGCTGCCGTATGGATAGGCGATGGTAATGGTATATCCGTCAAAAGCAGCTCCTGCATCCTGCGCGTTCATTGCTTTTACAAACTCTATACTGTGGGAAGTATCCAGGCCTATCATACCAATCCGCTTTCCCGAAGGTTTGCCGGCGTCTGATGCAAAGCTGTGCGTACCCAAACCTGCTCCCAGTCCCAGCACTGCGGAAGTGCGTATAAAATGTCTTCTGTCCATAACGAATGCGTGTTTAACAGCGATAAATGTACTGAATATTTAGCTACCTGTAGTGGCAGTTTGTGTACTACACTGGCAGTTCCATTATTTTTGGGGGATAGTGCAACGGAAGCCACCCAAGTCGCTCTCATAAGAATAGGGTGTTTCTCCCGATTAAAAGAGTTTGCGGGATAGGATAAAGGAGATTGTCACCTGCAGCCTTCGGTCAACGGGCTGCCATTTTGTACAAAACATGATGAATATGAGGCATTCCATTTACGTTAAGTTGTTGTTACTTTGTTTGCTGGCAGGCGCCTGTAAAAAAGAGACAGTACCGACGTTGGTGATAGCAGGTATTACCCTGGAGAATTACCCTAAAGTAGATGGGTCCACCTCCACCGATCCGCTGAATAAGCTGATCGCGAGTAAGCTGTTGGGTTATAGCTATCAGTGGGAGCGGGCGTTTTTTCTGAATGATACCTGGTATGTATCTACCACGCTCCCGCACGAATTTGTGGCAGAACGCTTGAAATCGTCTCAAACCCATCATTCCATTATTAACCTGATCGATAAGAATGCCGACATTATTTTGTCTGCCCGAAAAATGTCTCCTGATGAAAAGGAATATGCTGACGGCAAAGGCGTAAGCTTAATTGAAACCCCGATCGCACTGGATGCATTTATTTTTGTTGCTAATCTTGACAATCCCGTTCAATCCCTCACTCACCAGCAGGTGCAGGAAATATATACCGGTAAAATAAAAAACTGGAAAGAAGTGGGCGGCAGCGAAAATCCCATAAAAGCCTATACCCGTAATCAAAATTCAGGTAGTCAGGAGCTGATGGAGAGCCTTGTAATGCAGGGATTACATACGGCTGAACTGGAGGTGGATTACGAGCCGGAGATACCGAATATGTCCGGGGTATTTGTACGGCTCAGACACGATGTGCATGCCCTCGGCTATACAGTGTATTATTACAAGGAGCAAATAGTACGCGATGAGCTTGTTAAAAGTTTGGCCATCAACGGTGTGCGTCCGGAAAAACGCTTCATACAAAACCGAACTTATCCTTACGTAGCAGAAGTATACGCCACCATACGATCAGACCTCGACAGAAATTCAATGGCATACCGGTTGTACGAACTGCTGCAGTCGGCTGAGGGTAAAAAGGCGATTGCAGAGAGCGGTTACATTCCTAACTGATTCGGGTTCTCATTGCCTGCTATTTACTTTCCGCCCGGCGGGCAATGCTGTAGCAGGTATTCCGTAAACAGTGTTTTAAGGTGTTCGTTGGTGCCCTCGCCTTCCCGGATGCTGTGCGACCTGTTGGGATAAGCCATAAACCTGAATTGTTTTTTATGCCGTATCAGTTCGTTGACCAGCATATCTGCGTTTTGATAGTGTACGTTGTCATCTGCAGTGCCATGAATGTACAGCAGGTTCCCTTTCAGGTGTTTGGCGTGGGAGAGGGGAGATCCGTTCACGAAATCTTCCCTGTTTTCCTGTGGTAAACCCATATACCGCTCCTGGTAGATATTATCGTAAGTAAGCTGGTTAGCTACTGCGGCGATCGCAATCCCCGTTTGGAATATATCAGGGTATTGAAAGAGGAGGTTGAGTGTAGATGAACCGCCACCGCTCCATCCCCAGGAGGCTACCCGGGTGGCATCGAGGTAGGGGCGTTCCTGCAGTAGCTTTTTCATACCCATAGCCTGGTCGCGTATATTGATTCTTCCGATATTCCTGTAAATAGATTTTCGCCAGGGTGCGCCTTTGAGAGTCGGAGTGCCCCGGTTATTGAAGGATACATAGCAATAGCCCTGTTCTGCGAGGTTGCCTTCGAACAAGCGGTTGTATCCGGCATAGTAGGTATCTTCTACGGTAGTGGCGGCCGGCTCTCCATATACGTATAACAAAACAGGATATTTTTTTGCAGGATCAAAGTTTGCCGGTTGTGTTATCCATCCATCCATGGTGATGCCGTCTTCCGTTGTTAGCTGGAAAAACTCAATATGGCGGTCTTTGTCAGGCTGCATGGTGGCAGTAATGCTTTCTTTTTCGTTCAGTGGTTTATGCGCCGGAAGCTGTATCCATTCGTATGAGAGGGGGGTAACCCGGTTGGTAAAGCTGTGCAGCGCCAGTTTGGCGCCGGGCGATACTTCGTATCCATGCGTTCCGCTCAGCCCTTCAGGGGTTACGCGCTCTGCCTTGCCTTTCCCGTCCATTTTGGTCCGATACAGGTATCGTTGCACGGGATTGTCGGGTGAGGCGATAAAGTATACATAATTGTTTTTGGTGTCGATAGCATTGATGGTTTCTATATCATACGCTCCTTTGGTGAGCAAAGTTTCATTTTTGCCGTCGGCGCTGAGGCGGTAAATATGCCGCCATCCATCTTTTTCGCTTACCCATAAAAACGCTTTCCCTCCGTCTATCCAGTCCCACCCCCTGGGATCGTCATCGTTCCACCTCGATTTGATGTCAATCCAGGCTTTGTCTGTTTCCCTGTAGATCTCTCTGGCAGAGCCGGTAAGTATGTCGGCATTGTATATCCTTGTCTCGTTTTGTTTCCTGTTCAGTTGTTGTATCATCACCGAAGTGGGAGTATGCCATTCCATCCGGGGCAGGTAATGCTCCCGTGGGTCGCCAGGTACGTTGAGCCAGCGCGTATCGCCGCCTTCGGCATTTACAATGCCCAGCCGTACAAGAGAAGGCGATTCGCCCACTTTGGGATATTCCACCGGTATGGTATAGGAGTACACGGAATCTGTATTGTTGATCATAAGAAAGTCTCTTGTTTCCCTTGCATCTACCTGCCAGTAGGCAATGTGCTTACTGTCTTCACTCCACCGGAAGCCATCCCGGCACCCAAATTCTTCTTCATATACCCAGTCGAAAGTGCCATTGATGAGTTGCCGGCTTCCGTCTGTAGTGAGGGCAGTGGTTTTTCCGCTGGCAATTTCTTCCAAATAGATGTTCCGATCGCTTACATAGGCTACCTTTTTAGCGTCCGGAGACAGCTTGGCGTACATCAGGCTTTGAGCGGGTTTGTCTTTCCCTATTTGTTGCAGGCTGCGGGTGGTTCTGTTGAGCAGCCAGTAGTCGCCCCTTGTATTGTATCTCCATACCCGTGCCGTATTGGTAAAAATCAAAAGCAGGCTTTCATCGCTGCTGATCTCAAAGTCTGCTATATCCAAAGCATCCTTCCCGTTGGGTGTATAGTCTGCCACCGGTACCAGCAGACGCACGGGCTGCGCTTCAGCCGGCGATACCAGGAATATACCATTTTCACTTACCTGATAGAATCCGGAACCTTCTTTTGTCCAGGTAATTTCCTTATTTTTAAATTGGGCAATAAGCGGTGTATAGGTAGTTACAATAACCAATACATATACCAGGCGGTGTAAAAAGCGTGCAATCAGCATATCAAACAGGTTTACAAATTCTTTTAAGAGTTTAAAATAAAGCAGAAAAACAACAGTTGCCAAAGTTTTTGTAGAAACTATTAACAGTAATCTCATGTACGATCAAAATCGCCTCGCTAAATTGCAGTATCGGCTTTTATTATGAAAGAAAACAAGGAGAAATTACGATTAGATAAATACCTGTGGGCTATCCGTGTGTTTAAAACCCGCACCCAGGCTGCTGAGGCCTGCGATAAGGGGAAGGTAAAGCTAAACGAAGAATCTGTAAAAGCCTCGCGGGCTGTAAAGGCGGGTGATATATATGATATCAGAACCCCGGCAAGAAGATGGAAGATTGTGGTGGTGGATCTGCTGTATAATCGCGTACAATACATCGATGCCATAAAATATTATACAGATATCACTCCTGAAGAAGAGAAAGTGATGCCTCAGTTTCAGGCTGCTAGCTTTCATACGGGCAAACGGCTGAGTAAAGTGGGCCGACCCACTAAAAAAGACAGAAGAGATATTGAAGGGTTTACAGGAGACTGAGAAGGAACAAGAAGATTATTAAACTACTACAATGAATAAAAGAAGGTTTATAAAGTCTACCCTGCTTACCGGGGCAGCGGTGCTGGCAAAATTCAGTCCTTCGGTAGCAGCCGACCGGCAGAAAGTGCAGCACAAAAACTGGCTATGGGTAAACCCCAATCCAAAGGATACGGAGGAGGCACTTGCAGCGCAATATAAGGCATATAAGGCCGCCGGTATTAACGGAATATTTTACGAAGCCGACAGTGAAAAGCACTACCGAACGGCGAAGGCGAACGGACTGGAAGCGCACCGCTGGATGTGGATCATGAACCGGGGGGAGAAAGAACTATTGCAGTCGCATCCGGAATGGTATGCGAAAAATAAACTGGGTGAGAGCTGTGCTGACAAACCACCTTATGTGGGCTATTACCGCTGGCTATGCCCTTCGCGGCCGGAAGTGCTGAACTACCTTAAAAATGTAGTAGCCGACACGCTGAAGAAAGATTACGTGGATGGCATACACCTGGACTATATCCGGTACAGCGATGTTATACTTCCCTTCAACTTGTGGGATCAGTATAAGATAGAACAAACCCGGGAGTTGCCGGAATACGATTTTTGCTATTGTGAAGTATGCAGGGAGAAGTTTAAAGCGCTGAAAGGGATTGATCCGCTGGAGCTTACTTATCCCGACCAGAATCTTTCCTGGAGAAAATACCGATACGATACCATTACCCATGTGGTCAACAGCATAGCGGATGTAGCGAAGCAGTATAAAAAACCTGTGACCGCTGCCGTTTTTCCGACCCCGGAAATTGCTAAACGAAATGTGCGGCAGGATTGGGTAAACTGGAACCTGGATGGGGTATTTCCCATGATATACCACGGATTTTACAAAGAAGAGGTGCAGTGGATAGGCGATGCCGTGCAGGAAGGCGTTAGTGCCCTGCATGGAAAATTTCCGCTGTACGCGGGTGTATTCTTACCAGATTTTAAGAACGAGCAAGAAATACGCAGCGGAATCCAGACTGCGTTGAAAAACGGCGCTGCCGGCATTTCCTTTTTCGGTAAAGTAGACGAAAAAGTACTGGAGATATTGAAGTCTGTGAAATAACCGGCTTTCGTCCGTAAGTAAAGCCCTTCATCAAGCAGCGATTGTTGATCGGAGAGCTATTGGAATGCCGGTTGTTTGCATGCGAGGCAACTATATTGTACCGGCAGGTAGTGGTTACACAGGTGTAGCAATGAGTAGATTGCCGCTTCTATAGGATGCTTCATATAATGATCTGTGTATTACCCACAAAAAAAAGCGGAGCCTGACTCCGCTTTTTCAAATTATTTTCTTGTTCTGTTAATTCTTCATTCTGTATTTTTTGTTAACCTTAGGACTGTTGAAGTATTTGTCCAGATCAGCTTCAGAATCCTCTATTTCAACGAGTGGCACTTCAACCAGCGCTACCTGTACCTGTTTCAGATCGTTTCTCAATATCTCGGTTTTCTTCAAAATGTCGGGATCTTTATCTCCCACCAGATTGGTATTTTGTAAAGCGTATTCCAGGCGCTTGATACTGCTTCTCACTTGTGATGCTGATGTTTGCTCTGCTGACTTTACCGGCGATACGCTTTCTCTCACAGGCATCATGGCTACTCCGGCGCTGGGTAAAATTTTACCAGCGGTCTTTTGCCCTTCGTTGGGGAGAGAAGAGAATACCGTGCCCCCCAGCGACGCTGCTGCCGAAGTCAGATCAAATGAAGTTCTGGCTTTTTTGTTGCGCTTTACTCTTTTGTCCAGGTACATAAACGTAGCTTTCAACTGGTTGATATACCTGGTCACCGTTTTTTGCACATCCTGAAACTCCAGCACTTTTTGCGGGTAATTGATGTTTTCCTTAACAACAATGTTCACTACTGCCGTGTCGCGTACGTTAAACTTATTAACGCCAATGAAGTTTACCACTACCTTTTTCTCCTTCCCGGCGTCGGTGCTTTTTACGAATCCAAAAGGCGGGCTCCATACGAAGTCATCGCCACAGTGCGTCACCACGCCAATTGTTTTCAGCGGGTAGTTGCTCGTCATGGTTATTTTTTCTATCGGAAAGCTGCCATCCTCGCATTGTACCTTAAAGGCAATACTGTCTCCTTCATCTACATACAAAATATTGTTGACGGCCGGCTTCACACGGGAGGGAATGATCTCTGTGTTATAAAACAACAGTGTAAAAGAAGTGTCGAGCTTGTCCAGCGGATTATCCAGGTGTTGAATGCCCAGGCGCACTTTATACTCTTTATCGTATTTTAACCTGCCCGAAAGGAAAAAACCTTTATCTGCTTTAAAGCTCAGCAGTCCTGTGTGGCGGTTGATGCGAAGCCCTACGGGAGCATCCATCAGGTACCAGTAGTAGTAAGACTGGTCTTTATTGATTTCCAGCTCATATTGCAGGGTTGAATCCACATGAAGGGTAATATACGGATTGAGGTTGCGGATTCTTAGCTGGGTGTCTTCCTGCTCTATGGTCGTGAAAACTGTGTCGCTGCCGGCTGTGTCCAGGGTGTCTCTGGTCGGTATTGTGTCGGTAGTCGGACTTTTCAATGTGTCTGAAACGGGTGCCGGTACTTTCAGGGTATCAGGCTCCTGCGCAAACACCGAAGTGGAAAAGCCAATTACCAGCGCTAAAGCCCAGATCAAAAACTTATTGATCAATTGTCCAGTCTTTAAGGGTTAAATAATTGAGTACAAAAGTAGTGCATTATGCAGTAAATAAACTTGTAAAGGCTTTTAATATTGTTTACAATAATGCTAAAATTAAGGAGTGTGCCCAATAAAAAGGGCATGCTGTACAAATTGAGGTCAGCATGCCGCTTTAGTATGTACGCCACATTAACGGGTGTTATCCCACTGTTATCTGCCGGGTGGCGGGTTGCTGGTCTTCTCTTTTAGGGATATGCACTTTAAGCACGCCGTCTTCATATTTAGCCTGTATAGCGTCAGCATTTACTTTATCACTCAAAGAGAAACTACGCTTAAAGCTTTCGAAACTGAATTCTCTCCGGATGGTTTTGTAGTCTTCACTTTTGGTTTCTTCTTTTTTCTCATATGAAATGGTGAGTAAACCTTTGTCAACAGCAATGTTGATGTCTTCTTTCTTAAGTCCGGGTGCACTTACTTCCAGGTGAAATCCATCGGTAGTTTCGTGAATATTCACCGGTATGCTACTTACAGGGCTCCAGTTGGTATCTTTACCCCAGGTTTCATTGAACAATTCATCGAAGAAAGAACCCCAAACTTTAGGAGTAGCCGCGTTATTTACTTTTAAAACTCTCATGGCCTTATTTTTTAGTGGTTTTTAATAATTGATTTGCTACTGATGAACAAATGCCATTCCAATGAATAATATGCCGGTTTTTTGAGCCATGATGACGAGAATAGACACGAGTTGGTGACATAGTGTCGTTTGCTGCTGTTTTATGCAGACATATTGTCGCTCGTTGCTGCTTCAAGTGTGTAGTGTGTATATATTGGAAGAGTGGGATGTTTATAAAAAATGTGCATCAGCATATTGCATCATTATGGTATAAGGGTTGTTGGATCAGGAGCTTTGAGAACGACCATTATTCCCGCAAAAACCAACAAGATTCTTAAATGCATTGGTTTCTGCGACCGGAAATTTACAAGCCAGCTTTTGCTTATCTTTGCAGTTAAATAGTTTAGATATGTATCCAGCAGAAATAGTAATTCCGATGAAAGAGGAGTTAACCGATTACGGTTTTGAAGAATTGTTGACGCCCGAACAGGTAGATGCGGCGCTTGAACAAAAAGGCACCACTCTGGTGATGGTCAATTCGGTATGCGGTTGTTCCGCAGGAAGCGCCCGGCCCGGGGTATTAATGGCAGTACAAAATTCCGCTAAAAAGCCCGATCATCTTACTACCAGCTTTGCGGGTTTTGATATAGATGCGATAAAAAAATTGAGAGAGCATTTATTGCCTTATCCTCCCTCTTCTCCGGCCATTGCGCTGTTTAAGGACGGACAACTGGTGCATTTCATAGAAAGGCATCAGATTGAAGGACGTCCGGCACAGTTGATCGCCAATAACCTGATCGCGGCTTTCGAAGAGTTTTGTAGTTAAGAGTAGAATCTGAAACGGCAAGACCGTAAAATGACAAGACGAAACCTCTTACCATTTTACGGTCTTCCCCATCTTACCATCTTACCATTTTGCGATCTTACCATCTCACCCTTTTACCCTCTCCTGCTATCCTGCCTTCGGCCCTTTGCTTCCTCTATTTTCCTCTCCCATATTCCATTATTTTACACTAACATTGCGGTTCAATTCAATAAATATTCATGTATCCCAATCTATACTTTTTTTTAAAGGATGTATTAGGTGTTGAACCCTGGGGTTGGACCAAATTTATCAATTCATTCGGTTTCTTTGTTGCTTTAGGGTTTGTAGGTGCGGCTGTGGTACTTACGAGAGAGCTTAAAAGGCGGGAGCGGCTGAAATTGTTGTTTCCTTTGGAAGAGTCTGTTACGGTAGGTAAGCCTGCATCCGGAGGAGAATTAATATCCAACGCTGTTTTTGGCTTTCTTATCGGCTTTAAACTATTGGGTATTTTTTTTAGCGATGAGGGGCTTCCTCCCCAGGAATATATTTTTTCCTCCAAAGGCAGTTGGGTTGGTGGCTTGTTGATGGCTGTGTTTTTCGCCTGGATGAAGTACAGGGAAAAGGATAAGCAGAAACTGGCAAAGCCTGAAGAGCGAAAGCTACGGGTATGGCCCCACGAGCGGGTGGGAGATATTACCGTGCTTGCCGCTATTTTCGGATTTGCCGGAGCCAAAGTGTTCGATAACCTTGAAAACTGGGATCGTTTTATTCAAAATCCAATTGAAAACCTGTTGTCGCCCAGCGGTCTTACCTTTTACGGGGGGCTGATCTGTGCAACAGTTGCCATACTATGGTATGCCAGAAAGAAAAAGATATCCCTTCGTCATTTGGTAGATTCGGCGGCACCCGCACTGATGCTGGCGTATGCTATTGGACGAATAGGGTGTCAGGTGAGCGGAGACGGCGATTGGGGCGTACCCAACAGCGCTTATGTAACCAATATAGATGGAAAGGCCGTATTGGCACAGCCCGGCGATTTCGATAAAGCGGTGGAGCAGCATAAAGCTATTTTTACTGCCGAGTTTGGTGCAGCATCTATCCCCCACATATATACAAAAGCGCCCTCTTTTTTACCTGTTTGGACGGTAGCTTATCCATATGCCCATAATGTGAACGAAGAAGGGTTCCGGATAGCAGGCTGCGAAGGCGAGTACTGCACTGTACTACCGGTGCCGGCTTATCCCACCCCGTTTTACGAAACGTTGATGTGCACGCTGCTGTTTGGCGTACTGATGTTGTTGCGAAAAAGGATGACCGTTCCCGGGCAGATTTTTGCCGTGTATCTGGTCATGAATGGTGTAGAACGCTTCCTGATAGAAAAAATCAGGGTGAATACCAAGTACGATATATTCGGTTTCCATCCCACACAGGCAGAACTGATCTCGTCTTTGATGGTGATAATAGGCATTGCGCTCTATTTCTGGCTAAAAAAGCTTCCTGCACCGGCTAAATCCTGAATAGTGGTTTAAGTGCCTGTCGTTATCCTGCTTTTCGGCAAGGAAGGGTATGCACAATTACTATCTATATAGTAAGGCTCCTGCGTCAGCATATAGCTTATCTGCCATGGTAATAATCCGGTGTATACTACATGTTATGAAAAAATAATCTGACTGTTGAGTATAAGCATTTAAACCACCCTCTCTTTCTATGTTATGCTGGAACAGGGATTTTGTCCGGATTACGCGTCATACGGTGAAGAAGAGTTGGCCGCCGATGAGTTTTTTCAGAAATGGGTTTTGATGCCCGATGATGAAAATAACCGTTTCTGGCAGGCTTTCCGGGAAAAACATCCAGAGCGGGCTATTACACTAGACAATGCACGTAAACTCGTTAAACACTTGGTAGAAACAGGCTTCCATATCCCCTTTCTTACTGCAGATGAAAAGCAGGCACTGAAATCCCGCATTTTTGAAATGATCGGGCAACAGGAGAAGTTGCCCCGTAACCCGCCAGACGGCACTTCCGGGAAAAAATGGGGATTACCGGTAGCGGCGCTGGTACTGGGTATTGCCGCTTTTTTTACTGTTACAATGCGGAAAAACAATGTGCAGGCACCTGCTACCGTGCAAACGAGCACCGGTATAAAACAGGTGAAGGAAATATTCTTACCCGATGGTTCGGTGGTGGTGCTGAACGGTAATTCTTCTGTAAGCTACGATGAGGCCTTTGGTGCAGAAAACAGCCGTGTGATTTATCTGAAAGGCAATGCGTACTTCCGGGTGAAAAAGCAATCCGGCAAACCCTTCATAGTGCATACGCCCGAAGCTGCTATAACAGTAACAGGTACGGAATTCAATGTGAATGCCCGTACTGCTGAGACGAATGTGGTGTTGACGCAGGGAAGCGTGGACATTGCACTTTCCGGAACTGACAACCACGAAGCTATTGGTTTGCGGGAGCCTGGCGCAACACTCTCCTACAATGCAGAGATGAAGGAGCTGACCACGGGAAATATCCGTGCAGATTTGTACACGAATGCGTGGGACGGGGAGGAATGGCATTTCGACAATACCCCATTGACTACCGTGATTGATCTGGTAGAGCAGTTTTACGGTACCAGTATTGTACTGGAAAATAAAGCATTGAACCAATTAACCATATCGGCCGTGGTTTCTGTGAAAGATTATTCAACCCTTCTGCGGGTAATTGAAAAAACACTGAATGTGTCGGTCACAGAATCCCGCGATCAAGTTTTTATTAATTGAACAAACATTCATTATTCACCAACAATCAAAACGTTATGATGAAAGGCCGTTTTTTTTCAAAACGCTGCTTTGGGGCAATTTCCGCAACCTTTTTGTTGCTGGCAATTGTAACCGGAACAATGGCACAGGATGCGCTGTTGTTTCATCCCGGCGACCAACAAGCTGTAGTTTCGGAAGCGGGCGCTAAGAAAGCTTCGCTGGAAACTTTTATGAAAGAATTTAAAAAAACCTATAGCAATGTGTACTACAGCTATCAGTCGAACACATTGAAGGAGGTTAGCGTATCCTATCCCAACCTGGAAACAGCCAGAGAAAACAATCCCGATGTATTACTGGAGCGGGTACTTACCCCGGCGGGGCTGAGTTTTGAAAAGGTAAAGGAAGTGTATGTGATCAGGAAAGGAGTTGCGGTGGCACCTGCGGAAGCAGCTTATTCCCTGGCTGCTGCGGATCCGGTTCCTGTAACAGCAGTCAATTTCGATGTACGCGGAACCGTTACTGATGAAAATGGTCCGGTAGCCGGAGCGACAGTAACGGAGAAGGGTACCACAAATGCAACAACAACAGATGCCAATGGTAACTTTTCACTAAATGTAGCCAGCGGTACCGCCGTGCTGGTATTTTCATCAGTAGGGTATCAAACCCGCGAGGTAGCCATAGCTGGCAGAGCCAATCTGAGCATTTCCCTGGAAGCAGATGCACAGGAACTGGAAGGCGTAGTGGTAACTGCACTCGGGATTACCAGAGAAAAGCGTTCCCTCGGATATTCTATCGGGCAGGTGAAAGGTGAGGATATGACGAATGTGGCCAATGAAAGCATGTTGACTTCCATGGCCGGTCGCGTTTCCGGCGTTGCCATCAATCAAACAAGTGGTGTAGGATCCTCTATTAGTATCATTATACGGGGGGCTACATCTTTGGGGAATAACCAACCTTTGTTTGTTGTAGATGGTGTACCATTGGGCAACAGTAGCATAAATAACGTGTCAGACAAAGGTTCTGATAACAGGGTTGACTATGGAAACAGTATTTCTGACATCAACCCGGACGATATAGAAAGCATATCAGTTCTTAAAGGACCCAGTGCTGCTGCATTATATGGTTCGAGAGCAGGAAACGGTGTCATATTGGTTACAACCAAGTCTGGGATGAAGGGAAAAGGTTTCGGAGTGAGTTTTTCAACATCTAATGTTTGGGAAACCCCTTATCGTTTTCTGGATTTTCATTATAAATATGCCAATGGCGATCGGATTAATGCTTTCAATCCCAGTTCGGCATATTGGGGTGGTCTTCCTTTAGATGAAGGCAATACGGCTGTTCAATGGGATAGTCCTCTGGATGCTAATGGTCAGCCAATAGCTACCGAGTTGAAGTCTTATAAGGACAATATGAAAAATTTCCTGGAGACTGGCTTTACCACAACCAATAATATATCAGTAGGCAATACTACAGATAAAATGTCCTACAGACTTTCGTATAGCAATATGTCTAACAAGGGGCTTATCCCCGGACAGGATTTGTACAGAAATAGTATTGCATTAGCCGGGTCATACAATATTGCTAAAAATATTTCTGTGTCAACTAATCTTAACTGGGTTCGTTCTAACTCCAACAGCCGACCCAATACAGCAGAAAGAAGAGCTAACCCGCTGGAAGCCGTATACCTGGCTCCTTACGTTGATATGACTAAATTCAAAGGCATTTGGGAGCCGGGCCTGGAAGATCAAAAACAGTTGACATTTGCATCGAATGCTGATAACCCTTACTTCCTGGCAAAAGAGTTGCAAAACGGGTTTACAAGAGACAGGTTATATGGAAATATCAAAGTAGACTGGAATATAGGAGGTGGTTTTTCGGCGTTTGTTCGCGGTAGTATGAATACAACTTCGGAGTTCAGGGAAACCAAAATTCCATGGAGCTATACCCGGCAGACAGACGGCGGCTATTACATAGACAATATTTTTGCTCAGGAGGTGAATACTGATTTCCTTATTTCTTACAATAAGAAGATTTCTGACTGGGATTTCAATGTGTCTGGAGGTGGTAATTATATGCAGGCAAACTGGAGATCTGAAAGCATGGGCGGAAGAGGATTGTCTGTTCCCGGTTTATATAGAATAGGTAATGTTGCTAGAGCAACTTTGGGCTATTCAAACGGTGAGAGTAGAAAAAACATATACAGCTTATACGGTATGGCGTCTGTTGGATATAAAAGCCAGGTATATCTAGATTTGACTGCCCGTAATGACTGGTCAAGTACACTGCCCCCTGAGAATCGTTCCTACTTCTATCCTTCAGCGTCTCTTAGCTGGTTAGCACATACTACATTGAATTTGCCCAGCACCATTTCTTTGTTAAAACTCAGAGGAGGATGGGCTCAAGTGGGTAATGATACAGACCCGTACAGACTCAATCCTGTATTATCGATGGGCAACTGGGGAAGTTTGATTACGAGCGGAACTGAAGGTGGATTGCTGAATCCACAGCTCAAACCTGAAATTTCTACCTCTAAGGAAGTGGGGCTGGATTTGAACATGTACAATAACCGGCTGCGTTTCGACCTTACGTATTATGATGTAACGAACAAGAACCAGATATACAATGTAACAATGCCGTATTCTTCGGGTTATGGTTCTAAAAGTGTAAATGCAGGTAGTTTGAGAAGCAGGGGCTGGGAAATCGGTATCGGAGGAACACCCATACAATCAAAGAATTGGACATGGGACATCAATGCGAACTTTACACGCAACAGAACCAAACTGGTGGAAATCATGCCCGGCGTAGAGTTTATTGAGCATTGGGGAGAAGCAAGTGCGGGTGCATACACATTTGTTGGAGACGAGATTGGCAACCTTTATAGCCGTAATTATCTGAAAGTAGAAGACCCCAACGATCCCTATTACCGCTGGCCGATTCTGGAGTGGAATGGTACAACGGGCAGTATGCAGTGGCAGGAAATGCCAGGGGGTACAGGCAACCCTAACAACGAAAAAATAGGGAATTTCAATCCCCGTTTTTTAATGGGATTGCAATCTAATCTCACGTGGAAACGCTGGTCACTCGGGCTTAGCTTCGATTGGAGAAACGGCGGGAACTTTATGTCGTTCACTTACCGTTACGGAGAATCTGATTGGAAATCGCAGCGACAAATTGATAATTTGATCCCGGGAGGACTTTATAGTAAGGAAGAACTCGTGGCACTGTTGAAATCAGATCCGGAAAAATACATCATCCCCCAGAATGGAAATTTCCCACGTGTCGGAGGGCATACCCAGGAAACGGGAGGTTTACCACTTACCGATGGTGGTGTAACTAATTATGATGGTGCGTTTATTCCGGGCGTTTGGGTAGACGGTGACGGCAACTATCACGAATGGCTGGGCGGAGAAGGCACGCAGTATATTCCAATCACTGATGCATATCCGTGGAGCTTTAATAAGCAGGTGACCTTTGATGCTTCATTTATTAAGCTGCGCGAGATAACGTTAAGTTACAGAATCCCTAATTTGTTTAATATTACTCGGAACGCCACATTCTCAGTTTACAGCAGGAACCTGATGATTTGGAATGCAGCTAAAATCGGTATCGATCCTGAAAGAGCTTTCTGGGCCGATCCGGGTAGGGGGGGATTCCGCCAGGGTATTGAAAGGCAAAACGTGATGCCTTGGACGATACCGGTAGGTTTCAAATTAAATGTTGACTTTTAACGTTCAGAGCTAAACTATTTACAATGCGTATAAATAACTTATATAGGACCGTTTTTATTGCCGTTCTGGTTTTTGCTGCATCGTGCGCAAAAAAGCTGGACGAGTTTAATATAAACCCAAATGGAATTGATCCGGCTATTGGAAACCCCAACCAAACCCTTCCCACCGTGTTAAATGCTACTGCCAGAGGCTATTTGAGTCTGGGTTATGGAAGAATTGGCGGAGTAATGCAGCATATGCAGGAAGATGGTTGGCACAGCGGATACAATTCTTACGATTGGAACGAGGAAGATTGGAGTTCCTGGTACGATATACTGAGGAATAATAATTATATGTTGAAGCGTGCAGAAGAGTTGGGTTATCCGCTGCACATAGGGATAGGTCAGACTATGCGGGCTTTTATCTTCGGTACCATAGCTGATTTATGGGGCGACGCCCCATATAGCCAGTCGTTGCAGGGAGACACCGACATTTTATTTCCCGAGTATGACAGCCAGGAAGCTATTTATACTGGTATCATCGAAGAGTTAAAGACAGCCATTACAACTTTAAATTCCGTAGGTGATGCTTCTGGCTATTATGCCAGTGGGTATGATATTTATTATAATGGTGATCCCGCCAAATGGAAAAAATTCGCCAACTCACTATTGCTCCGCTATGCAATGCGTGTATCCGACAAATTACCGGACCTGGCAAAGTCCACTCTTGAGGCCGTCTACGCTTCTGGCGATTACATCAAATCAGTTAGTGATGATGCCACGATGCATTTTAATGGTATAGATCCTGCGGTTGCCTGGCCAGCTAATACTGCCAATGATGCAGAGGAGTCTAACTGGCGCCGCAGAAAGCCGTGTTCCACGCTGCTGGATAAGTTAACGCAGTATGGCGACCCTCGCAGAGAATTGTGGTTTCAGCCAGTTCATTGCAAATGGGTAGTAGATCTCACATTGACTACTCCGGTGGATCCGTTTATCAGAAAAAATGGTGCTTTGACAGATCGTATTTCAATGACGGAAATGGAATATAGGGAAGCGCCAAGTACTGATGTATACACAAGGCATTTTAATCCCAATTTATTTGAAATAAATGAACCATTCATTTATGAAGCACCCAATACAAGTGAATATGTAGGGGTGCCGCCAGCCAGGTTATATCCAGACTATTTTAATAGTAATCCTACGCCGGGGCAGGTTGTGGAAAATCAGCACGTTTCTCAATTATCATATTTGTTTCAACAAAAAGATGATGGAGCCGATGGCGTGTTGAAGGTTAGATTGGCTACTGCTGCCGAAGCCGCATTTATATTGGCAGAGGCTGCCTTGAAAGGTTGGGCCGCAGGAAGTACTGAAGCCAACTACAACGATGGAGTAAAGTTCGCATTAGAATCATGGAAACTTGGCGGTGATTACGCCGATTATATTTCTACTCCGGGGGTGGCTTTTGACGGCAGCTTGAATCAGATTATGGAACAAAAATGGATAGCTGGCTTTACTGTGGCTACAGAAGCCTGGTTTGATTGGAGAAGAACTGGTCTTCCTGTAATGGGCACTCCGGGAGATGGTTCTCCGCAGCCAGTTATTCCTGTAAGGTATCCTTACGGAAATAACGAGATCAATTATAACACGGCCAATTATGAAGTAGGTGTTGCGAGGAATGAAGAAACGTCCTATTCGACCGTAAGAAGCAAAAACAGCCAGTGGTCCAAACCCTGGATTATTCAAGGAACTGGTAAACCCTGGTAATATTTTACTCAAACATTAGTTCCTTAAAAAACCTGTGAGGCTTGCTGTTGCATCCTCGCAGGTTTTCTGTTTATACCAAATCTCCGGGTCGAATTTTTCACACACCAGCCAGTATGCACTTGCTGCAGAAGCTGGGTTTACATTTATTGGTATGCGAAATGTATTATTTCTTCTGTTGCTGGCACCGCTTACGATTTTCGGCCAGGATTCCCTGTTTTTAGTCAAACCCTATCTGCAATATGCCACCCAAACGGGTATAAGGGTGCATTGGGAAACTACCGCGCCCGTGAAGGCATATGTGTTGTTCGGGCAGGCATTGCCTAATTCGGGAAGCGTTGTATTGAATGATCGTGCACACGCTTCCTCCGAAAATGATATGCACTATGCGGTGTTAAACAACCTGAGGCCGGAAACTGTATACTTTTATCAGGTATTGGGTATTCTAACCAATGGCGATACCCTAAAATCGTCGGTACATAGTTTTAAGACGGCCGTAAAAGACAGTTCAGCCTTTGCGTTTGCCGTATTCAGTGATTCGCAAAACAACTGGAAGAATCCCGAAGTATGGAAGCGGATCAGTGAACAGGCTTTTCGGGAGCGTCCGGATTTTGCCGTACATGCCGGCGATCTGGTAGACCTGGGTTATATGAAAGACGACTGGGTACATGAGTTCCTGGGCCAGGGCCACCATTTTATGAAAACGGTGCCCCTGTTTTCCATTCCCGGTAATCATGAGCACGATGCTGCCTTGTATTACCAGTATATGTATGTGCCGCAGCCCTACTTCTATAGTTTCCGGTACGGCAATGCAGAATTTTTTATGATCGATACCGATCAGTACCAGGAAGAGGGTACCGATATGTACAATGCCATAGATATGGCGCTGTCTCGCTCTACTGCCTATTGGAAATTTGTTGTGCATCATCATCCCCCGTTTTCTTCGGATGATGATGATTTTGGCAATACTGCTTACGAAATTTCTACGTTAGGCGACGATGAGGTACGGTTGCTGATACCACTGTATGAAAAATATGGAGTAGACATTGTTTTTTACGGGCATATTCACACCTATGAACGTACCTGGCCGCTATTGAACAATAAAGTAGCAAAGGAGGCGGGCGTATTATATATTAATATCGGCGGATCCGGAGGTAGTCTGGAGCATTCAGCCCCCACCCGGTCCTGGTTTACCCGTAAAGTAAAAACCGCGCATCATTTTGGTTATGTTACAGTGCACGGAGATGAGTTGCAGTTTCAGGCGATTGATGAGAACGGCCAGGTATTCGATGCCTTTGCACGGAAGGGCAGCAGGCAGGCGCAGGTGCGTAATATAGTACCCGCAGCGCCTGTGGCAGATACCTATAAACGACTGGTTGCAGACACGCTGCATGTAAAACTGGTAGCAGGTCACCCGAATGAGCAGGTTTTTTACACAACCGACGGTACAGAGCCAGACGGTAACAGCCTGTTGTACCGCGAGCCGATTGTGATCAGCGATGCTACGGTATTGAAGGCCGTAGCGATGAACCAGTTCGGATTGAGCAGGGTAAACAGCTTCCGGTTTGAAAAAGAAAAATCCTACAGGTCTGTAAAAGAAAAGAAGAAACTTAGCCCGGGATTATCGTTTGGCTATTTTCCCGGCGAATATAGTGATGACGATGAACTGTTTTTCGGTAAGGCCCGGTTTACACACCGCGGGGGAGTTCCGGCGCCGGTATTCGACGATATTCCGCACCAGGAGCAATATTGGAGTGCGGTGTTTTCGGGGTATTTTAAGGCGCCGGCAAGCGGCTACTATCGTTTTGACGGTCATGCAGATCACCGGCTACGGCTACACCTGCACGATAAGCTGCTGTTCGATGAGAAGAACCGCGAAATCAATTATGCGGGAGAAATCTACCTCGAAAAAGGGTATCATCCGGTACGAATTGAGTACTACAACAAGAGAAAGGGGCGGGCTTTTCTGGAACTGTTTTATGAAGGTCCCGATATCCCCCGGCAGGCCATTCCCGCGACTGCATGGTGGAAATAGCGGAGTCAGGCAGATCCAATAAAAAAGGGCTGCATAGAAATGCTGCCCCGTCTAAATCCAATATCCTATGAAAAACCAAGTTTATAATGCGTTGTAACAGATCGTGTGTCGAATGCTTATGCGTGTGTTCGTTAGTTATATCCGGAACTGGCAGTTGTTGTTACCCCCCCGGTTCCGCTTGTTATGGAAAATATTGAAATGTTGCGGCTATCAAAGCAATACGGCATGAGCATTGGAAATAACGTCGCCAATGCTTGCGAGCGGTTGTATAGTCAGTACCCGCCAGCAACGTGCCGGAGTAAGCCATCCTCACCTATGCTGAACTGTCGGTGAGGACACATCCTTAGGCTCAACATCAGCAACAAAGGAGTGGAATCGTAGGAGCAGAGCCCGTAGGGTTCACATGTTGTAACTCAAACTACCAATAGTGAGCGCATGCCGTAGTTATGCAACACCGACACCGTATAGGTGAGCAGCTATACCATCGCTGGTTTTTCGATCGGGCTATATTATCGTTGCGATCCAGAACATAGAGCAGGAGTATCCGTCATCCATTTACTAGAGAAGCCAGTGTACAAGCACCCGACTCAACACCAGCAAGATCGGACCCGTAGGAGCAGAACCCGTAGGGTTCACATGTTTGTAACCCAAACTACCAATAGTGAGGGAGTGCCATAGGCACGCAACACCGATAATAGTATGGACGAGCAAGAATACCATCGCCGGGTTTTCGATCGGGTTATATTATCATGGCGATCCACAACATGGAGCAGGAGTATCCGTCATCCATTTACTAGAGAAGCCAGCGTAAAATACCTGTCTTAGTACCAGTAAGAGCGGTAACAAAGGAGTAGAACCCGTAGGGTTCATATGTTTGTAACCTAAACAGCAAACAGGGAACGCGTGCCGTAGGTACGCAACACCGACACCGTATAGGTGAGCAGCTATACCATCGCCGGGTTTTCTATCGGGCTATATTATCGTTCCGATCCACAACATGGAGCAGAGTGTCTGTCGTCGCTTTATTAGCGTATCCAGTTTGAAAATACCGCGCTCAATACCAGCAGGAGTGGAATCGTAGGATTAGAACCCGTAGGGTTCACATGTTTGTAACCCCAACAGCAAATAGTGAGCGCATGCCGTAGGTATGCAACAAGTGTATCCGCACCAAAGGTAGTAAACTCAGTAAAAAGGGCTGTATCGGAATCTCCGGATACAGCCCTTTTTATTTTTAGGGAAAATCGTTTAATCGGTTACATAGCAGCGAGCTGTACTTTTTGCTGAAGGTCGGCTACACTTTCCTTGAACAGGCTATCGGTATCCATCAGGTCTTTAACCGTCTGGCACGAGTGTATAACAGTGGTATGGTCGCGTCCGCCAAAGTGTTCACCAATGGTTTTCAAAGAGTTTTTGGTAAACTGTTTGGCCAGGTACATGGTGATCTGACGGGCCTGTACAATTTCGCGTTTCCGCGTTTTTTGCAACAGTCTTTCGTACGGCAGATTGAAATAATCACATACCATTTTCTGGATGGTCTCGATGGTGATTTCCTTAGAAGAAGTTTTAACAAAATTGCGCAGTACCTTTTTGGCGAGCTCCAGGTCAATCTCTCTTTTGTTGAGCGAGGATTGCGCCAACAGCGAAATCAGTGCGCCCTCCAGTTCTCTTACATTGCTTTGAATATTAAAGGCAATGTAGCGTATCACATCTTTCGGCATATCGAGGCCGTCGTTTTTCATCTTTTTTTCAAGGATGGCCATGCGCGTTTCATAGTCCGGCAGCTGCATATCAGCGCTCAGTCCCCAGCGGAAACGGCTCAGCAGACGCTCCTGCACACCCTCCAGGTCTTTGGGCGACTTGTCGGATGTCAGCACGAGTTGTTTACCACTCTGGTGCAGGTGATTGAAAATCGCAAACAGTGCATCCTGCGATTTTTCAGCCCGGTTAAAAAACTGCACATCATCTACGATCAGCACATCAATCATCTGGTAAAAATGAATGAAGTCGTTGATAGCATTGTTGCGACTGTGATCCTGAAACTGATTGATGAATTTTTCAGAACTTACATATAATACAATCTTGTTGGGATGTAATTTTTTTACTTCGTTGCCGATGGCCTGCACCAGGTGCGTTTTACCGAGTCCCACACCGCCATATACCACCAGTGGGTTAAAGGAAGTGGTACCGGGTTTTTCGGCCACAGTTTTGCCGGCCCTTCTGGCCACGCGATTGCTGTCGCCCTCAATGAAAGAATCGAAGGTATAAGCAGGATTGAGTTGCGGATCAATCTGCATTTTTTTCAATCCCGGAATGACAAAGGGATTTTTTACCGGCGTGTTTACTACCAAAGGAAAATCCATCTCGTTATTAGAATAAGTCTTAAAACCGTGTGTAGGTACATCCATGGTCAGCGGTTTGTTTTTATCGTTACCACTGTCTACCATAATCCTGTATTCCAGTCTCGCATCTTTTCCCAGCTCCCTCGTCAATGTTTTTGCCAGCAAATTCACATAGTGTTCTTCGAGGTATTCATAGAAAAACTGACTAGGCACCTGAATGGTGAGCACCTTATCGTGCAGCGCTACGGGTTTGATCGGTTGAAACCATGTTTTATAATGTTGCCATTCTACGATATCTTTAATAATGTTCAGACAGTTTTGCCATACGATTTCAAATGATTTATTCATTATCTGTCAAGCAGTTTATAATTGAGTTAAGAATATTAAATCTTACAGTCTTCAAGTATTTCTGGTGAGGGCACCAAAAAATGGGGTAGGGCGGCGAATATCAATATATTACTGTTGAAAAAAAAATTTTTTATTCTCTTGTTTTTTTCTTTGCTGAGTGGGTGTTGGTTTGCATGGTTTTTAATTTGTTTTTAGTCGTAAAAATGGTAATAATCAGGCCGGAAAAAATATTTTTTTGCACATTGATTTTGTCAAAAAATTGTCATGACAAAACGATTGCAGCCGCAGCCTTTTCTATAACAAAAAGCGTACAAGGTTTTTAGGGAAGGATTAATTCAGTCCGTTGATTATTGGCGCATGGTTAGCAACTGATTGGTAGAATGCGTATCGTATCAATACGATCCTGCTCCAGATCATATACATACATTGCAGAACCCTGTAAATAGATTCTGCCAATGATGTTCCGGTTCGAAAACTGTCAATCTTTCTCTGTAAGATTGACACCTGTATTTTTGGATGGTAAAAGTTGTCATACGGATTAGCTGAATGCAGGTATCAGTTTTTTGAAAGATAGTTTTTTTTTAACCCAAAAACAAAAACAATTTTTGCGTCTTTACTGGCGGAATACTTTATAAATTTGCCGCTCAATTATTTACAATGAGTTACGAACTTACCGGTAAGCTGATCGCCCGCTATGAAACTGTACAACGCACTTCCAGTTTCAAAACAAGAGAATTTGTGATTGAAAAAACAGATGATATCGGCGGCAGGCTGATCACCAATTACGCTAAGTTTCAATGTGTTCAGGATAAGACCAGTCTGCCGGACCGGTTCAATCTGGGAGAAACCGTTAAAGTACATTTTAACATAAAGGGATCGCGCTGGGAAAAAAACGGACAGGTGAATTACATCACCAACCTGGATGCCTGGCGAATGGAAAGTGTAAACCTCGGTACCACAGAAGCAGGCAGCGCCGAAGAGCCACCTGCCGATGGCTTCGCGATGCCTGCAGAAGATGATCTTCCGTTTTAATAATATACGTTGATTGAAAATCTGACGCAGGGTTTGTTGCTGTGTCAGGGTGTAGATAACAACTGCCTGATATAGTATGGTAAAAAAAGTTTCACTTCGCCTGCTTCCGTCCGAAGCCAATGATGAAGCGGTAGTGAAACATGCCATTGCGGATGCCTGCGGCGTTACGTCAGACAGGATAACCGGCTACAATATTGTTAAAAAATCCCTCGACGCCAGAGGGAGAAATGTATGGATACAACTGACAACAGAAGTTTTTGTAGACCAGCCTTTCTATGAATCAGCGTTACCCGTTTTTAGGTTTCAGAATGTACAGAACAGCCCGCATAGGGTGGTAATCGTAGGTGCGGGTCCCGCCGGGTTGTTTGCTGCCCTGCGATTGCTGGAAGCGGGTATACAACCTGTTGTTATAGAAAGGGGTAAAAGTGTGCGGGCAAGACGCCGGGATCTGGCAGTAATGAACAAAACGGGACAGGTTAATGCGGAAAGCAATTATTGTTTCGGTGAAGGAGGCGCAGGTACCTACAGCGATGGTAAGTTGTACACACGGAGTAATAAACGAGGCGATATCAATCGTATCCTGCAGTTGTTCAGGTATTTTGGCGCGGAAGAAAATATTCTGTACGAAGCGCACCCACATATAGGAACCAATAAACTGCCGGATATCATTACCGCCATGCGCACAACGATTGAAGATTGTGGTGGTATATTTTTATTTGAAAAAAAACTGACAGCCCTCAAACTCCTGCACGACCGGATCGTTGCTGTAAAAACGGCCGATGGCGACGTGCTTGGTGCAGATGCTGTAATACTGGCTACCGGACATTCGGCCCGCGATATATTTTCTCTTTTGCACAACATGAGGCTTCAGATTTTCCTGAAGCCTTTTGCTTTGGGGGTAAGGGTAGAGCATCCCCAGGCACTCATCAATACCATTCAATACCACCGCCCCTCAGCAACAGAACTACCCTTTCTGCCGCCTGCCTCGTACAGCCTGGTGGAGCAGGTACAAGAGCGTGGCGTATTTTCTTTTTGTATGTGTCCTGGCGGTATTATAGCGCCCGCCGCTACGGCACCCGGAGAACTGGTGGTAAACGGCTGGAGCCCTTCCAAACGTAATAACCCTTTTGCCAATAGCGGTATGGTAGTGAATATTGAAGAAAAAGATGTGCAGGCTTATCAGCAACACGGGCCGTTGGCTGCTATGTTTTTCCAGCAGTCTGTTGAAAAGAAAGCGTTCGCAGCCGGGGGCGGGAATTTGGCTGCGCCGGCGCAACGTATGGTAGACTTTTGTTCCGGCAAGTCCTCTGCTTCTCTGCCGCCCTGTTCGTATATACCCGGTGTAACGCCGGCCTTGTTAACAGAGGTACTCCCTCCTTTTGTATGCACCGCTTTGCAGGAGGGGTTTAAAGCTTTCGGGAAAAAGATGCGGGGTTACTATAGCAACGAGGCGATCGTAGTGGCTACAGAGAGCAGAACTTCGTCTCCCGTGCGCATTCCCAGGCACCCAGACACACTTGCGCATACACAGATCCGGAACCTGTACCCCTGCGGAGAAGGTGCAGGATATGCAGGCGGTATTGTTAGCGCGGCGATGGACGGCGAGCGGGTGGCCGGCAAAATTGCGGAAGCACTCCTGGCGTGAATATACTGAAGACGATACCTGCTTTGGGCGGTAATTTTCCTTTCTCTTCGTGATGAACAACACCGGCGTATGCTTTGTAGCGGCTGCATATACTGCATGTACTAAAAAATAGTATCAGATATCGGAATGAAAATAACAGGTGCGGAAAAATACGAATAGTAAATTTGATGCGGGACGCTGTTATTACAGAGATGTATCTGCCCCAACCAATCCATAGTACTTTACAACATATATGTTTACATTATTACAGGCAAATAAGCCCGCGGGGCTGGAAATTTTAGACTGGCTGGTGATTCTGCTATACGGTATCGGAATGTTATGGGTGGGGTGGTACTATTCCAAACGAAACAAGACTAAGGAAGACTATCTGCTGGGCGGCAGAAAGATGAATCCGGCGGCGGTGGGCATATCGCTTTTTGCCACCCTGCTGAGCACACTGAGTTATCTCACCTATCCCGGCGAGATGATACTAAACGGCCCTATGATATTTGCCGGGATACTTTCTTTTCCGCTGGTATATTGGGTAGTGGGGTGGTGGTTGATTCCCCGGATTATGCAAACCGGGGTTACCAGTGCCTATGAGATACTGGAGCAGCGGCTGGGGCTGAGTGTAAGAATGCTGGCTACCACCATGTTCCTGCTGCTGCGTTTGCTGTGGATGGCTACCATTATATACGTTACAGTAGATGTGGCTTTGTTTTCTGTGGTACAGTTCGATAAGTCCTGGGTGCCTGTTATCGGGATTGTTCTAACGGTTATTACGATTGTGTACACTTCTATGGGAGGTATGAAGGCGGTGGTGATCACTGATGTGGTGCAGTCTGCTATTTTCATGGGCGGCGCATTGCTGAGTGTTGTTATTGTATGCTATCAGTTGAAATCGGTGGGCGCTATTTTTCCCGCTTCCTGGCCGGAGCATTGGGGAGAAACCCGGCTGGGCTTCGATCCGCAGCAGCGTACCACCCTGGGCAATGCCATGTTGGTGCTGTTTGTATGGTATGTGTGTACCAACGGCTCGGACCAGATGGCGGTGCAACGCTATCTCTCAACGTCTGACATCAAAACAGCCCGTAAATCGTTCCGGATATCTTTGTATTCTAACGTAATTGCCTACCTGATACTGGCGTTGGTAGGCTTGTCGATGCTGGCGTATTTTACAGCGAACGATCATCTGCTGTTGTCTGGAAAAACAATCAATGAACAGGCAGATACTTTGTTTCCGCGTTTTATACTGATCGGTCTTCCCGCCGGCTTGTCCGGACTGGTGATTGCGGGGCTGCTGGCAGCGGCAATGTCCAGCATGTCTTCCGGGCTCAATAGTGTTTCATCTGTGATTTCCGAAGATTTTATCAGGCGTTTCAGGAAGAATCGCGCCGGTGACTTCGATTCACTGAAGCAGATCAAGCGCCTGTCGTATGTTACCGGTGGGGTGGTGATGGTATTGAGTCTGTTGGTAGGCGAAGTGCCCGGCAACCTGCTGGATATTATCATGAAAGTGGTCAATCTTTTCGTGGCGCCGTTGTTTGTATTGTTCTTTATGGCATTGTTTGTACCCTTTGCCACCAACCGTGGTACGTTTTGGGGTGGTATATTATCGGTAGCGGTGGCCATAGCGGTGGCATTCTGGGGGGTATTTGGCATTACGGTATTGTGGATTATGCCGGTATCACTGGTGGCCGGTATACTAAGTGCTGTAGTCTTAAGTTATATTGACAAAACTTTTTTTATAAGAAAAATACCTAAATAGAGGCATATGCAAATGCGTAGCAGCAGGGTACTGCGAAAACTTCGTTCGGGCAGTAACGTACACTGTATAAAAATCAATCTCTCCGATCCCAAGGTATGCGAAATGGCTGCTTTGGCCGGCTTCGATTGTGTATGGGTAGACCAGGAACACATCGGTCAAAACTGGTCGGCACTGGAAGCGGCGGTATGGGCTACCAAGGCGCACGATACCGATATCCTGGTGCGTACACCCCGTGGTGCTTACAACAATTATATAAAGCCGCTGGAAATGGATGCAACAGGTATCATGGTACCGCATATCATGAGCCTGGCAGATGCAAAGGAAATTGTACACCATACCCGTTTTCATCCGCTCGGCAGACGTGCTATCGATGGAGGCAATGCCGATGGGAGCTACACAGGGCTTGATTTTGGGGCATACCTGAAAGCAGCGAATGAACAGCGATTTGTGATATTACAGATAGAGGATCCGGAGCCGCTGGAAGAGCTGGAGGCGATTGCCGCCCTGCCAGGATACGATATGCTGTTCTTTGGCCCGGGAGATTTCAGCCAGGGCATCGGTGCACCCGGCGTATGGGATCATCCGCAACTGGTGGCCACCAGGGAGCGGGTGGCTGCGCTGGCTGCCCAGCACGGCAAGTTTGCCGGTACGGTGGGCAGTCCGGCCAACCTGAAAGACCTGCATGCACTGGGCTACCAGTTTGTAAGCATAGGTGCGGATGTAGTGGGGCTGAAAGCGTATTATGCTGATTTGCTGAATGCCATCGGCGCGGGAACAGGAAACACCGGCGCTTCTTACATAGAAAAGCAATAAGTATGCAGCACCGTTTTTTGGGAAATACAGGGTTGAAAGTATCGGAAATAGCATTTGGCGGCGTAGAGATCGGATTGCCTTACGGAGTGGGAGTAAAGGGGCTGGAGGATATGATACCAGCGCAGGAGGCAGTAAAACTGCTGCATACAGCGGTTGATAAGGGTTTTAACTTTTTTGATACTGCCCGGATGTATGGCGTAAGCGAGCAGTTGATGGGGCAGGCATTTCGCCACTGCCGACAAAGCATCGTACTGGCTACCAAATGCCGGCATTTTCGCGGGGCAGATGGAAAACTGCCCGACGATCACGGCATCCGCCAGCTCATTCACAGCTCGCTGCGCGAAAGCCTGGAAGCTTTGCAAACCGATTATATTGATGTGTACATGCTGCACCAGGCCGATCTGGAGATATTAGGGAGAGAAGTCATACGCAATGAAATGCAGCAACTCCGGCAAGCCGGTGTGGTAAGAGCCATCGGCGTATCTACGTATAGCGTGGAAGAAACCCGGATGGCTATTGAGTCGGACCTGTGGAATGTGGTGCAGTTGCCCTTCAACCTGATGGATCAGCGGCAGGCTGTGCTGTTTGAACTGGCCGCTGCCTGGGGAGTGGGTATTGTGGTTCGGTCGGTATTGCTCAAAGGTTTGCTGAGCACCCGGGGAACCGGGCTGCACGAAAAGCTGCAGCCCGTGGAGCAGCACATTGGGCAGTACCGGCAGTTGCTGGCGGCGGGTGAATCGTTGCCTAAGGCAGCGGTAAAGTTTGCCCTGTCGTTTCCGCAGGTATCGTCTGTACTGGTGGGAATTGATAAGCCGGATTACCTGCAGGAATCGCTGGAGGCGGCAGACGGCTGTTATTTTGATGAAGCCAGGCTGCAGATGGCGAAGGAGCTTGCCTACCCGGATCCAGGTTTTCTTGATCTGCCCTATTGGGACAAAATGGGCTGGCTGCGATAGCGCATACATACAAAAGCAATATTAAGATGATGAGAATAGGTATAATGGGAATGAGTGCAGGAAACGCACATCCGTACTCATGGTCGTCGATCATCAACGGGCAATACGATGGGGCGGAAATATCCCGCCTCGGTTATCCCGGGGTGACAGCTTATCTGGACGCCAACCGCGATACCCTGGGCCTGCCCGGTGCCAGGGTGACCCATGTATGGACGCAGGACGAATCTATATCGAAAAGCATTGCTGCTTCTTCGGGTATTGAATATGTGGTATCTGATGCCGCAGGTATGATCGGGCGGGTGGATGCCGTAATACTGGCCCGTGACGATGCGGCATTTCATGTGGAAATGGCAAAGCCTTTTATAGCCGCCGGTGTGCCCCTATTTATTGATAAGCCGCTGGCCGTAACACAGGCCGACCTCAATTGGTTTGATACACAGCAGAAGGCTGGTAAATTTATTATGTCGTGCTCTTCGATGCGGTATGCCAACGAATGCCGTATCGTAAAACAGGAATTGCCATCGCTGGGCAAGCTGGAACTGGTAACGGCTGTGGGTAAAAAAGACTGGCTGAAATACGGGGTGCATATGGTGGAAGCCATGTTTGCTACGCTGGACGATCCCGAAGCAGCCAGTGTACAACATGTGGGTGAAGAGGGGAAAGATGTAGTGCACATCGTTTTTCGGAACGGACTGTCTGCCACCATCCATATGTTCATGGAAATCACTGGTACGTTTCAGGTGAGTTTTTTCGGCCGGCAGGGCTGGCGGTTAGCGGATATTCGCAATTCGTATTCCATGTTCAGAGACAATATCATTGAATTTATCAGGAGCGTGCAGGAAGGGAAACCGAGACTGGATTTCGCCCACACGCGCAATATCATCCGTACGGTTATAGCTGCGGAAACCAGCCGGCTACAGGGCGGTACGATTGTTTACTTAAATCAACAGACATGCATGTAATGGATTTGTTTAGCCTCAAAAACAAGGTGGCGCTGGTAACCGGTGGCGCCGGTAATTACGGGCGTACCATCACGGAAGGACTGGCAGAAGCAGGCGCTACAGTGATCATTGCCTCGCGTAACAAAGAAGCAATAGAAAACGCTGTTTCCGATAACAGGGCTAAAGGGTTTGATGTGCATGGCATGCAGGTAGACCAGGCCGATAGTGCTTCTGTGCTGGCGCTTAAAGCATCTGTTGAACAACAGTTCGGCAAGCTGGATGTGTTTGTGAACAACGCAGTGGCGCGCCCTATGCAGGGCTATAACGCACCGATTGAACAGTTTGGCGAATCAATGCGTGTAAATGCCACTGGTATGATGGATATATTGCGGGAAATGACCGAGCTGATCATTGCTTCGGGCGGTGGCAGTGTGATCAATATCAGTTCCATGATGGGGATGTATGCGCCACTATACTCTAATTATGAGGGTATACCGGGTATGGGGGATATTGCGCCTGATTACTGTTTCCACAATGCGGGGCTGATTATGCTTACCCGTTTCATGGCGAAAAAACATGCCGGCAAAAACATCCGGTTCAATGCGGTGAGCCCCGGGGGACTGTTCAACCACCAGCCCGAGAAGTTTGTGGAGAATTACTGTAAAAAAGTGCCGCTGGGCCGCATGGCAAACAACGACGATATCAAAGGCCTGATCGTACTGCTGGCCTCGGATGCCGGAAGCTATATCAACGGAGAAAACATCCTGATCGACGGCGGGCTGTACGCATAGCGCTCGGCACCTGCGTACCATGGCTGTGTTGCTATCCGAGGCGTTCTTCCGACTGCAGATCATTTCATTCAAAGCAAAAAAAAGCATCAGACAACATGTGTTTAGATAGCCTACAAGGGAAAAAAATCTGGGTGATCGGCGGAGCCGGCTACCTGGGGCAGGCCGTGGTACGATCGCTTGAAAAAGCAGGGGCTGAAGTGGTGTGCATAGACATTGGCGATCGCGCAGCGCAATTTGTACAGCACGAAAACCTCACACATACCCGGCCGGCAAGCTTTGATCTGAACGATACGGAGCAGGCGCCTGCTTTTGTGGCCCGACTGGCTGCGCAATACGGAGCACCAAACGGACTGGTGAACCTGGCGTTTGGGTCAACTGCCAAACAACTGGAGGAGCTGACGGCTGATGATTTTGACCGCGTGAACCATGCTGCCCTGACAGCTACGTTTATAGTAGCCCGTGAGACGGCTGGCTATATGATAGCCAATGGCGGTGGCAGTATGGTGTTGTTTTCGAGTATGTATGGCATGGTATCGCCTCATCCGGATGTATATACTGCGCCCATGAATAAGAATCCGGTTGAGTACGGCGTCGGCAAAGCAGGGATCATACAGATGACCAGGTATCTGGCGGTTCACTGGGCAAAGCAGGGGGTAAGGGTTAACTGCATTTCTCCCGGTCCGTTTCCGAATCCTGGCGTGCAGCAGCAGCACCCCGGTTTTATAGACCGGCTGTGCGTACAATCGCCGATGGGCAGGGTGGGCAAACCGGAGGAGATAGCCGGTCCGGTTGCTTTTTTGTTATCAGATGCTGCCAGCTATGTTACGGGGCATAACCTGGTGGTAGACGGGGGCTGGACCAGTTGGTAAAATAGCTGCGCAGCGATCGGAACGATGCAGGGTGCGACGCAACCACTGCTCCATAGTACTACTATAGCCGACTACATAAATAATATCTTTACAGAATGGCAACAAAAACAGTAGTGATCACCGGCGCGGCCGGAGGCATTGGACTTTCTATTGCAAAAGCCTTTTTGCAGCATCAGTACCGGGTGGTGATCCTGGATCTGTTGCAGGAAAGGGTGGATGCGGCGCTCTCCGACACAGGCCATGACGCCCTGCGCGGGTATGCCTGCGATGTGACGAGCGAGCAGGATTTGCAGCGGGTGATGAAAGCCGTATATGAAACACATGGCAGCATAGACGTGCTCGTGAACAATGCCGGGTTGCAGTATGTGGCGCCCATTGAATCGTTTCCGGTAGATAAGTTCCGGTACATGCTGGAGGTAATGCTCACTGCTCCCTTTATGGCCATGCAACAGGTATTGCCCTATATGAAACCTAACAGGTTTGGGCGAATTATCAACATGGCTTCTGTCAATGGCCTGATTGGTTTTGCGGGCAAGGCTGCTTACAACAGCGCCAAGCATGGATTGATCGGGTTGACGAAGGTAGCTGCGCTCGAAACCGCTACCTGGGGTATAACCGTAAATGCTGTATGCCCGGGTTATGTGGATACGGCGCTGGTCAGCAATCAACTGGCAGATCTGGCAAAAACCAGAGGGGTGCCTGTGGAAAAAGTGCTGGAAGACATCATCTATCCGCTGGTGCCGCAGCGAAGACTGCTGCAGGTGGCAGAAGTAGCGGCGGTAGTGCTGTTTCTGGCCAGTGAACAGGCGGCCGGCATCACAGGACAGGCCGTGGTGATAGACGGCGGTTATACGGCACAGTGAGGCGTCGGAAATTTCAGCAGTGAGGGCATTGCATAGCGCTAAATCTCCAGCATTCTGCGGTATGCTGTGGGCGTCATTTTCTTCAGCTTTTTGAATTGCCGGTTAAAGTTGGCCAGGTTGTTGAAGCCACTTTCATACGCGGCTTCCACAATGTTTTTGGTGGGATCGCTCAACAGTTTGCAGGCATGCCCTATGCGAATTTCTGTAAGGTATTCTACGAACGTAACGCGGTAATGGTCTTTAAAAAAGTTGCAAAAGGTGGTGGTGGCCATATTGGCTACTGCGGCAATTTCAGACAGTTTGATTTCGCTGTCGAAATTGCGCATGATGTATTCCGTGATCTTATTGAATTTATCCGACTGACTGAGATGGGTGTTTTGGACAAAGGCATGGCTGGCCAGCGGCTCGTATTCGCGCGTGGTAGACAGTATATCGAAAATGCTGAACAGCAGGCTCAGTCTTTGCAGACCATTGGCGTTGAGCATTTGTTTCATGAGGTTGTTGATGCGGGTGCGGGTGGCGCCTTTAAAAGCCAGGCCATTGGCAGAGACCTGTAATATTTTTTTCAGCGACAGTATTTCGGGTAGCTGTAAAAAATGCTCGCCCAGAAAGTCTTCTACAAACTGCACTACGATAGCGTCTGCAGCATCTTTGTCTGCTGTTGTGATGTAGTGGTTATCGTTTACCCAAACGTGCGGCAGCATGGGCCCCATCAGTACCAGGTCTCCTTCTTCAAAATAGCCGATATGATCGCCCACCATCCGGCGGCCCGTGCTTTTGGTAACCTGCACCAGCTCATACTCCGGATGATAATGCCAGGGCGCGGGGAAAAAGCACCCCTTTTCTCTGAACACAATAAAGGACTTATCAAACTCCTTGGGTAACCTGCATTCTACTGCCCTCATTTCTTTTGATTGGGTAAACGGCCTGATTTCGATTTTTTCGCCTCTAAATTTAAAGAAAATACACTGTTCCGCGCGGGATGCATACACATTTTTTATTCGCTGATCTGTTTCGGAGTATATCCTCTTTAGACTTGACGAGGGGGACGATTTTTACTACAAATGTTGATGCCGAGCACCAGACTTTGGTTAACCACAAATGTGTCTGCGGAGCACTGAACCGCCACTCTTGCCAAACCGCTGTTAGCGGTTCGTTGTCCTTTTACATTCTTCCTGCATTGGCTCCTGACATAGCGGAAATAAAAAAGTTTGCAGCGTACACCGTAAGCAAGAGTAGCAACTTATCTTTTGGCTCATTGTCGTTTGTTATGTCATAGCTGATGTCAAAATTGTAATGAAATTGCTTCCAATTAAATTTTGGTTCTAATTGAAGTACACTTTCTTGTTCTCTATTTTCAAGAATAAATCTGTTGTGAAATAGTCCGTTTAATTTCAGTGCGTATGCTCTGTCATTTTGAAATGTTATGATGATTTGTCCTTTCCAATTCATAGCAAGGCTGGCTACTTTATTTCCATCTTTAGTTATCACTATACTTGTTCCGAAAAAACCGACAGGTGCAAGATGATAAACTTCTGTGTCTGGCAATTTTATCTCTGCTTTTAAATCGAATAAGTGTTCATAGATAAGTTCCCCCAATAACTGGTCATTATCTGTCAGTTGAAATGTTTTTCTGTCTTTTGAATGTGCATTCATAAATTATAAGGTTTGAATTATTTAAAATCGCTTTCTTCCAATTTGAAAATTTCTTCTACCGGCGTTCCAAATACATAAGCCATTTTTAAAGCTAAAAGGGTAGAAGGGACAAACTTTCCCGTCTCAATGGAATTCATTGCTTGTCTTGATATGCCAATTTTTTCCGCTAAATCAGCTTGCGTCCAGTTTTTTTTTGCTCGTTCAACTTTTATGGTATTTTTCATCTGTATTTACGTTTTGAAATGAAAAAACCAATAATATAGAACAAAAAGAACAATGGGAAAATGTACAAATAACTTATATTATCTAATCCCAAATCGCTTACTAATCCTGCCATTCCTAAAGTCATAACCAAAAGCAATGACAAGGCAAAAGCAACGGATACAGCTTCTAATTGTATTCTGATTTGAACTTCGTCAAGCAATTTTATGCTTTGTATAAACTTTATGGTATAAGTTCCGAACAAAACAGCATTGATGGCAATAATGAGCAGTGCAATTGGTACAGGAACGGAATATTTGGCCAGATAATACACACTACCTGTGAAGCTAATTGAAAATATCAGTGCCCAAAGTACACTCCGTAAACTCGTTTTTTCTTTCATTGTAAGTCAATTATAATTATTATAAAGATAATAATAATTATCAAAATGACAAGTATATACGACATTTTTTGATAAATTTTTTTATTGAAAGCCAATTTGTAAAAGTATCGAGTATAAGAAATGGGTAGTTTTTTGTGTTTTGCTGTGGGGTTGTAAGTGTGGCAGTGCAATAACGGTTATCCGGCATATTTACGAAACAATAACGGATAGTGTGGGTTTTGTACAAGAGAATTACATGGGTTGTTTCAGGTGTACAGTCCGATTGTTTATCTGATTGCTACGTTGGAAAGGAAAGGGGATGTTGCGTACTATTCCTTTGGTTGGTGAAGGAATTCCGATGATAAATAATTTTCTTACGCATGATATCAGGTTTGCAAAATAGGTAGTGAAGATATTCGTGTGCATGTAAGCTTTATACGAGTGCTACAATAAACAGGGGTCGACTACAATATTTTACTGTGAATCACTATTCACGGTTTTTAGTCGGCCCCTGTTGTACATAGGTGCAACGGCTGGTGTGAAAGATGGCGACGATCACTATTTTGCAATGGCTTTTCTTACCTGCGGCGCTATTTTGGTGCCGAACAGCTCAATGGAGCGCATCATATCAGCGTGGGTAGGGCTGCCTACATCCATGTGCCCGATGAATCGTGTCAGGCCCCCCAGCGATTCGTTCAACTGCAGAATTTTGTCTGTTACTTCGTTTGCATCTCCGTAAAACAGCGAACCATGCTGACTGCGCGCATGATTGAACTGCGCCCTTGAATACGGTGCCCACCCTCTGTCTTTGCCGATGCGGTTCATCTGGGCAGCGTAGTTGTCGAACTGTGCATCTATGCCACTGGCAGCATCGCTTACGAAAGTATGCGCATGCACACCGGTTTGCATGCTGGCAGTATTGTGACCATGTTTTACGTATTCCTGCCTGTAGTACTCAGCAAAAGGCGCAAATTGTGCGGGGTCGCCACCTATGATGGCGAGTATCAACGGCAGACCGAGCCGGGCTGCCCTGGCAACAGAGGCCGGTGTGCCTCCTACGGCTACCCATATAGGTAAGCTGCCGTTGTTAACAGCCCTGGGGTACACGGACTGCTCGTTCATGGGAGCGCGCAGTTTACCACTCCAGGTAACTACTTCCTGGGTGTTGATCTTCAGCAGGAGGTCCAGCTTTTCTTCGAATAGCTGCTCATAGTGCTTGAGATCGTACCCGAACAGGGGAAAGGATTCAATAAAGCTTCCGCGGCCTACGCCGATTTCGGCCCTGCCGCCTGATATGAGGTCGATGGTGGCAAAGTCCTGGTATACTTTCACCGGCTCAGCCGAGCTGAGTACGGTAACGGTACTCATCAGCTTGATGTTTTTAGTGATGGCGGCAGCGGCAGCCAGTACAATTTCCGGTGAAGAAACCACGTAATCGGGCCGGTGATGTTCTCCGATTCCGAATACATCCAGCCCCACTTCATCGGCCAGTTTTATTTCTTCCAGTATTTCCTTTAGTTTCAACCGGGCGTCATAAAACTTACCGGTAGAGGTGTCGAAGTGCAGATCACCGAACATGCCTATTCCTAATTCCATAACGATTCATTTAGAATGCAAATATCGGTGCCGCCGCCGGCTTCCATCTTAATGTATGTTAAGAAAGGGGGGAAGATAGTGTATCCGTAGCCGGAGACTACCAAAAACAGGTTTTCTAGTGTTTCCTGAGACCCCTTTCCGCCTGCGGCGGATCGGGGTGACGTTTGTGTAGTTGTGTATGCATGTGTCGCGCTGGGGTCTTCGCAGTTCGGGTAAGCGGCGCAGCGCGAGACCCCTGCGCTGTTTTATTGCCCGAAACATTTGCCGGAGCGACATGTAATGTTTGGGGTAGTGCGAATATTCCGATGGTTCATGAGATCCCTCTCCGCCGTGGCGGATCGGGGTGACGATTATGTAGCGTGTCGTCACCTCGAACCCTCCGCAGGTGGGGAGAGGTCTCACCCACGCGGCATCATTTCGCGAAACATTTGCCGGAGCGACATGTAATGTTTGTGGTAGTGCGGATATTCCGATGGTTCATGAGGCCCCTCACTGTATTCGGGGTGACGTTGTATAGTATGTCGCGCTGGGGTCTTCGCCTGGCGGGTAAGCGGCGCAGCGCGAGACCCCTGCGCTGTTTCATTGCCCGAAACAGTTGCCGGAGCGATATGTAATGTTTGGAGTGTAGTGCGGATATTCCGATGAATTGTGAGACCCCTCTCCGCCGCGGCGGAGAGGGGTGACGTTTGTGTAGTTGTATTTGCATACAATAGCTAAAGGAATGTAAGCTGATAAGAAGGAGGGTTGTGTCAGCGTTGCCGGTGGGTGTTATATGAAATTCCTTAGGGTAAGAAAATTACATTTTGTGACAAAAGAAGGCAAGTTTTGCTCCGGTGTAGTTGTATATTTATCCTAGGCACAGGCGTTTGAATAAAGCATTATGCGAATGTAAGTTTCCCGCATCCATCATTTCGGATAACTGAATTTATCCTAACCCTTTGCAGTAGTTTCAAGTGTACATCAATAATCAGGACTGCATATGTTTCGTTTTACAGGTATTGTTTGTCTTTTTGCTTGTGTTCTGCAAACCCGGTCGCAGGCGCATTCAGATCACCATCACCCTGCTTCTGCTCAGGTGGCTGTACTTCATTCTCAACCATTATTGTCGCAGGCGTTGCGGTTGAAGGAGGCCTTATCTTATCTGGGAAGCCCGATGGCGCCGGAAGATGAGAAGGCGCTGGACGCTTTGCGTGATCATGCCCCGGGAGCAGCAGTGAGCGAACAGATACAGAAGATACTCGACCCGTATTGCCTATTTAGTGTGGATATTAATCCTGAGGGACGGGTAAAAGTAGATCGTGGGGCGGCCATGGCGCGGATGATTCAGGGAGGATGGACCAGTTTTCTGGTAAAGGTGAAGAATGAGGCGGGAGTAACTGCCGAAATGCAGCTAGAAAGTCCCAATACGCTTTCGCCTGTTCACCAGGCTTCATGGTCTCATGTGGTGGAGCCCGAGCATGTGATCAGTGCCGGTCAGGTAGCCAACCGGTTTCTGGAAGCGCAGCTCTACACCCGGCGGCCGCTGCATCCGCACCTCACGGGTTTTGTACTGGAGTATGCTGTGGTACAGTTTTACAGTAAAGAAAGCGGGCCACGTGAAGCAGAAATAGGATTTAATGTAGGACTGGGATCGCAGGACATAGGTTTCCGTAACAGCGTACACGTATTATTTGATATCCGTCCCTCCGTTAAGGTGAAGTTTGCAGTACAGGATGATGATGGAAAGCCGGTAATGGGTTCTTTTATCATTACAGATAGTGTAGAACGCGTGCCGGGGCGCCTGTCAGGTATCTATCCGCTTCCCTCCCGGAGGGTGCCGGCATTTGACGAATATCCTGACTTTTTCTTCCAGCGGCAGATTTACCGTAGAGACAATGAACATGTACTCCTGCCTCCGGGTCGTTATTATGTAACTTATACCCGGGGACCGGAATACGTGGTGCAGTACAAAACCATCACCATTCCGGAGGGAGTGGACTCTATAACCATACCTTTTCGGCTGAAACGTTGGATCAATATGGCTGCATTAGGCTGGCATAGTGGCGATCATCACGTGCATGCTTCCGGGTGTGCACATTATGACAGTCCCGCAGAAGGGGTACCCCCTGATGCCATGTGGCGGCAGGTGCAGGGAGAAGATCTTAATGTATCTGCACTGCTTACCTGGGGACCGAGCTGGTACCACCAGAAGCAATATTTTTCGGGAAGAAAGGATAATCCGTTATCGGATAAGCGTAATATTATACGCTATGATGTGGAAGTGTCGGGCTTCCCTTCTTCTCATTCCGGACATATCGTATTGTTGAACCTTAAAGAAGATGATTACCCGGGAGCAAAGACCGTGGAAGAGTGGCCGAGCTGGACGGGGCCGGTATTGCAATGGGCTAAAAGCCAGGGAGCGGTAACGGGCTATGCGCATTCCGGATGGGGATTGGAACCTTCTACCCCCTTAGCCGGCACGTACGATATCCCTAATTATGTGTTGCCTAAGATGAATGGTATAGGCGCTAATGAATATGTGGTTACCGTAACACAGGGGCTGGTAGATATCTATAGCCTGGGCAATACGCCTGCAATATGGGAGCTGAATATGTGGTACCATACCCTTAACAGTGGCTTTAGGGTGAGGGCAAGCGGGGAAACAGATTTTCCGTGTATCACGGATATGCGGGTAGGGTTGGCGCGCAGCTATTTCAAGTCACCCAATAAAACCATCAGTTACGATTCCTATATAGATGCACTTAAGAAAGGCAGGAGTTATGTTTCGGTAGGGCATTCCCACATCATGGATTTTTCGGCAAACGGGCTGGAGGTCGGTACAAAAGACAGTGAACTGCGGCTGTCGGGTCCGCGACAGGTAGCTTTTACAGCAGATATAGCTGCTTATCTGGAGCCGGTATCGCCTGATGAACCCAAAGAAGCCCGGTTTAAAGATCAGTCGTTTTGGTCGGTAGAGTGGTCAAGAATAGGCGAAACACGTACGGCGCGTGCAGAACTCATCATTAACGGTGTGCCGGTAGATACGGTGGTGATACAGGCGGACGGCAGCATTCAACCCGTTACTTTTAATTATAAGGTAGAGCGTTCGTGCTGGGCCGCCATTAGAATATGGGGAAGCGCACATACTAACCCCATCTTCATTACTGTAAACAATCAGCCTATAAAAGAAAAGCGCAGCGCCGAATGGTGCCTGAACGCTTTGGAACAGTGCTGGAAAAAGAAGGAACCGAATATCCGTCCAGCCGAACTTGAAGCGGCCGCCAAAACCTATGACGCGGCAAGAAAAATATATCAGGAGCTCATAAAAAGGGCGGAAGACTAAGTGTGTTTCACAAACAGTTAAAAAAAGGCAGCGTTTTGTGTTTTAGAATACTCAAAGATACTATGACAGGCCCGGAGTACTACAGACTACGAAAAAGCAGATCGTACAATGGTTCGTGAGACCCCTCACTGCATTCGGGGTGACGTTTGTGTAGTTGTGTTTGCATGTGTCGCGCTGGGGTCTTCGCATTGCGGATAAGGGGCGTAGCGCGAGACCCCGGTGCTGTTTACTGGCCGTAGCAGATGGTGGAAAACATAATGAATCCGTAAATACGGAGACTACGAAAAAGTAAATCGTCCAATGCTTCGTAAGACCCCTCTTTTACATTCGGGGTGACGTTGTTTAGTGTGTCGTCACCTCGAACCCTCCGCAGGTGGGGAGAGGTCTCACCCACGCGGCATCGTTCTCCCAACAGGTTCTGGCTACATGCGGTGTTTGGTGTGCATTCTCCATCCTCCGATATATCGTGAGACCCCTCTCCGCCGCGGCGGAGAGGGGTTGACGATTGTGTTGCGTGTCGCGCCGGGGTCTGGTGATACCAACTAACCCGGCATAACCTGTATCAATAATCGAACAATAAGTAAAAGCACTTAAACTTTAGCAATATATCCTGTTCACAAAAAATTAATCAACATATTATTTGGCAGAGTCGGAAAATAGTTTTTACTTAGTTTTAACATTTAGTCCTTACTACTCTTTTAGTCCAATCTTACATAGCTGATAGCTTATGTGCGTTTTGCATAGATTTTGTCGGACATTCCTGTCCGTTGGCTATGTTCATATATCCTCAGTCATCCCCCTTATTACCAAACGCTGGATAGTATGTTATACCGGAATGCACTCTTGTGCCTTATCATCATCATGTCTTCCCTTGTCTGCCTGGGGCAGGAGGCGGGTGATATCGATTCGGTGATGCATATTCCGGACAAGTTAGGGGCTTCCATAGACAGTAAGATCAGTTCTCTCGACAAAAAACTCACCCGAAAGTCAGAAAAATACCTAAAAGATTTTGCCAGGCAGGAAGAAAAGCTGCTGAAGGCCTTGGCCGCCACCGACTCTTCCGCTGCGGCACAAATGCTGCAGTCCGGCCGTGCCACCTATGAGAAACTCTCGGGCACACTGTCTGATGCCGGCAACCAAACGGAGCGGATCCTCTCCGGAGAGTATATTCCCTTACTTGATTCCCTGCAGGGATCGCTGGGCTTTTTACAGGATGCAAAGAATGTTGTATCCCGTTCCAAGGATATACAACAGCAACTGGGCAAAAGTCTGGAACAGGTGAACCGCTTCCAGCACCGGCTTTCAGCAGCAAAGGATATACAAAAGGCCATCGGCGACAGACAGCGGCAATTACAGCAACTACTGTCCGGGTATACCCGTCTTCCCAAAGATGCAGGCAAGTACCTGGGTAAATACCAGCAGCAGGCATTTTACTACGGACAGCAGGTACGGGAATACCGCACCATGCTGAATGACCCGGACAAGCTGATTGCCAAAACACTTTCTGTATTGCAAAACCTCCCTGCCTTTCAGCAATACATGCGCAAATACTCCATGCTGGCGCAATTGTTTCCCACCCCGGAAAACTACGGTACACCGCAGGCGCTGGCAGGATTGCAGACCCGTGCATCGGTACAGCAGCAGATACTGCAACGGCTTCCCTCCAATACAGCCAACGGCGGCAACCCCGCCCAATACCTGCAACAGCAGATGCAGCAGGCGCAGGGTGAGCTGAACAAACTCAAAGAAGAGTTGAACAAGCTGGGCATCACTGAAGGTGGCAGCAGCGATATGGCTGTACCGGATTTTACACCCAACAATCAAAAAACAAAATCGTTTCTCCAACGCCTGGAGCTCGGCAGCAATTTTCAGACACGCAGAGCCAGCTACTACTTCCCGGTGATGACGGATGTGGCCCTTACAGCCGGCTACAGGTTCAGCGACAAAGCCACCGCCGGTATCGGCATCAGTGGTCGCATAGGGTTTGGCAATAACTGGCAACACATCCGTTTGAGCAGTCAGGGTGCCGGTTTTCGCAGCTACCTGGACTGGAAGGCGCCTGACCTGCTGAAAACAAAGAGCCGTTTTATGGCCAGCCTGTGGTTTACAGTAGGTGCGGAACTGCATTACCAGCGCACCATCGAAAGCCTGGCGGTGTTCAAGAACTACAGCAACTGGCACAAGAGCGCCCTGGCAGGACTGACGAAAAAATTCAGCATGAACTCCCCCATAAAAAAGGGCAGGCAGGTGCAGGGTAATATACAGATACTATACGATTTTCTTCACCAACAATCCGTTCCACCGGCACCGGCGCTGGTGTGGAGAGTGGGGTATGGGTTGTAATTATAAATATATGATTAAGCCGACACTTCTATTATCATTGCTTTGTATATCCGCAACTGGTGTGTTCTCGCAACAGCCTAGTCAAGTAATTCCGCCTTCACCAGAAGCTGCCATATTAGGAAAATATGGAGATTTTGAAGTAAACTTAAGCACTGGAATATTAGAGCATTCAATACCTATTTATGAAATAAAGACAAACCATTTGAGCTTGCCAATTTCATTGAACTATTCTTCTTCCGGAGTGAGAGTAAATGATATTGCAAGTTGGGTAGGTTTGAACTGGTCTCTTTCGGCAGGAGGTTTGGTTACAAGGTCTGTTCAAGGATTTCCAGACGAAGACCAAAGGGGTTATATCAGTGGTACGAATCGTACTATTCCCACAACGAGATCCTTGGATGAAAACGCTCTGCAGGATTTTAACTATCTATTTGATATAAGTGAGGGAAGAATTGACACCGAGCCAGATATTTATTATTACAATTTTGGACGCTACTCAGGTAAGTTTGTTTTTGACTCTCAGGGTAATCCAATACTTCTTAATCATGATAAAATGAAGATAGAAAGATTCTCCATGAACCATTTTCAAATTATGACACCAGATGGAGTAAAATATGTTTTTAAAGATACAGAAATCACCTCGCCATCTGGTTATAACTTTGTATCGAGTTGGTATTTGACAGAAATAATTGCTTCGGGAGATCTAGATACCATACGGTTTTTTTATGAATCGTACAATTCTCAAAGTATTATATATCCTACTCAAAGCGATGCTCTACCGGTAACTACGGGCTTTGCATGCAACGATCATTCTGGTTTAGCAACCTATGGATCGCACACAGTTAATTCCATCGCAAATACAAAAAAAATAAGTCGCATAGAGTTTCAAGGGGGGAAAATACTCTTCAGCTCCGTAAAAGACAGGCAAGACCATTCGTGGGCTTATAGGTTAACTAACATCACCGTTATAAAAGACATCAACGGAAGTAATATTGTAACAGAGACCAATTTTGTCAAAGGAGTCGATTTAGGATATTCATACTTAAATGACAATATAACAGAAGCTGGTTATAAAAGATTATTACTCAAATCCGTTGAAAGTAGGAATTATTCTGATTCAGAAAACTCTATGTATTCTTTCGTCTATTTTGAACAAAGCACGCAAGGTGGTTACAGTCTTCCCAAAACAGGGTCGAAGCAGCAAGATTTCTGGGGTTTTTATAACGGAGCCTCTTCTAACGAAAGTCTTCCGTCTATGATTCCTACTTTCACGTATAATGGTACAAGTAAAGGAGGGGCTAATAGAGAATCAGGTTCTGTTAATTTCATGAGAGCTGGAACGTTGCAGTCTATAATATACCCAACGGGAGGAAGAAGTGACTTTGAATATGAATGTAATCAAACAGGAGGTGGTACTGATCCAAAGCCATTGAGGACCGTGGGAGGTCTGAGAATTAGTTTAATAACTAACTATGAATCTGGGGGGAAAATGGCTGGTCGAAAACGCTACAGATACAATTATTCTACCAATGCCTCAAGTGGATATCTTATTGTAGAACCACTTTCATTTTCCCTCAGAAAAATATGGAGATTTATGGGACCTTCAAATATCAAATGTATTAATCCACCCTTTGAGGAACCGTGGGACTGTGTACCAAAAGATGATAACAATATGGTTAGGTTATGTGATTTTTATGTACTTACATCATATGACTTATCATCACTTGGCTCTTCCTCCGGCTTGCATCTGGGTTATAAAAAGGTAGTCGAAGAGAACTTAGATGCCAACGGCGTATCCAGTGGCAGAACAGACTACTATTTTTCCTGGGGTTACGATCAGGGATCATATGATATATTTCCATTTCCTCCACCTAACAGCTTTCAAGCTCATCGGGGTAAGCTGGAGAAAAAAGAATTGTATAATAAAAGTGGGCAACTTATTGAAAGTATAATTATCGATAATCATTTTGAAATTGTCAGGTCACTTCCAGCGTTAAAGGCGGATAAGTTTATGTTGAATCATCCTTGTTATATCGGTGAACAACCTGGTAATTTATGTAGAAATTCGTTACTACAAAAATTTGAGTATGCTACATATTACCATCATGTATTTCGCCATTATGTCAATAAGGAAACAGTAACAACCCAAGATGTATCAGGAAATGAACTGGTTCGCATAACTGAATATGAGTATGAAAATGCGGATCATCTTCAGCTAACTAAAAAACGCGTAACGAAAAGTGATGGAAGAGTAGAGATAACAGAATTTAAGTATCCTTTAGATTTTTCCAGCTTAAACTCGACGCCCGTTATCAACGAGATGAAGGGAACGAGATACATGCACAATCAGGTAATTCAAAAAATTTCAAAAATTAAAGATGAAAACAATGAATACGTAGTTGATTGTTCAATAAATATTCCATCATTATTTAATAATTCATCTGGTGGTAAAAGTGTGCTTATCAAGGAAGCTGTTTCTTTATTGAAGTCGAGCCCCATACACATTGGCAATTTTGAGGCATATGTCCCAGTGAATGGTTATAATATCAGCAAATATTTCAAGAGCTTAGTGTATGATAATTATGACGGTTCTGGAAACCTTCTACAATATACTCCAATAGACGGGATACCCAGATCTTACGAATGGGGCTATAATCGTCAATACCCGATAGCAGAGGTGGTCAACGCAGAAAATAACTTATCTACAACTAGCAATAATGTTACCCTTAACGGAAGCGTAACAATGCCTTCAACAAGTAGTGTGTCAGGTTCTTTTACCAGCACTTCCTCCGGGACTATAGTTTTAACTGCACAAGGTGACCCAGGTAATGCTTACACTGTCAGGTATGAGCTTTCCGGCCCTTCATCAAAAAGTGGATATTTATGTGCTACCAGAAACTCTACATCCTGCTCATATCCATCTTCTGTAACCCATACTGGTATGCCTGCGGGTACTTACACGTTAACGCTTTATAATTATTCTGGCAGTGCATATAAGTCTGTAACTTATACCTACCCAGGTACTCAAACTGTAACTACTGGTACAAAAAACTTCTACCACACTTCTTTCGAAGAAATCGAAGGCAATAGCAACGAGGCAAAAACCGGAAAGCGTAGCAAGACGGGTGGATACAATAAGATGCTAACAAACCTAACTGCTGGAAGATATATATTGAGTTATTGGAAAAAATCCGGATCAACCTGGGATTTTGTCGAGAACGACAACATTCAGGTAACCGGGACATCATATCAGATCAGCATAGGCAGTTCTGTACATTTAGACGAATTGCGCTTTTATCCGTTTGACGCCCAAATGACCACCTATACCTATGCCCCGTTAGTTGGGATGACCAGCCAGTGTGACTTAAACAATCGAGTAACCTATTTTGAATACGACGGTTTTCAACGTTTGATATTAATAAGAGACCAGGATAAAAACATCGTAAAGAAGATCTGCTATAACTATGCTGGTCAGCCTGAAAACTGCAATAATTAAACACATCATTCCCTATCAAGCAAACTATATGCAAGATATATATAAACCATTTTCCAGGATGTCCATCAGTGTATTTTTTGCACTGTTGTTCAGCATATCCGCCACCTCCCAGGTCAACTATATTCGTACCTGGGATGCGAAAGCTCCCCAGCAGAACGGCAATACGCTGGTGAGTCGTCCGCTGCGTGAGGTACAGCAAACAACGCAGTACATAGACGGTCTGGGCAGGCCGCTGCAGACGGTGGTAAAGCAGGGGTCGTTAATAACCGGTAGTTCAGCCAAAGACCTGATACAACCTGTAGAATACGACGCCTTTGGCAGACAGGCCAAACAACACCTTCCGTATGCATCCACTGCCAACACAGGGGCCTATCGCGCAGCGGCACTGACCGAGCAACCCGCTTTCTACAACAGTACAGATATCAGCAAAAACCCGGTTGCCGGACAGACAGAGACCCATTTTTACGGATACACGACCTATGAAGCTTCTCCCCTGAACCGCGTGCTGGAGCAATACGGTCCCGGCAAGAACTGGGCGGGCACCCATCAACAAAGCTCCGAGGCTAACCGGCGGGGGGTAAAGACCAAATATTATGTCAATACAGCCCTGGATGGTGTAAGGATATGGAATGTAACCATTGCTGCCATCGGCGACCTGAGCAGCTATCATTCCCCCGGAACATATCCTGCCGGGGAGTTATACAAGACCGTTGTAATAGATGAAAACAACAAACAGGTAATAGAGTTCAAAGACAAGGAGGGTAAAGTAATCCTCAAAAAAGTACAGCATACAGCAGATCCAGACCTTGGCGCGGGTAGCGGTCATGACGGCTGGCTGTGTACATATTACCTGTATGATGACCTCGGTAACCTGCGTTGTGTGCTGCAGCCGCGCGGTGCAGAGCTTATCAAAAACACCTGGGGACTGGCCAATGCTGTGACCCTTGCCCAGCAGTGCTTCCGTTATGAGTACGACCATCGCAACCGTATGATCATTAAAAAGGTGCCGGCTAAAGGGGCAGAATACATGGTGTACGATGCCAGGGATCGCCTGGTAATGTATCAGGACTCTAAGTTGCGGCAACAGGGCTTTTGGCAGGTAACCCTCTACGACCACCTGAACCGTCCGGTGCAAACCGGTTTGATGAAAAACAGCTACGCCGCAGGCGGTGTGGCCTCCAGGAGTTTTACCAGCCATCTTACTGCCGCCAATGCTTCTACGGCATACCCGTTTGCACACGATGCCCCCCCTTCCACCACCTACTGGGAATACCTTACCAAAACCGGTTACGACAACTATAGCACCATACCCTCGGCCAGCGGGTTGGACAATACCCTGGAGACGGCACAGATTACCAGCACCTATGGTTTTTTCACTACTTACAATGCTTCGCCTAACTACGCCCAGCAGCTCACGACTTCCGGCCAGACCCGGGGCATGGTCACCTGGACACAGACCAAGGTACTGGGCAGCACCGCCTACCAATACAGTGTTAATATATACGATAGCCATGGGCGCCTTATACAGGTAAAAAGCAAGAACCATCTCGGAGGAGCAGATATCGTTACCACCCAGTATAACTGGAGCGGCCAGCCCCTGGTGAATGTACAAAAGCAGGTGAAGCCCAGCCCCAATGCGCAGACCAGTTATACCATCACCAAATATGTGTACGACGATTTGGGCCGTCTGGTACGTACCGACAAAAAGATACGCCATAACCAGGTTAACGCCAATGCCATGCCTTCCAGCTATACCACAGTAAACAGGCTGGAATATGATGCCCTGGGGCAGGTAAAACAAAAGTCAGTCGGCAATAAACCCGGGGGCAGCACTCCGCTGTCCGTAGCCAGCCACCGCTACAATATCCGGGGCTGGCTGCTGGATGTCAACAAGGAGTATATAGCACAAACATCGAACGCCGACCAATACTTTGGCTTTGAGCTGGGGTATGATAAAAACCCGAGCCTGGGAACATTTACGCCGCAGTACAATGGCAATATCAGCGGCGTGCTCTGGAAGGCGGAAGGCGACCAGGCTAAACGGCGGTACCGCTATACCTACGATGCAGCCAACAGGCTCAAAACGGCTGCTTTTACCCAATATGCGAGCGGCAGCGGCACGGGTGCCACTTTCAACAACGCCAATGGCATGGACTTTTCGGTGAGTAATTTATTATACGATGCCAATGGTAACCTTACCCGAAAAATACAAAAAGGGCTGATCCTCAATACGGCACATGTAATAGATGATCTTAGCTACTACTATCTGGAAAGCAATGGAAACCGACTTGCCCGGGTAGAGGATGCGGCTTCCCCTGCGGTTAGCGGCAGACTGGGTGATTTTAAAGACGGTACCAATAGCGATCGGGACTATGGCTACGATTACAATGCCAACCTTACCAAAGATCTCAATAAAAACATCGAAACCATTACCTACAATCACCTGAACCTGCCGGTAGAAATTACGGTAACCGGTAAAGGTACCATTACCTATACGTACGATGCTGCAGGAAATAAGCTCAAAAAAACAACCCAGGAAACTGGCGCCAGCATCAGCCATAACGGCACCGATTATACCAATGTGGATATTACTACTACTACCAACTATATAGGCGGCTATGTATATGAAAGCAAAGCATACAGCAATGGTACGCTCAACACAGCCCTTGGCTATACCGACAAACTACAGCTGATTGCCCATGAGGAAGGCCGGGTAAGACCTTTGTTCAGCAATGCAGCCACGCCGCATACGCCTACAGGGCTGACCTATGATTACTTCCTCAAAGACCACCTGGGTAATACAAGGATGGTGCTTACAGAAGAACAAAAAACTGATGTCTACCCGGCTGCCACCATGGAAACGGCACAGGCGGCTAATGAGGAAGCCTTGTATGACAACATTGCAGAAACAAGGTATCTAAGGTCTAATATATCCCTGTACCCCAATGATCCCACTACCAGCCCGAATGCCTATGTAGCCAAAGTAAGAGCCTCCACCGGCAACCAGAAAATCGGTCCTGCGATTACGCTCAAAGTGATGGCCGGTGATAATTTCAACGTCAAGGTCAGCAGTTGGTACAAGCTAAACGGCACCACGCCCGGCACACCGCTAAGCCCCCTGACAGATCTGGTAGCAGCCATGCTCGGTAGTGTGGGGGCTGCTGCCGCTCCTGTTCATGGCGGGAATATTGTAAATGAACTGGAAAGCAATGGTATCCTGACGCCGGAAGCCACTGCGTTCTTAAACTCCCGGAGCTATACCACAGGCAGGCCCAAGGCCTACCTGAACTGGATATTGCTGGATGAGCAGTTTAAGTATGTAAGCGAAGGCAGTGGTGTTGAGCAGGTAGGGGGCGATCAGGTGTTTACCCAACACGTAAAACCGGATATGCCGGTAACCAAAAATGGTTATCTTTATGTGTACGTCAGCAATGAAACACCTAACGTACACGTGTTCTTTGATAACCTACAGGTGACCCATACAAGAGGACCAATACTGGAGGAGACGCATTACTATCCGTTCGGACTGACAATGGCGGGGATAAGTAGCAAAACTCTCAACAATGTACCTGTTAATAAATATGGAATTACCGGAAAAGAAATCCAAAACAAAGAATTTTCTGATGGAAGTGGGTTAGAACTATATGACTTCAGTGCAAGAACTTACGATCACCAAATCGGGAGGTTTTTGCAGATAGACCTCAATTCACTTAACTACTATGCGTGGACTCCTTATAATTATTGTGCAAACAATCCTATATCGATAATGGATCCTACTGGCATGGATTGGTATACGGATAACGAAGGGAGATATCAATATGACCCAAATATTACGAAAGACTCGAAGTTACAAGAGGGTCAAACTTATGTTGGCGTCGCACATCAAGTAAAAGACAAAAAAGGGAATGTTATTGAGAATTATAGAAAAGACGGCAGCATAATGTATGCAAAAGAATCAAGTGCATACACCCGAATGATAGAACGAAGTGAACAAACAGGTAGTGAATCAATGGCTGCCTTAACGGACAATGGTACTCTAGTGTTGCCAGATTACAAAAATGATAAATCTACAGTTGATTTAGCGGATTATGGATACAGTACCAAGAATGGCAATATAGTAGATGCTTCAGGAAAGGAGTACAATACTACAGCTACGGTACATACCCACCCCGATGGTAGTGGCCCCAGTACCTATACAGGGAATGGGTATGGTGATCTTGGATTTGCTACTTATTCAACTCCTAACAAACCTGTATTTGTTATTCAAATGAAAGGTGGTAAAAATGATCCTATTAGTTTTATTATAGCAGCACCTAATCCAACCCGAAAGGCTGCTGATTTTAATTATCAGATTTTTCCAGTTACACAACAAATACCTGCTTTCAATGCCCAAGGCATTCAAAGTCTACCTAATTCTGTAAATCTCAAACAGTTTGTAAAACAGAATAAGGATAACATGACACAACTATTAAGAAGATGAAAAAGCGATTTATTTTTTTCGTTTTAGTTATTCTAATTAACTCTTGTAAGCAAACAGCAGAAGTTCCTATTTGCAATATAATAGAGCCGCATGCTAATATCAAGCGTTTGTTAGACTCATTTATAATGGTTAACGGACAAAATAATGCGGAGTATGGGATATATATTGACAAAACATCCCCGCATGATTATGATTTAATCTTATATACAGGAAATGAACCTCTTACGAAAGAAGAAGATCAACTAAACAATCAATATCCAGTAAATAAGGTACGAACTTCTAATGTTGAGTTTAAAGTTTATTCAGGTATAGAGCGTTATTTTCAGAATAGATGCTACGATCAGGATAGAAAAGAATCTGTTCCACAAAAAAAAATAGAAAAGAATGATTACGCAATTTGGGTTGTTAAAGACAGTGCCGGCATACTTACTACTTATAAAACCCTTGGCGCATATCCTTTCATTGCCTTGCCTAATAAAGTCTCTGATAGTATAAAATTTAACTTACCGGATAGTGCATTTGAAAAGCATTAAAATACAACAGCCCGACGTTGTCGGGCTGTTCTGAATAATTTTCAATTTTATCTTCTGATTAAAAACTTCAATCTAATATTAAAAAACAGCTTTAGCCTTCTTAAAAAAGATAGAACAAACAAACTATTGGTAAAAAAAAGGGGGAAGAGCTTCTTTTGATGTAAACTACAGAGAACTACTTATGAATGTTTTAAAGCGATTGCCCTGTAATTCTTTAAGGTACGTTGGAAAAAGTCAACCACAGCTACTGTGATCGCCTATTTATTCATTTCAAGCGATCTTGTTATCCCATAGTATATCCTTTGCAGCAACGACATATCACTGGTAATGACCAACGCCCGTGCTTTCAGTCCGTTTTTAAAAGGTATTTCTTTATTCCTACTGGTTTTGAGCGAAGGCAGATCTACTCTTCCTAAAAATCCGCTGTCTATTGCCATGCCGGATATATAATCTAGTTTACCGGAGATAAAACCTGCCTCCTGATAAGGGAAGGCGTCAAACCTCAACTGCACTTTCATTCCAGTATCTAACCTTCCAAAATTATGTTGCGGCAGTTTTAGCTCCGCATAGTAGCCGGCGTCTTTGGAAGTAACATAGGCAAGCAGCTTTCCCTGCTCCATAAACTGGTTTTCCTGTAGCGGCAGAACAAATGCCAATTTCCCGTCCGCCGGACTTCGAAGCACAAACCGCATGACCCAGTCTTCTGCGGCACTTTTCAAAGTGAACAGTGCCTGCTCAAATAGCTTTCGCTGCTGTAGAACATCATGCTCCAATTGATTAATCTCTTTTTGCTTATCCCTGATCATGTTATCCTGTGAACTGATGGTTGCCTCCAGTTGCGGTATGGCGGCGAGTTTATTCATATAATTGCTCTGTGCGGTTCTGTATTCTTCGTCCGAAATGATCTTTTCCTTATACAGCAACTCGTTCATGTCAAAAGTTCTTTTCGCCAGCTCGTTGTCGCTTATTTTAAGTTCTTTTTGTTCAATTATTTTATGCCGGATATCCTGGAGGGATCTTATATCGTGCAACAACATATCCTTTCTTTTTACAAAAAAACCATTAACAAGGTAGTCATTGAACTGTTGCCAGGCGTTTATAAAAGCCTGGTATCCGCCCTGCAGCTCTCCGAGATTTTCGATGCGGTGGATAAATAATCCGGATAACTCCTCCAGATGATCATCAGCCAATAGTTTTGCAGCGCTATCAAGTTTTTCAGATAACCGAAGCACCTCCGCCGGGTCTGCAGCGCCCTCTATCCACCCGAGCACCTGGTTTGCTGTCACTGCCTGGTCGTTTTCCACAAACAAACCGGTCAACCGCCCGCTAAACCGTGTAACGACCTCTTTGGGTGCATTCTTACCGGTCAATAATGCAGCCCCTTCAATGATATCCGGATACCGGATAAACCCGGACATTGTTATGACCACCAGCAATACCGATAGAAAGATCAGTAAGGCCCACTTTTCAAAACCAGCAGGCTTGCGGCTGATGATCTCCTGTGCCATTTCTGACCGGAGCTGCATATTGCCATTCAGTGAAACGGATGACAGATCAGCTTCGGGCAATTGCGAAATGTTGATCTCATTTTTCATGTTTTTAGTTTTAGATCTGGCACTGAACGTTCTGACTAAGGAGGAACAACCCAGGTAATCCCATTAATAGCCATCAGTTTCCCAATTCCAACTGGTTCTTCACCAGCTCAAAATACTTTCCTTTCAACGCAGTCAGCGTTTTGTGCGTACCCTCTTCCACAATCTTTCCTTTTTCAATCACAACTATCTTATCTGCATTTTTTACCGTACTCAATCGGTGGGCGACTACCACAACCGTTCTGCCCTCAAAAAAATTTTGAAGATTTTCTACAATTATCTTTTCATTGTTCGCATCCAGGGCATTGGTAGCTTCGTCAAAAAAAATATAATCCGGGTCTTTATATATCGCCCTGGCTATAAGCAATCGCTGCTTTTGTCCCTGGCTGATACCCGTGCCTTCCACCCCAAGCTTTGTATAATATCCATTCGGTAATGATTCAACGAAAGCATGAATATTGGCGATCCGGCAACTATGTATCAGCCTGTTGTAATCCACCTCCCCCTTTCCCACCGCTATATTTTTAGCGATCGTGTCATTAAAGATATACCCGTCCTGCAGCACTGATCCGCACCGGCTTCTCCAGTAGGCATGACTGATAAAATCAAACCTTATGCCCTCCCCGGCTGCGCCAATACCACCAACTCTTATTTCCCCGGAGTATTGATCATATACTTTTAACAGCAGTTTTACCAAAGTTGTTTTACCGCTGCCGCTGGCCCCCACAATAGCCGTAACCTTGTTTTCCGGAATATCCAGGTTAAAATGCTCAAACACGGGGTCGTTCCCCGCACCCGGATAGGTGAAAGACAGGTTCTTCAACGATATTGTTTTGTTCTCCGGGATATCTTTGCTATACATTTTTTCCGGGAGTTCTTCTTCATCCAGTTGATGAATTTCGTTCAGCCGCTCCATGCTTATTTTTGCATCCTGCGCACTCTGCATAAAGCCGATCCATTGCTGTACCGGTGCACTAAGCTGTCCCATGATGTATTGTATGGCAAGCATCGCCCCCAAGGAAAGCGAACCATCAATCACAAGGTACGCCACAATAAAACTGATCACGATCCCCTGTGTCTGGTTGATGAACACGGCGCCAGCTTCCTGCCACTGGCTGTAATTCAAACTTCTAAAATTCAGTTTGAAGATAGCCGCCTGTATATTTTCCCATTCCCATCTTTTTTGCTTTTCCGCATTGTTGAGCCTGAGCTCCTGCATACCCTGGATCAGTTGTAAAGTAGCGTCATTTTCTTTCGCAGAAAGGTGAAAGTTTTCGTAGTTCAGCTTTCTCCGGATTCGCATGAATAATGCTACCCAAATAAAATAAACCGCGCTGCCGGCGCAGAATACAAAAAATAATTGCACATTATACATGATCAATACCACCGCATAAATAACAAAATTGACTACAGAAAACAGGGTCGATAAAGCCGAACCGGTAAGAAAAATTTGTACCTGGCGATGATCCCCGATCCTCTGTAAAGTATCTCCGGTATGGTGCACATCAAAATAGGATACGGGTAGTCGCGTAAGCTTGATCCAGAAATCGGATAACACCTGTATGTTCAGGATATTAGAAATCCGCAGCAATAACCGGTTTCTTATAAAATCCACGATCGTCCTGCTGAATACCAGCATCAACTGAGCTGCCAGTACTACGGTCACGAAATTAAGATTTTGCGTATTGATACCCGTATCTACCACGCTTTGGGTTAAAAAAGGAAAGATCAACTGTAATAAAGACGTGATAAGCAAGGCAATGAACACCTGGGTGATCTGCCACCGGCTGGTGATAAGATATTGCATGACCAGGTTCCAACTCATTTTTCTTTCTTTATCACCTCTTTGCTGATAAAATACCGGCGTTGGTTCCAACAGCAGTACGATACCGGTTTCCTCACCTTCATTATTTTTAGCACTCAGCCAATGTGAAAAGAATTCCGCATGGCTGTAAGTGAGAATACCTCTACCCGGGTCAGCGATCCTGACTTTGGTTCGCGAGACCGATATTAATACCACAAAATGATTCTGATCCCAATGCAGGATGCATGGGGTCATTACCTGCTGCAATTGGCGAAAGCTGATCTTAACACCTCGCGTCCTGAAGCCAATATCCTCCGCTGTTTCACTGATGCCCAGCAAGGAAACACCTGCTTTACTGAAACCCGCTTTATGGCGTAAAGAATCGGCATTTAAATAAGTCCCATAAAATCGAGAGATCATTTTAAGGCAGGTGGGCCCGCAATCCATGGCATTGAGCTGTCTGTAAAAAACAAAGCGGCTGACGTGTTTCATAGCGATAATTGACGATTAAATATAACAATATTTTTTTGTAATTAAACCATCCACCTGAGTAATTAAGAAGTGGTATTTGCTGCAAATACAAATGTCGTGTCCTCGCCCCTGAGCAGATATATTAAGTTCTCCACTCTATTTAAGCTTACTCGCTGGTGAAATATCTACCGTCAAAAGACTCCGGGTGGGCGTTGTCGCCTCCTTCCCAAATCTGTACTTTCTAACGGAGATAATATTTTTTTTTGTAATAACTAAGATAAGTTGTTAATTTTATAAACCACCATACATAACATAAAGCTTGCCTGCTATGAACCTTATTGCTCCGCTGGAAAACTGTGAACACACTGTTGTAAAGCTCATGCGTTGGCTGAACGCAAAGATCACAAAAACAACACTCAGGGACGACCTGCGGACACACCCGGATTATCCAAGTCTGCTGAGCATCTCCGACACACTGAACAATTATAATATTGAAAATATAGCGCTAAAGACCAACATTGAAAACTTTTCAGCGTTTCCTGTTCCCTTTATTGCACATATCAGGGATACCCACAATGGTGAGCAGGTATTTACCCTCGTCCACAGGGTAGCAGCCGGTAAAATAAGATATGAACTTCCCGGTAAAAATAAAATGGTGGAAGAACCCACAGATGAATTTGCCCATCGGTTCGCAGGACATGTATTGTTGCTTGACGGCAGCGGGGTGCGGGCTGAAGAAAATTACTCGGTCAGAAAGAACCAGGAAAAAAGAAAGCAGTTTTTCAATGCACTTGTTTTATCTGCTGTTCCGGCAATAGTACTGTTATATATCATTTCACTATTTATTCAGTTCCCCTTTTCTTCCGTTATCTTTCCTGTCTTGTTTTTGATATTAACCCTGGCGGGCAGCATGGTGAGCTTCCTGCTATTACTGTTCGATATAGATGCGCACAATCCTGTTTTGAAAGACATTTGCCAGGCGGGCAAAAAGACCAACTGTTCCGCCGTACTCCAATCAAAGGCTTCGGGTATAATGGGTATAAGCTGGAGCGTCATCGGCTTCTGCTATTTTTCCGGCATGCTGCTTTCCTTATTAATGCTGGGCGCTAGCCATCCCGGGGCACTCCTGTTAACGGGGTCGTTCACCCTGCTGGCATTGCCCTATACTATATTTTCAGTTTATTACCAGTGGAAAATTGTAAGGCAATGGTGTGTACTTTGCCTGGCTGTTCAGGCAATACTACTTTTACAAGTCGTGGTGGCCTTTACAGGCGGTTTTCTTAATCATCCTGTATCTGCTTTACCTTTGTCCGGATATTTCACCGTAGCCTTTTACTTTATATTACCGGCTATCGGGTTATATGTATCCCTCCCCGCGTTGAAGGGATCGAAAAACGGGAAGGCGCATTATGAGGGACTGCAGCGGTTAAAGCACAACCAGCAGGTATTTGAGGCTCTATTGAGCAGGCAAAAATCCATTCATCACTCAACAGAGGGGTTAGGGATACCGCTGGGCAACCCAGACGCTGCCTGGCGGATAATAAAAGTATGTAATCCCTATTGCGGCCCCTGTGCCCGGGCACATCCTATATTGGAGGAACTGCTCCACAACAACCCCGGCGCATCGGTGCAAATTATTTTTAACGTCACGGGCGAAGATGCTGACCCCGGAACAGCGCCCGTAAAGCATCTTCTCGCCATCACGCAACACTATGGCGAAGATATTACCCGGCAAGCGCTTGATGACTGGTATAATGCACCGGAGAAGGATTACAGCAGATTTTCGGATAAATACCCGATAGAGAAGCAGCAATTGGAGCAGCAAAAGGAAAAAATGGAAGCTATGAAAAAATGGTGCGAATCCATGCAGATCAGCTTTACACCCACCATCTTCATAAATCGTCGTCAGCTTCCGGAGATGTACAGCATTACCGATTTAAAGTATTTTCTCACTACCTAAAATTACCTGTAATATGGCTATCCTGAGACAAATTAAACGCCTGCAGTATATCGATTATGTTATCGGGAAAAAGGCAACCGGCAGCCTGGAAACTTTTGCCCGAAAAAACCGGTTAAGCAAAAGAGGACTCGCAATAATATTGCAGGAAATGAAGGAAATGGGATTTCCCATTAAATACAGCAGGCAGCAAAACACTTACTACTACGAAGAAGAGGGAGAAATGGTTAAATGCCTGTTTATAAAGTATGGGGAGTTGCTGTCAAGAGAGGATACAGCCAATATTACCAGTGGCGCCGAAAATCTGTGCTTTTCAAAAGTAGCCGTCTTTGAGGTTTGTGACAATTCTTAAAATGACAACCCGGTGCACTTATAGTGCATTTAGGAATAATAACTTTGTGCTATTATCTTTTTTATTCAACAACAAAATTTTATGACATGAAAAAATTAAAATTGACTCTTCTAAACCTAGGGGGGGCAGAAGTTCTAACAAGAGAGCAATTGAAAAGTATCATTGGAGGCAATGGTGGGAGTGGACCTGGCGGTAAAGGTTGTAGCGTGACTTGTGGTCCGGGTTATTTTGCATGCTGTAATGAAGGACACGTAATAATAGGGCCACCTGTTCAAGTCATTCCTCCAAGTTGCCTATGTAAATCAACTAGTGGAGGTGGTACTTCTTGTGGAAGTGGTGGCACAGGTTCAACATCTTGTTCTGTGAATAGTGATTAACTAGCTCAATTTTATATTGTAGGCAGGACAATAGGTGTTTTGTTCTTTATATGTTTTGCAATACTTCTGCAGTTACTACTGCTTTTGAGCAACGATCTGTTTACCTATTAGTTTATGAGGTTTCGTAGCTCGGTTCCTCTTAAGCTTGGTACTTGATCAGGGTTTAAAGCACATGCTAACCTTCTCAATAATGAGTTCACTATACATAAAAATTGCAGAAGTATTTTTTTTAGAAAAACTCGTCAATATCTATTAGTCTAATATCTAAATCATGAAAAAGCGTTTAAATCAAGGGGCTATATTGGTATGGACACTTTTGTGGATCAATGCTAACTCGCAAACTATACTAATTGAAGATACTCTATACAATCCAAGTTTTTCTAGCTCCAATACCAGCTTTTTCATTGAAGGGTATGTTAATGGTATTGATAGCGGGTCGCTGAAACTGACTATCACAAATGAAGAATATTCGATTCCAATAAGAGAAAGTAAGTTTTATATTTATGGATACTCGTATGCGGTACAACAAGCCCAATATATTTTAAAAGACGATTATTATGAAAATAGCTTTTTTATAGAGCCTGGTAAGATTAAAATTGAATGTGATACAATTAATAGAATATATAGAGCAAGAGGAACAAAAGAAAACGATATCGGAAACTACTTCTATGACTCATTAGCTTATCCTCTAACGTCTGAATATCATAATTTAAGTCGCAAAGCTGAAGCTCTTGTCGAGTCTCAAAATATTGATGAGTATTTAAAAACAATCGATAGTTTTTCAGTTATCCAATATGGCTATATTTCGGTTATTGAAGATGCGATAAACAAGAAATTATTAGGCTTTTATTTGCTTGACGCCATTAATTTATATCCAATCAGAAACAAATTATTTAACGAGCGAAAAATGTTATTTAATAAGTTGCCAACATATTTGACTAATTCTGAAAAGGGGGAAGATGCGCATGCATATTTAAAAAAGACAGAAACGGAGAGTCAACAAATGGAGTATTTATCACCAGAGTTCTTGTTACACGATAATTTAGGGAGGGAATTTAACCTAAGCAAGCTTTATTATGGGAAAAAAAATATAGTCTTGGATTTTTGGGCAAGCTGGTGTGCTCCCTGTATAAAGGCATTACCTATGCTTGTAAAAATACAACAGATGGATCTTTCAAAAGATGTGCAATTTGTTTCAATATCAATTGACAAGAATAGGGAAGATTGGATAAAAGCAGAAAGTCGATTAAAGATTCCGTGGATATCTCTTATTACAGATAGTATTTCAGCAGAAAAGTATAATATAAAAGCTATTCCAGCTTATTTTATAATAGATAAACAAGGAAACATGAAGAGTATTGGAAGCTCAATTGCAGATTTGTATTACGACATCAAGAACGCACTTCAATAAAGGTTAATCGACAATTAACACTAAATATAATTCATATTTATAGGCATGATAATGATACGTATTTCCCACACCTTGATAATTCTTTACTAATGACAATCTGCCAAACACTGTGGACAGATAAAAAAAATCTTTTGGAGAATAATTTTGGATGGTTAACGCCACAATATCATCTAATGGCTTGGGCCCTAAGTGCCCTAAAGCTGTCACAACACTATAAAACCATTCACCTCTATACAGATAGTGTTGGAGAAGAAATACTGATTAACCAGTTAGGCTTACCATACACATCTGTATTTAACGATTATGATGATTTAGGTTATCCCCCCTATTTATGGGCACTTCCTAAACTACTAACTTATGCAAAACAAAAGCAACCCTTTTTGCATGTTGACGGTGACGTGATGGTTTGGGAGCCTTTTAGAACAGAGTTATTATCCGCAGAACTAATTGTTCAGAATTTAGAAAAAGGAACAGAATATTATAAGGATTTTTTTGTCCCTTTATGTAGTCAATTAAAATATTTACCTTCTATTTTGAAACGAAATCTAACTAACAATACGAGGGCATATAATGCGGGTATTATGGGTGGTAGCGACTTGCCTTTTTTTAATCGCTTTGTTTCTCTAGCATTACGGTTTATAGAGAAGAATAAAAATTGCAAGTTGAATCAGAATATAAATATGATCTTTGAACAGTTATTGTTCTTTTCCTTGGCGAAAAAAGAGAAAAAAAAAGTTGCCTGTCTCATAGGAAAAACATTTAATGACAATGGGTATAATTATAAGGATTTTGCTGATTTTCCTAATGCTGAAAAGTTAGGATATTTACATCTAATAGGTATGCATAAAAGCAGTAAAGAGAACTGCGATTGGTTGGCTAGGTTTCTTCGACAAGAGAATGAAGAGGTATTTTTCAGAATTATTACCCTTTTTAAAAAACAACACTATTTCTATAACAGTAAGTTTAAAGAAATTTATCCCATACATGAACTCACAAAGGTCAGTAAGTTCACATTTAAAAAATGTCTTTTTTTTCTCAAATCGTTAAATAGCAATCTAGACTTTAAGTCTAATCTACAACTGGGTAGGTATATAAATAATTGCCAGAGTTTGTTGCTAAAAGAGCTGTTTACATATGAGAAAAGGATAAGCCGCATCTGTAAAAAATTCAAAAAGATTGATTTTGGCCTTCTAAAACAGTTGGAAGAGGACTCCATGAAATCGGTATGTTTTTTTTCTGCAGAGCAAAGGGACAGGATGAATATGCTAATTTATAGAAATCCATATACAGAAATTATTCATTCAGCCTTTGATTGGACGGATATGCAGTATACTGGAATGAAGAGTATAAATATTAAATGCTCTGATAAGAGAAACATTGTGATTGGTGTCGTACCTGAATTATTTTTTTCAGGTTATAGGGAGTTAGTACTAGATGACGTCTGTGTGAACATAATTATTCTTTCCGAAAATAAAATCACTTGTCAAAGTTTGTTAGAGAAAATTCGCGGGTTACTTCCTCATTGTGAAGATCAAGAAGGTGAGATGGAGCTTCAGGACTCAATTCTATCAAAGGTTATTTTCTTATTAAAAAATAAACTATTGTTAACTTGTAGCTGAATAATGATTTTACTGTTACGAAAGGGTTCTAAGAAAGTTCATTACTGTACATATCCCCTTTTTTTCGATATTTTGAATTAATAGAGTAACATACCTATCAGTAGTTCGATGATTACTTAAGGTGGGCATGGAGCTAATATTGATGTATTTGGAGCAGAGTCTGTTTTATTTTAAGCACTACTCAGCTCTCACCCTAAATAGACAGGGAGAGATTAAGTACTATTTGTATAATAGTAAAATTAATTGAACGCATTGGTTAAGTTCTTTAGCCTATAGCACTAAAAAATTACTATGGCGCCTATCATTATACATACAATTAATCTAACAAAGAGAAAGGATAGAAAACTTCACATAATTCGACAATTCCAAGACAAGAACGAATTTACACTGAAAATAGTTTGCCCATCTAGAGGATTACGTGCAGCTAAGAGTCTTTGGGTAACTATTAAAAAAATTATTGCTAATAACAAAGAGGAGAGGTTTGTTGTAATTTGCGAAGACGACCATCAGTTCACAAAAAACTATTCGTTAGAAGCGCTACTAGAGAATATTACTGAAGCGGAAAGCCTAGGTGCTGATATTTTATTGGGTGGCATTAGCTGGTGTAACAATGCAATCTCTATAAAAAATCACTTGTTTTGGGTTGACAAATTTTCCGGACTACAATTTACGGTCATATTTAGGCAATTTTTTTCCAGGATTTTCCAGGCTCCCTTTAGTGATCACGACTGTGCTGATTATAAGATCTCTGATCTCACAGAAAAAAAATTTGTCATTTTCCCATTCATTTCAATACAAAGAGATTTCGGGTACTCCGATATTACACCAAAAAATAATAAGGAGGGACGTGTTACAAAATTATTCGAGGATAGCGCCGCATGTCTTTCAGCCCTATCAAAAGTGGAAGATTTTTATAAAGGATCTGCAGTACCACCCTCCACAAAAGAACCCGATTATAATGAAATCACAATTCCAACTTATATTATTAATCTCCCGGAACGAATAGACCGATTAGCGCACGTAAAGAATGAATTTAGCGGGCGAAACGAATTTGATCTTACCGTAGTGGAAGCGTGCAGGCATACTATCGGAGCTGTTGGTCTTTGGCAGAGTATAAGGAAAGTTGTTTCACTGGCTATCGACAATGATGATGATGTTATTATTATCTGCGAAGACGACCATATGTTTACGGAACATTATTCAAGAAATGCTTTCCTTCGAAATGTTATTGAGGCACACTCCCAAGGCACTGATATGCTCATAGGTGGTGTAGCGGGCGCAAACCATATCTTACCCATATGGAAAAACCAGTTTTGGGTGAGTAGTTTCTGGAGCACCCAGTTTATTATTTTATACAAAAGAGCATTTGATCTGATAATTAACGAATCCTATAATGATGAGGTGAATGCCGATGGAAAACTGTCTGAGATTATTTCTAATAAGATGGTACTCTTCCCATTTATCTCTGTACAGAAAGAGTTCGGGTATTCCGACATATCTGCCTATTATAACGAACAGAGAATAAATAATCCCCCCCATAACAAATTCCAGGATAGTTTTTGCAAATTTGAGCATATACGGAATACATACAGGAATTACAGAAGCCAGTCTAAAAATGGAAATGAGTGCATTAATGGAAATATCTAAAAAAGAAATAGCATCCCTTATTTACGATAAAGATCTTTTGCCGGAGCCTCATTTTCGAATACAAAGCTTAGTGCCAATAGAACAAGGCATGACAAACCGGAATTATTTATGTACTGTTGAAACAGGAGAGAAATATGTTATCCGTATTCCGCGTAATAGTACTTCCGAAATGATTGACAGGATAAGTGAATGGGAGAATCACTACAAAATTGATTCACTGAATCTCAATACAAAACATGTAGCCTATCTGAAAGGCTCTTGGATAAAATCCTCTGTCTATATCGAAGACTGTTTTGAAATGACAGCTTCCAAATACATGAGAATCGATATTGCCTGTGAAGCCTTAAGAACTTTACATCATTCCGGTATTATTTTTTCCAATCGATTTTGGGCTCCGGACATGTTAACACGCTATGAGAATATAGCCAAGCGAAACAACGTCCGGTTAAACCGGATATATCTGTCATTAAGAGAAATATTTAAATACAACTTTGATAACTTCCTCTATTCTAAAATAAAGTGGACAGCCTGCCACAACGATCTCGTGAAAGAAAACATTTTATTGGATACATCAAAAAATATTTATCTCATAGACTGGGAATACTCCGGCATGAATGATACCCTTTGGGACCTTACGTCTTTTATATTGGAAAATGGATTAACTCCGACAGAGGAGCAATATATGATTGAGCAATACCATCAGGGTAAAGATCCAAGACCTGAAAGTCCGCACATCATTGCATTATTTAAAGTTTATCAGGATATGTTGTGGTATCTGTGGGCCAGTATAAAAGGGCATTATGGCGATCAGGATGACAATTATGCAGAAAAAAGAATTCAAAGAGCACTGAGAAATTATACAAATCTTAATTGCAAAAGGCCTATTCTTCAATTATCCTTCCATTGACGTCGACTAAAATTTTTGCCGACAAAATCCTGTTTACAGGTCGCTCCAGGCGATGATTCCAGGGGTAAATAAACAGATCTGTTCTCCAGTTTTTATATGTCAAATCTAATGATCGCATAGGATCAGCAGGAATATAATAGCCGGATTTCTCGAAAATTACCTTTTTGAAAGGATAAAAAGAATTTGTCGGAATCTCTATTCCATCGTCAAGAGTGATTGACTCATTTCTTTCATCAAACAGCCAGATATCAATAAACGGAAATCGATAATTAAATCCGGGAATTTCATCCCCCGAATTAAGCCAAATCTTGTAATATTCAATATGTCTCCATCTCTCACGCGTGCAGCGAAGGTCAGCTTCGTTGTTTATTACTTCTGAAAAATCTTCTATTTCCTTTCGAGAAAGCAAGAGGTCAACATCATCGTCCCAGGGCATGATACCACCATGCCTGATATGCCCCAGAAGCGATCCATAGCCTAACATCGGCTCAATACTACATTCTGATGACAGTTCGCTTAATCTTTGTAAAAGAAACTGTATTTGTCTCTTACTATCATCTGTCCAATAATCTGTATTGTAAATTGCCAATTTTACAGCTTCGTTTCTTGAGGCATTTCGGAGTAGATTGACTTTATAAGAAAAGGCCTTGCTGTTATTGTAGTAGACATTTATTTCATCTTTTGACGCCAAATCCAGTATCTCTTCGTCCAGAGGTTGCTTTATACTGTTGACTTTTGATAATATTTCAGCGCCTTTCCTCGTCAGAAAAAAAGCATCTAAACCCCACACATGACCAAAGGTATATGGTTCAACATCTGTATTCTCATCGTGAAAAGCCCTGTCAAAGGGAAAGTAAATATCCCAATCGTCATCAGCAAGTTCGTTTAATTCATTAAACAACTCCTGTATGTCATATTCTGATTCAGAGGTCTTATCAATAACTAAGCAAGCATTATACGTTGAATTATTAAACTGATTAAGTACGTATTTTGTAGCGAGATGAGAAACTATTTCGTAAGATGATAATTCGAACCCATACTTTGACTTCATGAAGCTATTGTCAACAAAAAGATTCATCTTTGTAAGCATCTCTACAACAGAGCGCCATTCGGTCGCTCGTGTCAAATTTCCGCTTAAAACATACTCAACCTTAAACGATTTGTATGTCCGATCGTAAATTATATTGTAGACTGGTATTTCGTTCATGACATCTTACCCATTAGAAAGTTAAGATCGCCGACAGTGTCTATTTCGTAACAATCTTCGTTTTTTAATTTTTGAACCATAATATTTAGTCTGCCAATATTCTCCTTAATGATCTGATCCCAATAAAAATGCAAAACAGAATGGCCCTTCTTTCTATTCGCCATATGCATCAGGTCATCTAAGAAGCATTTAATGATATCTGTAGATAAATCATCCCAATAGGAAACCCCGGACATAACATAAGCACCAGTCTTGTAAGTAGTATTTACAAGAGTTTCATCAGGTATTATAATCTGCTTTAGTCTTTCTTTTGGCGAAAACTCCAATATCCATTCATTTGATATATCTGACTTAAATATGGAGAAATAAGTGGACGTTGTGATAGCTGGCATAAGAAAATTCCTGTTCAAAAACACATCCCCTTCAAGGATCCAGGTATTCTTTAACAAATCTCTGCACAAAAACAAAGAATATATGTTGTTGAAAGTTTTATACTCTGGGTTAAATATAAGACTGACCTTGTGTTTGTTTTCCAGGTACTGAAACATCTCCGATTTATATCCTGTAACAATATTAATTTCAGCAATACCAACCGCTTTTAAGAACAAAATCTGTCTCTCTATTATGGGTATCCCATCAATAATCGCTAATGGTTTCGGTATTGCTTCGGTAAATGGTTGTAATCTATTACCCATTCCAGCAGCTAAGATTATTGCGTTTATATTCATAGTTGAAGCTGTTTGGAGAAGGAGTCCGTATCTAAATTACGCCAAATAATTCTGACATTCAAAATCTAGCTGAATTTAATAACAGAAATACTTAAATGCACTTATAATACATGGAAGCTTACTATTGTAAGCATAAATTACCTCCCGACAATAAAGCCCTTATTTTTATTCTTCCGATCAGGTAGTAGATAGAAAGAAAACCGCCACAATCCCTTTCAATTTTGCAGTATCCCTGCGCAATAGTACTTTCAATACATGAAGATACTGTTACTCTCCCTGGGCGAGTCCCATGAATCCTACATCAGCAAAGGCGTGGAAGATTTCACCCAGCGGATCGGGCGTTATTATCCTGTTGACTGGCAGCTTATTCCGCCGGTAAAAAATGCGGCCTCCCTACCGGAGAACGAATTGAAAAAGCAGGAAGGTAAACAGGTACTGCAGGCACTGCAACCTGCCGACGTCCTGGTGTTGCTGGACGAAAGGGGGAAGCAGCTTTCTTCTGTTGAACTGGCAGGGTTTATAGAGCAAAAAGCAGTAGCCGGTACCAAAAGACTGTTTTTCCTGGTCGGCGGCGCCTTTGGTGTAGACGATGCAGTTGCGCAGCAGGCAGGCTTCACCTGGAGCCTGTCAAAGCTGGTTTTCCCGCATATGCTGTTAAGACTGATCCTGGCAGAGCAGGTATACCGCGCCTGCACCATCATCCGGAATGAAAAATACCATCATAGCTGACAAGTCAAAGGCTGTCTGCTCATGTAACGGCTCCATTTCCAGCCCTTCACCTGGTATCCCACCAACCGAAAGTCCGCACAACATGAGGATTCGAAATATACCTCAATAATCGTCCTCAAAAAATACCGGATATTTTGTTATCTTTCAACAATAACATTCTATTTTTTCATCAAAAAGAAACCATCATGAGTGCATTGTCTCGCAGAAAAGCGCTGAAGTCTTTAACATTGGGCGGCGCAGGTATTTTTTTGACACCGAACATCCTGCTGTCATCTTGCAAAAGCACGCCTAAAAAAGATAAGCTCGGTGTAGCGCTGGTAGGACTGGGTTATTACAGCACCGACCTGTTGGCCCCAGCCTTTCAGCAAACAAGAGACTGCTACCTTGCAGGCATTGTGACCGGCACCCCGGTCAAAGCAGAAGCATGGCAGCAAAAGCATAGCCTACCGGATAAGAATATATACAATTACCAGAATTTTGATGATATCGCGAACAACCCTGATATAGACGTGGTGTACGTGGTATTGCCGCCATCCAGGCACGACGAATATGTAGTAAGGGCAGCCAGCGCCAACCACTCTCTGTCACACCCCGGCGAAAGGATATAAAATCGCCTTCCTTTACGTCATAGTGTGGAGTATCATCAATGAGAAACAATGCAATAGGAGCTTGATAAAATCCGAGAACTTTTGTGCAAGAAAACCGAGAGTGTAAAATAAATTGTGTAAACGGATAGTAACTGCATTTAAAGCCGGCATCTGTTTTCAAAGATAGTTAAGAACTGATGGAGTATGAACCCCCAATTTTGAATGGGCATGCTCCATTTTTTTTCAATATTATTAATAGCCATGTAAACGGCCTTTAAGGCGGCCAGATCATCGGGGAACTGAACTTTCGTTTTTGTATATTTTCGGATGCCCCGGTTCAGGTTTTCGATGGTGTTGGTGGTATAAATGATTTTTCGGATTTCCAGCGGAAAATCAAAATAGCTGGAAAGACAGTCCCAGTTGTTGTGCCAGGACTCAATGGCGTGGCGGTACTTATGCCCCCATTTTTCGGATAATTTTTCCAAAGCAGCTTCTGCCGCATCCCGGTGTACAGCCCCGTAAACCTCCTTTAAATCAGCGCAGAAGGGCTTTCTGTCTTTCCACACCACATACTTGCAGGAGTTGCGGATCTGGTGCACCACACAGAGCTGTGTTACCGTATCTGGGAATACTCCTTTGATGGCATCTGTAAAACCTTTGAGATTATCGGTGCAGGCGATCAGGATATCTTCCACGCCCCGGGCTTTTAAATCGGTCAGCACGCTCATCCAGAAAGAAGCGGACTCCGTTTCAGCCATCCACATGCCCAATACCTCTTTTAAACCATCTTTTTTCAGGCCAATAACCAGGTAAATGCACTTATTAATATACTTGCCATTCTGCTTTACTTTCAGTACAATACCGTCCATCCAGACCGTATAATACACGCCTTTCCAGTGGCCGTTGCTGCCATTCTTTAATGTGCTCTATAATACGATTGGTGACATTAGAGATGGTACCTTCACTAACATCCACACCATATACCTGCTTTACTTGTTCAACGATATCGGAAGTTGTCATTCCCCTGCTATACATACCGATAATGGACTCTTCAAGCTTATCGCTCATCCGGGAGCCTTTAGGTATCAACTGCGGCTCAAACTCGCTGTTACGATCCCTTGGAATATTGAGCACCATGTCGCCCAGGGACTGGGTTTTTACTTTTTTAGGGTAGGTGCCATTACGGCTGTTACCGGTATTGTTGCCCTCTTTTGCGTGTTTCTCGTAACCGAGATGTGTATCCAGCTCGGCTTGCAGCATCTGCTCGACACCTTGCTTGTAAAGATCATTAAAGAATGAAAGGAAATCCTCCTTTCCTGAGAATTGCTTGAAGAAATCTTTGGGTAATTTGTTGTATTGTTCCATAAAACTGTATTTAAGGTTAAAAAAACCGGGCCAAAGTGCCGGCCGCAACCCGTGCAGGTTCGCTACGTTTGAGCAACTATTTGGCTTTAGTTGCGACGCATTCCGTTCATCTTCCCGTTATCTGTTCATCTTTTCATAATGATATTCTTTCTTTTCCTGCACTAATTCTTTCCGCCTACGGCTCGCGGCGACCTTCTGTCGCGAATATCTTAAACTGTCATTAGTAAAAGCAAGGTCTGCATCCCGCCACCGGCGGGACTTGCCACGGGTTTTGTAAAATTTTTCTCCACCTTCTTTTTAGCGCCTTCGGCAGCATGTCAGCGAGGTAGTAAAAATTATTTCAAAAACCTTGCTTTTCCCAAGTCCCGTTTGAAGACCGGGTTGCTACGAGGTTGACGACGAGGCCATAGGCCGAGTATTAGTAAACAAAAAAACAAATCGTATGCAATCAAAAAAGTTATCCAAACTGATGCGGATATCATGGCAGATACAACGCCGCCGAAAGTACAACCGATCCAGGTGACTGACCAGCGCATGGGCAATTTTCTTGAACGAGGATATTACAGTATACCACCTTGTAAAGAAACATAGCCATGAACATTATACCAATAGAGTAGATGCTGGCAGCTTGAGGCTTTTCTAACTAATCATTATTCACTTTAAAATAGAACAGTTATGCAAACAGTAGTAGGGCGTTTAACAGCAGACGCAAAAATCGCAACCACCAAGGACGGACGTAATGTAGTGAATTTCACCATCGCCCAAAATGAACGCTTTAAAACAAAAAGCAGTGACGAAGTAAAACAGGTAACCAGTTATTATAACTGTGCCTACTGGATGGGAACCGGCATTGCCAAGCACTTAAAAAAGGGGATGCTGATTGAGGCGGCCGGCCGCGTCGGTGTAAATGCATGGCAGGGCGCAGACGGCAACGCTAAAGCCAGTTTAACCCTGCATGTACAATATATCCAGTTACACGGCAAAGCAGGCAGTCCGGTCACAGCAGAAAAACAAACACCTGCAAAAGCAGATAAAGAGGATTTACCCTTTTAATTAAAACTCCTTTCCGCTCCGGGAGCATAAACAAAGGAGCGGGTTTTTATGCGATACTTTAACGGATGTAACACCATAGAAGACGTTAAAAGCCTTTATAAAAAACTGGCAATGGAAAACCACCCGGACCGGGGAGGTGATACGGTTACGATGCAGGCCATTAATACCGAATATGCTTTCGCCTGTGCAAGGCTGGCAAAGGGAGCAGGTTTAACAGAAGAGCACGCAGACGCAGAAATAAAACTGTCAGAGGAATACCGGCAGGTAATAGAAAAGATCATTAACCTGCCCGGCATTGTAATTGAAATAGTAGGTAACTGGATATGGATAACAGGAAATACCCGCCCGGTAAAAGAAACGCTCAAAGATGCTGGTTTTTATTTCGCTTCCAAAAAAGCAGTATGGTATTACCGGAATGAAGCTTTTAAAACAAGAGGAAATGGCGCACCCTTGGAACAAATACGCGCTAAATACGGCAGCGAAAAAATAAATACGAAACATCAGAAAAAGGTTTTAGAAGATTAATCCCTAATGCGGGCGCAGCGCCGCAGAACAAGGGCTGCACTTTTTTTACCACGTAATCCAGAGATCAACTTAATCATGTACAACTGACAAAATTGACGGCATACCCCCGAAATATCCATCATAAAAGTAAAAGGTATTGATTCAAAGAAAACGAAATAGCATGAAAGCTACATTCTTAGAACGACTAAATAAGATAGCCGAAACTGCACAGCAGGTGATTATGGAAGAAGTATCAAGAAGAAGATACATTGTACTTTTTTCTGAAACGGTAGACGAGTACTGTACAGCCGATATATACAATGCAATAACAGACTTTCCATATTATGGAAAATATGGTTTTGTAGACTATGCAGACGTGAAGGAGATTAAAGTAAAGGATCATGGCATTCAGATTACCGGCATATTGAAAGGAAATAGCTACAGCTGTGCAGTGCAGGTATGCTATCTGAATTGGATGCTTACAGTAGTGCCGCTTTAGCAGATTGTTTGCAAGAGATGGAAACAAATACAGCTTCTGCGATAGCCGGATGAATAATATTTTTTGACAAGTATTTAAAAGTTTTACATCATCATTCCAAAAGTTAAGGTTTTATCTGCTGTACAGCACAAGGAACTACGGCATAAACACAAAGCGGCGCACAAGGCCATCCTTTATTCCGTTCCTCGCTTGTGCCTGTAGCAGTAAAAAACCTCAATGGTCATTCCATAATTTTTTAAACTTTTAAATTTTTGGTTATGGAAAGGAAAAACAAAGTCTCAGCATTGAACATGGTTTCAGAAGTAGAGTTGAGATACAAATCAAAAGTAAAGGCATCTGAACGCCCTGTTATACGGTGTTCAAAAGATATAGTCAATGTTTTAAAAAATTACTACGATGAAAATACCATCGAATTGCAAGAGCAGTTTAATGTATTATATCTAAACAGAGCCTGCCGTGTATTGGGCATCTACAGATTATCCATTGGCGGTATTACAGCTACAGTTGCTGACCCCAGGCTGATTTTGGCAATGGCATTGAAATTAACTGCCTGCAACATGATTCTGTCACACTGCCATCCGTCTGGTAACCTGCATCCAAGCAAGGCCGATATTGCCATTACTGAAAAAATAAAAGCAGCGGCAGCATTCTTTGATATGAATGTGTTGGATCATATCATTCTCACTAGTGAGGGGTATTTTTCATTTGCCGATGAGGGGTTGTTGTAAATACACCCCCTTTTTTGCAAACCGTACTGACCTGTATCTTTTAGATCTAAACCTCTCCCGTTTTACCTTTAATCAGCATCATTTTTGCTACGGCATGGGTATGAACTTCTGGGAATTCAAGGAAGATCATTTCCGGGGCTTTCACCTGCCCACATCCCGAAGGGCTGCCCACGGTCACGGCTGGCAGCTAGTCACTGGTATTTTCTTCTGGGTAGCCTTCCTGTTCAAACTGGCATGGAGCGTTTTAGCTGGCATTTTTTCCCTGCTGTTCATGCTTGTGCGGTGGATGCGGAATTGTAGGATGAATTGATGATAGCGCCTCCGCTACAGGCCAGGCACAACTTTTCTTTTGGCAGGCACCCCAAAAGAAAAGTTGCCAAAAGAAAAGCGCTTCATGCCAAGGGTAACCTTCGGTTTTATTTTTCTTTGACAGGCGGCTGCAGGCTCTGCAACTTTTCGCTCATGTTCGATAGCCCGGCTTTGGTCAGCAATTCCGTACTGATCTGCTCCAAAGATTCCAGGCTTCCATCTCCCGCCGCCCGAAGCAGCCCGTCCACCGCTTCCCCAGGCTTGATCTGTAACCCCTTTTCGATCACCTTAGCCAGCAACAACACATTTTTCCGGGGTATGCGTAAATCCAGCTTTACTACATCATTCATACCCGGTGCGCTGAGTAAAGTTTCATAGAGCAGAGACACTTCTTTTTCGTTTAACATACTTTAGGTTTTTAAAAATCACAAAATCATTTTCACGGATGTAAAAGTAGATTACGGCTTGCAACCGCAGATGATTTAGCCGTACCGTTATACGACACGCTGATGCTATATCAAATTGTAGCACATAATTTTGCTATCGTCATTGAATTGTGAACGTGAAAATTGTGTGTTATGACCATCAAAGAAGCAAATGCCATAGACATGGTAAGTTACCTGTCTGAAAAAGGCTTTGAACCAGCGAAGTCCAAAGGAATTAACTACTGGTATTATTCTCCGTTTCGCCAGGAAAGTGAACCTTCGTTTAAAGTGAACCGCCGCCGTAATCAGTGGTACGATTTCGGGGAAGGCCAAGGGGCCAACCTGCTCGACTTTATCCTTCGCTTTGAAAGCGTCTCCATTTCCGAAGCGCTGAAACGTTTGAAACAGTACAAGCACCTATCCTCACCTTCGGTTGATAACGAGCATGCCGACACACCTTTTATAGAGATTCTATCGGTGCATACAATAAGCTCGCTAGCACTCACTCTTTACTATCAATCCCGTCGCATAGCGACAGATATTGCAGCGCAATATTTGGAGGAAGTGCGTTACAAAATCGGCGGTAGAAACTACTATGCATTGGGCTTTAAAAATGACGCCGGAGGATATGAGCTTCGTGCCCGGTATTTCAAGGGAAGCAGCCATCCTAAAAGCGCTACATTGATCAAAAACCAGGCAGATGCATTAGCTGTTTTCGAGGGCTTTTTCGACTTCCTTTCTTACCTGACTATTTACCAGAACCAACCCGGTCCGCTAAGGGATTTTCTGGTGCTCAATTCCACTTCTTTTTTTGAAAAGCAACTGCCAATCATGCAGACCTATGAACGGGTGCATTTGTACCTGGATAATGATAAGACTGGCATCAAATACACGACGCTGGCGCTGGAAAAATCTCCTCAACAGTTCGTTGATGAACGCAACTTATATACCGGATATAAAGACCTCAATGACTGGCATAGGTACATTGGTACCGCTACGAAACCGGCATAGCCGGGGGAGGATCGGTATCCCTTTCCGGATTTCTTTAATTAGGCTGCCGCACCCTTCTGGTACTGGCTGCCGATCAATCCCCCTGCCCGGCGCGGGGATGGCGAGGTGTACCAAAAGTTGCACTTTTGGGTCCTCGCCCTTTCACTCCGAAGTCGTTTCGGGAAAAAGAACCGGAATTTTTTGTATCCGCATCCTTCGGGGATGCGGGAATTTTGAAAAGTGTAAATGAATTTGTGATGCAGGAAGAATTCAAATCGCCTAAGCATTGGATTAGTATCCGGGTGAAGCCGGATGAATATACAGCCATCTATAAGCTTTATAAGACGACGACGTGCAAAAAGCTGAGCCAGTATGTGCGCAAAGTATTGCTGCAAAAACCGGTTACTATTTTGTATAAAGATGAATCTACGCGTGAAATTTTGTCAGCTTTAAATCAGCTCTCCAGGGAGCTTTCTTCAGTCGGGAATAACTTCAACCAGACCGTGCATAAGCTCCATACACTCGACCATATCCCGGAGATAAAAATATGGGCAGAACTGACTGAGTCCAGCAGGCAAAACCTGCTGAAAAAGATTGAAGATATCCGCGTTTCTCTTAATCAAATCCGTCAGCAATGCGCCCTCAAATAACATTTCCGACAGACCTCAAAAGGGCGCTCAACTACCACGAAAAAAAGGTGCAGAAAGGAACAGCCGAACTGCTTCATGCGCACAGTTTTTTTAAGCTGCCGGAGGAAATGAATTTCCATGACAAAAAAGAGCGGTTTGAAGAACTGATGAAGCTCAACGACAGTGAAACAAAGCTCATTCATATATCGCTCAATTTTCACCCTTCAGAGAAAGAAAGACTGGATAAAGCTTTCTTTATTCACCTGGCAGATGAATATATGAACAAGATAGGTTTTGGGGATCAACCGTACCTGGTTTACCAGCATGAGGATGCCGGTCATCCGCATGTGCATGTGCTATCCACGTTGATAAAAGACGATGGCGGGCGCATCTCTACTCACTTCATTGGTAAAAACGTTTCCGAGCCGGTGCGTAAGGAGATGGAAAAAACGTATGGATTTATTCCTGCAGACAAGAAAGAGCAAAGGCGGGAAGACGAAAAGCAATTAGTAGTTACGCCGCAGAAAATACAGGCTGGTAAATCTGCCATCATGCGCAGTATTACCAACGTATTGGATTATGTAATTGACCGTTACAAATACACATCGCTTCACGAGCTGAATGCCATTCTCCGACTGTACAATGTAAAGGCAGATCGCGGCGCTGAAAATGGTAGGATATATAAGCACCGGGGATTAACCTATGTGGTGATTGATAAGGAAGGCAGATCACTTACCAAACCTGTTAAAGCCAGTGCTTTTCACAGCAAGCCTACTTTGGATAAAATTGAAGGGAAGTTTAAAGACAACCAGAAAAAGCGAATACCTGATAAGAAGCATTTAAAGGCAGCCATAGAGTGGGCTATGCAGTCTGGTCCGCGCTCACTCAGCGAACTGGCAGAGCTCTTGAAAAAAGAACAGGTAGACCTGGTGATCCGGCGTAATGACCAGGGTCGTGTGTATGGCATAACATACATCGATCATCAGAAAAAAACAGTGTTCAATGGTAACGACTTAGACAAAATGTATTCCGCCAAACGCATGTTGGAACGTTTGGGTATGGAACCGCAGCAACAACCTGGAACAGATCGGCAAAAAGAGCCTGGTAAAAAACAGCAGCAACCACACACGGAGCAAAACAAGCAGACTCAACCTCCACAAAAAGAAAGCGAACAAACAGATAGACAACAAACCGTAAAAGAGCCGGGCAGAACACAGGATACCGAGAAGAATGCAACACTCGAAGAAGTGGGCAAAGGAGCATCCAAAATCATTGAACAGATAGTAGAACCCGGCAGCGGAGAAAGCTGGGCTATCAACAAAGATTTGCTTACCGAAGAACAGCGCAAGAAGAAGAAAGGTTTTCACAAGCAATGGGAAATGTAATTGTGCATCTCAAAAGAGTGTGTTATGGCAATGAGGACGAATGAAAATGAGCTCGCTTTAAAGAAGATCATGGACATGACGCGACTGATTAGTGTTGCAATATTATTGTTGCACTTTTATTATAGTTGTTATGTTTTCTTTTGGGAACAGGGATGGACACATAGCGTCAGTAACAAGATCTTTGATAATATCCATCGAACCGGTCTGTTCGATAGCTTCCACAAAGCAAAATTCCTGTCACTGGTTTTCCTGACTTTATCGCTACTCGGTGTAAAAGCAAAGAAGGGAGAAGAATTTAATTATAAAATGGTGATAGCGTATCTACTGACCGGCATTACGCTCTATTTTATCAGTGGCTTATTGCTGGTGCTACCGGCGGCCAACACTGTTATTGCAGTATCTTATATGGTAGTAACAAGCCTGGGTTTTATTTCCATTTTAACGGGAGGTACACTTCTTGCCCGGATCATTAAAGAAAAGCTCAGCGGCGACGTATTTAATACCTTTAATGAAACCTTCCCGCAGGAAGAGAGATTGCTGACAAATAAATATTCGGTGAATATTCCTACCCGTTACAGGTTAAAGGATCAGGAGCGTTCAGGCTGGATCAATATAATCAACGGCTTCAGGGGTGGCGTTCTCCTGATGGGGCTTAGCGGTAGTGGAAAGACGCTGATCGCAAAAGAAATTCTGAAACAGCAAATCGCTAAGGGCTATGCGCAGTTCATCCATGACTTCAAATACCCGGATTTAACCCGTGTTGCCTACAACCATTACCTACTCAATAAACATCGCTACAAGGTAGCTCCGTCTTTTCATATCCTGAATTTTGAGGAGGTGCAGGACAGATGCAATCCGTTTCTGCCAAAATCTATTCGTTCAATAACAGATGCCGCCTCCGCATCACGAGCGATCTTGTTAGGTTTAAATCAACAGTGGATAGACCAGCAAGGTGATTTTTGGGTAGAGAGTAGTATTAATTTCATCACCGCCCTGATCTGGTTCCTGCGGGTTTACCAGGACGGCAGGTATTGTACCCTACCGCACGTCATTGAACTGGCACAAGCGCCGCTGGATAAGCTCTTTACAATACTGTTGGCTGAGCCTACACTGGAAGTGCTGGTAACGCCCTTTGTCCGGGCTTACCAGGAAGACGCCGGCAAGCAACTCATTGGGCAGATTTCTGGGGCGGCGATTAGCCTGGGAACGCTTGCCAGTGAAAGGCTTTATTACGTCCTGTCGGCTGATGATTTTACAATGGATATTAACGACCCTAATGCCCCCAAAATCGTTTGTATTGCCAACAACCCCCAGGTGTCAAATGTATATAGCGCAGTGATCTCCCTATATCTCAATACGCTGCAAAAGCTTCTGAAGGAACAGGAGGAACAACCGTGTGGGATATTGCTTGAGGAATTTGCGAATATATCCTGGCATACCGCCGATAAATTTCTGTCAGTGTGTAGAAGCTACCTGGTAAATGTTACGTTAATCATCCAGGATGCCAGCCAGCTTATTCTGCATTACGGGGAGCGGCAGGCAAACGTAATCTTGTCTATGGTAGGTAATATTATCTCCGGTCAGGTTACCGGTGAAAGCGCTAAGCGACTTTCAGATCGGTTTGGCAAGATTATGCAGGATCGTCAAAGCCTTACCGTCAACAGCAGCGATACATCACTTAATAAATCCAGGCAATTGGATTATGCTATTCCGCAATCCACAATAGCGTCTCTGTCAGCGGGCGAAGTTGTTGGAGTAGTGGCAGACAATCCCGATCAGCGCATCCCGCAAAAGATGATTCATGCACAGATTCGGCACAATTTAAAGGCATTGGAAAAAGAGGAAGCAAAGTACAAGCGACTGCCGGAAAAGGGGGTCGATGAAAAAGTGATACGGGAAACTTTTCTGCGAGTTAAACGTGAGGCAAAAGCGATTGTGGAAGATGAGGTGGATAGGGTGATGAACACGCCGGGTAGCTCAATCATCAGAAAAGAATAGACAAATGCTTGCAAATAGAATCTGATATTTCCAGACTTAACAGATATAAAAAAACTATCTTTGAAAGAGTTAGAAATGGGAAAATGTAAGCCGACTTTTAACTGTCAAGTTTGGGTATGATCTAAAGATTGAGCGTCTCCTATAGGATTAGGCCGCAATGGATACTTGTAATCGTTGAAAGAGCATTTTCTTATGTGATTGATCGGATTGTTATACAAAGATACTAATAGCAATACAAAAAAGTTAAACCCTTGATCCATGGATGCTATAATTGATACAGATCCCTCTTTGGATGACTTGCCGCTCGTTAAGCTTTTAGCGGAAAGAAAAAGTCCTTTTCTTCCAAAAATAAAGGAAGTTTATGAACAAGTGAAAGATGTATTAAATCACAGAGTCCAGCACGTTTTTCCAAATTACACACTCCACAATGTTGGGCATTCCTATAGAATTATTAAATATATGGGTGACCTGGTTAATAACATTCAGGAGCTTAATGATTTAGAAGTAGCACTACTGGTTTACTCAGCTCTCTTGCATGATATAGGGATGGCTGTAAGCGAGGATGATATTCAACTCATCAAATCTGATTCTTTTCAACACTGCGATATTAAGTTTTCAGCCATGCTCAAACTAGTGCAAGGTGATGAATCTCTTGCCTTACAAGAATATGTAAGACGAATTCATGCTTCTCTTTCTGCAAGATACATAATGGAAAATTTGGAAGGACTACTTACAATTCCAAATTTGACATCTTTATCCTTCGCTAAAGAACTGGCACTCATTTGCCAAAGCCACAATGAGGATTTTGATTGGATCAAGAAAAACCTCAGAAGCAATCAGTTTATCGGAGATCATCAGGTAAATACGCAGTTTACCGCGTGTATATTAAGATTAGCCGATATTCTTGACATAGACAGTAATCGGACTCCTTATAACCTATTTCGGCTAATAGCTCCGAAGGGTGTTAGCGCGGAGGAATGGCAACAACATTTCCTTGTTTACAATAACAATAAAATTATTTTTAATGAAAAGACTAATCAGAAAAAAGTAGTATTCCAGGGAAAGTCCACGAATGCGTCAATTCATCGAAAACTTTTAGAATATATAGGCTGGGTAAAGGACGAATTGGTTAATGTCGTGGCTGTGGTTAGCTCAATGCCATTAAAATATAATTTGTTTTACGATACGACTCCAGAGGTTCTTATCCAGACAGAAGGATATACATTTTCTGATTATAAAATGACTTTACAATTTAAGGCTATTAGTTCTCTATTAATGGGTGAGAAGATATATGGTGCGAAGTCGTTGGGGCTGCGAGAATTAATTCAAAATTCGATGGATGCTTGTAGGACAAGGCAGGAGAATGAGTATGTTACGCACGAGTTTGGGTACGATGTGTACTATCCCAAAATCAAAGTGATTCTAAACCAAAAAAAGAACCAAACAATAATTAAAGACAATGGTGCGGGTATGTCTCTGGATATTATTAAAAAGCACTTTTTAAATGTGGGTGTTTCATATTACGATTCGAGAGACTTCCTTCTTAAAGATTTGAAGTATAAACCAATCGGTAATTTTGGCATTGGATTTTTGTCTTGCTTTATGCTGTCTGACGAAGTCACGGTAATAACACGGCACCATCATTCAAAAAATAAGTATAAGATTGAATTAGAGAAAGGAAATGAATACACTTCCTTGACCGAAGAAGAAGATGTTGCCTTTGAAGGCACGGAGGTGATTTTAAACTACAAACAATTTATAGCAGTTTTTGAAAACGACATAAAGAAGGTACGTGAATTCTTGGAAGATTACTTCCTGATTGACGGGATAGAAATTCAGTTGCTTAGTGCAGTTCCAGAAATCTCACAAATGATTGTCAAACCTCCACGATTAAAGCCTAACGAGCAAAAGGGACTTATAAAAATTGATTTTAACAGCTATCTAAACGAGGTAGAAGGTTATGCTTTAATAAGGCCGAAAAATAGCTTTATTAAAGCATTTCAGGAAATCAATTTTAATAGTGGGGAGATCTTTATCTATAAGGACGAAAGTGGCATAAAGGAATTGAACGAATCTATTCAGCTAAATATAGATGACTTTATCAATAATGAAGAACTCAAATATCTGTCGATACCTATAGTTGAAGAAAAAATACAAGAAAACTATTTGAGTGGAATGAGGTTTACAAACGGAGATGTGGATGAAGTAATACGAAAAATGGAAAAGGATCTCAGGTGGATTACAGTAATATTAAGGAAGGAAGATCAAGAGTTTTTGATAGACGATGAGATAGAATCTGGGCATCAAATTTTTGGCAATTTCTCATTTGATGATTTGGTGTCTTTGGGACACTGTCCCTCTTGCAAAACCCAAAGTTTTGTGAGGGAAATAAATTTATTCGAAGGATTTAAGAATAATTTATACCTACCATTTAAGAAAACAGATAAAAGTGATTTTTTTAAGTATCACTTCTATACATCTTCAAAACAAAAAGAATTATACATAAGAAATGTACTAATTAAGGACTTTGTTTTTGACATACCTGTTATTGCATCACTTTTTGATATTGTGGTAATAGAAGTAAACGTTACATCGAGAAAGATAATTCCAGATATTTCAAGGAATAATGTTGATATTGAAACTACAAAGGCTTTAAATTATGCTTTTGGAAAGGCTATTCATGAAGGTGCCGGCGGCTTGATTCAACTTAATCAGGAAGAAAAAGTGACGCTGGATCATTTTATTAGAGCATTTTATTCCTCAAAGACAAATTTTGACCGACGGCCTAATATTGATAAATCAAAGAAACTATCTCAATAATATTTACCTTCACTTAACCTTAAGAGAATGAGTACAACGTCGAGCCCTTTGCCAGGAAAACCTATAGAAAGCATAGAGTTAGAAATCAAAAAATTTGCCGATGGACTTCCTTATTGGGGCAAATACATTTCCCAGAAGATATTGTCAGGGGGCACAATTTCCGATACGGAACTCAATCAGGCATATTACTATTTGTTAGAGAGCTTGGGGTTGTTACCTGACTCAAAGCCCCGGAATTAACTATTTTCTATAATAAGGAAAATACAGATAATCATAAAGAAGATTTAAAAAACCAGAAAATATTGAAGAGGTCAATGCGTTGGCGGAAAATCAAATTTTGGAGCTTTGCCAAAACCTGACGATTGTTTATGGATCAAATGGGTCAGGGAAATCAGGATATGCCAGACTATTGAAAAAGGTTTTTTATTCAAAAGCTCCTGAGGATATTATTGGAAATATTCACAAGGAAGATATGTGCAAAGCAATATCTGCATCATTCAAATTCAGTTCAAAAGGTAACGATATTGATTTAAAATATCCGGCCGATTCCAAAAGAGCTGATTTTGAACAGTTTTCTGTTTTCGATGACGTTGTCAATCAGGAAGAACAGGGGGTCTGCTTAGTGAACTCAGCGTATTTTTTGACTTCCCGCTGGAAATCAGAAGAATCATTTATACCACCAACCTCATCGAAAATTTAAATGGAAAAATAAGAAAGTATACTAAAAACAAATTATCATTCCCTACAGATGAGGCAGTGTTAAAATCTGTATTTTGGGCCTTAAGGCTACTAAAAAATGGACGATGCCAATACATAACTGGGGGCTAAGCCTAAATCAGTTCTTAACTATATTTGAAGAAAAGGGTTCAGCTTTAAAAAAGCCAAACCCTATATTTTTAACTTACACACTTTATGGGATAGTGTCGCTTAAATCCCTGCATTGCCGGGCTTTTTCTTTTATTCTATTTCCTTACAATCAAAAAATTTATCCCATTGAGGATAACCTTTAAATTTCTGTTGCTTAAACTTACCCGCAAACCATTCATATCTTTTATCACAAAGAGGATAACAATAATCATTAAATCCTTTTTGTTTTAATTCAAGATACCAATTTTTATATATTGCTATAACTGTATTAAGCCCTTCACTATTGCAACAAATTTCCGTTCCAGTTTCCTTGTCATACAACAATGGATAAGGTGAATAATAAAAAGCTTTACTTGATAAAGCAATGTAGTTTATTAGCACTAACGCATCAACCTGCAAATTATATTGTCTGCTTAATGGCTGTTTTCTGATTACTGCGTAACGACCGGATAAATTGTAGATAGTGTTATTGCACATTATTGTATCTGAAGTATAATCAAACAACTCACCGATAAGACGCATTTTTGTAGTATCGGGTAATAAAGCAATACTCTTGAAAGAGCAGCCTGCAAAATACCAATCTGTGCTATCCCCGTTTTTCATTCCAATAACCAAGTGTGCTTTATCCTCGTTAATTACCTTCTTTACAAACACATCTTGCCCAAAAAAAATTAAGGGCTGGAGCAACACTATTGCTATAAGTATAACTTTCATTTTGCTATTTAATTTTACAACCCTAATTCTTTTAATATTCTCTGTATTTCATCCTGGTCAACTATTCGCACTCCATTTACAGACACCTTAGGCAGACTAGCTTCCTTCTCCTTCTCATTTTTTCGCTGATAATATTTTGTACCTACTTTATAAACTCCACCGCCGCCATCAGTATGCCCTTCCTCAAAACCGCTTTTACTATCACCTTTTATAGGAGAAAACATTTCATCTTTATGGTCATATGTGCCATTCTTATTTCTCTTTCCAGAATGCGCCCTTAAAAAGTCTCCGGGGCTGTCCCATTCAATTACTGCAATATCCGCATTGGGTTCGCCAACTTCTCTATACTCATCATTAAGTATTTTCTGAAATTCCGAACCATCAGATGTTTCGTCTATAAGCCAAACTTGACCATCAGCAAATGCATAACCGTGGCAATTTGCCATCATACTTTTTGTTAACGGTGTTTCTTGTTGTGGGGCAAACCCTTCACCGGATTTCTCTGCAACGTAAGCTTTAACTGCTTGATAAGCCTGTACAGGTGTGCCTGCATCAGTATAAATAGTAACCTCTTTCATTTGAATCGTAACCTGAGCTTGTTGCCCATTTCGCATTACGTTATAAGTTCTATCTATTACTTTGGCATTCCCATTAGAAGTTGCAATAACATTTCCATCTTTATCTCTCAAAAGATGACCTGCTTCATCTATATTTTTTATTGGATTGTTTGCAGCGTATTGATAAGGAGTAAGAGCTACATACACATCTGCAAATTTATCCTGCACATGCCATCTCCCTATCTGTGGGTCGTACATCCTTGCACCATAGTCCACCCACTCCAAGCCTGAACCATCAGAGAACTCTTTACGCTGTTCTTCTTTGCCGTTGTATTTATACTGATTTGTTGGTGCATCGTTTAAAGCCTTCGATGATATCCCCGCCATTGTCAATCCGAACGGATAATAATGCGTCTCCTCCAGTATAGGCCCTTTGGTATGAGTCACCTGCAGGTTGTCAAAGAACACGTCAATGTTTGTGGCTTCATTGCTGGTGTAAATATACAAATAACCATTTGTATTTACGGGGATATTGGCCTGG
>JBBCKG010000001.1:0-119219 GCA_037190905.1 Agriterribacter sp. | reverse complement strand
AGACAGTAGGCTTTTACGGTAAGCTCACTACTATTACAGGCTTCTATATGCCGACGCATCTGCTCTGATTTGTTATGCTCCATCTCGCAAAGATCTAACGCCCAAAATTACATTGTAATAAGGGGTTGCTCAATAGGATACTTCTCAACGCATCCAGCCTTCAACCTTATAATTCTTTTCAAATAGTTTCCTTTCTTGTCCGCCAATGGCAGGCTTATACCAAATTTCAAACCTTGCTGCGTAAGGCTTGCCCCAATCTCCTTCGTAAATAGTGAAGTGAGATGTCGAACCAACTTTCGCAATACTATCTGTCGGATTAAATATTTTTATTGAACTACTTTGTGGCAGTCTCCAAGTAGATAGTGGAGAATTTTGAGTTATTTCATAGACCTTAAGGTAAATCGTTCCGCTATCGATTTTGGAAGTCCAAAAATCATATTCATACAGTCCGGGTTGAAATGAATTGTAAAGCTGAAAGTCAATATTCTGTTTCCTGCTATTTGTAACAGAGGCTGGCTTCTTATAGGTATTATCCATGTTTATTGGATCTTCAACTGTAATATCTGTAGGAATCTTTAAATGATCGGCAAAAGTATCTGGTTCGTTCATAGCAATAAAGAATAAAGCTATTGCAGAGTAAAAGCATACTACAACTGTCCCGCATAAAATGACAAGTGTTAATAACGCATTAATCCATCTGCGTTTCAAAAGCTGAGATATTAATGAAAGCGCTAAAAAGAAACCGGCAATGCAGAAGATAATGAATGATGGAATTTGTAAAAATGAAATGTTAGCCCAAATACTAAGGAAGAGAAGTAAGCCAATAGCAATCAATGGTAGCACTGGCCTCCACCATTTGTCAAAAATATTTGATTCCATTTGGACAATTTTGATTTAAAATTAGGGTCTAGATAGCATTGCAAACAACGTTGCCGGATTTGCGAAGGCGTGGAAATTGAATTCCTTCCGCCCGGCCGCGGCCGTAACTTTTTTCTTAACGGCCGCTGAACTGATGGTAAATAGGATTACAAATGTTCAATCTTATTCCTTCCGCCACGCTTTTGCAAAAACGACTGTTGTGTGCAGGCTACTTGTTTGACCATTCTATAAATTATTTGTCATTTGAGAAATGTCTATATGTAAGCTGTTTTAATCGACCTTCTATTTCTTCTTGTTTCCAAGTGTTCTCTGAGATAATGGTTTCTGATTGTCTTGATGTAGAATTCGCAAAAATCAATAATTGAGAATTCAGAAAGCTATAACCAAATCTTTCGTTATCAAGCCAAGTTGGTTTTTCGAAAGCTCTTTCCCAATTTACGAAATGCAAAAAAGTATCAATAATTAAAACTTCAAACTGAAAGCTCGATTCCTTATCGAAAAATTCAGCGACTATCGGAATTCTGCCATCTTTGCCAAGGGAAATTCTGATTCTTGCTTTCAGACTTCGACCTTTATTTATTTTAGGCTCTGTATGCCAAACAAAATTGCCGTTGTCAGCTAGAGAAAGTTTATAGGCCTTTTCAAATGATTTCGTGTCCCAACCTTCAACTTCAGCGATAGTCATCACCGAATGATAAATTATTTTGAGAAAAATATTTATTTTCTCGACGTCGCCAAAATCGACAGCGGTATTTATAGTATTTTTTATCCAAATCGATTTAATTGAACCAGCTGTATAAATCCTTTCCTCGTCCGATAAATGGATGTTGACCCTCTTTCTAGAAAGAGCTTTGTTGTAGTCAAGGTTCTTGGAAAATATCAAAGTCGCTCTGGTTGAGTAATCTCCAACCCAGCTAGGATCAACCTGTCCGTCTGCATAGATCGTTATGTAAGGAGTGAATGTCATTTAGCTTGCATAAAGCCCAATGTTGCCTGCTGGCTTGTCAGTAAAGTTGTATTTGCATTTTGAATTTCTCTGTGTCAATCGTAAAACAATTTTCATTGTCTGGATTTGGCAGACATTCTTGAATGTCTAAATTTCTTTCATACCTGCTTAACGCTTTTCTGCCAAATTTTAATGTTACTTCATATTCAGTTTGTCCGTCCTTACCAATAAATGCTGTTAATACTGTTTCTCTATTGTCGTTTATAAACTTTTTTGAATAGTATTTGTCTGGTTCAGATAGCAAAACTCCGTCACACCAAAAACCTTTTAGTCTTTCATCATTAGAATACTCTAACAAATCGCCAATTCTATATTCAAGGAAATCACAAAATTCTTTATCTAGCATCTTGAAATTACTTTTTATATAGCTCTATTTTACGTTCGTCTGGGTCAGAAATAATTGCCATAAAACCAAAATCAGTTTGTGTCGGCTCTAATGAAAACGGAACCTGTAATTCTTTTAAAGCCAAAACTGTTTGGTTGAAATTGTCAATGCCAAAACCTAAACGCAAATTTTTGTCAGCTTGTGTTTGGCTTTTTGTTAAAGGGTAAATTTCTAAAACAGTTTGTCCAATTGATGCTGAATAGTGAAATGGTGAATTTCCGTGTCTGTGATAATCAAAAGTCAGCAAGTTTTTTGATGTCGCCTGTCCTTAACACCAATAGTCGTATGTCCATTTGTAATTTGTCACTTTAAAGGTTGAAGGATGTGTAATAAGCTTGCAGCCAACGGTTCGGGTATTGCCGAAGGCGGGGATTTTTAGCACAATAGTTCAATCGAAGAACGAATGTTGAACCTTGCACAGATGTTCAATCGAAGCCGTTCAGCCCCGCTTTTGGCAATACCTTGTTAGCGGTTCGGGCAGCGGTTCGGGCTTCTTTCTCCGTCTCGGTGTTAGTCTCATAAAACCCCAGTAGGTGAACTTGACTGAAACCAGCCAAGTCACCGACAGCACCTAGCACCGCCAAGTCCTTAAAGTAAAAATTAGGGCGGTTCTGGGGATTTGCTTCTTTAATGCAACAATGGATTTGGTTGCCTTTGTGCATCTTTATTTCTTTTCATTGTTATACCGTCACAAACTTCAAATAATTCGTTTCGCCACTCAACATTGTTAAAGTTAATCAGGTCGTCCACTTGAACACCGTGTAAATATCTTTTGTTTTCGTGAATAATTCCGAAAAATTTAGCGTTGTCAATACGATATAGTCCAACAAGTTGTGGTGCTCCTGTCTTAGCCCCCTAAAAGGCTGGACTAAAATTGTAAATCAATTTAGTCACAGTAAATTTAGGAATTATGACGAAAACAAGACGACAGTTTACCCCTGAGGAGAAGTACAGCATCCTTCAGGAAGCAGAGCGGGAAGGGACTACTGAGGTAGCCCGCAAGTACAACCTGGCTCATTCGGTGCTCAGCTATTGGAAGAAAAAATACCTGGCCAAAGGCAAAGACGGGTTAAAGGCAAGTTATAAGAAAGTGGATCCACAGTTGCGGGCACTGGAAGAGGAGAACGAGCGTTTAAAGAGGCTGATAGCTAAACAGGCTATAGAGCTTGAATTTAAAACTGAGCTTTTAAAAAAAAGCGAATCCCATTATCCGAAACCAAGGAAATGATCGTAGCGTACAAAAGTAAGGTCGGTGTGGATGATCTCTGTCACTGGTCAGCAGTGCCTAAAAGTAGCCTGTATTACCAGGCTCATCCGGGAGTAAGGGGAATAAAGCCCAGCACGCATACCATGATCGGTGGTTGCGGATTAGTGGAAAATAGCCTGGTAGTAGATCAGATACGCGCCATTGCATCGATGGATTACTGCGTATACGGTTATCGTAAGATGACCGAAGAGCTCCGTGATCTGGAATACACGATCAACCCCAAGAAGGTGTACCGGCTAATGAAAGAAAGCCACCTGCTGTGCGGTAAGCGAATAAAGGTTCAGGGTAAACGCAAATGGGTTCAGCATCGCCGTATTGAGGCAAAGCATCCTATGGAATACCTGTGCCTGGATATCAAATACATCTGGGTGCAGGGAGAAGGTCGCTGGTATTACCAGTTAGCCATCATGGATGTATTCAGCCGCAGGATACTATGCTGGATTTTTCAGCGGAGTGTCCGCCAGACAGATGTAATTGCGCTAATGCGATGGCTGGATCTCCGTTTTGGTCTAAAAGGAGTTATTATCCGCAACGACAATGGTTCACAGTTCATCGCCCATAAGGTACGCGAAGCATTGCGGTCAATGGAAGCAAAACAGGAGTTCACGCATGTGGCCACACCCGAAGAGAACGCATACATTGAAGCCTTTCACTCCATCCAGCAGCGTGAGTTGATCGACCGGCACTCGTTTGCAAGCTTCTACGATGCCAAACAGCATATTGAAAAATACATGCGTTGGTATAACCGCAGACGCAAACATGGCGCTATAGACTTCCTTACGCCGATGCAAAAATGGGCACAGGGCTTATCCCGGACAGCTGTTAAGGCACTAATGAAGCAAGGGGCGATGGACTTGTCAAGGCCGGACAGCGTGGATAGGTGCGCGGCGTCCGCTTTGTATAGCCTTGACAAGAACAGCGAACCGGCTTATCTTTGCCTGGACGGCGACCGGAATAACGACGAATCAGTAGCAAACCATTTTGAAAAATCAGTCCAGTTTATTGGGGGTTAAGACACTCTTGTTTAAGTATATAAATTTATCAATTCAATGCTTAGTCGGTTCAAACTCATTTTGTGTATCATTATTTGTTCTACGAGTCTTTTTCTCGTATCCACATCTTCGGCACAAGTTTCCGTAGCAAAACCCAAAACACCTATAATGGGATGGGCCAGTTGGAATAATTTTAGAATTGATATAAATGAGAAGTTAATTAAAGAGCAAACGGATGCATTAGTCAATAAAGGGCTAAAAGATGTAGGATATAGTTATATAAATATAGACGATGGCTTTTTTGGAGGCCGCAATGAAAAAGGTGAAATGCTGTTTCATCCGAAACGCTTTCCCAACGGAATTAAAGTGCTGGCCGACTATATTCACAGCAAGGGCTTAAAAGCCGGGATATATGCCGAAGCGGGTATTAATAGTTGCGCATCTATTTACGATAAAGATACTATTGGTACAACCTTCGGTTTATATGGGCACGATGAAAAGGATTTGACATTGCTGCTTAAAACAAGCGGATTTGATTTTTTGAAAGTAGATTGGTGTGGAGGACTGGTGCTTGGATTAGATGAACAACTTCGTTACACGCAGATATCCAACTGGATTCAAAAAATTAAGCCGGAGGTTGTATTTAATATATGTCGCTGGAAGTTTCCCGGACCATGGGCCCCATTGGTAGCAGACTCATGGCGTATCTCAGCCGATATCGACAACAATTTTGAATCAATCTTAGAGATCATTAATTTAAACACTGATTTATGGTCTTATTCTTCACCGGGGCGATTTAATGATATGGATATGCTGCAGGTTGGCAGAGGAATGACCTATGAAGAGGATAAAAGTCATTTTAGTATGTGGAGCATTATGAATTCTCCGTTACTACTGGGCAATGATTTGCGTACGATTTCAAAAGAAACACTCTCTATTGTTACCAACAAGGAAATCATTGCTTTGAATCAGGACCCATTATGTTACCAGGCAAGAAAGTTGGTTGATACATTGGGGGTGCAAACATGGGCAAAACCGTTAGTCAGCACTGCAAGCGGAAAGGTGGCCGTTGCATTGCTGAATACTAAAAATGAACCAGCTACTGTAACATTAGACATAGACATACTAGGTATAAACGCATCAAAGCAATACACCATTCGTGATTTATGGAAACAGGAAGACTTGAATTTTTCTGCAACAGACAACCACACATTTCAACTGCCTCCTCACGGCGTTATTGTTTTAGCCGTACAGGGAACGAGTGTTCCTTTTAACAGATTTGAAAAGAAATAAAAATAGCACCTGGAAAAACGATCAGGTTACTATAGCTGAAATCACAGTAGTACTGAAGGTTTTTCAGAGCATCCCGGCATAGTGGTAATAATTCCCCGGCGGCTTTCTATGCTACTCGTATTTTTTCCGCAAAAAAAGCACCAAAGAAATAGCAGCAATGTGCTAACTGCCCGTCAGAAAATTGTGAGAAATAGAAAAATTACAGTCTGGGGCCATGCAAGGCATCCGATAGTTTTTTGGTGAAATATTATCCAGAGAAAAGATGGCAGACAAAAGATCTACTATTGAGCGAGGAAGTTGAGGAGAGCTACAAGATTATTTATAGTCCTATTGTGATATGACTGACAGTAAGGTTAGCTTTTACTTTTATTGTCAGATAAATGGGGGATTTTAGCTACAAAAATATTTATATTTTCCACAGATTGATTCAGATACAGTTTACCGTTATGCAGTTCAGCCAGTGAACGGGAGAGTGCTAAACCAATACCGGAACCCTTAATGTTTTTTGTGTTTTTTAATCTAAAAAAAGGTTCAAATATTTTTTCTTTCATTGAAGTGGGAATGACAGGACCATCATTACTGAAGGCAATTAAGATCATTTTATCTTCTTTCTCTAGTACTAACGAAACTGCTACCTTAGTTTCTGCATACTTGATCGCATTACTAAATAGGTTGGTGCATATTTTTTGTAGCGCTTCTTTATCAGCTAAAGTAACAATTTCTGTAGCTGGTAAAGAGATGGTGTAATGTAAGTTTCTTTTTTTAGCTATTGATTGAAAATTATCAAAGTTTTCTTTGACAACCTCAGATACATTTGTTTCTGTAAAGTTGAGTTGGTAAGACTTCAATTGAGTCTGGCGGAAATCAAGTACTTGCTCTGCTAAATTCATGAGCCGTTCAGTATTCTTTGCCATCATTGTTACATCTGGCCTGATTGATGGAATTTCATTCATTATCTCATTGAGGTTATCTAAGGGACCCTTTATTAGAGTGAGGGGCGTTTTTATTTCATGTGCAATGTTCGTAAAAAACTCAATTTTGGCATCTACTACTTCTTTCGCTTTTTCGCTTTCTTTTACAGCCAGGTAACTACGCAGTATATACAGGGCCAGGGCAATAATGAGAACAGCATAGAGTAAATATGCCCAGCTAGTTGCCCAAATGGGAGGCATGATGCTAATTTTCAACTCTTTTTCCTGTACACTGGCAAAATTGAAACTGGATGCTCTTATTCTGAAGATATAATTGCCGGGCTTTAAGTCTGTAAAATACACCCTTCTGTTACGATCCAGATGAACCCATTCGGAACTGATGCCTAACATAGAATAACTGTATTGTATTCTTTCTGGCGATGTATAACCGAGAGCGGCAAAATCAATACTAAAGGTAGATTGATTATGTTTTAAGGTAATGGTATTGGTGTATTGCAAGGACTGATGTAAAGGACCTTTTTTGTCAATATATAGTTCCGTATCATTTACTTGAAAATCAGTTATGAACAAGTGTGGGTTGATTTGTTTGTTTTGACGTACATCAGGGTCAAAAACTATTAATCCTTTTGTGCTGCCAAAATAAAGCCGGCCCTCTTTATCTTTATAGCCCGAGTTGTAGTTGAACTGGTCATTCAATAAGCCATCCTCTTTCGTAAATACTATTAAAGAGTCATTAGCCGGTAGTAAATGTGCCAGTCCTTTGTAGGTGCTTATCCAAATCGTTTTATTATCGTCTTCAATTACTTTAAAACATACGTTGCTGGGCAATCCATCTCCTGTTGTATATTGTTTAAAATTCACAAGGTCTTTACTCAATTTCCATAAGCCACTTCCTTCTGTAGTAGCCCAAATATTGCCAGCGCTATCTTCTAACAGCGAAAGAATATGTGCTTTTTCTACTTCTGCATCAACTGCGTGCTTATAATGTAAAGATTCGCCGGTGACCACGTTAAGTTTATAAAGTCCCTGCCCAGTTCCTACCCATATCATTCCATTTTTGTCTTCAATTAAACAACTGATAAATGCGCCGGTTGGTATTTTCGTTTCTATGAAAAATTGATCATCATTTGCATTATAACGATATAAACCGGAAGCAGTGGCTATATAGATGGTTCCTTCCGATGTTTTCAAAAAGCTAACGACGAAATTACTGGCTATATCTTTTGGGTTCTTACTTACTTTGTAATGTTTTTTAATTTTTCCTGTTTGCAGGTCCATGATATCTATTCCGTGGTAATGTGTACCTATCCATAGGTTATTCTCGTCTACTAGTAGTCCATGTACGTTTGAAAAGGGAAGATTACCGGCTAAGCCGGTAGCCGTAAAATGTTCTATTTCATTTTTTTTGGGGTTATATTTTGCAATACGCGATTCTTCCAAAGCCATCCAAATGTTACCCAAACTATCCTGTACAATCTCCCGCACCACATTAGCACCTGTAGCACCCTTTGACTTATCCGGATAGATTTTTAAAAAGTTATAGTACTGTTTTGGTGAATAGTTAAGTCCGCCAAAATAAGTGCCTGCCCAAACGCCGGCTTCCCGATCTTTATACAAGGTTAGCACAGCATCATCAGATAGGGAATAAGGCGTCAGGTTCGATTTAGTGATTTTTGAGATTTTATTGCTTTCTTTATTTAGAATAAACAAGCCTTTTTCAGCTCCAAACCATATCTCTTTTTCATCGATCGGCAAAATGGTGTAAATAACGCCTATGTCCTGGTTTTCTTTGTTAGGGGTAAGGTCTGTATAAGATAATGTCTTTACATCAAATTTTTTAAGTTCTTGGTTTTGTGTACCTATATAGATATTTCCTTCCTGATCTGCAGCAAGTGTAGAAAAGGTTTTAAATAACGTATTCGGGGAATGACTATAAAGATCATATTTTTCAAAAACATTTTTATGCGTGTTAAAACGCTGTAGATACCCTTTTGTATCAGCAATCCATACAGTTCCATCTTTTGTAGTGCATAAAGCTTTCGCTTCAAAAAACTGATCTGTATCAAATGTTGTCAGTTTTTCGGTGATAATATCATACTGACAAACCAACTGATGACTTATAAACCAGAGACGATTTTGATTGTCGAAAACTATTTGCCGGGTATTGCTAAGCGAATCTATGAAAGGAATAAGTTTTTCCTGACGTTTATCAAATACAAATAATCCTTTTCCTCCAGCAACCCATAGCCTTCCTTCTCTGTCTATGGCGAGTGAAGCAATATCATCTCTCGAAGGTCCATTGTTGTTTTTTCGAGGTAGGGGAAATGTTTTGAAATGCACACCATCAAATCTGCTAAGCCCGTTTTGAGTACCAAACCACATAAAGCCCTCTTTGTCCTGTATACTGCACCACACGGAATTATTGGGCAACCCATCTTCTGCAGTATACTGTCTGAAATAATGCGGCTGCGCATAAGTTATCAATGAAATAACAGCGAATAGTATGGAGAAGGAAAGCTTCAGATAAAGATGATTTAGAAAATGTTCTCTAGGCTTTTATTTTTTCTTCAGCGAATCTACAAATTCAGAGGGTGATATATTAAACTGCCTGTGAAAATCTCTGGCAAAATTACTTTGTGAAGTATACCCAATGATTAGCGCCACTTCATATACTTTATACTTTCCTTCTGCAAGCAATTTTGCTGCCTTTTGCAGTTTAATGATATTGATAATTTCGTTTGGTGTATGTTTTGAAATAGCTTTTATTTTCCTGTACAATGTTATTCTGGTCATATTCATGAGCCGTGCCAGTTCATCTACATCCAGGTCTCTCTCCTCAATATGGTTATGGATCATTTCATTTAATAAGTCCAGAAAAACCTTGCCTTCCTGGCTTTGGTTCAATTTTATATGAGCTAGGGGGGAGCCGGCAATATGTTCTATTATAATCTCCCGGTTAGCAATTAAGCTTGATATCTGAGCCAACAAATGTTCTTTTGAAAATGGTTTCTCAATATAGGCATCTGCTTTTAGCTCCAACCCGGTAATCTTTGCCTGCATGGTATTTTTTGCGGTCAGTAAGATTACGGGGATATGCGAGATTGATGGCGTGGATTTTATCTTGCTACATAATTCAAGTCCATCCATACCTGGCATCATCACATCGCTGATAACCAATTGAATCGTTTGACTATTTAGTATGTCCAGCCCTTCTGTTGCATTCTCGGCTCTGTATATACTGTACTGTGGATTCAAGATGCGTTCCAGAAAATCAAGTATTTCCTCTTCATCATCAATCAGCAGTATGGCAGGAGGCATTGGCAGGGTTTTGAGCGCTTTTTATAAAAAACTATTATTGATAAACAGAATTGGTCAGCAAGTTATTAATTTCTGCATTGCTAAAATATCACAAAAATTATTTACGTACTAATCAATATACAGGGTAATACAAGCAATTACTCCAGATATACAATATCGAAAGGATAATGATATAAAATGAATCAACATTGTTACGATTTGAATCACCCAGGTGACGAAGTTTTTGTTATTTTATTCTAGTATGCTAGCCGTTTTTAACCGTGATAAACAACTAAGCCTGGTATTCAGGCTTAGTTGTTTAATTTCCTATAGTTGAGCAACACAATATTAAATATTCTTACTTTTTTGTTCGGTATCCGCAGAAAATTCATAACAGCACAATTTTAAAGGCTATAAAATAAGTGCTCAATTCCTGCACCGTTTTCGGCTGTTGCTGCCATTTTGTAAGGGAGTTCCTGTCCAACTTTGAAGGAAGGGAACAGCCGGTAAAAGGCGGCAAATCTGTTTAGAAAATTCTTTTTTGGCAGGTCTGTCATTACTGCCGTAAAATTGTTGCACAAACTGCCACTGCATGGCGTTTGGATGCGTGGCGGCAAAGCCGGTTCTGGGGGCGCATTTTCCACAGAAAAAGTCTGTCATTTGGTCTGTAAAAATGCTGTCAACAATAGTGGGAGTATGCAGACAAAAGCGGTCAAAGCCGACGATTGAAAGAAAAGAAAAAGGTTATAAATCAATGACTTATAACCTTTTTGATACTTGTTGTTGTGCGCAGCGTTGGATTCGTTAAGCACTAAATATCAATAGATTACAATAAATTCTGTCAAAGACTGCGGAGCCACTTTTATCCGGTTCCTACCGGATTCTCCCTGTCGCCACAAAGTAGAAGATTATCCAATTCGATCAACTATGTAAATATCAGTGTTATCAGAACAACTTACTCGCTTAAAAGAATATAAAAGACTTCATACTTTACTTTACAATTAATTGACGGCATCCATATTAAGATACAGGTATGATTGCGGTGGTAATACGTTGAAATCCTCCCTTAAAGAAAGCGGCTTTTTGTATTTTTTTGTTTTCTTTATTTTTATTGCATGTGCAACTTCTCTGTCGGCGAAGTATTCATAAAAGTAAACTTCTGAAATTCCTGAATCTTTTTTTGTCATTTCCCATATATTGCTCGGGGATGAAGTAAAAATGTCTTCTATTTCAAATTCTCCGATAACCTGTTGAACAGGTGAAGACGCGTAAACAACTACTGTCTTTACCTTAGGATTTTTAAAAATTACTTTACGAAACTCAAACTTTTTTATCCCTTCAAATATCTTGAAGGCAAATTCTGGTTTAATCGACAATAAAACTTTCATCACTTTTTGTTGCGTTTAAAATTTTCTTTAATTGTTCTTTTGTAATTAGTTTAAATCCTCTTGGTGCATCATTAATCCCACTTAAAACTTGCAAATCAATCAATTCTTTCATATTAATCCTGTGCGGGAAAGAATAGATATAAAGAAATCTAACCACAAATGGTTTAGTCTTTGAATAACGCCACATTGCCCGAAGCTGATCTTCCGGGAATACACTGCTTTTTCTACAATACAAAACGAAATCATCCTCGTCTTTGAAATTGTACTGTACTTCTTGAGCAACTCCTATAGTTGAAACTACACTTTTATAATAACCTCCAGTTCTGTAAAAAACAAGCACATCCCCCTTTTTGGGATGTGGTGTTAATGCTCGGGAAACGTAAACTTTATTGATGCCATTTCTATGGGGAAAATCTTCTATAAACTCCTCGGGTGATTCTGTATTTAAAATAGAATCGGGTAATAATTCGGTATGATAATCAGGATAGATCGGAACGATGTAACAGTCTGTATTCCTTGAAATGTAGGGATAACATTGCTTTAACTTATTCTCATTAGTTGTTTTACTAAAATCTCTGACATAAACCAATTCATTGTTTTTTTTGCCCCATAGCACAAACCCCCATTGTTCGAGCAAGTCAATCAACCTTCTTTGTTCGTCTCTTTTATCAAAAATTGTCACATAAATTTCATCTACTTTATTTTTTAGAGCATTATCAAAAATTATTTTCATGAAACGTTCACCTAAGCGAAATCCATTATTTATTACTTTAAATGTCCCAACTTTTAACCGTTTCTTGCGAACAAATACAGGCGAAATATCTGTATAATTTTCGTCTTTATCTTCAACTTTTAAATATAGAAACGATAAGAGCAGACCGTTATTTGAATTGATTGTAATATATGCCTCTTCATCAAATTTTTTTATGAACCATTTATCAAATCCAGCATAATCTTCTTTCAAACTCATAAAAAAATCGTCGTCAAGATTTATCCTTCCAAATTTTAACTTCTGGACGTTAAGCACCTTGTAATTTACAAGGTCAGGGTGTTCAGCAAACGTTTTTTCAAGAAAAGAATCAATCGTAAATACTCTATCATCAATTCCTAATTCAACCGCTTTTTTGCGAATCTTTTTATCTTCCGTGATTAAAATATCCACTCTGCCAACAAATACTTCGTTTAGAAGCTGTGTATCATTCTTGTCATTTTCATTAACGTCTATTTTATCTGATACAGCCTTAACCTCAGCTTGTATTGGTGAAGGGATTTCTATTTGTTCATAGCTATCCAATTTTATCTGAAAAGTATCAACCGTTTGTTGATTTTTGTATCTTTCAATTTCAGCAATGGTTAAAGAGTGTACGCATTTTGTATATTTTGCTCGTTCCAACCAACGATATAAAATACCGACATCCTGGTTAATAACTCTTGAAGCTTCTCTATGAATAATAATATTTGTGTCAAGTAATGCTTTCATAGTTCTTTTATTGGTTGAATTCTGATTTCTCCATTAGTAGAATTGATTTATCCTGATTAACAGATAGCCATTCAATATATCTGCCTAATCCTGCATTTGTTATATTTATTGTATATTCAATTCCCATTATCGCCATTACAAAATATAAGTTATTTAGTTGATTCAGTTCTCCATTTACAATCGGTTTATCTGGCAACAAAAAATCAAATTCATGTAATATCTCGTATGGTGCTTTTGATTCTTGGTCAAAGTTAATTTGACTCTCATGATAAATTCTTCTTGTATGATATGGCCAGATTTTATATCCTTTTCCATATCTAACAAAATAACGAAGCTCGTCTAAACTTTCATTACTAGTAAACTCTTCTTGCCAATTGTCAATACTTGCAACTCTCAGTGCTAATGCCTCGATTGCAACTTTCCCAATGAATTTGGAAATAAATAAATTGTCTTTAGGGGGCTCTGGAAGTATTGGGATGTAAAGTTTATCGTGATTTCTAATTGACTTAAATAGCTTTTTATCTTCAATGACAACTTCAAGTATATTACTATCATTAGGGAAAACGCTGACTTCAATTTTATTCTTATCCTTGATAAATCCTGGAATACCTGGAGTCTTGCCTTTTTTATTTTCAATTTGATTTCGCCCTCGTAGTGACTTAAAATAGGCCATTTCCAAGACTTCTTTCTCAACCTTGATAGCAAGGTAATTATTACAACTATCGCACACTATTCCTTTTTGCAAAACATGACTCTTATTCCCAAGACTTTCAGGAATAATATGTTCAACAGATTTGGAACTGGAACTATCGGCTTTGCAAAAAATACATTTCATTTCTTTTTCCACTTGATGGTTATCTTTTCTCGTCTTTTATTCACCATATTTATGATCGATGGCCAAATGAAGAAAAATAATGTTATTAAGGCAATGCCAAGGGATAAGAAAATTTCTACTGGTAACTTGCCCCAAACTTGACAAAGTGAAATTTCAGGGACAAATGTCTTTCTGTAAGCAGGCATAAAAAGTAAAATACCGCATAAAATATTTATGAGAATGGCTAATGCGAATTGTCCCGGACCAATCCTTTCTTTAGAGTAAATTGAAAAATATGAGAATGATTCTGCATTTTGTTTTTTATTAAATACGACAATTAGTTCGTCTTTTTTCACTCGCTTATCGCCCAAATACTTATTGAAAGAATCATATTCTAATGTCCTAACATTCTTCAATGAATTATCAAAAAAAACAATGTCGTATTTGTTTGGCAGTATGTTGAATGAAAAGCAACTATTTATCTTGCAAAAAACTGCTTCATTAAAGAAGGCAACACGATCATCGGGAATATTTCGTCTTTCATTTACTTTAATATCGTAGATAATTGTAGACTTGCTTATTCCTTTTTTCCTTATAGAGATAAAGGGGAATGTTGGCTTAATACAAAACCTGAAATAAATATTTGGTTTATCTTCAGAACTATAATCCAGGTAAGGTTGAAGATTTGCTATTGCCGTAACAACTTTATCCTTGTTTTTGTCAAAGCCGACAGGTAAAACACATAGTTGGTTTCTGTCGCTGAACTTATGTATAACTCCTAATTTATTTCTTCCACCATCTAAAGAATCAGTTCTACTGATAGAGTCATTAAAAATAAATCTGCTATTTTCCGGTACACTTAGTTTTTCATACAAATCTTCTACAACACATTCATTTGAAAACCAGGGAATAAATAAGGAAACTGACAATTGAGTTGAACTAATTGATTCTTTGGAAACTTCAAAACCAAATTCGACCAGGGAACTGTTATTATTAAACTCCCAAGTGCAAATATGGAATCTCTCTATTTGAACAAGATTAGTCTTATCTGTAAATATGAAGAACGAGTTTTCCATTTTTATTTAAAGTAATTAAATTATAGCTCATTTATTAAAAAGAAAATTCCAATTTTCTTTTTACGTGTTTTTTTTCGTTCTCAATCATCTTCCTATTATGCAATAGTTCATACGCTCTTTCTTTTTCCAGGAGCTTAAACCACATCAATGCCGGGAAGTTATTATTTGAATGTATCTCTAATCTGTATATGAGTTTATCTGTCGGTTTTCGATGTCTATTGATAACCTGGCTCAATTCTGTGGGATCAACGTCTATCTCCGCTGCAAATTCTTTGTTTTTCTTTTCTAAACGTGTGATATACTCTTTTAGAAAATATCCAAAATAATAGTTCTTATTAAAGGAGTTCGCATCCAGGTAATCCTCTATTAAAAACTTTAATTGCAATAAGAGGGAGATCGTTTTACTTTTCTCTGTTCGCTTGTCAGATATATTCTTTCTAAAGTCCCGGAATTCAGAAAGTATAGCTTCTCTTTCTTTTGTATTTTTTGTTCCGGGGAAAACGATTGATTCTGCAATTTCTTCCGGGGTGTATTTCTTTTCAATTTCTTTATACGATTTCATACTATACGATTTTTATATTCGACTGCTAACAAAATGCATTATAATTCCCCTACTGTCAATCTAAATATTTTTTTATCAATTTTCTCGAACCTTCTTCATACAATATCATCAATCCTTCGGGGCGCTGCACGGTTCTTAAAGGCATGTGATGAAAACCGTATTTTAAGGAATAGTGTTTCAATAGTTGGGTTTTAGGAGTAAGGAATACAACGCCATCGTGTCCACGTTTAAATGCTTCCCTACATGCAAAAGCTATCAGGCAACCCCCTATATTTTCCAGCTTCTTTTTCAACCCAATGTTTTCTTCACTCACTTCCAATAACTCAATTTCAATAGCATTTGTTGCTTCGTCCTCATGATCTATTAAGCACATTAATCCTAAAATGGTATCATCACTTTTTAATCTAAGTTTGTAAACCTCCTCACCCTGGTACTCGCTCCAGTCAAACTTATTAAACCTATCCCTACTTTTTTTGATAGCTTTAAAGTCTTTGTTGGTCATTGACTCAATAACTGCTTCTAATGCTTCTCCTGTCGCTACATCTTTTATAAACATTCATCAGAATTTGATTTTGTTAAAGATACGAAATATTTACAATAATGTAAATTATTTACTAAAATAGTAAATAATTTACTGATTGATAATCAATATATTTATATTGTAAAATTCAATAATTATCCAAATTTTGGCTTTACTTACTGCTGTACTCGTAAGAACAAAAACGGATGATATGTGGGTTATTCTTTGCTGCAATAAAAAATCTAAACGGGAATTTTCAACTTAATCGCTCCAAAGTGTGGAGCCTTTCTAAAAACGGAAAAGTTCAGGCATAAAAAAACCACACTAAAAAGTGTGGTTGTGTGCCCAGGACTGGATTCGAACCAGCACACCTCGCGGCGCTGCCACCTGAAGACAGTGCGTCTACCAATTTCGCCACCTGGGCCTACCCTTTCGGGGGTGCAAATATAAAGCTATTATTGTTCATCCTGCAAATATTTTATTGTAGCTACAGGGGCTGAAATTTTATCAACCGGTACTGCCCCGAAAAGCCCGGAAGTGCCAGTAATTGCTTTACGTTTCCCTCGGTAATGGAATAATATTGGTGCCAATGCCCTGCAAATACGCCGGCCAGGCGGGGTGTGGCTTTTACCGCTTGTATGAATTCAAACGTGGAAGGCTTGTTACCGGCTGCAGGCCATTTTTCGCGCCGCTCTATTTCATATCCCCTGTCTGTGGCAGCTCCCCATTCCGGGTGGCCGCAACACATCCGCATAGACGTGAGGTACAAGGGTATATGCACAAATAAAGCCACCGGTTCCGGTCGCTGTATTTGCTTTCGGTAGAATGCCAGCTGTTCCTCACTAACCTGGTAAGTCGAGTTGTCGATCGTCACCATATTGATCCCTCCTACTATATCAGACGAATACCACATACTATCGGAGGTATACAGTGGCTTCAGGCGCTTTTCGCACCATTCGTTACGGAGCGATTCTGAAGAACCCGGCAGTCCTTCGTAGTGCCAATCGTGGTTGCCAGCCGTATAGATATAGGGAATGCCGGTTTTGTCTACCTCCTTCTTCACGAACGATACGGCGGTGGCAGACGGATAATTCACGATATCGCCTACCAGCGCAATCATATCTACCTGTTGGGTGGTAGCAAATGCCATCAGTTCTTTGAAATTATCCGTGGTGGTAGACGGTAATCCGGTTTTGTAGTGGTTTCGTTGCAGAAACGCCTTATTCATGCGTCCGCTATATTGCTCATATGGCTTATCGCTTTCATCATCGCAACTGATGTGCGTATCAGCGATCTGCAATATGCTCACCGGTCGCGTAATGCCCGACATGCTGATCAGGGTCTCCATCGCATTGGTGTTGTGCACACACTGCCACTCAAAACGATCCGTACGCTGAAAAGACAAGCCTGTGACACCCACTGCACCCGCTCCTGCCAGGGTACGGGCAATAAAAGAACGACGACCAATAGACATATTGCTTTTTTTAAGTGGCTTTAAAAATACAGATTATGTAACAATTACACATGCACGAACATTAAGTTTTCAATATCATACTGATACAAGCAGCCTTTGATCCGACAGAAATTTCGTTTCAATCCGGTGAAGTGGACGTGCATTTCCAGATAGCCTGTCCATCCTTTTTTATACCGCATGTTGCCTGCAAAGCGAAATATCGCGGCATCGCTGAGTTTTCTGCAACTGCACCCAATCAGACTGAATTTATCGATGAAGCCCAACTGACTGATCAGCGTCTGAAAACATTTTTTTGTACCTTTGGTCTCTTGAAGAAAACGATCGGCATATTATTCATAACGCTGCATGTATTGGCTTTTACGGAGTTTCAGCAATTACTAAAACTACCCTACCTCATGCAGCACCTCCAGGCGCACCGGGTAGAAACGCCTGGTATGAGCTTTGCCAGCTTTATCAAAATCCATTACCTGCAGCCCGTACAGGAAGACGATTTTGAGCAGCACCGTTCGCTTCCCTTCATGGGCTTGCACCAGCCATCCCATGTGAATATTTGCGCCCCTTATCATACCCAGCTAAAAGTGCCCGCCCCTCTCGCTCCCCCCATACGATACTTTTACTACAACGAAGTCAATAAACCCCAGTTCTCTGCAATAGACATCTTCCAGCCGCCCCGTTGTGCCTGATTGCTAACACGGTCTCCTCCTGATTCTTAAGGCACAAAAACAATTGCATGTTAAACGCTATTATTCGCTTTTCCGTAAGGAACAAGCTGATCATAGGTTTATTCACCTTCTTACTTATTATAACAGGTGCGATAAACCTCCGTTATCTATCCATCGATGCACTGCCTGATATTACCAGCAATCAGGTGCAGATCATCACGGTATCGCCCTCGCTGGCAGCCCCCGAAGTGGAGCGCCTTATCACATTTCCGCTGGAACAGGCTACGGCCAATATACCGGGCATGGTAGAAATGCGCTCTATTTCCCGCTTCGGCCTATCGGTGCTTACCATAGTATTCAACGATCATACCGATGTATACTGGGCACGGCAGCAGATCAGTGAACGGTTGCAAACAGCCAGAGAGCTGATTCCTCCTTCTGCCGGCACACCCGAACTGGCGCCGGTTACCACAGGCATTGGCGAAATCTACCAATATGTGCTTCGCCCACAAAAAGGATACGAAGGCAAATACAATCTGGCAGAACTCCGGTCTATGCAAGACTGGATCGTAAGACGTCAGTTGCTGGGTACACCGGGGGTGGCAGACGTCAGCAGTTTTGGCGGCTACCTGAAGCAATATGAAGTAGCCATACAACCCGCCAGGCTGCAAAGCATGGGCGTAACGATCAGCGATATTTTTACCGCGCTGGAAAAAAACAACGAAAATTCCGGGGGTGCATATATAGAGAAAGGGCCTACGGCATTATTTATACGAACAGAAGGGCTGGCTGAAAATCTCGATCACATCCGTAATATTTTCGTTCGCCACACCGCGCAGGGCATACCCGTTTACATACAGGATGTAGCGGAAGTAAGGCTGGGGCACGCCATACGATACGGGGCACTTACCTACCGCAGCCAGGGCGAGGTGTCCGGCGCTGTAGTACTGATGCTGAAGGGTGCCAATGCTTCGGAGGTGGTAAACAATGTAAAGGCCAAAATCGAAGACATTAAAAAAACATTGCCGGAAGGCGTAGTGCTGGAACCCTTCTACGACCGTACTAAAATGGTCTCCAACTCCATGCATACCGTAAAGAAAAACCTGGCAGAGGGGGCGCTTATTGTAGTGTTTGTACTGGTACTTTTTCTGGGGAATGCCAGAGCCGGTTTGATTGTAGCCTCAGTGATACCACTGGCCATGCTTTTCGCCATTACCATGATGAACCTGTTGGGCATTTCCGGCAACCTGATGAGCCTGGGTGCGCTGGACTTCGGGCTCATTGTAGATGGCGCCGTCATCATAGTAGAGGCCATTTTACACAAACTCAACCATGGAAAATCACTGGCAAACACCAAGATGCTTACGCAACAGCAACTCAACAGAGCAGTAGAAGAATCATCGGGACGCATGATGAATGCTGCCGTTTTTGGTCAGATCATCATTTTGATTGTATACCTGCCCATTTTAAGTTTATCCGGCATTGAGGGTAAAATGTTTCGCCCCATGGCACAAACCGTATCCCTGGCTTTGATTGGCGCCTTTTTACTATCGCTCACCTATGTACCTATGATGACGTCGCTGTTACTCAGTAAAAACATATCCCGTAAACACAGTTTTTCCGATAAAATGGTTGCCCAAATCCAGCGCTGGTATACGCCGTTGCTGAATAAGGCACTTGCTTTTCCGAAAACAGTTGTTTTCATCTGCCTGCTGTTACTGGGATTGTCGTTTTTTATGATAAGTCGCTTGGGCGGCGAGTTTATTCCTGAATTAAATGAAGGCGATTTTGCTGTAGATGCCCGGCTGATGGCCGGCAGTTCTTTAACAGAAACCATTCATACTACCCAGAAAGCAGTGGCTATTCTGGAAGACCGTTTTCCTGAGGTGGAGAAAATCGTTACGCGCATTGGAGCCAGTGAGATCCCCACCGACCCTATGCCTCTGGAAGTAACAGACATCATGATTTCGCTGAAACCACCATCACAATGGACATCTGCCAAAACCACCGAGGAACTGGCAGACAAAATGAGTAAGGCATTGCAGGATGTTCCCGGATTATCTGCAGGATTTCAGTTTCCGGTACAAATGCGATTCAACGAATTGATCTCCGGCGCGCGGCAGGATGTGGTCTGTAAAATATTTGGTGAAGACCTGGAACTGTTGTCAACCTATGCCAACGAGCTCGGCACACTGGTTGCCGGGATAAACGGCGTTCGGGATATATACGTGGAAGCAGTAACCGGGCTGCCGCAAATTGTAGTTAACTACAACCGTTCGGCTATGGCCCGCTACCGGCTGCATGTGGCAGACGTTAACCGGATTGTCCGCAGCGCTTTTGCGGGAGAGACTGCCGGCGTGATATACGAAAACGAACGACGATTCGATCTTACCGTACGCCTCGACGGCGCTTCCCGAAAAAACATCAGCGACGTGCAGCAGCTACTGATTCCCACACCAACAGGATTGCAGGTTCCACTGTACCAGGTAGCAGACATATCGATAAAAGAAGGCCCCAATCAGATACAACGCGAAAACGCACACCGGAGAATTATTGTCGGTTTCAATGTTCGTAACAGAGACATAGAGTCGGTGGTAAATGAACTACAGGAAAAGGCAGCCCGACAAATGAAAATGGAATCGGGCTATTATATCAAATACGGCGGCCAGTTTGAAAACATGGAAGAGGCCAAAGCACGCCTGTCTGTTGCGGTGCCGATAGCTTTGCTACTCATTCTTCTGATGCTGTATTTCGCATTTGGTTCCTTTGCGTATGGGTTGCTGATATTCTCCGCAATTCCGCTATCAGCCATCGGGGGCGTGTTTTCGCTTTGGATCCGCGGCTTGCCCTTCAGTATATCTGCCGGCGTGGGCTTCATTGCTTTGTTTGGCGTGGCGGTGCTGAATGGCATTGTATTAATTGCAGAATTCAACCGGCTTAAAAAAGCAGGAATAACGGATATTAATACAATCATACAAACCGGCACGCTTACGCGTTTACGGCCCGTATTAATGACAGCATCCGTGGCTTCACTTGGGTTTTTACCTATGGCCATCAGCCACAGCGTGGGCGCCGAGGTACAGCGTCCGCTGGCAACCGTAGTGATCGGCGGGTTGATGACAGCCACGCTGCTGACCCTACTGGTACTACCCGTACTTTACCGCTGGATGGAAAACAGGGCGTTCAGGAAAAAGCAATCCATATCCGCCGCCATTACGATCGGGCTATTACTGGCATCAGTAAGCGCAGGTGCCCAACACCCCATCACACTGGAAGAGGCATTACAAAAAGCCAGCCTGGGCAACCTGCAGTTGAAAGCCGCCCGTCAGCAAATCACGTATTGGCAACAGTTGCAGTCCGCCACCTTCGATCCGCCCAAGACAATCGTCGGCGGTGAATACGGGAGCATCAGCAGCGCGCAGGCCGACACCCGTTTTTTTGTATCACAGGGTCTTGAACTCCCAATGGTATACAAACGCCAACGGCAACTGTACGCTGCACAGGAAAATGTCCAGGAAGAACTCGTAAAGTGGAAGCAGGCCGACTTAAACAGGGCAGTAAAGCGCTCTTTCTTCAGGCTGGCGGGAATAATGGAACGACAAAAGTTGTTGCACCGCCTCGATACAGTATACGGAAAATTCCAGCATGCAGCCACACTTCGAAACCTGGCCGGCGAAAGTAACATACTGGAAAAAACAACAGCCGATGCTCACCTGCAGCAATTACAACTACAACGGGAGATGCTGGAAGACGAACTGCGCATAGAAGAGAAAAGGTTGCAATGGTTGCTGAATACCAGCGAGGCCATTCGTCCGTCTTATAGCTCACTAAAAATAACGGGGTTACCAGCAATAGATACCAGCAGTAGCAGCCTTCATCCGGAAGTACGCTATAGCAAACAACAGGAACAGACCGCTTTAGTTCGGGCAGATATGGAAAAGACAAAATTGTGGCCCGATTTCTCCGTTGGGTACGGCAACCAATCGATTATCGGATATCAAAGCCCGGATGGCATGACGCAGCAATACTATGGAGGGAAGTATCGTTTTCATGTTATCACAGCTACGCTGGGCATTCCAATATTCAACAGCGCTGCCAAAGCCCGCATCAGAGCGGCTCAGACAAACAAGGCAATAGCACATACCCAAACTGAGGCTATAGTGCAATCCGTAAAAAGCAACCTGCAGCAATGGCAACAGGCATATATACGGGAGCAAAAGCAGCTTCGCTACTACGAACAAACCGGGCTCTCTCAGGCGGAAGAAATTATCCATTCAGCGGACCTTGGTTTTTCTGCGGGTAATATCAACTACCTCGAATGGACGATGCTCATGAACAATGCCATTGCAATACAGCTACAGTACCTGGATGCACTGCAAACCTATAATCACACCATTATTGAACTGGAATACTTACACGAAAAATAAACTTACATGCGCTATACATTCATCATTCTGATCATATTTTTTACGGCCTGCTCCGGACCGGCAGCCCCTGTTGTAGAAGTCACCCACGAACCTCCTGACCATATAACCCTCACGGAGGAACAGATCCAAAATGCAGGCATTGAAACCGGCACGATAGAAAAACGAAATATCAACAGTGTACTACATGTAAACGGCGTGGCCGATGTTCCCCCGCAAAATATCGTATCCGTAAGTTTTCCGCTGGGTGGCTACCTGAAAACAATGCGGTTGATGCCAGGCATGCAGGTACGTAAAGGAGAAACCCTGGCAATAATAGAAGACCAGGCAATGATTGAACTGCAACAGGATTATCTGGTAAACAAGGCCAGACTGGAGTATGCGCAGCAAGACTTTCAAAGACAGGAGATGCTTAATAAAAATAACGTCAGCGCCGATAAAGTATACCAGGAGTCGAAAGCAACCTTCACGTCTCTGAAAATAACCCAAAGCGCGCTGGAAGAAAAATTAAAACTGATCGGCATCCGCCCTGATCTACTCACCGACCAGAATATATCGCGCAGCGTTCCCATCCAGGCCCCTATCCATGGATTTGTGTCCAAAGTGAATGTTAACATCGGCAAATACGTAAATCCAACTGACGTGCTGTTTGAGCTGATCAATCCAGACGATATCCATGCAGCACTCACCGTTTTTGAAAAAGACCTGGCCAACGTAAAGCCCGGGCAAAAAGCAATGGTAACTTTTGCAGATGACCCCTCAACACCCTACGAATGCAGCGTATTACTGGTAACAAAAAATATAGACGACGACCGGCGGGCCCTTGTACACTGTCATTTCGGCAAACGCCCGCAACAACTACTGCCTGGCATGTTCCTGAATGCGTCGATACAACTGAGCAACCATACCGTAACAGCGGTACCAGAAGATGCCGTTGTACGTTATGGAAAAGACAATTATCTGCTCGAAGCAACCGGCAGCAACTCTTTTTCATTGCTGAGGGTACAAACCGGCAATACAACAAACGGCTGGCTGGAAGTAAGCGCCGACATACCAGCGCTGGAAGGGAAAAAAATAATTGTAAAAAATGCTTACCCCGTATTGTCTATGATGAAAAACAGCGGTGAAGAAGATTGATGCGCCTGCGCGTATCTCAGCCATGGGCGGTTCTGATAAAAGTTTACACAGTCAGGAGACGGGCACCTTTACGTCTCTTGTCTTTTCCGTCATGCTATTTGCTATTTTTCTTAACCGGAATAAATAAAAAACACTCCAGTACCAACACCAGCAATTGCAGTAGCCCGCGATCTGTTTGAACACGAACATTCCTTTCGCCGGATTGCAGGGCGTAGTCTTCTTCTTCGATGTACAGACTATTCATGTTAAATAAATCCTTTTAACCTTTACTAAAATTATAAGGGCAAACTGATCGTAAAAAGAAGTCCCTTCGTAGACACGAAGCGACATATAATGCTTGCCTTTATGACTCCGCAGTTATGCGTGGGTTCGAACCACAGACGCTTACAGCGCCTTCCTGTATATCATAACTATCACAGACTCCTGCCTGTTGAAAATGAAAATGCAGACGAACAACACTGGTGCATTTGCACATAAAGATTAAAGCTTCTATAGCAATAAGTGTTGTATATCATGCAGCAAAAATATTTTAAAATTATTAGTCTACAAAATTAGTAGGATATTATTTTTCATTTATTTTCGCAACACTGTATCATGAGGCGATACAAAGTAACCTCCGTAAATAAAATAAAGAAGATTATGTCAAAAACACAGAAAACCAACATCTCTTTGCCCGATCAGGCGGCCTACCAGTTAGCCAACGTCACCAAGACGCCCCCGCAGTATGAAGCCATCACTCCCCGCTGGCTTGTTCGCCTATTAGACTGGAAACCGCTGGACGCTGGTGTATTAAGAGTTAACAAAGTAGTAAATTCCCAACAAGTAGATGTTGTATGCGGACAGGACGAAACACAACCCCTGCCAGAGTCGTATGTACCGTATGATGAAAGGCCGAGAGAATATGTTTTAAATTCTATTTCATCTGTGTTGAAAGTACATACCCGTACCTCCGATCTGTACAGCCAACCCTTCGATCAGATAAAGGAACAGTTGCGATTGACTATTGAAACCGTGAAGGAGCGCCAGGAAAGTGAGTTAATCAACAACAAAGACTACGGACTGCTGCACAACATTGCCGCATCCCAACGCATCAGCACACGCACGGGTCCACCCACCCCGGATGACCTGGACGACCTTATCTCGAAAGTGTGGAAAGAACCTTCCTTCTTTTTAGCGCATCCGAGAGCTATTGCCGCTTTCGAAAGAGAATGCACCCGCAGAGGTGTTCCCCCACCGACGGTAAACCTGTTTGGCGCTCCTTTTCTTACCTGGCGTGGCATTCCGCTGGTGCCAACAGATAAGCTGTTGGTAGATAATAAACAAAATCCGGCAATTGGGAAAAAAGGCACTACCAGCATTTTATTGCTTAGGGTCGGCGAGCAAAAACAGGGAGTAATCGGTCTTTTCCAACCTGGCTTACCCGGCGAACAGACACCCGGGCTCTCTGTACGATTCATGGGCCTGAATCAAAATGCCATCGGTTCGTACCTCGTATCGCTTTATTGCTCTGCTGCGGTATTAACCGATGATGCTATTGCTGCTCTTGATAATGTTGAAACCGGAAACTACCATGAGTACAAATATTAACAACCTACCGTTAGACAAAAGCGAGCAGACCGGCGCCGCACAGGCACGGGCGGCCGGATTGCCCGACCCCGAACAACTGGCCGGGCTTGCCAATCGCTTCTTCAAAGCAGCGCTGGCAACCGGTAAAGAAAATGCTTCTGTTGCTGATAGCCTGTCCGAAGCGGGTGTTATACCGGATCGTCACGAGCTGACAAACAGCTTATCGCTGGCAGATGTCGTCATCCCCCCGGGAACAGCACTATCCGGCAACGCGTACCTGCCGTCCGACAAAGACCTGTCTACCCTCGCCAATGAGGTAGAGAAATACACACCGGGTTGGAACGCAGATACGCCGGGAGCAAACTTTCCAGGGCTGTCATCCTTTTCCTTCCTGCAGGACGCCAGGTCGCTATCAACTTATATACCGGATACCGCTTCGGCTCCTTCATTGCCGGCAGTTAAGATCACGGTTGATACCAGCGTAAAAGATGTAACATCGCCGCTGCAGTATACCGGTACCGGCATACACGCACCGGGCATTGCAACAAACTACGCTGCCGCGCCACCGTTAGGAACCCTTCCCCGCACAGGCGACAGGGGGATACCGGAATCCTTTGGATTTCTGACCGACCTGCGGTCTTTTTCTGTTGCGGATCAGCACCAGCATACTTTCGTGCATAGTCAGCATACGCAACCAGCGAAGCATATACGCGTCGATCTCTTCGATGTGAACGCCATTCGCCGCGACTTCCCTATTCTGGAGGAAAAAGTGAACGGTAAGCCCCTGATCTGGTTCGACAATGCAGCTACCACACAAAAACCAAGGTCCGTAATAGAGCGGCTTACCTATTTTTACGAACACGAAAACTCGAATGTACACCGGGCAGCACACGAACTAGCAGCACGGTCTACCGATGCGTATGATGCTGCGCGGGAAAAGGTCAAATCATTCCTCCATGCCACATCCTCAAGTGAAATTGTATTTGTAAGGGGCGCCACCGAAGGCATTAACCTGATAGCTAACAGTTGGGGATGGCAGAACATACAGCAGGGCGATGAAATCATCGTATCGCACCTGGAACATCATGCCAACATTGTTCCCTGGCAAATGCTCTGTGCTGCTAAAGGAGCAAAGTTGAAGGTGATTCCTGTTGACAACACAGGTCAGCTACTGACAGATGAATATCAGCGGCTGCTCAACCATAAGACCAAACTGGTAGCGGTTGCTCACGTATCCAACGCACTGGGAACCGTAACGCCTGTGGAAGAAATTGTTGCAGCAGCGCACCGGCATGGTGCTAAAGTACTGATCGACGGAGCGCAGGCTGTTTCACATATACCTGTGGACCTTCAGGCGCTGGACTGTGATTTCTACGTATTCTCCGGTCATAAAGTTTTTGGGCCCACCGGTATAGGCGCTGTATATGGTAAGCAAGAGATACTGGATGCCACCCGGCCCTGGCAGGGAGGAGGCAATATGATACAGGATGTAACTTTCGATAAAACAGTATATAACCCGGCACCTTTCCGCTTCGAGGCAGGCACCGGCAATATAGCCGATGCCGTAGGGCTGGGCGCTGCCATCGATTACGTGCAACGAATAGGCATACACAATATCAATGCCTACGAGCATGCTTTATTAGAATATGCAACAGCAGGGCTAAGGCAAATACCCGGTGTACGACTTATAGGAACGGCCTGGGAAAAAACAAGTGTTGCTTCGTTTGTGCTGGATGGCTATACCACCCAACAGGTGGGGCAGCTATTAAACAAAGACGGCATCGCCGTCCGTTCCGGTCACCACTGCGCCCAACCCATACTGCGCCGATTTGGCGTTGAAGCTACCGTGCGCCCTTCTTTTGCATTTTACAATACCTGCGAAGAAATAGATGTATTACTCGCAGCTATCTGGAATCTGAAGAACGGGCGAAACCCCGGCCTGGTATAAACAAACAAATCCCGCTGCCGGATGAGCAGCGGGATTTTATTTATCTGCGGCTAACGCATTTACCGCGTTTTAATATTATGCACCGGCTCTCTTTTCTTTTCTGGACGTATACCAGTTTTTCAACACAGAATAAATGATAGGCAATACAGAGAGGAAAATGATGAGCAGCACCACTTTACTGAAGTTATCTCTTATAACCGGAATTCTGCCCAGGTAATAACCTGCCAGTGTAAGCCCCACTACCCATAATAATGCCCCGATCACGTTGTAGGTTAGAAAGGTGGGGTAGCGCATTCTGCCTACGCCACCAACAAATGGCGCCAGCGTTCGTACAATGGGCACAAAGCGGGCTATAATGATGGTGGTAGGTCCGTATTTTTCATAAAACGCCTGTGTTTTATCGATATGCGCCTGCTGAACGAAACTTTTTCCGAATATTTTGATCTGCAACACCTTCATGCCGAAATACCTGCCGATGGAATAGTTGACCGCATCTCCTGAAATACCTGCAATCAGCAGCAGTACAATCACCGCCCATACATTCAGCGATTCGGGATATTGGGCAGCCAGCATACCGGCAGCAAACAGCAACGAATCACCCGGCAGAAAGGGCATAATCACCACACCGGTTTCGATGAAAATAATCGCAAACAAAATCAGGTAGATCCAATTCCCATAATCAGCCAGAATAACCCTCAGGTGATCGTCAATATGCATTATAAAATCAAACAGCTCCATCATAACGGGGAATATTTACTTTTTTGCACGCAAAGGTAGGGGTTAGAAGCCTATAACGATTTCCCCTGCATTTTATTACCATAGAATTCACGCAAGTGCGTTAAGCACCCATCGGTATGAAAAATATGCACGCGTCGGTCGGCTTACACATTAGCTGTAACCAAACAGCATCTTCAGTTACAATGCAGATGCGTCTGTACACCTATGGCTATCATTATCAATAGCTTAGGCTACTTTTGTTTTATACAGCACCGGCTTGAGGGCGAAGTAAATACCGAACAACACGGCAGAAAAAAACAGGGTGCCATACAGGGAGTTTCTGTAAAAAGGCAAACCGTCTGCAAGGGTCATCATCAGCCCTTCCCAGGTACGCGGACGCTGGAATCCGCAGCCATTCAGCCATACGAGGGTATTCGACAGGAGGAAGTAAATAGTAGGCGCTGCTATGGAAGCAATCGCCACTTTTAAAACACTGATTTTTTGAACGGTAAAACCTATCACCGTGAGGAGCGCAAACAGTATATAGTTCGTAAGCTGCCCTTCATAAAAGCCCTGCATCTGCGACCATCCACTGCGAAACAGCCATTCAAAAATCAGATCAGATAGAAACATAGAGAGCACGGGCAACGCAAAAGCCCACTTCCGGTCTTTGATCACCATACCGGCAAACAACGCCATAGCAATCTGAGGGGCAAACCCGTACGGCCGTCCGGGTACCAAACGGTAGAGTGCGGCAACAATCACCAATATGATCAACAAAATAAATATGCGGGAAAGGGGCTTCATAATAGCTGTTTTATGTTGCAAAAGTAAAAAGAAAATCGCAACGAGGCAATCGCCTGTAAATAACCTGTTGATAAGGTCAGGGTTTCATAATATCCAGGTTGTCTATTTTCCGGGCAAAATTGTCGTTCAGCTTCCTCCGCAATACAAATGTTCCGTATAATATCAGCAGCTGTACAATCGCCATACAGATGCACACCATGGTAACGAAGTAAAAATAGGGGCTAATCATACCCGGATAATGCTGGCGGAGATCGTACAGAACGGAAACATTACTGATCACCCGCCCGATCAGAAGCGGCAGCACGAAAAAGTTAACCAGGTACAGCCAGTTGAAGACTGTTTTACGCCCGCCGGCTACCGGCTCATCCGGATAATTCGTCTGAATAAGCTGCAGAATGAAAACCGACCACCAGATCACAAAGCAGAAAGCAATGAACAGCAGCATACTGTACCAATGACTGTATTCGAAGAATTCTGCAAAGCTGACCAGCGCCATGCATCCTGCCAGCATAAACTGGAGAACACCTATAAAACGGAGAATTGCGATTTTCATACCCTAAATCTACAACAACTGTTACAACTGGTCAATGAAACGCCGTTATCAAACAATATTGGGTAGGCTGGCATTTAGCTAGCAGTTCCACGCCGGCTTTGCATTATTTTTTGTACCCATAAGGGTAAATATCCGACGGATTGTCCTATTACAAATCAATCGTTCTGGAAGCCATTATCTTTGAGCCTGTAGCTAAGAACATACCATTGAACAATAACACAAGCGTTACCGGCCGTGCGCCGGAACTAATAACAGAAGCAGCGTTCGAAGCACTGTTCAGAAGCAGTTTCCGGGAGCTGGTGATCTATGCCTGCTCCCTGCTGAACGACCAGCCTGCCGCGGAGGAAATAGTGCAACAGGTTTTTTATAAAGTTTGGGAAAAACGGGCCGATATGGTATTCGATACATCCCCGAAGGCATACCTCTATAAATCGGTGTACCACGATTGCCTTAATCTGCAAAAACACCTAAAAGTAAAAAAGGCATATGCCAGGCATATCATACAAACCGGAACAGACGCATCGATCGGGCAGGTTGAAATGGCAGATAAAGAGCTCGGCCGCCGTATACAGGCTGCCATCAACAGCCTTCCCGGGCAATGCCGGATCATCTTCCAGATGAGCCGCTTTGAAGAACTGAAATACCGGGAGATTGCAGACAGGCTGCAGCTATCAGTAAAAACAGTGGAGGCTCAAATGGGAAAAGCGTTGAAACAATTGCGAAAACTGCTGGGAGACTACATTACGCCACTCCTGGTAATAATAACCAGCATCATCCACCATCAGTAAATCGAGTAACGTGAATATACCAGACGATACCATCAACATATTACTGGCCAGGTATTTCGCAAACGAAGCCAGCCCCCGGGAGGAAGCGCAGGTATATGCCTGGATAGCAGCAGACGAGGACAATCTTCGCGCCTTCGAAGCCTATATGCAAATATGGGACTACAGCAGGAAGATGCCCCAGGTGGTCGTTAATGAAGACGTAGCCTGGACAAAATTCAACAATTATACAATTCATCAGGCTGGTACGCCTGCCCCTAAAATCCGCCCAACCTGGCAATGGGGCAAAATAGCCGCAGCCGCGATGATTATACTGGCAGGAGCCTGGTTGACCGTAACGTTACAGGCTACAAAAAGCAACGTGGCAATCACCCTGCCGGCAGTTGCTGCTGTGCAAACAGATACCCTACCCGACCACTCTGTGGTGACGCTCAACAAACATACCGAACTGACCTATAACGATGTGGCCGGAAAAAACCAACGGACCGTAACGCTGAAAGGAGAAGCCTTCTTTGAAGTAGCACCGGACCAAACCAAGCCGTTTGTGATTGAGGCAGGCCCCGCTCGCATTCGCGTAACAGGCACCTCCTTCAATGTAAAAACACATCCCGGGTTCACCGAAGTGATCGTGCACAGCGGTACGGTGCAGGTGAGCAGAAACGGGGAAACGATCGAATTGAACGCCGGAGAAAATACGAAGGTCGGTATTGGAAACGAGCTGCAGAAAGCACAACAAAAGGATGCGTTATACAACTATTACATCAGCAAAAATTTTATTTGCGACGATACCCCCTTATGGAAGCTGGTAGAAAAGCTGAATGAAGCCTATCAATCGAATATTGTAATACCCAACAAGCAGCTATCCGGCCTGCCCCTTACCGTTACCTTCAGCAACGAAAGGCTGGATACCATTCTGAATATCCTCAGAGAAACCTTGATGGTCGATATTGTACAGCAAGGCGACAGCATCATTATCAAATAATACACCTACAAACAACAGGTATGAATATAACACGTAATTTTTTTACAGGGATCGTGCTATGCACGTTACTGACCACCGCAACAGCGACGATACAAGCTCAGGGCATCCTGCAGAAAAAGCTGAGTTTTTCTGTTCAGCAGCAAAGGCTCGATGATGTACTGAACATCATCAGCAATAAGGGGAATTTTTCGTTTTCATACAACAGCAGTATCCTGAAGCGAGACAGCCTGATAAGCTATACCGCAAGCGATTACACCGTAGACCGCATACTCAACGAATTGTTGAACGGAAGTTTTGAATACAAAGAAAGTGGCGGCTACATCATCATCCGCAAAACAGCGCTACGCGTTACATCTATTATACAACAGTCGCCCGGCGGGGAACATGTTTTTACCATCACGGGTTATGTGGTAAACAGCGAAACGGGAGAACCGATCGGCAACGCCAGCATCTATGAACCCAGGCACCTGGCATCCACACTCACCAATAAAGAGGGACGCTTCCAGATCAGGCTCCGTAATCACCACCAACCGGCTTCACTGGCCATCAGCCGGGATCGCTTTCAGGACACCACCGTACTGATCAATCCCGGATACAATGCACAACTGGAGATAGCGATCGTTCCGGCCATTGAAAAGCCGCTTTTGTCTACCGTCAGCATGTATCACCGGGTGACACCCGTTGTACAAAAAGACAGTCTGTTTGTGCCGGCAATTCAACCCGCCCGGATTGAGCACAACCGGTTGGCTAAACTATTGCTCAGTGCCCGGCTCAAAACCCAAAGCCTTAACATACCAGAACTGCTCGGCAACAGAAGCATACAGGTGTCGCTGGTGCCTGGCTTCGGAACCAATGGCAATATGGGCAGCCAGATTGAAAACAGTTTTTCATTAAATATCATAGGAGGATATACCGGCGGTGTAAACGGCGCTGAATTGGGTGGGGTATTCAATATCAATAAGAAAAATGTTCGTTACGCCCAGTTGGCGGGCGCAGCGAATCTGGTGGGCGGCGAAATGAAAGGAGTACAAATAGCAGGATTACACAATACCGTTTTACAATACATGAACGGCATACAGCTCAGCGGCGTCAGCAATCACGTTAACCAGGCTGCAAAAGGCATCCAGATAGCAGGAATAGGCAACCTGGTGAAGGATACCCTGCATGGCATACAACTCGCAGGCATCAACAACCATGTACAACGAAACAGCAGGGGTATCCAGATAGCCGGCGTCGGCAATATTACAGCCGGAGATGCAGACGGCGTACAGATTGCGGGAATATTCAATTACGCAAAGCGCCTGAAAGGTGTTCAGATCGGTTTGGTGAACGTAGCGGATACCGTAGACGGCTATAGCATAGGCTTGGTAAATATTGTAAAAAAAGGGTACCACAAACTGTATATATCCAACAACGAAGTCACACACTTCAACCTGGCATACAAAACCGGCAATGCCAACCTGTATAGTATACTCCGGGGCGGGTTAAATGCTTCTGCAAAAGAAAAACTGTACAGCATGGGGTATGGCATCGGCACGAGTATACGGCTGGCCAATCGCATCTACTGTAATCCGGAGCTCAGTACTGATTTTCTGTATGCGGGTTCCTGGGAATACAATAACACATTGAACCGGCTGCAGCTTCTCTTCGATCTCAGACTCTCTCCCCGGCTGTCGTTAACTGCCGGTCCCTCCTTTGCCTTGTTGTACTCCAATCAGGCCCGGGCGGAACATGGCTATGCTTTTCCGGCTGCGGGTGCCCATACCTTCCAATGGTTCAGCAACAAACAGCTCATCACCTGGTTTGGATGGAATGCGGGATTAACACTCTTTTAGCGGCATGATGCTGGTTTTAACAATACCACATACAAGACTGGTACTTACTTTGCAAATAAAGAAGAATACAACCATGCAATCGCCTCTGTTAAAATTTTAACAGTAAACACAATAGGGGTATTTCACTGCCAGGTTGTCTTACTTAAAAAACAAAAAAGAATCGTATGAACAAAATGAGTTTGATCCTTTTATCATTCGCGTTTATTTTCGCAGCCTGTGAAAAAGAAAAAGTGGTATCTGAAAATGATATTCCTGCCACCAGCAAAAATTACATTACCACCCATTTTCCCGATCAGAAAATAGCGCAGGCCATCAAGGAAGTAGACGACCTGAAAACGAGTTATGTGGTGTACCTAGACAATGCGGTGAAACTGGAATTCAATAAATCGGGCGAGGTAAGAAAAATAGAGGGAAACAGCAAGTTGCCGGATACAGTGATCCCCTCGCAAATACTGAGCTATGTGAATGAACACTATCCCAATGAATTCATCAAAAAATGGGAGCTGGACGATAACAGGCAGGATGTAGAACTCTCTAACGGATGGGACCTGGAGTTTGACCGTAATGGAAATTTCCTCAGAATAGACGATTAGTTTCAGCTATATATAATAAAGCAGGCTGTTGTGCAAATGGCCTGCTTTCTGTTTTATAGCAATACATCGGTTCCTGTTCAAAGCGCGCGCGCATACAACGATGTATGTGCAGGTACCAGTGTAAGTGTGTTCGGCGTAAAGACGTTTGGCTTATTTGACCTCAAAAACACCACAAGTCGGTTATTTGAAAAAGAAGGATTCGAAACTACCTAACCTCTAAAATATGGCCGAAAGCCGGGAGATTGCTCACGGCGTGAGAAGAGACGATCATTTGTTGAGCTAAGTTTCGGCTTAACCAGAACCTAAGTTTGTATGCCCCGCGGAATCTGCCTGCGCAGGCTCGCCTTCGGCCAGCGATTGCCGGTACCACCGGTGGTGCTGAAGCCACCGGATAGTAGGATTGAAAAATAGCAGGAAGAAAAAAGAAGTGAATGCATTGCTGATGGTAAATGCAATGGCTACCTGCAAAGAAGGCTGGTCGCTGAAAGCTACGGCTGTACTTTTTAAGAAGCCGAAAAAGGGAAACATAATGACCACCCCGATGAGATTGAAAGTAGATGCCGACATGGCCACCAACTTCGAGAGTGGCGAAAACCGCAAACTGACCAGCAAAGCCGTTGAGGTAGTGCCAATATTAGCTCCTATCACAATCGGAATGGCAACATCAATATTGATCGTTCCCTGCGAAAGCAATACAATCACCAACCCTACCACCACCGAACTCGATTGAATAATCACCGTAATCACAATCCCGTACAAAATACCCAGCACCGGGTTCGAAGCCCGAGAAAGTATATCCACAAGATAGGGGTCGTTCTTCACCGGCTCCATAGCCTGGCTGATGTAGGAAAGTGAAAAGAATATAAATCCGAAATAGAACACCGACTTACCTACCACCGAAATCCTCGCGGGCACCATACTGATCAGCGTACCCAATACAATAAAGAAGGGACCCAGAAACGACGACTCCATGGAAACAATCCACGCGGTGGAAGTGGTACCGATATTGGTGCCCAGCAGTATCATGATACTGTCTCGAAAACTGATCGCACCGGCGTTTACCAACGATACGGTGAGCGACGACACCAGGGTACTCGACTGGATAACCGCTGTAAACAAACCACCCAACACGAACCCACCCAGCGGAAACCTGGTTATTTTACCAATCCATTTCGACAGCTTTTCCGTCCCCAGACTTTCGATCTCCCTGCTGAAATTCTGCAAGCCAAATATGAATAAGGCAATAGATGCGATAATGATAATAACGGTCTGAAAGTGCTCAAGCATACATGTTCAAACAGCAAATATAGAAAGAAACAAAGATGTCACGCGGTGTACGCTCGCTTTTACGACAGGTACCCAAATCCGGACGCACCTTCAAAGTGCAACTCCAAAATCACAGTCGGACTGATGGAATCACCCGTATCGGGGATACATCCATCGAAAAGCCACCTTCGCTCCCACCCACTATAGGCCATGACGCCCTGCCCATAATCCCCTTTTGTGCTCCCGCGCTTCTGCCTGCAACCGGGCAAACAATGCGGCATGTTTCACGTTGGGAGGCATGGTGAGCGTAATGGCATACCCCTGCTGTACCATCAGGGCATTTACAAAGCTACCGTCGGAGAGATATACATAGGCAAGCGTTCTGCCATACCGGTCTTTGGGGCGAATGTCTGTTACAAGACGCACCTGCTGGTTGTGCAGCAACTTTGTCAGATAGGCTTTAGACTCTATTCCGAAATAACCCACTTCCTTCTTGAACGATTTTCGGGATTCCGGCGCATCAATACCCGTCAACCGCACCTTCAACCCCTTGGGCGTTCCGTCATCGGCCCAAAACGTATCGCCATCCACTACGCGGGTAACCTTCATCCAACGGACATGTACAGACGACGTTGTCAGGCCGCCGGGCTTCACTGCCGATTGGGCAACGACAGGAACAGCATACAGATTACAAAGCAGCGCAGATACAAAAGCAAATATTCGGGTAATCGTCCATACTTCGGATACGGTGTTAAACATGCTGCAATGTAGAAAAATTATACCGGGATTCCGATAGCAGAATGTGCATTGCCTTCTAGCAAATCCGATCAGCAAAACAAAAAATGTAAATTTGTAAAGGAGTAATAAACGGATGAGTAAATGAAACTACCTAAATATCCCTTAGCTTCAAACAGCAAAATGACAATTTTTGAGTTTGTAAGTGAGGGGAGAAAAGGACTTATTCATAAGCTTGTAAAATAAAAAGACGAAAAATAAAAAATGAAAAGAGAAAAAAATGAATGTAACAAACGAATTGAAAAAAAGAAGAATTCCGATTGTAACGATCAACGAATCACTGGACAGGTTTGACGACAAAGTGTTATTTCCTGAAAAGCTTGAAAAAGCCAATGAAATGTTGAAAAAAGTTGGATTACCCAAGCAGTGGGCGACAAAAAAACAACGGAAAAAGAACTAACGATCGCTACTCCTCCGGAATACTTTCCTTTTCAGGAGACGGCAGGAGGTTTTCTCTTCTTTCGCCCACCTGCTGGCGCCACATGGCGTAATAGAGGCCTTTTTTCTCCAGCAAATCATGATGCGTGCCTGCTTCGGTGATCTTACCTTTTTCCAGTACATAGATTGTATCCGCGTGCATGATGGTGGAAAGCCGGTGCGCGATCAATATGGTGATAGGATCACGTTTTCGCGAAATTTCCTTAATGGTTTCCGTGATCGCTTCTTCTGTAATAGAATCGAGGGCAGAGGTAGCTTCATCAAAAATCAGCAGTCTGGGTCGCCGCAACAAGGCGCGGGCAATGGCAATGCGCTGCTTCTCGCCGCCGGATAGCTTCATCCCTCCCTCCCCCAACACAGTATCCAACCCTTTTTCCGAACGGGTCAGCAACCCCTCACACGAAGCCTGTTGCAGAGCCTCGTGCATTTCAACCTCAGTAGCATCGGGCTTTACAAACAGCAGGTTGTCGCGTATGCTGCCGAAAAATAATTGCGTTTCCTGCGTAACAAAACCAATCTGCCGGCGCATCTCATTATAACGTATATCCATTGCCGGTATATCATTGAAATATATACTGCCGGATACAGGACGGTAAAGCCCCACCAGCAGCTTCAACAGCGTAGATTTTCCCGAGCCGGAAGGCCCCACAAAAGCAATGGTATCGCCACTTTTGAAATGAAAACTGATATCGTCTATTGCATTTACGGCAGCAGTGGCATGCCGGAATACCACATTTGCAAAACGCATCGACTCCAGCGCTCCCAATACCACCGGCTCCACCGGTCGTTTCTCCACCGGCTTTTTCATCAGCTTGTCGAAATTGGCAATAGACACTTCTGCTTCGCGGTAGGAGAGGATGATACTGCCCAATTCCTGCAGCGGACCGAAAATGGTGGTGGAAATAAACTGCATACTGATCAATTCCCCGGGCGAGAGCACATGCCGGAAGATCAGCCAGAGCAGGATAAACAAAATGGATTGCCGTAATATGGTCAGCGAGGTACTTTGTAAGAAACTGAGGGTACGCACCTTCCGGGTTTTCTCCATTTCCAGATCAAATATCTTCTGGGTATAGGTACGCAGCCGCTTGATTTCGGGGTACGTGAGTCCCAGGCTTTTTACCAGTTCTATATTGCGGAGCGATTCTGTAATAGCGCCAGACATCTGATAGGTTTCGCGGTTAATGGAGCGTTGCAGCAGTTTTATTTTTTTGCTCAGCAACCCCGTAAGCCCGCCCAATACCCCTACGCCCACGAGGAATACCGGGATCAGCATCCAGTGTTTGGTGATGGCATACCAGACCAGAAAGCCGATGCCGATCAGGGAGGAAAACAGTATGTTGATAAAAGCGTTAATGAAACGCTCCGTATCGGTTCGTACCTTCTGCAGGGTAGAAAGGGTTTCGCCGCTGCGTTGCCCTTCAAACTCGGGAAACGACAGCCGGAGTGTTTGTTTGAGCCCATCATTAAAAATCTGCATCCCGAACTTCTGCACCACCAAACGGGTCACGTATTCCTGCAGGGTTTTGGCAGCCCTTGCCAGCAAAGCTACAACAACAGCTATAGCCAGCCAGAAAACCACGCCCTTTACCAGCGCCTCCTCCGATTTGCCATCGGGATTGATGGCATAGTCGTCTATGATCTTCCCAAAAATCAGAGGATCCACCAGCGTCAACAGTTGCGCGAGGCCCGCAAGGCTCAGCGCCAATACAATCAGCCATCGGTGGGGCTGCAGGTAACGCCATAGTATTTGCATACACCAAAGATACTGTAAACCGCCGGTGTGATACCCCACCTGTGTTGCGTGCTGTAACCGAATTTAGCGCACGCGTTCACCAGCAAGCAGGGAATGAGTGGTGATGCCGTATCATATTGTCAGGTGGGCAGATCCACGCCGGAAGTAAGGCTTCCCGTTAGAAACGAGCAATAGAATATAGGGAACCCGGCGCTGGAAACTACAGACAGCAGATAATGTGGTCTTATAAATACATTAAAATTGGCGCTAACCGTTTTACAATCCGCTTCTTCAATACAATGCCAGCAAACTGCCAGGTGTCATTACAGAGAGGCTGCTGGTCTTATAGTCTTTCGTATTTCTGGTAACAATCACACTTATTTCCTTCCTGTACTGTGCCGAAAAATGCTGTAGTGCATCTTCAAAGTCTTTGAACGCACCATGCAGTGCATCCAGCACAATTTCCCTGTTGATCAATGCTACATCCACAATTTGCAAAAGCTTTTTCAAACCTCCGATCACCTTTTCGTGTTTGGCCGTTTTTCTCAGAATATAGTAAACGTTGCTGATCAGAACTGGTGTTACAAATCCTTTTATATGACCTTTTTCGCATAAGCTCAATATCTTCGATGCATCTTCCGAAAAAGGTGCTCTGTCAAAAAAGAAATCAAGAATTACATCCGTGTCAATCAATATATTCTTCATCACGAATACTTTTCTGATAGACGGTTGGTAAGTTCCTTTTTATAATCAAAGTTTTCAGGGGCCTTAAAAGAACCTCTCAAAGATTTAACGGTTGGTGTAATCTCATCTTCTATATTCGACTCTTCATTGGTCAATGCCTTGAGATAATGCTCAATCAAATCCGAAAGACTTCTTTTTCTTTTACGGGCATATTTTTTAGCCTTTTCAATAACAGATTGTTCTATCGTTAATGTGAGTTTCGTACTCATGATTCCGATCTTTACGTAAAGGTACGAAATCAATCAATAACACGTGTAATTTTATAATATTTTACACGTATAATCATTGTTGACTTTTGTTAATTTTCCTGCCGGTTAGCTATCTTCTTATTCCACAAAGCCGGTAAGCTCCTGGATCCGCATATAGTAGATGATTTCAATGTCATTCATTTTGTCGATAAGTCGATAAAAAATGACGTGTGATTTGACCTTTGAGCAGCGATATTGCTTCCGTATATGATTGAAATCTTTTCCGGATTTTGGATAGTCGGCTAAATATTCAATCTCCTCAAAAATTAAATTTATTATCTGTCAGCTTGTTCTAAAGACGAATTTTCAAAAGTATATAACCAAATATTTTCAATATCCTCCGATGCCTGAACACTAACTTTATAACTCATTTTTCAAGTATTTACCGTGAAGTTTTTTCACGAATACTTTACGGTCAAACTTTTGAACAAAACCTGATTTTTCGCCCTTTTGGAGTTCCTTGATCAATTCGTTTTTCTGGTTTTCTTCTTGTTCAAAAAGCCTTAGCGCTGTCCTGACAACCTCACTTGCGGAAGAAAAACGCCCGCTTTGGATTTGATTTTTAATGAAATTGTCAAAATACTCGCCTAACAGAATTGAAGTGTTTTTTGCCATTGCCGGAAAGTTTTCCCTAATATTCCAATTATTGGTATTGTTTCCAAGTTTTGAGACTGTCGAATTGGTGGCGCCCAACGTCGGGCGGCTTTGCGATGGTGCGGCAACAGCGAACTGTCAGCCGCACTATTGCAAACCCGCTTGTTACCTGCTGTTAAAGTCTAGCGTAACCAAGTTTTTCAATATCTGTAATGTTCTTTGTCAAATGGGTTTTGCCGTTAGTTAGTACATAAATATTGTCGCTTACTTCTGTCACATAACGAAACATATGGTCAGTAATTAGAAATCCTTTCTTTGACTTTTCAAGTTCTAAAAGTTCAATTACTTTTTCAATTTGTATCGGCATTAAATGAGAAAATGGCTCGTCAAGCATAGAAAATTGCGTTTTAGATTTGATGATGATATATACTTCAATTAATCGTCTTTGTCCACCTGATACAGTCTTTATTGAATGTTTGAATTTTGTTGAAAACTCTGGAAATATATTCTCAAAGTCGGAAAAGTCTAATTCAAAGTCGGAAAATATTCTTCTAAGTGTTAGATGCGATGGTATAAAGTTGAATTGTGGCAAATAGGTCAGCAAATCTGGTCGACTAAATGCCTGAAAAACGGCAACGTTGTCAAAACGTATTGATTTACTAATAGGATTTAAATTTCCATACACTATATTCATCAAACAAGTTTTACCTTGACCGTTTTGTCCTAAAATTCCTGTGATTTTCCCAGTTTCACATTTAAAGTAAATGTCAGATAAAATTCTTCTTGTTCCAAACTCTAACTGAATGCTATCCGCTTCAAATTTGTGCAGCATTAATTTTATACGTTATAATTATTGAAACAATAAACAGTGCAAAATCAAATGCCAATGTCGAAGACCAAAGGATAACTTTAGAAACACCCAAATTTTGGTAATAGTAAATCTCCTTTGCCTTATAGTTATTTACGAAATAATAAACAAGTCCAAGTGTAGCAATCTTAAACCAAAACAATGGAAAGTAAGTTGAAATGCCATTATTTTGAAAAATCCAGACACAGCAAATAGTGATTGCTGTTGTCGCAATAAAGAAATTTCTGTAGAAAGTCAGGATGAGTTTTATGATTTTTAGAAGTCGCATATTAATAACAGGTAACTCCCAAATTTACGAAACCAAACATCGTATCAGAAAGAATAATTGTGATCTTCAATGTCTTAACATTTCCCCCATACATCCGGGCTACGGTTTGGAGAAACAGCAGCTACCCACGAAGACGACTTGACAAATACAGAAGACCTTCTACTCCTTCAATTTATGCTTAAAGGCTTTTTCGAACTTCTCCATCTTCGGCTTGATCACATAGTAGCAGTATGGAGCTTTGCCATTCAGCTTGTAGTAATTCTGATGATAATCTTCCGCGGGATAAAAATTGGTAAACGATTCTATCGCCGTAACGATGGGTTTATTGAAGGCTCCGCTTTTGTCGAGTGCGGCTTTATAGTGTTCTGCTTTTTCCTTTTGCATTTCATTCAGGTAAAACACTACGCTCCGGTATTGCGGACCCACGTCGTTTCCCTGCCGGTTGGGCGTAGTGGGGTCATGCGTTTGCCAGAATACTTCGAGCAGTTCATCGTAGGTAATGATATTGGGATCGTATACGATTTCTATGGCTTCGGCATGCCCGGTATTTTTTTCGCTCACTTGTTCATAGGTAGGGTTTTCCACATGACCGCCGCTATAGCCGCTGGTGACCTTGTGTACGCCCTTCAACTGCTGAAATATGGCTTCTGTACACCAGAAGCAGCCATTGCCCAGTATGGCTTTCTCGGTATTGCCGGATGGTTCGGTTGTTTCTTGTTGTGTACGCATATGTTTGTTTGCTGAACTCTTTTTCTGGGCGCAGGAGCTGCATACGCTCAACAGCAATACCAGCAGCCAGGTGCTGCTCCGCCAAGTATTATATATTGTTCTCGTCTCCATATGCCAGAAGCTCAGGCCAGCAACTTACTAAATTTTTGCAATTCGCCCAGCTCGGCGGCTGTTAGTGTTTCGTTATTGTCGTATCGCGCTTTAAAAAAAAGTACCCTTTTATGCTGGGGAAATTTTGCAAGGATGGCATCTATCATCTTACCGGTGGCTTCATCTTTGGTATAAAGCGGGGTCGGCGGCGGCGGTTCCGACTTGTAGCGGGTGGGCTTTTTCTTGATGATAGCCTGTAGGGTAATAAGCTTTTTTTCGGGGAGAGATTTTACCTCCAACGCCTTAAAATACAAGCCTTCCAGTTGCTTTTTGCTCAGTCCGCCCCGTTCCTGATACTGAAACAGCAAACTTTTCACAAAACCGGAGTGCGGTTTGGCTTCGGCTACCATCGTCAAAATATCCATGACGACATCTACATCGGGCTTTTTTCGTTCCATTCCTGCAAAGCTACAGCTTTCGGCCACGGCAAGCGCTCTTCCGGGATAGAAATGATCGGGGCTGCCTCAGCATCGGGGCCGGAAAAACCAACCTGGGGCAGAAAAGCAATCTATGATATACTTCCGTAAACTATCGTAATATCCGGATAAGACAAACCTGCGTTCGGGATAAGGGAATATGGTGTGATCTCATAAAAAACATACAATCGTCTTTTCGACGAAGAATGAGGAGAAATCTTTAAAATATTCTCAGAAATAGGAGAGGTTTCTCCCTGCCTGTGGCGGTCAGTTATAGAATCAACTTCGGGTTAAACCGAACACAGGTAACAAATAAAACTCTTATCGAGCAGGCTTATTTCCGTATGCCCGTTCCACCAGCCGCATAGTGTGTATGCAATCCTCTACGGAATTATCTGGCTGCTCTATGATACCCTGCTGCGCCTGAAGCATCTGGTACATTGAGCCAATAAAAGCGTGCGGAAACCAGGAACCTTTAACGGGCAATGTTTTCCATTGCGGAGAAGCATCCGCTATCAATGTGTATTCAAAAACATCGTCTTTGCCATGTGGATAATTTAATAATACCCCCGGCTTTATTTTTACAGCTCCCTTTGTGCCTTCTATTTTTATAAAGGCATCCTGCTTTTGATCGCCGAAATGGTGCGTATGGTTGGTAGAGATATGTACCCGCAACAAATCTCCGTAGTCCATGATAATATTGGATCGAACTGCCTGTAAATGACGCATACCGGGATGGCGGGTAGACTTTGCAAACATACCCATCGGCTCGCCCAGCATATTCCTGATCAGATCTATATAGTGAATACTGTGATAGAGTATTTCTACCCGCGGCGCTGTTTGCAGAAAACTCCACAAATGCCAGGGTGTGTATGTATTCACATACACTTCAAAATCGCAGATATCTCCCAGCAGCCCCTCTTCCATCATCTGCCTCGCCATAGCAATATAGGGAGCATAGCGCAACTGAAAATTAATACCTGCCGTAATGTTTTTTTGCCTGCACAGGGCCAGTATTTCTTCTGCCTGCTGTTCGTTCTCTCCCATGGGTTTCTGGATCAGCGCATAACTGTTGTCTGGCAACTGCTGCAGCACTGCTGCAATCCTGTTGCCCGGTACGGCTATATCGTATATGCAACGATCTCCATTCCGGGTTGTCATTTGCGAAAGGCTGTCGTATACATGCGGAATATCGAATGCCAATGCCAGTTTTTCCGACCTTTCCCGTCTGATATCGTAGATACCGCTTACCGGAATACCTGCAATACGATACGCAGGCAAATGGGCATCTTCCACTATCCCCCCCGCTCCTACAATCATTACCGGACAGGCGTTACCTATATAAGGTATTTCAAAACGGATATGTTCTAAAGGTCGCATCATTCATTTCCTCCAAGATAGTTTCCATAAGTTATCACCAATACGGCTGCTATCAATATAGCCATAGCTGCCATCAACACCCGGACTGTATGCTTCCTGGTGCCTGCCCACTCACGCATCACGATGCCGATCACCGCACTGATCAGTACCAACATGATCATGTGTATGGCCCAGCTTGTAAATTTATACGCACCCATGCGGTTATGGCCTAATCCATAAAAGAAAAACTGTGTATACCACAACACGCCTGTCAGTACAGCCAGCAGGTAGTTTGACCACAGTCTTTTCATTTTACCGCCGCTATCTACGGCTATGGCCTTGTATTGGTACCATGTTTTTTGACGGCTATGCAAGTACACGCAATATAAGGCCGTTGTAACAAAAGCCCCGGTATTGGAAAAAAGATATATCACATTACCCTGCAGATCGCCGGCACCGTATTTAGCCGCCACATCTGCAATAGGCTGCCCTCTGAACAGTGAAAAGCCATACAAGGCAGACAGTATGCCTGAAAGTATACAAAGCGTGATGCCGATAGAAAAAGAGTAATTATTTTTCTGCAGATGCAATTGCCGCAGGTCTTTCTCTTTGAGCCTTCCGGCCAGACCGCACAGGGCTATTCCCACAGCGCCGGCTATGATACCGGTTATAATCGTACTTCCACCGTTGCCGCCCAGCACCTCTCCCAGCCTTCCCTCATACAATGGAGGAAGCAGGGTGCCCAGCACGCAGGAGATACCCACCGATACCGCGTAGGTAAGGGAAAATCCTACATAACGAATGGCGATGCCAAAAGCTGTACCACCTATGCCGTATAACATGCCCAGGAAAAAAGAACTTCTCATTGCACTGGCAGGCGCTTCCGCCAATACCTGTTTTAACTGGGGGATGGTGAAAAATGCTACCAACAACGGCAGTATCAGCCAGCATACAGCAGCCTGCATCAGCCAATACGTCTGCCACGACCAGTTCCTGGTTCTCTTTTGCGGCGTATAGCATACTGAGGCGGAAAAAGCGCCGATGAAATGCAAAACAACTCCGGAAATCAGATTCATTAGTTCTATGGTTTAATCGTTGCTGTACCGGGCGGTTTCAGGTTGTAAAATGCCGCAGCGTTCCCGTTATACACCTTATTCGATTCGGTGTCATCGAGTAAAGAGCGAACAACCGCTGTATATCGCTGCCAATGCACGGTATAGCTGCCGGCCAGTGTAGAAACCGGCCAGTCGCCACCTAAAAAACACCGGTCGGTGCTGAATGTTTCCAGCACATATGATACGTAGGGCATAATATCTTCCTCCCTCCAACCGGCTGCGTTACCCGAAGCAGTGCCGAGCCCTGATATTTTAGCATATGCGTTATGATTCGTTGCGATATCCTTCATTAAGGCCCCCCAGTTCCCAAATCGATCACCAGTACTTATCGGGGGCTGGTTCAGGTGATCGAGCACCAGTTTGAGCGCAGGAATCTTCTCCGACACCAGCATCGCCGTTCGAAGATGTTCGTCATGCACACCTACCACATCGTAGGGAATATGATAGGAGGCCAGTATTTCCAGGCTTTCCAGCACGTTATGCTGCAACAACCACCGGGGATCGGATTCGTTGTGTATCAGGTGGCGTACACCCTTAAAATAGGGAGCGGCAGCAAATTGCGTCTCCAGCAACTTCTGCACCTCGCCCGGGTGTTGCAATGGCAGCCATCCCACCACCCCGGTTATTTCCGGATAGCGGCAGGCTGCATCCAGCATGAGTGCCGTATCTGCCAGATTATTGGCAGCCTGCACCAATATTCCTTCCCGAACCGGCGTTTGCGCCATCTCGGGCAGCAGTTCATCCAGCAGATAGGTACGGTTAAGGATGCTGGCATCCCCCTCCAGCCAGTCGTACCGAACCTTTTGAAGATCCCATATATGAATATGTGTATCGATTATATTTTTATTTATCATCCCGGTTGTTTTAAAACGGTGTCGCTACTACAGACCGGGAGGACCGGTACAAAAGGTTTATTTTTTCCAGTACTTCATCTGCCCGGCCTCCATATCGGAGGTAGTGTTGTATATGATTACCGGCATGGTCCTGGAATTGCAGGTATCCATTATAACGGGGACGAATATACGCCCTATCCAGGGCAGGAAGGGTGTTTGCGAAATAATTATGCGTGTTACGGTTTACTACCGGGTCTTCCCAGGCAGCTCTGTGCCCCGGCTGTCCGCCTGTTTCTGTATACAAAGTAGCCTGTATTTCAGGCGATGCAATCCATTTCGAAAAATCTATCGCTGCAGCCTGATGAGATGAACCCGCAGACACAGCAAGCCCCGTCCCCCCGAGTGTACTACTTAGTTTCTGTGCGCCTATTGTAACCAGGTCTGCGTAATAAAGCAGGTGGGCAGCATACCCCCTGCGGGCGTAGTTGGAATACCCATAGGCAAAAGGACAATACCAGTACTCGTTGGTTGCACTCATCATCTCTGCGACGGCAATAGGATTGCACGCAAACATCCTCTCATCTACACGGCTCCATAGCTCGGTCATCCACAGCAAAGCCTGTTGCCCGGTAGCAATATCTGTTACTTCATCAGGCGATTCAAAAGGCCGCTTACCTGCCGCTATACAGAACATGTAAAAGTTCATCAGCAGGTCAATAGGGATGCCTGGAACCGCTACCCGCTTATTTTCAGCCAGTAGCATCAATTCATCCCAGGTAGACGGGAGCGGCCGGTTGTTTTTCTCGAACAAGTCTTTACGGTAACTGGCAACGGGTGTTGCCGCATCGATGGCCAGGGCCCACTGATGCCCATCGTACTGATAGCTCAAATGCGAACCGCCCACCGAATGCAGCAATTGATCTTCCAGAAAAGCGGCGTCAATATGCATATCCAGCGGTAAAACACATTTTGTAGCCGCAGCGCAGCCTACCCATGGATGATCTATGATCAGCAGATCGTAGTCGTACACAAGCTGCTCCAGGGGGAAGTCTGCAAATTCCTGGAGGGTGCGCTTTTTCCAGGTAATGCTGACGGCCGGGTGCAGTTCGGCGTAACGCTGGGCACAGGCCACCAGTGGTGTATATCCCCGGCTGTGCCCCCATGTAATACCTTTTAGCGTGATCTGTTCCTGCATACTACACCGATTTGTATTGCGCCAGTAAAATATGTTCGCACACCAATACGCATTCCTGCCGCTGGTTGAATACTTCCAGCTTTTCCGTCACCAGCCCCATCCCCGGCTTTTTATAGGGTTGCTTATCACTGACAGACACTTTCACTTTAATCGTGTCGCCAATATGCACGGGTTTAATAAAACGCAGCCGATCATAACCGTAGCTAAATGCTACTTCATTGATAAGGGAAGCAGTCATACCCACTGCTACACTGAACACCAGTGTGCCATGGGCAATCCGTTGTTTAAAAGGCTGGGTTTTACACCACTCTGCATCCATATGGTGCGGAAAGAAATCTCCCGTTTGCCCGGCGTGTGTTACAATGTCGGTTTCTGTAATGGTGCGCCCTATCGTTTCCCGGCTATCGCCTTCTGTATAATCTTCGAAATATATTTTAGTAAACATGGTGTTACTACGATTTGAACAATTCCGGATTACGGTATTTTACCGTTTGCAAATGCTCGCAATACAATACCAGTTCTCCTTCGTTTTTAAAAATTTCATAGCTGGCCCGATACAAGCCCATGTCTTTGTACTTTGGCTGCTTATCCAGGTCTGTTTTTATGGTATAAATGGTATCGTTTATAAAAACAGGTTTAATAAAACGCAACCTGTCGTAACCGTAGCTGAATGCATTCACACAATTGGTGGCTACCAACCCCAGTCCGGCGCTGAACACAAATGCACCCGCCACCAGGCGCTTACCGAAAACACCCTGTTCACGGGCAAATATGTCGTCCGCCACATAGGGGTGCATATCCAGCACCAGGTTATTGAACTGCATACTTTCTCCTTCGCTGATGGTTCTGCGTATGGAGCGGATGCGTTTGCCAATTTCTATATCTTCATAATACCAGTCTTCTGCATTCCAGATAGGTATATCTTTATGTTTTGAAACATCTTTATTAGGATTCATATGCTGGATGATTAGTTTATCGAAAGCCCACCACTATCTCAGCCGGATGGCTGGCGGGATATTTTTTTGTCGAAATCATATTACCATCCTTCCATTCGGCTTCCACCTGACTGTTATCCGGGGTATGTAATTTGAATTTTACATTCCAATCCTTCGGCCAAGCCGGCAAGAGAAATATTTTGTCGTCCACCGCCTGAAGCAACATGTGGTGAATGGTATTGATATAGTTACCGGCATGACACTGGTCTGGCGTATAATCATAATTAGGTCCCCAGAAACCAGGAAACCTAAAGCGCCGGTCAAAAGCCAGCCCGTTGGTCTTCATTATTTTTGCAGCGCTGTCTGTTAAACCAAGTAATGCTGCCTGCATACCTGTCTGGTGCCATCCCTGAGCGTTCCGCGCTTTTTCTTTGAATGTGTTTACCGCCAGTTCCAGATCAGGTTTACCAGCTCCGTACAACCTGAAAGGAAATACCGGGTACAATTCCGGATACTCCACATTGATGATTCTTTTATAAGCATGTACCGGCGCAATGCGCGTTTTGCCATCTGTGATTTTTGTAGGAAGCGGGGGTATTTCGCTTTGCAGTTTTTTACACAGCTTTACCAGGCCGGTATCTTGAGCCAGTGCCACTACACGTGGAATCACTGCCATTAGCCCGGCAATATCCGGCGTGGGGTTTACCCCTTCTATATAGGTTTCAAGCGACTGTGCAGGCGCTATCAGCAACTTTCCATTGATATCGCGATGATAAAACTGATCGTAAAATGTCAGCACTTCCTTTATAAAGGGCATGGTTTTTTCATGCAGCATTTTTTCATCCCGTGTGTAGGCATAATAATCCAGCAGAAAATAGCCCATTTCAAGCCCATTGATGATCAGGTCTTTGATATAGGGATTGGTAGACATGCCCGGCTGCAGATTGGTTCTGTTCCAGCCAATATCTCCGCCACGCCACGCACCCCAGAAATGGGCCGTTTCTATAAAACGGGCACCATCTATTTTATAGAATTTTTTTGTCATCTTTTTCATCACCGGCAGCAGGTCGTCTACATAAAAACGGATAAAGGTCTGCAGTTGATCAAAGTCGCCGGATGCAAGCATGGGATAGTAGATCACCCTCGTATTCTGCCACCAATAAGCGCCACCCCACTGTCGGGCGTCGGCTGACTTGCCAGACACTCGTCCTATCGGCTGCCGGTAGGTATCCAATACCAGTGTGGAGCCGTTAAATTTCACAGGCAATTTTCCTCTTGCGCCGAGGGCATTTACATAACGTTGCAATACGTAGCCACGGTTCAGCAATTGCAGGGTATCGTTTAAAGAAGAAATGTCGGAATTGAAATACACATAACTGCGATTCCAGTAATCTTTCCACCATTTTTTATGTTGAGCAAGTGCAACGGCTTCGCGCTTTCTGTCTATACCCGTTGCCTGCTTTTCGAGTAATTGAATGTATGCAGCCTCGGTATCAGTTTGCTGTACCAATGCCGTGGTTTTAATGAAAATATTTTTTTGCGCTGAAGCGGAAACCAGCATCGAATCGTTCAATGGTTTCATACCCCAACCATGTACGATGGCGCCGGATGTACGATTTTTCAACGGATTCGGAATACCATCATTCAGCAGGTCATTTGCCTTCATCAATTCGTTCCAGAATACTTCATTGCTGTTCCGGTGAAACCATAGTATGCCCTCTCCGGCTATCTGGGTTTTATCTGCCTCCATAAACGGAGCGAAGGGCATTTCATTGTCGCCATACTCCTCCACGTATTCATCTTTGTTCCAGGGTCGGGTTTCATTTCTCCAGATATTATTGGTGACGGTTATTTTTACAGGCAGTTTCGAAGAGCCGGATACAATGACTTCCGGGTGATGCGCATCTACTCTTATCCGTATATCTGCCAATGTATTGCTGATGCGTAATATACCTTCGTTCAGTGTCAACTCTTCGCTGTAGGCCGTTCCATTTACCAGAATATTCGGCTCAAATCCAATAGTGAGCTTTCCTATTTTGATAACATTGTCCATACCATCCCGGCTATCTGTAGTGCCCAGGTAGAACTGCAATTTCCCCTCATCGTTTGTCCATACCTGTGCCGCCAGTTCACCATTGCCCAAAGGCAGCGAACTCCAGGAGTCTGTACCGCGTTCAGAAAACTTCAGATTGTAGTCGCCCACCTGCTGGGCCATTACATCCGATGCACCTACCTGCAGCAGAAACGCAATCAAGAATAGTTTTTTCATGTCATGTCTGTTTTACGATGATCTATTAGAGATCAAACTCTTTTTTTATACTTTCGTTGTGTTCCCCCAGCACGGGAGCGCCTTTTTCGTACTTCAGCACAGTGCCGTTCACCCGCACCGGGCACCGCGTGGTTTTCACCCTCAATCCGTTAGACACTACCCATTGCTCCATCTGTAGCCATTTGAAGCATTCACTTGCCAACAGGTCGTCGTATTGGTATACGTTGGCACACCATATGTCCTCCGGTTCCAATACAGCAAGCCATTCGGCTGTGGTTTTAGCGATCAGTGCACCGGCAATATGCGATTTAATTTCATCTCTCTTATTAAACCAGTCGCCCGGGTCGGTATATGCATGCAATGTATCCAGCGCGAGCAGTTCCGCCAACCGGGCAATCGGCGCCATAGCAATAGCAAGGTACCCATCTGCAGTTTTGTAGATTCCATAGGGTGCTGCAATATACGCGTGCGCTCCATTCACCTGGCTTCTCGACGGCAGGGCATGTCCATCATTCAGAAAACAGGTGAGTACTTCAAACTGAAAATCAAGTAAACTCTCGAGCATGCTTACCTGCACCAGTATCCCCTCCCCTGTCTGCATTCGCTGAAACAAGCCAGCCAGTATGCCCTGCACCAGGTGGGTACCTGCAATAATATCCGCCACGGCCACTCCCATCGGAACAGGTTGATCCGCATCATTACCCGAAAGGTAGGTGATACCCGAAACCGCCTGCACCAGCAGGTCCTGCCCAGGCAGGTTTTTCCACTCTCCTTCCTGCCCGTAACCACTGATCTCTCCATATATTACGGAAGGGTTGATGGCTTTTACCTGCTCGTAGTCCAGTCCCAGCCGATGCATTACACCCGGCCGGAAATTATGAATCACGACATCTGCGCGGGTCAGCAATTTCTTTACAGCCTTCAAAGACTCCGGGTTTTTCAGGTCTGCCGAAAAGCTCTCCTTGTTGCGGTTAATGGCGTGAAAAATTGTTGACTCCCCACCTTCCAGCTTCACATCCGATACGTATAGCGACCTGCATATGTCGCCAGAGCCGGTTCTCTCAATTTTTATTACACGGGCGCCCATATCTGCCAGGCGTAGCCCGGCACTGGGGCCGGAAAGAAACTGACTGAAGTCTATCACTAAAATATCATCCAATAATGTATCCATGCCGCTAGGTCAATGCCGCTTTGATCTGATTATTATTTCCCCCCACCTGCGGGGCCGGTTTACCGGACCTAAGTATTGTACCGTTCAACCTTACCGGGCAACGGGTGGTTATAAACTTGGTACCGTCGGGTCGTTCTATGGTTTGTTCCATATCCAGGGCCTGGTATCCTTCGCTTGCTTTCATCTGCTGCCAGTTCAATACCGGCATCACCCACAGGTCCAGCGCCTTGCATTTTTCGATCCAATACGCACTGCTTTTTTCGCCCACCCTGTTTGCGATGATCTTTTTTATTTCGTCACGCTTCCGGAAATCGTCCTGCTGTTCATACGCTTTCAATACTTTACACTGCAATACTACATTCAGTTTTCTGATAGGTACCATAGCGATAGCGAGATATCCGTCGGCGGTTTTGTAAATGCCGTAGGGGGCTCCCAACAACGCATGCGCGTTATTGAAACCCGCTCTTTGGGGCATCCTGCCAGACTGGAAATAGGTAGTATAAAACTCAAACTGAAAATCGATGAGCGATTCCAGCAGGCTCAGTTGCAACAGGCAACCCTTTCCTGTTTTCTTCACTTTTATCAAAGCAGCCATGATAAACTGCACTGCCTGGCTGCCGCAAAGGTAATCCCCGATACCCAGCCCCAGCGCAGTGGGCGCATCGTTGGCGCTGCCGGTAGTATAGGTGACGCCGGAAAGAGATTGCACCAGCAAGTCCTGTCCCGGCTTTTTATGAAGAGGGCCGGTTTCACCATATCCTGATATCTGCGTATAGACAATAGACGGCTTTATTCTGCTCACCTCCTCATATCCCAATGCTTTTCTTTCCATAGCACCCGGCCGGAAATTGTGCATAAAAACATCAGCACCGGCTATCAGCTTTTTCAGGCACTGCATGTCGTCCTCATTATTGAGGTCTATTGCGAAGCTCTCTTTGTTGCGGTTGATGGTATTAAACAGCAGGGAATTGTCGTCTACCCACAGGTTTTTAATTGCCAGCTTTCGGCCAGCCTCTCCTTTCACAGGTTCTATTTTAATGACGCGCGCTCCGAAATCGGCCAGACGCAGGCCGGCGCAGGGGCCGGATAGGTACTGGCACATTTCAAGCACGGTGATGTTTTGTAAGGGTAACTGCATATGTATGATTAGTTTTCCAGCACAATGGTTTCTCCGGGTACAGTATCTATTTCAATCAGTTCTTTGTCGATGCCACTGCTCCTGCTTCCTTTTTTTATTGTTCCGGATGTGCCCCAGGGAGAATACAGCCTCAGTTTTCCACCCTTCTCACTGAAAATCGATACCCGCGCTTTTCCATTCTTCAGCGAGCCGCTTACCAGAAAAGCACCTACAGCACGGAGGTTGAAAAAATCGGCGTCCTGTTGCAAATCCCAGTTGGGGAAAAGCCGTATGACACCGTTATAACTCTGCATCAGGCATTCATTGATCACTGCCGGCAGCGCAAAGTTTTCAAACCATATACCCATGGCACCCATGTAGTCGTATCTCGTCCGGTCATTATATCGTCCGTGTACCTGCATCACTTTATCAGTTGCAGTTCCGTTGGGTAACAGGGAATAGTTTACATGTCTTTTGAACCTTTCTATATCCAGCAATCCCAACCGGGCAGCCTGCAGATTGATGAATACAAGATCATTGCCACCTTCATTCTGCTGGTTATAGTAGGTATTTTTCAATAGTTGCATGGTTGAATCATCCGAATGTAATCCCTGGTCTTCTCCCGGGAAAACATTCATCAGGGGCGATGGTACATTGTACACCACCTGGTCGTGCTCTCCCGGAACAGACACCAGTACTTTTCCGTATTTTTCTGATACAGCAGTAGGGTACTCCGGATAATGCAGAAGAATATCTTTCACATCTTCCACCAATGCCTGATCCGTATCGTTTGTCTGCAGTATATTGACCATTTCAACGAAAGCATTGAAAACAAACTTTGTCAGCGTCAGGTCTACATTACAATCATAGTTGTATTTAAACCCGGGGCGCAACGCATAGATCTCGGGGGGTATGGTGGGGAAAATATGGTATTTATCGTCGTCCCATCTCGGACCGCCGCGGGCATCCGGGCGCTTCATGTAGGCAACTAAAAATTCAACAGCTTCTTTTATAGGTGTATATGCCCGACTCCTCAGGTAACCGGTATCGGCACTATACAAATAGTGCCACCACAGGCCTTGTACCGACCAGGGAGTTTCGCATATCTCCCAACCCCAATGCGGCACGGGATAGGGGTTCATGGTCATTTCTACCGGGTAGGCAGAATGGGGAAAATAGGCACCCGGAAGATTGTAATATTCCTTCGCCCATATGCGGCTAACCGGCATCAGGAATTCGATCAGGTTTACATAGGGAAGGTTTTTCTCGAGGTGGTTACTGGAAAAAGTCATCCAGAACGGCTGCTGGGTATTGTAGTTCATATGATAGTCGCCATGCCATGCTGTTCCTATCTTATCAAAGCTCCAGTTGGCGAAAAGGCCGGGTGTTGTAACGCCGTCTTTTGCCGCACAATTGAAGAAGTAGAGGTTTCTGTACCATATTTCTTCCAGAAACTGGTCGCTGAGCCTGACGCCCGATTTGGACCAGTATGCTTTCCAGACATCTTCCGAAGACTTCCGGGACTGTTCCAATGCATTCAAACCGGGCCTTTTTGTATAGGGCTGCTTACTTACATCGGCGTTCATGCCTTCTTCCAGCGATACAGCAACCACGAACGCTTCACCATTATCTTCAAAAGCAGCTTCGAGGGGTTGCATCTCTTCGGGGTTACCATCCCAGTTGATACGGCTTGTTTTTTTCAATCCCAGGTTAGCGCTTGCAGTTAGCCGGAATGCTTTGTCCTTAGGATGTCCTTTTTCTATATTGTATACATCCGGTTCCTGCGAAGGGAGCGTCTGCCTGAAAGATAGCGTGCCCTCCTCCAGGGCCTCATCAACAACGTAGCGGGGAAATGCCGCCGGCGTGGAAGGATCCGGAAGTATCCGCATGCGTTTAAAAATATTGGGAGCGCTTTCCCCCTTATCATTTACCAGTTTCATCCATAGCTTATCGTCGTTCATGTCTGTGAACACCTGCAGGGTTATTTTATTCTTGTCGGCGTCAAGCAGATATACCTCACACAACCCATTGGATATATCGAGCGAGTGTCCCAGCAACTGTGCGTCTCTCCGGTCAAAGCCCAGCAACACCGACCCACAGGGGAACGGGCGGGGATAAGGCTGCCGGTAGTTTTCCTGCGCCATAGCGCTGTATTTTTTGTACCAGGGATCGTCGGTCAGCAACTTCAGCGTGTCTGGTATTTTGCTCACTTTATCGAATACATAATCAAATGTGCCGATTGCTTCCCGGTTCTTTTCTGCTATGCGTATATCCCAAACATTATTGTGGCCGAAATACAACATGATGCCATCCGGTCTGGTAGTAACCACTACTCCCATGCCGCCGTTTCCCAGCAGGGCGCCCTCAAAAAAATCAACAGCCGGCTTGTCATAATGCAGCGTATGCTTTTTCGCCTGTTCGTAGGAAGAAAAAGACGAATTTTCCGGCTGCTGCCTGCAGGCAGTCAGTCCGACAATCAATGGCAGGAGTAACGATAGGTAGCGTTGCATGTACAAGTATTTTAATGGTAGTTCCTCTTGTGGAAAACATAAAAAAATGGCAGCTTTTTAGCTGGTGCTATAAAAGCCGCCATGTCAAAAATCCAACTGTTGCTATGAAAAGGCTTCTTTAGTAATTAGGGTTCTGCTCCAGATTGGGATTGGTATCTCTTTCACTTTGCGGGAAAGGAAACACGTAATGCTTTGAAGGATCAAATTTGCGCTGTGCGCCACCGGGGTCTACCAGGGTAGGGATATAGGTTTCTGCTGTTTTCCAGCGCTTCACGTCCCAATACCTTTTACCCTCCAGCGCCAGCTCCACTCTGCGCTCCTGCCGTATCCGTTCCCTCATCTGATCTTTCGACAGCCCTGTGGGTATGGCGGGCATACCTATACCCGGCCTTGCTCTTATTTCGTTGATGGCATCGTAAATGCTTTGATCAGGGCCACTGTCTTCATTTTTGGCTTCGGCGTAGATCAGCAGTAACTCTGCGTAACGCAGGAGTATCCAATCCTGCTCACTCCGGGTGCTGTAATCGATGGGCAATGCATCCCAGTTTAATCCTTTTACCGGCATATAACCTGTACCTGAGGGAGCATTGTAATTGAAGCCTACTTCCTGACCGGATGAGTTGATTACATTTTCCTCAAACGTTTTTATGGTCAACGCTAATCTTGGATCCCTGTTTTCCTTCCAGTTAGCAGGATTGTACAGGGGAGACGATGTAATGGGCAAGCCATCTGTACATTCATAAGCCTCCACCAGCTCCACACGTGGGTTAATGGTGCCATGCCATGCAAACTGAATATCCGGTCCGGTTGCAGACCGGTCTGGGTTCAGGTATTGCGCAGAAAACATGATCTCCGGATTGCCGCTTTGACCTGTTGCCAGAAACATGGACCGGTAGTTATGAAACAGACTGAAGTGCCCATCATCAATTACCTGTTTTGCTGCTTCGGCTGCGGGTCCCCATTGCTCATTGTGCAACAGCACTTTCGCTTTCAACGCCAATGCGGAACCTTTTACAGCATGGCCGTTGTACGGTATATTCGGCAGGATCGCAATCGCTGCATCGAGGTCTTTTAGTATCTGCGCTACTACGTCGGCTTTACTGCTTTTGTTAATTTTCGCATCTTCAATTAATGGCAAGCTTGTATATACAGGAACGCCGCCATAGAATTCTGTAAGTGTAAAGTAAAACAAAGCTCTCAGAAATAAAACCTCCGCTTTATATCTATCCTTAACATCGTCTGCTATGGGTGCACGATCTACATTGTCAAGAAAAAAATTAGCCGAGCTAATACCACGATATGCGTCTTGGAATACTGAACTCACCAGGCTTCCGGAGTTGGGCTCTAATTGTCCTTGCGCAAGCGGAATGACTGCCGATCCCTGATTTGTGTTGAGATCTCCACCCATCACATCCCAAAACATGGTGTTATGATCAAATGTACCCGTTAAAATTCGAGAATACACACCAGACAACGCCAACTCCACATCTTTCTGGCTGGTCCAGAAAGTTTCGCTGGATATCTGATCTAGCGGGTTTTTATCCAGGAATTTTGAGCAGGAACTCATAGAGAGTGCCAGCACGATTACCAATGCAGTTATATATTGCTTCATAATTGAAATTCTTTTGGATTATAAACTGGCTTTCACACCAATTGTGTAAATGGATACCTGTGGATACACACTGAACCGGCACGTTACACATGCTCTTTCAGGATCTGCTCCGGGATAGTCTGTAATTGTAAACAGGTTGTCACCGGATGCATAGACTCTTAGTGCATTCAATCCCAATTTCTGTGGAATACCATTTTTGAAAGTGTACCCAATAGCCAGGTTTTTGAGCCGAACATAGGAAGCGTCCAATAACCAGTAGGTTGAAGCTGTGCCCGTTACAGGTCTGTATTGTGAATGATACATAGCCGGCGTGGTATTGGAAGGTCTTTCCGGTGTCCACATATTCTTGATAAAATCAAGCGTGGGTGGCGACCCCTGTGTGTACGGTGTATAGCCCCATGCCATATGTGATCCGCCCACATAGTGCTTAAAGCCTTCTACGCCCTGGAAAAACGCCGTCAGGTCAAATCCTTTCCAGCTCAGGTTAATGCTACCACCATAGTAGAATTTAGGATAAGCACCTTCAACCACCACGCGATCTTCAGGACTAATTTCTCCATCATCATTCGCATCTCTGTATTTCAGATCACCAGGTTGAGGATTGTAGAGATGGGTTGCGGATCTGTCTATTTCATCCTGATTCTGGAAAATGCCATCCCACTCTATGAGATAGTAGGAATTCCAGGGAAGTCCCACTTGCGCTATCTTATTGCCAGAGTAGACTGTATTGGGAATTTCCAGCACTTTATTTTTAACAGTGGTAAGGTTGAAATTGACGTTATAATCCACTTGACCTATTCTGTTACGGTGCCCCACTTCAAATTCCCATCCTCTATTGCCCATTTTACCGTAGTTAATGGTAGGAGCATCCAGTCCCATGCTGGCTGGGATAGGGATTTGGGCCAAAATATCATACGTCGTTTTGTTAAACCAATCTGCGGTTAAAGAAAACAAGCCATTTTTAATACTAAGATCAATACCGACGTTTACCGCTTGAGTTGTTTCCCATTTCAAACGCCTGTCTCTTAAAGCATTTAATCTGGCTCCAGGTGCTAAAGCATCGAAAGGATAAGAAGTGCTCTGTAACACATTCTGATAAGGATACAAGCCTACTTCCTGATTACCCAGCTTACCCCAGGATGCTCTGAGTTTCAAATTATCCATCCAGGTTACGTCTTGCATGAAACTTTCTTCAGAAGCTCTCCAGGCTGCAGACACAGAAGGAAAAGACCCCCATCTGTGTTCGGGAGCTATTCTGGAAGTACCATCACGCCTGATATTCGCCTCGAATAAATACCGCTCTTTAAAAGCATAGGCTACCCTTCCAAAAAAAGACTGAATAGCCCATTCAGAAGCATGACCGGCTGTTGATTGCGCCAATTCAGCTCCTGCATTCAATTCAGAGATAGTATTTACCGGAAATGTAATTCTGGAACCATATAATCTCCTATAGTAGTTGGTTTCCTGATTATAACCGGCTAAAACATTAATATCATGGTGGCCGATTGTTTTCAGATAATTCAATGTGGAGTACAAGGTGGTTTCGTAGTTCTGCGTCATCTCATCTCTTACCCCTTCCTGCCACACAGAGTTGTTGTGGGCAAAACTACCGTCATCGAAATAATAGTTGTTTACGGCATGTTCAAACCTTTTGTTAAATGCACTCGTAAAGTCTATTGCTCCTTTGGTATACCAAGTAAGGTCCTTCGTCAGTTTGACATCCGCATATAGTTGCGGACGCATATTGTATGAATTTTTCTGCCGGAAACCACTGGCATTTAGTGCATCCGGGTTACGTACTGTCCATTCTCCTATTGCGCTACTGTAACGCGCCACATATCCCGTTGTTCCATCAGGTAAAGTCATAGTGGGAGTATAGTTCGGACCTGAGTAAGCACTCATCACATAATCATTGTCTCCGAAGTTATCTTCCATAATATCACGTTTGGAAAATTGCACCATACCTCCAAACTTTAACCATTTATTTACCCTTGAATCAACCGATAACAGAAGGTTATAACGTTTAAAATCATATACACTCATGATACCGTCCTGATCCAGATACCCTAAAGATAGGTTGTAGGTTGTTTTTTCATTACCACCACTTACATTCAAATGATGATTATGTGCCATGCCTGTTCTGAAAACATGATCCACCCAATCGAAGTTGGGGTATTTCACCGGATCGTTACCATTACGAAACGCGTCTATTGTTGATTGTGAGAAATAGGGTACAAGACCGCTACGTTCGTTCGCTTGATTCCAGTACGTCATGTAATCTGCTGAATTAGTCAGCAACTCCGGTAAACGAGTCGCTTGTTGCGCCTGTACATTACCATGGTACTGTACCGTGAGGTCGCGAGCTTTGCCTCTTTTGGTGGTAACCAGTATTACCCCATTCGCTGCGCGTGCTCCATAGATGGCAGCAGAGGCCGCATCCTTCAATACCGATACGGATTCAATGTCATCCGGATTGAGTGTCATCATATCGCCCCGAACACCATCAATCAGCACCAACGGTGCCGCACTTCCCCCGAATGAACCCGTACCCCGTATCAGCATTTCTGCCCCATCTCCTCCAGGCTTTCCGGAACCTTGGGTAACCTGTAAGCCACTGACCTTGCCCTGTAAGAGGTTCTGTACATTGGCAGCGGGCCTTTTAGTGAGTTCTACACCCCCCACCTGCGAAACGGAACCCGTAAGGTTAACTTTTTTCTGGGTACCATAGCCTACCACTACCACCTGCTCCAGTTCAGATAAGTCTTCCTGAAGCACCACATTATAGCTGAGGGAAGCACCTACCACGAATTCTGAAGCCAGATAACCAATGGAAGTGATTTCTACCACGTCGTTATCGTCTGCGTCGATGGTAAACCTTCCGGCAGCATCGGTTTGGGTTCCGGCAACCTTTCCCCTTACCTTCACAGATGCGCCAGATACAGGGTTTGATTGTTGATCCGTAACCGTTCCTGTTATACTTTTAAATGGCAGGGAACCGGCTAGCGTGTTTTCGTAAAAGAATGTTGTAAGCAGTAGTAACAATAAGCAGCGAACCATGGAGGCAGGGCGCCACCGGGTTCTTCCAACAGGGAGACAGGCTTTGGTTGCAAGCATATCGAATTAATTTTTGTGACCGATAAAAATTTATCCTGGCAAACCTATCCCTATCACCAAAAATTAAAGTTGTGCATTTTAATAAGTTTATAAAGTTTTTTATCTGCTCGCCTGTGGGTATTAAGCTATATTACCACATTGATATATTATAATGTCTTTCTATCTATGCACTTCATTCACAGAACTAGTCAAAAACATCGGTTCAATCATAACCGTTTCGAGCAAAATCAGTACATTTATGTGCTCAAGTTTTACCGAATGATTTCCACCGGATGATCCAATATCAGTTTTGAAACTGATTGCTTTTGAATAAATGATTGCTATGAAGCCTGCATTAATCGTTGATGCCCCCATTATCGGCAAAAAGAAAATTTGGGTAAAAAAAATCCGTAAACCCCACTTCGATCATCCTTTTCACTTTCACAGACTATGTGAACTTACCTGGGTACAACAGGGCCGTGGCGAATTGATCATCGGCGACTATTTCGGTAGTTTCTCTCCCGGAGAAGTGGTACTCGTTAGCCCTGAACTTCCACATCTATGGAAATGTGATGCCGCCTATTACAATGGCGACGAAAAATTGTATACCGAAGCATTTGGCCTGTACTTTCCCGATACGCTTGCAGACATGGTGTCTGACGACGAACCCAGCATCTACCTGTACAATGATCTCATTCAAAAATCGGAACGCGGACTTCGTTTTTTTGGAACCACCAAAACGATTGTTACCGAAAAACTAAAGGAACTGGTGCAATCCGAAGGCCTGCAGCAGTTAGGCATATTTTTGCAGATGATAGATATACTGGCACGTTCGGAAGAATACGAGGTATTGGCAAGCGTTGGTTATAAGAAGTCTTTTAACTTCAACGACGTAGATCGTTTCAACGATGTGTATCAGTTTTTACTGGATAATTTTCACCGGGACATTTCCCTCGAAGAAGTGGCCGGCATCTGCAATATGACGCCCAATTCTTTCTGTCGTTTTTTTAAACAGAAAACACAAAAAACATTCACTCTTTTTCTCAATGAGATCAGGATAGGGCATGCTAAAAAATTACTACAGAATAAAAACTCTACTATAAAAGACATCTGCTACTCGTGCGGATATAATAACCCGGTCAACTTTTTTAACTTTTTCAAACAAATTGTAAAGCAAACGCCCGGAGAATTCAGGGAAAGCATGTATAAAATCAATCCGCAATAATATACCGTCGGCTCAAGCGCTTTTAAGAAGCGGCCAGGGTTGCTGACCACAGATGGGGATCAGTTTACACAGCCGGTTGGTCCCCCGGGGACTGCTCAGGCCCGGGCTGGTATTCTTCTGCCAATTGTCAAAGAAAAGTTATAGTACGCGGTTGTTGGAGATGGTTTTAAAAATTAGTGACGGGTAACCCTGTACTGGTATGGTTTTTACAACTATAACTGTAGCATTATTTCTTCATCAAAACCGGTTACCATGATCAAGAACGCACAAACAGATGAAATGACCACCCTTTCCGGATGCATCAACAAGCTGATGCAGGAGGGATATACCGACGAACTAAAACCTGCAGAACAAGGTATGCTGTCGGTAGCGTCTCAAAAGCTGTACAAGCCCGAAGACGTTAAGATCGTAAACTTCTACCGCTTTGAGGGCGCCAGCAATCCGGACGACAATGCCATATTGTATGCTATCGAAACCAGCGATGGCAGCAAAGCAATGATCACCGATGCCTATGGCGCTTATGCCGACGAACGGATTGGAAAATTTATTGTAGCGGTGGAGGAGATCGAAAAAAAGCAGTCGGCAGGTTAATGCCCTTTGCTCCTGATGTACATATACAGCATCAGTATCAGCAGGAGAATGATGATGGTGGTCACCACCGGTATCATCAGATTGATGGGACGCTTGCTGTTTCTTCTTCTTTTTTTAAGCTTTTTAACCAGTTGCCGGTTGAGTTGATTCATCACCACCGGTAATCTGGTTTTATCTTTTACCTGTTCCAGCCCTTCCAGTGCGTCGTTGTCGAAGTCTGAACCCAGTAATACTTTTTCCATCTCGTGCTGCTCTTCTTCAGACAAATTGCCCTGGAGATAGTTCAGCAGTTGCTGCTGATCTATTTCATTTCTATCAGAAGATAATATGTCTAAAAGATCCTTGTTCATATACGGGCGCCGTTGTTGTTTACAGCATTTAATTTTTTCTCTACCAGGTTTTTCAGGTTTCTCTTGCCATTTTGTATATGGCTTTTTACCTGCAATAACGAAAAGTTCGTAATGGCTGCTATCTCACTGTACGATTTCTTGTGCAGGTAAAACAATTCCACACATTTCCGCTGTTCGTCATTCAACTCGCTGAGGGCTTCATCCAGCATTTCCAGGGTGGCATCTTTGTTACGGAGCGTCTGCACGCTGTCTTCTTCACCTGGATTGTCTACCAGCATTTTTTCGGTAACGGGAACGGGTGTTTTGTTTTTATCCCGCAATTGCATCAGGCAATGATTACGGGCTATCATATACATCCAGCTTTTAAAGTAGGTAACAGGATATTTCTGTAACTCTGCAATGGCTTTCAGAAATATCTGCTGCACCGCATCCCGGGCTTCTTCCTCATCCTTCAGGTATTTCATACATACCCCATACAACAGCAGGGTATACCGCTGCATCAACACACCCAGCCACTCGTTATCTTTTTCCCTGTAGAAATTTTCCAGTAAAGCGGCGTCTGTTATATGGTCGTACTGCGAATAAGTCACTCGTTCTTCGGGCTTTTGTATAAGATGCCCTCGCCGGGAAATTCCATACCCTGCCGTCTTTTTTTAACAAATCTGATCAGCTATCGGCGAAAACCTTCTTATAAAAGAGCATGGCTTCTTCAATGATCTTCAGCGCAGTGGCTTTGTCCTGAAATTCGTTGACGCTTACAGATTTGTTTTCCAGTTTCTTGTATTCCTCAAAAAACTGTCTGAGTTCACTGAAAAAATGCTTGGGCATTTCTTCTATATTGTTGATGTAGTTTACACCGGGATCGTTGTTGCCCACGGCAATAATTTTATCGTCGGCATCGCCGCTGTCGATCATCTGCATCACCCCTATCACCTTGGCTTCCACCAGACAGAGGGGTTGGATACTTACACTGCTGATGACCAGTATATCCAGCGGATCTTTATCGTCGCCGTATGTTTTGGGAATGAATCCGTAGTTGACCGGATAGTAAAAAGAAGAATAGATCACCCGGTCCAGCTTAAGTAAACCACTGGGTTTATCAATTTCATATTTCTGGCGCGATCCCTGGGGAATTTCTATCACGGCATTCACAATTCGGGGGGCGCTGTCGCCGGTGTCTATACCATGCCAGGGATGTAAAACAGTCTGCATATTTTATAGGGGGTTTGGTGTTAGCGGGAAAGGGAATCCAGTGCGTTCTCTCCGGTAAAAGTATATTTAAAATCCACCCACCACTCTCCGCCTACCCGCACCAGCTTGATCTCGTTGTTTTTGTTCCTGTACGAGTTGGAATAGTTGATCAGTACCGTACTATCGTTCACGGGCACAGTTTGGTTTATACGTATACTGGCACTTTTATATTCTGATTTTTCCCTGGCAGGTTTTGCTGCAAAATTCTTTTCCTGTTCTTTGAAAAGGCTTTCGTTATCTGCATCGGGAAGTACAAAAACTTTTGCCCTGGGCATATCGCCATCCAGCGCAAACCGTATAAAATCCATTCCGGCTTCCAGCGGATCATCGGGCTTTTGATAGGCTTCGTCATTACAGGCGGTAAAAAAAACAATCGATGCTAACAGTAAACAGCAATTTTTCAGCATGTTGGTGAATTATTAATGGTGCAAAAGTAGGAACAAATAAACGATCAGAAGCCCGTGCTGCCGTCCCGGACTTTCACCCTTTTCTTTCCGGAGTTTTTCTTTTCCCATTCTTCTACTTCCCGCGGTCGTTCCGGCGCTTTTTTCTCAGACTTTGCAGCAGTTTTACCACCTATAACACTGTTTTTATCCAATTGCCCGAAGAAATAAGTTTCCTGTTTGGTAATGAATCCGGTGCCCGGTTCGTAATACTTCCAGGTGCCGTGCGGTACGGTAGACGCTTCTACTTTGATGATCTTGGTCTCCCATTTGTCTGGCTGCTCGGGATTTTGCACCTGCAGGGTATCGTATGGGTGCTCGGGGTTGGTGGCTCTCCAGCTTTCTTCACGCAGCAAATCGCCCATTTTGGTGAAGTACTGCTGTTTACCATCTTTTTCGCCCCATTTATAACGTTCGATGGCTATAATGTCGCCTATAAGCGTATAACGACGCCAGGGGCCTTCCTTTTTCCCATCTACGAAAAAACCTTCTTCTTCATACCCCGGCTCGCCCCTCAGTTCCTCCACCCTTATTACCCAGGGGCCCTGCTTCACGTCGTTGGCATCCAGCATATTCAGCGTATCTCCACCCGGAGAAATAGTATAACTTTTCAGTTGTGCCTGCGCGGGGCTCATCCCCCACAGCCCCATCAGTATTACCATTACGAAGCATCGCATAATAAGCGTTTTAAACATATAATGTCATCAGCATACCAACAATGATGCCATATTAAAGGTATGTTATTTTCCCCTGCCAATATGTTAATTCCGTAATAACAGGCAGCGTTATAGCTGTGCCATGTGGCCTTTCCGCGCTGACAACTGCCGTGGCATATGTTGCAGACGCATCTTCTTTCAAATCGCCAGAGCAGGGGTTTTTATTGCTTTTACCGGCTGCGACATGTAAAAAAGACCGCTATTTTATCATTAGTGGTTATATCCGGAACTTCGAACAGCAATTGAAGACTTCGATTATACAGCTTCTGCGATGCTCTTTGCGATGAAGTGATATTACCGGCAACGTTGTACAAGCACAATATAAAACGATACAGCGTTCTGATCAACAGTGGTTGTACAAATTAAAGTGTGGAAACTTTAGAGAACAGCGAAGTCGAATACTTCGAACAACAGAATATTGTACAGTTGAAAGTTTAAAAACTTTAAAGAACGCAGGGGTCAGGCAGAGCATGTCCGCCAATTATTTCATTTTGATTTCCAGCAGCTTTGGCCAGTTTTTTCCGGTTACAAACGCCCTGCCGGTGGCTGCATCCCAGGCTATACCGTTCAGCACCGCGCCTTCTTCCACTGCCTTCCTGTCGAGGTTGATATTCGCCAGTTTTTTGAGTGCGTCTTTAAAATCCAGCATACCGGTAACGTAGCCGGTAGACGGATCGATCCGGAGGATATGATCTGCTCCCCATTGATTCGCGTATACATACCCGTTGATGTATTCCAGTTCGTTCAGCTTATCCACCGGCCCTACATGACTGTTTACATTCAGTACGCGTTCCAGCTTGAAATCACCCGGGCGTACAAAGTACAGTTTGTCTGAACCATCGCTGATGATCAGGTGGGTGCTGTCGTGGGTGATGCCCCAGCCTTCGTTCTGCCAGAATCCTCTCCTCACCAGTTTCATATCTTTCAGCGAATACACCAGTATAATATGTTCTTCCCAGGTAAGCTGATAAATGGTATCGTTCAGAATCGTGATGCCTTCACCAAACAGAGAAGGCTCCAGGTCTATGCGTTTTTCCACACGTCCAGACGCCAGGTCCACTTTTCGTAGCGTGGATTGTCCCTTATGCCCCGTACCCTCATACAACTGGTTATTATGAAATACCAGTCCCTGTGTAAAAGCCGAGGTATCGTGGGGGTAAAGGTTCAACACTTCGTAGCCAATGCTAACGGGCGGAGGAATGGCACTTTTAACCGGTGTATAGGTGGAAGTACCGTTGCCGGCTTCGCCACCGCCGTTACAGGCTATAAAAATCAACAGCAGAGAAAAGCAAGCGGTTGTTCTGAAAAACTGTATCATAGCCGCAAAAATAAGGTTTAAGGGCTTTACAGACGAACGGATGCGACGGTATTAACATAACTCCTTCGACAGGCAGGTATTATCGCGTAATTGTTATTATGCCGTAATGCGATGAAGACCTGCAAGCTGCCGTTGCTGGCCTTCGGGGAACGGCTCTGTGGTCAGGCACGCAGGCAGCATGCTATCCAAACGGTACAACCAACCGTCGTCTTTAATCCTTATGCATCATTATTGTATATTTAGGTGCTCAAAATCCTGCTATGCGGTCAGTTTTTCTGTTCATCAGTTGCAGCTTCCTGTTCCTGTACGGCAGCGGACAACAGTTCGGTGGCCACCCTTCCTCCCTGAAATGGCAGCAGATCCATACCCCGCAGGCAACCATTATTTTTCCGAAAGGATTGTTGCGCGAAGCAGGCAGTGTGGCAGATGTTATCCGTTATACAGACAGCGCCACTGCTGCTACCATCGGCCACGCCCGGAAAAAAATCAACATTGTGTTGCAGAACCAGACCACGGTTTCCAACGGGTTTGTAGCCCTGGCTCCCTGGCGCAGTGAATTCTTCCTGACGCCTTCGCTCAACAACTTTCAGCTTGGCAGCCTGCCCTGGGCACAAAGCCTGGCCCTGCACGAATACCGGCATGTGCAGCAATACATGAATTTTCGCAAAGGATTATCAAAGTTCGCTTACTACCTCCTGGGCGAAGAGGGGCAGTCACTGGCCAACAGCGCCTCCATACCAGACTGGTTTTTTGAGGGAGATGCGATACTGCAGGAAACCCTGCTGAGCGGGCAGGGGCGCGGCAGGATACCTGCATTCTTCAATGGTTACCGATCGCTTTGGGCAGACAATAAACAGTATTCCTTCATGAAACTGCGCAACGGATCCATGAAACACTACGTACCCGATCATTACGCCCTTGGTTACCTGCTAACAGGGTACGGACGCGAACAATTCGGTGATGATTTCTGGGCGAGAGTAACAGACGATGCAGCCCGCTTCCGCGGGGTATTTTACCCTTTTCAAAAAGCAGTGAAGAAACACGCCGGTATACGATACAACAATTTTGTAAAAAACGCATTGGCCCACTATAAAGCTTACCCGGAGGCACAGAGGGCGGACACCACGGAGAAAACCAGCAGCACTGAACAATTCGTCACCCCGGTCAACCGGCGGTATGCGTCTCACTATACCATGCCATACGCCGCGGGAGGCGACTCTTTGCTGGTACTGAAAAAAACCTACCGCCACAATCCTGCGTGGTACTGGCTGGCGAATGGTGAAGCGCGCCGCATACGAACAAAAGATATTGCGCTGGACGACTACTACTCCTACGCCGGAGGAAAAATAGTATATACAGCGTATGAACCGGATATACGCTGGGGACAGCGCAATTACAGCGTAATCAAACTGCTGAATCTGCATACCGGAAGGGTAACGCAGATCACCCGCCGAAGCAAGTATTTTTATCCGGATATATCTCCCGACGGCCGGTCGATCGTAGCCATTCAATACCTGCCCGATCAATCTACCGCGCTGCACCTGCTCGATGCTGCCAATGGCCGGCTGCTACACAAAATACCGGTATCGGATAGCAATATCGTGTATACCTACCCGAAGTTTTACGATACAACACAACTGGTAGCCTGCATCAGAAACAAAGAGGGACTGATGAGCCTGGGATTGATCGACATTGCCACTGGTGCAACGGCTGCTCTCACCCCGTGGAGCTATACAATAAAAGGCTACCCGGTAGTAAAAGGCGATACGGTGTACTTCAGCGGCAGTAAAGGTTATTACGACGATATATGGGCAGTAGCTATTCCCTCCCGGCAACTCTTCAGACTTACCGGAGAAACCACCGGCGCCTACCAGCCTGCCGTAAACGAAGCTGGCAAACTGGTGTGGAGCAGCCTCAGCTCCCATGGCTACCGGCTGAAACAAAAACAACTCACCGGCCATGACTGGCAACCCGTGCTGCGTACCGCTGCTATACAGGCTACTCACCTCTATCTGCCGCGTACGCTGCAAAAAGGCACCGACGCTCTTCCAACGATACCACAAGGCGAATACAATGTAAAGCGATACCGGAAAATAGCAGCTCCCTTCAATTTTCATAGCTGGCGGCCCTATTATACCCAACCTGAATGGTCGCTTACCGTGTACGGACAAAACATTCTCAATAATTTCCGGTCTGCACTCCACTATACGTACAACGAAAACGAACGCAGTCACACTGCCGGCTTCGATGCCGCCCTCGGCGCATGGTACCCCTGGCTCACGGGCAGCCTGTCTTATGCCTTCAACCGCAATGCGGTGAGCAATAAACGGCATATTTTCTGGAACGAACTGAATGCCGGCCTGGGCGCGCAACTACCGCTCCAGTTCACCAGCGGACGATGGTATAAAAACCTTACACTGGCATCTTCTTTCAATATTTTACAGCAGTCCATCACGGGGGTGTATAAAGACAGTCTGCAAACCAGTATGTTGCAATACCTACAGGCCTCAGCCAGTTGGAGCAGCCAGGTACAATCGGCGGTGCAGCATATCCACCCCCGGCTGGCGCAAAGTTTGTTTGTACGATACAGGCAATCCCTATCCGTGCATGCAGCCAGTCAGTTCCTGGCCTCAGGGAGCCTGTACCTGCCCGGCTTCACCCGTACCCACAGCCTGGTGCTCACCGGTGCCTACCAGCAGCGGGATACGGCTAACCGATACCGTTACAGCAACAGCTTTCCCTTCGCAAGGGGATACCGCGATATAGAAAGCCCCCAAATGTTTAAATGGGGCGTCAATTATCATTTCCCGATCTGGTATCCCGACCTGGGCTTCGGGAACATCGTGTATTTCCTGCGTATCCGCGCCAACCTGTTTTTCGACTATACTTATGTCCGCAATACTGTTTATCACGACCTCAATTCTTACCGCAGTATGGGGGGTGAGTTGTTTTTTGATACGAAATGGTGGAACCAGCAACCCGCCAGCTTTGGGCTTCGCTACAGTTACCTGCCAGACCATTTTCGTGCCGGGTACACCCTGCCCCATATGCTTGAATTTGTATTACCTGTAAACCTGATCAGTCCGTGATAATGAAAAAGAACCTCCTGCTATGGTGTATCCTGTTCGCGGTGCCGGGAATGGCCCAAAACGGCATCGTGGTCTTTCAGTCAGACTTCGGATCGAAAGACGGTGCCGTAGCTGCCATGAAAGGCGTGGCCAGCAGCGTGTCGACCCATCTCAAACTCTACGACCTTACCCACGACATCCCTGCGTACAATATCTGGGAGGCCGCCTATCGGCTGGAGCAAACAGTACCGTACTGGCCTCCCGGTACCGTGTTTGTATCGGTGGTAGATCCCGGGGTGGGCACCCACCGAACATCGGTGGTACTGAAAACAAAATCCGGGCATTTTATTGTAACACCCGACAATGGCACGCTCACCCTCGTGGCCCGTTCGCTGGGCATTGACTCTATCTGCGCCATAAATGAGGCGGTGAACCGGCGCCCACAGCAACGTACCTCCTACACTTTTCATGGGCGGGATGTGTATGCCTACACCGGTGCCAGGCTGGCTTCGGGCATTATATCCTTTGCAGAAACCGGCAGGCTGCTGCCTCCCTCGGTGGTAAGCATACCGCACCAGCCTGCTGTTGCGGAAGGCAAGGCGCTGAAGGGAGCCATTCCCATACTCGATGTTCAATACGGCAATGTATGGACGAACATACCTGATACCCTGCTCGAAAAAAGCGGGATTCGTTACGGAGATAGTGTAAGCGTGAAAATATGGCACCACGATGGCCTTGTATACCATCAGCGTATACCTTTTGTACCTACTTTCGGCGCTGTGGCAGAGGGGCAGGCCCTGGCCTACCTGAACAGCCTCCTGCAACTATCCCTGGCGGTCAATATGGGGAGCTTCGCAGAAAAGTACCGTATACAAAGTGGTCCGGGCTGGCGGGTGGAAATAAGTCGATCAGCAGCACCGGGGTCGGCCATGCCAGACCCCAGCGCGACGGAATAAAAAACCACCACTGCGCTCCGGCACCTCGAATGAAACAGCCTGCCCATGCAAGCCCTGTGCGCAGGAGGGCTGTCGGTGAAATGCGAGGTCTCCTCAATATATTCCGAAAGAAATACAACAGTACCGGGGCCGTAAATGCCAGCCCCCGGCGCGACGGAATAAAAAACCACCACTCCGCTCCGGCACCTCGAATGAAACAGCCTGCCCCATGCAAGCCCCGTGCGCAGGAGGGCTGTCGGTGCAATGAGATGTCTCTTCACTATATGTGAATATATTGCGAAAGAAATACAACAGCACAGGGGCCGTAAATGCCAGCCCCCGGGGAGCGACGAACGATCTTCTGACCAAATTCCTTATCATTTGTCAAAAAAACACGGGCTGCCGCCTGCCGGGCATTGATTATTGTTAGCTTCCGGGCTGCTACAAAATGGCTAACGCAACCGGACGTTAACATAGTAGCAAACTGTCATCCCGTGAAAATACATCTACTCCTGCTGGCTACACTTTTCCTGTCGCTTGACGCTGCCGCCCAGCCCCTAGCAACAGATACCACCGTAAAACTGGTACAGCAAAAAGAAAACATTATTACAGAGTCCACCATCGTCACCATTCAAAACCTGGGGGTGAAGGTCAACTCCAATCTGGCCGAACTGCGCCCCACCGTTTCCGCCGATGGCAACCTGTTGTTTTTTATCTGCGAGAACCACCCCGCCAATACCAAATACGGCTCGGTTCCCAACGCACAGGACATCTGGTATGCTGTGAGAGACAGTCTCGGCAACTGGGGCGAGGCCGTTCACATGGAATATCCGCTCAACACGGCGCATTACAATGCCGTTTACTGGATATCGCCCGATAAAAACAAACTGCTCATCCGCGGCGCTTACGACGAGGGCGCTTTTCTGGGTAAAGGGCTGAGCATGTGCATCATGCAGGAAGACAGCACCTGGAGCGTACCCCACCAGTTGCCCATCAAAAACTATTATAAATACGACCGCGGCCGGCACTCCGGCGCCACCATGAGCCACGATGGCAAAACCCTGCTCATGTACATGACCCCGAAAACGGGCAGTCCCTACAACGATATTTACGTGAGCTTTTTGCTGCCCCAGGGTTACTGGAGCGAACCCAAATCGATCGGCAAAAAAATCAACCTGCCCGATTACGACGAAATGACGCCTTACCTGGCGGCCGATGGTGTAACCCTGTACTTCAGCAGCGACCGCCCCGGCGGACTTGGCGACAACGATATCTGGATGACCCGCCGGCTCGACAATTCCTGGACCAAATGGAGCGATCCCGTTAACCTCGGCAGCCCCATCAACACCGATGGCTGGGATGCTTTCTTTACCCTCGATGCAGGCGGTGAATACGCCTACCTCACCACCTACGAAAATACCTACGGTGAAAGCGATGTGGTACGCGTGGCCCTCCTGGAAGCAGAAAAACCCGACCCCGTGGTGCTGGTAAGCGGCAATGTGTACAACGCCAAAACCAACAAGCCCATCAGCGCTTCGCTGGTATACGAAACCCTGCCAGACGGCGCCGAAGCGGGCAACGGTCTCTCTAGCCCCATCGACGGCTCCTTCCAGATGGTATTGCCCTACGACAAAAACTATCTTATCCGCGCCAGTTCCGATAAGTTTTTTGCCCAGTCGGAAAACCTTAACCTCGACTCGCTGATCAAAGAAGGTTATAAAGAAATCCACAAAGACCTCTACCTGGTGCCGATTGAAATCGGGCAGGTGGTACGGCTCAACAATGTTTTTTTCGACTTCGATAAATGGGACCTTCGCCCGGAATCATTCATAGAACTCGACCGGGTGGTAAAACTGTTGCACGAAAACCCTGCTATTGAAATAGAACTCAGCGCCCATACCGACAGCAAGGGCGCCGACGATTACAACTATACCCTCAGCGACCAGCGCGCCCGATCGGTGCTGCAATACATCGTGGCAAAGGGCATCCCCGCTGCCCGGCTCCTATCGAAAGGATATGGCGAAACCAAACCCATCGCCACCAACGATACTGATGAGGGCAGGCAAATGAACAGAAGGGTGGAATTTACCATCCTGAAAAACTGATAGCGGGTACTGCTAATAATACGCCTGGCAGACCGATGGTTTCCGGGGACAGCATGGGACTTTGGCCTGTGCGCATGCGGTAGCTGGTTGAGAGCTTTAGACAACACCTTTCGTTGGGTTATTTGACGAACCCAACCCGTAGCTACCAACGAAACCGATGAGGGCAGGCAAATGAACAGAAGGGTGGAATTTACCATCCTGAAAAACTAATAGCGGGTATTCCAAATTATACGCCTGGCAGATGGTTTCAGGGGACAGGGGACAGTATGGGACTTTGGCTTGTGCGCATGCTGTAGCTGGTTGCCCGCTTACGAATCCGGGCTATTGTTTATTGCGATAGCGGAGCCTGGCTTTCAGCATTCTTTCCCGTAAGCCGCCTTGCTGCAGAAAGTCTTTTTCCAGTGCCTCCAATTGCTTTCCCAATAAATAAGAGGTGACTTTTATCAGGCAGCGCATCACATTCGCGCTTATTTCGGGGTGCTCGTGTTCGATGGCTTTTTTGAAAGTATGGTAGCTGGCATCGGGCGTCTTGTTCAATTCATCGAAGCGCAGGGAAAGCCGGTGGCTTCTTTCCCATTTTATTAAACCATGTGTCCGTAAAAAATCCTCGTAATCTATCAGGAGTTCTTCCAGGCTGGCCCTAGCCACATTGGTAAGTTTGATCTCTGTTTCCTTCGATGTAGCTGAAGCCATGCTGGCTTCTGCAATATTTTGTTTACCCGACCTTGCCGCCTGCACCATCTGGTCTACGGTTCTGTCGTACTTATTTAAAAAACGCCGGCAAAAGAATACTGTACCGTCGTAGATGATCTCCGATTTCCGATAGGTGATCAGGTTTTTGTAACCGCCATGGCGGGGTATAAAACCGTCGGTATTTTCCTCGGTAGCCATTGGTGTTTTTTATTACTACTAAGATATAAAATACCAGACAGCTTTACAAGGCCGGTTGCGCGGGACTCACCACAGGAGCAGGGTATACCATTTTTTGCGCAGGTAGCGCCGCATTTTTTGCAAGGCGGTGCTCAACTGGTTTTTCACGGTTTGCTCCGATATGCCCAGGTAATCGGCTATTTCCCGGGCTTTGAGTCCGTCTGTTCTGCTGAGAAGGAATACCTGCTGCTCGCGCGGGCTCAGTGTGTGCAGCGCCTCTTCCAGCAGCCGGCCCAGCTCCCGCCCCAGCAGTATGGTGTCGGCTGTACGGTCGCTCTGCAGCGAGTGGTATGCTTCCAGGGGTTCGGCCCACTGCTTTTTCTTTTTCCGGAGTTTGCTCATGGCTATATTATAAGCCACCCGCCGCATCCACGCGCCCGGATCCTCTTTACTGCTCAATGATGTTCGTTGCACCCATACCACGGCCAGGGTTTCCGACACAATGTCTTTCACCAATTCCTCGTCGTTGTGAACATAGCGCCGGATGTACTGCGCCAATATGGGATGGTAGTGACCGGCTATACGGCCGAATGCTTCGGTGGAGCCCGATGCCAGCGAGGCGAATATTCCAGGATGAAGGTTTTTTTCCATAATGATTGGTTCTGGCAGTGAATACAACAGCCGTAGCGACATTGGTTACAGGTGATGCCTATTCCGAAAAATAAAAACCAAACCGGCATAGTACCAACAACGCTTTTCGGCGAGTATATATGAGGGGAGAGATGAAAGACAGTAGAATGAAGTACTGCAAATCTAGTGATAAGTTTACTGAAACTGAAACCGATAGATAGAATTTTTATTGAGAAATAAGACCATCTTCTCAAACAGAATCGCTTTGCATTGACGCAGGTGATGTCTTTTGTTTGTTAAACCGGTTGATATGAAACTATGCAATAGAAAGAGCAGAAAGTATGTTTGGCGGACGTGGATTTCAGACGGCATCAGTGGCTCATTATTATTGGTTTTTCTCTACACAGCCGTCAACAAACTATCTAATGTGGAAGCTTTCAGCATGGGACTGAAAGAAGTACCGCTGCTCAAGCAGCATTCAGAACCCGTAGCCTGGGCTATACCAATAGCAGAGCTGAGCATTGTTCTACTGCTGTTTTTACCTGCTACGAGGTTGTGGGGGCTATTCGCCTCGTTAACAGCTTTACTATTTTTCACAGGCTATCTTTTGTACATGATAGCGTATGCGCCCCATCTGCCCTGTAGTTGCGGAGGCGTACTGAACAGCCTGGGATGGAAAGAACATGTGTTGCTCAACCTATTCTTATTACTGCTGAACACAGGAGCATTACTGCTCTATCCGGTATACAGTCCTGGTGAGCGAACGCCGCCTTAGTTTCCCTTCCGGGGAACGAACATTTAACATCAGCAACTTGAACATCAAAATATTTTTCTCATTAAAATCAATCAACATGAAACGTTATATTTTTAGCCTGGCAGCGGTTGTTATTGTAATCGGAAGCTTTGCGTTTAACAACATTACACCAACTCAGGACATGTTCGTATTTGAGTACGACCCTGCTGCATCAGGGGGGTACTCAAAACCGGCTGTAGAAAATATCAGTAACAGCAACTGGAAATACAAGGGCAAGAATCTAAGCCTTTGTGAAAACCGTAATGAAAAAGCCTGCAGGGTAGCTGTCACGAGTGCCTACGTAAATAGCAGTTCAAACCCTACAGCTTTACAGGGCATAGAAATTGGTGCAACATTGAGCGGCGCCACCGCTCACGTTGTTAGCATAAGTGGCTCAGGAAATGCATACTCAAATCAACGAGATTAATATTTCCACGGGTTTGGTAATCAGGTAAGGGAAAAAATCCCTTACCTGATTATCTTCAATTCTGTGGAATTCCGGTCACAGAAATTACATCTGCGGGTATAGGAAGCGCATAATAGCTGGCGTTTGGTGAAAGTTCAAAAATCTGACCCAAAATATGGCGGCGCAAAGTAAGGTTAGCTCCTTCCTTATTAAGACGCTTAATATCCATCCACCTGAAGCCCCTACCCTGCAATTCCTTTCTACGCTCGAGCAAGATAATTTGAAGCGCCTGCTCCTGATCTGCTAAATTTAACAACTTATAAGTGCCTTGTCGCCACCTATGTCTTAGCAATGTATTGAGGTCCGCTATACCAGAAGCAAAATCTCCAATACGAGTGGCTGCCTCTGCCCTGATCAGGAATATCTCGTTGGTAGCTATACCCGTAAAATAGTCATATTGATTACCCGTATAATTACCTTTAAATTGATGATATGCTCCGTTGGGTTTGAAATAAGCCACCTTTCTCAGGTCGTCTTCGTTATAAGAATCATACAAAATAGTATCTACCCTTGCATAGTATGGTTCGCTTATAAAGTCTGTGATATTCATATCTGAATAGAAAATTGTTTCCTTATTAAACTGTTCAAAAACATTCATTGAGCTCAGGTCCGGATGAACCCCCACATCTCCATTAAAATCCATTAAATCATCCTTTAACCTTAGGCACTTGTCAGCATATACAAAAGCGCTGTCATAGCTTCTTATGGATAAAAACGCTCTGGCCAACAGACCATAGGCGGCTGCTTTGTCAGGACGAAAAACATGTTCAGAACGGTCCGGCAAAAGCGTTGCAGCATATCTCGTATCATTGATGATCTGCTCGTAGCATTCAGCCACAGAAGACCGGACCGAAGGAACGTTGAAGTCTGAGGTTAGACGCAGTACAATTCCGGGGTCATCATGAGCAGTTTCTTCGTCATATGCCTTTGCATATACCCACATCAGATGTAAAAAATAGTAACTTCTGAAAAAGAGAGCAGCACCCTCTATTCTCTCTATTTTATCAAGTTCAATACTTTTCGACACATTTACCAACTGATCCAAACAATAGTTTGCTTGGTATATCGGCTGATACGCTACAGACCAGTCATTTTGGAAGTAGTATTCTTTCCTCGTCCAGGTATATATCGCTCTTTTGTCTTCTGAAAAGGAATTATAAGTTTCTTCCGTAAGAAAATAATCGTCTGCCGATGCATCGCCCAAGTTAGGAGTCCGGTATATATTCATAGTACCTGAATGATCCAGCAGCGCCTGTAAATGCATTATGGTTGTTGGAGACGCAATACTATTATCAGGCTTTACATCCAAATATTTTTTGCACGAAGCAGCCATCAGACAAACCGCCACCATGTAATATAGATTCTGTTTCATAAATATTTTTTTCTTTAAAATTTAGCTCTTATGCCTATTGTTAATAATTTCTGCGGAGGTATAGCACCAGGATAGTCCGGATCAATCCCAAACTTGTTGGCACGCCATAGAATACCCAGGTTGGCAGCATTAAAATATATGTCGCATAATTGAATTCCTTTGTGCAGTATACCGGGCAAATTGTAAGAAATATTTATGTATGCCAGCCGAACATGGCTACCCCTAAGTATATTCACTTCCGATTGAGCGTAAAAAACGTCCCGGCTGCTGTTTAACGGATAGATGAAAGATGGAACGTTTGTAATAAGTTCATCGCCTGGTTTCTGCCAGCGAGCTTCGTATTCGCTGTGACCTATTCCATTATTGGCCAGGTTACTATAGGAAAGAGATGGCTTCATGAAGAAATAGCCGGTTTTATATGAAACATTAACGGACACCTCAAACCCATGCCAAGCGAAAGTGTTAATGAAAGACCCAAAAGAAGTAGGGATAGCCGAACCTACAAATATGATGTTATCGCTCTTCATGCCCTTCTCAAGGCCTTCGGTAAATATTGACCTATAATCAGTACTAAACACGCCACCCAAGTGACCCTGCGGATTGCCTGCATCATCTAGCCCACCCCATTTATACGCTGATATTGCATACAATGGCTTCCCAATTACTGGCGTAATACTACGTCCGTTACTCAACAACGTAGACAAATTAGTAGCCGATCTTTCATGATATTCGGTAGTTTTATTTCTAGTAAAATTATATAGCAAATTAATTTGCCATTTACAACCACGATTCAACAGCTTTACATTCAAGTTCAGATCTATTCCCCTGCCTTTCATAGAAGCTACATTTTTCGTAATAGCATCCGTCATTCCCCAAGTAGTGTAGTCATAGGGAGCCTGTCCATACAAATCATTGCCCTTTTTTAAGTAATAGTCCAGAGATCCGCTTACGCGGTTATTAAAGGCAGAAAAATCAGTACCGACATTCAGTTGAGAAACCTCTTCCCATCTAAGTGAGGGATTATTAATCTGATAAATATAGCCTGTAGGATAGCTGGTAATTGTGTTGTTTGAAAAATATGCGATCGGCAAGGCTGTTCTGGTCAAATCGAGGTTCCCGCTTTTTCCATATGTCGTCCTAAACTTCAGATGTGAAAATGAATTTGATGTAAAAAAATTTTCTTCGGAGACATTCCAGCCAATTCCTGCTGACCATAATGGCTTCCATTTATTGTTGATACTTACCCCCAGTAAATTTGAACCATCTTTACGAGCACTCATAGAAAAGGTATATCGCTGATGATAGGAGTAAGAAAAATTAGCATAAATTGAAACAAATCTATTGATAGTTGCGATCGGCGCAGATGGAGAGGGTATCGTTCGCCAATTTCTATCAGGCAAAGTCAAATACCTGTTGGCGTAATCCACATTTGTAAAATTAAGTGGGTCGCTAATATAACCATAAAGAATACTATTGTCTGACTGACCTGCAACCTGCCTGATTTCTCCACCAGCAATTGCCACTACCTGATGATCATACCAAGACCTATTGAAGTTAAATTGTCCACGTATGTTCCGGCTCCGGGTAGAAACGTTCGTAATGTTTAAAATGCCCCCTTCAGGAATTACATAACTAACCCCTACTCCATCAGGTTCTAACCGGGTGAAAGAATTTACAAGATCTCTCGTGTGATAACTTTCTTCATCAGCATATCCTTCAGTTCTATTTTGTTGTCGTTGATATTGATATAACACCTGCAACTGCAGCGGTTTGAGCAATTGGTACCGTATTCCTATACTGGCTATAATATCTTCCAGTGTTGTAGCAGAACGATTATGCAGATGATCAGTAAACGGGTAATATCTCCAGTCTTGCAGCCGCCCGCCGCCCAATGTGTCTGTATAACCTGATCGATAGTATTTTTCCAGGGCCAATGGGTTACCACTTAGATCTGTAAATCTTAAATAAGGCACATATCGTCCTCCTACATTACTAACAGTACTAAAATCGTTTCTCCCTGATTTTGTACCAGCATTAGTATAATATACATCCAAATCTATCTCTAAGTTTTTTATAGGTCTAAACACATTGGAGAGCCTGAAGTTCTTTTTATCGTGTATTTCACTCAGATTACTGACATTCCTGTCATAAGCACCAGATACCAGCCACCTCATATTATCAGTACCGCCTGAAATATTCAACGCATACTGCTGTGTTATACCTCTGCGATAAAAATTTCGAATAAATTGCTCTTTACTACTTACGGCAGCCAATGCATTCATCCGGCTGGCGGCATCGGCATCGTTTATTAAACCTTCTCTGTTTTGATGTAAGATATCTACTCCAGGCGTTAATGATCTGAACGACTCATTGATAGTTGCATCAAAAAATCCTTCGTTAAACAAAAATTTCTCGAACTCTAAGTAGTCATCAGATCGCAATTCATTTAATCCAGATAAATCCGGCTTATTACTAAGAATAATATTGGTGTTCAGTTCCATTATTGTTTTTTGCCGATACCTGCTTTTTTTAGTCGTGATCACTATCACGCCATTGCCAGCTCTCGCACCCCATATAGAAGCGGCGGCGGCATCCTTTAAAATATTCACAGACTCAATGTCGTTAGGGTTTATATTGTTTATATTTCCCTCGTAAATAAAATTGTCCACCACAACCAACGGATCCAGTCCGCCATTGATTGTACTTAGCCCCCGGATGTTGATACCTGTTTTATTTTGAGTATTGTTATTTCCGAATCCTTCGTTAAACGCCAATCCACTTGTTACGCCCTGTAATCTTTTCAGAATATTAGTGCCAATTTGCTGATTGAGCAATTTGTTGTCTATAACCACAATAGAACCATTCACTTCGTTTGGCCTTATCCGTTGATAGCCTGTATTGACTGTTACTTCTTCTAAAGAAGTAATATCTTTTTTTAATATTATTGTTAAACTTGATTGCCCTGAATAGACCTTCAGTAGTTGTTTCACATAACCTGTATGCGATATCAACAGCGTATCTGTTTGATGGGTTAGCTCTATAGAGAAGAATCCCCGGTGGTCTGACGTGGTTATCCTTTTACTTTTGATTGCCTCAATACTTATTTCATGTAAGGGCAAATGTTCTTCAGATAAAATCTTACCGGATACCGGTAGTTCCTGGGCAAACGATAGCGTACAATATGCAAGAAAGATAAGTAGTGTAGTTAGTTTTTGTATCATAATTGTTAGATGATTGCAAAGTGAAAAATGAAGAACTTCACCATCTTGCAAGTTTGACTCCCCAGTTGGGCACCTTGCCGTCTAGCACACATTGTATATTTTCCGCTGTCACTTCTTCAGAGGAGGTGATACCAATTACGACATGATTGACATCTATCCATGCATGATGCGGCAAATAGGTACGAGGAAAATAATGCATCGTCAGCGTGTCTTCAGCCACTATAGGCAGATGAAATAGCTTCGACTGACGGGCCTGCCATTTTTTGAAGAACCCTATTATTTTTTCAGTTGTATCTCCTGTTCCTTGTATGCTATTTATCATTATCATTTGGATCCGGTCGGCAAATAGCATTTGCAATGAATCCATGACAGGGAAGGTATAAATACAACTTCCACACCATGTAGCCCAAAAGTCCAGTATCACCAGTTTTCCTTTCAGGTCGGATAATCTGATTTCAGAAACGGGGTAATTGAGTACATTGGTCAATACCAGGTCTTCGGGAAGGGTATCGCCTATGGTAAGGGGTTTGATATCGGTTTGGGCATGGGTGACCTGCAGGCACAGCGCTGCCCATAAGCAAAACAGTATTTTCATTTTTGCAGTGAATGGAGTACACAAACAGCCGCCACCACCCCTGCAGCAGGGGCATCAGACAGCCTATATAATCCGGTAAAACAGGCACAGGGCGGAGCGCGTGGAAAAGTATAGCCGTGAACATGAGAAAACTGGTACTGTGCACCACGGCCCCACTCCCTGCACCCTGCGCTTACACCGGATTCTTGGGTTTGCGTGCAAATAGAATCGTGTGGAAATAACAGCAGGCAAGGCCGGAAGCTACCCTGGCACACACATTACCGTGTGGTGCAGCAGAAAGAAATGGTATGTGCGTTGCGGGCATCATCCGGTTGCAGATGAGATTTTTTTTGGAATGTAAAAGCTGGAAATACCGCGTAAAAGCCGTCTTAAGCCTATAACCGTTCTGTAGGTGCGTTTGGTTCTTTGTCCAGCCAATGTCAATTGACGAGTGTAAATATATACAATATTATACAAATAACAAGCATTTATGTCTATTTTTTGTAAACTTAATTACACAAATATCTTGGTTTCTTTGTTTGCGTGGGCAGCAGAAAAACAACACTACACCGCGGGCGCGTATTGGCCGTGGCGGTGGAATCTACCGGATGGAATAAAGAAGAAGTCGCCAGGAAAGCAGGGTATTCCCGGGCGGCCTACTATAAGCATATCGTCAACCCCGATCTTCCCTACCATATTCTCATGGCATACGGCAAGGTGATCCGGCACGATTTTACCCGCGAATTTCCGGATATGCCCAAATACCTGTTGGAAGACCCCGAAGAACCCTACGGAACGCCCCGCACCCTCGAAGAAGCCGTACTGGCCATCGCCGCCTGGAAAAACAAGTACATAGAGCTGCTTGAAAAGTACAACCAACTGATCGAAGAGAAAATTGCCCGGCAATCCTGATGCCCGCATAGCTGCCCGGCGCTTACATATACCCGCATTTTGTATGTGTTTTCGTGCTGCTTTTTTCTGTACATTGCGAAATAGGGTGGATCATTTTTCCACACCTTTTGTTAATCAAGCATTGAGGTTTAAGAGATGAATACGTATTCCTATCCCGCAGAGAGGTTAACATCTGTTGTTACTACCATCATTCAGCAACAGCCCCATCCCGCCGCCTGGAACTGGTTAAAAGACCACAGGGCTCCCCTGTCGACCGCCGCTTTTCAGAAAGCATTTGTACTGGCGCCGCGTAAAACCGGCAAGGCCATCGTGGCCATCACCGATGAGCAACGGCATACCATAGCCGGCATACGACCAGGCCTTTCCATTGAAAACTATACCCTGGATCGCCTGTGCAGGCTCTGGCTGCTGCTGCAATCAGACAGTGCCGATCCGGAAAGGTATGTGGGCACCATAGAGCAGTTGTTTCCCGCCGCCGATGTAAATGAACTCGTAGCCCTGTACGGCGCGCTGCCGGTGCTGGCCTGGCCCGAACAGTGGAAGGCCCGCTGCGCGGAAGGCATCAGAAGCAATATAGGGCTGGTACTGGAAGCGGTGATCTGCGATAACCCCTACCCCTCGGAATACCTGGAAGATGCAGCCTGGAACCAACTGGTGCTCAAAGCCTTTTTTACGGAAAAAGATATTGACCGCATCATCGGTCTCGACGCCAGAACCAATCGTGCCCTGGCAGCTACCCTGATCGACTACGCCCATGAACGCCGGGCGGCCGCCCGCACCGTGCCGCTCATGCTCTGGCGCTGCGTGGCGCCCTTTATCGACGATACCAACTTCGGCGATCTGCAGCAACTGGTGCGCAGCCCGCACCTGCCCGAACAAAAAGCCGGTATACTGGCCTGCTACCTGAGCCACTACCCGCCTGCCAAAGCGCTGGCGGAGCAGTATCCCGCTATTGTAAACGACATCCATTCCGGCGCGCTCAACTGGCACTCGCTTGCCGGGGAAAGCCTGCCGCTTGTATAAATCATTCATTCAAACTTCAATCCAGTAATTATGTGTTGTAACGGAAACCTGACAGAAGAAGACCTGCAGCCCGGCAGCCAGGATACCAGCTACCTGGAATCGATTAAAGGAATGCGCTTTTTTGATCCGCATGTGCATATGACCTCGCGCACCACCGACGATTACCAGGCCATGGCCGATGCGGGTGTGGTGGCCCTGATTGAACCTGCCTTCTGGCTGGGACAGCCACGCACGGCCGTAGGCACCTTCCTCGACTATTACAGCAGCCTGATCGGCTGGGAACGCTTCCGCTCTTCGCAGTTCGGCATCAAACATTATTGCACCATTGGGCTCAACTCCCGGGAAGCCAACAACGAACCCCTGGCAGCGCAGGTGATGGAAATACTGCCCCTGTTTCTCTATAAAGAAGGCGTGGTGGGCGTGGGTGAAATCGGGTTCGACGACCAGACCCCCGCCGAAGATAAATACTACCGCCTGCAACTGGAACTGGCAAAGGAAGCCCACCTGCCCGTACAGATTCATACCCCGCACCGCGATAAGAAAAAAGGCACTACGCGCAGCATGGACATCGCCCTGGAGCACGGGCTCGATCCCCAAATGGTGATCGTAGACCACAACAACGAGGAAACCGTTAAAGAGGTACTCGACCGCGGGTTCTGGGCCGCGTTTACCATTTACCCCTTTACCAAAATGGGCAACGAACGGATGGTGGAAATCATCCGGCAATACGGTAGTGAACGCATTATGGTAAACTCCGCGGCAGACTGGGGCATCAGCGACCCGCTGGCCGTACCCAAAACGGCCGCCCTGATGAAGCAGAAAGGCATCTCCGATAAAGACATTCACCTGGCTACCTACAAAAATGCCATCACCGCATTCGGCCAGAGCGGTCAGATCGATGAGGCCGATTTCGACGGCAGCCGGCAGATTGACCAAAGTGAAAAATTCAACGGCAACACCATTCTGCGGGGAGGACAACAACCCCGCGTAGATAAAAATTCCATCATCATCAAATAAAACCGGCGGTGAAAAGGATCATGGGGTTTCTGCGGCTCACCCGGCCGGCAAATGTTGTGACAGCAGTAGCGGATATCCTGGCAGGGATCGCCATATCCGGTTATTTTTTACAGGCCCCGGCGGGGATGTACTGGCTGCCGGTAATACTGCTGGCCATAGCTACAGCGGGGCTGTATGCAGGCGGCGTAGTATTCAACGATGTATTTGATGCCCGGCTGGATGCGGTAGAACGACCGGAACGCCCCATCCCCTCAGGCGTAATTTCCAAACAAACCGCCGCTGCAGGAGGTGTGCTGCTGCTGGTGACGGGTGTGGCGGCTGCTACTAACGTTCATCCAGACCTTTACAGTACTACTACACTATTAGCGGTAGCCATTGCTGCATCTGCATTGCTGTACGACAAATGGGGCAAGCACCATGCAGTAGCCGGTCCCGTGATGATGGGCGCCTGCAGAGGGCTGAACCTGCTGATGGGCATCAGCATTGTGCCCGGCGCTGTGGGCATCTACTGGTGGCTGGGGGGCATACCGCTGGTGTATATTGCAGCCATTACCGTTATCAGTCGCGGTGAAGTGCATGGCAGCAACCGGAGTCACCTGTATACAGCACTGGGTTTGTATGGGGTAGTACTGGCCGCCCTGCTGGGCTTCAGCGTGGTGCAGCAGCATTGGCAAACCGCTATCGTATGGCTGGCCGGCTTCGGCTGTATGATTGTACAGCCGCTGGTGAAGGCCCTGCGCAACCCTTCGGCTGCAGCCAGCGGCAAAGCCGTGAAGGCGGGTGTACTGGCGCTGGTATTGATGAACGCCACCTGGGCAGCCGCTACCGGGCAATGGTACCTGGCCTGCCTGATAGCCCTATTGTTGCCCGTATCTTTACTGCTGGCGCGCCTGTTTGCCGTAACATAAGCCGCAGCCAACTGACAAGTACCGGATTTTTGACCGTTAGCATTGTTTTAATCATATTTTGAGATGGATCATATACAACAACGTTTTAGTGTACCTTTTGAATACAAAGTCTACTTCACCAGCGGGCTGTTTCAGCGCAACAACCACCTGCTCCACCATTTCCTGGATGCCGCAGCCACGGATAGCGTCAAAAAAATATTATTTGTAGCCGATGCCGGCGTGGTGCAGCACCACCCTTCCCTGCCGGACGATATACGGGGGTATTTTAAAAACAGTACGGGGGTACAACTGGTAGAGCCTATACTGGTGGTACCGGGTGGCGAGGCCTGCAAAAACACAGATGCCCATGTAAACGAAATCATCCGTCTGGTTGACGAAGCCGGCATAGACCGGCATTCCTACGTGGCCGCCATAGGTGGCGGAGCGGTGCTGGATATGACCGGCTATGCCGCTGCCATTGCGCACCGGGGCATCCGCCATATCCGGATTCCTACGACCGTACTATCGCAAAATGATTCTGGCGTGGGCGTAAAAAACGGCATCAACTATCAGGGCAAGAAAAATTTTCTCGGCACCTTTGCCCCGCCTGCTGCTGTATTCAACGACGAGGCGTTTCTCGCCACCCTTTCCGATCGGGACTCTCGGTCTGGCATAGCCGAAGCTGTAAAGGTAGCGCTCATAAAAGACGAGCCGTTCTATACCTGGCTGTCGCAAAACGCTACCGCTTTGCGACAGCGGGAGCTGGCCCCCATGCGGTACCAGATACAACGCTGTGCCCAACTGCACCTGGCTCATATTGCAGGAGGCGACCCCTTCGAAAAAGGCTCTTCACGCCCCCTGGATTTCGGCCACTGGAGCGCGCATAAACTGGAACAGCTTTCCGGTTTCAACATCCGGCACGGCGAGGCCGTGGCGATGGGCATTGCCCTAGATACGGCCTACTCTCATTTTTGCGGCTGGCTGAGCGAAGCCGATGCCCGGTCGGTGGTACAGTTGCTGGTGAACCTCGGCTTCGAAGTTACCCATCCGCTGATGGAAGTGTCGGGCGACGATAGTCCGCTTATTCAGGGGCTGCACGAATTCAGGGAACACCTGGGCGGCCAACTCACCATTATGCTGTTACGCGCCATCGGCAAAGGAGAAGAGGTACACAAGCTCAACACCACCCTGGTAAAAAAAGCCGCCGGCTGGTTGAAACAATACCATCAAAACCCGCAACGATGAAAACAAATTACGGACACCTTACTTATTGCAGCAATATACACCCGGGCGAAAGCTGGGAAGACCATTTTGAACACCTGAAAAAACAGGTGCCGGCCATCAAACAACAAACCTCCCCGAACCAGCCCTTTGCACTGGGACTAAGACTGGCAGACGCTGCCAGCAAAACATTGCAGCAGGAAGTAACCCTGCGCGCGTTCCGGGAATGGCTGGCAGACAACGATGTATATGTTTTTACGATGAATGGCTTTCCGTTCGGAAATTTTCACCACAGCACCGTTAAGGACAAAGTACACGCGCCCGACTGGCTAAGCACTGAGCGCACCGCCTATACCATACGGCTGGCGCAGATACTGGCCCAACTGCTGCCGGAAGGCATGGAAGGCAGCATTTCCACCTCCCCGCTCACCTATCGCTTCTGGTACCCGGAAGTTGAATGGGATGCTGTTTTTCAGCAAGCCACCGGCAACCTCCTACAGGTGGTGGAAGCACTGATAGATATCCGCAACCAAACAGGACGGCTGATTCATATTGATATTGAGCCGGAACCCGATGGCTTGCTCGACAACTGCACTGATTTTTTACAATGGTATAACCGGTACCTCCTTCCAATGGGTATACAGCATTTGCAGCAACAGCGGGGCATGCAGGAAGCAGCAGCCACCGAAGCCATTCTATCGCATATACAGCTTTGCTACGATATCTGCCATTTTGCAGTAGGCTACGAAAACCATGCTTCCATGATCCGCCAATTACAACAGCAGGGTATCCGTACCGGAAAGGTGCAGGTAAGCGCTGCGCTGAAAGCGGATATGCGAGGTACAGCAGCGGAAAAAGCAGCCTTGCAGGAAGCTTTCTCGCAGTTTGATGAACCGGTGTACCTGCACCAGGTAATAGCGGCAACAACAGACGGCACGCTGCTGCGATACCGCGACATGCGCCCGGCGCTGGAAGACATACAGCAGCCCGATGTAGTGGAATGGCGGGCGCACTACCATGTGCCCATCTTCATGGAAAGCTACGGCGCACTGGCTGCTACGCAGGCAGACATCAAAACCGTATTGGATATACAGCGCCAGCACCCTTTTACCCCTTATCTGGAAGTAGAAACCTATACCTGGGAAGTACTGCCGGGCAACGCCCGTTTACCGGTAGACCAGTCTATCAGCAGGGAACTGCAGTGGGTGAAAGCATTGCTGGATGAAAAATAAACAGAACATGCATAAAACAGTTGTTATCGATATCGTGGGTTTATCATCCAACCTGATAGGAACAGATACCCCTTTTATTAAAAAGTTTACCGACCAAAATGGCTTGCAAACCATCGATCCGGTATTACCCGCCGTTACCACTTCCGTACAATCCACGTATGTTACCGGCAAATGGCCCAACGAAACGGGCATTGTGGGCAACGGCTGGTACGATAAAAACGATAGCGAAATCAAATTCTGGAAGCAATCCAATAAACTGGTGGCCGGTGAAAAAATATGGGAAAGAGCCAAACAACACGATCCGGCGTTTACCTGCGCCAAAATGTTTTGGTGGTATAATATGTACAGCAGCGCAGATTATTCCGCTACCCCTCGTCCGAACTACCTGGCAGACGGCAGAAAGATGCCCGACTGTTATACGCACCCGGCCGGACTGCGCGACGAACTGCAGCAGGAACTGGGGCAGTTTCCGCTGTTTTCGTTCTGGGGCCCCGGCGCCAATATCCGCTCCACCGAATGGATTGCAGATGCCACGCTCTATACCGACAAAAAATACGATCCCACACTCACCCTGGTATACCTGCCCCACCTCGATTATTGCCTGCAGCAATACGGCGACGACAGGCAACAGATAGCCCCCCGACTGCGGGAGGCAGACGATGTGGTGAAAAAACTGGTCAGTCATTACGAAGCCTGTGGCGCCAGGATCATCCTGCTCTCCGAATACGGCATTACACCCGTCAACCGTCCTATTCATATCAACCGCCTCTTGCGCAGCGAGGGTTTACTCGGTATACGCATGGAGCGGGGATTAGAACTGCTGGATGCCGGCGCATCCAAAGCTTTCGCCGTATCGGACCATCAGGTGGCGCACATCTATATCAATGATCCGGCTGTTTACGCAAAAGTACAATTGCTGGTAAGCAACGTGCCAGGTATAGCAATGGTGCTCGACCGGGAACGCCAGGCCGAATACCATATTGATCATGACCGGTCGGGCGACCTGGTGCTGGTAGCGGAACCGGATAGCTGGTTTACTTATTATTTCTGGACAGACGACGCGCTTGCGCCAGACTACGCCAGGGTGGTAGATATCCATAAAAAGCCGGGATACGATCCGGTGGAATTGTTTATGACATCCAAAGCGCGGGCTGCCTATAAGCTGCTCAGGAAAAAACTGGGCTTCCGGTATGTGATGGACGTGATTCCCCTGGATGCTACCCTGGTGAAAGGTTCGCACGGATCGGTACTGGCAGACCGTCAATACTATGCCGTTTTCTCCGGTAATCACAGTCGTCCCCGGCAACCCCTGGCGGCTACAGAGGTATACAGTGAAATATGGAACAGCCTGGTATCCGGCCAGGATTAGTCGGTACCCTTGTGCTATTCGGCCGCAGGCTGTTCGGAAAATGCCACATAAGTGAAGCATTCGGGTACGTGCGAATCCCATACGCCGTGGGCACTCCAGGCCCAGCCGCCGGAATCGTTCGTACTCATTTTCCGGGTATTGAAGCGTGAAAAATCCATGCGCCATACATCGTTGTGTACCGGTGGCAATGCCCGGCCGTCGCCCGCTGCCAGTATTTGCAAAGACGACCAGGGGATGGCCAGCTCTACCGTCCAGCCCCGGTCGATATCCGTGCTGTCGTTGATGGTGCCATCCAGGTGTACGGCCGTACGCAGTCCCGGCATATCCCAGTTAAAAAAGCCGACTCTGGGCCCTCGCGGATGCTTGTAGCCTACCCCATTAAACGGACGCGCACCAGGCACATCGGTTCTAAACTCCGGCAACCTGCTGTATCCCTTTTTCTCAAATACATCTTTCCAGAAAAACAACACTTCGTAAATGGTTCCAAAGGAATTGATCTCAAACTCGTAGTAAGCATCCGTGCCGGCAATGAACAATTCCACATCATTGTCCTGGTAAATCGGGGCATCTCTTTCGGTAAGGGTGGCCGTCAGGTAAGGCTCTTCCACCCAATACCCTACGTACAGATAATCATCATCCCACAATACCGCCGCACGAGTATCCAGCGGCCTGGCCTCGCCCGAAATCAGGTCTACAAAAGGGGTAGAACGGGGGGCATTTTTCCAAGCAACCTCGTCGAGCTTTCCATCTATCACAGGTGCCTGCTTTATTTTATGGGCAGTATAACGCGGAATATGCTCTTCTGCACATCGCTGCTGGCTCTTATAATTGGGTTGACCGTAACAATTGCCGATGATAGCGCCGAACGCCAACAGGGTAGCGGTAATATAAAGTTTTATCATATACTGGTTTGGATTGTCAAAAATAGGTACTAATGCGGTGTTCCTGGCATAGCATCCCAAAGAATAGCAGTAAAAGATGCTGTATCAGTAGCTGTTAATAAGTACACGGCATCAGTTCTACTGCGGTTTCAGCCCTGGGAAACATAGCACAACGATTTTTTTATTCTCGCTTATCTTTGACAATAGACATCGGTATCATACGTTAACGAAATTCCCTGGTCCTTTTAAAACCAACAACCAACTATCTCATGCCAGTAAAAACGCTTCTGCCTATTCTCACCCTGCTGCTCGTTTGCAGTACGGCCCTTCCCCAATCCGATCGCATTCCGCTGGGCAACAAACAATATGATTTCCTGGATCGCATGGATATCAAACTCCAAAACGACTCCATTCTGTCTTTTTCCACCATTAAGCCCTATAACCGGAGAATATACACACAACGGATGGAATGGATAGACTCCATGAACAAAGCCGGCGCACTAACCGTACCTCTTTCCAAAACAGACCGGTACAACATGAATAGCCTGCTGATGAACAATGCGGAGTGGACAAAAGATGGAGGAGCGGCTTTCCGGCGGGAGCGACCATTGCTGAAGCATTTTTTTAAAACAGATGCGCACCTGTACGAATCCGCTTCCAAAGACTTCCATATTGCCGTAGACCCGGTGCTGAACCTGCAGGTGGGCAGCTCATCAAAGGTGGACAGCAGGTTATTTGTGAATACCCGCGGTGTTGCCATCAGGGGCAATATTGGTAAAAAAATAGGCTTCTATAGCTACCTGACCGAAAACCAGGAGCGGGACCCGCTGTTTGTGCAACAATACGAAGATCGCCGGAACGGCATCCCCAATGCAGGCTATTACAAGCGGTTCAGGAACGACGGTTATGATTATTTCGATGCGCGGGGCGGCATTGATTTCGCCGCATCCCGATTCTTCAACTTTCGATTCGGGTACGACAAACTTTTTATTGGAAACGGATACCGCAGCCTGCTGCTCAGCGATTTCAGCAACAACTTTCTCTACCTGCAGATGGATGTGCAGTTGAAAAAATTCAGTTATAAAAGCGTGTATGCAGAACTGATAGCCCCCTTCGACTCCCGGCAAAACCGCGATGTGGAACGCTATAAAAACTATATGGCATTTCATCACCTCGGTATACAGGTAAACCGTTGGCTGAACCTGGGCGTATACGAGAATGTATATTACAATGGAAGCAACGGTTTTGAACTGAGCTATCTCAACCCCGTGATATTTTATCGTGCCATGGAAATGCAACTGGGCAGCGGCCATTCCAAAGCCACTATCGGGTTTGATTTTAAAGCGAATATTAAAAAAACAGCCCAGTTGTATGGGCAGTTGGTGGTGAGTGAGTTTATGTTCAAAGAGATCATGCGGTACAACCGGGGAAGCTGGCTGAATAAACACGCACTACAACTGGGCGGTAAATACATCGATGTGGCCGGCATCAGCAATCTCGACTTTCAGGCAGAAGCCAACTGGGTACGCCCTTTCACCTACACACACAGCAGCGCGGTTACCGGCTATACCCATTACAACAAAGAGCTGGCACATCCCCTGGGTGCCAACTTCAAAGAATTTATAGGGGTGCTAAAATACCAGCCGCTAAACCGTCTGTATCTTTCTGCCAAACTGTTCTACTCCGAGCAGGGGCTCGACTCAGCCGGTGTGAATATGGGTAATAACCTTTTTGAAAGCTATCATACGCGCCCGAGGGATTACGGCTTTTTTATCGGAACCGGTGTATTGGGTAAAAGAACGCAGGTGAGCTTTTCAGCCGCCTACGAACTGCTGCAAAACCTGTTCATTGATGTAAACCTGAGTAACCGGTACTATGTAACCTCCGCTTTGACAAAACGCAATGAACTGTTCTTTAGCACCGGCATTCGCTGGAATATTGCCAGGAGGGATTTTGAATTCTAGTGCCCGGGAACACCATCCGCAGTGTCAGTTTCCTAACTACGGATTTTTATGCTCTTTCCCCTGAGAGGTATAACATCCTACCTGTCGCTCTGTTCAACATACGAATGAGGAGACGAAACTAAGTTTTACACAAATCAGATTATGTAAATTCAGTCAATTAATTGACGATTTTTATATAAATTTAGTTAGTTAACTGACGTAATTAATATAAATTAGGTTAATTAATTGACGTATTTTATACAAATTTAGTCAACATCATGAAAATCATGTATATTTGAGACGTGTTACAACGGGCGCTATACGATCATATTCTCGCTAATACCAGTCAGCAAAAAGTAAGTATTTTACTGGGGGCGAGGCGGGTAGGCAAAACCCATTTGTTGCAGCAAATCTACAGTGCCGCGCAAAACTGCCTTTGGCTGAATGGCGAAGATGAAACCGTAGCTAAGGTACTCGACGATAGAAATGTTGCTAACTACAAAGCGCTTTTGCAAGGCTATGAACTACTGATCATAGACGAGGCACAATATATAGATGATATCGGCAGGAAGGTGAAGCTGATGATCGATGCGATACATCCCCTGCATATTATCATTACCGGCTCAAGTGCTTTTGATATACAGCAAACCGGCGAACCGCTTACGGGCCGCAGCATCACGTGTACCATGTTTCCCGTGGCACAGATGGAGTTGGCAAAACACGAAAACCTTATCCAAACAACAGAAAACCTGCATGAACGGCTCATATTCGGCGGCTATCCCGAAGTCATCACATTACCCACGCTGGTCAAAAAGCAGCAATACCTTTTTGAACTCATAAATACCTACCTGCTAAAAGATATACTGGCGTTTGAGAATATAAGAAACCCTCAAAAACTAAGGGATTTGCTGGTATTACTGGCTTATCAGATAGGCAGCGAGGTGTCGCTTGACGAATTAGGGCGACAACTGGGGCTCAGCAAGAATACAGTTGAACGGTACCTCGACCTGCTCAGCAAGGTGTTTGTAATTTACAATCGAAGAGGGTATAGCAAAAATTTAAGGAAAGAAGTAGCGAAAAGCAGCCGATGGTATTTTTATGACAACGGCATACGCAATGCACTTATCAGTAATTTTAATTTGCCAGCACTGCGTCAGGACATGGGTATGTTATGGGAAAATTACGTGGCTGCTGAGCGGTTAAAGTACAATGCATACCATCACCTTTTTGTGAACAGTTATTTCTGGCGCACCTATGACCAGCAGGAAATAGACCTGATAGAAGAGCAAAACGCAGCGCTCAATGCCTTCGAATGTAAGTGGAAGGTGGATAAAGTGAAAGTGCCGGTTGCTTTCGCAAAGGCATACCCGGGCGTTCCATATTCCGTTATCCATTCGGGCAGCTACCTCCACTTTATTACCTGAGGTTTTGAAGCACATCGTACGTAAGAACTCCAAAAATCGAAGAGCAGCTAATTTCCTTGCACCTCGGGGAACATCTACATTTCTCGAGACATTTGGCTTCGTTCAACGCGACGATAACGGTGGAAAAATATTTTCGAAGCAGGCGTAGTTATTTTGCGTGATAAATGGAATTCGGTTTAACAACTCTATCCATTATTCAGGCACCACCGTACTTTGCTACAAACAATTACCTGATCAGCAGTACCGTTCCACTTATATTCCTCAACTCATACCCTCGTATTTTGAAAACACATTTCCAAACATAAGCGCCACTATTTTGCGCCCTACCCTGGTAAACTCCGTTCCAGCTTTCGCCAGGTGTTTCTGATTGAAAAACCAGGTGTCCATACCTGTTAAACACCTCGAACTTATATGTTTCCACAATACCATACAGAAGAGGCCTGAAGCCATCATTTTTTCCATCGGTATTGGGCGTAAATGCATTTGGAACATAGATGCCTTCCATGCACTCTTTCCGGTGTACCTCAATAGAATCGTAACCCGAACAACCATTTTCATCCTTTACCGTAAGGCGATATACACCTGGGGATGTGATGAGCAAAACGGCGTCTGTGCTTCCCGTGCTCCACAAGTAGGACTCATACTGTAAATCCAAGCCCAATAGCATCTCTTCGTATAAACAAATACCGGTGTCTGGACTTAAAAATCCCGTGGGCGGTTTAAACCTGACGGGAATATTGATTGAACCCCGCCCCAGACAGCCATACCTATCTTCGACTTCAACTGTATACAACCCGGTATCTTCAACTTTCAATATCCGCGACCTTTCGCCCGTATTCCAGACATAGCTGATAAACCCTGCACCACCATCCAACAAAATTGTCCCTCCTTCGCAAATTCCCCGAATATTTCCCAATTCAGGTTTAGGTGCAGGATAGGGAGGCAATACTAAAACTGTGTCGACCAAACTGCATCCTTCAGCTGATACCACAGTTACAAAGTACATGCCCGGGTGCTTAACAATCTGCCTTTGATCGCGGGATCCGTTATTCCAATGATAGCTTGTAAATCCAGCCCCTGCGTCTAACTGTACACTATCGCCCTCACAAAAGCGAAGGTCTTCGCCCATATCTATCTTAGATGTATTGAAATAATTTACAGTAATGGTGTCCCCGGCGATACAGCCAAACTTCTGTACCGAAACAAAATATTCTCCCGGTTCTTTAACCGTGAATGTTGAATGCGAACTTTCGTCCTGCCAAACATGATCAGCCTCAGCAACGGAAGTCTTTAAAACCAGGGAAGAGCCGGGACATAATGTTGTATCGCTGCCCAGATCGAAAACCGGAGGTAACATGAACTGCACAAATATAGTATCGGCAGAAGTACACTTTCCATTACTGGCCTGCACCCAATATTCATCCGTGTCTGTAATCTCTATGCTTGCAGCTGTACTGCCCGTGCTCCATAAAAATTGAGCATTCGGTATAACAGAACTAAGCTCGAGACGATCTCCTCTACATAACACCGTATCGTTTCCCAGATATACCGCCTCATCCCGGATGTATTCAACCATTATAGTATCCCTTTTATAGCAGTAGTCTACCGAGGTTACCTGTAGGTGATAAACACCGGGTTCAGTAACTACAAAATAGGGGTCGGTGCTGTTATCCTGCCATCGGTAATTTCCTACGCCAGTAACAGTGGGCGCCAGCAAAAGCTCCTCTTTACCACACAGAACCGTATCTCCAGGCAGGTCAAACTGTACACCACGCAGATCAGTCACCTTCATAGTATCCCGCACAATACACCCGTTGTTATTATATTCAGCTTCGAGCCAGTAAATCCCTCCGCTCTTTATGGTAATCTCGGGCATCGTTTGTCCTGTATTCCACAGGTACCGTGTATCGGGTTCATAAAATCCAACTTTCAGCGAATCCCCACTGCACAACGTTCTGTCATCGAGAGGTATCCACGGCTTGGGTTTGACCGTTACGTTTATTGAGTCTACCAAAATGCAGCTATTACAGTCATTCCATCTCAGTTCTACATAATGCATGCCAGATGAATTTACAAGATAACTGTCTGACGACTCAGACAGATACACCTTCTCATCATTCTCCATTGTGTACCATTGATACACTCCATTTACTACTCTCAAATTGATCATAAATCCCTCACCCTCACAAATAGTGGTATCCTGTGGATAAGCATCTAATAGTCTTTTGTCAGGATCCTTTATTTCAATAAGTTCCTCTATTGTTTCCATCTCGTCGGTAATATTATTTAAAAAGCGGGCGGTAACGGTATAGAAGCCCGGCGAAGAAAAAACATGCGATGGCCGCATAGAATTTATCGTATTCTGCACTGACGACGGATCGTCAAAGTTCCAGTTAACAGAGGAAAGCTTATCGTTGGTCACCCTAAATGTAATCGGGGAAGGAAAACAACCTCCCTCATAGACAATGTTATTCCTGACTGCCCGATCCACCATCCTGTGATGAAAATCGGGTGTAATAATCGTTCCGTCATTATACTGTGGTAACTGATAGGAATCAAAAACAAAATTAGAGGATGTACCGATCCTGTTGGTTTTATTAATTGTAGAAACTACATTGCCTGTAAATGGAATATGAATTTTTTTATCTGCTCCCATTTGCATGCTCCCCCAGGTGGTAAATGGCGCACAGCGACGCGTTTCTCCGGCAATAGTCATACTATACCTTTCGAATTCAACAGAATTAGTGTAACATAAATTGTATTGCCGTATATTACCTCCACCCAAGCCACAGGGTTGGAGGCCAGCCATCCTTAATACACTTCCAACGTATAATAGCCTGTTATCCGGCGAAAACTCCAACGAGAATATGTGAAAACGGTTACCCGTTCCACGTATCGTATGCACTCTGTGGGAAAGCATACCACTTTCGGCATCAAAGTCAAATACGTCAATGGACGCCTGGGTTCCTAAAAACATAAATGCATCGTAGAATTCTCGAAACGAATAGCCGGCCAACATTTTACCGTTAAAAGACGTTTTGAGGCTTTTGAATATATATCTATTATCCGCTGGATTACTACCGGCTTTGTTCATCACAGCAGCACCTGCTAATCCCGTATGGGTAATTCTGTAATTGTAAAAAGTATCGGTAGCACATTTATGTGTAACCAACCATATATTCGCTCCATCTTCACTTTCAACCAGCGTGTAAGAAGGAGATGAAGTTGTTGAAATAATATGGTCGTATGTAATTACATCTCCTTTTCCTCCACGAAGGCTTAGATCAACAATCAGGTATTTTAATGTCCAGGAACTGTTGGCATCACTTGTATTGTTTTGAGTAGCATAGAAAATATAGTATTGTGTAGAACTCGGAATCTGCTGAATAAGTGTTTTTCCAGTAACTGCCAACAGGTCAACACCTATCAGCGCAGGCATTACCTCCAAATCTACGTCGACAATAGTGTTTCCGTTGAATGCAAATAATAGATTACCGTTGGCATCAGAAAGTGAAGTAGATTTTGTACCCTGATAGGATAAAAAAGCTGGAGGAACATTCAACCCGGTTGTAATACCAGAAGAGCTTATGTCTGCTCTCGTATTATACATAAACCAACCTTTCGTTTCTTGCTGCGAAAAAACATTATGATAAATCGCCAGTACAAACAACAGCAATATGATCTTTCTGTCAATCCGCGTGTTTGTCATAGATGAAATAAGTTGAAGTGAACAGGTAGGTTATACCAGTATACCAGCTTAATGCTAAAAAAAAAGAAACCATGTGCAAAAAAAGAAAGTTATGCATTATAGAAAACAAAGAAAGTTAGCAGGGAGGGTTATTATCGATAGTCGTCAAGTTTTTACCATTTATCATCTACAAGTTGTGCGATCATACCATATAAAAACCACTATTGATTTCTGATGCTCCATAAAATACGATCGCCATATTAAACACAATCGGGCGAAACCGCTTGGGAGGAGACTTGCTGCGAGATCGTACACCGCGCCACCTTCGGTAGTCCATACGTAGTAGGCATCAACAAAAAGCGACCCGGGGGCACAAGGCCGAAATTTCTCGTATAGCATAACCGTAAGATGTAGTCCTACATATGATTGCTCCTGTAATGTACAAAATTTGGGACAAATTATACAGCATGTATTTAGGACGTCAGCCAATTAGAAAAGCAGCTCATTTGCTCACCGGCTGTTCACAGTTCTGAACTACGGACAGCCGATGCTCTTAACCGCCTCAGCAGTGACTACCTAACCTTATTGAGTATCAAACCGCTCATTTACATATACCGCATTGTACACGTATTTTCGCTGACAATACCCATTAGCAGCGGTACCGTTTAATATCCATTCACAGCATTCTGACATATATTCGCAAAGCAAAAACATCATTACCATGAAAAAGATATTTGCAATAGCAGGCGTTTGGTTTACGCTACAGGCACAGGCCCAAATCGTGCAAACGGTTTCCGACCCGGTAGATTGGGTGAATCCGTTGATGGGCACCGATTCTAAACACAGTTTTTCCAACGGTAATACCTACCCCGCTATCGGCCTGCCCTGGGGAATGAATATTTGGACTCCGCAAACCGGTAAAATGGGCGACGGATGGCAATACCAGTACAGCGCGGATAAAATACAGGGCTTTAAGCAAACACACCAGCCTTCTCCGTGGATGAACGACTACGGACAGTTCAGCATCATGCCGGTAACAGGCTCGCTGAAGTTTACCGGTGAAGAGCGTGCCAGCTGGTTCAGCCACAAAGCTGAAATCGTAAAGCCTTACTATTACAGCGTGTACCTGGCAGACCATGATGTCACTACCGAATTCGCGCCAACGGAGCGGGCTGCCATATTCCGGTTTACCTTTCCGGAAACAGACAGCGCTTTCGTGATAGCCGACGCCTTCGACAAAGGTTCGCATGTGAAGATCATTCCGGAGGAAAGAAAAATCGTCGGATACAGCACCCGCAACAGCGGCGGCGTGCCGGATAATTTTAAAAACTATTTTGTGATCGTATTCGACCGGGCATTCAGCAACGCGTTTACCTTCAACGGCGATCAGCTTCAGAAAACCAGACTCGAAACAACAGACGATCATGCAGGCGCTATTGTTGCTTTCAAAAGCTACCGCAAAGGCGACCAGGTGATCGCCCGGGTGGCGTCTTCTTTTATCAGTATTGAGCAGGCGGAACAAAATCTGAAAGAACTGGGCAACGATCATTTCGATGTGGTAAAAAACAAAGGGCGCGATATCTGGAACCAGACGCTCAGCCGCATCAAGGTGGAAGGTGGCACTATTGATCAGGTGCGTACTTTTTATTCTACCCTCTACCGGATGGTGTTTTTCCCGAATAAACTCTATGAAAAAGATGCATCTGGCAACATCGTACATTACAGTCCGCATACCGGTACAGTATTGCCAGGCTACTTATTTGGCGGCACCGGCTTCTGGGACACATTTCGGGCGTTGTATCCCTTCCTGAATATGGTGTTTCCCTCCATCAACAAAGAAATGCAGGAGGGGCTGATCAATAATTATAAGGAAGGAGGCTTTCTTCCGGAATGGAGCAGCCCCGGTTACCGCCCTACGATGATCGGCAACAATTCTGCTTCGGTGGTGTCAGACGCTTACATCAAAGGTCTCCGCGGATATGATATCCACACTCTGTACCAGGCGCTGCTGCATGGCGCCAACAATAAAGGCCCCAACGGAACAGGCCGGGAGGGCGTGGAATACTACAACCGCCTTGGCTACGTACCCTATGATGTAAAGATCAACGAAAACGCCGCCAGAACCCTGGAGTACGCGTACGACGACTTTACCATTTATCAACTGGCCAAAGCCCTCAACCGCCCCCGGGAAGAGCAGAAATTGTATGCACAACGCGCCCAAAACTACCGAAAACTGTTTGATCCCGAAACCAAACTGATGCGCGGCAAGAACCAGGACGGCAGCCTTCAGCAACCTTTCAACCCCTTCAAATGGGGCGATGCCTTCACGGAAGGCAATAGCTGGCATTACTCCTGGAGTGTTTTTCACGATATAAAGGGCTTATCAAACCTCATGGGCGGAAGAGAGCAGTTTGTAAAAATGCTGGACTCCGTGTTTGTACTGCCGCCCCTATTCGATGACAGCTACTACGGATTCATCATCCATGAAATAAGAGAAATGCAGGTAGCCAATATGGGGCAGTATGCACATGGCAATCAACCCATCCAACACATGCCTTATTTATACAACTTTGCGGGCGAACCCTGGAAAACCCAATACTGGGTGCGCGAAACCATGGAACGAATGTATAAACCCACACCAGACGGGTACTGCGGCGATGAGGACAATGGCCAAACCTCTGCCTGGTATGTATTTTCGGCGCTCGGCTTCTACCCGGTATGCCCCGGCACCGACCAGTACGTACTGGGTACCCCCCTATTTAAAAAAGCCACCGTGTACCTCGAAAACGGTAAGCAGTTTGTAATACATGCACCGGACAACAGTACAGACGCCAAATACATTAAAACCCTGAAGTGGAATGACAAGCCGCACGACAAAAACTGGATCAGCCATACCGATATCATGAACGGTGGTACCCTGGAAGCCGAGATGGATATTATCCCCAACCGTAACCGTGGGGTAGCCGAAAGCGCTTATCCCTATTCCTTTTCTTCCAGCGAAGATGCCGGAATACTGAAATAGCGACCCATTCAGCCTGTGGAATGATAAAAAACGCCCTATTTAGCATATTTTGGATTCATTTACATTTCAAATCAACAGATGTTCTTACCTTAATGCCAAATTTTTAACGAGATGAGTCATAAATCACAAACTAATTCGAAATCCCGGAGGAAGTTCATCCGCAACAGTTCGCTTGCTGCCGCCAGTTTTTTCATTGTACCCCGTCACGTGATAGGACGCGGGCATATTGCTCCCAGCGACAAGCTGAACATAGCCGGTATCGGCGCCGGGGGTAAGGGTACCAGCGATTTAACATCATTTGCAAAAAGCCCTAAAGTAAATATTGTAGCCCTGGTAGACGTAGACGACAGACAGGCTGTGCAATCGAGGAAGAATTTCCCTAAAGCGAAATATTACAAAGATTTCAGGGAAATGCTGGCGAAGGAAAAAAACAACATCGACGCCTGTTCCATATCCACCCCGGATCATACACATGCCGTTGCCACACTGGCAGCTATGCAACTCGGCAAGCACGTGTACACACAAAAACCGCTGACGCACGATATCTACGAAGCGCGTATACTGGCCGAAGCTGCCAAAAAATACAAAGTGGTGACCCAGATGGGCAACCAGGGTGGTTCGGGCGACGGCGTACGCCGAATGAAAGAATTGTACAATGCCGGTCTGATCGGCGATATCGTGGAAGCACAGGCCTGGACCAACCGTCCCATCTGGCCGCAGGGCATTGCAAAGCCCACCGGCAACCACCCCATCCCCGGCGAACTGAACTGGGACCTGTGGCTGGGCACCGCCCCCCAGGAAGCCTATAACCCCGCCTACCTGCCTTTCAACTGGCGCGGATGGTGGGCATACGGTACCGGCGCTCTCGGCGATATGGCCTGTCATATCATGGACCCCATCTACCGCATATTACCCATCGACTTCCCCTCCTCTGCAGAATGCAGTATTGCCAACCAGTGGAGTGGTATGAATCAGGAGTCTAATTTTGTAGACAGTTGCCCTACTTCATCTATCATTCACCTGGAATACCCCAGAAAAGACGGCAAGGGCACACTGAAGGTATCCTGGTACGATGGCGGACTGATGCCTAAGAGACCGGAAGAACTGAAGCCTGAAGAAGATTTCGGAAACTGGGATGGTGGTGTATTGTTCATAGGTACCAAAGGAAAGCTGCTGGCTGATTGCTATGGCGCTAATCCAAGATTACTGCCGCTGTCTAAAAACGAAAGCGCACAGGCGGTAAAACAAACCATCGCCCGCGTGCCCAATGAAGACCACTACCTGCAATGGGTAAATGCCTGCCTGGAAGGATACGGAAAAGGTGTTACCAGCTCGCCGTTTGAATATGCCGGTCCCTTTACAGAAAGCATCCTGATGGGCAACCTGGCCATTCGCAGCGCACTCTATACCGACCCGAAAGTAACCGGCTGGGGCAACAACAAGTTCACCGGTCGCAAGAAGTTGCTGTGGGATGCCAAGAACATGAAGATTACGAACTTCGATGCAGCCAACCAGTTTGTAAAAAGAGAATACAGATCCGGCTGGGGAAGCCTGACCCTGTAATCCAATAAACAGTTTTGCAAAAGCCCGCCCCGAACTGGTTTCAGGGCGGGCTTTTTTATGGTCTTTAATAAACACACTGCATGGTTGTTTGGGTTTTGAAGCGTATGTGGACGTTAGAAAAAAAGCACTCAACGCAGGTATGGAAATACATCCGGGCAGCCTGGTATAAACCAGCCTCCGCCCGAAAGCGATTGTAAACTTTCAGGCTCAAGTTTGATGGAACGTGATGATAAAACTATTCCACATACACATAACACCAATAGCGTTGATTTTCATATTTAAATTTATTTAATTAATACTAAGCAAATAAACGTATATTTATATAAGATTCAGGCAGGCACATAAGCATTATTCCCCCACGCAAGTTCGTTATCCCTGAATTAGGTATCTCTTCCGGTGCAATCGTACTTTAAAAATGTTCGTCAAAACCCCAGCCAAATGACTTACACATTTTCGCTTGTACTCATTGTGTTCCTTTCCTGCGCATCAGCGCCTTGTGCAGCGCAGGACACTGGCATCTATTTTGAAAAAGGACTCAGTTTCTCCCAGATCAAGGAGAAAGCTGCGATAGAAGGTAAAATGATCTTTATAGATGTATATACCACATGGTGTGGGCCATGTAAATATATGGCTCAGAAAGTATTTACGCAGAAAAAGGTAGGTGATTTCTTTAATGAGAATTTTATAAACATTTCTGTTCAAACCGATACGTCCAACAAAGATGATGAAAATGTAAAAAGCTGGTATACCGATGCGAAAGTTATTAATGAGTATTACAGTGTCAAGGCGTACCCCACATTTTTGTTTTTGAACGCTGAAGGAGAATTGATACATTCAATAGTCGGCGCCAGCCTTGATGCTGAAGAATTCTTAGTAAAATCTCAGAAAGCTGTAGATACTGCCAGCCAATACGCCCACCTTAAGTATCTATTTAATAATGGAAACCGGGAGCCGGACTTTTTGAGATCGCTGGTACAGGCTGCCAAAGAGGCGGGGGATGACTCTTCCTTTCATGCATATGCTAATACGTACCTTGCTACGCAGAACGATCTTGCAGCGCCTCAGAACATCTCCCTTATTACTGAAGCCACAAAAACCAGTCAGGACGTTGGGTTTAATATACTTATTAACCATCCTGAGGAAGTTAATGCCTTTATTGGAAACAATCTAAGACTTTGGATACTCAACAGAATAGCATTTGATGAAAAAATATTCCCAACCATCATGCCCGAAGGAAAGAAAACAGAGTACGGAGGAGGGTTGGTTATATATGGCGGTGGCAAAATGGAAAAAAATGTGAACTGGACTTTGCTCAAAGAAAAAATTGCACCTGTATACGGGCCTTTAACTGATCAGATAATTCTGAACGGTCAGCTTAAATACTATAGTTGGTCAGGGGTAGACGAGTGGAAATCTTTTAATGATTTGCTGATTGAATACACTTCAAATGAAAAACAGATTGATACTGTTTTTATTAACAGAATGGCCTTGGAATTGATTCGAAAATGCGATGATATACCTTCAATAAGGGAAGCTAAAAAATGGGCGTATATTCTCGTCCGACAACCCTGTGTTCCCGCTTATTCGGGAACATATGGCAAACTGCTATACAAATCCGGAGAGAAAGACAAAGCGATTCATCTTCTGGAACAATGTGCTTTGTCTCTTAAATCGCCGAACGACTTTATCAATGAAACACTCCTGAAAATGAAAACAGGAGAACAGATTGATTAATTATTCCGCTCATGGTATAACGGCATATAGTATATGCTCAACCATTTATCGATAACCATGCACATAAAACAATTCCACCGTCACTTCTCAAGATATACAGCAGGAAAGACAATTGTCGCGATATCCCAGGGCAGGAACACTACCGGTTTACAGGTAACATCGAAAATCATATCTTCGGCTCCTTGTTCTACTTTTATTTTTGAAGTATCTCCGCGTGTTAGTACTTTCAACCTATGAAGATAGTGTTAGTTTCTGTAGGCAAACCGCATGAACCCTATGTTTCTGAAGGAGTGAAAGACTTCACACAGCGCATCAACCGGTATTATCCCGCCGAATGGCTGCTCATTCCTCCGGTAAAAAATGCCGCCGCACTGCCGGAAAATGAACTGAAAAAACAGGAAGCCAGGCAGGTATTACAAACCTTACAGGCTTCCGACTTCCTGGTGCTGCTGGATGAAAGAGGTAAGCAGCTTTCTTCCGTTGAACTGGCTGGGTTTCTGGAACAGAAAGCCGTTGCTGGTATTAAAAGACTGGTATTTCTGATCGGCGGTGCTTTTGGGGTAGACGATGCCATCTCCCGTCAGGCAGGCTTCACCTGGAGCCTTTCGAAGCTGGTGTTTCCGCATATGCTGGTGCGGTTAATCCTGGCTGAGCAGGTATACCGCGCCTGCACCATCATCCGGAACGAGAAATACCATCACAGCTAATTAATACGGTAGTAGCGGAGGTTTCCAGGCGTGGAAAATATCAGATATTGTATTATCTTTCAATAATACATTTCAGTTTTTTACCAATAAAAGATAACATCATGAGTGTATTATCCCGCAGGAAAGCGCTGAAGTCTTTGACACTGGGCGGTGCAGGTATTTTTTTTGCACCGAATATGCTGCTGTCGTGCAACAGTAAACCCAAAAAGGACAAGCTCGGTATCGCACTGGTGGGATTAGGATATTACAGCACCGATCTGCTGGCGCCTGCGTTGCAGCAAACCAAACACTGCTATCTTGCCGGTATTGTTACAGGCACTCCCGCCAAAGCAGAAGCCTGGCAGCAAAAGTATAACCTGCCGGATAAGAATATATACAACTACCAGAATTTTGATGATATAGCCAACAATCCGGATATCGATGTGGTGTACGTGGTGTTGCCGCCTTCGATGCACGAGGCTTACGTGGTTAGGGCTGCCCGTTCGGGTAAGCATGTGTGGTGCGAAAAACCGATGGCTATGACGGAAGCGGAATGTGCCCGCATGATCGAAGCCTGCAACAAAAATAAACGATCGCTCGCCATCGGCTATCGCATTCAGCACGAGCCACACTACAAGGAATACACTCGGATAGTAAGGGAACAGTTGCTGGGAAAAGTGAAATCGCTGGAAGATGCAGCTGGTTATTTCGATGGGAGAACCGATCACTGGAAACAGAAAAAAGAAATGGGTGGAGGCGCTTTGCTCGATATGGGGGTATATGCTATACAGGGTGCACGCCATGGCACCGGCATGGAACCCATCGCCGTGCTATCTGCTCAGACTTCTACTACCCGTCCGGACGTATACCAAAACGGACTGGAAGAAACTGCTATCGCTACCCTGGAGTTTCCCGGTGGTGTTACCGCCAATATTAAAACCAGCTTCGGTGAAAATATCAACTTCCTCAACATCCACTGCGAACAGGGAAGCATTGAAATGGCGCCCTTTTCGTCCTATGCCGGGTTGAAAGGAAAAAGCCCACTGGGCGAGATCCACTTCCCGTACGCTACACCCTGGCAACAGGCCAATCAGATGGACAACGATGCCTTGTCTATCATGAACAACCAGCCTATGAGAGCGCCCGGCGAGGAAGGCCTGAAGGATATCAGGATAGTCGAAGCTATCCTAAGGTCCGCTGCCAGTGGTCAGTCTGTGAAGCTCTAGGTTATACCTCGCGTGTTTGATACGACGATCGTTGTTATAGATCTGCCGGTTTTAATTTCACACAAAGCCAAGAAGAAGCGCGAAGCACACAAAGAAATCGAACCACGCTTGTCTGCGATCTTTGCGATACCCTTTGCGTTCTCTGCGTGAACCTATACAACGAGCTTCATTATGGAAAGCCTCTGCTTTTTTCACGCAAAGCCGAGAAGAAACGCGAAGCACGCAAAGAAATCGAACCACGCTTGTCTGCGAACTTTGCGATACTCCTTTGCGTTCTCTGCGCGAACCTATACGACTATGAAAAACTCCGATTCTTTCCACGCAAAGCCAAGAAGAAACGAGAAGCATGCAAAGAAAGAAACACTCGTTTGCGAACTTTGCGATAACCTTTGCGTTCTCTGCGTGAACCTATACAACGAGCTTCATTGTGGAAAGCCTCTGCTCTTTTCACGCAAAGCCGCGAAGAAGCGCGAAGCACACAAAGAAAGGGAGCCACGCATGTCTGCGAACTTTTCGATACCCCTTTGCGTTCTCTGCGTGAACCTATACAACGAGCTTCATTGTGGAAAGCCTCTACTTTTTTCACGCAAAGCCAAGAAGAAACGCGAAGCACGCAAAGAAAGAAACACTCGTTTGCGATCTTTGCGATACCCTTTGCGTTCTCTGCGTGAACCTATACAACGAGCTTCATTGTGGAAAGCCTCTGCTTTTTTCACGCAAAGCCGCGAAGAAGCATGCGAAGAAAGAAACACTCATTTGCGATCTTTGCGATCCCACTTTGCGTTCTCTGCGCGAACCTATACGACTATGAAAAACTACGATTCTTTTCACGCAAAGCCGCGAAGAAATACTGATTTTGCCAACCTATGGCTGCCATTCGCCCTCCAGGTCGTAATCGTATGCTTTGGTAATCTTTACCTGCACAAACTGCCCGGGCGAGAGTTTATAATCAGTATGTATGATTACCTCATTATCTACTTCCACGGAGTCGAACTCCGTTCTGCCTATGTATCGGCCGGCCTCTTTTTTATCTACCAGTACCCGCAGCGTTTGTCCGATTTTTTCCTGGTTTTTTTCGTAGCTGATTTCCTGCTGTACTTCCATAATCTCCTGCGCCCGTGCCTCTTTTTCTGCGGCAGGTACATTGTCTTCCAGATCATGGGCAGAGGTATTCTCCTCGTGCGAATAGGTAAACACCCCTACCCTGTCGAACCGATGCTGTTCCAGAAATGCTTTCAACACATCGATATCATCCCGGGTTTCGCCGGGAAAACCGGTAATGAGCGTGGTTCGCAGGCAGATACCCGGCACCCTGTTTCTGATTTCGGCGATCAGATCATCCATTTCCGCTTTGGTAATCTGGCGCCGCATGGCCTTCAGCATGGGATCGCTGGCGTGCTGTAAGGGCATATCCAGGTAATTGCAGATATTCGGACGCTCTTTCATAACGTCCAGTATTTCCAGCGGAAACCGCGAAGGGTATGCATAATGCAGTCGTATCCACTCCAGTCCCGGTATATCAGCCAGGGCATGCAGCAGCCGGGGTAATTCTCTTTTTTTGTAGATATCCAGCCCATAATAGGTCAGCTCCTGCGCTATCAGCATAATTTCCTTTACTCCCTTGTTTACCAGGGTGGTGGCCTCCTTCACCAGTTCCTCCACCGGCTTGCTGATGTGCTTACCACGCATCAGCGGAATAGCGCAAAAAGAGCAGGTGCGGTTGCAGCCTTCGGATATCTTCATGTAGGCATAATGCCGGGCCGTGCTGAGCAGCCGTTCACCCAGCAGCTCTGCTTTGTAGTCTGCTTCAAACTGCTTCAGCATCAGGGGCAGTTCCAGGGTACCAAACCAGGCGTCCACTTCCGGTATCTCAGCTTCGAGGTTACCCCTGTAACGCTCGCTCAGGCAGCCGGTCACATACACTTTGTCCAGCCGGCCTTTTTTCTTGAGTTCCACATGATCCAGTATGGTATTGATCGACTCTTCCTTAGCTTTGTCGATAAAACCGCAAGTATTGATAACCACAATGTTGTGATCCGTTTTACGGCTTTCGTGCACCACATCTATATCATTGGCCCGAAGCTGTCCGCTCAGCACCTCACTGTCTACCACATTCTTACTGCAACCCAGGGTGATGATGTTCACCTTATCTTTCCGGAGTGTTCTTACTTTCATACAATGCGCAAAATTAGGGATATTGAGCTTAGGCCGGGGATTCAAATTTGCAGCCGGGGGATCGGCTATACCATACCCCAGTGCGACGAAGAGAAAGAACAGACTGGCTGGCAAAAGCCGGTGCTGGCAAAAAAGCTACGAAAGAAAACAAATAAAGTTTCAGGCATAACCCGTTTGGAAAGCGAAAACGAGCGGTGAATAGGCTATAAAAAAACTTTAAAGCAGGAAAGCTGCGATAAGGCGGAGCTATCAGCCGAGTGCCAAACAGTACCCTGGTGATCATGCCTTCAAAAATCCATATCGGGCAACCGCATGGATTCCCTATGCTTGTTGTACTTTTTTTGCAACTTTTTTTCCTGAAAAATAACACTACTACTCAATGCGCCGCTCAACAGGCTCTTTACCCAATAATTGAAAACAGATTTCCGGGCATCGCGTATGTAAAATATATAGGAAGGCTTTTGATTGCTGCCGCGTATGAGCACATCATTCGCAAACAAACTGGCCAGTCGTCGAAACAATCCCGATCTTGTGCTATCTGTTCCTTTTACCAGCTTTACCTTCAGCCCGTCGTAATAAAAATGCATTTTCCCTACCGCCGCGTATTTGTTTCCTTTCCACTGCGCATAGAGCGTATCAGCAGCGCCGCTTTCGATCTTTACATTGGCAAAGGGCCAGGTAATATCCCCCAACTCCTGCAATACCATCGGCGATGCATTCAGGCGCATGCTAAATCCATAGAGTGAATCGTTGTAAGCTTCTTTATATACAATGCGGTGTGCCACGGTATTGTACAGGCGCAAACTACCGGCAACCGTTACACTGTCGCCTTCATTCCCGAAATTCTTAACCCCGGTTACAACCGCGTTGAGCTGATCTATAGGAACGGAGGCCCTTTTGCCTGTAAATGCCGACAGCACATCCACCACCACGCTTGCATTGGTGAGCTGCATACTGTCCAGCGACACCGGTACCTTTATCTTATTCAGCATCTCTCCCAACATGGGCTTCACCAGATCCGGTGGCATCGGCAGGGTTTTGTCTCTGAACGTGGTGATCAATACATCTTCCAACGCCATTGTTTTACCGGCTACCGCCTTCGGTGCCACCACGCCATACGTGAGTCCGTCCACGACAAGTGACTTGCCGGATACCATTACGTATTCCGACTGCCAGTTGCTTGCCTGTACAAACGCCTTTTCATCCATAAGCGGCTTTATACGAAAAGGCCCTGCTGCTAATTCCCGGGCTTCCGGCTTCCAGTGAATGTATTCTGTATACAACCCGGTTTTCTTTCCTTCATATGCGGATGCTCCCATTTGTAATGAAAGTTTTTCGAGCAAATCATCAGCAGCAACTGCACCGCCGCCAACACTCAAACCAGGTTCCCGGATCTCTCCTTCAATATCGCGGCTGTTGAATTTAGCACTGTCTGTGAGCCAGTTGAGCATTCCCCCGCTCCAACGCCCGCTGAACAGACCGGTGAAAGTTTTTGCTTCCTGCAACTGCCACTGCATATTCCTTATCCGCGAAACAAGCAAAGGAAGTTCTACCAGCCGGTTCTCATCCATGGCTTTGAATGCGCGAATATCCATATCTGCCAGCGGGAGATGCAGTTGTCTGGCTGTGGCTGATATGCCAAACGCCTCCAACCCAAGCCGCAGTGCTGCCGTCAGTTGTTTTCGGTCATCTCCATATTTCAGTAATGCTCCGGCAATTGCCAAACTATCTATCCGAATGTCGGGCAATGCAGATTCACCGGTATCGCTGCGGGCAGTATCCATCCTTCGATAGGAAACGACCGGGCTCTCCAACGCCAGAAACCTGGCATACCATTCGCGCGGCCTGACAGTCTGTAAAGGAAGCGATACGGTCACCAGAGGAACAGTTGCCTGCAACTCCAACTCGCGGTTGTGTCGTGTAAACGCCAGGTTCTTTATTTCGGTAGCTGCAGCAGTATTCAGCAGTGTCTGCCGGGCAAACAGGTGGGTAGCGCCGTTATTCAGTGTAAATGAATCCACTACCGCCGCCGCTTTGTCCCAGTGCAGGCTGCTGTCGCTGTTTCGGATATTATCCAGTTGCAATTGTGCAGCCCGGAAGCGGATCGCAGTTGCCAGGCGTTGGTCAAACGAAATACTGTCTACTGTTAGGCGACGCACCGATAGCGGGAATGCTGCGGAAAATTTTGCTGCACTATCTTTTTCCTGTTCACCCGTACTTATCTGCACATCTACCGCTCGCAGGTGCAGTGTATGCAGGTTGAGTTTCTTTTTCATGAGGCCGTCCCAGTCTACCCGCATCCATTCTAACCCTTTACCGGTGATACCCACCTGGTTTCCGCTCACACTATTTAAGCGGAAGGACGCTACCTGTGTTTTACGCTGCTTTCCAGTCAGCCGCAGCCCCTCCAGTTCCACAGACAAATCCGGGGCAGTTAGCGTGAGTTTTTGTGTACTAAAGTAACTGACGGACTTTTCAATCGCTGCAATATTTTCACTCTCTGCAAATTCGTTGAGCCGAACGTACAGGTCAATATCATCTAACTGAAGGTAAGCAGCAGCGTCTCCCGGCAACCGGTAGAGTGCCCTTCCGTCACGGATCTGAAATGAATCAACATCGATCAATTCGTTCAGTGCACGAAGCGTAGAAAAAAAGTCGCGCTTTTCCGGCTGCTTTCCGGATAAAGCAAGTGGCTGGTCATTGCTCCGATCGATCAAGTCTATTTCGGGGGCCACCAACTCTGCTATATCCGCGTTTATTTTTTTCTCCATCAGCGCTTCCAGATCTATATTTTTCAGATTCACGCGAGGCGCCCGAAAACTGAACAATCGCAAAGCTGTGTTCTTAGGAGTGGGTTCAAAGCGAACATCTGACAAGAACAGGCTATTGTCTTTCAGCAAAAAACGTTCTATGTTCAGGCTGAACAGTTGGTCTTTTGTGATAAGCGCAATTTTTCGCTGCGAGAGAATAATACTGTCGGTACGGAGCGGACCAGCATTGGGCGGTACTTCCAGATTATATATTTTAACGTCTGTCCGATTGCTGCTCACCGGCTGCAATCCTGATTCACTTGCCAGAAACAGCATACCGCTGTCTACATGAATGTACTTTATCTGAATGGCCGAAAACATTTCCCTGATAGCATCGCTGATCACATGTCCCTGATCGCCCCGGGCTTTGTGATGTGATTTTTCCGTGGTGGGTATGGTGATTTCCGGTTTACTCAGCAAGAGGCTGTCGATCACCAGCTCTCCCCTGTCGTACAAGGCCGACAGATTGTCTGAAGAGAAACGAATACTGCCAAGACGGATGCTGAACGGGCGATCGTAGCGGTCGGTACCGCTGAATACGCAGGAATCAATCCGAAACATCTTTTCTTCTCCTGATAAAAGGAGCTGCTTAAACTGTACCCGGTTACGATTGTCGGGAAAACGCCAGTCCTGATCGGCAATATCCAACAGCACGTGCTCCGACGTAAGGAATCGCTGAGAAGAATCTGATTCGGCAAAATTTTTAACAGAAAAATTGATCCGGTTGCTGTGAAACTTGCCGGGTTGTCGTTCGGTAGCAAAGCTGAAAGCCGCATTGTTTAATGTAAAAGAGCGTACGGAAAGATGCGACTTTACCTCATGCAGTTTGTCGAACACATCCGAAGCATGTACCGTTATTTTCTTCTTTTGTGGCTTATCGCTGCTTCGGTCGTACACACTGATCTCCGGAAAATCTATCGAAAAACTGTCTACCGTCACCTTCGACTCAAAAAGTATTTGCGACCAGGACTTGATAGAGAAAAAAACAGCAGGAATCCTCACATCATAATGCACTTCATGAGATGATGAATCTACCGGCAACAGGTGCGCATCGTTGATGGTTACCGTTTTATCCCGAAAAGAAAACTTAGCAGATTGTGATTGTAATACGTAGGTTCCATTAGATTCTACATCTACAATATAACGCAACGCTTCCCGGAAACGGTAGGTGATGAGATACCAACTTGCTCCCAGCAGGAGAACAACCAGTGTAAGCGATGCCACCAGCACCAACAACAGCCTCTTTTTTACACCAAAACGAAACATTGGTATAAATATATGCACCAATGGTGGTAGCTGCCTTTTTTCATGCCTTCTTTTTTAAAAGCAGGCCTCAAAATCCGTGCAATTTTCATCATCTCAGCCTTTCCAACACTCCTTTTCGCTTTACAATATTCTTGTAATCCCACTGTATTTCCCTGGCTTTCCCAAGCCAGCGCTTAAGGTCTTTGCGGTTGATTTCATCTACCACGTTGTAGAAAATGGAAGCATCTTTGAATTTTTTGCCTCTCAGGTTCAGCTTCTCTTCGTCAAAATCCGCGCCGCTCCAAAACATCAGCCGGATGCCTTGCTTTTGCCTGCTATACCCCACTACAGGATTGCCATCAAGGAACCATACAGGGTGACGATGCCATATCTTGTTTTCGGCATCCTTCAAATACGCAGAGATGTCGTTGGCAAGCTGTTCACAGATAACCTGGTGCGGCAGTTCCAGCGCCTGGTGATAGTGCAGAATTTCTATTGAGATGGCAGATTGCATACGATTCTATCTATTTACATGCATTTTTCTTAAGTTAGCAATCAACCCAAAATTGCTCGCAGTACCGACCCGACTGTGGCGGGGAAAACCTCTATCATTCTGAGCAATATCTTACATTTTTCTCCTCTTCTTCGTTACACAATTACGAGTCTATGCTGTCTTTTAAGGTGAAACAGAACCATATTGCACTATACAGGACGCAGGTTTATATTGAATTTACAATAAGCGGCCCTGCTGATGGCGGTATACCCCGGCCCGTAATCATGCCTGCTTTCACCTCTGCCGGCTACACATAAATATAGCATTTTTTCCGGCTTCAATATTCTCCTTAAAAAAATCCGGACGTACATACAGGGCAGCCAGATATGTACTACCACAACTACGGATCCTACAGTAATAGCATACTTTTAATCAACATTTCCCTCCCTTTTGATTATTTTGTAAATACTTAAGGCTATACTCAGCTACTACCCGATAGTGTAATTGATTTTTGGAGGAAGATGTTGGACTTTTGGAAAGTAGAAGTCTGTCCCGAGGGAATAAACCAATTATGATGCATTGTAACCTCTTCTTTAAAAAAATAGTTTGTATTGCAGTGCTGTCAGCCGTCATTACCGCTGAACTGAGGGGGCAGTCTGACAACATTGAAAACACACCAGCACAAAAGCTCAGGCAGGCCAAATGGCTGTTCGAAAATGGACAATATGATGCTTCTTATACGTTGGCCAACCAATTGGTAATGCAGGCTAAATCTACCGGGCTCACTGGTATTGAAGCGCATACATACGACCTGCTGGCAGATATTACATTCAAAGTAGGTAAAACAACAGAGGCCAAACGATTCGACTCCCTTTTACTGTATGCTGCCACAACAATCAAAGACACCGCACTGCTCATCAGTACGTATAACCGAACAGCATTGTACCAGATGCAGGAAGGCGCTGCCCAACAAGCCAGAGAAGGGTTTTTGAAAGTGCTGGATATGATTGCATCCAGCAGGCTGGAAGGAAAGGCTGCTGATGTAAACAGTAATCTGGGATCGCTACACCTTGGACGCGGCGAAAACAATGAAGCCATTCAATGGTTTTTCAAAGCCTTGCGATTGTTTGAAAAAGATAACAATAAACGGGGAGAAGGACAAACCCTGAGCAACATCGCTTCCGGCTTCTATCTCACGGGCAATATGAAACAGGCAACGGCCTATATGAAACAAAGCATTGCAGTGCGGGAATCTATTAATGATTTGCCGGGGCTCATTATTCCCAATATCAACCTTGGACACTATTATCTCCTCTCAGATTCGCTACCGGAGGCCTACGCCCGGTTTACAAAAGGCATTCACCTGGCAGATAGTTTGAACAACACCGCTTTGCGGGCAGCCGGCTATTCGGCCATGGGCGCCTACCATAATAAACAAAAAGAATATGCAGCCGCCTTGCAATGGATGGATAAAGCCATGACTATTTTCAGGGCACAAAATAATAAGACCCTGCTTTCGCGCACCCAAATAGCTGCAGGGGCTGCGGCTACCATGCACGGAGATTTTACACTAGCTGAAAAATATCTTTTAGAGGCATCAGAACTGGCGATACAGCTCGGCAGTAAAGAAAACAGCATGAACGCCCATTTACAGTTGAGTAATTTGTACGACAAACAGGCTGATAAAGGCAGGGCCCTTGAGTACTATCGGCGATACATTCTGTACAAAGACAGCATTGCAGCCAATAGCGCCCTCAGTAAAGTAGAGGAAATAAAGTCGCAGTATGAAACCGAAAAGAAAGACAATGAAATAGCCCGGCTGCACGCAGACCAACGTATAAAATTATTGGAACTGGAAAAACAAAAAGCGGTCATTGCCGGAAATACCCTGGAAGCTTTACGAAAGGAGGATGAAATAAAACTACTGTCACAGGAAAAGGAACTACAGGAAGCCGCTTTCAGAAAATCGCAGGAAGAGCTGGAACTACAATCCTTACTGGCTAAAAACAGGGAACAGGAATTGCAGTTATCACAGCAAAACCTTCAGCTCACCCATCAACAGAATTTACTGAATATCAAAGATCTGAAACGGGAAAAACAACTGAGAAACTTTTTGGTCATTGGCGCCCTGCTTATTTCGCTGTTGGTCTACTTTCTATTCAACCGGTTTAAGCTTCGAAAAAAAATAGAGCAACAGCAACAATTACTGGAAGTACGAAATGCTATTTCCCGCAACCTCCACGACGACATTGGCGCGTCGCTGAGTAATATCAGTATCCTGAACGAACTCACCCGTCGCAACATTAGTAATCCTGATATAGCCCGAAAACACCTCGGCATCGCAGGCGAAGATATCAACCGGATCAGCGAATCTCTTTCGGACATCGTCTGGAACATTAATCCCCAGTTTGACAGTCCCGAAAACCTGTTTATACGCATGAAACGATATGCAGCCGACATGTTTGAAGGGAAAGATATTGAGACTGACATGTCGTTTCCGGAGAACATTTCGGACTTCCGGATGTCTATGGGACAACGAAGAGATGTTTACCTTATTTTTAAAGAAGCCATCAATAATGCAGCCAAATATTCAAAAGCTACAAAAGCGCAGGTAGCAGTAACCGTGGTTAACAACATCATTGAACTGACGGTAGCAGACAATGGAATAGGGTTTAAGGAAGATAAAGAAATCCGTGGTAATGGGTTGCAGAATATGAAACAACGAGCCGCAATATGGAATGCTGGTTTTAGTATTCAGTCTGAACCTGATGGAGGAACTACCGTATCACTCCGGATGCCATTAGTACCATAACCTTACAAGAAAAAACATATGAAAACAACGCATATCGTTATTTACGAAGACAACCTTCGGCTGCGGCAATCACTGGAATTGTTGCTAAACGATAGTGTAGGCTTTGAAGTGGTTGGCGCGTTCGCCAACTGCGCCAATGTATTACCCGAAATGGAACAGCTGGAACCACAACTGGTGGTGATGGATATAGACATGCCGGATGTAAATGGAATAGAGGGAGTACTGCAGATAAAAAGCCATTTTCCGGAGATTAAAGTGCTCATGTACACGGTATTTGACGACGACAACCGGATTTTTGATTGTATTTGTGCGGGCGCAGATGGCTATCTGTTAAAAGGTATTTCGCCATCAAAGCTTATTCAATCCATGCAGGAGCTCAATGAGGGCGGCATCCCTATGAGTCCCTTTGTAGCGCAAAAGGTATTTCAATACTTTAGAAACAATAAACCAGCAAAAGAAAGCTTCAATCTTACCAATAGAGAAACAGAGATGCTCGAACTGCTGGTAAAGGGCAACTCATACAAAATGATAGGAGCCAAAACCAACATCACCATCGATACTGTGAAAAAACACCTGCAAAACATTTACCATAAACTACATGTAAACTGCGGTACCGAAGCCGTAGCCAAAGCCCTGCAACATAAAATTGTCCGGTTAAACTGAGTTGGCCACGAACACTCCGGACCCGTCTGCCGGTGGCTGCCGCATTCTTTTAGCCGACGCCTCAAGGGCAACACACCACCATTGCTCTAAATAACGGAACTGGCGTAAATGGGCTTTGATATGCATGTACCACCATCCCCAAAAAAAATCGAGCATTATACCATGTGTTAGTTATTTGTCTCCATACCTACCCAAATGTGTAATTGACTTTTGTTGTAAGGCATTGCAACTTTACACCAGCAATTTCCTTTCGACCACGAACCTGTTGATAGCAACGAAACAGCACTGAAAATGGAAGAGGCGGGTGTTCGAATTAACCACAGCAAAAAAACAAGGACATGTACGGTAGCTATCTTCTGCGCATTCTTACCATATTGTGCGTAATAACCAGTTGCCAGGCACAAGAAAATGCCGGCTTGAGCGAAATCCAATCGCTGAAAGGAAAGTTGTACAGCAGTGATAGCCTGCCTGCCTTGCTGAAAAAATATCAATTTACCGAAAGTTCACAAGTGTCGCCAATAGATGATCCGGAACAGTTTACCGTATTTGTTTACCGGCTCCAAAACGACTACCTCGTATTGTTTACCCTGAGGGAAACCGATGGTAAAGAATGGATACAAGATGTATTATCCATTACAGGAGTAAAGCAAACAGAGCAGGTAAAAACTGTATTGTGTTGGGAGGGGGCAGTGAATAATGTAGAACTGATCGCCTTAATAAATCCCGGAAGAGAGCAGCACTCAAAAGCGATAAGGGCATGGCGCTTTAACAGGGATAAAAGAAAATTCGAAGTACATGCTGCTGAAAACGTAAGCTGCCTCAACGAAGGATACGCAGGTTGAAAAAAGTTTAGATAAGCGTTCAATGCAGAGCCTGTCAGCAGCGCACAAACAGGTTAGTCACTCCTAAAAATATACTATGATAAAAATGATTGTTTCATGTCTGCTGTTATTGCCTGTTCTTTTTTCAAAAGCGCAGAAACCTGTAAAAGTAAACAATGCAGCAAAAGGAACCGTAGTAACTACAAAAATTGGAAAAAACCTCGGTTATTCATCTATAAGTTTAAGAGACATAAAAGAAGGCAGTGTGATTGTACTTAGAAGTAAAACTGCAGATAAATACATGGGATTCAAAAATGCCAACACCACTATTCATAGTGCTGTAAAACTCAATATGGACTACAGCATCATGTGGCGGGTTTCTGAGGTTGAAACAAGAAGCGATGGCGTAAAAACATTCAAATTACTCAATTACCTGAATGCACACTGGCTTTCTTCAAAGGGAGGCAAAGGCACGGCCATCGGCAAATTGCAAAGCAATAGACTTTCTGATGAACTCAGGTGGTCATTTGTAAGCGGTGCTGACGGAGCTTTTAAATTAAAAAATCTCGCAACAAATCTTTTTGCTGCCATTGAAGGTGGCGCAACCACCGAAAATGCAAAAGTGATTTTCTGGACAGATGAAGGGCAACAGGATGTACTATGGTTTGTAGAAGCAGTACCGGAACACGAAAAAGCCTATAAAGAACGCACGCTCACCCTATATACTTCACTTAACTATATCGCAGTATCTGAAGCCGGAAGAAACAGAATAGATAACCATGACTGCCGAAAAGTGTTTGGAGATATAAAATTTGAAATAAATGAAATAGACCGAAGCAATAAGGTTATTAATACTATTACAACCAAATGGCTGTTTAGTAGTCCGTTACCCGAAATCAGGCGTAGTGCCAATTTTAATATTCTGAACATATTCGATAGAAATGAATTGGGAAGATACGCTACAAGTATCGCTGCCAGTTATTACCAAGACGATCTGAATAGTATAGATGCATTAAAGTCGTTGAAATATTTAGAGAACCCTTACAATAAAAAGCCCTTTATAGATGGTTTTGTATTGCTCGTATCGGAAGAAAAAATGAAAAGAGGTGAAATAGAATTCAATGTAAGCGTAAACAAAGGAGCTTTTGGAACTTTTCATAAAGACAATGACCTGGCTAGTTTTGATAAACTGGTAGTGCTGGAAAACAATAATATCCGACGGATGGCGGGCTACCATGAAGACAGGACAATACTCGTTCCGGAAAACCTGAAGACGCGTAGCTGGGAGTTCCGCCTTAAGCCCACCACCAGCGGGGTGGATGACGAACACAAATTGTGGATTAATTACAGTATTCGCCTGAGATAGTACTTACATTTCGAGAAGAGCAGACTGTTCTTTTTACAATCTGTTCAAAATAGTTTGATCGTCCTAACGCAACACAAAAGCGGCTTTATCGATAAGATTTCCATTCTAACATTTAAAACTCTAAAATCTGAACTATGCTAAAAAAACTGTTATCAGCATTTGTTGTGACGCTTCTCCTAACTGCTTGTGGAAAAGAAGGCGAGCCAGGACCACAAGGAGCGCAGGGGCAGCAAGGTCAGCCAGGACCACAAGGCGAAAAGGGAGAAGACGGTACGGCCAATGTAATTTCCAGCGATTGGATTCCGTGGAAAGTATGGACCGGATATCCGGATAACACTTATAGAGATGCGGTCTATGTGATACCTGAATCCATGCTCAGCGCGCTTGGGGTTACAGGACTAAGAGAGTTTCTGTCGGAAGGTGGTATCTTTCTACTCTATGTATTAAACGATGCTACGGGCAATCTGGCTTTTCATCCCGTGCCGAGCGCCGTGTATAATACTGCTACCGGAGAGCCTCTCTTTACATTTTCCTGGAATACTACCGTTGTTGCTGCCCATAGCTTTCGTTTCAGTGCTACAGCCGCTCCGGGAAAAACACTTTCTACTGGCATTATCAACCGGACGAATTATTCCCTGCGCTACATTCTAATTCCGCCTGGCAAAGTTGTTACATCCAACAAACAGCGCGTGGACTGGCGTTCGATGAGCTATGAGCAGGTGGTGAAGTTGCTTGGAATAGATGATTGATTATCCGCTACGGATATACTATAGGAAAGGAGAACCGCCATAACTCGTCTTTATTTTGACACTTAAAAATATATATGCCTGAAAAACAACAATCTCCCAAATAGCAAGCACGGTCCTATGCTAATCGCTGTGTAGTCATAATAAAATCCGCCAACCTTTTAGAGTTGCGGATTTTATTGTTTTTTAGTCGGGATGACTGGATTACCTGCGGTGATCCCAGAGGGGGGCAAACAAAAAGCCCACGCTTCGCGTGAGCTTTTCTTTCTGTCGGGATGACTGGATTCGAACCGACCTATTATCTTATTGAAAATCAATATGTTTGCTAATCTCATCTCGCTCTACTCACGGAATAACTCAAACACGAATTTGATGAAAGAACTTATATGTAAGCTAATCAAAATTAGAAAACTAAACAAGTTAAAGCAATTTAAAAATCTTACCTATGTACTGATAACTGGTCCTTTTATGTAACTTTTGTTGGATACATATTTAGTGTATACTGTGGTGCAAAAATCAAGTACTTGATCATTTATAAATTGCTCCAGATATTCTATAGTAACAAATGTAGTCAAGAAAATCCCATTTGTTCCTTTTGTACGCACATCTCTTATAAATGGAACAAAGTCTGTTTTAATTGGTTGTGCATCTGGGCTTTCAGAATCAACCGTGTATAAATTGCCGCTCACAATAATTAAGTTGAAAAATAATTTACAGTATTTTGTACTTTCACTCGATTTCGGAGCATTTGCTGCGTTATATCTATATGCTTTTATAACCGGATAAATGAGAGAATCGACCAATCCTGAAGTCTGTGCCTCAATTTTACTATTATTTCGAGTTATTTTACAGAACTGAGTGGCTTTGATAGGGGATTTGGTGTAAAAATGTGAATTTTCTAACTGCATGTAATAAAACCCATCTGAATTTTCGGTTTTTCCATCTTTCGTTTTATGGTAGATATTATGTAGTAATTGAATCTCGGCTGGACGAAAATAAAAATCCATACTGTTCTTTTTTCGCGTAAAAAAAACTAGGGGATTTTTACTGTCTTTACATTCACAGGTCAAGTAACAAATGCCCCTGACGTTATAATCCAATAACGCAAACACCTCCCTATGAGCAACTATATCAATTTCTCTAGATTTATTTTCATCTTCGTCCAAATAAGCACTATTAGTTGTTACTAGAAAGCCCTCCCTTTCAATAATAGTTGCAACCTTTTGCTCAAAAATGAATCCCGTTGATTTTATCGCTGCTGAAATCTGATCAATCGTAAAGTCATTCGTTGAGCCCATAGTATCTTTTTTAGTAAAGTAAAGAAATGTAGTTTAAGATATTTAAGTTATTTTCATCGTATCCTATCGGGGAACCCCATGTTTTTAGTTCAAAAACAAAGCTTTATCTATCCCGTGTAGTTTTGCGGCAGCAGCAGATGTAGGTTTTCTTTTTTTGTGCTGTTAACGTTTTGCAGCAGGTATGTAAGCCATTTTTCGGAGTTTACATTATGTAGTCGGCAGGTAGCAAAAAGGCTATAGAGCATGGCAGCATCCTGTGCCCGTTCATGGCTTCCGGCAAATAAGTAATTCTTCCTTCCCAGGGCTATGGGACGGATGCTGTTTTCTATTTCAGTTGCCTGTTCGCCTTTTTTAAGAAGATATAAAAGGTGAGAAAATACCGGAAGATTATACCACTTACTTAATGACCAGCACTTCCATTTTCCGGGCATTCCCTTACACATACCGCGGACAAATCAGGTTAATTCCTGAACCAGACCCTGTACCCGTATATTTCCATCTGGCTTATGTCAATTACCGGCTAATTGATGAAAAGAAAAAAGCCATTCTTAAACTTTTACTTAATCCCGTTGTGGGGGAGCCCATGATAAATGAGTGGTACGAGCATTTTGGACTGGCAAGCGGCTTCGTTATCTTTTTGTTCACGACACTGGAAGCCTTTGTTAACAGCCGCATTCCCAATAACTACGAATATAAAAGAGTCGACAAAAGGGTGACAGAAATATTCAATAAACAGCAAGTAGAGGAGTATATCTCTTTTAATGAAAAAAATCAAAACGGTAATCCCTGAAATAAAAAAAGAATTTCTATGAAGATCATCCACCCACCGCACAGCATATTTCTAATCTGAAAGAATTTAGGGACAGTATTAACGTCTAAAGACGGAAGTACCCACGATTACTTGTTTAAAAACGCATTGAATTTTAAGTACGAAGAAGCCATCAATGCTGTTGCTTCATTCTGTAATTATTATTACCCGAGCGAGAAATATATCGTTGAATGTGATTGTGGAGCAGACTGGGGAATCTCGTCTATTTGCCTGATTGAACCCGTTGGTAAATAAAGGCTGCGATTTCGGCCGGGCTGTGCTGTCTGGCATCGATATAACCGTCAGTTTGCAATACGCCTTCAACAGGAGCATCATCCAGGCGTATATACATTACTTTCTGGTGTTCCTTATTAAAAATGATCTCCCGAATGGTGCGGAATTCAAGGCCGGGCCAGCGCTTTCTTTGATAATCACCGGAGAGAAATACAACAATCAATCTTGATCTGTCCCGATATATGCCCGACAGAAAGGTATCCAGATTAGGACGCGCCAGAAATGCCTTAAAATTATTATCATAAAAGATATTATTCCCGTTCATTTTTTTTGATAATTCCGATAGAACTTTTTCAACCAACGGCCTTGCTTCGCCGGGAAAAGAAAAAGCAACATCAAAGAAATGATTCTCCGGGTTCACAACAGGCATTGCAATAGTATTGCTGCCCGGGATTGATATACCCCGCGCCTCCAGTTCTTCTGCGAGGTCAACTTCTTTTACAGCCCAGTGCGTTCTATTCATTTCCCATCCTCCAATATCAAGACTTGTCTGAACTGCCCGTAAATCCACTTCAGTCATCCATGGCTCGACGGTCACATAATCACACTCCATGATAATTTTATCGGTTCTTTTCTTGATGCTTTTAAACCACCCAAAACGAGGCGCCTGATCACAAGGATCTTCATATGCAAAGAGACAGGGAAAGGTTTTTAACTGTTCTATGGCTTCTTGCGTAAAACTTCCGAACCGGTTTGCCAGTTCTTCACTTGTGTACTCCTTTGAACTAATACAGCGGCTGACATCCAAGGAATAGATGTTGTTTTTCCAGGCATCACAATCTCCCGATACTATAAGGTTGAACATTTTTTGGATTGGGTTTAACGTAATTAAAAGTCAAATTTAACCTGAAATGATATTTTAGAAAAGGAGAGCGTAACCTGTATCAATAGCCTAATGATAAGTGTAAATACTTATTTCGTATTCGCCATATCCTGTTCACAAAAAATTAATCAGCCTATTATTTGGCAGAGTCGGAAAATAGTTTTTACTTAGTTTTAACATTTAGTCCTTACCACTCTTTTAGTCCAATCTTACATAGCTGATAGCTTATGTGCGTTTTGCATAGATTTTGTCGGACATTCCTGTCCGTTGGCTAT